>NZ_KK211058.1:0-64452 GCF_000620045.1 Halomonas halodenitrificans DSM 735 | reverse complement strand
GGCACGATACCGACCATGTCGGAGGCGTTGATGGGAGATGACCAGGACGCCTCGAAGAGGGCGCCGGTGACCACCTGGTCGGGCCCCGAGACGCTTGCCTCGGGCAGTGTCGGCTCTGGCTCTGGTTCTGGCTTAGGCTCGGGAGCCGGTGGTGTCTCTTCCACCGCCTCTTTCACCTGCGTCAGGGCATTGTGGAGTTCATCGGCATTGCGGGCGGGCACAAACAGGCCACCGGTATTTTCGGCGATGCAGGAGAGGCTGGCATGGGCCTCGTCTTCCAGATCGAAGCCAACGACATGGGCGGTAAACTTGACGCCCTGTCGGGCAAGCTGCTTGGAGAGGGCGCAAGGATCGGCATTGCAGGTCTCCACACCGTCGGAGATCAGCACGACGGTGGAGGGGGTATCGCGATAGGAGAGCAGGTCGGCGGCATGCTGCACCGAGGCCGAGATCGGCGTCTTGCCCACCGGCTGTATCTCGTTGACGGTATCGATAAAGCTTGTCTTGTTCAAAGGCCCAGGCTCAACCAGGGTTTCGATATCGCGGCAGTCGCCCTGGCGGCGATGGCCATAGGCAACCAGGCCAAGATGAGTGTCGGCATCCCAACCGTTGACGAGCTCAGCCATCACGTCACGAGCGATCTCGATCTTGCTGGTGCCATCGATCTGCCCCCACATGGACCCCGAGGCGTCATAGACAATCACGATATCTTCCGCGGTGCTGGCGGATGCCGCCGAGGCGAGGCCGCCTGTGACCATCATGGCTGCCAGTGCTGATGCGATCCGTCTCATGCTCTCTTCCTCGTGTATTGCAGGCTGAGGGCGCGTATTGTTATTCGTGCAGCCCGCCTGGTATTTCTTCTAGCGTAGCCTTGCTTCTCATGGAGTGGCCTCGGGCCTTCAACGCTATATAAAGGCCGGCACAAGAGATAAGCAGTAAGGCGCGATCATGGCAGGGCACAGGCCGGCTATGCCCCCTTTATTCAGAGGGGTAGGCGGCAAGGTTTGGTTAGCACACTGCTTGGATAACGCCATGTCGAATTCCCTCTCACGGCTGCCCGCTGTGCCAATTCCCGAAGTACCCGACCCCGACTGGCCGGTGTTGAGCCGGATCCCCATCCAGGGCAGCGACGAACCGCTGGTGCCGCTCAGCCTGGCGCCACCGCCGATCAGGGTCTTCCCCGTTTACGCCAAGCAGGGCGTGCCGGGGGCGGTGAATGAGTGCTATGTGCGAGAAGGGGTATATCGTCGCTTGCTCGAGGTGGCACGTGGTTTGCCGGCCGGTATGGGGCTGATCATCCTGGATGGCTGGCGGCCATGGCGGGTGCAGCAGTACCTCTTCGATACCCTGCAGGAGGCGATTCGTGGGCACCATCCGGGGCTCGACGAGCAGGAGCTCCTCGCCCGCACTCGTGAGTTTGTCTCGGTGCCCAGCTATGAGCCCGGAGCGCCCAGTCCCCACCTGACCGGCGGGGCGGTGGATGTCACCCTGAGCGATGCCGATGGGCTCCCTCTCGACATGGGCACGCTCTTCGATGAGGCCGTGCCGGCCTCGCATACGGTCTACTTCGAGACGCTGGCAGCACCGACGGCTCAGCAGCAACAGGCGCGAGACAATCGGCGGCTGCTCTACTCGATGATGCGCAATGCCGGCTTCACCAATCTTCCCAGCGAATGGTGGCACTACGATAGCGGAGACCAGCTCTGGGCCCATTATGGCCAGCATGAGAGGGCGGTCTATGGACCCGCCGAGCTCGAGACCGTCGAGAGCCGGTGGAAGAAGCTGCTGTAGGGCATGACTCGGGAGATGGTGAAGAACGTCTTCGGCCTGGGGAGGCATATCGCCTCCGCCCTGTCACCGGCAAGCCGATGATGATCCCCGGCGGACGACGCGGAATGCCATGCGACGACAGGTATTCGAATATATCGAGTTGGACTCCAACTGGCAGCGCCGGCACAGTGCAGTCGGGATGATCAACCCGGAGGCTTTCGAAGCCCGAATGATCGCTTAGGTCGGTGTCCACCAATGCTGGATAAGATCATTCTCTCGCTACCGCGCACCCTGGAGGCACCGATGACCTCTTAAGCGTTGGCTGGTCCGTCCACGTCGGCGCAAAACTGCGCGTAAAGCGTCTCAATCACCGCCATGGCCTTGTCGTTGGCGATGCGGTAATAAACTTGCTTGCCTTCCCGCCGGGTGGCTACCAGCGCTTCGCGTCGCAGTACTGCAAGCTGCTGGGAGAGAGTCGGCTGCTCGATGCCCAGCTCACGCTCCAACTCGCCAACATTCATTTCACCCTGTGACAGTTGGCACATAAGCAACAAGCGGTCGGTATTGGCCAGTGACTTGAGGAGCTTTCTGGCTTCGCCGGCCCGCTCGCGTAGGCGGGATGGGTCAATCGAAGTGGCGTCTGGCATGGCAATCGGTGTCTCGGTGTCGTGGATGTGTCAGTATTTAATATAATATTATGTGTTTATTGAAAGTGTTTGGCGCTCCGGCTAGTCTGTAAAGCCAGCTCCCGGCCGGCATGCCGGCTAGGCCCGACACCGCACGGGGAGTCGCGATGAACATCCTCACTATACCTTGACCCCGGGGCTGCTGGCAGCGGCGCCGGCCACTGGCCCTGCGTTTGTCGGCTTGTTGAGCTTCTGGCCGGCTTATCGTCTGCTGTGCCTGAACACCTGCCGGCGCAAATCGTGGCAGGGGGCCGGCTAATGCGACCGACTTGCGGCAGCTGAGTGCCGCTCAACGAAAAGCGGGAGGCAACACCCCATGACGCGACGAGTCACGCTCGCCATTCTGGGCGCCGGCACGGCCGGGCTCACGGCGCTAAAGGAAGCCAGGCGCTACACGGACGATATAGTGCTGATCAACGCCGGTCCCTACGGTACCACCTGTGCGCGAGTGGGTTGCATGCCCTCCAAGGCGCTGCTGGAAGTGGCTCACGCCTACGGTCGTCGCGACTGGCTGGCCGAGTGCGGTATGCGGGGCGGCGAGGCGCTGGCGATGGACGTGCCGGCAGCCATGGCGCACGTACGCACCTTGCGCGATGGCTTTACAGCAGGGGCGATGAACATGACGGAGGCACTGGGTGAGCGCAGCATTGACGGCCGACCACGCTTTCTTTCGCCGACTACGCTTGAGGTAAACGGCGAACGCATCGAGGCCGAGGCAGTGATTATCGCGACCGGTACTCGCCCTAACCTGCCCGAGGCCTGGCGTCAGCTGGGAGATCGCGTGTTGACGTCGAACGAGGTCTTTGAGCTTGAGGCTCCGGGCCGTCGGGTGGGTGTCGTGGGCCTGGGGCCCATCGGCGTGGAGCTGGGTCAGGCGTTTGCCCAGCTGGGCTGTGAGGTGCACGGCTTTACCCGTGGTTCCCGTATAGCGGGGCTCAACGCGTCGGCGGTGAATCAAAGCCTGTTGGACGTTCTGCGTCGGCAGATGCACGTTACCACTGAGGCCGATGTCACGCTGAGCGAAGGAAAAGCAGGCATCCTGATGCAGGCGAGCGACCGCGAAGTGGAGGTGGATTGGGTACTGGCGTCCTTGGGACGTCGTCCCAACGTGGAAGGCCTGGAGCTGCAAAATCTGGGCGTTGCACTGGACGCGCGTGGCGTGCCTGCCTTTGACAGGTCCACCTTGCGCGTAGGCGAACTGCCGGTCTTTATCGCCGGCGACGTGGACGGACTGCGCCCGCTGATGCACGAGGCCGCAGATGCGGGACGTATCGCCGCCTACCAGGCTCTGCATCCACAGCCTGAATGCTTGGCTCGGCGCACACCCATGGGGGTGGTGTTTACCGATCCGGGAGCCGGCTACGCCGGGCTGGCCGCCGACTCGCTTCCTGCCAGCGGCGTGATAGCCGGCAGCGCCGATTTTGCCCGTCAGGGGCGCGCCCTGACGGCCGGGCGTAACGCCGGCTGTCTGCAGGTGTATGTCGATGAGCTGGATGGTCGTCTGCTAGGCGCAGAAATGGTGGCGCCGGAGGCGGAGCATCTGCTGCATCTGCTTGCCTGGTCGATCCAGCAGGAAATGACCGTGGACCAGCTGCTGGCGATGCCGTTTTATCATCCGACCGTTGAAGAAGGGCTGCGCACTGCGTTACAGGCCGCACGTCATGAGATAAACAGGCATCGTACCCGGCCCGATCAACCACTATGCCGTGAGCCCGCGCTTTAGCCGTCCATGACCCAAGCGGATGAATGTCGAGGCATTCCGTGGGGCCTTCAGGCACAGGAAAGAAGTCTGAAGGCCCCTTTTCATGCGGTTCCTGGTGCTTCTTGACCACTTTTCGACGCTCGGTATCTCTGCCCTTCCAGGCGGTACGTTGGCGGTCATCCTGATGACCCGGGCCTGCTCAGGATCGTTGGCCTTCAAAGGCGGCATCTTGGCGCAACTCACGGCTGATTGTGCTGCTGTGGGGGCCTGGCTCTCTGGCGATCCGTCGCTGGTTTATGCCGACACCCCGCTGAGGGTGAAGCTGGTATCGTTGAGTCCGGGTCAGCTGCCGGTATCCCATGCCCTGCTTCACTTTGGTTGGTAAAGCGGGGAGGATACCGGCGCTGGCCCCCTGCGTTTATCGCCCGGTGACTAATGATCTTCGATGGAGGCAATACATAGTTATGGAAGACGAAAACTCTCCGGCTCTGCGTGCCGGTGTGGACTTTCGCGGCAGCAAAAATGCGACTCAGCGAATCCTTAAGCACGCCAAGCCGGGCAAACATCGCGCTCCGCTGATGCGCTACGTGCGTATCAATCTCCCGCTGACTACTCGACTGCTTCTCTTGGCCATGGTGGCCGTTATCGGCGCTGCGTCGGCGGCTTCCGCGTTATTGAGCCACGAGCCGTTTCCCTTCGCGACGCCGGCTCTTTGGGGTGTCGTGGGGGCTGCCGCCGTGTTCGTCGCCGTGGGCTTGCTGACCTCTGCTCGCCTCTGGAACTGGGGGCTTGCGATCGCGCTGGCCTCCCTGCTGGTTTACCTTGGCGGCCTCCTGGGCAATGCACCGTATGTCTGGAATGGTGCCAGCGTTGTTTCCGCCGCGATCTGGAATCTGACGCTTGTGGGCGCCATAGGCTACATCGTGCTTTTTGCGGCGCTGCGCTACGGGATGATCGTTGCCGCTCCCGACAATCAACACTTCATGGACTGACAAGGGTGTCGCAATGGATCTCGGATTTCCGTGGTGGCTTCGTGTAGAGCACTTCCTCAATATCATTTTCATTTCATTCCTGGTGCGCTCGGGCCTCGAGATTCTGGGCTCCTACCCCAAGCTTTACCGCTCGCAGCATAGCGTGCCCGGTTCGTCCTGGGCTCAGTTTACGATTCGGGAGGAGTCGAAGCACAAGTACTACACGGTGGGCGAAGAGTATAACGACTACTCCCCTCGCATTTCTCTCCCCGGGCGTGGCCTGCTGGGTCTCGGGCGGTATTGGCACTTCATGACGGTGACGGGGTTTGTTACCTGCTGGGTCACCTATTTCGTGTTGCTGCTGGCTACCGGTCAGTGGCGGCGTTACGTCCCCACCAGCTGGGAGACTTTCGCCCAGGCGGGTCAGGACATGCTGGCCTATCTCGCCTTTACCATGCCCCACGCCGCCGACGGGGCGGTATTCAATGCCCTGCAGCAGCTGTCCTACGGGTTCGTGATACTGATATTGACGCCTTTGGTCATCCTGACCGGTGCCTTTCAGTCGCCGGCCATCGCCAACTCTTTCTCTTTCATGACGCGTGCGCTGGGTGGCCGCCAGGTGATCCGTAGCGTCCACTTCCTTTGCCTCGTGGGGTATCTGGCATTCTTCGTCATACACGTGCCGTTGGTCTTTCTTCACGGGTACCTGCATGAGACATCCAAGATGGTGCTGGGGCACTCCAACAACCCTGTGCTGGGCGGCGCCATTTTTACCCTCGGCCTCGCCCTTGTGGTCACCCTGCACGTGGTTGCCACGCGGTGGTCGTTGGCGGACGGCCGCGCCGTTGAGCGGTTGCACAACATGATCGTGCGGCCATGGTCGAACCTGCTGTACCGGCTGCCCGCGCGCATGCACTACGATCGCTCGAATATCATGGGCAAGGACGTGGGTCTCGATAACACCACCCACCACTTCCGTGGCAGCGGACGTCCACCGGAAACGGAAGAATACCTGGCGCTGATGGCCAACGGCTACGAGGACGACTATGTGCTCGAGATCGGTGGCTATGTGGAGCGTCCGATGACGCTGACGATTGCCGAGCTTCGCGAGCTTGCGGCGGGCCACTCTCAGACGACGCTGCACCACTGCGTGCAGGGCTTCACCTCGATTGGGCGGTGGCGCGGCATTACCGTTGCGGATCTTCTGGATCTGGTTGGGCCCTTGCCCGGCGCGACTGACGTCGTGTACACCAGCTTCCAGAACATGGGGCGCGATGACGCCCTGTACGAGGGGGGCACCTACTACGAGTCCACACCGATGGTTGAGGCGCGAATGCCCCAGACGCTGATTGCCTTTGAGCTCAACGACGAAGGCGAGATTCCGGCCAAGAATGGTGCCCCGGTCCGGCTGCGCCTGGAAACCTCGACCGGATTCCGCAGCCTGAAGTGGCTGGAACGTATTGAGGTGGTTAACCGCTACGATATTATCCTGGAGGGTCGCGGTGGCTACTTCGAGGACACGGACTTTTTCGACCGCAACCAGCTGATCTGACCGTCCGCGAGTAGAAAGGGAAGTCGCACTATGATACCGAAAAAAAGTACGACGCTGGAAAAAGTACGCCCACGCACCCAGGCCGAGCTCGATGCTTATTTTGCCGCGCGCCCCAGGCCGGTGCGTAACACCTTTGAAGGTATGTACCCGCTACACGAGGACCTTGAGCTGTCGGATGCACAGGTTCAGATCGTGCTGGACTACCTGCAAGAAGTGAACTTCCATCTGCCCGGCGCCGCGGCGCATGAGTTTCTCGTGGTCCGCTGGGCGCGCTACAGCGGGTTTCAGTTCATGCAGGAACCCCTGGGCGCCTATGCCGTCGGGCTACGGTGCACCCATCCCGGAATGGAAGACCAGCACACCTTCATTCGTATGTCCCGGGGCCAGCTGATGGGGGACCCCGAGGCCATCCGTCTGCCGGTCAACGAACCGGTGCTGGCGAGCGACATGATGACGCTGGCACGCTATCGCGATACGCGTACCGGACCCTCGCGGACGGGCGTTGACGCCTATGATGCTGGGTCAGATGACTCGGTGCCGGGCGCCGACTTCGACCTGAAGCTGTTGAACGGAGCGCTCGATGACGTGCTGGAGCAACACCTTACGGGCAAGGGTCGCGAGATAAACTCATGGTGGAACCCTGCGCTTCATTGGGGGGTCGCGCTGGCAGGGCGCTACCCGCGGCTGAAGTACTTCGAATCCAAGGGGCGCCTCGATGAGAAAACCTTGGCTACTTTGCGCTCCTTCGAGGCGCGGGCAGCTCGGGCGGAAACAGCGCTGCAGGAACTCGGTCTGGCTTCTCCTGCATCCGTGGCAGCGTCTGCGCTTAAGCAGGCGGAGAAAGCGGAAAGTGGAGCATTTTCCCGCCGCCACCGTATCCGCGACCCACAGCCGCTCACCGAATCAGGGCCCGACAACTAGCGCCAACGAGTCGGCAGGCACTGGGCCACGCTGCGCCTGATCCTTCAGGTTTTCAGCGGCCTCCAGGCCGGCATGGTTCAACTCTGGAGGTTTTGTCCCGAGGCTTGACTGCCTTGATGGTCGTAGCCGTTAGCTTGTTAATTTGGCGACTCGCTGGGGGGGCGCCTTAGAAAGCGGAGTTTGGCTTATGCCCCAGGGCGGTGGGGCCTCAAGAATCATTATGGAACGTTCAGATACAGGAAAGGGGCCCGAAGGCCCCTTTTCTTGCGGTTTCCGGTGCTTCTTGAGAAGTCCTGAAACCTGTGGTTGGTGGAGGCGGCGGGAATTGAACCCGCGTCCGCCAGCACGCACCCATTGGCTCTACATGCTTAGATTCCGTCATTTGCTTTAACGCTACTGGCTCCGACGGTCAGGATCCAGCCACGCGATTCCTCTGAAGTTTAACGACCGGCAAGAGGACGCTACCGATCGCGATCCCATCAGTCTTGGCTCGTATCCCCTCCGTGATGAATGGGCACATCACTTCGGGGCCGGACTAGAAGCTAGCGGCTGTTAAGCTGCCAGCGCGCCCTGAGCGTAGTTGTCGTCGTTTGCGACTATTTAGTCGTGATGTTGGATTTACGAGATACATCACGCTCTCGGCATGCACCGCAGGGGTTGTCACCGGCGTCGAAGCCATGTCGCCCCCTTAACTTCCATCCTATCAGGATGTTGCCACTTATGACAGATCAGCTACGGTTTTGTTCCCGCATGATGCGTCCCTTCTGGCGCTGCCAATCGCGATTCTTCTCGGTGGCGCGCTTGTCGTGCAGCTTCTTGCCGGTCACCAGCGCCAGCTCGCACTTCACCCGGTTGCCCTTCCAGTAGAGCTTGAGCGGTACACAGGTGTGCCCCTTGTCCTGGGTGCGCGAGAAGATCTTGGCGATCTCCTTCTTGTGCAGCAGCAGCTTGCGAGTGCGCGTGGGATCGGCCACCTCGTGGGTGCTCGCGGTATTGAGCGGCAGTATATGGCTGCCCAGCAGCCAGGCTTCGCCATTCTTGATCAGTATGTAGGTGTCGGTGAGCTGGGCCTTGCCCGCGCGCAGGCTCTTGACCTCCCAGCCCGCCAGCGACAGGCCGGCCTCGAAGCTTTCCTCGATGTGATATTCGAAGCGCGCCTTCTTGTTCAAGGCGATGACGTTGCTGCCGGGACCCTTGCCCTTGCCTTTCTTGTTGGCCATGAAACCTCGTATCGTGTCCTTGCCCGTGGCGGCTCCCTCCGAGATGGGGGGAAGCGTGGTACCATTCAAGGCCTGAAATGACGCCCATGATACGCCCTGGGCAGCGTGAAGTCAGCGAGGAGCGCAATGCCAACGGTCAACCGAACCGCCATGGTGCGGCATACCCCCCAGGAAATGTTCGATCTGGTCAACGATTTTGAGCGCTATCCGGAGTTCCTGCCGGGCTGCAGCCGTGCCCGCCTGGTGGAGCGTGACGATGCGCACCTGATCGGTGAGATGACGCTGGGGCGAGCCGGCATCGAGCAGAGCATCAAGACGCGCAATGATCTGATCGAACCGGAGCGCATCGAAATGTCGCTGGTCAGTGGTCCCTTCAAGCGTCTTCGCGGCCGATGGCTATTCACTCCAATGGGCGAGGACACTTGCAAGGTGAGCCTGGAGATGGAGTTCGAGTTTGCCAATCGCCTGCTCGGCATGGCCTTCGGCAAGCTCTTCCAGCAGGTGGCCGGGCAGCTGGTCGACTCCTTCACTCGTCGCGCCAACGACCTCTACGGGCGCTGAAGCATGGCCGAGATAGACGTCGAGGTCGCCTTCGCCCTCCCCGAGAAGCAGCGTGTCATTACCCTGCGAGTGCCAATAGGCACCACGGCCAGTGAAGCCGTATCGCTGGCTGACCTGCCGTCTCACTTCCCCGAGCTGTCCGCCGACACCTTCAACGCCCCTGATCTAGGGCTGTTCGGCAAACGTCTTCGCGAGCCCGAGGCCCACCGACTGCGCGCCGGTGATCGGGTCGAGGTCTATCGTGGGTTGATCATCGATCCCAAGGCCGCCCGTCAGGCGCGCGCCGGCACCCGGCGCTGACGCCCCGTCGAGCGAAGGCGTCGGGGCGGCCGGTATCAGCGCTGATCCGAGGGAGCGGCGTTGGGGGTTGCCAGCGGGGTGGTGGTGTCGCCTTCCGGCAGCGGACCGCCGTCGCTCTGGCCCATCTCGATCGCTTCGTCGAGCTTGCCCTCGCGCTGGATATCGACCAGGCGATTGTCATCGAAGGTCAGCGTCACGCGACGGCGTTCGGTACCCGCATAGGCCTTGTCCAGATAGAAGACATAATCCCACTGGTTGGCGTCGAAGGGTGCCTCCAGTAGCGGGCTGCCCATCACATAGATGACGTCATCGCGGGTCATCCCGGTCTGCAGCTGCCCGACCATCTCGGCGGTTACCAGGTTGCCCTGGGGAATGTCGCGCTTGTAGACCCCGAAATAGCTGCAGCCACTGGCCAGCAGGAGGGCGGCGGTAAGGGTGATGGTTTTCGTCAGCTTTTGCATTTGCGCCTGTTCTTCACTATCGTGGTTTCGGTCGATCATACCCGACCCTACCCGTTACTGCGAAGAGCTACCATGGCCGACCAGAACCATGAATTACGCAAGGCCGGTCTGAAAGTGACCCTGCCACGCGTCAAGATTCTGCAAATCCTGGAGAGTGCCCAGGGGGAACACCACCTGAGCGCCGAGGATGTCTACAAGACCCTGCTGGATGCCGGTGAAGACGTAGGCCTGGCCACCGTCTACCGCGTGCTGACCCAGTTCGAGACCGCGGGCCTGGTGGTTCGCCACAACTTCGATGGCGGCCACGCCGTGTTCGAGATCTCCCAGGAGGAGCACCATGACCACATGGTGTGCCTGGAGAGCGGCGAGATCGTCGAGTTCTTCGACGATGTGATCGAACGTCGTCAGCAGGAGATCGCCGAGGAGCATGGCTACGAGCTCGTCGACCATGCCCTGGTGCTTTACGTTCGCCCGCGCGGCTCCAGCGTGACTCGCCAGGATGGCCCGCCGCGAAAGTAGCCGGCAGTGCCACTCAGCATCAGCAAGCCGACGGCCCCGATCATCGATCGGGGCCGTCGTTTTTCAGGGCATGGCATCGGCGGGCCATGAGTAGCGGCACCGATGGTCGCGATCAGTGGTGAGGATGCTGGCTGGCGTCGAGCATCTCCCGGGCATGGGCCAGGGTGCGGTCGGAGAGGTTGACGCCGCCGAGCATGCGCGCCAGCTCGCCGACGCGGCCGGCCTCGTCCAACAGCGCCATGCGCGTCAGGGTGGTGTCGCCCTCGGCCTCTTTCTCGATATGCAGGTGACGGTGTGCCTGGGCCGCCACCTGGGGCAGGTGGGTCACGGTCATCACCTGGCCCTGTTCACCGAGGCGGCGCAGCAGCTGGCCGACGATTTCGGCGGTGGCGCCGGAAACCCCCACGTCGACCTCATCGAAGACCAGGCTGGGGATCGTGGAGTGGCGGGCCGCCACCACCTGGATCGCCAGGCTGATGCGTGACAGCTCGCCGCCCGAGGCGACCTTGGCCAGCGGTCGCGCCGGCTGGCCGGGGTTGGCGGCTATCAGGAAGCGCACGGTATCCAGGCCCTCGGCGGCGGGTGATTCACGTTCGCCGACTTCTACTTCGAAGCTCGCCTTGCCCATGGCCAGAAAGGCAAGCTGTTCCTGAACGGCCTTGCCGAAGCCCCGGGCGGCCTGGTGGCGCGTTTCACCCACGTCACGGGCCAGGCGTTTCCAGTGTTCACGGAGTGCCTCGACTTCGGCGCCAAGGGCATCCAGGTCCTGGTCACCATCATCGAGGGCCGCCAGCTCGGCATGCAGGCGCTGATGCAGGTCCAGGAGCTCTTCGGGCATTACATGGTGCTTGCGGGCCAGGCGATGCACGCTACCCAGGCGCTCATCCACATGGGCCAGGCGTTCCGGGTCGAGCTCGGTGTCGGCGGCGAGGTGGGTCAGCTCACGGGCCGCCTCTTCGACCTGAATGCGTGCCTCGCCGAGCATGGTCAGGACTTCCGCCAGGCGGCCTCGCTCGCAGCCGGGAAGCGCTTCGAGCCGGCCGATCGCCTGGGTGAGCCGAGTGATGGCGCCCCCCTCGTCGTTATCGCAGCATTCGCTGGCGAACTGGGCCTCGCTCAGGCGCTCCTCGGCGTGAGCCAGCTCCTCCTGCTCCTCTTCCAGGGCCTTCAGCTCGCCTTCGGCAAGCCCCAGCTGGTCGAGCTCCTCGACCTGGTAGCACACCAGTTGACGGCGGGCACTCAGCTCGTCGCCGTCCTCGGCCAGGCGCTTGAGCCGCCGTCGTGCCGCCTGCCAGGCGCGGAAGGTCTCGGCCATGTCGGCAACGGCCTCACGGTGACCGGCGAAATCATCGAGCAGGCGCAGGTGGGTCTCTTCACGCAACAGCTGCTGGTGGGCGTGCTGGCCATGCACCTCGATCAGGTGCTCCCCCAGGCCGCGCAGATCGGCGATGGTGGCCGGCTGGCCGTTAATCCATGCCTTGGAGCGGCCGTTGGCACTGACCACGCGCCGCAGCAGGCAATCGTCGGCGGGTAGCTCCCGGGTCGCCAGCCAGTCGCGGGCCAGGGGCAGGTCGGTGATATCGAAGCGCGCGGAAAGGTCGGCTCGCTCGCGGCCGTGGCGAACGCTGGCGGCATCGGCGCGTTCGCCCAGACACAGGCCGAGGGCCCCGAGCAGAATCGACTTGCCGGCACCGGTCTCGCCGGTGATGGCGGTCATGCCACCGGCAAGCTCCAGCTCGAGATGGTCGACGATGGCGAAGTCGCGAATGGCAAGTTCCGTCAGCATGGTGTCTCCCCGGGCGGGCCTGTTGGCGAGTGCCTGTTTATCTGTACACGGATTGAGTTTTTATACAGTAGTTCAGGATCTCCGGCAATGCACGGCCGGCTCCTTGCCGTTCGATGCCTTGAGTTCCGACGAGGCGTCCCCATATAGCGGGCATATCCCTTTCACATTCATGCTGCATTGGCGTCCCTTGGTCGCCGTTTTGCACTCAAGACAAGCGCTTCAGGAGAGACCCATGGCCAAAGACCCCCAGACCCCGCTGGACGAGGAGCTCAAGCGTCGCGAGGAGGAGGCAGACCCCCGGGTCGAGCCGGAGCCCGTGGAAGGCGAGCTGGAGGATGTGGCCGATGCCGCCGAAAAGGCGGAGCCGGTGGCATCAGACAGCGACAATCCCGAGGCTGAAATGCTGGCCGCCCGCGTCGAGGAGCTCGAGCAGAGCCTGACCGAGGCCAAGGACCAGTCGCTGCGCGCCGCCGCCGAAGCACAGAACGTGCGTCGTCGTGCCGAGCAGGACGCCGAGAAGTCGCGCAAGTTCGCCCTGGAGAAGTTCGTCAAGGAGCTGCTGCCGGTGGTCGACAGCCTCGAGAAAGCGCTGGAGGCCATGGCCGACGGGGCCAGCGACACCCATCGTGAAGGGGTCTCCATGACCCTCAAGCTGCAGCTCGATGTGCTCGGCAAGTTCGGCGTCGAGGTGGTCGACCCCGCGGGTGAGCCCTTCGACCCGCAGTACCACGAGGCCATGGCCATGGTGCCCAACCCTGAGCTCGACCCCAACAGCGTGATGGAAGTGATCCAGAAGGGCTATCTGCTCAACGGGCGCCTGGTGCGTCCGGCCATGGTGGTGGTCAGCCAGGCCGCCGGCTGAACGGCAACAAATCCGGGCCGCGGCACTTGAAATGTTCTCTGCGGCCCCCAGATAGAAAGCAACTCCGCGGCACACGCCGCTGAATACGACTACTGAATACATCACACGACTTTCGAGGATTTCCTATGGGACGCATCATCGGAATTGACCTGGGTACCACCAACTCCTGTCTCGCCGTGCTCGACGGTGACAGTGCCAAGGTGATCGAGAACGCCGAGGGTACCCGCACCACGCCGTCCGTTATCGCCTACACCGACGATGGCGAGACACTGGTGGGCCAGTCGGCCAAGCGCCAGGCAGTGACCAACCCTGAAAACACCCTGTACGCCATCAAGCGCCTGATCGGTCGTCGCTTCAAGGACGATGTGGTCCAGAAGGACATCAAGATGGTGCCCTATACCATCGCCGAGGCCGATAACGGCGATGCCTGGGTGGAAGTGAAGGGCGACAAGCTGGCACCGCCCCAGGTCAGCGCCGAAGTGCTGAAGAAGATGAAGAAGACCGCGGAAGACTACCTGGGTGAAAGCGTCACCGAGGCGGTCATCACCGTGCCGGCCTACTTCAACGACAGCCAGCGTCAGGCGACCAAGGACGCGGGCCGCATCGCCGGCCTCGAGGTCAAGCGCATCATCAACGAGCCCACGGCAGCGGCGCTGGCCTACGGCATGGACAAGTCGCGCGGCGACAAGACCATCGCGGTCTATGATCTGGGCGGCGGTACCTTCGATATCTCCATCATCGAAGTCGCCGACGTCGATGGCGAGACCCAGTTCGAGGTGCTGGCCACCAACGGCGACACCTTCCTGGGCGGCGAGGACTTCGACCTGGCGCTGATCAACTACCTGGTCGACCAGTTCAAGAGCGATAGCGGCATCGACCTCTCCGGCGACAACCTGGCCATGCAGCGCCTCAAGGAAGCCGCCGAGAAGGCCAAGATCGAGCTCTCCAGCGCCCAGCAGACCGACGTCAACCTGCCGTACATCACGGCCGACAACACCGGTCCCAAGCACCTCAACGTCAAGGTGACCCGCGCCAAGCTCGAGTCGCTGGTCGAGGACCTGGTCAAGCGCTCCCTGGAGCCGTGCAAGACCGCGCTCAAGGATGCCGGCCTGTCCGCATCCGAGATCGACGACGTCATCCTGGTCGGCGGCCAGACCCGCATGCCCATGGTCCAGCAGAGCGTTGCCGACTACTTCGGCAAGGACTCTCGCAAGGACGTCAACCCGGATGAGGCGGTCGCCGTGGGCGCTGCCATTCAGGGTGGCGTGCTGGGCGGCGACGTCAAGGACGTGCTGCTGCTCGACGTGACCCCGCTGACGCTGGGCATCGAGACCCTCGGCGGCGTGATGACACCGCTGATCGAGAAGAACACCACCATCCCGACCAAGAAGACCCAGACCTTCTCGACCGCGGATGACAACCAGACGGCCGTGACCATTCACGTGCAGCAGGGCGAGCGCAAGCAGTCCAGCGGTAACAAGTCGCTGGGTCGCTTCGACCTCTCCGATATTCCGCCGGCACCGCGCGGCGTGCCGCAGATCGAGGTCGCCTTCGACCTGGATGCCAACGGTATCCTCAACGTGTCCGCCAAGGACAAGGCCACCGGCAAGGAACAGTCCATCGTCATCAAGGCCTCCAGCGGTCTCTCCGATGAGGAGATCGAGCAGATGGAGCGCGATGCCGAGGCGCATGCCGACGAGGACAAGAAGTTCGAGGAGCTTGTCCAGCTGCGCAACCAGGCCGACGGCATGGTCCACGCCGCACGCAAGACCGTGGAAGAAGCCGGTGAAAAAGCCAGCGACGAGGAAAAGGAAGCCATCGAGAGCGCTGCCAAGGAGCTGGAAGAGGCCATCAAGGGTGACGACAAGGACGACATCCAGGCCAAGCTCGACACGCTGACCGAGGCCTCCGGCAACCTGGCGCAGAAGATGTACGCCGACCAGGCAGAAGCCGGACAGCAGGAAGGGGCCGAGGCAGGTGACGCCGGTGCCAAGCCGGAAGATGACGTGGTCGACGCCGAGTACGAAGAAGTCAACGACGACGAGAAAAAGCAGTAAATCACGCATCTTAGCCACGGATGACACCAGCGCGGGGGCCTGACTCCCGCGCTGGTGTTTCCGAGGGACCGCGACGGAGGCGGACAGACCCATGTCCAAGCGCGACTATTACGAGGTACTGGGCGTAGAGCGCGGTGCCGATACCAAAGAGATCAAGAAGGCCTACCGCCGGCTCGCCCAGAAGTATCACCCCGACCGTAACCCGGATGACGACACCGCAGCGGAAAAATTTCGCGAGGTCTCCGAGGCCTACGAGGTACTCAGCGACAGCGAGAAGCGTAGCGCCTATGACCAGTTCGGCCATGCCGGCGTAGACGGCCAGGGTGGCGGCGGCTTCGGTGGCGCCGGTGCGGGTGCCGGTGGCTTCAGCGATATCTTCGGCGATGTGTTCGGGGATATCTTCGGCGGCGGTGGCGGCCGGCGCCACCCCAACGCTCCTGCCCGCGGCAGCGACCTGCGCTATAACCTCGAGCTTGACCTCGAGGATGCGGTTGCCGGCACCAGCGTGGATATCCGTGTGCCGCGCCATATCGAGTGCGAGCGCTGCGACGGCGAGGGTGCCGAGCCGGGCTCCAGTAAGGAGACCTGCCCGACCTGCAGCGGTATGGGCCAGGTACGCATGCAGCAAGGCTTCTTCGCCGTGCAGCAGACCTGCCCGACCTGTCATGGCTCCGGCCAGCACATCAAGGTGCCGTGCCATAAGTGTAATGGCGAGGGTCGCGTGCGCGAGACCCGTACCCTGTCGGTGAAGATTCCCGCGGGAGTGGATACCGGCGACCGCATTCGCCTCAACGGCGAGGGCGAGAGCGGCATCAACGGCGGCCCGCCCGGGGACCTCTACGTTCAGGCACATCTCAAGCCGCACCCGATCTTCCAGCGCGACGGTCGCAATCTGCAGTGCGAAGTGCCGATCAACTTCGTGGATGCGGCGCTGGGCGGCGAGCTCGAAGTGCCTACCCTGGATGGCCGGGTCAAGCTGAAGATCCCGGCCGAGACCCAGACCGGCAAGCTCTTCCGCCTGCGTGGCAAGGGCGTCAAGCCGGTGCGCGGCGGCGCCCCGGGCGACCTGATCTGCAAGGTGGTGATCGAGACGCCGGTGAAGCTCAAGGAAGAGCAGAAGGAGCTGCTGCGCCAGTTCCAGGACAGCCTGGGAGGCTCCAGCAGCGCCCACCACTCGCCCAAGAAGAGCGGCTTCTTCGACGGCGTGAAGAAGTTCTTTGAGGACATGAAGCCGTAACGGCCGCATTGCCTCGCAGGCGCTTGTCAGGGCCCCGTCACCGAAAGGTGACGGGGCCCTGCCGTATCTAGAGGCGCCTCACCGCCGCAGGTGATCCAGACGCCAGGCCAGCGCCTCCGCTATAGCCACCCGGCGCGGCGGAAGCGTCGATAGAGGCCGCCGCAGGCGCCGCCCATGGTCAGCAGGGCCAGGGGATAGCCGAGCCGCCAGTCGAGCTCGGGCATATGGGTGAAGTTCATCCCCCAGATGCCGGCGAAGATGGTGGCCACCCCGAAGATCGCCGCCCAGGCGGCGAGCCGCTTGTTTACCTCGCCCTCGTCGATGGCCACCATCGAGAGGTTCACCTGGATGGCGGTGATGATCATCTCGCGGATGGTGTCCACCGCCGACTCGATGCGGTGCAGGTGGTCGTAGACGTCGCGGAAGTACTCCCGGGTCTCGCGGCAGAGTGCCGGCACCCGGCCGCCGAACAGATGACTGACCGCCTCGCCCAGCGGCATGGCGGCGTGTTTCAGCTGCATGGTCTGGCGCTTGAGTTGGTAGAGCCGCTCGAGGCTGGTGCGAGCCGACCCTTGAACGAAGATCTGGTCCTCGATGCTCTCCAGCTCCGCCTCCAGTGTCTGCACCATCGGGAAGTAGTGGTCGACCACCGCATCCAGCAGCGCGTAGAGCACGAAGGCCGGCCCCTGGCTGAGCAGCTTGGGGTCGCTCTCGCAGCGCCTGCGCACCTCGGCGAAGCCCTGGCCCGGATGCAGGCGTACCGAAAGTACATAGCTGGGACCGGCGAATACCGCCACCTGCCCAGACTGCAGTTCGCCCTCGGCCATGGAGACCATGTGCATGATCATGAACAGCGCCGAGTCATACTCCTCGAGCTTGGGACGCTGGTCGCCCTTGAGGGCATCCTCCACGGCCAGCTCATGCAGGTCGAACGCCTCCTGGTAGTGTGCCATCTCCTGTGCGCTGGGGTTGTGCAGGGCCACCCAGACAAAGCGCTCGGGTTGCGTCAGATAGTCGCTAATCTGGTCGGGCCGGATATCCTGCAGGCGGTGGCCCTGGTCGTAGACCACGCAATTGATAAGCATGGCGTGCCCCCCTTGTCGATAGTGTCTTCGCCAGTGCGCAGTATCGCGGGATGCGGGCTCCTTGTCTTCGTCGGAAGGCAAGGCGTCGAGTGAGTGGCGTTGCCGAGGGCAGTATCATAGGCTGGTGCTTTTTTATGTATTCCTGCTGGAGGTGAGGGTCATGTCGAGTCTTCGTGGCGCCCACCTCGGCATGCTGCTGTGGGCTTTTCTGGTCGGGCTCTCTTTCCCGGTGGTGGGATGGCTGAATGCGCTGCCGCCGCTGCAGCTTACCGCGCTGCGCTTTGCGGTCGCCTGCGCCGGGCTCTGGTGGCTGGCCCGGCGCTCACCGGACTTCTGGCCGGCATGGCGGACGCTGCCGCTCTACGGCGTGATGGGCCTGTGCCTGGCCGGCTTCTTCGCGGCCATGTTCTGGGCCGCGCACCGCGCCACGGCCCTATCCATGGCCACACTCTACGTCACCGTGCCGCTGCAGGCCTATGCCATGGGGCTCGTGCTCGGTGTGGAGCGCCGCGCCTGGCGTATGCCCGCCATTTTGCTGCTGGGCGCCTGCGGCGCACTGCTGCTGGCGCTGGCCGAGGCCATGGTCGAGGGCGGTGCCCTGCAACTGGGTCACGGCGAGGCGGTGTTCTTTTTCGGCTGCATGGCCTCGGCGTTGTATCCGGTGGTCAGCAAATGGGGGCTGTCCAGCGGACGACTGGCGTCCTCGGCGGCGGTACGTACCTTCTGGAGCCTGGCGCTTGGGGGGGGGCTGATCGGCGCCCTGGGGCTTGCGATAGAGCCTGCAAGCGAGATTGCCGCTATGGGCATGCGAGACGCGCTGTTGCTGGTCTATCTGGGGCTGGGGTCCAGTGCCCTGACCTTCTGGCTGATGCAGCGTGCCACCGCGGTGCTGACGCCTGGGGTGGTCACCGCCTACGGCTATCTGGTGCCCTTCGTCTCCATGCTGTTGCTGTTCGCGCGTTCGCCGCAGCATATCGGCTGGGTGTGGCTGCCCGGCAGCCTGGCGGTGCTGGTCGCCATGGCGCTGCTGATGTGGCGAGAGCGGCCGGCGCCACCGGCCGGGTAGCGTCGGCTCTGATATACTGGCGCCCATTCTCGAACCGCTACCGCTTACGCAGGAGTTCCTATGACCCGTATCGCCATCGTCGGTGTCGCCGGCCGCATGGGCCGCACCCTGGTCAACGCCGTTCAGCAGGATGATGGCGCCACCCTGGCGGGGGGCATCGTGGAGCCCGGCAGCACGCTGGTGGGGGTCGATATCGGCGAGCTGGCGGGAATCGGCAGGCAGAGGGTGACGGCCGTAGACAGCATCGAGGCCATCGTCGACGATTTCGATGTGCTGATCGACTTCACCGCGCCGCGGGTCACCCTGGCCAACCTGGCATTCTGTGCCGACCACGGCAAGCGCATGGTGATCGGTACCACCGGGCTCGCCGACGAGGAGCTGGCGGCGCTGGATGCCTTCCGCGAACAGATGCCCTTCGTCTTCGCGCCCAACATGAGTGTCGGGGTCAACCTGACCCTCAAGCTCCTGGAAACCGCCGCCAAGGCGCTGGGCGACGAGGGTTACGATATCGAGGTGATCGAGGCGCACCATCGCCACAAGGTGGATGCGCCCTCCGGCACGGCCCTGAAGATGGGCGAGGTAATGGCCGATGCCCTGGAGCGCCCGCTCAAGGAGTACGGTGTGTATGAGCGGGTCGGGCAGTGCGGGCCGCGCAGCGACACGGAGATCGGCTTTGCTACCGTGCGCGCCGGGGATATCGTCGGTGAGCATACCGTGATGTTCGCCACCGAGGGCGAGCGAATCGAGATCACTCACAAGGCGTCCAGCCGCATGACCTTCGCCAAGGGCGCGGTGCGGGCGGCGCGTTGGGTCGCCGATCAGGGCAATGGTCGCTATTCGATGCAGGACGTGCTCGGTCTGGAGTGACTCGGTCTGGAGTGAGGGGCCCCTCGGGGTCAGACCCCATTTCCGGGGGGCTGATCCCATAGGAGAGGAGCGGGGCGAGTCGGCCAAAGGGTAGTCGCCAGGCGGCATTTCCTGTAACATCCCCAAAATTTTGGCCGGGCGCATGGGCGAGAGCCCCTTCACAGCGCTTGTTGCTTCGGCCCCCAGAGTTCTGAGCACATCAGTTCCGAGCGAATGACAACAAGCGGGATGAAACCGGTTTAGATCAGGTTTCATCCCGCTTTTTTGCGACTGGCGTACGGCGGCGCTAGGAAATCCTTGACGAGCAGGAGGGCATTACCTTGAACAGACCCGCGATACTGGCCCTGGAAGACGGCAGTGTGTTTCACGGCACAGCGATTGGCGCTGATGGACAGACCTGCGGTGAGGTGGTGTTCAATACGGCCATGACCGGTTATCAGGAGATTCTTACCGATCCCTCTTATGCCCGCCAGATCGTTACCCTGACATACCCCCATATCGGCAATACCGGCGTCAATGCCGAGGACGTGGAGTCCAGCGGTATTGCCGCCGCCGGCCTGGTGATCCGTGACCTGCCGCTGTTGGCCAGCAACTTCCGCTGTGAGCAGACTCTCTCCGATTACCTCAAGAGTCAGAGCGTGTTGGGCATCGCCGAGATCGATACGCGCCGCCTGACCCGCTTGCTGCGCGACAAGGGGGCCCAGAACGGCGCAATCCTGGCCGGCGCCGAGGCCGAAGGCGATGATGCCGTCGAACGTGCCCTGGCCGCCGCTCGCGACTTCCCGGGCCTGGAGGGCATGGATCTGGCCAAGGTGGTCTCCTGCCAGAGCTCCTACGAATGGAGTGAAGGCGAGTGGACCCTGGGAGAGGGGTATGCCGATGTCATTCAGGGCGATGAGCGCGCCTTTCACGTGGTGGCCTACGACTTCGGGGTGAAGTACAACATCCTGCGCAAGCTGGCCTCCCGGGGCTGCCGGCTGACCGTGGTGCCGGCCCAGACCCCGGCCGCCGAGGTGCTGGCGATGAGCCCGGATGGCATCTTCCTCTCCAACGGCCCCGGCGACCCGGAGCCCTGTGACTATGCCATCAGGGCGATCGAGGAGCTCCTCGAGAGCGGCATTCCGCTGTTCGGCATCTGTCTAGGCCATCAGCTGCTGGCGCTGGCCAGCGGGGCCAGGACCATGAAGATGAACCATGGCCACCATGGTGCCAACCACCCCGTTCAGGATCTCGAGTCAGGCCGCGTGATGATCACCAGCCAGAACCATGGCTTTGCCGCCGACGAGGACAGCTTGCCGACCAATCTGCGTGCCACCCACCGCTCGCTGTTCGACGGCACCCTGCAGGGGGTCGAGCGTACCGATTGTCCCGCCTTCAGTTTCCAGGGACACCCGGAAGAGAGCCCCGGCCCTCGGGACGTCTCGCCGCTGTTCGATCGTTTCGTCGAAATGATGCGGGTTCGTCGGGCCTGAGCCCGCACTTAGAGTCAGATTAGAGCCAGAAACACGTCGCCACTCGTCACTTACTTCTGCGGGAAGCATCATGCCAAAGCGTACCGACATCCAGAGCATCCTGATCATTGGCGCCGGCCCTATCGTCATCGGCCAGGCGTGTGAATTCGACTATTCCGGCGCCCAGGCCTGCAAGGCGCTGCGTGAGGAAGGCTATCGAGTCATCCTGGTCAACTCCAATCCGGCCACGATCATGACCGACCCGGCCATGGCCGACGCCACCTATATCGAGCCGATCACCTGGCAGGCGGTGGAGAAGATCATCGAGGTCGAGAAGCCGGATGCCGTGCTGCCGACCATGGGCGGCCAGACCGCGCTTAACTGTGCCCTGGAGCTCGACAAGCACGGCGTGCTGGCCCGGCACGGCGTGGAGATGATCGGTGCCAATGCCGATGCCATCAACATGGCCGAGGACCGCGACCTCTTCGACCAGGCCATGAGGCGCATCGGCCTGGAATGCCCCAGGGCAAAGGTCGCTCACCGCATGGACGAGGCCTGGGAGATCCAGGGCGAGCTGGGCTTCCCGGTCATCATCCGTCCCTCCTATACCATGGGCGGCTCCGGCGGCGGCGTGGCCTACAACAAGGAGGAGTTCGAGGAGATCTGTACGCGTGGCTTCGAGCTCTCCAACAACCACGAGCTGCTGATAGACGAGTCGCTGCTGGGGTGGAAGGAATACGAGATGGAGGTCGTTCGTGACAAGAACGACAACTGCATCATCGTCTGTGCCATCGAGAACTTCGACCCCATGGGCGTGCACACCGGCGACTCCATCACCGTGGCGCCGGCCCAGACGCTGACCGACAAGGAATACCAGATCATGCGTGACGCCTCCCTGGCGGTGTTGCGTGAGATCGGCGTCGAGACCGGCGGCTCCAACGTGCAGTTCGGCGTCGACCCCGAGACCGGCCGCGTGGTGGTCATCGAGATGAACCCGCGGGTGTCGCGCTCCTCGGCGCTGGCCTCCAAGGCCACCGGCTTCCCGATCGCCAAGATTGCGGCCAAGCTGGCGGTGGGCTACACCCTGGACGAGCTGCAGAACGATATCACCGGCGGTCGCACCCCGGCCTCGTTCGAACCCTCCATCGACTATGTCGTCACCAAGATTCCGCGCTTTACCTTCGAGAAGTTCCCCCAGGCCAACGACCGCCTGACCACCCAGATGAAGTCGGTGGGCGAGGTCATGGCCATCGGTCGCACCTTCCAGGAGTCGCTGCACAAGGCGTTGCGGGGCCTGGAGACCGGCAACGATGGCCTGGATCCCAAGGTGATCCGGTTCGATGCCGACGGCATGGCGCATATCAAGGGCGAGCTGCAGGCCGCCGGCGCCGAGCGCATCTTCTTCATCGCCGATGCCATCCGTGCCGGCATGAGCCGTGATGAGCTCTTCGCCCTGACCAAGATCGATCCCTGGTTCCTGATTCAGCTCGAGGACCTGGTCGCCACCGAGGGCGAGGTCGCCAAGCGTTCGCTGTCCGAGCTCGATGCCCGTGAGCTGTTCCGCCTCAAGCGCAAGGGCTTCTCCGATGCCCGGCTGGCCGCCCTGCTGGGCGTTTCCGAGAAGGAATTCCGCAAGACGCGTCAGAAGGCGGGGATTCGTCCCGTTTACAAGCGGGTCGATACCTGCGCCGCGGAGTTTGCCTCGGATACGGCCTACATGTACTCCACCTACGAGGAGGAGTGCGAGGCCGAGGTCTCGGACCGCCAGAAGATCATGGTGCTGGGCGGTGGGCCCAACCGCATCGGCCAGGGCATCGAGTTCGACTACTGCTGCGTGCATGCCGCCTTCGCCATGCACGACGACGGCTACGAGACCGTGATGGTCAACTGCAACCCGGAAACCGTCTCCACCGACTACGACACCAGCGACCGCCTCTACTTCGAGCCGGTGACCCTGGAAGACGTGCTGGAGATCGCCGACAAGGAGCAGCCGGTGGGCGTGATCGTGCAGTTCGGCGGCCAGACCCCGCTGAAGCTGGCTCGTGAGCTGGAGGCCGCCGGCGTGCCCATCATCGGCACCACTCCGGACGCCATCGACCGCGCCGAGGACCGCGAGCGCTTCCAGAAGATGATCGACAAGCTGGGCCTCAGGCAGCCGCCCAACGCCACCGCGCGCAGCTTCGAGGAGGCCTTCGCCAAGGCTGAGACCATCGGTTATCCGCTGGTGGTGCGCCCCAGTTACGTGCTGGGGGGGCGCGCCATGGAGATCGTCTATGACGCCTCCGAGCTCGAAAATTACATGACCCACGCGGTCAAGGTCTCCAACGACTCGCCGGTGCTGCTCGACCACTTCCTCAACGCCGCGGTCGAGATCGATATCGATGCGGTCAGCGACGGCAAGGAGGTGGTGATCGGCGGCATCATGCAGCATATCGAGCAGGCCGGCGTGCACTCCGGTGACTCCGCCTGTTCACTGCCGCCCTACTCGCTGCCCGCCGAGGTGCAGGACGCGATGCGCGACCAGGTCCGCCAGATGGCGGTGGAGCTGGGTGTCAAAGGGCTGATGAACGTGCAGCTGGCCTGGCAGGACGGCGAGATCTATATCATCGAGGTCAATCCGCGTGCCTCGCGCACCGTGCCCTTCGTCTCCAAGTGCATCGGTACCTCGCTGGCCCAGATCGCCGCGCGTTGCATGGCCGGCATCACGCTCGCCGATCAGGGCTTCACCCGAGAGATCGTGCCGCACTTCTTCAGCGTCAAGGAGGCTGTCTTCCCCTTCAACAAGTTCCAGGGGGTCGACCCCATCCTGTCGCCGGAGATGAAGTCGACCGGCGAGGTCATGGGCAGCGGCGATACCTTTGCCGAGGCCTTCTACAAGGCGCAGCTGGGGGCCGGCGAGGCGATTCCGCCGATTTCCGGCCCGCGCAAGGCGTTCCTCTCGGTGCGCGAGCCGGACAAGGCGGGTGTTATCGAGGTGGCGCGTTCTCTGGTAACATTGGGCTTCACGCTGTGCGCGACCCGCGGTACCGCGGCGGCCCTCGAGGTCGCGGGTATCGACGTCGAGGTCGTGAACAAGGTCTTTGAAGGCCGCCCGCATATCGTCGATCTGCTCAAGAACGACGAGATCGCTTATATCGTCAATACCACCGAGGGTCGCCAGGCGATCAACGACTCTTCGGTGATCCGTCGCACCGCGCTTGCCCGCAAGGTCCCCTACGCCACCACACTGGCGGGGGCCAGTGCCGTTTGTCTGGCGCTTGAGTACGGCAACGAGATCACGGTGCGGCGGCTACAGGAACTGCATGCAGGAGCTGCACAATGAACAAGGTCCCGATGACCGTCGCCGGAGAGTCGCGCCTGCGCCAGGAGCTAGAGCACCTCAAGGGCGAGGCGCGTCCCAGGGTGATTGCCGCCATCGCCGAGGCCCGCGAGCATGGTGATCTCAAGGAGAACGCCGAATACCATGCGGCCCGCGAGGAGCAGGGCTTTATCGAGGGGCGCATCCAGGAGATCGAGGGCAAGCTCTCGAACTCCCAGGTGATCGACGTCACCAAGCTGCCCAAGACCGGCAAGGTGATCTTCGGTGTCACCGTGGAGCTGTTTAACCTCGATACCGACGAGGAAGTCACCTACCGGATCGTCGGCGAGGATGAGGCGGATATCAAGCAGAGCCTGATCTCGGTGACCTCGCCTATCGCCCGTGCCCTGATCGGCAAGGAAGAGGGCGATGTGGTGGTGGTCAGGACCCCCGGCGGCGACGTCGAGTACGAGATCTCCAGCGTCGAGCACCTGTGACCCTTCGGGTAGCTGTAAGCTTTAAGTCGCAAGCTGTAAGTTAAAACCTAAACACCCCCCAAGGCGCCGCCTTGGGGGGTGTTTTCTTACAGCTTAAAGCTTATGGCTTCCAGCTCGCGCGGAGCGCGTCAGTGCCGGCCGTGATGCCCTTCGTAACGCTGGACGTTGGAGAGCTTGGGGTTGGCCCGCGGGTTGCGCCGATAGAGCAGCGCCATCTTGCCGATCTTCTGTACCAGCTCGGCGCGGCTGGCGGTGACCAGCTCCTCGAGCATGGCGGCGCGCTCGTCGCGCTCCGGCATGGCAAACTTCACCTTGATCAGTTCGTGATCGTTGAGGGCTCGGTCGAGCTCCGCCAGCACTCCTTCGGAGATGCCGTTCTCGGAGATCATTACCACCGGGTTGAGGTGGTGGCCGATGCTGCGAAATGCTTTCTTTTGTGCCTGTGACAAGCTCATGGTATCTTGCGTCTTCTCGGTTGCGCGCAGCCCGTCATGGTACGCGCAAATCGTCACGCCGAAAACGTCTTCGGTGAAAGCGCCGTCTTGGCCGGCTATTTCTCGGCGCTCCAGTACCGTTTTTTACTACGCGCCAAGTCCTGTTTCCGTCATACCCCAGGTGATGCCGTGGCTCGTTCCCGCACCTCATCCTCCGCCTCCGGCAAGCACTCCGCCAGCAAGACCAGCAAGGGCTGGCTGAAGGAGCACTTCGACGATCAATACGTGCAGCGCTCCTGGCAGGAGGGCTATCGCTCGCGAGCCAGCTTCAAGTTGATCGAGCTCGACGAGAAGGACCGGCTGCTCTTGCCGGGCATGACGGTGATCGACCTGGGGGCGGCGCCCGGGGGCTGGAGCCAGGTCGCGGCCGAGAAGGTGGGCCCCGAGGGGGTAGTGATCGCCTCGGATATCCTCGAGATGGACGGCCTGGCCGGAGTCGACTTCATTCAGGGTGACTTCACCGAGGAATCGGTTCTCGACGCCATCCTGGCGGCGCTCGGCGAGCGACCGGTGGATCTGGTGATCTCCGACATGGCCCCCAACATGAGTGGCATGGCGGCCATCGACCAGCCCCAGGCGATGTATCTGGTGGAGCTGGCGCTGGACCTGGCCGGCCAGACCCTGCGTCCCGGCGGTACCTTCCTGGCCAAGGTGTTCCAGGGTGAAGGATTCGATGAATACCTGAAGGCGCTGCGCGGCGCCTTCTCGCGGGTGGTCACCCGCAAGCCCGGCGCCTCGCGGGCGCGCTCCCGAGAGGTCTATCTGCTGGCCCAGGGCTTCCGTGGATAGCGACAGACAAGTGTGAAAGTCCGGTTGATCGGCGCCCGCGAGGCGCCACGATAACGACGATAGTCCCGGCCTAATGAGCCCATTGCCAGACAGCGCAGAACAAGATGTGTCACAGTGGCTGTCGCGAATGACCGCCGCGTAGCGGTGGTCGAACGCGGCCGCCTCATGTAGTGTCCAACGTGCCAGGTCCTTGCGGCCGACAGATTTCAGATATTGAGGGTAGTCCCTTGAACGATATGGCGAAGAACCTGATCCTGTGGTTGGTCATCGCGGCAGTGCTGCTGACGGTGTTCAACAACTTCAGCGTCGACAACTCACCTCAGACGATGAACTACTCCCAGTTCGTCCAGCAGGTGCAGAATCAGCAGGTGCGCACCGTCACCATCGATGGCTATACCATCACCGGTGAGCGTACCGACGGGTCGCAGTTTCAGACCATCCGCCCGGCGGCGGAAGATCCCAAACTGATGGATGACCTGCTTTCCAGTAATGTCACCGTGGTGGGCAAGGAGCCCGAGCAGCAGAGCCTGTGGATGCGCCTGCTGATCGCCAGCTTCCCGATCCTGCTGATCCTGGCCATCTTCATGTTCTTCATGCGACAGATGCAGGGCGGGGGAGCCGGCAAGGGCGGTCCCATGAGCTTCGGCAAGTCCAAGGCCAAGCTGCTGTCCCAG
Source organism: Halomonas halodenitrificans DSM 735 (assembly GCF_000620045.1). Classification (GTDB taxonomy): domain Bacteria; phylum Pseudomonadota; class Gammaproteobacteria; order Pseudomonadales; family Halomonadaceae; genus Halomonas; species Halomonas halodenitrificans. The sequence continues at coordinate 37,626 of NZ_KK211058.1, read as the reverse complement.
GACCAGATCAAGACCACCTTCTCCGACGTGGCGGGTTGCGACGAGGCCAAGGAAGAAGTCGAGGAGCTGGTCGACTTCCTGCGTGATCCCACCAAGTTCCAGCGCCTGGGCGGCACCATTCCCCGCGGTGTGCTGATGGTGGGGCCGCCGGGTACCGGCAAGACGCTGCTCGCCAAGTCGATCGCCGGCGAGGCCAAGGTGCCGTTCTTCTCGATCTCGGGCTCCGATTTCGTCGAGATGTTTGTCGGCGTGGGCGCCTCCCGCGTACGTGACATGTTCGAGCAGGCCAAGAAGCAGGCGCCCTGCATCATCTTCATCGACGAAATCGACGCCGTGGGCCGTTCCCGCGGGGTCGGCATGGGTGGGGGTAACGACGAGCGCGAACAGACCCTCAACCAGCTGCTGGTCGAGATGGATGGCTTCGAGGCCAACGAGGGCATCATCGTCATCGCCGCCACCAACCGCCCCGACGTTCTCGACCCCGCGCTGCTGCGCCCGGGCCGTTTCGACCGTCAGGTGGTGGTGCCGCTGCCCGATATCCGTGGCCGCGAACATATCCTCAACGTGCACCTGCGCAAGGTACCGCTGGGTGATGATGTCAAGCCGACACTGATCGCGAGGGGCACCCCTGGCTTCTCCGGCGCCGACCTGGCCAACCTGGTCAACGAGGCCGCCCTGTTCGCCGCCCGGCGCAACAAGCGCCTGGTGGGCATGGATGAGCTGGAGATGGCCAAGGACAAGATCATGATGGGTGCCGAGCGTCGCTCCATGGTCATGACCGAGAAGGAGAAGCTCAATACTGCCTACCATGAGTCGGGTCACGCCATCATCGGCCTGGTAATGCCCGAGCATGACCCGGTCTACAAGGTAACCATCATCCCGCGGGGTCGCGCCCTGGGTGTGACCATGTTCCTGCCCGAGCAGGACCGCTACAGCCTGTCGCGCCAGCAGATCATCAGTCAGATCTGTTCGCTGTTCGGCGGCCGTATCGCCGAGGAGATGACGCTCGGCCCGAATGGAGTGACCACGGGGGCCTCCAACGATATCAAGCGTGCCACCGAGCTTGCCCATAACATGGTGGCCAAGTGGGGCCTCTCCGAGGAGATGGGGCCGATCATGTACGACGAGGATGAGTCCCATCAGTTCATGGGTGGCTCCGGTCAGGGTGGCAAGCTCAAGTCCGGCGAGACCGTGTCCAAGCTCGACAAGGAAGTGCGCAAGGTCATCGATGACTGCTATGCCCAGGCCAAGCAGATCCTCGATGAGAACAGCGACAAGCTCGATGCCATGGCCGATGCGCTGATGAAGTACGAGACCATCGACTCCACTCAGCTCAAGGACATCATGGCGGGACGTGACCCGCAGCCGCCCGAAGGCTGGGATGATCCCAGCGGCGGCGCCCCTTCCGCCGGTGGCAGCGAGCCCGAGCCGGTGAGCGATGCCGACGCGCCGGAGCAAGGCGACAGCGATGGGGATGATGATGGTGAGCCGCGGCGTCGGCCCTCCGATCCCCTCGGTGGCCCCGCCGGCTCCTGAGTTCATCACGGCACTCTCTCGACAGGCGCCCCCGCGGGGGCGCCTTTGCGATTCTAGTTCACTCCACTGCGATACCCGTCGAGCAAAGATGACTGCGAATTCCTCCTCCCTGATGTGTGGCCGGCACCGGCTCGACCTCTCCTATCCCCGTGTCATGGGGATCCTCAACGTCACCCCCGACTCCTTCTCCGATGGCGGTCGCCATGTGGCGCTGGATGACGCCCTGCGCCATGCCGAGCGCATGTTGTCGGAAGGCGCGGCAATCATCGACGTCGGTGGCGAGTCGACCCGGCCGGGGGCCGCCTCGATATCGTCTCAGGAAGAGCTCGAACGGGTGGCGTCGGTGGTGGAAGTGCTGGTGCGCGAACTCGATGCCCTGGTGTCGGTGGATACCAGTAGCCCCGAGGTGATGCGCGAGAGTGCCGCCCTGGGGGCGGGGATGATCAACGATGTCCGTGCGCTGGAGCGTGAGGGGGCCCTGGCGGCCGCCGTCGGCAGCGGCCTGCCGGTGTGTCTGATGCATCGCCAGGGCGAGCCCCGCGACATGCAGCAAGCGCCCCGTTATGATGTGCCCATCGAGGAGGCGGTAGCCGAATTCCTTGCCGAGCGAGTGGCCGCCTGCGAGGCCGCCGGCCTGCGCCGTGATCGGCTGTTGCTCGATCCGGGCTTCGGCTTCGGCAAGACGGTGGAACATAACCTGCGCCTGCTCAATCGCCTGGAGTGTCTCGCCGACCTCGAGCTGCCGCTGCTGGTGGGAATGTCGCGCAAGAGCATGATCGGCAAGGTGCTGGATCGCCCGGTCGAGGAGCGCCTGCCCGGAGGGTTGGCGTTGACGGCCCTGTCGGTCGAGCGCGGCGCCCGCATCCTGCGTGTCCACGATGTTGCCCCCAGCGTGGACGCGGTGAACATGACATGGGCCGTACTCGAGGAGGGTTGTTGATGGCACGACGTTATTTTGGAACGGATGGAATTCGTGGCACCGTGGGCGAGGCGCCGATCACCGCTGACTTCATGCTCAAGCTGGGCTGGGCCACCGGGCGTGTGCTTGCCGCGCGTAACCCCCGGCGCCGTTGCCGGGTACTGATCGGCAAGGACACTCGCATTTCAGGCTATATGTTCGAATCGGCCCTGGAGGCGGGGCTCTCGGCGGCGGGGGTCGACGTGGCGCTGCTCGGCCCCATGCCGACCCCGGGTATCGCCTACCTGACGCGAACCTTCCGTGCCGATGCCGGCATTGTCATCTCGGCATCGCATAACCCCTTCGCCGATAACGGCATCAAGTTCTTCTCCACCGAGGGCGCCAAGCTCAGCGACGAGCTCGAGGAAGCGATCGAGGCGATGCTCGATGAGCCGCTGACCACCGTGCCCGCGGACTGCCTGGGCAAGGCCGAGCGCATCGATGATGCCGACGGCCGCTATATCGAGTTCTGCAAGTCCACCATTCCCGACCGGGTCAGCCTCGCGGGCCTCAGGGTCGTGCTGGATTGTGCTCACGGTGCCACCTATCACATCGCCCCCAGCGTGTTTCGTGAGCTGGGCGCCGAGGTCAGCCTGATCGGCGCCACCCCCGATGGGCTCAATATCAATCGCGAGGTGGGCTCCACGCATCCGGCAGCGCTGCGTGCGGCCGTGATCCGCCAGGGGGCAGACCTGGGGGTGGCCTTCGACGGTGACGGTGACCGTGTACTGCTGGTGGATAGCGATGGCCGCGAGATCGACGGTGACGATATCCTCTACCTGATCGCCCGTGATCGCCATGCGCGCGGTCAGCTGGGTGGCGGCGTGGTCGGCACCCTGATGTCGAACTTCGGCCTGGCCGCGGCGCTGGAGACCATGGGCGTACCCTTTGAGCGCGCCAAGGTGGGTGATCGCTATGTCATGGAGCGGCTCGCCTGCAACGGCTGGCAGCTGGGTGGCGAGTCGTCCGGCCATATCGTCTGCGGCCATGTGCAGACCACCGGTGACGGCATCGTCTCGGCGCTGCAGGTGCTGGCCTTCATGGTACGTGAGGGCAAGTCGCTGCAGAGCCTGCTGGCCGGCCTGGAAAAGGCGCCCCAGGCGCTGGTCAATGTGCGCCTGACGCCCGGCAGCGATGCCCGGGCGGTGATGGCCATGCCGGCGCTTCAGGCGTCGGTGAGCGAGGCCGAGAGCGAGCTCGGCGAAGAGGGTCGGGTGCTGTTGCGTCCCTCCGGCACCGAGCCGCTGATTCGGGTGATGGTCGAAGGGCGCCCGCACCTGGACGTGGATGGCCTGGCGCGGCGGCTCGCCGAGCGGGTCGAGACGTTGCTCGAGGCCTGAGCGCACAGGGTGGCCGGTTGTCTTGACAGGGCCTCTCCTATACCATTTCGCTCCACCTTGAAAGAGGACAGTCGATGCGCACGCCGCTGATCGCCGGTAATTGGAAGATGAACGGTTCCACCGAACTGGTGGAAACCTTCGGCCGCACCTTCTCCCGTGCCGAGTTGCCAAGCTCGGTGGAGGTGGCGATCTTTCCGCCCTATCCCTATCTGGGGGCGGCACGGAGTGCCTTCGCCGAGTCGCCGCTGGCGCTCGGGGCCCAGACGCTGAACCCGCACCCCTCGGGGGCGCATACCGGTGAGGTGAACGGGTCCATGCTGCGCGAGTTCGCCGTCCAGTATGCCCTGGTGGGTCACTCCGAGCGTCGTCAGCTCTACCGCGAGGGAGACGATCAGGTGCTCGAGCGCCTGCTGGCAGCACTCGATGTCGACATCACGCCGGTGCTTTGCGTGGGCGAAACCCTCGCGGAGCGCGATGCCGGGGATACCCAGCGAGTGGTGCTGCATCAGGTCGACCACGTGATGTCGAGGCTGGAGCCGAAGCAGCGGGAGCGCGTGATCATCGCCTATGAGCCGGTCTGGGCCATTGGTACCGGCCGTACCGCCACGCCCGAGCAGGCCCAGGAGGTCATGGCCGTGATTCGCGGTTACCTGGCCGGCCTCGATGGTGACCTGGCGGCTGTGCTGCGGCTGCTTTACGGCGGCAGCATGAACGCGGGCAATGCAGCGGAGCTGCTTGCCCAGCCCGATATCGACGGCGGCCTGGTGGGCGGTGCCTCACTCAAGGTCGACGATTTCCTAGCCATCTGTCAGTCAGCAGGTTGATTCCATGCAAGTTGCCATTCTCATGACCCACGTGACGGTCGCCATCGCCCTGATCGTCTTTATCCTGCTGCAGCAGGGCAAGGGTGCCGAGGCCGGTGCCTCCTTCGGTGGCGGCGCCTCCCAGACGGTGTTCGGCTCCCGCGGCAGCGGTGGCTTCCTGTCGAAATTTACCGCCCTGCTGGCGGCAGCCTTCTTCGCGACCTCCCTGGCCCTGGCCTGGTACGCGGGCCAGGCCGGTGACGCGCCGGAGGCAGGCATTCCCGACGCACGCCTTATCGAGCAGCAGAATAACGTGCCGGCTCTTGACGAAGGTGAGTCAAGCATGGATAATGCAGCGCCAGTGCTGGAGGGCAGCGACGACTAGATCGCTGTGCAGTTTCCAGCCTCCCCTGATGCCGAAGTGGTGGAATTGGTAGACACGCTATCTTGAGGGGGTAGTGACCTTACGGTCGTGCGGGTTCAAGTCCCGCCTTCGGCACCATCTGAATCATCACGACGCTTGTTGAAAGCCTATCGACGTCGAGGATTCTTCAGAAGCAGGATTGGCAAAGCGGTGTGCAGTCCTTGACGAATATGTCAGCGGCATGTAATATCACCGACCTAGATTGATGCGGGGTGGAGCAGTCTGGTAGCTCGTCGGGCTCATAACCCGAAGGTCATCGGTTCAAATCCGGTCCCCGCTACCATCTTCCGGCAGGTGCCTATCGAATGCGCAACGCGCGCTTTCGAGTGAAGGGGCAGCCACTAATCGCCGGAATGGTTTACAGGTTTCTTGTGAAAGCCCCTTCCTGCGAAGGGGCTTTTTGTTAGCAGCTTGCTCAGGGCGCCAAGCGCCGGGGCACTGTTCCGGGCAATGCCAATCAGCCACCTGACTTCCCAGTTCACTCCCGGCCAGGTGCCTGATGCAACGGCTGTAGGAGTCTATTCCGTGGCTACCAAGGATGCTGCGCTACACACATTGATCGACCCGGTGGTCACCGCCATGGGCTTCGAGTTGTGGGGCATCGACCATCTCTCCCAGGGTAAACACTCGCGCCTGGTGATCTACATCGATCACGATGACGGTATCACCGTCGACGACTGTGCGGATATCAGTCGCCAGGTCAGCGCTCTGCTCGATGTGGAAGACCCGATTTCCGGCGAGTATCGCCTCGAGGTCTCCTCGCCGGGGATGGATCGTCCGCTATTTACCCTCGACCATTTTTCCCGCTACCGCGGCCATGATGTGGCCCTGAAGTTGCGGACGCCCTTCGAGGGGCGTCGCAAGTTCCAGGGTCGGCTGGCCGGCGTCGAGGGTGACGAGGTGCTGCTGCAGGTCGATGGCGAGGAATACTGTTTCCCCGTCGATGGCATCGATCAGGCCCGCGTGGTGCCCCGTTTCGAGGATTAGCCCGCGGTTCAAGGATTCGGCCTCCCCGAGGGGAGGCGTATTGAGCATCAGCTCGAGAACAGGTTTTCTGGCGAGGCAAAGGCATGAGTAAAGAGATTCTGGCGGTCGTCGATGCGATCTCCAATGAAAAAGGGGTTCCCCGCACGGTGATCTTCGAAGCCGTCGAGGCGGCTCTGGCCAGTGCGTCGCGCAAGCGCTTCGAGGATGAAGAGGCCAGCGTGCGGGTGCATATCGATCGCGGCACCGGCGACTACGAGACCTTTCGTCGCTGGGAGGTGGTCGAGGATGATGACTTCGACGGCCCCGACCATCAGATCAAGCTCACCTTTGCCGAGCGTCGCGACCCGCCGCTGGGCCTGGGTGACGTGGTCGAGGAGCGCATCGAGAATGCCGAGTTCGGCCGTATCGCCGCCCAGACCGCCAAGCAGGTCATCGTCCAGAAGGTTCGCGAGGCCGAGCGTGCCGAAGTGGTGCGCCTCTATGCCGACCGTGAAGAAGAGCTGGTCTCGGGCATCGTCAAGAAGACCACCCGGGATGGCCTGATCATCGACCTGGGCGACAACGCCGAGGCGTTTCTGCCGCGCAGCGAGATGATTCCCGGCGAGCGTTACCGCATGAATGAGCGGGTTCGCGCGTTGCTGGTCAAGGTCGACCCGGAGGCACGCGGTGCCCAGCTGATCCTGTCGCGTACCTGCCCCGAGCTGATCATCGAGCTGTTCAGTATCGAGGTCCCGGAGATCGCCGAGCAGCTGATCGAGATCAAGGGAGCCGCTCGCGACCCCGGGTCTCGCGCCAAGATCGCGGTGAAGACCAACGATCGTCGAATCGATCCGGTGGGCGCCTGTGTGGGCATGCGAGGCTCACGCGTTCAGGCGGTCTCCACGGAACTGCAGAACGAGCGCGTCGATATCGTGCTGTGGGATGACAACCCCGCCCAGCTGGTGATCAACGCCATGGCGCCGGCGGATGTGGCCTCCATCCTGGTCGATGAGGATGCCCACGCCATGGATGTGGCCGTCGCCGAGGATAACCTGGCCCAGGCCATCGGCCGTAGCGGCCAGAATGTGCGCCTGGCCTCCGAGCTCACCGGCTGGCGGATCAACGTCATGACCGAGGCCGAGGCGGAGGACAAGCGGGACCAGGAAATCGACAGCCTGGTGGAGCACTTCGTGCAGCATCTCGACGTCGACGATGAGGTGGCGCGCCTGCTGGTGGAAGAAGGCTTCACCACCCTGGAGGAAATTGCCTACGTGCCGGTCGAGGAAATGCTCGAGATCGAGGAGTTCGATGAGGAAACCGTCGAGGAACTCCGGGCGCGTGCCAAGGATGAGCTGCTCAACCTCGCCATCGCCTCCGAGGAGCAACTCGACGGTGCCCAGCCCGCCGATGACCTGCTGGAGATGGACGGCATGGAGCGCCACCTGGCCTTCATCCTGGCCAGCCGTGAGATCGTCAGCATGGAGGATCTGGCCGAGCAGTCCGTCGATGATCTGCTGGATATCGAGGGCATGGATGAGGAGCGTGCCGCGTCACTGATCATGACTGCCCGTGCGCCCTGGTTTGAAAGCGAGTAGTTCGCATAGGAGCGACTCGACGGCGAATAACGTGCAGACAAGGGTCCGATGCCGAGCGCTCGGACCGGCAGCATTCGAAGCGAACAGAATTGGGGTCACGGGCTCAGGAGGGTCTACATGTCAGACATGACCGTTAAGGATTTTGCAGCGAAGGTGGGGCGCGATGCTCCCCGCCTGCTGGAACAGATGAAAGAAGCCGGGCTCAAGCACAAGTCCGAGAACGACGCCGTGTCCGAGGAGGACAAGCGGCAGCTGCTCGACCACCTGACCAAGAGCCATGGTGGCAGTGCCGAGAAGGCGGCGCCGAAGAACCGTATCACCTTGACGCGCAAGACGCGCAGTCGCATCAATACCGGCGAGCGTGGCAAGACCATCGAGGTGCAGGTGCGCAAGAAGCGCACCTACGTCAAGCGTGCCGAGGAAGAGAGCAAGCCGGAACCGGTGGAAGATGCCGGCCCACGCCAGCTGGTCGGCGATATGGCCGATTCCCAGCAGGCCCAGGCCGCCAAGGAGGCCCGCGAGGCCGAGGAGGCCAAGGCCCGCGCCGCGGAAAAGGCGGCCCAGGAGGCTGCCGCCAAGCTGGAGGCCCAGAAGGCCGCCGAAGTGCCCGATATTCCGCTGCCCGAACTCGAGACGCCGGCGCCGAGCAACGAGCCTCCGGCACCGCCCAAGGAGGGGCGTACCGACCGTCGTACTGCGCCGCCCAAGAAGGCCGCCGCCAAGAAGGGGCGCCACGATCGAGACGACGATCGCGGTGATCGCGAGGATCGTCGCCGTGGCGGCAAGAAGGCCAAGCGCGCCGAGCGTCGCGGCGGTCGCCGCGGTGGCAACACCCAGGGCAATGGCAAGCATGGTTTCCAGAAACCGACTCAGCCGATCGTCCGTGAAGTGTCGATCCCCGAGTCGATCAGCGTTGCCGAGCTGGCCGACAAGATGTCGATCAAGGCCAACGAAGTCATCAAGACCATGTTCACCATGGGTGCTGCGGTGACCATCAACCAGACCATCGACCAGGATACGGCAGCCATCGTGGTCGAGGAGATGGGCCACAAGCCCAAGCTGGTCAAGGACGATGCGCTGGAAGAAGAAGTGCTGGAAAGCATTTCCTACGAGGGTGAAGAGCTCACTCGCGACCCGGTGGTGACCGTGATGGGTCACGTCGACCACGGCAAGACTTCATTGCTGGACCATATCCGCCAGGCCAAGGTGGCTACCGGCGAGGCGGGCGGCATCACCCAGCATATCGGCGCCTACCATGTGAGTGGCGACAAGATCCGAGGCGATCACGGCGTTACCTTCCTGGATACGCCGGGTCACGCGGCCTTCACCGCCATGCGTGCCCGTGGCGCCAAGGCGACCGACGTGGTGATCCTGGTGGTCGCCGCCGACGACGGCGTGATGCCCCAGACCATCGAGGCGGTCGAGCATTCCAGGGCCGCCGAGGTTCCCCTGGTGGTGGCCGTCAACAAGATCGACAAGCCGTCCGCCGACCCGGATCGTGTCAAGAACGAGCTCTCCCAGCACGGAGTCATCTCCGAGGAATGGGGCGGCGACACCCAGTTCGTTCACGTCTCCGCCAAGACCGGCGAGGGCATCGACGAGCTGCTCGAGGCGGTACTGCTGGTCTCCGAGGTGCTCGAGCTCAAGGCCGTTCCCGAGGCGCCCGGCAAGGGCGTGGTGGTCGAGTCGCGCCTGGACAAGGGGCGCGGCCCGGTGGCCTCCGTTCTGGTCCAGAACGGTACCCTGAAGAAGGGCGATATCGTGCTGGCCGGCCTGCATTATGGCCGCGTGCGCGCCCTGACCAACGAGCTCGGCAAGCAGGTCGACGAGGTCGGTCCGGCGATGCCGGTGGAAATCCAGGGCCTCGACGGTACCCCCGAAGCGGGCGATGACTTCATGGTCGTGGCCGACGACAAGAAGGCACGTGAGGTCGCCAACTTCCGTCAGGGCAAGTATCGGGAAGTCCGCCTGGCGCGCCAGCAGAAGGCCAAGCTGGAGAACATGTTCAGCCAGATGGGCAAGGAAGTGGCCGCCAAGCTCAACATCGTGCTCAAGGCCGACGTCCAGGGCTCCCTGGAGGCGATCAGAAGCGCACTGGAAGAGCTCTCCACCGGCGAAGTGGAAGTGGCCGTGGTCTCCTCCGGTGTGGGTGGCATCACCGGCACCGACGCCAACCTGGCGCTGGCCTCCGAGGCCATCGTGGTCGGCTTCAACGTGCGTGCCGATGTCGCGGCTCGCGAGATCATCGAGCGCGAAGGCCTCGACCTGCGCTACTACAGCGTCATCTACCAGCTGATCGATGAGGTCAAGCAGGCGATGAGCGGCATGCTGGCGCCGGAATGGAAGGAAGAGATCGTCGGCGTGGCCGAGGTTCGTGACGTCTTCCGTGCGCCGAAGATCGGCGCCGTGGCCGGCTGCATGGTGGTCGAGGGCAGTGTCTTCCGTAACAAGAAGATCCGCGTACTGCGCGATAACGTGGTGATCTACGAGGGCGAGCTCGAGTCGCTGCGTCGCTTCAAGGACGATGCCCAGGAAGTGCGCAACGGCATGGAGTGCGGCATCGGCGTGAAGAACTACAACGATGTTCAGGTCGGCGACAAGATCGAGGTCTTCGACCAGATCCGGGTCGAGCGGACGCTCTAGGAGCCAAGCATGCGCGAATTCAAGCGTACCGATCGGGTAGCCGACCAGCTCCAGAAGGAGCTGGCGGTACTCATCCAGCGCGAGGTCAAGGACCCGCGCCTGGGCATGATCACCGTCAGCGGCGTCGATGTCAGCCGTGACCTCGGCTATGCCGATGTGCATGTGACCCTGCTCGGTGAGGATACGCCGGAACGGATCAAGGAGAACCTCAAGGTTCTCAAGCAGGCCGCCGGCTTCCTGCGCGGGCAGATCGCCCGCCGCATCAAGCTGCGTCATGTGCCGGAACTGCGCTTTCATTACGATGAGAGCGTGGTGCGGGGCCAACGCCTCTCCTCGCTGATCGACGAGGCGGTGGAGAGCGATCGTTTTCGTCACGGTGACGATGAGGCCGCCGATGACGAGGGATCCGACGACGAGTCCAGGAACGACTGATGGCTCGACGTCGCCGCGGCCTTCCCGTCAACGGAGTTCTGCTGCTGGACAAGCCCGCGGGCCTGTCCAGCAATCATGCCTTGCAGCGGGCCCGACGCCTGTTCCAGGCCCAGAAGGCCGGTCATACCGGTACCCTGGACCCCATGGCGACCGGCCTGCTGCCGGTGTGCTTCGGCGAGGCGACAAAGTTCTCCGCCCACCTGCTGGCGTCCGACAAGGTCTATCGCACCCGGGTGGAGCTGGGCGTGGTGACCGATACCGGCGATGCGGAAGGAGAGGTGGTCGAGCGTCTGGTCGTCCCGCCCCTGACCGCCGCCGAGGTGGAGGCCGTGCTGGCTCGCTTTCATGGCGAGATCGAGCAGGTGCCGCCGATGTACTCGGCGCTCAAGCACCAGGGACGCAAGCTCTACGAGCTGGCCCGCGAGGGCAAGTCGGTGGAGCGTGCAGCCCGGCGCGTGACGGTGTATGATGCGCGGCTCGCTTCCTTCGAGGGTAGCGCCTTCGAGCTGGAGGTGACGGTCAGCAAGGGCACTTATGTGCGCACCCTGGCCGAGGACATCGGCCGTGCGCTCGGCAGCGGCGCGCATATCAGCGCGCTGCGTCGCCTGGCGACCGGCCCCTTCGGCGCCGAGGGCATGCTGACGCTGGCGTCCCTGGAGGCACTGCCCGACCAGGCGGCCCGGGAAGCGACGCTGCTGCCGGTCGATGTGCTGGCCGAGCACCTGCCGCGACTCGCGGTCGACCCCGTAGCAGCCAGGCGCCTGACCCAGGGTCAAGCGGCCGCGGTGGATGCCGGCGAGACCGGCGTCGGGGAAACGGCAAGGCTCTACTGCAACGAGGCCTTTCTGGGGCTCGGTGTGGTGACGACGCCACAGGAAGTGGCGCCGAAACGGCTGCTGAGCACCGCAGCCGATTGAGGGAGATACGCCCGAGACTGCAAATATGCGTGGTCTCACACACTCATTATTCAGGCATATTGCTTACTGGAGAGACAGATGGCACTGACAGCCGAGCAGAAGTCGACAATCGTCAGCGAATTTGGTCGTGGCGACAACGACACCGGTTCCCCCGAAGTGCAGGTGGCCCTGCTGAGCGCCAACATTAATGGCCTGCAGGACCACTTCAAGACCAACAAGCAGGATCACCACTCGCGTCGTGGCCTGATCCGCATGGTCAACCAGCGCCGCAAGCTGCTGGACTACCTGAAGCGCAAGGACCTCGAGCGTTATCAGGCTCTGATCCAGCGTCTGGGTCTGCGTCGCTAAGCGTCGTATTCCACGCGGTAACAAAACGGGCAGCCTTCGGGCTGCCCGTTTTGCTGTTTGGCCGGAAATCTCGCTATCCGGTGGCCGCGGGGCGCGTCAACCCCTAAAATGGTCGGCGAGTCGAAGCGCCCCAAACACAGAAAAGTAGATATTGAAGGAAGTCGCCGTGAATCCGGTCAAGAAGACATTTCAGTACGGTCGCAGCACCGTCACCCTGGAAACCGGGCGCATCGCCCGCCAGGCCTCCGGTGCCGTGATGGTTACCATGGACGATACCGTGGTGCTGTGCACCGTGGTTGCCAGGAAAGACGCCAAGCCCTCCCAGCCATTCTTCCCGCTCTCCGTGCACTATCAGGAGAAGACCTATGCGGTCGGCAAGATTCCCGGCGGCTTCTTCAAGCGCGAGGGACGCCCCACCGAGAAGGAAACCCTTACCTCGCGGCTGATCGACCGCCCGATCCGCCCGCTCTTCCCCAAGGGCTTCATGAACGAGGTGCAGGTCGTCTGTACCGTGCTCTCCACCGATCGTAACCATGATCCGGATATCGCGGCGCTGCTCGGCACGTCCGCGGCCCTGGCGATCTCCGGAGTGCCCTTCAGTGGCCCCATCGGCGCGGCCCGGGTCGGCTTCAGCGAGGAGAATGGCTACTTCCTGAACCCCACCGTGGAAGAGCTCGCCAGCTCCGAGCTGAACATGGTTGTCGCCGGTACCGAGAAGGCGGTGCTGATGGTGGAGTCCGAGGCCGATGAGCTGCTCGAGGACGAGATGCTCGGCGCCGTGCTCTATGGCCACCAGGAAATGCAGACGGCGATCCAGGCCATCAACGAGCTCGTCGCCGAGGCGGGCAAGCCGAAATGGGATTGGCAGCCGCCGGTGGAGAACACCGCACTCAAGTCCGCGATGGCCGAGGCCTTCGAGGGTCGTGTGGGCGAGGCCTATCGCATCACCGACAAGATGGAGCGTCAGGACGCCCTGTCGGCCCTCAAGGCCGAAGCGGTGGAGCAGCTGGCCGGTGAAGACGACGGCACATTCGAGGCCGACGATGTCAAAGGCGCCTTCTCGAGCCTCGAGAAGCGCGTGGTGCGCTCCCGTGTGGTGAAGGGCGAGCCGCGCATCGATGGTCGTGACCACAAGACCGTGCGTCCGTTGGAGATCGAGGTGGGTAACCTGCCCAAGACCCACGGTTCGGCGATCTTCACCCGTGGCGAGACCCAGGCCATCGTGGTGGCCACCCTGGGTACCCTGCGCGACTCTCAGCTGATCGAATCACTGGAAGGTGAGCGCAAGGACCGCTTCCTGCTGCACTACAACTTCCCTCCCTACAGCGTAGGGGAAGCCGGCTTCATGGGCGGGCCCAAGCGTCGCGAGATCGGCCACGGTCGCCTGGCGCGTCGCGGTGTTCAGGCCATGCTGCCCGACGATGCCGAGTTCCCGTACACCATCCGCGTGGTCTCCGAGATCACCGAGTCCAACGGCTCCAGCTCCATGGCCTCCGTATGCGGCACCTCGCTGGCCCTGATGGATGCCGGCGTACCCATCAAGGCGCCGGTGGCCGGCATCGCCATGGGCCTGGTCAAGGATGATGACGGCGTTGCCGTACTCACCGATATCCTCGGCGACGAGGACCACCTCGGCGACATGGACTTCAAGGTGGCCGGCTCCGGCGATGGCGTGACTGCCCTGCAGATGGACATCAAGATCGAGGGCATCAACGAGGAGATCATGGAGCAGGCGCTGCAGCAGGCGCTGGAGGCACGCCTCAGCATCCTCGAGCAGATGAACACGGTGATTGCCCAGAGCCGCGCCGAGGTCTCCGATAACGCCCCCTCCATGGCCACCATCAAGATCGATCCCGAGAAGATCCGCGACGTGATTGGCAAGGGTGGCGCCACCATCCGCAAGATCTGCGAGGACACCGGCGCCTCCATCGATCTCGATGACGACGGTACCGTGCGTATCTATGCCGAGGACAAGTCGGCGGCCAAGGCGGCCATCGACACCGTGGTGGCGATTACCGCCGAGCCCGAGATCGGCAAGCTCTACCGCGGCAAGGTGGTGCGTATCGCCGACTTCGGCGCCTTCGTCAACATCATGCCCGGCACCGATGGCCTGGTGCACATCTCACAGATCGTGCCGGAGCGGGTCAACGACGTGCGTGACTTCCTCAACGAGGGCGACGAGCCCATCGTCAAGGTGCTCGATATCGATAACCGCAACCGGGTGAAGCTCACCATCAAGGAGATCACCCCGGAAGAGAAGGCGGCATTCGAGGCCGAAGCGGCCGCCGAGCCCGAGCTTTAAGTGAGCGCCTTCGGCGAGCTCTAAGCGATAAGCTTTAAGCCGTAAGAAAACCCTTCATGGTTCAGCCGTGGAGGGTTTTTCGATGGCGGGCGGCAAACGAAGAAAAGCCCTTGTGGAACTCGTCCGCAAGGGCTTATTTCATTCTGCTTACAACTCGCGCGGTGCGCGTAGCGCGTAGGCGTTACCGTTCGATGGCGAGTGCCACGCCCTGGCCGCCGCCGATGCATAGCGTGGCGAGGCCCTTCTTGGCGTCCCGGGCGATCATCTCGTGGACCAGGGTCACCAGGATGCGACAGCCGGAGGCGCCGATGGGGTGGCCGATGGCGATGGCGCCGCCGTTGACGTTGATCTTGCTGGCATCCCAGCCCAGCTCCTTGTTGACGGAGAGTGCCTGGGCGGCAAACGCCTCGTTGGCTTCGATCAGGTCGAGGTCGTCGGTGCTCCAGCCGGCCTTCTCGAGGCAGCGGCGGGTCGCCGGGGCCGGGCCGATGCCCATGATGCTCGGGTCAACGCCGGCATTGCTGTAGGCCTTGATGCGAGCCAGCGGCTCGAGACCCAGGGCCTTGGCCTTCTCGGCGGTGCACAGCATCACCACGGCGGCGCCGTCGTTGATGGAGGAGGCGTTACCGGCGGTGACGGTGCCATCCTTCTTGAAGGCGGGACGCATGCCGGAGAGCTTCTCGGCGGTCACGTCCCGCGGGCCCTCGTCGGTGTCGAATATCACCGGGTCGCCCTTGCGCTGGGGGATCTCCACGGGAACGATCTGCCCCTTGAACTTGCCCTCACGAATGGCGGCGGAGGCCTTCTGCTGGGAATCGGCGGCGAAGGCGTCCATCTCCTCGCGAGTGATGCCATATTTCTCGGCGAGGTTCTCGGCGGTGATGCCCATATGGTAGTTGTTGAAGGCATCCCACAGGCCGTCGTTGACCATGGAGTCAATGGCCTTCCAGTCACCCATGCGCTGGCCGTTGCGCGAGTTGGGCAGCACGTGGGGCGAGGCAGACATGTTTTCCTGGCCGCCGGCGATGATCAGCTCGGCGTCGCCACAGCGGATAGCCTGGGTGGCCAGGTGCAGCGCCTTGAGACCGGAGCCGCATACCTTGTTGATGGTCATGGCCGGTACGGCCTCGGGAAGCCCGGCCTTGATGGACGCCTGACGGGCGGGGTTCTGACCGACGCCGGCGGTCAGTACCTGGCCGAGCAGCACCTCGTCCACCTGATCGCCGGCCACGCCCGTGGTGGCGAGGACATCCTTGATGACCTGGGCACCCAGGTCGCTGGCGGGAACGCCGGCGAGGGAGCCACCGAAGGAACCAACGGCGGTACGACGGGCGGCAACGATAACCACTTCTTGCATGGGAGCACTCTCCTTGCTGGAAAGACGAGCTTACGGTCTTGTCGAGGCAGCGGGACTCGACCGAGGGTCTTCAGCATAGGGGAGTCTTGTGCGGTGCCGCAATGTTTGCGTGGCGGCCATTGGTGGTAGGCGTTGCCGATTGGCGCCGTGTACCGCTCAGGCCATCTGAACGGGAATGGCGTGACTGGTATGGCTGACCCGATTACCTTCCTGTAGATACACCAGAGCGGGCTGATGAGCGTCCAGCTCGGCGTCGCTGTAGTGGGCGTAGCTGCAGATGATCACTCGGTTGCCTTCGGTAGCCAGATGGGCGGCGGCGCCGTTGACGGAGATCATCCTTGAGCCTGCTTCGGCGCGAATGGCGTAGGTGGTGAAGCGCTGGCCATTCTCGACGTTGTAGATCTGAATCTGCTCGTTCTCGCGAATGCCGGCCATGTCGAGCAGGTCGCCGTCAATGGCACAGGAACCTTCGTAGTTGAGCACGGCGTGGGTGACGCGAGCCATGTGCAGCTTGGCTTTTAGCATGATGGTATACATGGAATCAGGGTCTCCAGAGAGCTGCCTCAGTGGGGCAGTGTCAGGGTCAGGTTGTCGATCAGCCGGGTGCTTCCCAGCCGGACGGCGGCGAGCAGTACCGCTTCACGGGTAGAGGTCGTGACCGGCCTCAGGTCGCAGGTGCGCAGCTTCAGGTAGTCGGGATCGAGGCCGGCCGCCTGAAGGTCTGCCCAGCCATGCGCCAGGCTTGTGGAGGCGTCGGTCCCGGACTCCAGCTTGTCGCGCAGCCGGCACAGGGTAGCGTAGAGGCAAGGAGCACTGGCGCGCTGCTCGGTGCTTAGATAGCCGTTGCGCGAGGAGAGGGCCAGGCCGTCGGCGGCGCGCACGATGGGCACGCCGACAATCTCGATGGGGAGGTGCAGGTCGGTGACCATGCGACGTATCACCGCCAGCTGCTGGTAGTCCTTCTCGCCGAAGCAGGCGAGGTCGGGCTGTACCAGGTTGAAGAGCATGCCCACGACCGTGGAGACTCCGTCGAAGTGGCCGGGACGAGAAGCGCCACACAACCCCTCGGTCACTTCGGGCACCACGATGCGGGTCTGGGCCTCCAGGCCGCGTGGATAGAGAGTACTGGTATCCGGGGCGAAGAGCAGTTCACAGCCGGCGGCCTCAAGCCGCGACTGGTCCTCTTCGAGCGTACGCGGATAGGCGTCGAGGTCTTCACCGGCGCCGAATTGCAGCGGGTTGACGAAGATGGTGGCGACCACCATCTCGGCCCGCTCACGGGCCGCGGCGACCAGGGCCAGATGGCCGTCGTGAAGGTTGCCCATGGTGGGCACCAGGGCGATACGCTCTCCGCGCCGACGGGCGTTGCCCAGTACTTCACGCAGGGCGGGGATGTCTCTCAGGGTGCGCATGACAAGGTTCCGGGCTGGAAGCGGTAGTTAATACCGTGTTTAAAAACCGTATTTAACTTCCACAGTTAAAAACAGTGCTCCTCGGCGGGGAACCGCCGCGCCTTGACGTCCTCATGGTAGCGACGGAAGGCACCGTGAATGTCCTCGGCGTCAGCCATGAAGTTCTTGACGAAGCGTGGCTTGCGGCCGGGCGTGACGTCCAGCACATCGTGCATGACCAGGATCTGGCCATCGGTATCGGGGCCGGCACCGATACCGATCACCGGCACGTCGAGGGCCTCGGTGATGGCGCGGCCCAGCTCGGCCGGCACGCACTCCAGCAGGATGACCGAGGCGCCGGCCTCGACCAGGATGCGGGCGTCCTCGAGGATCTGGCTGGCGCGATCGGCATCGCGGCCCTGCACCTTGTAGCCGCCGAGCTGGTAGACGGTCTGAGGCGTCAGCCCCAGGTGGACACACACCGGCACGCCACGCCGAGTCAGTTCACGGATGCCATCGGCCATCCAGGCCTCGCCCTCCACCTTGACGAGCTCGGCGCCGGCCCGCATCAGCTCGCCGGCATTTTCCAGCAGGCGCTCGGTGCTGGCGTTACCCATGAAGGGCAGGTCGACCATCAGCAGGCTGGCACCCTTGCCCCGGGCCACGCAGCGGGTGTGGTAGCAGATTTCCTCCAGTGTGACCGGCAGCGTGCTGGTATGGCCCTGCAGGACCATGCCCAGGGAGTCACCGACCAGCAGGACGTCGATGCCGGCATCGCTGGCGGCCCTGGCGAAGGAGGCATCGTAGGCGGTCAGGGAGCTGAAGGTGTCACCGGCGCGCTTGTAGGCCTGCAGCGTGCTCAGGGTGATGGGTTTCATAGCGTGCTCTCTCGTTTGTGACGTCGGAGCGCGGCATGGGGTGCCGGCCCGTGTAACTCGCGATTGTTACCTGAATGGCCATGCTGTGTCGATGGGTAACACTTACGGACTGTCTTCCTGGAGCGGTAACACTTCGTTCAATAGACTATTGGCCTGTGTGGCCTCCAGGTCCGCCAGTTGCCGCCCGTCGGGCAGGCGCATCCGCGGTGCCATCGCCAGCAGTGGCACCAGTACGAAGGCGCGGCGGGTCATTTCCGGGTGTGGCACCGTCAGGCGCGGCAGGCACAGGGTGCTATCATCGAACAGTAGCAGGTCCAGGTCGAGGGTGCGGGGGCCCCAGCGGCGAGACCGCGTCCGGCGATGGCGTTGTTCCAGGGCCTGGAGCTGGTCGAGCAAGGCCAGTGGCGAGAGGCGTGTTTCCAGGCAGGCCACGGCATTGATGAAATCGGGTTGGTCCTGGGGGCCGACGGGACGACTCGCATACAGCGACGAGGCGGCGAGGCGCCGCGTCAATGGCAACCGGTCGAGCGACTCGATGGCCGACTCGACCCGGTGGCGAGGGTCATCGAGGTTGCTGCCCAGGCCGACCCAGGCGCGGTGCAGGCTCATGAGTCCAAGTTGCCGCCGTTGTTGCTTGAGTTCGAGCTGCCCCCCTTGTTGCTGTTACGGGGCTTGCGGCGCCGCGGACGCCGCTTGCGACCGGGTTTGCCGCTGCCGGCGGGATTGGCACCGGCCTTGTCGAGCAGGCGTGCCTGTTCGTGTTCGTCGGCCTTCTGGAAGGCGGTCCACCAATCACCCAGACCCGGGGCCAGCTCACCGGCGGCTTCGCGCAACAGCAGCATGTCGTAGGCGGCACGGAAGCGTGGGTGCTCACGGGTCTGGAAGGCTCGGCGGCCGCGGCGCAGCGGCAGCCGATGCTGTAGATCCCAGATGTCGCGCATGGGCATGCTGAAGCGCTTGGGGATCGATACATGCTGCAGCTGGCGGGATATCACCTGCTGGGCAGCGGCCTGTAGCGCGGGAATCGGCGGCAGGCCATTGGCCTGCTGCTCGGCCTGGCGCTTCACTACCGGCCCCCACAGCATGGCGGCGAACAGGAAGGCTGGTGTGACCGGGCGCTCCTCGTGGATGCGTCGATCGGTACTGGCCAGGGCCTCCTCGACCAGACGCTCGGCCCAGGGTAGCTCATCCATGGCCTCGGCAGCCTCGGGGAGTAGCATCTCGAACAGGCCGTAGTGGCGCAGCAGGCGGAATGTTTCGACGCCATAGCCGGCCATGAACAGCTTGAGCACTTCGTCGAACAGCCGCGCCGGAGGAATCTGCAGCATCAAGGGGGCGAGTTCGCGAATCGGCGCCTCGGTGGAGGGGGCCAGCTGGAAGTCGAGCTTGGCCGCAAAGCGTACGGCACGCAACATGCGCACCGGATCCTCGCGGTAGCGGGTCGCCGGCTCGCCGATCAGGCGCAGGGTGCGTGTCTCGATATCGTCCACGCCATTGGCGAAGTCGTGGATCGAGAAGTCGGCAATACTGTAGTAGAGGGCGTTGATGGTGAAGTCGCGGCGCAGCGCGTCTTCCTGGACGTTGCCCCAGACGTTGTCGCGCAGCAGCAGGCCGTCGTCGGACTGCTGGGCGATATGATCGGCGTGGTCGTCACCGGGCTTGCCGCGGAAGGTGGTGACCTCGATGACCTCCCGGCCGAAGCGCACGTGGACGATACGGAAGCGGCGGCCGATGATCCGCGAGTTACGAAACAGGCCCTTGACCTGTTCCGGTGTGGCGTCGGTCGCCACATCGAAGTCCTTGGGCATTCGTCCCAGCAGGGAGTCACGTATGCAGCCCCCGACGAGGTATGCCTCGAAACCGGCGTTATGCAGCCGATAGAGGACCTTGAGGGCAGCATCGCTGAGGTGCTGGCGCGAGACAGAGTGCTCTTCGCGAGGGATGACGCGGACCTCGGGTGCGGCGGCGGCTGCCTCGGTGCCGAACAGTGACTTCAGGCTCTCGCCGGGACTCTGCAGAAAACGGGTAAATCCTTTGAACATGCGACGATATCGACTCGCAGGGCGGAGAAAGCGTGTAAAGGCGTTGAGTGTAGCGGACCCCCGTGAGATTGCATAGCGCCGGTACCTCTTTGGCGCCTGCCTCCTGCTGGTGCCCAGACGTAGAAGGGGGAGGCCAGTGGCCTCCCCCTCAAGCAACGTTGCAGCGTCCCTACTGCTTGATTTTTCTTCGTGATGGCACATCGCCTTGAATACGCACCACAGTCACCAAGGAGTTCAGGCAAGCAGTGTTGTTATCCTTGTTGGCGCTCCCGGTGGAGACCGCCTCGTATTCAAAACAATAATCCAACCACGACGGCAAAAATTGCCTTCCCCCGGTGTGTTGTTGTTGTTTCCGGGGGTGCGCCTCGCTGGCCCCTTGTTCTTGTTGTGGGCGTGGCTGGCGCGTCGCGTCCTGAGTTTCCGGTGCCTCGTGTCTTGCTGTTGTTGTTAGGGCCGAGGGGCCGGGCACGTCATTTCAATTGTGCTTGTTGATGTCGTGCCTGTACGGCACTGGCCCACGCCTCTTGGCTTTGTTGTAGTGGGCCTGTGTCATCCGGGTTTCGCTGTTGTCGTTGTGTTGGGCGGCGGATGACGCCGGAACTTGTTTTTCTTGCCCTGTATGTAGCAGGTGGCATGCCAGGTTTAAATTTATCCATCAAATTCATGTTGTTATGTTTTTAGTGTGGAGAGGGTGCCTTGGGAAGGAACGAGAGTGTTACTCGGTTGGTGCCGTAACCGGGCACGACCTGTGTGGGACGGTAACAAATGGTGCGTGGACCGCCCGAAATGTGGCTCGATATACCAGAAGAGGGCGATAGAGCGGGGGTTGCACTTTGGTCGAAGATCGCCGGGAATGCAGCAATATTCGGGCATGAAAGGGGCGATGGAGTGCGGATTGCACTTTGGTCAAAGACCGTCGGGGGAGCGTTCGGGCCAAACAAGGTGGTGGCCGCGGGGCGGCCAGGGTCAATCGCTTCTGCGTCGCGAACTCTTCTTGCGAGGGATGCCGAGGCGTTGGCGGCGCTCCCAGAGCGACTTGCGGCTGATGCCGAGTTTCTGGGCCAGCTCGGTTTCGCTCATATTATCCTGATGTTCCAGCACAAAGTGCTGAAAGTAGTCTTCCAGAGAGAGGTCACCCTCGGGGGGGGGCTCCTCGTCGGCGGCGAGAGGTTGCCGGGGGGGAGTGGGATGCCGCTGCACCGGCGGGGCGCCAGCAGCCTCGCTAAGGCCCAGGTCATCGGGGTGGATCAGATGACCCTCGGAGAGGATCACGCCCCGTTCCAGGGCGTTTTCCAGTTCGCGTACGTTGCCGGGCCAGGGGTAGTGGCGGATCTCGTCGCGGGCGGCCCGTGAGAGGCGTAGCCCCTCACGTTCATGACGCCGACACGCCTTTTCCAGCAAGACATCGGCGATCAGCAGTACATCATCCTCTCGTTCGCGCAGGGGGGGAAGGTCGATCTGCATGACGTTGAGGCGGTAGTAGAGGTCGAGCCGGAATTCACCGGTCTTGGACAGTGCCTGCAGGTTGCGGTGGGTGGCGGCGATCAGGCGTACATCGACATGGCGAGTTTCCACCGAACCGATCTTGCGGATCTCCCCTTCCTGAAGCACGCGCAGCAGTCGCGCCTGGGCGTCCAGAGGCAGCTCACCAATTTCGTCGAGAAACAGGGTGCCGCCGTCGGCGGCCTCCACCAGGCCGGTACGTGCCGCACTGGCGCCGGTGAACGCCCCCTTTTCATGGCCGAACAGCTCCGACTCGATAAGCGTCTCGGGAATCGCCGCGCAATTGACGCAGATCAGCGCCGCCCGGGCTCGCCTGCTCTGCTGATGCAGGGCGCGGGCGACCAGTTCCTTGCCGGTGCCGGATTCGCCCTGGATGAGCACGGTGACATCGGCCGGCGCGGTCTTGCGAATCCGGGCGTACACCCGCTGCATCGCCTCGCAGTGGCCGATCATCGGTCGCGCCTGTCCGCTGGTATCCGCGATATCGGGAGGCTCGGCACGCAGGCTGCCCTGCTGATGCAGTACCCGGGCCACGGTCTCCAGCAGTTCGTCGTGGTCGAAGGGCTTGGCCACGTAGTCCACGGCACCCAGCTTGAGGGCGTCCACGGCGGAGCGCATGCTGGCGTAGCTGGTCATGATCAGTACCGGTGCCGGGGCGGCCCGGGCGATCAGTTCGGTACCCGGCTCGCCCGGCAGGCGCAAGTCGCTGATCACCAGGTCGAAGCACTGCGGATCCAGGGCCATGGCATCGCTCACCGAGCCGGCCTCGTCCACTCGATAGTCGTGGCGCTCGAGCAGCCGGCGCAGCGCGCTGCGGATAATGGCTTCGTCTTCTACGATCAGGATCCGGCTCATCGGGGTGTCTCACCCTCCTTCTGGTGATGCGGTAGCCACAGGCTGATGCGGGTGCCGCGTTCGGCTCCGGGCGGTGGCGACTCGACGTCGAGGGAGCCGTGGTGCTCGGCAACGATGCTGTAGACCAATGGCAGGCCGAGACCGGTCCCCTCGCCGGGAGGCTTGGTGGTGGTAAAGGGCTCGAAGAGGTGATCGCGCACGCTGGTGTCGATACCTGCCCCTTCATCGGTGACGCTGACTCTCAACCCGGAGGCTTCCGGGGTGGCCTCGATGATCACGTCATCCCCCGGGCCACTGGCGTCCCGGGCGTTGCCCAGCAGGTTGACCATCACCTGCAGCAGACGTTGGCTATCGCCTTCGACATGCTCCGCTGCCGGACACCGATTGTCGAAGTGCACATCGTCCCTCGAGCGGGCCAGGTGGATCAAGTGGATGGCCTCGTCGACCATCTCGGCAATCGCCACCGGGGCGAGCTCGCGGCCGGCGAGATGGCGACCGCCGTGGGCGAAGCCCACCAGCGAGGAGACGATTCGCGAGACGCGATCGGTGAGCTGCTGGATCTGCTCCGTGGTCTCCAGCACTTCCGGGTCGCTGGTCTCGTAGCGCAGATTCTGGGCCAGTGACGAGATGCCGGTGATGGGATTGCCGATCTCGTGGGCGACCCCGGCGGCCAGCTGGCCAATGGAGGCGAGGCGGGCGGCGTGTACCAGTTCATCTTCCAGCCACTTCATCTCGCTGTGATCCTCGACCAGGATCACCATGCCGCCGGGTTCGCTGTCGCTACCCTCCAGCGCGGCCTTGTGCAGGCTGAGATAGCGCGTGGCATCGTCCAGCACCACCGGTTGCTTGTAGAGCTGAGTACCGGGCTCGGCGATGATGTGTCCAAGCAGCTCGTTCCACGGGGTTGGCAGGCTTTCGCGCCGTGAACCTATCACGCCACCACCGTCGATGCCCGAGAGCCGGGCCAGGGCATCATTCCACATCAGCAGCTCGCCATCCTCGCCGAAGGCACATAGTCCCATCGGTAGTCGGGTCAGGGTGCGGCGATGATAGCGACGCAGGCCGTCGAGTTCCCGCGCCAGGCCGGTGAGCCGCGAGCGGTAGGCCTCCAGGCGGCTCTCCACGAAGTGGATATCTTCGGTGGCCCCCGGGCCATCCTGGCGATAGGGCAGGTAACGGTCGACGATGTCCTGAGCCACCGAGGGGCCCATCAGTCCCGAGAGGTTGGCCTGCAGACGGTCGCGCAGGCGCCGCAGCGCATAGGGACGACCATCCTGAGGGGACAGGCTAAGATCATCCAGGGCACGATCCACCTCGCGGGTCGCCACCGACTCGCCGAGGGCGCGGGCCAGAGGAAGCTTGAACTCCTCTCCGGAGGCCATCTCCAGCGGTAGGCGCTTGGGACGGATGACTGCATCCACCGAGCAGGCCTCGGCGGCGGCGCGCTCACCTTCGGATGTCGGAGTGGCCAGGGAGACCACGATAAGGACCAGGGCATTGCTCGCCAGGGAGACGAGGGTGACCGCATACCAGGCCGGCTCACCGTTCAGCATCTCGAGTCCCGGCGGAATGACAATCAGGGCGGGCAAATCGCTCAGCAGGGGGACCCACAGGCCGGCGAGCCACACCAGCAGGCCGACGACCAGGCCCGAGACCATGCCACGTCGGTTGGCGCCCGGCCAGTAGAGCAGGGCCAGCAGCCCCGGGAGGCACTGGGCCATGCCCACGAAGGCGGCCAGCCCCAGGCTGGTCAGGTCATGGTGTACGCCGATGAGGCGGTAGAACAGCCAGCCGCCGAGCACCACGGCGGCGACCAGGCCGCGGCGCAGCCAGCGCAGCCAGCGGTAGAGATCATGGTGAGCCTCGGGAGGGTGTGCCACCAGGAAGATGTGGTTGACCAGCATGCCCGATAGCGCCAGGGCGATCAGCAGCGTGGTGGCGCTGGTGGCGGCCAGCCCGGCGAGGAAGGCCAGGGCCTGGAGGGCTATCGAGTCGGAGAGGCCGAACGCCAGGTAGGCGGTCTCCAGGGAGGCGCTGATGCCCAGGCGCTGGCCGGCCCACAGGATCAGCGGCACCGGCAGCGCCATCAGCAACAGGAACAGGGGGAGTGCCCAGCTGGCCTGCAACAGGGTGTGGCGCGAGCGGGTCTCGGTAAACACCAGGTGGAAGATATGCGGCATCAGCAAGCCGGCGAAGAACAGCAGCAGCAGCGAGCGCCAGTGGGCCGGGTCGGTCTGGGTCACGCTGTCCTGGAAGGCCTGGCCCGGGCCCTCGAGCCAGGCCTGCACATCGGCGGGGCCCTCGAAGACCGCAAACAGCGCAAAGGCGCCCAGGCCCAGCATGGCAAGCAGCTTGATCAAGGACGAGAGTGCCATCACGGCCAGCAGGCTGTCGTGTTGGCCATCGATGCGCCGTCGACCCACGAAGCTCATGTCGAACAGCGCCAGCAGCACACAGAAGAACAGCGCCAGAGTGGCCGGCGAAGCGACGCCGGTCATCAGGTAGATGGCGTTGCCCATGGTCTGCACCTGCAGTGCCAGCAGCGGCAGCACCGTCAGCAGGCTCACCAGGGTGATCAGGGTGCCGACCCAGCGTGAGCGATAACGAAAGGCGAAGAGGTCGGCCAGCGAGGCCAGCTGGTAGGTGCGCACCATGCGCTGGATCGGCACCAGCAGCACCGGCGCCAGGAGGAAGGCGCCGGCCATGCCCAGGTAGTAGGTTAAATAACCGTAGCCCGAGGCGGCGGCCAGTTCCAGGCTGCCATGGATCGCCCAGGCACTGGCGTAGACGCCCAGCGCCAGGGCATAGACCAGTGGGTGACGGGTGATGCGCGTGGAAATCCAGCCGCGCTCCACGGCCTGGGCGCAGAGCCAGAGCAGCAGCAGAAAGCCGGCCCCCGAGCCAAGCATGCCGACCAGGCTAGCATTCATCGAGTTTTCTCCTGGCGATCATGACGGTACCCGGCGAGCGATACGGTCTCAGGCTAGCGTTCATCGAGCTTTCTCTTCTGCTCCAGCCACAGGGTCAGGGCGATCAGTACGCCCCAGATGACGAAGGGACGGTACCAGGCGACGTCGGGGCTGGCCCAGCCGTTCATCATCAGCGGCGAGAGCAGATAGCCGATGAACACCAGGAACAGCATTAAGCGGTAGGCGTACATGGCGCTTCCTTCTCCTTGGCTACGCCCTCGCCTGAGCGTCGGCGAGGGGGTGCTCGGCCCGAGGGCGAATGCGGGCCACCGACCACGTCTCCACGGCCCAGGCGAGCTGCTCGGTCACGGGTGCGGTGGCAAGCGCCTCGGGAGGTACCTGGTCGAGCGCCCTCAGGGCAGCGTGGAGCAGCGGACGCACCGAGGCGTCCCGCGTGGGGAGCGCCGGCGCCAGGTTCTGCTTCGAGAGCTTCTGGCCGTCTTCACCGGTGATCAGCGGCAGGTGCAGATAACGCGGTTCGGCGGCCCCGAGGGCATCCTGCAGCTGGCGCTGCCAGGGAGTGTTATCGAGCAGGTCGAAACCGCGCACGACTTCGGTAATGCCCTGGTCGGCGTCGTCCACCACCACGGCAAGCTGATAGGCCCAGAGACCATCCTTGCGCTTCAGGACCACATCACCGAGTTCGGCCGGGTCGAAGCGTTGTTCCCCGAACAGGCGATCCTGCCATATCACCGGGCGTAACCCCAGGTCGCTGCGTAGTCGCCATGCCACCGGCTTGTCGGGTTCGCAGACGGCATTGCGGCACCATCCGGGGTAGACAGGGTAGCCACGCCACTGCTTGCGTGAGCAGCTGCAGGGGTAGGCGAGGCCACGTTCGGTCAAGCGCTCGAGGGCGGCCTGATAGGCCGCGTCGCGGGCATGTTGCCAGAGCACCGGGCCATCCCAGTGCAGCCCGAAGGCGTCCAGCTGGCGCTGGATCTCGTCGCCCGCGCCGGCCGGGCAGCGTGGCGGGTCGATATCCTCGATGCGTAGCCGCCACTCGCCGCCGGCTTGGCGGGCATCGAGGAAGCTGGCCAGGGCCGCGATCAGCGAGCCGAAGTGGAGTGGCCCGGAGGGGGTGGGGGCGAAGCGTCCACGGTAGCGATTCATGCAGGCTTCCAGGCGTCGGATGCATGGACGGGCACCCAAGGGTGCCCGTCATGAAGGGTCAGCCACAGCACCGGCATACCGGAATCATCCGCCTAGCTGCTTTTCCTTGAGCTCGGCCAGCGTCTTGCAGTCCACGCACAGGGTGGCGGTGGGGCGGGCTTCCAGTCGGCGAATGCCGATCTCGACGCCGCAGGCCTCGCAGAAGCCGTAGTCGTCCTCGTCGATCATTTCAAGCGTCTCGTTGATTTTCTTGAGCAGCTTGCGCTCGCGGTCCCGGGTGCGCAGCTCCAGGCTGAAGCCCTCCTCCTGGGTAGCGCGATCGGCGGGGTCGGCGTAGTTGTTCGCCTCCTCCTGCAGATGGCGAACGGTACGGTCTACCTCTTCCATGAGATCCTGTTTCCAGCCCAGCAGGATCTGTCGGAAGTGCTCCAGCTGCTTCTCGTTCATGTATTCCTCACCCGCCGCCGGTTCGTAGGGGGTGAACTTCTCGAGAGCTTCCATTTTCTTATCGGCTACTGGCATGGTGCTGCCTCGTTACTTGTGTGACTGCTGATCGATATTCGCCGCCAGGCAAGATATCTCACGCCAAAGGCATGCTTGTTTAGCCGATAAACCATAGCTTTGCAAGCTTGAGCGGTTGTTCGGCTGCGATCTTGCCACCAAAGTCGCTACACTAGGGCCTCAGTAACACCATTCCTTGACCGTGTCGGAGAGGCCTTTCCCTCTGCATGGTGGCCTATCGACAGGAGACTTACCATGGCGTGGAGCCCGCGCATCGATCGAGTCGCCCCCTTCCGGGTAATGAATCTGCTGGAAACGGCCCAGGCTCGCGAGGCGGCCGGCCATGACGTGATCCACCTGGAGATAGGCGAGCCGGACTTTCCGACTCCGGAACCGGTGGTCGCCGCTGGACAGGCCGCCTTGTCGGCGGGTCACACACGCTACACGCCGGCGGCCGGGCTGCCCGCCCTGCGCGAGGCGATTGCCGGTCACTATGCGGCCCGATTCGGTGCCGAGGTGGACCCGCGCCGAATCCTGATCACGCCCGGGGCCTCCGGGGCGCTCTTGCTGGCCAGTCAGCTGCTGGCCGGGCCCGGCGACCGCGTGCTGATGGCCGACCCCAACTACCCCTGCAACCGCCACTTCATGGCCCTGGCCGGGGCCGAGGTGGATGCCGTGCCGGTGGGGCCGGCCAGCGGCTGGCAGCTGAATGCCGAACTGGTCGAGTCGCACTGGCATGACGCCACACGCCTGGCGATGCTGGCGACCCCCTCCAATCCTACCGGTCATATGCTGGACGCCGACCAGCTGGCGGCAGTGGCCGAGACGGTGTCTCGGCGCGGCGGACACCTGCTGGTGGATGAGATCTATCAGGGACTCTGCTATGACCTGGAGCCGCTGTCCATGGCCGCGATCACGCCGGACGCCTTCGTGGTCAACAGCTTCTCCAAGTACTTCGGCATGACCGGCTGGCGCCTGGGCTGGCTGCTGGCGCCCGAGGAGGCGGTCGAACCGTTGACGCGGCTCGCCCAGAACGTCTTCCTGGCCGCTCCCACCCCGGCACAGCATGCGGCACTGGCCGCCTTTACCCCCGAGAGTCTGGATATCCTCGAGGAGCGGCGAGTCGAAATGGGTCGCCGCCGGGATGCGCTGCTGGCCGGGCTGGCACGGCTCGGACTCGCCCCGGCGTTGCCGCCTCAGGGTGCCTTCTATCTGTGGCTGGATATCTCCCGCTACAGCAACGACAGCCAGGCCTTCTGCCAGCGCCTGCTGGACGAGGAGAACGTCGCCATCACGCCGGGAAGCGACTTTGCCCTGGAGGGCGGCGAGCGGCATGTGCGCATCGCTTTCACCACCGGAGTCGAGCGACTGGAGGAAGCGGTGAGTCGTCTCGAGCGCTTCCTGGCGCGTCAATAAGGAACGAATGCATGGACTATCCTCCGCTGGTCGGCGGTGTTCTGCTGCGCCGCTACAAGCGCTTCCTGGCCGATGTGCGGCTCGATGATGGCCGTGAGGTGGTAGCCCACTGCCCCAATACCGGCTCCATGCGCGCGGTCAACATGCCGGGCTGCCGGGTATGGCTATCGCCCAGCGATAATCCCAGACGCAAGCTGGCATGGACCTGGGAGCTGATCGAGCTGCCTCAGCCCGATGGCAGCCTGGCGATGGCCTCGGTGCAGACCGGGCGCGCCAATCGCATCGTCGAGGAGGCGCTGCGTGGCGGGTGGGTGTCGGCGTTGAGCGGGTATGCCGACCTGCGACGCGAGGCGCCGGTCGCCACCGAGGGCGAGAAGGCCTCG
Source organism: Halomonas halodenitrificans DSM 735 (assembly GCF_000620045.1). GTDB lineage: Bacteria > Pseudomonadota > Gammaproteobacteria > Pseudomonadales > Halomonadaceae > Halomonas > Halomonas halodenitrificans. Next base: position 8,957 of record NZ_KK211058.1, on the reverse strand, counting down.
CGGATCGACTTTCGTCTCGATGACCCCGAACGCGGCACGGCCTTCGTGGAGGTCAAGCAGGTGACGCTCAGGGAGAGCGACGGGCATGGCTACTTTCCGGATGCGGTGAGCGAACGCGGCAGGAAGCACCTGGAGGCACTGATGGCCCTGGCTGAGGTGGGGCAGCGCGCGGTGCTGCTGTTCTGCGTGGCCCACGAGGGTATCGACGATGTCGCCCCCGCCGAGCACCTGGACCCCGCCTATGCGGCCACCCTGCGCGAGGCGGCGGGGCGGGGCGTGGAGGTGCTGGCACGCCGCTGCCGGGTGCGGCGCCGCGACGGGGTGCCGGTGGCCATATGCCTGGATGCCGAACTGCCCGTGGCGCTTCAGCGGCGGTTAACGGTCGGTGCGGTTAACGGTCGATATAGAAGCGCTGGATAAACTGCACATGGGCGGGTTCGCCGTTACGGTCGTGATACACCTCCAGGTCGAAGCGCATTGGCGCGCCGTCGTCGATGCGAAACACCGCGACCTGTGAGGGCGTGTCGCCGATGCGCAGGGTGCGAAAGCTCAACGGGCTGTCATCGGCATGCTCGCCTACGCCGCCCACCCGGCCATCGACCCTGGCCGGTACGCTGCGGGTGGTGCCATCCTCGCGCTTTTCGAGCACGCTGACGTTGAGCAGCGCCAGCGCCGGGTTGCGCTGGATCTGGTGGTCGCGGGCCACCGCCTCGGGCAGGAAGCTGGTGGCCACCGCACTGTAGTGAATCTGGACGTCGCCGACCCGTTCGAACTGCTGGGCGGTAGCGGTACCGGTCAGCATCATCATTGCGCCGAGTAACAGGGCGCTCACAAGGCTTCGCATCGTCGTCTTGCCTCTTGCCGTCTATCGCTGATGGCTTTTGGGTCAGCCGCGGGTGACCCGGAAGATGGCGATCTCGCCGAACAGGTTGGGCCACAGCCGCGAGGTCCAGTGGCCCTCGTGGTCGCCGATGCCCACCGCCCGGTCGACGATGATCAGCCCCTTGTCGCGGCAGAGTTGCTCGAAGTCGTTGAAGGTCGACAGGTGAATGTTGGGCGTGTCGTACCAGGCGTGGGGCAGCGACTTGGAGACCGGCATATAGCCGCGGATGCCCAGGTGCACCCGGTGGCGCCAGTAGGCGAAGTTGGGGAAGGTGATGATGGCCTCGTCGGCCACCCGGAACATCTCGTCGAGGGCGCGATCGGGGCGCCGCAAGGCCTGGAGGGCCTGGGTCATCACCACCAGGTCGCAGGCCTGGTCGTCGAAGTTGGCCAGCCCATCGTCGATATTCTGTTCGATGACGTTGACCCCCTTGGCGACACAGGCGGTGATGCCTTCGGAGTCGATCTCCAGGCCGTAGCCGGTGACTCCCTTGTCGCGGGCCAGGGCGTCGAGCAGGGTGCCGTCGCCGCAGGCCAGGTCGAGAATATGCGCGCCCTGGGGCACCCATTCATGGATCAGCTTGAGGTCCGCGCGGTTCATGGGGAGTCCTCCAGGCCCAGGTCCCGAGCCACCCGCGACATGAAGGCGGCGAATACCGCCTGGTAGCGAGGCTCGGGCATCAAAAAGGCATCGTGGCCGTGACGCGAGTCGATGTTGGCATAGCTGACCGGCTTGCCGGCACGAATCAGGGCGTCGACCAGCTCCCGGGAGCGGGACGGCGGGAAGCGCCAGTCGGTGGTGAAGCTGGCCACCAGGAAGGGGCAGCGGGCCGGCGCCAGGGCTTGGGCCAGGTCACCGTCGTGCAGGGAGGCCGGGTCGAAGTAGTCCAGCGCCTTGGTCATCAGCAGGTAGGTGTTGGCGTCGAAGGACGTGGAGAAGGTGTCTCCCTGATAGCGCAGGTAGGATTCGACCTGGAACTCGACGCCATAGCCGAAGTTGAACTCATCGCTGCGCAGGTCGCGGCCGAACTTGTGGCCCATGGCGTCTGCGGAGAGATAGGTGATGTGCCCGACCATGCGGGCCAGCTTGAGCCCGCGACGGGGGATCGCCGAATGCTCGGCGTACCAGCCGTCATGAAACTCGGGGTCGGAGCGAATGGCCTGGCGGGCGACCTCGTTGAAGGCGATATTCTGGGCCGAGAGCCTGGGCGTGGCGGCGATGACGGCGGCACTGGCGACCCGCTCCGGGTAGCTCAGGGACCACTGCAGTGCCTGCATGCCGCCGAGGCTGCCGCCGATGACCGCGGCGAAGCGCTCGATGCCCAGGCGGTCGGCCAGCCGGGCCTGGCTGTGCACCCAGTCGCCCACGGTCATCATCGGAAACTCCGGGCCCCACAGGCGGCCCGTCTCGGGGTTGAGGCTGGCCGGGCCGGTGCTGCCGTGGCAGCCGCCGAGGTTATTGAGCGAGACCACGAAGAAGCGCTCGGTGTCGATGGACTTGCCGGGGCCGATATGCGCGTCCCACCAGCCCGGTTTGCGCTCCTCGGCGTCGTGGTAGCCGGCGGCGTGGTGGTGGCCGGAGAGAGCATGGCAGATCAGCACGGCGTTGGAGCGCTCGGCGTTGAGGGTGCCGTAGGTCTCGTAGACGAGGTCGTAGGCCGGCAGCGTCATGCCGCAGGCCAGGTCAAGGGGGTCGTCGAAGTGAGCCGTCTGGGGCGTCACCAGGCCGACCGAGTCGCGTGCGATCTCGGGCATCAGTCCTTCCGTCTCCCGTCGTTGCGAGGAAGTGTTTGCCGCTGTTGTCAGAGCCCTACCAGGGCGCCGGCGAGTCCGGCGGCACGGGTCAGCGAGGTCACCACGATACCATCGATCAGGCTGATGGCGATGAAGACGAAGATGGGCGACAGGTCAATCATGCCCAGCGGCGGGATCACCTTGCGCACCGGCGCCATGATCGGTTCGAGCAGCTGCATGACCAGCAGGGCCCCCGGGTGGCTGGCGTTGGGGGCCACCCAGCTGAGGATGATCATCATGATCAGCGCGAAGAAGTAGATCTTGAGAACGGCATTCGCCAACGCCGCCACGGCACCGATGGCCACTCCCGCGATGGATGGCATGCCGAAGCCCGCGATCTGCAGGATCAGCACGATGCTGACCGCCTTGATCACCAGGCCGCAGGCCAGGGTGGCCAGGTCGAAGCGACCCATCACCGGCCCCAGGAAGCTCTGGAAGGGGCGGACCGCCGGCTGGGTGACCTTGACCACCGACTGGCTGATGGGGTTGAAGTAGTCTGCGCGGGAGGCCTGCAGGAGCAGGCGCAGCATCAGCAGGAAGATGTAGATATTGACCAGGGTGTTGATCAGCGTCAGGCCGGCGCTGCCCAGTTGACTGCCCATAGGGGCCTCCTCAGGATTGGTTGGAAGTCGCGTGGCGTATCGGTACGCCGGGACTCAGTTCTTGTCGAGTTCGGTGGCCATCTCGCTGGCACGCGTCGCAGAGGCGTTCATGGCCTCGGCCAGGATGGTGCGCAGGCCAGCCTGCTCCAGATGCTCGATGGCACGCTCGGTCGTGCCACCGGGCGACATCACATTGCGCTTGAGCTGGGCGGGCGACTCGTCGCTGGCCATGGCCATCTTCGCCGCCCCGAAGGCCGTCTGCATGGCCAGGCGACGAGCGGTATCCGCGGGGAGTCCCTGCTCGACGCCGGCGGCCTCCATGGCCTCGAACATCAGGAAGAAGTAGGCGGGGGCGCTGCCAGAGACGGCGGTGACGGCCTCCAGCAGGGACTCATCGTCCACCCACTCCACCAGGCCCACGGCCTCCATCAGCTCGGTCGCCAGGTGGCGCCGGGCCTCGTCGACCCGGGCATTGGCGTAGAGCCCGGAGGCGCCGGCGCCGACCAGCGAGGGTGTATTGGGCATGCAGCGTACCAGCGGCAGATTACCGCCCAGCCAGCGCTCGAGGGTCTCGGCGGACAGGCCGGCGGCCACCGAGATGACCAACGGGCGGCGGGCCTGGATGGCGTCGTGCAGGTCCTCGCATACCTGGCGCATGACCTGCGGCTTGACGGCCAGTATCACCACGTCGGCCTCGGCGACCGCCGCGACGTTGTCGGTGGTGGTGTGAATGCCGAGCCGCTCACGCAGCGGGGCCAGCCCGGCGTCATGGCGTGAGGTGGCGGTGATGCTGTCGGCACCGAAGCCGCTTTCGATCATGCCGCCGATGATGGCACCGGCCATGTTGCCGGCGCCGATAAAGGTGACTCGGTTTGCCATGGAGATGTCCTATATGACTCGCTGAAGGCGGCCGCCCCTGGCGGCCGCGGCGTTGGATTAGTCGTGTCGCTGCCTGGCCCCGAAGATGGCGGTGCCCAGGCGCACCAGGGTGGCCCCCTCGAGTACGGCGGCCTCCAGATCATCGCTCATACCCATGGAGAGGGTGTCCAGCGGGGCATCGGGGAAGCGCTTGCGGAGTTCCTCGAGGGCCTCGCGCAGCCGGGCCATGGGGGCGCGCTGGGCGGTTCGGCCCTGGGCCGGTGCGGGGATCGCCATCAGGCCGCGCAGGCGCAGTCGCGGCATGTCCAGTATGGCCTCGGCCAGCGTCGGCAGCTCCGCCAGGGATACCCCGGACTTGGAGGCCTCGGCACTGATATTGACCTGCAGGCAGATATCCAGCGGCTCGAGGGCGGCCGGACGTTGATCATTGAGGCGGCGGGCAATCTTCACGCGGTCTACGCTATGAACCCAGGCGAAGTGCTCGGCCACCTCGCGGGTCTTGTTCGATTGCAGCGGGCCGATGAAATGCCATGCGATGCCTTCGAGGTCGGCCAGAACCGCCTGCTTGTCCAGGGCTTCCTGAACATAGTTTTCGCCGAAATCGCGCTGGCCCAGGTGCCAGGCCTCGCGAATCATGGCGGCGGGCTTGGTCTTGCTTACCGCCAGCAGGCGGGCGTCGGCCACCGGGCGGCCGGCCTCTGCCAGGGCATCGGTCAGGCGCCGTCGGGCGGTGGCAAGGGATTCGGAGATTGCCGGCTCCGTCATGTCTCGGGCTCTGTCATTCTGATTCTCACAAGACGCACCATAGCGGGAGCGGGGGAAACGCATGGATATTACCGAATTGCTGACGTTCTCGGCAAAGCAGAACGCCTCGGACCTCCATCTTTCGGCCGGCCTGGCGCCGATGATTCGTGTGGATGGCGACATTCGCCGGCTCGAGATGCCGGCCATGGACGACAGCGAGGTTCGCGGGCTGATCCACGCCATCATGGCGGATCGTCAGCGCCGCGACTACGAGGAGTACCTGGAAACCGACTTCTCCTTCGAGCTGCCGGGGGTCTCGCGCTTCCGTGTTAACGCCTTTCATCAGGCTCGTGGCGCGGGGGCGGTGTTTCGTACCATTCCCACCGAGGTGCTGACCCTCGAGGACCTGGGGCTGGGGCAGGCGTTTCGGCGGCTCTCCATGCTGCCGCGTGGCCTGGTACTGGTCACCGGCCCCACCGGCTCGGGCAAGAGCACCACCCTGGCGGCGATGATCGACTACATCAATGAGCATCGCCATGAGCATATCCTGACCATCGAGGACCCGGTGGAGTTCGTTCACGGCTCCAAGCGCTGCCTGGTCAATCAGCGCGAGGTGCATCGCGATACCCATGGCTTTGCCCCGGCACTGCGCAGCGCCCTGCGTGAGGACCCGGACATCATCCTGGTCGGCGAGTTGCGTGATCTGGAAACCATCCGGCTGGCGCTGACCGCCGCCGAGACCGGCCATCTGGTGTTCGCCACCCTGCATACCACCTCCGCGGCCAAGACCATCGACAGGATCATCGATGTCTTCCCCGGCGATGAGAAGTCCATGGTGCGTTCGATGCTCTCGGAGTCGCTGCAGGCGGTGGTCTCCCAGACCCTGCTCAAGCGCATGAGTGGGGGGCGGGTGGCGGCCCATGAAATTCTGGTGGCCACGGCGGCGGTGCGCAACCTGATTCGTGAGGACAAGGTGGCGCAGATCTACTCGGCCATCCAGACCGGTGGCGGTTTGGGCATGCAGACCCTCGATGCATCGCTGGCCAGGCTGGTGGCGGATAACGTCGTGGCCCATGACGAGGCTCAGGCCAAGGCCAGGGGCGTCATCTGAGCCGGTGGCCCAGGCATTCGTCAGGCGGCGTAGACCCCTCCCAGCACTCGAGGGCCCGCGGCGCCGGTGACACTGGGCAGGTTGCCCGGGAGTCGGGCCAGGCGTCGCCAGGCCAGCCAGGCGAAGGCGCCGGCCTCCAGCCAGTCGGCGTGCCAGCCCCACTCGGCGCTGTCGCCGAGAGTGGTGTCCGGCAGGCGCCGCGACAGTCGACCCAAAAGGTCGCGATTGTGGGCACCGCCGCCACAGGGAATCAGCTGCGCCGCGGGTGGAGCAGCGAAACGCTCCCTAGCCATCTCTACCGCCAGGGCCACGCTCGCCGCCGTCAGTTCGGCCAGGGTGGCCTGCACGTCCTCCGGGCGCTCCTGACCGCCTAGCCGTTCGGCCAGCCAGTCGAGATGAAACAGCTCGCGGCCGGTGCTGCGGGGCGGTGGCAGGTGGAAGAAGGGCTCTTCCAGCAGGCGTGCCAGGAGTGCCTCGTCGACCCTGCCCGAGGCTGCCCAGGCGCCATCGGCATCGAAGGCACCGCCCCGGTGGCGCGCATGCCAGGCGTCCAGCAACGCGTTGGCAGGGCCCGAATCGAAGCCTAGCGGGGCGCGGGTGTCCTCGTCGGGAGGCAGCAGCGTCAAGTTGGCGAACCCCCCGAGATTGAGCACCAGTCGCCACTCCTGCGGGGCCTGGAACAGGGCCCGATGGAAGGCCGGCGCCAGTGGCGCCGCCTGGCCACCGGCCGCCAGATCGCGGCGTCGGAAGTCAGCCACGACCGTGATGCCGGTGAGTTCGGCCAGGCGGCTGGGGTTGTCGAGCTGCAGGGTATAGGCGGGGCCGCCGTCATGACCGTAGGGGGCATGCTCGATGGTCTGGCCATGGCTGCCGATGGCCTCCACCGCGTCGGGCGAGGTGTTACTGGCCTTCAAGAGGGCGGCGACGGCTTCTGCCTGGAGCCGGCAGAAGGCCTCCTCGGCCGCCGCCAGTTCGGCGAAGCTGACCCGGCTGGCGTGGCAGAGCTCCCATAGCAGCGTCCGTAACCCCGGCGGCATGGTTTCGGCATGGCTGGCCAGCAGGCGGGGCCGGCCGCCATCCGGTCCAGGGTCGATCTCCACCAGGGCGGCATCGAGACCGTCCAGGCTGGTGCCGGACATCAGGCCGATATATAGAGGCATGGGGGTCTCCCGAGTCGTGTGGTGTCAGCGTAAGGCGATGACTCATGCTACCATTCCGCCCCATTCGATGGCCCCGTCGGGCCCGGCAACCTTATGCATGGAGTAGGAGACGATGAGTGATGTGGCGAGCGCGCTGGCGCTGCTGAAGCGGGGAACCCAGGAGATCCTGCTGGAAGAGGAACTGGTCAAGAAGCTGGAGTCCGGGCGCAAGCTGCGCATCAAGGCGGGCTTCGACCCCACCGCGCCGGATCTGCACCTGGGCCATAGCGTGCTGCTGACCAAGATGCGCCAGTTTCAGGATCTGGGGCATGAAATCGTCTTCCTGATCGGCGACTTTACCGGGCGCATCGGCGATCCCTCCGGCAAGAACGTCACGCGCAAGCCCCTCACCCAGGAAGCGGTCAAGGCCAACGCCCAGACCTACAAGGAACAGGTCTTCAAGATTCTCGATCCCGAGAAGACCGAGGTGCGCTTCAACTCGGAGTGGTTCACCGCCATGAGCGCCGCCGACATGATCGAACTGGCGGGGCAGAGCACGGTAGCCCGCATGTTGGAGCGCGATGATTTCGAGAAGCGCTACAAGAGTGGGCAGTCTATCTCCCTCCACGAGTTCCTCTATCCGCTGGTTCAGGGCTACGACTCCGTGGCCTTGAAGGCGGATATCGAGCTGGGTGGCACGGATCAGAAGTTCAACCTGCTGATGGGGCGCGAGATTCAGAAGCATTTCGACCTTGAGCCTCAGGTGGTGATCACCCTGCCGCTGCTGGAGGGGCTCGACGGCGTGCAGAAGATGTCCAAGTCCCTGGGCAACTACGTGGGGGTTGATGAATCGCCGGGTTCGATATTCAACAAGCTGGTCTCCATGCCGGACAGCCTGATATGGCGTTATTTCGAACTGCTCTCGCTGAAGTCCAACGAGGAGATCGAGGCGCTCAAGCGTGATGTCGAGCAAGGCGCCAATCCGCGCGATATCAAGATGCTGCTGGCGCGCGAGCTGATCGGCCGCTACCACGGTGAAGACGCCGCCGCCAATGCCCACCGTTCCGCGGGGAATCAGCTGGCCGAAGGCGAACTGCCCGAGGATCTCCCCGAGGTGGAGGTGGATTTCGAAGGCGTCGCCCAGGCCCCGATCGCTGCCGTACTCAACCGCTCCGAACTGACCAGGAACAGTGCCCAGGCCAAGGACATGCTCGGTAATGAGCGAGTAAGGGTCGATGGCGAGGTCGTCGAGCGCGACCATATGCTGGATACCGGGAAGAGCTATGTCATTCAGGCTGGCAAGAAGCGCTATGCCCGGGTGACGCTCAAGTAGCGAAGAAGGCATGGCCAGCAATAACGCAACGCCCGCCGAGAGCGGGCGTTGTTGTTTCTACGGGGTAATCCGTGAAACGGCCTTCCTCATTATCTGCCTGTCGATGCTTTCCCGATGCATCGACCGGGGAAGAACTCCGACCCCGGGAGGTGTATCCACAGGCCTGTCGCAGCACCGGCATGTGGATGGATCGAGTGGTCATCAGGGCAGCGTATTCGGCGGCCGGCCGTGGCCCTGAAACTTTTTTACGCCGAGGGCTTGCAGGCCCGAGGGGAAAGCCGTAAAGTACGCATCCGCTGCCGGCAACGGGCAAACGTTGCAGGCGGTGAATGTGGCAGAAGTGGCTGTTCTGCAATGGGTTTTTCGGAAGGCTTCGAAAATCACCGGTTGACAGTCGCGGCAGATTCGGTAGAATGTGCGCCACTCGTGACGAGGCCTCATTGAGGCGTCAGGCGAACCTCTCGATGCTTCGG
>NZ_JHVH01000003.1 GCF_000620045.1 Halomonas halodenitrificans DSM 735 | reverse complement strand
CCCCGTGTCAGGAACAGGTTAGCAAGATTCCACAGCACTCCAATGCCGACTTTTCGGTTCATTGCCTTCATTCAACGAAACTCAGCATTAGGTTCTATTTTCCCAAGGGAAGTCATCGAAAGGCGAATCCACCCCAAGAAATTTAACGAATTTTTGGTAAGCGCCCTTCTCTGCGACGTTAATCACTAACAAGTCCTCGGGGCGGTCTTTAAAGTACTCCATCACCTCCCTGTTATACCGCTCGTAGTGGGCGATCATGGTGTCTTTATTGTAGGGGTCTTCATCGGTTGTGCCGTGCACGCGCACTACGTTGTACATGAATCCAGGCCATACATACTTCGCGGCCTTGAGGTCTTCCGCAGTTGGAATACGGCCGTCTTTTCCAAACATCTTGGCATGAAAGCGCGTGATGGAATTGTACCACTGCTCCGGGCTATCCCTAACGGTGAGGATGAACTTGCTGCCCGGGTAGGCGTTATCCAGGTACTTGTAGGTTTCCGGGTAGCTGAACGGTACGTCCTGGAATACCTGAGCCGATTTGCAGTAATCCACTATGGGCTGAAAATTGTCTTCAAAGTAGTGCTTGCCGGTGAGATCCTCGGCTTTACGCTGATTGCCCACGGGGTAGTCGAGGGCTTCGAAGGCTGCTTTCAGGGAGGTCGTGCCGGTTTTATTTCTGCCGATACAGAAGTATTTTGCTTTACCTTTGGCTGTTCTTTTCTTGATAACCTCCACAAAAAGTTGTTTCACTTTTCGCTTGGCTTTACCTAACACAGCTTTACTCATGCCTGTTGTTCCGCTATCCTATGATAAACCTTCACTGCTTCTTCTTGTGAGTACTCCTCCAACCGCCACCGATTAGTATTGGAGAACTCCGACTCACCGCTATATTCAGGCACTGAATCAACGCCGCCCTGCTCAGCCAATCTGCGACTGATTTCCTTATAGTAATACTCCGGTCGCTGACAAAAATCTTCGTACTGGACCACCAGTTTTCGATTATCGGGTAAGTCCGCAATGCCCTGCTCTACCGAAGAATTGATGGCAGCGATCTGGCCCGCGACGGATTCCAATGGATCGAGATTTTTTAGCTCGGGATATTCCTTGATCTTGAAGGAATACCAGGTGTTGATGTCGCCGTACTGGCGTTTGCGGGCTTCTAATGCAGACTGAATATTGAAAACCGGGTCTCGACGAATCCAAATAAACAAAGCCTTGTCGAACTGTTCCACTAATTCAGGGATATTCTGATTCATGATCATGGCTTTCATGGCGAAAGGTTTTTCAAATATATTCGCCAAGGCATTGAGTTCATCCCGAAAGCCATCGAGATCAGCCATTTTGCGTAGATCTTCTGGCGGCATGTAGTCCAGCTCGTCGAAGGGCAGGAAGCGGCGCCAGAAATACCAGAATTCGTTGGGTGCCAACGCTCCCTTGGTTTTACCGTTATCCGAACTAAAATTGACGTCAGAGTTGAAATCCAAGATTTCATTACGGAAGTTGTAGCGAGGGTCAGTCAGAAGCTGTTGAATTTTCGCGCCCACCAACGGCGCCCCGAAGAAGCGAGAGAGCAGGTTAGTTGGGTAAGCGGCCAGGCCGGTGTTGGCAAGCCATTGCATAAATAACGTACTGCCTGAACGATGGGGCCCCATGAGAAAGATTTTGGAGAAGCGCTCAGCCGAATCATTCAAATAAGCCTTGTTTGGATCCTCCAAATTGCCATTCAGTTCTTTCAACAGCTCTTCGAGAGAGGTAACGCGTGCGTATTTTTCGGTGCGGTTTTCAGGAGCGGCCATGTATCAAAACCTTTTACTGGATTGCCAACAGGCTGACGAGCCTGTCCATATCGTTTTCTGTGTATCGCTGGTCGCAAGGGAGGAACAAGCCATTAGTGACTAGGTTCCACTCAAAGCTATCCTCTCCCACCCGAGTCAACACTTCCGGCCAATAGCTAGGCACAAACACCCGGCTGTTAATTAACTCTGATCTACTAGCTGTCTTTACATTCGGAAGCAGCGGGTAACACAATGGGGCACTTTCAACGTCAACGTGGAGCTTTAATTGATTATACTTACCCAGGCGCTCATGCAGGTAGCGTACATTCCGGTTTCGTGAGGCTCGGGCCGCTTCGTAATCGATAGAGTGCAGCAGCCGTTCGGTTAATTCGGACATTCCTAGCACAGGCTGTTCGGCAATTGCCTGCTCAGCCTCCTGATATTGCTGATAAGCCGCTTCAGGGCTGTTCGTAAGCCGGCTGATGAGATGGCCCATGCGTGTTGCCGATGTGGTGTCTCTGCTCTCTGGCTGATTGATGCGAGGATCTTCTGAGTACAGTACCCCGCCGTCTGGGAGACCGAAAAATTTTCTCGGCGACCATACTGTAGCTAAAGCTCCTGCATGTTTAGAGAAGTAAGCCTGAGAGCAATCAACAATCGTATTGCTATGACCGAACCTATTGAGGGAGCGATCTACTGAACCACCTGTCAAACCAAAGTAATCAACGACTAGTATGTACTCATACTTGCCAAGTCTCAGATCAGCATCAACATCAAAATTTGAGTTTATCTGGTAATACTCTAACTCAACACCCAGATCATTTACCGCCTCGACTACCGCGTCACAAGTATAGGCTGGCACCCATACCTTTTTTGCGCCGACTACATCGAGTATTATTTTTATCGCTGACCTAGCTGAATTTACTTTTATCGAAGCCTGATCAAGGTTCGCTTGAAAAAATGGAAGTTCTAGCCCTTGGTATCCGCCTATAGGCTTCTCTGATCCAGCTTCCGTCACAAAACTTCCCACTTGCTAATATTGAGATCAGCCATACGCTTAATTAAGTTCATATTGTTTCATCAGGTTCACCACTTCATCAGGTGAACAGTTCATCAGCACATCAATAATCGACAGGTTCGGAACAAATTCACGATTACTCTGCTGGTATTCCACTGGCAATGAATCAATAAACTTCAAGTCCACGCCTTGCTCTGAAAAATCGGTTTTGGCATAAAGCGACCTGCCACCTGGTGCGTTGATGTAACAATCCGCGCCGAACTTATGACACAACGCTATCAAGCGGTCTCGTGCGGATGCGGACCGGTCGTAATCGAGTTCACTTGTTTTCTTGAATTGTTTTTCGATGCCCAAATACGAAAAAATGGCTTGATAACTTTTTTGGCATACCTTCGCAATTGAACGATCATCGTTCTCAAGAATGTCACAGACCATCGGGAAAATCACTGCAAAATAATCAGCCTTTGAATAGCTTTGCTCCAAGGATTTCAGAAATTTTGATACATCAGCTGAAAATTCCAAATCAGATATCAGCTTATTTGAAGAAGCACCTGGCACCGACACAGTAAACCGAGTAGTGCCATTTGCAGTGAGTATATTATTCCGGTTGATGTATCCTTGTTTAATGAATGATACATCATCGTAGATAAAGAAAAGGTCGGAAGCATAAATAAGCTGGAAGTAACCGATATAGGGAAACAGGTACGGCTGCATCACTGCCAGCTTCATACGTTCAGCTCCACCTTGATACACTTGATGATATTATCCTGATCTGGTTGATCCAATTGATCAAAAATTGGCAAGCATAATATTCGACTTGCAATATCCTTCGATACCGGCTGCGCTGACTGCGATTTCAGGCATCCCACGCTTTCCAGCGACGGGTAAAAATACCGCCTGGCCAGTACGCCATTTTCCTTGAGAGTGGCCGCTACGCGTACGGCTTGCTCTTCACTTTCAAACACTACGGGGAAGTAGGCGCAGTTGTATTCCAATCCTTCCGGCTTGGCTTGCAGTTGCAGACTTGCGGGCAACGCCTGCTCGTACCTGCGCCAGACCTGTGCTCGGGCCAGCAAGTTGTCTTCCATCTCATCCAACACACACAGCCCCATGGCGGCCTGAAACTCGTTCATTTTGGCGTTGATGCCGAGCTCCTCGATACTCTCCGGCCCAGTGATGCCAAAGTTGATCATCTTCCTGGCGCGCTCCAGGACTTCCTTGCGCTTGAAGACGATCGCACCACCCTCGATGGAGTGAAACAGTTTGGTGGCGTGGAAGCTGAGGGTCGCTGCATCACCGTGCTTGAGCAGACTTTCTCCCTTGTAGGTCACCCCAAAGGCATGAGCCGCATCGTAGACCACTTTCAAGTCGTGCCTGCGGCCAATCTCATCGATGGCGTCTACGTCACAGGCATTACCGAATACATGCACCGGCACGATGGCACGAGTGCACGGCGTGATGGCCGCCTCGATCAAAGCCGGATCCAGGCACCAGGTATCGGCGTCGATATCCACAAACACCGGCTGCACCCCATCCCACTTCAGAGAACTGGCTGTGGCCACAAAGGTAAAGGGCGTGGTGATGGCTTCGACAGGCTCGTCACTGCCGCTGATGCCCAGCGCTCGATAAGCAATCTGCAGCGCCAGGGTGCCGTTGCTGACCAGCAGCAAGTTCTCGACCCCCAAGTACTCCTCCAGGCGCTTGGTGAGCTCCTGCACCAACGGGCCGTTGTTGGTCAGCCACTGACGCTCATAGATGCCGTCGATATAGCGATCCAGCTTGTCGCGGCTGGGCAGGTAGGGCTTGGTAACAGGAATCATGGCAACCAGAGGTTTTAGAAAATGGTCCGTAAGACGTTATTCGTCATCGATCAGGGAAAGTAGATACTCTCCATAGCCGTTCTTGGCCAGGCGATTACCGGCGTCGATCATATCTGCCGTACTCATCCAGCCATTACGCCAGGCGATCTCTTCCAGGCAGGCGATCTTGTAGCCCTGCCGGCGCTCGATGGTTTCCACGAACTGTGCGGCTTCCAGCATGCTTTCGTGGGTGCCGGTATCCAACCAGGCAAAGCCACGCCCAAGTAGCTCGACATTGAGATCACCGCGCTCCAGATAGGCCCGGTTGACGCTGGTGATCTCCAGCTCGCCACGATGGGAGGGCTCGACCCGCTTGGCGATCTCGATCACATCGTTGTCGTAGAAATAGAGGCCGGTGACAGCATAATGCGATTTGGGCTTACCCGGCTTCTCTTCGATGGAGATAGCGCGCTTGTCAGCATCAAACTCGACGACCCCGAAGCGCTCGGGATCCTTGACCTGGTAACCGAATACCGTGGCGCCACTCTGCTGGTTCGCCGCCTGCAGCAGCTTGGGCGTAAAGCCCTGGCCGTAGAAGATGTTATCCCCCAGCACCAGGCACACCGGGTCGCTGCCGATAAACTCCTCGCCGATGACAAAGGCCTGAGCCAGGCCATCGGGGCTGGGCTGTTCGGCATAGGAAAGCTCGATGCCGAACTGGCTGCCGTCACCCAGCAGTCGCTGAAAACCTTCCAGATCTTCTGGCGTGGTGATGATCAATACCTCGCGAATACCGGCCAGCATCAGCACCGAGAGCGGGTAGTAGATCATCGGCTTATCGTAGATCGGCAGCAGCTGCTTGGAGACGCCCATGGTGATGGGGTACAGCCGGGTACCGGAGCCCCCGGCGAGGATGATGCCTTTGCGTGCCATGGTGATTCCTTTCTATATGCGGTATATCGCCATCGCTGCGCGATGGTTTCGCCCGGCGAAGCCGGCCTCCTACAAATGCTAAGCGGTGCCCAGGCGCTCTCTCTGGTAGCTGCCGTCTTGAACACGGCGACACCATTCGAGGTTGGCGAGGTACCACTGCACCGTCTTGCGAATGCCGGACTCGAAGGTCTCTTCCGGGCGCCAGCCGAGCTCGCGCTCGATCTTGCTGGCGTCGATGGCATAGCGCAGGTCGTGGCCGGGGCGGTCGGCTACATGGGTGATCAGGTTGGCATAAGGCGAATGCGGTGACGGCGCCAACTCGTCGAGAATCGCACAGATGGTATGCACCACTTCGATATTTTGTTTCTCGTTATGGCCGCCGATGTTATAGGTCTCCCCTACTTCGCCTTTCGTTACCACCTGATAGAGGGCCCGAGCGTGGTCTTCCACGTAGAGCCAGTCACGAACCTGCTCGCCCTTGCCGTAGATCGGCAGCGACTTGCCTTCCAGGGCATTGAGGATCACCAGCGGAATCAGCTTCTCGGGGAAGTGATAGGGGCCATAGTTGTTGGAGCAGTTGGTGATCAGCGTGGGCAGGCCATAGGTGCGCTGCCAGGCACGCACCAAATGGTCGGAACTGGCCTTGCTCGCAGAATAGGGAGAACTCGGGGCGTATGAGGTCTCTTCGGTGAAGAGCCCTTCTGGGCCTTCCAGGTCGCCATATACCTCGTCGGTGGAGATATGGTGGAAACGGAAGGCATCCCGATGCTCGGCATCCAGGCCATTCCAGTAGGCCCGGGCGACTTCCAGCAGCGTGTAGGTGCCGACGATGTTGGTCTCGATAAACGCCGCCGGGCCGTCGATGGAGCGGTCCACATGGCTCTCGGCGGCCAGGTGCATCACCGCATCCGGCCGGTGCTCACGGAACACCCGCTCCAGCTCCGCCCTATCGCAGATATCCACCTGCTCGAAGACGTAGCGATCGTTGTCACTTATCTCGGCAAGCGACTCCAGGTTGCCGGCGTAGGTAAGCTTGTCGACGTTGACCACACTGCCGGCAGTGTGGGCGATGATATGACGAATCACGGCCGAGCCGATAAAGCCCGCGCCGCCGGTGATCAGGAGTTTCATGGTCGTCCGTGAGGTGTAAAGGGTGAAGAGTGAGGCGTTAAGGGCCAAGGGGGCGATTGAGCCAGTGAAAGAAGTCTCGTAGTGATTGCGGAGTTTTCACACAAGCATCAAGACCCTCTGCCTCGAGGCGCTGAGTAAACTCGGCCCACTCCTGCTCGTTCTTGTCACCAGGCAAGCCAAGCACGGCTTCAATATCGCCCAGGCGCCAGAGCCAGACACGCTGTGCCTTGAGTTTCTCATGCAACGCCAGGGCAACCGGGCGTGCTGCATCCTGCCGTGCCCACTCTGCGTAGACCTGTGCCGCCTTCTTTCGCCCACCATTGGTCGGCCGCCCATTGCCTCCAATCTCAATGTCGGGATCTTGATCTGCCATGGCCGCAATCTGGGTCAAACAGCTTTCCAGATCGGCATCCTGCTTGTCGATCAGTCGATGTTTGATCGACTGATTGATTGCAAAGTCGAAATCCGCCAGCGCGTAGGCCTCGATTCCCAGTTCGTCAAATACCTTGAGGCAGTGCGGTACCGAGCCCACACCGCCAAGATTCATCACGGCAAAGCGGTCGGCGGCAAGCGTTCGCGCCATCGTCGTCTCATAGAGCACCGGCAACAGGCGTCGCTCAGTCGGCCCCTCGGCCAGAAGTACGCGGTCACTGAACAGCCAGCCACTGGCGTTTCTGAGTTCGAAGAGAGTGTGCAGACGGGTGTCGGCGTTCTCCACTCGCTGCTGCAAGGCTTCGCTGACAGACAGCATGACGCGAGTTTCACCGGTTACGGCATCCTTGCGCACGATTCGAGAATGGGGAATGGCTGCTCGATCGATCATCATCGGCGAGTGAGTGGCAAACACCACCTGGTAACCAGCATTGGAGAGGCTCTCCAGCGCCAGTCGCACCTGTTCGATGGCCTGGGGATGCAGGAACAGCTCTGGCTCTTCGATCAGCAATAGCCGGCGTTGGGTCTGCTGGCCCTCTGCCGCCTTAAGTTCGGCGAGGTAGCGAATCAGCGCCATCTGAATACTGCGCTGCGCACCATGCCCGAGGCTAGTGAAGTCCCGGATCTCTCCCCTACCTTGCTCACTAATCTTGACCGTGCCCTGCTTGAAGAGCGTCTTCACCTCGGGCACCGGGATATCAAGATGCAGATTGATCCCTGGGAAGAAGTCGGCCACCGCCTGGGTAGCCTCTTGGTCGAAGCGCTGCAACTCTGCCACTCGCTCGACGCCATCAGGGGAAAGTTGCCGGCTGACGGCATCGAATGTCGCCTGAATGGCTGCACCGTGGGCGGCTTCAAGCGGCGCGGTGAACTCCGCCAGCAGCTTGCCCAGGGTGGTACCGGTCTTGGGCTTGGTGGCATCCTCGGCGGCGTCCTCCATGGCACCGATGAAGATGGGGTCGGGAAACAGGGCCTGAATTGCCTGGGGAATGCCAGTCGGGGGCGGCTGCCAAGCATCCTCGGCATCGGCTTCAACGGCCGGGTTGCGCACTTCTAGTTTCGCCGCTGCCTTGCCGCCACCGGGTTCCACCTGCACACGACGCAGTCTCATTCGATCATTCTGGATGAAAGGGAGCATCTTCGTGCGATGCCTAGGCTCAAGCCGATCCAGCATGGCCTCATCCAGTCCCTCGATTACACCTTCTACAGCCACCTGCAGACTGGTATCGAAGAAATCGCCCTCCCCCAGAGCGCTTGGCGCAACAAGCCACTCGATGGCAGCCATGATGTTGGACTTGCCGGCATTGTTGTAGCCCACAATCGGCGTGCAACCGCTGAGCATCAGGTCAACTTCCCGGCAGGAGCGGAAATTGCGGATCGCAATGTCGGTGAGGTGGTGCATGGTGCGTCCTTGCGAATGAAATAGCTCATGAAGTAAAAGTTAGCTTTTACTCAGGTGCAATCACTAAACCAAGAGCAATGAAAAATTGTTAACCTGGCTCCGCGACCACATCCACAACGGTTTGGTAGTGTTCACGCAACCATGGCGCATAATGCTGAAGAGAAACATCTGCAGCCTGAAAACATCGTATCCAGTGGCTTGCTTTTTCTTTTTTAAAATTCAGCACCCACTCAAAGTACGCCAATCCGATCATTTTATCTTCAAGACCATGAACGTGTGGCTGCTTTTCCATCAACCTGCCGGCATTTTCAAGTGCTTGCTTAGCCTCTTTCTCCCACTCCCTATGCAGAAGCACTTGCCACTGGCGATGAGGCATTTGCTGGCTGTAACTCATGTATTCATCTACTAAAACAAGCCAGCTCTCTATGGCTTCAGCATACGCCAGCTTTTCTTGATAAAGTGTTGCCACTTCCTTCAAGTTGACAAACAGTAAGTTAAATGCATCGTCGGGATAAACTTTACCTTCATCAAGCTGCTTCATTAGAGAAACTTTAGCCAGAAGATGCGAATAACTTAGCCAATGTTGCCGCGTCTTTACCAGCGTTGGCGGTATGACCTGAAGGTGTGAATCGATGACTTCACACTTTGCAAGCAACTCATCCACAACTTGGTAAAGCAGGTTAATTAAAACCCTTGTTTCCCCATAGGCACCAGCCGTGTGAGCCTCGTCGAGTTCAAACCCCACATCGTGGTAAACAGCAGCCAATGCCGCTACTCTATCAGCCTCCTTGAGAAACTTTAATTCATCAAGCAGGCCAATAATAAAATCGATATAGCCTAAGTCGCTCTGCGGAATGCCATCGCTTCGACTCATGCGCAGCATGCTAACTTTTAACGCCACACGCTCCGGTGCGCTTAGGCTGGGAAGCGCAGCAAGTAGTCGTCGATGATGTTCGTGGACATCGGCCTTCCAGGATTCATCACCGGCTTGGCGAGCCAAGGCTAGACTCATATTGAGAACTTCCAGCACCTGTTGTTTGTTGTGCGGATCGGCAAGCTCCCAAGCTTCCCGCATCACACTCCTCGCGGCACTGGCCCCCTTTTGGTGAAGCATAGCAAACGCAAGATTCTCAGAAATCACAACAAGCATGCTGGCATTAGGAGCCTCTCTCAGGGAACTCATGGCTGAGTTTATCAGGCGAAACTGCTCTTGACGATAGCCTTGTATACCCGCGATAACAGCCAGATTATTATATACTCTTTGGAAATTCTTTGGCGTATGTGCCTTCTCCAGCGTCTCTTCTAACACCTGCCTGGCAGATGAGAATTTAGCACGACACTGAAGCGCCATGCCCTTGAGAATACTGAGTTCAATATCGCCATCGTTAGAGTGCTCTGGCAGGTCATCAACACATGCTAGAAAGTCCCGAATATTGCCTTCTTCATGATAGAGCCACGCCCTCGCAATGCTGACTTTCTCTATTTCTTTATCGAGTAGATCCTGGTCATTGACGCCATTGAGCGTTTTCCAGGCCAGGAGTGCTTCACCCATCTCTAAATAGGCAGTGGACAGGAGTCGCTGCGCCTCAATCCAGGCTTTCATCCCGCAGCTGCGTGGCGTCTGGCGTAGGTGGCTAATAGCAGCCTCCCACTGCAACGCTTCCAGCTTACGCTTTCCCTCGTTGATCCAAGCGGCTTCATTAGGGAGCCGTGAAAAAATTCTCGCCGTGGCCACCAGACCGATGACAATCGTCATTAGGCTCATAGCAGGATGAAGCATCAACAAAATAGCCGCTGATAACGGCGCCCAGCTTGCCAATGCAAAACGAGGCCTAATAAACCATCGCGGCGATTTATTGAGACTTACTAGCAGATCCTGCATGTACGCTCACTTGACCAGTTTAGGCGAGGCCCTGCTTTTTACATTGCCACCTCCACATCACCCCGCTCATCACGCCGATGTCTGTGATGCCGATATCTAGGAAACTCCGGGCTAAGTTCGCAATAACCTTGCTGCCAATCCTGCCCTTGGCGATGGGGCAGCTTTACTCCAACACCAGGCTTGAACAGCGCCGGCTGCGCACTCGCCTGGGGGCTGATGCGGTCTCTCGTATAGCAGGTATGGCACTCGACGATTTCGGGCATGGGCAGGCCGAGCAGCCCCATCAGCGCATGAGCATTGTGCAGCGCGCCAAGCAGCTGCTGCTTGATCTCGCACCACTTTCCGGTGGTGACGCCCCCCTTGAGCTCCACCAGGTGGAGTCGAACCGGTTGTCCATCCTCTCCAAGCTCCAGCAGGACGCCATCGGCGACCTTTCGCTGCTTGAGGAGTCGGAGACGATTCTCCTCGCTCAGATTAAAGCGCAGGAGCTGATTATTGTCTGGCGAGGTAAAGGTGGCTGTGCCCTCACCGCCCTTTTTTCGCTCGATAATGCTGACGGCACGGCCTCGTTCGAAGTGATCAGGCTCGATCCAGGCAAGCCGCTGTTCAAGCACTTCCATGTGCTGGCGCCTCCTGCTCGTCGTCTTCTGCATCCTGCAGCCGCATGACCTCGTCCCATAGTTCGGCCAATGGCTCGTTGAACGTGGGAACAGCGATCCCCAGCGCCGTCTGCTCCAGGGGGACCACCCGAGTGGCCGTTGCCTCACGCCGGAACTGGTAGGCCACGACGTGATCAGGCGCCAGCAGTTCGTCATTCACATAACCGAGCTCGTGCATCAGAGCCGCCTGCTGCGGGTGGGTGTGCAGCGTGGCGAGATTATTGAGCTGCTGGAAGAGCGTATCCCCGTGGGTGGTCGCGATGACAGGCAAGCCGGCATTCACCAGCCTGACAATGGCTCGGGCCATGAGGCGCTGCGCCTTGGGGTGCAGGTGGGCCTCGGGTTCCTCGATAACGATGGAGCGGTAGCCAGGCTTGTGCTTGAGGAAGTGCACGATAGGCGTCAGCTCGGCGACCAGCGACGAGGTGAGGTACATGGGCAGGCGCCGGTTGCCGGCGCCTTCCGGCAGATAGTGATAGCTGGGCAGCGGCCCTCCTGTCGTCTGCTCCACCTGGCCCTTGAGCAGCTCATGCTCGAGCCACTGCGCCAACGACGTATACCTGGCACCCTGCTTCTTGCCCGGCTCGGCGAGTGCCTGCAGAAAGCGCACCACCGGCAGCGTGAACTCGCTGGCGCTGGCCTCTTCATCATCGCCAAGACCGGCATCAAAAAGACTGAAGGCATCCCCCACCAGGGAGCGATAGGCCAGCATGAAGCCCGTGCGCGAGGCGGGCAGGAAGAGTGGTTCGCCATCGCTGCGACGCGTCGCACTGCGTGGACCGAACAGGGGGACGCTGATGTCGCCGGCCACCAGCTTCCAGGTGATCAAGCATACCGCGCGATACCGATCCGGTCCCTTGAGCAGGTTGCCCTCTTCGAGAAGAGGCAGGCGCACACTATGCTCGGCGCGAGCGCTCATGCGTGCCGGGGTGCTGCTGGTTTCCAGCTTGATGCGTAGCGGTTTGTGACGCTGGTAGTTATCAAGGCTCAGGCGGCCGATGGTGATGGCCTTATCGCCGAACAGCCGAGCGGCCAGCTTGTTGCGACTCTGTTGCAGCAGTTCGTTGAACCAGTCAATAAAGCACTGCTGATCTTCCTTGGTCAGTGCCACCTCAGGCTGACGGCTGCCTTGGTGCAGTTTCTGTACCGCAGCTTCCATCGACGACATCAGCCGACTCTGGCAGACCCTGTAGGCCTTGGTGGTGGGCGCCCCGGTCGGGAAGACCGTTCGCCCCAGCGCCAGCAGGCCCCATAGCAGCGTAGCCATATAGCTCTTGCCGCTGTTGTTCTCCCCGACGAAGAGCGTCAGCGGGCGCAGCTCGATATCGGCATGCTGGAACCTGGCGAACTGCTCGACATGCAGGGTCCAGCGTTGATGCATGGCCATGGTGGATTCCTTCAGACGACTGTCGGATCGCGTGGGTGCTTCGAGTCTGACGGCTCCCTGCGGCCTTGGCTAGCCCCAGGGGGCAGGGCTGTTGGCCCGCTCGGGACAGACCCCGGCTGTGTTGGCTTGGCTATGTTGATGCAGGCTATCGGCATTTTTGCCCGCCGCCGGGGTCAGTCCCGATGGTGGTAGGGCCGCTTGGCTCGATGCGGGGCTGCCGTTGCGGGCTGCCAATTGACTGATTGATTGGGTGCGTTAGCGATAAGCCAAGGTTATCAGCAGCAGCCCCTCAGGCATACCACATTCTTAACCTCAGCTCCCTTCAATGAGGCTTTCCCGCACCGCAACAGCAAACTGCATGAAGAACGCGCCCATCACCGCCAGCATGCCCCCGAGCACCATAGCCAGTGCCATGATCAATCTGCGCCCGGTACCTGTGGGCTCCAGGCTCTGTACCGCGGTCTGAGCTACCTGTCCATCCCTTAATTGAGCAATCCGCCCCTCAATCTCGCCCGCGAGCTTGGCGTATGTGGCAACAAGGTCGGCAGCATTTACACTGGACGACTCTTTGGCAGCCTCAAGAGGGCGTTGGACACTCTCGAGCTGACGCTCCAGATCGTCGCGACGCCGGTTGAGTTGAGACTGCTGACCGGCTTTTATCCGCTCCAGCAAAGTCGTGTGCATGGCTTCAACCAGCGCCTCATGTTCCTCAGAGGACTTGGAGCTGAGGCGGACCAGCAGCGTATCGCTCGGGTTGGACACCGAAACATCAAATGGCAGACGCTCAAGTTCCTCAGCAGAGAGCACTTGACGCGTCACCGGCCCCAAATAAAGGTTGTTGACCGTGGCCACCACCGTTTCCGGTGGCTCGAGCGCACCAGATGTCTGTTCCGCAACCTGGTAGATCGACACATACCCATAGCTGCGCTCCATCATCAACGCATACGCCAGGGCGACCAGCACCACGACGAAAAATGTTGCCACCATCATCTTCCAGCGCTTGATAAGGATCTTGGCTAGATCAACCAAAGAGATTTCATCATCGGCTGGGTAGCGGTAGTTGGCTGACTGCTGGGAAACATCGTGTTTGTTCATGGATATTGGTGCTTCTAATTACGTAAAGGATGCGGGCACGCTACCGCCCGGGGATTGCTCCGGGCGGGATCCCATACCCTGTGGCGGCGTAGGTAGCGAGACTAGAAGGGCGTTTCGGCGCCCCAGCTCTGCTACCGTTGTGTCAAGGCACACTATTCTACGGTATGCTGCGAAAATGCTCCATGCCGAACCATGGTTGGAAACGTGCTGATCGATCCGCTGGGGCTCTTTTTGGCGCAGCGGCAGCATTTTGGTCTCAGTCACTGCCAAACAGGTCCCGCGTATAGACCTTCTCGGCCACGTCGGCGAGCTCCCCGGCCATGCGGTTGGAAAGGATCACGTCGGCCTCTGCCTTGAAGACCTCGAAGTCGCGCAGCACCCGGGAGCCGTAGAAGGTTTCTTCTTCCAGCACGGGCTCGTAGACGATCACCTCGATGCCCTTGGCCTTGATCCGCTTCATCACGCCCTGCATGGCGCTGGCGCGGAAGTTGTCGGAGCCGGACTTCATGATCAAGCGGTAGACCCCTACCACGCCTGGTTTGCGCGCCAGCACCTGCTCGGCGACAAAGTCCTTGCGGGTGTGGTTGGCATCCACCACCGCCTGGATCATGTTGCTGGGCACGTCGGCATAGTTGGCCAGCAGCTGCTTGGTATCCTTGGGTAAGCAGTAACCGCCGTAGCCGAAACTGGGGTTGTTGTAGTGGCTGCCGATGCGCGGGTCGAGCCCCACTCCTTCAATGATCTGGCGAGTATCCAGCCCATGGGTCTCGGCATAGGTATCCAGCTCGTTGAAGTAGGCCACCCGCATGGCGAGATAGGTGTTGGCGAAGAGCTTGATCGCCTCGGCTTCGGTGCTGTTGGTGAAGAGCACCGGGATATTGCCCTTCACAGCCCCCTGGGTGAGCAGCCCGGCGAAGGCCTCCGCGCGGGGCGAGCGCTCCCCCACGATGATCCGCGAAGGATGCAGGTTATCGTAAAGCGCCCTGCCCTCGCGCAGGAATTCCGGCGAGAAGAGCAGGTTCTCGGTACCGAAGCGCCGGCACGCCTCGGCGGTAAAGCCCACCGGCACCGTCGACTTGATCACCATCATCGCCGCGGGATTGATCGCCATGACATCCTGGATCACCGCCTCGACGCTCGAGGTATCGAAGTGGTTGGTTACCGGGTCATAGTCGGTGGGTGTGGCGATCACCACGACGTCCGCCTCCCGATAGGCGGCATCCTTATCCAGGGTCGCCGTGAACGACAAGGCCCGGTTGGCGAGAAACTCGCTGATCTCACCGTCCTCGATGGGCGAGATACCCGCATTGAGCGCCTCGACTTTCTCCGGGATCACATCCAGCGCGACCACCTCGTTGCGCTGGGCCAGCAGCATGGCGTTGGAGAGGCCGACGTAGCCGGTACCGGCGATGGCGATCTTCATGGTGATTCCTTTCAGTGTTCGGTAGTGGGGCCGGTAGAGGGGTCAGACCCCCAACCCCCGGGGTCTGACCCCATCAGGAGCTTCTTACAAGGCGGTATCCACGGCACGGGGCTGGGTGCGGTCGAGTTGACTGTGCCAGCGGGTGAGGATGGGAGCGTCGCTGTAGCTGACCTCGGCGAGCAGCCGGCGGAACTCCTGGCGGGCGACGGCGTCGGCGGGGTCGATCAGCGTCAGCCAGGCCTCCAGGGCGGTGATCTGCAGGTGCAGATTGCCGTCCTCCCGGGCGTCGGTCAGGGCCAGCTCGATAAGGGCGATGATCTCCTCACGCGGGTGGCCGAGGCGGTGCCTGACGCGCGCCAGCTTCACGGCGAGCTCCGGCACGAACAGCGTGGAGCGTTCCCGGGCGAGCACCAGGGCCTGGTCCAGATACGCCTCGGCCTGGGCGAACTCCCCCAGGGCGATGCAGGCGTCCACGTACCATAGCGAGGGCCGGGCATAGTGATCGCGGCCGGTCAGCTCGGTGAGCTCCTCGAGGATGGCATCGATCTGGTTCAGGCCGTCGCGGTCGCCGGCGACGGCACGCTGCCAGCCGAGCACGCAGCGCGCTGCCATCTGCCATAGATGCAGATCCGGCGTACCGGTCAACCGATGAGCGCGCTCGGCGCGGTCGGCGGCCAGGTGCACGTGGCCCAGCTGACGATAGAGCGCGGCCGCATACATCAGCGCCATGGCCAGGCTGCCCGGATGGGCGATGCGCTCGGCGAGGCGAATGGCCGATTCCACCTGGGCCTCGGCGCGGCGGTAGTCGCCGCGCAGGCAGAGCGCCCAGCCCTGGAAGCAGGCGGCGGCGACCTGGGGGTGGTCGGAGAACGGCAGCCACTCGATCATCATCTCGGCGTCGAGCGGGTTGATCTCGTCGAGATGGTCATAGGCCAGCGGGATGCGCCCGGCCCAGTATTCGCAGCTGGCCTGGGCATACTCGGCGAGGCGCGCATAGCGCGGGTCGTCGAGCTGGCGGGCCAGGTCGGCCAGGTTGGCGGCCAGGCGGAAGGCGTCGGCATGGGCGTGGCGCTGGCTGCAGCCCACCCAGAGGCCCCACTTGACCAGGAAGGCCTGTTCCAGGTCGACGCTCTCGCCCTCCTCGGCCAGCGCCTTGATCAGCTTGCGGCCGCGCACGAAGCTCTCGTGGGCGGTCGGCGAACCGTGGCCCTCCAGGGCGAAGGCGGCCTGGCCACGCACCGTCAATAGGCTGATCTGACGCTCCGTCTGGCCCACCGCCTGGCGCAGGCTGGCCAGGCCGAGGTCGGCCATCTTCAAGGCGGTACGATTGGCGCTGACCTTGAGCGCCTCCCGGGCCGCCAGCTCGTAGTAGCGCGCGCCGCGAGCGTAGTGACCGCTGCGTCGCAGATGCGTGGCGAAGTCCCCCGGGTGGCGGCTGATCCACATCGGGAAACGCTCTTCGATCAGTTCCACCACCTGGCGATGGATGGCGGTACGCACATCCCGCGGGCAGGATAGGTAGGCGGCCTCCTGGAGGAGCTGATGGGTGAACTGGAACTCGCGGCCGGCCTCGTCACCCTCGGCGGGCTCGATGATCTCCAGGCGCCGCATCTGCTCCAGGGCCTGGGTCAGGCGAGGGCCGTCGAACTCGCTGCACTCGGCCAGGAAATCGTAGCGGAAACGACGCCCCAGCACCGCCGCGATATGCGCCACCTCGCGGTCGCTGTCGAGTTGATCGATGCGGCCGGCCAACAGGCCGAGCAGGCCGTGGGGCAGCTCGTCGAGCTGCACGCTGCGGCCCTCGCGGCGGTCCATGTCGACCCGCCGCACGATCTCCTGCAGATACAGGGGGACCCCATCGCAGCGTTCGATGATCTGGCCCCGCAGCCGCGGGCTGATATGCATGCGATAGCGTCGCGCCAGCTGGGTCAGCAGGCGTGAGGCCTGCATGGCGTCCAGCTTGCCCAGGCTGATCTGCTGGTCCCAGTGCAGCTTGGCCGGCAACCCCTCGCGGCCGTGATGGCTGGCCACCAGCATGAAACCGCAATTGATGGGCAGGCGCGCCTGCAGGCCGGTCAGCACCTTGAGACTGGGCTCATCGAGCCACTGCAGGTCGTCGATCATCAGCACCAGGGTGCGCTCGGTGGCAATCTGCACGATCAACCGTTGCATCAGGCTTACCACCAGCTCCACCGCCTCACCGCTCTGGGTGAGTTCGGCGACGGCCTGAGCCTCCCGGGCCCCCAGCGCCGTCTCGAGAAGCTCACGGCGCGCCTCATCGAGCTCGGGCAGGGCCAGCTGTCGGCACAGTTCGGCCAGGCTCTCGGCATCCGGGGCATGACCCAGGTGCCAGCGCAGCAGCTTGCGCGCCGCGCCATAGGGTTCCTGCACCGAGAGGCGCGTGGTGGGCTGCCAGCAGATCGCGGCGTCGCGGGTCTGCTCCAGCTGGCGAAAGCCGACCAACAGCGCCGACTTGCCCATGCCCGAGGGACCCCGCACCAGAACGCTCTGACGCAGGCCGATGCCGGCTCGCGCCAGGGCATCGCGCAATGTGCGCAGCTGGGTCTCGCGGCCCACCAGGCTCGGCGGCAGCGCCTCGCGGCCGCCTTCATCGGCCCCCAGCACCAGCGCCCGCAGGCGCACCCGGCCATCGCTTGCCACCAGGCGCGAGCTCAGCCGCGGCTGGAGGTCGAGCGCCGGCGGCATGTGCTGGCTGGCGTCCTGGGAGATCACCAGTTCGCTGCCCTCGGCGGCACTCATCAGGTCCAGGGAACCCTGGGTGACCTGCCCCAGGGGGTCGACCAGGCGCCGCTCGGGCAGATAGATCACGCGGCCGCTATTGAGCCCCGCGGCAAACTCGACCCGGGGCGGCTCGCCCTCCTCGGCCCAATGGCGCGCCAGCTCCTCGGGCAGCATGCGTCGACAGTGCTCATAGAGCGCCACCAGCTCGGCCAGCTGATGCGCCGGCCCATGGGTGCCGAAACAGGCAAGCCCCAGTCCTCCCGTGGCGCCGGGCAGCCAGAATCCCCCCAGGTGATGACACTGCTCTTCCAGCCACCGCATCAGTTCGAAATGCAACATCAGGCAGTCACGGCTGGACGAACGATCCGAGAGGTCGGCCTTGAGGCGCAGGCGAATGGCCATCACCGAGAGCTGACGCTGCTCGATCTCGTCCTCACGCAGCGGTGAGCTGTCCGCGGCGAAGGTTCGCGAGAAGCCGAGGGTGCCGGCACCCGCCGTATCGGGCTGAACATCGGACCAGTAGCGCGCCAGCTGCAGAAAGTCGGCCTCGGGCTGCTGTCCGGAGAGCGCCAGCAACTGCAGATAGGCATTGTACTGCTCATGCGCGGCGGCCTGCTGTCCCTGCTCGGCCAGCTGGCGTACCAGCCGCTCGTGAAAGGGGCCATAGCCGGAGAAACGATAGACCAGTGATTCGAGCAGCGCATCGGGCACGTTCTCGTGGCGCTCGATCGCCGCCTCGGCGAAACGGATCACGCGTTGACGCCAGTCGTTGCGCATCTGCACCAGCCAGCGCTGATAATCCGGGCAGTGAGTGACCTGAAGCTCTTCTACCAGGTCACCCTGATAGTGCTCGAGCAGGCCATCCAGGACCGACAGGTCACGCTCGCCCTCGAGCAGCTGCTGGATATCGTGCAGATCCAGGCTCCAGTGCCCGGGAAGTTGAAACGCGATGGTCTGGCGGGAAACCACCAGCACCTCGTCGGCATGCTCGCCCAGCGACTGGCGCAGGCAGTGCAGCGCATGGCGCAGGTTGGTGCGCCCCGACGAGAGGCCCTGGTCGGGCCAGAGCAGTTCGGCCAGGGTCGCGCGGCTCACCGGCTGATGGTGCAGCAACAGGTAGACCAGCAGTGCCTTGACCTTGTCGTAACTGAACTGGGTAAGGCTGTCCTCGCCGAAAGAGAGCGAGAAGTGGCCGAAGAGTGTCAGCCGCACCGAAGTGGGGGTCTCGGCGGCGTCGGAAGCATCCCGCATCGTGTTATTCCCTGCGTCCTGAACGGTGGGCCGGGATCAGGCCGGCACACCGCTGTGAAAACGAAAGGCCGTATCCGGCTCTTGTATCAGCTCAGCTTCACGGTCGGTGAAGAAGGCAATTCGTGACTCGATCGGCGCATCGCTCAGGTGTCGAGCCAGCATCAGATAATCCTCGTAGTGGCGACCCTCAGACTTAACCAGAGTGCGGTAGAACTTGGCAAGCTCGGCGTCGAGGTGGGGAATCAATCGCGCAAAGCGCTCGCAGCTGCGCGCCTCGATCAGCGCACCGATAATCAGGATATCGGTCAATCGCTCGGGGTCGTTGGCGCGCACATGGCGACGCAGCCCCTCGGCATAGCGCGAGGCGCTCAGGTGGCGGTAGACGATGCCACGAGACTCCATCAGCTTGACCACCTGCTCGAAGTGCAGCAGCTCCTCCCGCGCCAGCTGGCTCATCTTGGTCAGCAGCAGCGGCTGGTTCACATAGCGGTAAAGCAGGTTCATGGCCGTGGAGGCCGCCTTCTTCTCGCACTGGGCATGGTCGATCAGCAACAGCTCGGGGTTTTCCAGCGCCCACGCCACCCAGGTATCGGGGGTTCGGCAGCCCAGGAACGCTATCAGCTCATCGGAAAGCAGTGCTTCGGCATCGGCCGTCAGGGCGGCAGGCTCGGACAGGGTCTCGGACATGATCGGTTCGCGTCTCACCGGATGAAGATAACGTTAAAACCTCATGGTAGCGCGAACCGCGTTCGGATAGGAGAGCGTTAGACCTTGGTGGGAAGAATCGGGGACGGAAGAGTCGGGGACTGTCCCCGGGGGTTCGGGGACTGTCCCCGGGGGTTCGGGGACTGTCCCCGGGGGTTGGGGGACTGTCCCCGGGGGTTGGGGGACTGTCCCCGGGGGTTGGGGGACTGTCCCGGGGGTTGGGGGACTGTCCCCGAGGTTACTCCCCCTCGCGGTAGAGCTTCTGGATGCTGGAGAAGTCGAGGCCGCCGTTGCCCTGGGCGCTGTGCAGGGCGAAGAGGTTGCGGGCCTGGGAGCCCATGGGCACGGTTGATTTGGAGCCCAGCGCCAGTTCCCAGGCGAGGCCGAGGTCTTTCGCCATCAGGTCGGTGAGGAAGCCTCCCTCATAGTCGCGGCCGGCGGCTGCGCCTTCCATCACTCCGGGCCAGGGGTTGTAGCCGTTGAGTGCCCAGTTGCCGCCGCTGCTCTGCTTCATGATCTCGGAGAGCACGGCCGGGTCCATGCCGTTCTTGACGCCCAGCGCCAACGCCTCGGCGGTCCCGCTCATCAGGATGCCCAGCAGCATGTTGTTGCAGATCTTGGCCACCTGGCCGGCACCGTTCTCGCCGGCGTGGAAGACGTTCTTGCCCATGACATCGAGCACCGGCTTGGCCTGCTCGAAGCCTTCGGCGCTGCCGCCGACGATAAAGGTCAGGGCCCCCGCCTTGGCGCCGCCCACACCCCCGGACACGGGGGCGTCGAGCCAGGTAAAGCCCTTTTCCCTGGCGGCGGCGGCCACCGTGCGTGCGTCTTCCGGCGAGATGGTGGAGGCGTCGACGATCAACGGTGTGATATTGGAAGCGTCATCCTCAAGCGCCTCGAGCAGGCCGGGAGCGCCGTCACGCCCCAGATAGAGGCTCTTGACGTGCACGCCGGCGGGCAGCATGGAGATGACCACATCGGCGCCCTGGGTGGCTGCCTGGGCGGAATCGGCGCGGCCGGCACCCTCGCTCTCCAGGGCCTGCATGGCGCTCTCGACCAGGTCGAAGACGGTAACATTATGGCCGGCCTTGACCAGGTTGCTGGCCATGGGCGAGCCCATGTTGCCGAGGCCGATAAAGGCGATTTTCATGATTGACTCCTTGTGATTGTTTCGCTCCGGGGACACTCCCCAGAGGTAGGGGGACTGTCCCCGTGGGGTGGGGGACTGTCCCCGTGGATTCACCCCACCCGCTGGCCATGGCCCAGGTCACGCAGCGGGTGTTCCTCGCTGGGCCAGGGGGGCTGGAACATGGCATCGATCAGGGTGGCGGGGACACTGGCGACGTCGGTGTAGGTCCACCGGGGGTTCTTGTCCTTGTCGATCAACAGCGCCCGGACGCCCTCGGTGAAATCGCCGAGACGGCCGCACTGTACCGACAGCACCAGTTCCTCGCGGAAGGCATCGGCGAGGCCGGTATGGGCGTGGCGTTCGAGCATGCGCCATACCAGGTGGGCGCTGATCGGGCAGCCATTCATCAGGCGCTTGCGGTTGGCGGCTAGCCACTCGTCGTCGCTGTCGTCGGCCAGAATCCGCGACACGGCGGTTTCAACGTCGACATTGCCCACCAGCGCCTGGAGGGTGTCCTGGTGGGGCTGCACCTGCCCCGCCGGGGCCTGGTCACGCGCCTCGAAACGCTCGAGCGTGGCCTGAACGGCGGCGCGGCGAGCCGGGGCACTGCGGTCGCCGAAGTCGGCCTGGCCCAGCGCCTCGAGCAGCGCCGCCCGATGCTCGCGGGGAATGAAGTGATCACCCAGCCCGAGGTCCAGGGCATCGCGGGCATTGAGCTGGGCGCCGGTAAGGCCCAGGTAGGCACCGACGCCCGGTGGCATGCGGTTGAGGAACCAGCTGGCGCCGATATCCGGATAGAGCCCGATGGTGATTTCGGGCATGGCGATCAGCGTGGTCTCGGTGACGAGGCGGTGAGACGCCCCGGCCGTCAGGCCCAGGCCGCCCCCCATGACGATGCCGTCGGCCCATACCATCACCGGCTTGGGGTAGGTATGGATGCGGTAATCGAGACGATACTCCAGGCTGAAGTAGGTGGTCGCCGGGTCGTCATCGCCGGCGGCTTCGGCGTTATCATTCCCCTCACTGAAGGCGCGGTAGAGTGCGACGACATCCCCGCCGGCGCAGAAGGCCTTCTCGCCGCTGCCCTCGATCCATACCGCGACGATGCCGGGGTCTACCGCCCAGGCCTCGAGCCTGGCGTCGAGCTGCTGCGCCATCTCGAGTGACAGCGAATTGAGCGCGCGCGGGGCGTTGAGGGTGGCGACACCGATGCGCCCACCGTCGGCGGTGGGCAGCTCATCGAAGATCACGGGAAGCTCCGACATCCTGGTCTCCTTGTTGTTAAGAACAAGTTGTTAAGAGCAAGCTGTTAAAAGCGAGCTATTGAAAACGAGCTATTGAAAACGAGCTGTTGAAAGCGATCTATTGAAGCGACTCGATCACGCCGTCGGCGAGCAGGCGCCGGGCGACGATCAGGCGCATGATCTCGTTGGTCCCTTCGAGAATCTGGTGGACGCGGGTATCGCGCACCAGCCGCTCAAGGGGATATTCACGGATATAACCATAACCGCCGTGGAGCTGCAGGGCCTCGTTGCAGACGTTGAAGCCCATGTCGGTGGCGAAGCGCTTGGCCATGGCACAGTGCGCCGCGGCCTCGGGATCCTGATTATCCAGACGCCAGGCGGCGTGACGCACCATCAGGCGCGCGGCGGTGAGCTCACTGGCCATGTCGGCGAGCTTGAACTGCAACGCCTGGAACTGGCTGAGCTCGCGCCCGAACTGCTTGCGCTCGGTCAGGTAGTCCCGGGCCAGGGTCAGTGCCTGCTGGGCGGCGCCCAACGAACAGCTGGCGATATTCAGGCGGCCACCGTCGAGGCCCTTCATGGCGAACTTGAAGCCTTCGCCCTCCTTGCCCAGGCGGTTGGTCACCGGCACGCGCACGCCATCGAAGCTGATCAGGCAGGTCGGCTGGCTCTTCCAGCCCATTTTCTCCTCGTTCTTGCCATACTCGACACCCGCGGCATCGGCCGGCACCACGATGGCGGAAACGCCGCCCGCCCCGCTGTCGGGCTCGCCGGTACGCGCCATCACCACCAGCACATCGGTGGCGCCGGCGCCGGAGATGAACATCTTCGAGCCGCTGATGACATACTCATCCCCCTCGCGCACGGCCTTGGTACGCAGGCTGGCGGCATCCGATCCGGCGCCGGGCTCGGTGAGGCAATAGGACCCCAGCGCCTCGCCGGCCACCATGGCAGAGACCCAGGATTCACGCAGGGCATCATCGCCCCAGTTGGCGATCATCCAGGTCACCATGTTGTGAATGGTAAGATAGGCGGTTGTCGAGACGCAGCCCTGGGCGAGCTGCTCGAAGATCAGCGAGGCCTCGAGTCGCGAAAGACCCAGGCCACCGTGCTCCTCGGGGGTATAGATGCCCAGGAAGCCGGCCTCGCCCGCACGGCGAATCACGTCGACCGGGAAGTGGGAGTCGGCATCCCAGTCGGCGGCATGATCGGCAAGCTCCGCACTGGCGAAATCGGCGGCGGCCTGGGCCAGCGCTTTCTGGTCGTCGGTCAAGGAGAAGTCCATGGCGGGTTCCTCGTCTCGATGTTATGGAAAGTGTATTCACGATGGTTGGCGATGCCACCAACCTAGCACTTGCTTGGTTTATCCCATATCAACCCATGGTCGAACAAGCACTTTACGTTAACGTCAACCTCGGCTAGTGTTCACTGCAGGTGGGCGAGCAGCGCTCCGCTTGCCAATAACAAACGGAAGACATCCATGACTCAAACACCCTCCACGCCACTCTCTGCCACCGAAAAGGCGGGTCCACTGCCTCGTCAGCGACGCACCTACAGCATCGGCGAATTGGCCA
Organism: Halomonas halodenitrificans DSM 735; assembly: GCF_000620045.1. Lineage (GTDB taxonomy): Bacteria > Pseudomonadota > Gammaproteobacteria > Pseudomonadales > Halomonadaceae > Halomonas > Halomonas halodenitrificans. The sequence continues at coordinate 298,558 of NZ_JHVH01000003.1, read as the reverse complement.
GGATGTTCGAGGTAACCACGCGCACCATTCGCTTCTATGAGCAGGAGGGCCTGCTGGCCCCGGAGCGGCGTGGCCAGACGCGCATCTACGACGAGAAGGATCGCGTACGCCTCAAGCTGACGCTACGCGGCAAGCGGCTGGGCTTCTCGCTGGCCGAGATCCGCGAGGTGGTCATGATGTATGACGCCATGCCCGACGGGAACCGGCGTCAACTCCGGCGTCTTATCGAGATCCTGACCGACAAGCGCCGCAATATGGAGCGTCAGCTGGAGGATATTCGGTTAATGCAGCTCGAACTCGACGACGTCGAACGCCGCGCCCGGGACGTGCTGGAAGGCCTGGGCGACTGACCCGACCGAGTCGGACATCCGCCAGGATCATGGCAGTGATGCCCCAACGTCCAACAATTCAGCAACAACCGCGAGACACGCTCATGACACGCCAATACAATTCAATCAGCTACGTCAGCGGCATCAGCGACACCCCACTCAAGGGCCAGACCATCGGTGATTGCTTCGACGATACGGTGGATCGCTTTGCCAATGGCGACGCCCTGATCAGCCGCCATCAGGGCCTGCGCTACACCTGGAAGGAGCTGCAGGCCACCGTGAACCAGGCCGCTCGAGCCATGCTCGCCATTGGCGTGAAGAAGGGAGATCGCGTTGGCATCTGGTCGCCCAACTGCGCCGAGTGGACCATTACCCAGTTCGCCACCGCGAAGATCGGCGCCATCCTGGTCAATATCAATCCCAGCTATCGCACCCATGAGCTGGAATACGCCCTCAAGCAGTCCGGCGCCTCGACGCTCGTCCTCCAGGGGATGTTCAAGACCTCCGATTATGTGGCGACCCTGGCCGAGCTGGTCCCGGAGCTGCGAGACGGCGGCCCGAGCACCTTCAAGAGCGCCAGGCTCCCCGAGCTCAAGCGGGTCATCTGCCTGGATGCCGACCGCACGTTGACCGGCATGTTCAGCTGGCCGTCGATGCTGGCTCACGCCGACGAGGTCTCCGCCGAGCACCTGGCGGACGTGCAGGCCACCCTGCAGTTCGACGACCCCATCAACATTCAGTACACCTCCGGAACCACCGGCGCGCCCAAGGGGGCCACCCTTTCCCACCACAACATCCTCAATAACGGCTACTTCGTGGCGCGGACCATCGCGCTCACCGACCAGGACCGGATGGTGATTCCGGTACCGCTCTATCACTGCTTCGGCATGGTGATGGGCAACCTGGGTTGCATGACCCATGGCGCCACCATGATCTATCCCGGTGATGGCTTCGATCCCGAGCAGACCCTCACGGCGGTATCCGAGGAGAAGGCCACCACCCTCTATGGTGTCCCCACCATGTTCATCGCCGAGCTGGAGCATCCGGAATTCGCGAACGTGGATCTCTCGCACCTGCGCACCGGCATCATGGCGGGCTCCATCTGTCCCATCGAGGTGATGCGGCAGGTGATCGACAAGATGAACATGCAGGACGTCACCATCTGCTACGGCATGACCGAGACCAGCCCGGTCAGCCTCCAGACCCAGACCGACGCCCCGCTGGAGAAACGCGTCACCACCGTGGGCAGCATCCATCCTCACCAGGAGGTCAAGCTGGTCAGTCCCGACACCGGCGCCGTGGTGCCCCGCGGCGAAACCGGCGAGCTGTGCACCCGAGGCTACAGCGTCATGCTCGGCTACTGGGAAAACCCCGAGGCCACCGCCAAGGCCATCGATGCCGGCGGCTGGATGCATACCGGTGACCTCGCCACCATGGATGATGAAGGCTATGTGGCGATCGTCGGGCGCATCAAGGACATGATCATCCGCGGCGGCGAGAACATCTACCCACGCGAGATCGAGGACTTCCTGTACACCCACCCCGGCGTCTCCGACGTTCAGGTGATCGGCGTTCCCGACGAGAAGTACGGCGAGGAAGTGATGGCCTGGGTCAAGCTCACCGAGGGTCAGGAGCTCTCCGAAGACGAGCTCAAGGCCTTCTGCAAGGGCAAGATCGCTCACTACAAGGTGCCGCGCTATGTGAAGTTCGTCGACCAGTTCCCGATGACCGTCACCGGCAAGATCCAGAAGTTCAAGATGCGCGAGGAAGCCACCCACGAGCTCGGGCTATGACCCGGGCTTCGCCCGGGAGCCGGAAGCTTTAAGCCATACGCTGTACGCTGTAAGCAACACCCTGGGGCCGGGCATGCCCGGGGTTTACGTATAGCGTACGGCGTACAACGTAAGGCTCGCCCCGCAGGGGCGATCACATCCCCTTGGGCGCGAAGATCCCCGGGGCGTTGCGCCAGTAGCCCTCGATATCCATTCCGAAGCCGAACACATAGCGGTCGGCGACTTCCAGACTGCAGTAATCCGCCTTGAGACCGGGGACCGCCTTGCGGTCGTGCTGCTTGTCGACCAGCACCGCCGTGGTGATGCTGGCCGCCCCCGCCTCGCGGCAGTAGCCGAGAATGGCAGCCAGCGTCGCACCCTCATCGAGAATGTCATCGACGATCACCACATGGCGTCCCGCCATGGGGATCTCGGGGGAAACGCGCCAGAACAGCTCCCCGCCACGGGTCTTGCCGCGATAGCGGGTGGCGTGGAGGTAATCGACCTCGAGCGGAAATCCGAGACGGGTCAACAAGTGGCCGGTCGTGATCAGCCCGCCATTCATCACGCAATAGAACACCGGCAGCTTGTCACCCAGGTCATGGGTGATCGCCTCGGCCATGCGGTCGAGGGCGAGCTCGACTTCCTCCTGGCTGATCAGGCAGTCGGCGTTGGCCATCAGCTCGCGCATATCGGTCAGCGACTGATGGGTCTCGGGATCGAGTCTGGTCATCTACAAAGTCTCGCGGTTGGTCAATATCGGGGACTGTCCCGCTCCTGAGGGGGACTGTCCCCGTGGGGTGGGGGGACTGCCCCCCTTAGCCGGGGTTATGCCATGGCTTCGAGGTGGGCATGCAGGCGGCGCCAGCGCGACAGCGCCGAGAGGCTCTCCAGCGCCGGACGCGCCCGGGCGAAACGCAGCTTCGCCAGGCGCGGCGTGGGCCGGTGTTCGGCACAGGCGTCGAGCACCTCCAGGGCCGCCTGACGGTCGTTGCAGACCAGCAGCATGTCGCAACCGGCCGCGAGGGCCGCTCGCGCACGCTCGCCGGGCGAACCCGCCGAGGCGGCACCGGCCATGCTGAGGTCATCCGAGAAGATCACGCCCTTGAAGCCCAGGCTTTCACGCAGCATGCCCAGCCAGGCGGGCGAGAAGCCGGCCGGGCGTGTATCGAAGGCCGAATAGACGACATGGGCGGGCATCACGGCATCCAGCCGGGAGGCCAGGTGCTTGAAGGGTACCAGGTCATGGTCGCGCAGGGTCTCCAGGGCGCGGTCGTCCACCGGCAGCTCGAGGTGGGAGTCGGCCGTCACCCCCCCGTGCCCCGGAAAATGCTTGCCCACCGCGATCATGCCGGCCTCGTGGAGGCCGTCGATAAAGGCACCGGCCAGGGCCGTGACGGTCTCGGGCGAGCTGGAGAAGCTACGGTCGGCGATAACCGTGGATGTGCCACCATCGACGTCGAGCACCGGCGCGAAGGTGATGTCGAGCCCGCAGGCGGCCATCTCCATGCCCAGCAGCCAGCCGGTATCCTGGCACAGGCGACGAGTCGCTTCGGGCTGGTGCGCCACGTCGCCTCCCAGGCGACGCATGCTGGGCAACCGGGTCACGCCCTCGCGAATGCGCTGAACGCGTCCGCCTTCCTGGTCGATGCCGATCAACAGGTTGGGTCGCACCCGGCGGATGGCATCACACAGCTCCCGGACCTGGCCGGCCGATTCCACATTGCGGCCGAAGAGGATGACGCCCCCCACCTCGGGACGCAGTAGAAGATCGGGCTCATCGGCGGTCAGCCGCGTGCCCTCGAGATCCAGCATGACCGGCCCCATGGCCGGGGACTGTGCTTGAGACATGATCAGGCCTCCTGAGCGTTGACCGACGGCGGCAGTGGCGCCTGCATGGCGGCCACCACGACGGGGCGCAGTCGACGCACCAGATCGCGCACCGTGACATGTTCATCGTAATCCTTCTCGGCAATATCACGCAGCGCATCCAGCCCCGAGAACGTGAAGATCACCGAGCCGAGCATGAAGTGCAGGCGCCAGAAACGCTCGCTGTCGGGCAGCTCGGGAGTCGCCACGCGAATCAGCGCGGTGAAGCGGGTAAAGACGCCCCCGTATTCCTCCTGGATATAACGACGCAGATGGCCCTGTGCCTGGCTGTAGGCAAGCCCCAGCAAGCGCATGAACACCTTGAGGCTGTTGCGCTCCGCCGGCACCTCCAGCACGCTGCCGGCCAGGGTCTCGAGCAGCTCCTCCAGCGGGATGGCCTGGCCGCCATGCCGGGCCTCGAGGGCATCCAGCGCCCGGTGAAAGCGCTCGGTGAAGGGGTCGAGATAGCGAGCGAAGACCGCCTGAATCAACGACTTCTTGGAACCGAAGTGGTAATTCACCGCCGCCAGGTTGACCTTGGCCTTGCTGGTAATGGTGCGCAGCGATGTCTCCGCGAAGCCGCGCTCCGCGAACAACACCTCGGCGGTATCGAGGATCCGGGTAACGGTATCGTTCTGTGCCATGGGGAACGTCCAGTTATAAACATTTGTTTGAAACGTAAGTCAATTCTACGCTAGCCGCAGGCTTTAGCTCAACGCTGGCCTCCTGCAGCGTTTGAAACGACTCGCCGCTCCTCCGGGGTCAGACCCCTTTTTTGCTAAAAAGGGGTCTGACCCCAGAGGAAGGGCTCCAGAGGAAGGACTCCAGTCAGGCTCAACCGAATTACTGTATGGAACGTCATGCTGTATACTCGGTCAATACGCTACGCTCTACGCACCGGAGGTTCCCATGACGCGCCCGCTGACCCAGCGCCAACAGAATGTCTACGATTTCATCGTCAAGACCATGCAGGAACTCGGCTACCCGCCGACACGGGCGGAGATTTCCCGAGCCATGGGATATCGCTCGCCCAACGCCGCCGAGGAGCATCTTCGCGCCCTCGAACGCAAGGGGGCCATCCGCATGATTTCCGGCACGTCACGCGGCATTCGGTTGCCGGCTCAGGAGGCCGAGGCCAACGGCGACGAACCCTCCGCTCGGCAACTGCCGATCATCGGTGAGGTGGCGGCCGGCAGCCCGGTCCTGGCGGCCGAACATATCGATCGCTACTGCCCGCTGCCCCCGGAATATTTCACGCCCCGCGCCGACTACCTGCTGCGCGTTCGCGGCCTGTCGATGAAGGATGTCGGCATCCTGGAGGGCGACCTGCTCGCGGTGCACCGCACCGACCGGGTACGCAACGGCCAGATCGTGGTGGCACGCCTGGAAGACGACGTCACGGTCAAGCGCTTCGAGCGCAAGGGCCACCGGGTGACCCTGCTGGCCGAAAATGCGGACTTTGCCCCCCTCGAGCTGGATCTGCGACACGATCCGCTGGAGATCGAAGGTGTCGGCGTTGGCGTGATCCGTGGCGGTAACGGCCAGTCCCTCTCCTGAGCGCAAGATTCTCCACGCCGACTGCGACTGCTTCTATGCGGCGGTGGAGATGCGCGACGACCCGACGCTGCGCGACATTCCGCTGGCCATCGGCGGAAGCGTCGAGCGGCGCGGGGTGATTGCCACCTGCAATTACCCGGCCCGAGCCTTCGGCATCCATTCGGCCATGCCCACGGCCCGAGCCCTGCGCCTCTGCCCTCATCTCACCCTGCTGCGCGGGGACTTCGACAAGTATCGCGAGGTATCGCGCGAGATCCAGGCCATTTTCCATGAGCTGACGCCGCTGGTGGAACCCCTCTCCCTGGACGAGGCCTTTCTCGACGTGACCGGTGTGGATCGCTTCTCCGGCAGCGCCACCTGGATGGCCAGGTGGCTCAAGCAGGAGAGCCTCAGGCGCACCGGTATTGCGGTCTCGGTGGGCGCGGCCTCCAGCAAGTTCCTGGCCAAGATCGCCAGTGACTGGGAAAAGCCCGATGGCCTGACGGTGATACCACCGGACCGGGTCGACGCCTTTGTCAGCGCCCTGTCGGTCAAGAAGCTCCATGGGGTCGGCCCGGCCACCGGCGCTCGCCTGGATGCCCTGGGCATCGGCACCTGCGCCGAACTGCGTGAGCTTCCCATAGAGCGGCTGGTCGACGAGTTCGGCAAGTTCGGCCGACGCCTGTTCGAGCTCGCCCGCGGCATCGACGACCGCCCCGTCAAAGCCGAGCGAGAGCGCAAGTCGATAAGCGTGGAGACCACCTTCGCCCGGGACTTGCCCGACCTCGCCCACTGCCGGGAGGCCCTGACGCCGCTGTGCGAGAAGCTGGAGGAGCGTCTGGCTCGGCATGGCCATCCGGCACTCGCCGGCATCGTGATCAAGGTGCGCTTCGATGACTTCAGCCTGACCACCCTGGAAAGCCGTGGCCTGGCGCCCTCCCCCGACAACTACGCCCGGCTGCTGGAACAGGCGTGGCAGCGCGGCCGGCGCCCCGTGCGCCTGCTCGGCGTCGGCACCCGCCTGGTCGAAGCCGATGCCCGACGCCAGTTACCCCTGCCGCTCTAGCCCACGGAACCTCCGGAAGCTCCGGGGACTGTCCCCGGGGGTAGGGGGACTGTCCCCAAGGCAAGTCCCCAAGGCAAGAGGCAACGAGGGCAGAGGGACACCCCGCCGACCAAAGTACAAGGCCCGGCAACATGGGCTTCGCTTAACATTGTCGACAGTCTCGCGTAGAATCGCGACCATCTGAAACGGGGATCTCGCCCCTGTTCCACGCGCCAGAGGCTTGTTCCGGTGACGTCTACGCCGGGTCGCGACACTCTGGCCCCACACGTAATGAGGGCCCTAACGTGCTTGAAGCCTATCGCCAACATGTCGAGGAGCGTGCCGCCGAAGGCGTGCCGCCTAAGCCGCTGAACGCCGAGCAGGTCGCCGCCCTGGTCGAGCTGCTGAAGACGCCGCCGGCGGGTGAAGAGGAGTTTATCCTCGACCTGCTGACCAACCGTGTACCGCCGGGTGTCGATGAGGCCGCCTACGTCAAGGCCGCGTTCCTGACCGCCATCGCCAAGGGCGAGGCCGAGTCGCCGCTGATCGACAGGGTCCATGCCGTCAAGCTGCTGGGCACCATGCAGGGCGGCTACAACATCGCCTCCCTGGTCGAACTGCTCGACGATGCCGACCTGGCCAAGGAAGTGGGCGAGCAGCTCAAGCACACCCTGTTGATGTTCGATGCCTTCCACGATGTGGAAGAGCGCGCCCGCGCAGGCAACGCCGTGGCCAAGGACGTCATCCAGTCCTGGGCCGATGCCGAATGGTTCCTTTCCAAGCCGGCGCTTGAAGAGAAGATCACCCTGACCGTGTTCAAGGTGCCCGGCGAGACCAACACCGATGACCTCTCCCCGGCCCCGGATGCCTGGTCGCGCCCCGATATCCCGGTGCACGCCAACGCCATGCTCAAGAACGAGCGCGACGGCATCGAGCCCGAAGAACAGGGCGTCAAGGGCCCGCTCAAGCAGATCGAGGACGTCAAGGCCAAGGGGTTCCCGGTGGCCTACGTCGGCGATGTGGTCGGCACCGGCTCCTCGCGCAAGTCTGCCACCAACTCCGTGCTGTGGTTCTTCGGCGACGATATCCCCAACGTGCCGAACAAGCGCGCCGGTGGCTTCTGCTTCGGCGGCAAGATCGCCCCGATCTTCTTCAACACCATGGAAGACTCCGGCGCCCTGCCCGTGGAGATGGACGTCGAGAAGCTCGAGATGGGCGACGTCATCGATGTCTATCCCTATGAAGGCAAGGTGTGCAAGCACGGCACCGATGAGGTGCTGACCACCTTCGCACTCAAGACCCAGCTGATCCTGGACGAGGTGCGTGCCGGCGGCCGTATCCCCCTGATCATCGGCCGCGGCCTGACCACCAAGGCCCGCGAGTCCCTGGGCCTGCCGGCCTCGGATGTCTTCCGTCTGCCCGAGCAGCCCGCCGATACCGGCAAGGGCTTCACCCTGGCCCAGAAGATGGTCGGCAAGGCGTGCGACATGGAGGGCGTGCGCCCCGGCATGTACTGCGAGCCGAAGATGGCCACCGTGGGCTCCCAGGACACCACCGGTCCGATGACCCGCGACGAGCTCAAGGACCTGGCCTGCCTGGGCTTCCAGGCCGACCTGGTGATGCAGTCCTTCTGCCACACCGCGGCCTACCCGAAGCCGGTCGATGTGGACACCCACCACACCCTGCCCGACTTCATCATGAACCGCGGCGGCGTCTCGCTGCGTCCGGGCGACGGCATCATTCACAGCTGGCTGAACCGCATGCTGCTGCCCGACACCGTGGGCACCGGCGGCGACTCCCACACGCGCTTCCCGCTGGGCATTTCCTTCCCGGCCGGCTCCGGCCTGGTGGCCTTCGCCGCCGCCACCGGCGTGATGCCGCTGGACATGCCGGAATCCGTGCTGGTGCGCTTCAAGGGCAAGCGCCAGCCCGGCGTCACCCTGCGTGACCTGGTCCACGCCATCCCCTACTACGCGATCAAGGACGGCCTGCTGACCGTCGAGAAGTCCGGCAAGAAGAACGCCTTCTCCGGCCGCGTACTGGAGATCGAGGGCCTCGAGGACCTCACCGTCGAGCAGGCCTTCGAGCTCTCCGACGCCTCGGCCGAGCGCAGTGCCGCGGGCTGCACCATCACCCTGTCCGAGGACAGCGTGAGCGAGTATCTCAAGTCCAACATTACCCTGCTCAAGTGGATGATCGGCAATGGCTACGGCGACCGCCGCACCATCGAGCGCCGCATCCAGGGCATGGAAGAATGGCTGGCCAACCCGAGCCTGATGCGCGCCGACAAGGACGCCGAGTACGCCGAAATCATCGAGATCGATCTCGATGAGCTCGACCAGCCCGTGCTGTGTGCGCCCAACGACCCGGACGACGCTCGCCTGCTGTCCGACGTGGCCGGCGAGACCATCGACGAGGTGTTCATCGGCTCGTGCATGACCAACATCGGTCACTTCCGTGCCGCGGGCAAGCTGCTCGAGAAGCAGCCCGCCGGCAGCCTGAAGACCAAGCTGTGGCTGGCACCGCCCACCAAGATGGACCAACACCAGCTGACCGAGGAAGGCTACTACGGCATCTATGGCCGTGCCGGGGCCCGCATGGAAATGCCTGGCTGCTCGCTGTGCATGGGTAACCAGGCCCGCGTCGCCGCCAAGAGCACCGTGGTCTCCACCTCGACCCGTAACTTCCCGAACCGCCTGGGCGATGGTGCCAACGTCTACCTCGCCTCCGCGGAACTCGCGGCCGTGGCCGCCGTGGAAGGTCGCCTGCCCAGCGTCGACGAATATCGCCGTTATATGAGCGAATTCGACGCCATGGCCGGCGAGATTTATCGTTACATGAACTTCCACGAGATCGAGGAGTATCAGAACGCCGCTTCCAACGTGATTCCGATCGCCGAAGAAGCCTGATTGTCGGCGTTTTGACACCCTCAGGTTCGACTCCGATGCTCGCAACATCGTAGGCCGCCGTCCGCGGTGGCCGGAGCCGATGGCCGAAGCGCCCCTCACGGGGCGCTTTTTTTGTCCCGATCCCCCTGGGACAGTCCCCTTCTGCACCGCGACAGTGACAGCCAGTCGCGGTAGGATGAGGATTCATCCCTTCTTGCTAAAGGAGCTCCACCATGAATCAGGACGCTTTCCAGCACAGCATTCGCAAGCTGCTCAAGAACGTGGGCGTCAATACTCAGCAGGAGATCGAGAAGGCCGTACAGCAGGCGATCGATGCGGGCAGCCTCAAGGGTGACGAGCATCTGCCGGCGCGGGTCAGCGTGACGGTCGACGGCATAGATCTGACGCTGAACTTCGACGGGGACATCACCCTTGAGTGATGCCCAGGATGCCCGGGTCATTCGCATCGAGGGACTGGGCAAGACCTTTGCCGGCGGCTTCGAGGCGCTCAAGGATATCGACCTCGATATTCATCGCGGCGAGATCCTGGCCTTGCTCGGCCCCAACGGGGCGGGCAAGACCACCCTGATCAGCGTGATCTGTGGGCTGGTCAACCCCACTCATGGCCGGGTCTTGATCGATGGCTATGACAATGTGCGCCAATTCCGCCAGGCCAGGGCCCGCATCGGCCTGGTGCCCCAGGAGCTGACCAACGACGCCTTTATCCGGGTGTGGGACACGGTGAGCTTCAGCCGGGGGCTGTTCGGCAAGCCCAGGGATCCGGCCCATATCGAGAAGGTCCTGCGCTCGCTGTCGCTGTGGGAAAAGCGCAACAACCGCCTGATCACGCTCTCGGGGGGCATGAAGCGCCGCGTGCTGATCGCCAAGGCGCTGGCCCACGAACCGGAAATCCTGTTCCTCGACGAACCCACCGCCGGCGTCGACGTCGCCCTGCGCCGCGACATGTGGGAGGTGGTACGCCAGCTGCGCGACAGCGGCGTGACCATCATCCTGACCACTCACTATATCGAGGAGGCCGAGGAGATGGCCGACCGCATCGGGGTCATCCGCGCCGGTGAGCTGGTACTGGTAGAGGATAAACAGGCGCTGATGCAGCAGCTGGGACGCAAGGAGCTCACCCTCCACCTTCGCGACCCCCTGGATGGCGTGCCGCCGACGCTGTCGCAACACCGCCTGACGCTGACCGAAGACGGCCATGCCCTGGTCTACGCCTATGACGCCGAGGCGGACGGCGACGATACCGGCATCGCCAGGCTACTCGCCGACCTCGAGGCCGCGGGCATTGCCGTCAAGGATCTCCACACTCGCCAGAGCTCCCTGGAGGAGATCTTCGTCAATCTGGTCAAGGAGGCCGCGTGAACCTCGAATCCGTGAAGACCCTCTATCGCGCGGAGATGGCCCGCAGCCTGCGCACCGTGCTGCAGAGTATCGTTTCGCCGGTGCTCTCCACGTCGCTGTATTTCGTGGTGTTCGGTTCCGCCATCGGCAGCCGGATCAGCGAAGTGAACGGGGTGAGCTACGGCGCCTTTATCGTGCCGGGCCTGATCATGTTGATGCTGCTGACCCAGAGCGTCTCCAATGCCTCCTTCGGGATCTTCTTTCCCCGCTTTTCGGGCACCATCTACGAAGTGCTCTCGGCTCCCATGTCCTACTGGGAGGTCGTCGCCGGCTATGTCGGGGCGGCGGCCAGCAAGTCGCTGATCCTGGGCATCATCGTGTTGATCACGGCGAGGCTCTTCGTGCCCTACTCCATCGAACACCCCTTGATGATGGCGGTGTTTCTGGTGCTGACGGCGGCCACGTTCAGCCTGCTGGGCTTTATCATCGGCATCTGGGCCGATGGCTTCGAGAAGCTGCAGCTGGTGCCGCTGCTGGTGATCACGCCGCTTACCTTCCTCGGCGGCACCTTCTACTCCATCGATATGCTGCCGCCCTTCTGGCAGGCGGTGACCCTGGCCAATCCGGTGGTCTACCTGGTCAGCGGCTTTCGCTGGAGCTTCTACGGCATCAGCGACGTCAGTCCGCTGATCAGCCTGGGGATGATCATGCTCTTCCTGGCCGCGGCGCTCTCGGTGGTGGCCTGGATCTTTCGCACCGGCTACCGGCTGAAGCCCTGAAATCAGAAAACCGCCGCCCTGGCCAGGCGGCGGCCTCTTCCTTGCCTCAGTGTTGCGGCAAGCCGCTCTTGTCGTCCTCCGCCGAGGCCCCGACTTCCCCCGCCTTCTCCTTGAGTTTGCGGAACTTCTTCGACATGCCTTCCAGGCGAGCATCCCATTCGGGATCAGGCTGCTGCCCCTCGATCGTCTTGAAGTAGGCCTGCATCATGCAGATCACCGCGAAGGGCTCCAGCAGCGCGGCCTTGATGCTCCAGGCGAAGATCAACGCCACCACGACACCGGTGGCCGACCAGCCGCCGGGTATCAGGTAGGCCACCAGCGCGGCAGGCCCCAGGAGGATCAGGAAGATCACCAACAACAGGCCATAGACGATCAACGTCAGCCAGGCCGCATTCTTGAGCATTGGCTTGACGTTCTGACCGTACAGCACCAATGCCTCGCGGGAGCCTTCCCAGGCGTTGTCGCTGCGAGTCCGCAGGCAATAGGCCAGGATCACCTCGTCGATAAAGCCCACCGCCATGCGCAGAAAGGCCTCCACCACCCGCAGAACCGACTGCGCCCCGGGAATCGGCAGTAGTCGGAACAATGTACGAAACAGCCCGGTGAGGCTACGCAGCGTCCCCTTGATCAGCTGGTCCATGGCAAACAGCAGGCTGGCCTGCCCGAAACGTTCCTTGACCACGCCGCCGGCATACTGGATCTGCCCCTTGCCACCGGGCAGCGTATCGCCCTCGAGCAGCTCCACCAGCACGGCGATATGCCCGGCCTTGACCATATAGAGCAGGTATTCCCGAAGCACATACATGACGGCACCGACGATGCCGAAGCCGGCCAGGCCACCCCAGAAGGTACTCGCGGCGCGAAAGCCCTCATCGCCCATTCCACCGATGCCCCAGCCGACGCCGGCGCCTGCCGCGGTCATCAGCACATAGGCCAGGGCCACGCCGAAGTAGACGAGCATCCGAAAGAGAATGAAGGGCAACGTACGCAGCATCAGGCCCAGCGCCTGCCCAATCCGAAAATCCCACATGGTACTTCCTCCTCTGTCGAAAACCGGTGTCGCTACGCCTGCCGGGGTCCAGGCGATGCCACCGGATCAGGGTTTCGGGCCTCGAGGCGCAGGTAGGCCTCCAGTTCGTCACGGATATCATCGACGATGTCATCGGGGTGGGTGATACGCATGTAGAAGATCGAGAAGTAGACCACCTTGACCGAGCCCGCCATGCGCTCGAGCACCACGCCCGCCAGCTTGGCCATCCACAGGGCGATCAGTATGGGTAATACCGTGATATGCAGGCTTTCCGGCAGCGGCCCGGAGCCGGCCAGGCTGGTGCCCTCCAGGGGATTCCCGATGTAGTAGGCCGACTGGGGATCTCCCATCCAGATGCCGACAATCAACCCCAGGATCACCATCAGCGCATAGACCGGAAACATGATGGTGCCCACCGCCTTTGCCGCGATGTCGATCCCGAAGACACCCACCAGGGTCTCGGGCACGCTCTCCTTGAGCCTGGGCATCCGCGAGACACTGTCGCGAATGCCGTGACCATCGATGACGACCGAGGGCAGCAGATAGTGGTTGACCAGATCCCATGCCTCGCCGACCCCCTTGAGCAGAAGCGTCATCAGGGCGTTGCCCGGGCCGGAACGCAGGGCCCAGCTCAACATGCCACCGAGCAGGATATCGATCAGGGCGATACCCCGTGCGGAGCCCTTGAGTGTCTTCACACGCGCCCCTGCCTCGGCAGCCGTGCGCTGCTGCCCCTGAAGGGCCCCGCTCACCAGCCAGCTCTGACGCAACTCCTGCCGGGTGTAATAAAAATGCTTGTAGACGAACAGGACAAGACACAGCAGCAGCGCCAACGAACCGATGCTCCCGCTGCCTCCCCATAGCGCAATCACGCTGATAAAGAACAGACTGGTCATGACGACCGCATACAGGCTCATGCGCACCCAGGGCCTGAGTATCCCGGGGTCACGTCCGACCAGGCTCAGCGTGTTCTTGAGCAGGTAGCCCAGCTGCTGAACGCGTTCTCGCGTATCGGGCTGTCGCAGTGCTCTGTCCGTCATCGTCTTGGCTCCTCGCCTTGACCACCCGCCAGGCAGTGGTTTCACGGCTATCAAGGTGGTTTCGTTTGTCCTGACCCACTACCGGCGCGGCAACATGCTAGGGTGGCTGAGTACAGGTCATTCGGGGTCACGGTTACCAGGCCCGCTTGGCACCAGTTGCCAGCCTCTACCCTAGCGTCCTGGCGCCGTCTGTGACCCCTTTGTATGAAGGGGGTCGCCATCACTCCCGACGGGCTACAGTGACAAGCAGGGCGACCGCAAGGGAGACGTCCAGGTGATACCGATACGATGCCGCCTTCTATTGGCTACGTTGCTGCTCACGCCGTTAACGGTCTGGGCCACCGAATCCCCGTTCCCCCCTCTCGACGATAACGCTGTGTTGATAGTGGCCGGTGATATCGGCCTGACCAACCACGATGACGAGGTCCACCTGGATGCACGAATGCTGGCCACCCTTCCCCGCGAGCAACTGACGACCCACACCAGCGTGACCCACGGTCCGCAGACGTTCGAGGGTGTTCTGGCGCGGGAGCTGCTGGATGCCGTGAAGGCAGAAGGCGAGACGGTGACCGCCCTGGGCCTCAACGACTACCTGGCCGAGATTCCCATCGAGAACTTCTACGACTATGACGTCATCCTGGCCGATACGATGAACGGGAAACCTCTCAGCCGTCGTGGCAAGGGGCCGTTGTGGATCGTCTATCCGCGGGACGCTCACACCGAGCTGCAGGACATCCGTTATGACTATCGCTGGGTCTGGCAGCTATATCGACTCGAGGTCGAGTAATGGCCAAGTTACGTGCCGTGCCGGCCTATGCGATCCCCAGCCTGGTGATCGTGGCCCTGACCGCCTTTCTGGCCTTCGCCCTGGTTCGCCTGGCCCAGGTAGAGCTGGCCATGCGTGTCAATGTGGACGAAAACATGCTCTGGGTCGTTACCCAGGCACAGGTGGCCACTCACCGCCTGGACCAGGCCGTCAACCGCCGAGCGCTGGGCGACAGCAGCGAAGATCCCGAGTTGCGCCTGGATATCCTGACCAGTCGCCTGTCACTGATGGATGACGGGCCACAGCGCCGTTACCTGGCGGCCGAAGGCATGAATACGCACCTGGACGACGCCCTGACCCAGATGCAGGCCTTGCGTGACACCGTCACGACCACCGAGGGGGAGGCCCGCTTTGCCCCCGCGCAGCTCTCGCCTCACCTGGATCCTCTAATGGCCAATCTCAACCGTATCGCCAACAAGGTGATGATGGCCGAGTGGGAGAGCACCGGCGCACGCCTGGATACCTATCGCCGCAGCCTCGGACAGGTCATCGCCTCCATCATCGGCATCGGACTGAGCGGTCTGATACTGGTCATGCTGCTGGTCATCGCGCTGCGTCAGCGGCGTGCGGCCCAGCGCGAACTGATCGACCATCGCGATCGCCTGGAGGACGAGGTAGAGCGTCACATCTATCGCTACCG
This sequence comes from Halomonas halodenitrificans DSM 735, assembly GCF_000620045.1. Lineage (GTDB taxonomy): Bacteria > Pseudomonadota > Gammaproteobacteria > Pseudomonadales > Halomonadaceae > Halomonas > Halomonas halodenitrificans. The sequence continues at coordinate 283,445 of NZ_JHVH01000003.1, read as the reverse complement.
TCAGACCGCCGAGGCCCTCTCCCAGGCACTCGACCGTGAACGCGGGGTCAGCGAGTTCTACCGCAGCTTCGCGGCCATGGTGTCCCATCAGTTCCGGACGCCGCTGGCGGTCATCGATTCGGGGCTGCAGCGACTGCAGCGGCGTCATCGCCAGTTCACCCCGGACCAGCGCAGCGAACGCTACAGCCGACTGCGCAACGCCGTGACGCAGATGACGCGCCTGGTCGAGGCCTCACTGACCGCCGCCCGCATCGACGGCAAGCAGGTCGAGGCCGGCCTGGGTCGCCACTCATTGTGGCGCATCGTCGACCACTTCTGCCGCCTGCAAATCGAAGCCACCGGTACGGAGCGCTTGCAATCGAGCCACAGCGGCACAGAGGAACCCTGGGCCTGGTGTGACCGCGCCCTGACCGAGCAAGCGTTGGCCAATCTGGTCGGCAATGCCCTCAAGTACTCACCCGAGGATCACCCCGTACACATCACCACCGCCCGTGAAGGCAACCAGGCGGTCTGCCACGTCAGGGATTTCGGTCCCGGCGTTCCCGTCGACGAACAACCCCAGCTGTTCGAACGCTTCTTTCGCGGCAGCAATGCAGCGGGTACCGATGGCACCGGCCTGGGGTTGAATATCGCCCGGCACCTGGCCCGCATACAGAAAGGCGACGTGACGGTGCATTCCACTCCCGGTGAGGGCACCACCTTCACGCTGCGACTGCCCGCCGCCGATGCCAGGGAGAACCGCGATGATGCACAATGAGCCCTCGTCCCGCCCACCGTTGATTCTCTGCGCCGAGGATCAGGAAGACCTGCGTGCCGATATCTGCGACGAACTCAAAGAGTCCGGCTATGCGGTGCTCGAGGCGGCCGACGGTGAAGCCACCCTGCAGCAGATGGATGCCTGCACCCCGGACCTGATCCTGTGCGATATCAACATGCCCGGCCTTAACGGCTATGGGGTACTCGACGCCGTTCGGGAACACCGGCCGCACCTGGCCGATACCCCCTTCGTGTTTCTGACCGCCCTCTCGGACCCTCAGGAAGTGGTCGAGGGCAAGCGGCTTGGCGCCGATGACTACCTGGTCAAGCCCATCGACTACGACCTGCTGCTGGCCACCGTCGGCGCCCGCCTGCGCCAGGTGTCACGCATGCGCGACAAGTCCAACCACGAGCTCCAGGAACTCCGCCAGGCCATGGGCACCCTGCGTCAGGAAGCCTCGCAGCAGGCCTTTCACGCCGCAACGCGCGTTCTGAACCTGGTGGCACCCGGCATGGTGCTGCTCGACAGCCAGGGCGATATCACCTTCGTCAACCAGCGCGCCCGGCAGCTGGCCGAGGCGAGTGATGCGCTGCAGCTCAACAAGAGGTTCTCGGCAACGGGCGCCATGGCCCGACGACTGCGCGAAAGCATCGCATCGGCAACCCAGGCCAGCCGCCGGGGTGAGGAGCCGGTCTTTTCCCTGCGCCTTCCTCATCTGCCGGGAAGCCACGAGCTCCTGGTCCTGATCTGTGCGCTGGGGCAGGGACGGGAAACGGGAGGAGAAGACGCCAGCGTCGTGGTGCTCCTGTCGGCGCCGGATCAACGATTGCCGCTGCCACGCGGCATACTGGCCAGTCTCTTCGGGCTGACCCCCACCGAATCCCGTATCGCCATGGCGCTGCTGGAGGGTTTGCGCTCCGAGGAAATTGCCGACCAGATGGGCGTCTCCCCCACGACCGTGGCCTTCCACCTGCGCAACCTGTTCCAGAAGACCGATACCCATCGCCAGGCGGACTTGATCGCTCTGCTGCTGGCCGGCTCCATGACCGCCTACCTCGAAGGGCCCTAGATAACCAGGCACCCGGCAGCCAAGATAGCGCTGTCGACGGGAGGCGACGGCGGGTATCATGCGTGGCCTCGTTCATCATCGCGGGAGGCCCCATGCCCATCCTCAATGCCATCGTGCATCGCATCGAGAAGACCGGTGACGCCCCGGCACGCCTGCTGCCGGCTAGCCAGTCCCTGCCCGCCTCCGACGCCCTGGAGGCCATGCTCGAGGGCCTGACCCGCGCCTACCACGCCAAGAAAAAGGCCTGGGGCCACTTCGCACAGGACGACCGGGAGGATGCTGCCGAGGCCTCGGCACTGGCCTCGGAGATCACCGCCTATCTCGCGGAGCAGCGCGACTTCGTCGCCCTGACGCGCGGCATCGCCGAACGCCTCGCCACGCTGCTGGATGCGCACCTCTCCGTCTCCGGCGACCTGATGGTGCTGGACACTCGCTTCGGCGATGCTCGTTTCCTGACCCTGGCCCTGCTGCATCATCGCGAGGGATTTGCCATCGGCGAGGACCTGCGGCCGGTCCCGGCGCGCCAGCTTAACCTGACCCAGATGAGCCTGGCCGCCCGCCTCGATATCGGCCAGTGGCAGACCGGTGATTCCCGGCAATACCTTTCCTGGACCCGCGAGCGCGGCGGCAAGGCGCTGGCCGAAGGCTTCGCGGCGCTGCTCGGTGCCGAGGAAGGCGTCGATGCCCCGGGGGAAACACGCACCCTGCTCAAGGCCTTCAGCGACTACGTGGAGAAGGAGGACCTCCCGGAGGAGGCCAGCCGCGAAAAGACCGAGACGCTGGTGGACTATGCCAGCGAACAGGCCAGTCGCGGCGAGCCGATCACCCTGGAGGAACTCTCGGGGCTGCTCGACGAGCAGCAGCCCAAGGCCTTCTACGAGCATATCCGCGACGCGGACTACGGCCTCTCCCCGGAGATTCCGCCGGACCGCAAGACCCTGAACCGGTTCAAGCGCTTTACCGGGCGCGCCGGCGGCGTGTCGATCAGCTTCGACTCCCACCTGCTGGGCTCCGGCGTCGAGTACGACGCGGCGAGCGACCGGCTGATCATCAAGCAGGTGCCCAAGCAGCTCAAGGAACAGCTCAAGGGGCAGGACTAAGGAGGCCGAGATGTCGTCGCGTCCCGATCCCCGCGTGCTGCTGCGCCTGCTGAACCTGCTGGCGCCCTACCGATGGCGCCTGACGCTGGCCGCCCTGGCGCTGCTGATGGCCTCGGGCAGCGTACTGCTGCTGGGCCAGGGGTTGCGCCTGGTCATCGACCGCGGCTTCATGGATGCCGATATCGCCGCCCTGAGGCGAGGCCTGGTCATGATGCTCGCCGTGGTCACCGTGCTGGCGATGGCCTCGGCGCTGCGCTATTACCTGGTGACCTGGATCGGCGAACGGCTGGCCGCCGATCTGCGTCGGCGGGTCTTCGACCACCTGCTGACCCTGGAGCCCGGCTTCTTCGAGAGCGCCCAGGCACCGGACCGGGCCGCCGGGGAGATCACCTCGCGGCTCACCGCCGACACCAGCGTGTTGCAGAGCCTGTTCGGCTCCTCGGTCTCCCTGGCCCTGCGCAACCTCTTGATGCTGATCGGCGCCGTCATGCTGATGCTGGTGACCCAGCCCTGGCTGTCGGCCATCGTGCTGCTGGGCATCCCGGCAACGATACTGCCCATCCTGTGGTTCGGCAGGCGGGTGCGTGGGCTTTCACGGGCGAGCCAGGACCGCGTGGCGGAACTCGGCCGCTATGCCGGCGAGGCGCTCTCCGGCATCCGCACCATCCAGGCCTTCACCCACGAACGCGGCGAGCGGCGCGGCTATGCCCGGCGCGTCGAGGACGCCTTTACCAGCGCCATCGAGCGCACCCGCCAACGCGCCTGGCTGACCGGCATCGCCATGCTGGTGGTCTTCGCGGCGGTGGGCATCATGCTCTGGCACGGGGGACAGGCGGTACTCGCCGGCGAGATGAGCGCCGGCGAACTCTCGGCCTTCGTCTTCTATGCCGTGCTGGCCGCCGGTGCCGTGGCCACCCTTGCCGAAGTGGCCGGCGATGTCCAGCGGGCCGCGGGGGCCGCCGAACGCCTGCTGGAGCTGCTCGATACCCGCCCCAGCATCGCGTCGCCGGCCCGCCCGACACCCCTGCCCCGGCCGCTCGCCGGCGAGATCCGCCTGGAGGGCGTGAGCTTCACCTATCCGGGCCGCCAGGCCCCGGCGCTTGAGGCCTTCGACCTGACCATTCACCCCGGCGAGCGGGTGGCACTGGTCGGCCCTTCCGGCGCCGGCAAGAGCACCCTGATCGCCCTGCTGCTGCGTTTTCACGACCCCGACACTGGCGTCCTGCGCCTCGACGGCATCGACCTGCGCCACCTGGCCCCGGATGAGCTGCGCGCGGCGCTAGGCCTGGTGGCCCAGGAACCGGTGCTGTTTACCGGCAGCTTGGCCGATAACCTGCGCTACGGAGACCCGGAGGCCACGCCCGAGGCGCTGCGCCGGGCCGCCGAGTCGGCCAACGCCCTGGCCTTTATCGAGGCCCTCCCGGACGGCTTCGAGACCTCGCTGGGCCCCGGCGGCGTGCAACTTTCCGGCGGCCAGCGCCAGCGCCTGGCCATTGCCCGCGCGCTGCTCAAGGACCCCGCCGTGCTCTTGCTGGACGAGGCGACCAGCGCCCTGGATGCCAAGAGCGAACAGCTGGTACAGCAGGCCCTGGACCAGCTGATGAGGCATCGCACCAGCCTCGTGGTCGCCCACCGCCTGGCCACCGTGGTGGCCGCCGACCGGCTGCTGATACTGGACCAGGGCCGCCTGGTGGCCACCGGCACCCACGCCGAGCTGATGGCCTCCAGCGCCCTGTACCGCCGCCTGGCGGAGCTGCAGTTTGGGCGGCAGTGAGCCGTTTCGCGTGTCACTCCTGTCTGTTTGAACGGTTTTTTCCTCGCTTGCCTTGTCTACCCTCAAGTCGACCGACGCGGGTTCACCAACGACACCCTCGCGGTCGCCAATCGGTAATCAGGGGGAGCATGATCATGGCTGCTAGAGGGGATACCACTCCGGCCAGTGAGTTGCCGGAAGGGTTTGATGAGCATTACCACACCGTTATCGGCCCCGAGCTGGACCGAGCCGAAGGCCAGCGCCGTGCCGCCATGTGGCGGATGGCGCTGCTCTGCGCCGCCATCCTGCTGGATCTGATGGCAATGATGTGGTTCAGCGACCGGAACATCGACAACACGCTGGTCCTCCTCATCGGCGTTGCGGTGGCCGCCCTCCCCGCCTGGGGCATCGTGCTCACCTATCAACACATGCGTCGGCTCGCGAAGGCGGCACTGGTCGAGCCGACCTGTCACTTTCTCGGCTACGAGTACTCGCCGTCAGCAGCGGACTTTCCCCTCCATCGATTTTATGACTTGAGGCTGCTCCGCAGGCGTGAATACAAGACCCGCACACGCACCGAAGATGAAATCAGGGGCACCCATAACGGTGTTCCATTCCGGCTGTGCGAGGTGGAAATCAAGGACAAGCGACAGCGTAAGAATGATGATGACAATGACTCCAAAAAGACCAATATTCTCTTTCGAGGGATACTCTTCATCACCGAGTTTCCCCACCCTTTCAGCGGTGAAACCCGTTTGCTGAATGCCGCGGATCCCATGCCGAAAACGACACTCGATGGCACCTCGATGGAGAGCGTTCATCTGGAGGGCTCGGGGTTTTCTCAGGGCCTGCACATTTACTCCAGCGATCCCACGCAGGCTCGTTCCCTGCTTACCCCCGCCTTCATGAACCGGCTGGAGCATCTGACCGCGCACTTCAGCCACACTCCCAAACTTCCCGAGGAAGTCTCCGAGATTGAACAGTCTCCGCTGTTCCAGAAGCTGAAATCCCTGACCAATACCGTCTCCGTCGCCTTCGTGGATCAACAGATGCTGATTTCGATACGTACCGGCGAGAACCGCTTCGAAGGCGGCAGCGTGTTCAAGTCGCTCAAGAATCGCGATCGAGTCGAGAAACTGTTGGTGGAGTTACGGGTCGTGCCCGAGATTCTCGACGCCCTGGAACTGGAAAGCTCTCAATTCGGTTAATCGTTTATAAGCCATGATGTGCCGGCGATAATCCAGGGTGATGATGGCCGAATTACTAATAGTCCTGGTCGGGTGCGACATCCTGCCCCGCGACACGATTCCCTTGGTTGGACCATAGTAGATGTGCTATCACACGCTAGTTTTCTTACAGTAACTTCTACTCGAGAACCGACACCATGTACAAGGATTGGAAGAAGGCCACACAGGATCTCTCCGCGTTGATGCAGGAGGTTGGCAAGGGCGTACCCGATGTCGCCAAGGGTTTCACCCAGATGGCCAAGGGTGCCAACGTCGACGGCGCCCTCTCCCACAAGCACAAGGAACTGATGGCTCTGGCCATCGGCATCAGCATCCGCTGCGAGGGGTGCATCGCCTTCCACGCCAAGGCGGCGGCCGAGCTCGGCGCCACCCGTGACGAGGTCATGGAAACCATCGGGGTGGCGACCTACATGGGTGGTGGCCCTTCCTTCACTACCGGTGCTCAGGCACTGGAAGCCTATGACACCTTCGCCGCCGAGCGCGGGTAAGCCTCCGATTGGCTGAAACGGCTCCACCCGTTGCCCAGCGGCCTCATCAAGCCGGCAGCTCGACGATCAGGTCGGGAACGAAGCGCGGCGGGTCGAACTCCTCCGGGTAGCCGCCTGGGTTGGCGATCACCCGCGTACCATCGCGCTCCATATCGACCGGCTCATGAACGTGGCCGTGTATCCATAGATCCATGCGTCCCATCAGCTGCGGCAGGTGGGACGCAAAGGCCGGCGAGGCCGCGTCCCCCCGGTAGCTCGGCGGAATGCACTCGGCCAGCGGCGCATGGTGGCTGATCACGACCCGAGGCCCGTTGAATGGCGCTGCAAGCTCGGCTTCCAGCCAGTTCAGCGCCTCGGCATGCAGGCGACGACTCTCCGCCGGCGTGAAGACGACGCCCTCCGGCTGTTCGACGATTTGAAAGTCCGGCATGAAGGCGAGCACTCGCTCCTCGGTGAGCGCCGGGTCGTGATCCGGGTTCTCGGCGTAGAGATCGAAATCGGTCCATAGTGTCGTGCCATGAAAACGCACACCGCCCAGGGTCAGCGAACGGTTGTCCAGCAGGTGAATGCCAAGCCGACCGGCCTCGTCGGCCAGCTCCCGACGCAGCACCGGCATGCGGGTTCGGTAGAACTCGTGGTTGCCGGGAACATAGAGTATCGGCATACCGGCGAAACGCCTTGCCGCCCACTCGAGCCCACGGGTCTTGCGCGAGATATCCCCGGCGAGAATTACCGCGTCGCAGTCCACCTCCGGCAACTCTCGGCCTTCAGCGAAGCATTCGAGGTGCAGGTCGGAGAGTATTCTCAAGCGCATGTTCGACTCCTTTGTCCGGCGGGTCCGAGGCCAGTGTGGTCCAGGCACCGGGACAAGGCTATCAAGCGTCGCATGACGGCGGTAGGGCGATATTTGTCCCCGCCCCGGCCCTTCCGTACACTTGTTTGATTCCATTATTCTCCGGCAACCAGTCGAGGCACGACTCATGGCGTTTGATTCCACTTCCACCTACGTGGCGACCGATGCCCTCAGGCAGGCGGTCAACGCGGCCGTCACCCTGGAGCGCCCCTTGCTGATCAAGGGCGAGCCCGGCACCGGCAAGACCCTGCTGGCCGAAGAGCTGGCGGCGTCGCTGGGCACCGAGCTGCACACCTGGCACATCAAGTCGTCTACCAAGGCCGCCCAGGGCCTCTACGAGTACGATGCGGTAAGCCGGCTGCGCGACTCCCAGCTGGGCGTCGAGGGCGTGGAGAATGTCGCCAACTACATCAAGCCCGGCAAGCTGTGGGACGCCTTTACCGCCGACAGGCGGGTGGTACTGCTGATCGACGAGATCGACAAGGCGGATATCGAATTCCCCAACGACCTGCTCCAGGAGCTGGATCGCATGGAATTCCATGTCTACGAGACCGGCGAGACCGTTGCCGCTCGCCACCGTCCGATCATCGTCATTACCTCCAATAACGAGAAGGAGCTACCCGACGCCTTCCTGCGCCGCTGCTTCTTCCACTACATCGAATTTCCCGACCGCGACACCATGCAGTCGATCATCGACGTGCACTTTCCGGATATCGCGCCGAAGCTGGTCAGCGAGGCACTGGAAGTGTTCTTCGACCTGCGCGAGGCCCCGGGCCTCAAGAAGAAGCCCTCCACCTCGGAACTGGTCGACTGGCTGAAGCTGCTGATGAGCGATGAGCTGGCCCGCGAGTCGCTCTATCAGCGCGACCCGGTCAAGGCGATTCCTCCCCTGGCGGGCGCCCTGGTGAAGAACGAACAGGATACCCAGTTACTCGAGCGGCTGGCCTTCATGATGCGCCGCCAGGGCAACCAGAGGCGCTGAACCATGTTTATCGGCCTGTTCGAGACCCTCAAGCGCGCCGGCGTACCGGTATCCTTGCGCGAACTACTCGACCTCCATGCGGTGGTGGAGCGAGGCGTGGTATTCGCCGACATGGAAACGTTCTATCAGACCGCCCGTACCGTGATGGTCAAGGACGAGCGCCACTTCGACCGCTTCGATCGCGCCTTTGCCGCCTGGTTTGACGGCCTGGAAAACATCGACGCCGCCGTCGAGGCGCTGATTCCCGATGACTGGCTGCGCCGCGAGTTCGAGAAGCAGCTCTCCGACGAAGAGAAGGCGCAGATCGAGTCCCTGGGCGGCCTGGAGCAGCTGATCGAGACCTTCAAGAAGCGCCTGGAGGAACAGGGTGAACGCCATGCCGGCGGCAACAAGTGGATCGGCACCGGCGGCACCAGCCCCTTCGGCGCCTACGGGTATAACCCGGAGGGGATACGCATCGGCCAGGATGGCTCCCGTCACCGCCGCGCGGTGAAGGTGTGGGACGAGCGACGCTTCCGCGACTACGACGACTCCCTGGAGCTGGGCACACGCAACACCAAGATGGCGCTGCGTCGGCTGAGGAAGTTCGCGCGCCAGGGGGCCGCCGACACATTCGACGTCGACGCCACCATACGCGAAACCGCTCGGGATGCCGGCCTTCTCAACGTGCAGATGCGCCCCGAGCGACATAACGCGGTCAAGGTGCTGCTGCTGCTCGACGTGGGCGGTTCCATGGATGACCACATCCGCACCTGCGAGGAACTGTTCTCGGCGGCACGCTCGGAATTCAAGCACCTGGAGGCCTATTACTTCCATAACTGCCTCTACGAGGGGGTGTGGCGCAGCAATGCCGGCTCCCAGACCCGGCGCCATGCCGAGCGCATCCCGACCCTGGATCTGCTGCACACCTATGGCGATGACTACCAGGTGGTGATCGTCGGCGATGCCGCCATGTCACCCTACGAGATCACCCATCCCGGGGGCAGCGTGGAGCACTTCAACGACGAGGCCGGCGCGGTGTGGCTCAAGCGCGTGGTCGACAAGTTCCCGCGGCTGGCGTGGCTCAATCCCATGCCCCGCCGGGCCTGGGACTATACCCACTCCACCCAGCTGATCCGCCAGCTGATCGAGGATCGCATGTATCCCATGACCCTCGAGGGACTGGAGGACGCCATGCGAGAGCTGGCCAAATAGCCCTAAAGCGCTATAAAACTATTTAATAGCCTTTTTGGGCTATAAATTGGCGACATAGCCACAGAAGGCTATACTGAGACGCAGACTCAAGGAGTATCTGCGTGCTCGAGAAAACCGCCCCGACCCAACGCATCGCCGTACTCACCGGCGACGTGGTCGACTCACGCAAGGTGAGCGACCGCCGTCGCCTCTATCGCCTCCTGGACGACAGCCTGCAACGCCTGGCAGGACACCAGCAGGGTCATGCCGAGCGCTTTCGCGGCGATGGTTTCCAGGTCGCCCTGCCCCAGGCACGGCATGCCATGACGGCGGCCATCGCCCTGCGTACGTCGCTGATCCAGCACTCCGAACCCGATCAACGTTGGGATGCCCGTATCGCGGTGGCCGTGGGGCCGGCCAGATGGCACACCGACCTGCGCATCGCCGAGGCCGATGACGCCCCCTTCGTCGCCTCGGGGCGCCGTCTGGATCGTCTGGGAGAGGGCGACGAGCATCTTGCGCTGACACTGCTCGACGACTCTGACGATGGCAGCCTGGCGCTGCTGATGCGCTTCCTCGATGACCTGCTCGCTGGCTGGTCCACCTATTCGGCCGAGGTGGTCGAGTTGAGCCTCGAGCGGGCCCTGTCCCAGCAAGCCATGGCGACGCGTCTCGGCATCAGCCAACCCAGCGTTTACAACCGCCTGAAGGCGGCACGTTGGCCGCTGCTCAGCGATACCCTCGCCTATCTCGAGACCCGCCTGGCCGACAAGGACGCTGGCTGACCATGACGTCGCACGAACTCTCGCTGCTGCTGGGCCTGGTGCTCGCCCATCTGGTCGGCGATTTCCTGCTGCAGCCACGTCACTGGGTCGAAGAGCGTTTTCGGCTACGCCACCGCTCACGCCACCTCTACTATCACAGTGCCGTGCATGGGGGGCTCACCGTCCTGGTGCTGCTTGTCGCGACCCTGTTGCTGCCCGACTCGCCGGGGCCGGCAGGAGTACTCGTCGGCGCCTTGGGGGCAGGCATCAGCCACTGGTTAATCGATCTGTTGAAGGCCCGGCTACCCGGCACCTTACGCTGGTTCCTGCTCGATCAGGCGCTGCACCTGGGCGCGCTCACCCTGATCTGGCTGGCCTGGCTCGGCAGCATGGCGCCACTGGAGGCCCTCGGTGCCTGGCTGCTCTCGCCCGAAGTGCTGGGCGTGGCGGCGGCCTACCTGATCGTGACGCGCCCCCTGTCGTTTGCCATCGCCATGGTGTTGACACCCTGGAGCCGCCAGGTCGAGGCGTCGGGCACGCTGGACCAGGCCGGGGCACACATCGGCATGCTCGAGCGCCTGCTGGTGCTCTCCCTGGTGCTGCTCGATCAGCTCGCCGCCGTGGGCTTTCTGCTCGCGGCCAAGTCGGTATTGCGCTACGGCGACCTGCGTGAGGCGGGGGATCGCAAGCTGACCGAATACGTGCTGCTGGGCACCCTGGTCAGCGTTGCCACGACTCTGGTGCTGGGCCTGACGCTGCGACTTCTGCTATCCAGCCCGACCTAGGGAGTGCGACTCGACGATGGCATTGAGATCACCGCCATCGCCGAGACCCCGGGCTCTCACTGAAGAGGGTACCGGGACCACCGCTATCGCCAGTCAGGCACTCAGGGCGCCGGCCTCCTCCTGAAGGCTGCGCATATGGCCATCACGCTCCACGGCCATATGCCATGACAGCGCCTGCTCCAGGCAGTGTGGCGTATGGCCACCGCGCCGACAGGCTTCCTCGAAGTAACGCCGCAGCGCCGGGCGATACAGCGGATCGGCGCAGTGCTCGATCACGCTGACCGCGCGCTCCCTGGGGGCCAGGCCACGCAGGTCGGCCAGACCATGCTCGGTGACCAGCACATCCACGTCGTGCTCGGTATGGTCCACATGGCTGACAAAGGGCACCACGCTGGAGAGGTCTCCCTCCTTGGCCACCGATTTGGTCACAAAGATCGAAAGCTGGGCGTTGCGGGCGAAGTCGCCTGAGCCACCGATGCCGTTCATCATCTTCGTGCCCCCCACATGAGTGGAGTTGACGTTGCCGTAGATATCCACTTCGAGCGCGGTATTGACGGCGATGATGCCCAGGCGGCGCACGATACCCGGATGGTTGGAAAGCTCCTGAGGACGCAGGACCAGGCGGTCACGATAGCGATCCAGGTGGGGCCAGATCCGCTCGCCATACGCTTGCGAAAGCGTAATGGAACAGCCGGACGCAAAATCGAGCTTGCCGGCGTCCAGCAGATCGAAGGTGGAATCCTGCAATACCTCGGAATACATGGTCAGGTGCTCGAAGGGCCCCTCGGCAAGCCCGCTCATTACCGCGTTGGCCATGGTGCCGATACCCGCCTGAAGGGGCAGCAGCGAGGGCGTCAGACGACCGACCTGCACTTCCCCTGCGAAGAAGGCGATCAGGTGATCGGCGATCTTCTGCGTATCCACATCCGGCGGCAGCACCGTGGAGGGACTGTCCTTGCCCCGGGTCACCACGATGGCAGCGATCTTCTCCGGGTCGATGGGTATGTAGGGCGTGCCGATACGCGAGTCCGGCGCCACCACGGGGATGGGAGGTCGCGTGGGTCGCATCTGCGGGATATAGATATCATGAAGCCCCTCGAGCTCGGCAGGAGCATCGAGATTGAGCTCGATGATCACCTTGTCGGCGAGGATGGCATAGCTGGCCGAGTTGCCCACCGAGGAGGTAGGCACGATACCGCCCTCTTCGGTGATGGCACAGGCCTCCACCACGGCCACGTCGATCTCGGCCAGCTGGCGGTTACGCAACAGCTCCACGGTCTCGGAGAGGTGCTGATCGATGAACATCACCTCTCCGGCATTGATGGCTCGGCGCAGGGTGGCGTCGACCTGAAAGGGCATGCGCCGCGACAGCACCTTGGCATCGGTCAGCAACCGATCCAGATCATTGCCCAGCGAGGCGCCGGTCATCAGGGTGATCGAGAAGGGATCCCCCGCGGCCCGTTCGGCCAGGGCACGGGGCACTTCCTTGGCCTCCCCGGCCCGAGTAAAACCACTCATCCCCACCGTCATGCCGTCCTCGATCAGCGCCGCGGCCTGCTCCGCGGAGCGCAGCTTGTCCTGCCAGCCTGCAAGGCGGCAGCGCGCCTCGACCGAGCTTGTGTCGCACTTGTCCAATATCGTCTCCTTTCCCGGACGGCGGTGAGGCCATCAATTTGCATCATGCCATGATCATTTCACGCCCCTATTTAGCACGCTAGAGATAAGCATATTCAATTTGACCTTAGTCATAGTTTGTCTCGTCACGACCTGTCCCGACCCGGCTTTTGCCGCGCCCGTGGCTTGGCCGTACAATGTCACCATTATCGCCGCCCTTGCGGCTATCCCCTTCGACTACCGAGGACACGCCGGACCCATGCGCGCCACCCAGATACTGATCGCCACCCTGAAGGAAACCCCCGCCGATGCGGAAGTCATCAGCCACCAGCTGATGCTGCGCTCGGGCATGATCCGGCGCCTCACCTCCGGCCTGTACACCTGGCTGCCGCTGGGCGTGAAGACCCTGCGCAAGGTCGAGCGCATCGTGCGTGAGGAGATGGACCGCGCCGGCGGCCAGGAGGTGCTGATGCCGGCCGTGCAGCCCGCCGAGCTGTGGCAGGAATCGGGCCGCTGGGAGGAGTACGGCCCGGAGCTTCTACGCCTGAAGGACCGCCATGACCGCGACTACTGCGTGGGCCCCACCCACGAGGAAGTGATCACCGACCTGGTCCGCAAGGAGATCGCCAGCTACAAGCAGCTGCCGGCCAACTTCTATCAGATCCAGACCAAGTTCCGCGACGAGATTCGCCCACGCTTCGGTGTGATGCGCTCCCGGGAATTCCTCATGAAGGATGCCTACTCCTTCCATGTCGATGAAGACTCCCTCAAGGCGACCTACCAGGTGATGTACGACGCCTATACACGGATCTTCACCCGCCTGGGCCTGAATTTCCGGCCGGTGATCGCCGACAACGGCTCCATCGGCGGCACCGGCTCCCACGAGTTCCACGTGCTGGCCGAGTCCGGCGAGGACGATATCGTCTTCTCCAACGACTCCGACTACGCCGCCAACATGGAAAAGGCGGAGGCGCTGCCGGCGCCGCTGGGCAGTGATATTCAACGCGCCGCCCCCGGCGAGGCGCTACGCCTGGTCGATACGCCGGATACCAGGACCATCGCGACCCTGGTGGAACGGCATGGCCTGCCCATCGACAAGACGATCAAGACCCTGATGGTTCACGCCGCCGACGGTGGCCTGATCGCCCTGCTGGTGCGCGGCGACCACGAGCTCAACGAGGTAAAGGCCGAGAACCTGCCCGAGGTGGCGGCCCCCCTGACCATGGCCAGCGAAGCCGAGATTCGGGCCGTCGTGGGGGCCGGCCCCGGCTCCCTGGGACCGGTCAACCTCGACATGCCGATCATCATTGACCGCAGCGTGGCGCTGATGAGCGACTTCGGTGCCGGCGCCAACGTCGACGACAAGCACTACTTCGGCATCAACTGGGAGCGCGACGTGGCCCTGCCCCAGGTGGCCGATATTCGTAACGTGGTCGAGGGCGACCCCTCCCCGGACGGCAAGGGCGTACTGGCCATCAAGCGGGGCATCGAGGTCGGTCATGTCTTCCAGCTGGGGCAGAAATACTCCGAGGCCATGAACGCCAGCGTGCTGGGCGACGAGGGCCGCACCCTCCATCCCTGGATGGGCTGCTATGGCATCGGGGTCACCCGGGTGGTGGCCGCCGCCATCGAGCAGAACCATGACGATGCCGGCATCATCTGGCCGGATGCCATTGCGCCCTTCCATATCGCGCTGGTGCCCATGAATGCTCACAAGTCTCAGCGCGTGCGCGAGGAGTCGGAGAAGCTCTACACCGAGCTGACCGCCGCCGGTTTCGACGTCCTGCTGGATGACCGCGACCTGCGCCCCGGCGTGAAGTTTGCCGACCACGAACTGATGGGCCTGCCCCACCGCCTGGTGGTCGGCGACCGCGGCCTGGACAAGGGAGAGCTGGAGTACAAGGGGCGCCGCGACAGCGATGCCACCATGGTACCCGCCGGGGACATCCTCGATTTCCTGCGCCAGCAGATCAAGCTGGGCTAAGACCACGCCGCCGGCCCGCTGCCCTGGCAGCGGGCCGGTCGCCTCGACAGCCGGCGTCAATCCTGGTCGCGGCGGGATACCAGGCCGGTCTCGGCAAGGCCTGCAAGCCATTCGCAGACATCCGCGACGACCGACTCGGCGGGCCGATCGAAGTACTCCGCCAGGAGCTCCCCCAGCTCCTGCCCGCTAAGCGACTCCTGGCTCAACAAGCGCCAGATCGCCTCCCCCGTCGCGTTCAGGCGATGTATCGCCCCACTGCCGGGCTGAATCAGGAACAGCTCCTCTTCAAGCGGATAGGTTCGCGCCTCCCGACTTGCCACCCAGCGCCACTGCGCCGGAACCGGGCCGCTGCCCCTGGATTCATTCCCACCGCCGTGCCGCCTGTAAGGCGAGGCCGCCCCGCCGCTGTCGCCCTCCTTGCCACCGCCTTCGGCCCTATATTCCTCGAGAGCGGTGCCCAGATGACGCGCGGCGACCAGGGGCTCGGCATAGCGCAAAAGCAGACAGGGCACACGCGCCATCAGGGGATGCAGATGCGCCAGCAATTTCTCGGGCCTGGCCTGGTAGGCGAAATTCTGTGAGAGCAGTTGCAGCAGGCCCTCTCCGGGAAGGAGCCGAACGATCTCGGGACGGCTCAACCGGTCATCCCGCTCGAGCAGCACCAGCGCCCCTACCGGGCACCGCTCGCCATGTCGAGCCAGGCCTTGACCCGGTGGCAAGACGAAACGGTAGCGCTCGTCCTCGGGGCCGGCATGGGCCTCGGCATAGTCGACCAGCTCGGGGGAGAAGCCCTCGGGAAGTGGCAGACGCAGCCTGGGTGCCATGCCCAGTGCGACGCCATCTCCCTCGTGCGTCAGGCCCAGCACATCGTCTCCGAACACTCGATAGCCGGCCGCGGCGAAGGCCACCGCCAGCGTGCTCTTGCCGGCCCGATGGCTCTCGGGAAACAGCGCCAGGCGTCCCCCTACCTCGACAGAAGCACAGTGCAGCCCCAGCAGCGACGCCTCGTGGTCGAGGAAGTCACCGCCGAGATCCGCGATCAGGCTACATGCGGCCTCGGCCGGCGTCGCCAGCTCGAGGCCCCGAGGCAGCCTGGGCGAGCGCTGCAGATAGCCGCCGGGGCATCGTCCCAGGCGTATGGCGGGCGCCAGCCCCCGGGCATGGGTCACGGAGATCGGCCAATGCGGCATCGCCTGACTCAGGGCCTCGACGACTTCGGGCGCCTGATGCACACGCAGGCAACGCCCCAGCCCCGACAGGGATATATCAAGATTCTCTGTCATCTTCAGCGCTGTTCGGGTCGGCCAAGGATGATATCTTCGATGATCGTCACCGGGTCTTCGCGATAATCACGCAGGCGGCGTCGATCCCGCTCGTACTCGCGATGCGAGTGGCGGCGATCATCGCGATGATAATGATCATGGTGATGCTTATGGCGGGCCCGCTTGTGCCCCCGGTGGGCGCCATCGTGCCGACTCGGCCGTGAGTGGCTCGGACGAGACCAACTGGGCCGAGAGCGGCTGGGGTGCGAATGACGGTGCCCGGCCTGGGCCTGGCCGACGCTGAACAATGTAGGGGCCACATAGGCACCCGCCAGCCCTGCCCCCAGGGTGGCGAGTAGCCGTCGACGCCGCTGGCGATGCTGCTCGACGGCATCTATCTCATGATCGTGATGTGACATGGCAGCCTCCTTCGGCGCATCCCATGGGGTCATTAACGAACAGTGTTCATGTTAACAACCGGGAAGCCGAAATGCCGCCGCCGGCGAGATGTTGTCGATTTATTCCATCGGCGTTGCCGAATCGCGACAACTAGACGCCCGGCGCCGGACTCCCCATCAGGCAGGCTGACGGGTGGGGGCGAGGGTAATGTCGCGAATGTTCACGCCCTGTGGCTGTTCGTACATGAAGGTTGCCGCCCGGGCGATGTCATCGGCAGCCAGCACGCCGCCCATCGACGCCTTCCATTCCTCATAGCCATTGACGATATCCGGGTTCGTCGTATGACCGATCAGCTCGGTATCGACCGCACCGGGATGGATGGCCATTATTCGCACATTGCTGTCCGCGACCTCCTCGCGCACGTTCTCGGTAATCGAGCTCACGGCGAACTTGCTACCCACATAGGCGGCGTGGTTGGGAAAGCTCTTCTTGCCCGCGACGGAGCTGATGTTGAGGATCGTCCCCCGGCCACGGGCTTTCATATCGGCCAATACCGCCTGCATCGCGTTGAGCAGGGCCAGCACGTTCACGTCGAACATGCGCTGCCATTCCGCCGGGTCCTGGGTGTCGAGCTGACCCAGCAACATCACCCCGGCGTTGTTGATCAAGAGGTCGGCAGGGCCATAGGCGGCCTCGGCCTCCTCGATGGCGGCGCGAAACGCCTGGGCATCGGTCACGTCGACCCCGCGGCACAGCGCGTTGGGCAGGCCGAGCGCTTCGACCCTTTCCAGGCGGCGGGCCACCAGCAGCAGGGGATGACCCGCCTGCGAGAAGCGCTGCGCGATGGCCGCGCCGATGCCGGATGATGCGCCGGTAATGATCACCAGTGGTTTCGTCATGTGTTTCTCCTGTTGGTCGTGTCCTGTTGGTCGTGCCGCCGGAATGGCCGGCCACTCACCGAAAAAGCAGGCGCAGTTTAGGCACAAGCAGTAATATGAAAAATAGGTACATTTCAAAAAGGCTGTTCATTTTTTATGAACAATATCTCCTGGCGCTGGGTGCGTGCCTTCCTGCTGGTTGCCGAACATGGCAGCTTTACCGCGGCCTCTAGCGCATCAGGTCAATCGAAGGCCAACCTCAGTCAGCAGGTGACCCAACTCGAGGGGGCCCTGGGGGTACAGCTACTCCATCGAACCACTCGTCGCCTGCGGCTGACGACGATCGGCGAGGGCTACCGGGAGCGCAGCCAGCTGGCGTTTCGTCAGCTGGATTCCGCCGCCGAATGGGCGGTGCAGTCGACCAACGAGCTGAAAGGGGTCATCCGCATGAATGCCGTCGGCGGCCTGATTGGCGAAGAGCTGATTGCGCCGCTGGTGTTCAAGTTTCAGCGCGATCACCCGGACGTCGAAATCGAACTGGATTTTTCCAGCTTGCGTGTCGACCTGCTGACCAGCCCCTACGACCTGGTCATTCGAATGGGGGAACTGGCCGACTCGACACTGGTGGCACGTGGCCTGCACCGGGTCACGACGCGATACGTGGCCAGCCCGCAGTTTTTGCGACAACACGGGCGTATCGAAACACCCGCCGACCTCAAGGACCTGCCGCTGATCTACGGCAGCGTGGATCATTGGCTGCTGGTTCGGGAGGCGGAGCAACACCTGGTGCGTGCGAAAAACGGTGTCAGAATCGTCAGTGGGCGTGCCATGCGCCAGGCCGCGCTCGCCGGGCTTGGCGTCACCCGGCTCGCCGATGTGTATGTGCAGGCCGATATCGCCAGGGGCGATTTGGTGGAAGTGTTGCCTCAGTGGTCCGACACCACGCAGCTATCGCTGGTGTGCCCCCCACACCGGTATCAACTCCTGCGCGTGCGCAGGCTGATGGAGGAGCTGAAGGCGAACTTCGCCGCGGTTTACGAGCAGGCCCTGAGCGAGGGCCTGCCCTGGGGGCGCCGGGCATGATCCCTGGATCATGTCGGCCGGGCGTTTCGCCCACCCCCAGACAATGCGCCAGCATAAAAAAAAAGGCCGACCCGTGAAGGTCGGCCTACTGGGGGGACAGTCCCCCCTCCCCTGACGACTCGTGTCGCGGATGGATTCAGCGCTTCTTGCGGTGGTCCCGCACGATGAAGGCAATCCAGCCGCCCATGAAGGCGATCATCATCGCGACGGTGACCAACCCGAAAATTACGGCGTCATCTAGATACATGGTGGCGTCCTCCCCGTCGTGATGTGTTGAGTACACTCTAGACCGGGAGGTCGGGGAGAAACCTGACCTGTGTCAAGTTACGCCCCGGAGCCTCAGGCGAGGGACGGCTCAATTGATTCAGATCAACTTTTAGACAACCCTCTTTCAGGGCAACTTCTTGTCCTCGACCTGGGAGTGGTCGGTATCCGGGGGAAGCGGATGGCCCTTGGCGAGCTCGGCACGGCTGGCATCGCGTACCGACAGAACCTCCAGGGCGTAACGCAGGGTATGGCCGGCCAGGGGATGATTGGTGTCAATCAGCACGCTGTCGCCGCGCACCTCCCGAATAGTCACGATCTCGGGGCCATCATCGCCGGGCGTCTGGAAACGCATGCCCGGCGACAGCTCGGGAACCGGAAAGGCGTCTCGCCCCACCTGGCGCTCGAGGGCCTCATCGCGCAGGCCATAGGCCTCGGCGGGCATCAGGGTCACGGTCAGCTGCGCCCCCGCCTCCCGGCCATCCAGGGCGCGCTCCAGGCCGGCGACGATGTTGCGATGGCCATGGAGATACTCGAGTGGTTGCTGGCGGGCGCGGGAGTCATCGAGGACCCCGCCGTCGGCGTCGCTGAGGACATAGTGGAGCGTAACGACGCGCTGGGGGGCGATAGTCATGATGCTCTCCTGGGTAAGAGATATAGCGTGATAAGGAAAGAGAGAAGTAACCGCGGCCTAGCTTCGCCGCAGGCGGGAGACCGGCATCACCAGGCGCTGCTGGCGATGCAACATGTTGAGCAGCACGATGGCACGCTCCTCGCCCTTGTGGCTCTCGAAGACCGCCTGCAACTCCTTGAAGGGGCCCTCGGTAATCTGCACCGTCTCGCCGGCCTGAAAGTAGAGGTTCGCATCCTGGTCGCGCTCGCTGCCCTTGTCACGCAGGGTCGCCACCAGGTCGTTATCCACGGCGATCGGCGTATCGCCAAAGCTGACCAGCCTTAACACGCCACGGGTCGACCGAATCGGGCGCCAGTTGCTCACCAGCCGGTCGAGGCGAATAAACAGGTAGGACGGAAACAGCGGTTCGGTCACCCAGGTGAGCTTGCCTCGACGCTTCTTCTGCACCTCGAGCACCGGATGAAACACCTCGTAGTCCTGGTTGACCAGGTTCTCGGTGGCGCGAAAGGACTCGCCTCCCTTGCACTGGATCACATACCAGCGCGGCACGGCCGCATCGTCATCATGGGGGATCGTATCGCTTTCCTTCATAAGGCTCCCATCGGGCTGATGCTGGTATCACTGCCGGGGCTCTGCAACAATCGTCCGCTGCCCTGTACGACCCGACTCGCGAGCCGCGTGCCCGGCGATTAAAGGCAAGGATTCTAACACCGTTGCAAGGAGAGCCCCATGCCGAGGCCAACTGTCCGGAGAAGCTGGCGAGACGCCCTGGCGATCTACCTGCGTGCTCCCGTCATTACCATGCTGTTCCTGGGGTTCTCCGCCGGCCTGCCCTTTCTGCTGGTGTTCTCGACGCTCTCGGCCTGGCTGCGCAGCGACGGCGTCGAGGTGGCCGCGATCGGTTTCTTCGCCTGGATCGGCATGCTCTATTCGATCAAGTTCTTCTGGGCCCCGGTGGTGGACCGCCTGCCGCTTCCGCTACTGACCCGGCGCCTCGGCCAGCGCCGTGGCTGGATGCTGCTGGCTCAGGCGATGATCATGGCCGGCCTGGTGGGACTCGCCGGGGTGGACCCGGTGGGACACCTGCCGCTGGTGGCCGCCTTCGCCCTGCTGGTCGCCTTCGGCAGCGCTACCCAGGATATCGCCATCGATGCCTTCCGCATCGAATCGGCTCCCGAGGACATCCAGGCCGCGATGGCCTCCACCTATATCATCGGCTACCGCGGGGGGCTGCTGGCGGCCGGCGCCGGCGCCCTCTACGTCGCCTCCTGGCTATCCTGGGAGGCCGCCTATCTGACCATGGCCGCGCTGGTGGGCATCGGCGTGATCACGGTGCTGGTGCGCCCCGAGCCGCAGCGACTCTCGCTGACCACCCAGCTGATACACGAGCCCCGCGTGCGGGCCTTCCTGAGGGCCAGCCGCGGCAGGCCCAAGCCCCTGCGGCGCCTGGGCGCCTGGGTCATCGGCGCCATTGTCTGCCCCTTCACCGACTTCTTCACTCGCTATGGGCACAAGGCCCTGTGGCTGCTGGCCTTCGTGGCGGTCTTTCGCATCAGCGACCTGGCCATGGCCTCCATGGCCAACCCGTTATACATCGACCTGGGCTTTTCCCTCGCCACCATTGCCAACATCACGAACATGTTCGGCATCGCCATGAGCATCGGCGGTGGCATGCTGGGGGGGCTGCTGGTGGCCCGCTACGGCATCGGGCCCATCCTGGTGCTGGGTGCGTCGGCGGCGGCGCTGACCAACCTGCTCTTTACCGCCCTGGCGCTGAACGGTCAGAGCCTGCCCATGCTGGTCATGGCCATCATCGGCGACAACCTGGCCAATGGCCTGGCCAGCGCGGTATTCATCGCCTTCCTGTCCAGCCTGACGTCGCGGGCCTACACCGCGACACAGTATGCGCTGTTCTCGTCGCTGATGACCCTGCCGGGCAAGTTCCTCAGCGGCTTCGGCGGGCTGGTGGTCGAGGTCGAGGGCTACGCGACCTTCTTCCTGATCTCGGCCGTCATGGGCATCCCGGCGGTGCTGCTGGCCATCTGGATCAGCCGCGATCGCGAGCTGGTGCCCGCCCCGGCGACATCGTAAGCCGATCAGGCCTGCGGGGGCGGTTCAGCGCCGCCCCAACCACTCCTTGAGCCACTCCAACGCCCCCGGCGTACCCCGCCACTGGTCGCGCATCAGGGTACGATACTGCCAGGCCTCGGCCCGGGTGCCCGGTTCGACGGGGGCATCATCGCCTCCCGGCACCGGCGACGGGTTGTCACCGCACATCAGGCTCAGGGCGTAGGCGTTGTGGTCGTGACTCCCGGCCAGTGCCTGCTCGGCGTCTTCCACCCGGTCGAGGCGGTATAGCGCCAGGGCACGCCCCATCAGCACACCCAGCACCGGCTCTTCGGCGGCGTCTTCCCCAGGCGGCTCGCTGAGCGCCAGCGCTTCCTCGTCGCGGTCGTCGCGCAGCAGCTGGTCGAGCACCAGCTCCCGTAACCCGAGGCTGTCATGACGGTCCAGCGCCAGCAGGCTCTCGGCTAGCCGCCGGGAGTGCTCGCGGGCCCCGCGCTCCATGCCTACCACCAGGGCCAGCCCCGTGCGCAGCAGCAGGGCGTTGTCGGCGTCTTCCCAGGCCAGGGTGCCCGGCCCGGTGGCGGCCACCTGCTCCAGCCAGCGCTCCAGTCGGCTGGCCAGCGGCACAAACAGGCTGGGGGCCATCCACGGCAGGCTGCCAAACCGCGAGGTCAATGCCAGCGCCAGCTCCTGCACCACCGCCGGTGCATCCAGCCACTCCGGCTGGCTGCACAGCTCGGGAAGCCACTCCGCGGCCCCCGGCCAGGGATCATCGTCGAGCCCCAGCGGGGAATCGGAAACGGCGGTGACGGGAAAGACTCGACGCCAGGCGGCATGCAGGGTGTCCTCCCGGGCGGTGGTGTGATATTCGAAATGCCCTTCCGACGTCGCTGATACGGTCAGGCAAGGTGCCACGGGGAGCTCCTCGAGAAGCGCCTGCAGGGACGCCAGCGGCTCGGCCAGATCCTCCTCGGCATTGAGCAGCTGTTCGGCCAGGGTGGCACCGGGATTGTCGGCCAGATCGGCGAGGAACTGGAGTTGATCCGGATCCAGGTCTCCCTGGCGGGCCAGGCGCCGGAACCAGAAGCGTGCCCGCTCGGCGGCCTCCTGCTCGTGCCCCTCGTGGAGCAGCAGCATGGCTTCGATATAGGCCAGGGTGGGCGAGTCCGGCAGCGCCTGCTGGGCACGGACGAAGGCGGCACGGGCGCTGTCCAGGTCATCATTGTCGAGATGCATCAGGCACAGGCGCTCCAATGCCACGCCACGCAGAAACAGCGGGCCATGCTCGAGAACCGCATCGAGTAGACGCTCGCGTTTGCGATGGAAGCCACGCTCCTGATAGAGGTCGATCAGGATTTCGAAGGCCGGCTCGGCCTGCTCGGGGAGCTGCGACCAGTCACCGCGTTCAAACAGCGACTCGAGGATCTGCTGAGCGCGCCCCCGCTGGCCGGTCTCGGCGGAGATCAGTCCGGCCTCGAGGAGCGCCTGGGCCGGGGCACGACCGCAGGCCAGGGCGTCCTTGAGGGTCCCGCCCTTCCAGTCCTGCAGGGAGAGCATCCACATCAGGTGGTCCGGCACCGCACCGGGCAGGGTCACCGCGCCACAGCAGTGCTTGGTCTTGCGACCGGAGTCGCACCAGCAGGGCTCGTTGCGGCCGGGGCGCGCCAGCGGCTCGCAGCGGAACTCCAGGCGCGCCAGCGGCGTCTGTGACCACAGCTCCGGCGCCAACGCCTGAGCCAGTGGCAAATTGCCGTTCAGCAGACCCGGACCCTCTTCTCGCGCCCAGGCCATCAACGTCGGATAGCGCTCATCCTGGCGAATCGCCTTGAGCGCTCCCGAGGCAAATCCCAGCAGCTGTTCCACCCATACCGCCAGCATTGCGCACTCCACCGTCCGGAAAACGACACAGTCTATCAGTCCGCCGGGGGGCTTGGCAGCCGCCGGCACCTACCTGGGCAGCCGCCCCGCTCGAGGCTTTTCCGACGCCACGTCGGGGAACAGTGTTGTCACCCCGGCTGACGCGCCCAGGCCAACAGCGGTGCGGTGCGGGCCTGCATGTCGAGCCGGGCGCCGAGGCGCACCAGGTTCCAGTAGTGGCCGTTGAGGGTCCGTGACAGCAGGAGAGTGTCGGCGGGCGGCTGCAGCCGGTCCATGGCCGCCCATACCCTGGGCGAGAGTTCGCGCAGGCGACGATGAACGCGCACATCGCCGAAATCCTGTTCGCCGGGAGCGAAGAGCGCCGACACCGCCTCAGCAGACTCGCGATACAGCGACAGCGGCGCGCCCTGCCCCTGGCGACCGCCGAGCTCGAGCAGCGCGGCATCCATGGCCATGGGATCCCCGCCCAGGGTGGCGTCAAGCAGGCGCAGCATCGCCTTGAGCCGCGCCTCGGGCACCGGGATCACCGCTCCCAGGTCGTAGATGACCAACCGCCCCTGATCGTCGGCGAAGTTGCCGGCATGGGGGTCGGCATGCAGCTCGCCATGGGTGAAGAGCTCCTCGGTGAGCCAGTCGGCAAGAGAGGCCGCAATGCGCTGGCGCCGGTTGTCATCGGTGGCCTCCAGATCCCGCAGCGGCGTCCCCGGCACATAACGCATGGCCAGCACCCGGGCCCCGGAGTAATCCGGCAGTGGTTCAGGAATCACCACTTCGGGCCAGTCGGCGTAACGCTGCCGATAGCGTGCCAGCGCCTCGGCCTCGGCATGATAATCCAGCTCGCCGCGCAGACTCGTCGCCAGTTCCTCGAACAGCGCATCGAGTCGCGCCTGAGGCACCTTGAACCAACGACCCAGCCGCATCAGCCGCCTGACCTGGGCCAGATCCCCCTCCAGCACCTCGGCAAGCCCCGGATACTGCACCTTCAACACCAGCGTCTCGCCCTCGAGCGTCACGCCACGATGCACCTGGCCCATGGAGGCGCTGGCAAAGGGACGTGTCTCTATCTCACGAAACACGGTATCGATGTCGCCATAGTGCTCATCCAGGGTGCGGCGAATCGATGCCCAGGGCATCGGCTCGGCCTGGCGCTGCAGCCTGGCCAACTCTTCCGCAAGGTCCGGGGGCAGCAGGTCATCCCATTGAGACATGATCTGTGCCAGCTTCATCGCGGGCCCCTTCAGCTCCGAGAGTCCCTCGAACAAGGCCTCTCCCAGCGCCCGCCAATCCGCCTGGCCACCCAGGCGAGTGCGTAGCAGTGCCCCGCCGGTACGCGCCCCCAACCCCATCAGGCGCCGCGTCCTGCCCCTCTCGCGCATTCCTGGCCTCCGGAAGAAAAGTATTACAGCAATTGTACACCACTATACGAATGCAACACCCTGGCCATTCGGTGCGAATACTGGAAGAATCTCCATATTTGATCGCCACCGAGGCCGCCATGCGCCTGATCATCGCCGAGAAGCCAAGCCTGGCACGAGCCATCGCCGACGCCCTGCCCGGCGCGCCCCGCAAGCAGGAGGGGGCGATCGCCGTGGGCGATACCACCGTGACCTGGTGCCTGGGCCACCTGCTGGAGCAGGCGCCCCCCGATGCCTATGACCCGGCCCTCAAGCAGTGGCGGCTGGATACCCTCCCGATCCTGCCGGACCGCTGGAAGCTCACGCCGCGCCCCAAGGCCCGCGGCCAGCTGGCCACGATTCGCAAGCTGCTCAAGGCCGCCAGGGAGGTGGTGCATGCCGGCGACCCCGACCGCGAGGGGCAGCTGCTGGTGCAGGAGGTCATCGAATACCTCGGCTGGAAAGGCGAGGTATCGCGACTGTTGATCAGCGACCTTAACCGTCCGGCCGTGCAGCGGGCGCTATCCCGCCTGGAGGACAACCGGCACCACCAGCCACTCTATCGTGCTGCCGAATCACGTTCCCGGGCCGACTGGCTGTATGGCATCAACCTGACCCGGGCCTGGACGCTGACCGGCCGGCAGGCGGGCCATGACGGCGTGCTCTCGGTGGGCCGCGTTCAGACCCCGGTGCTGGGCCTGGTGGTGCGCCGCGACGCGGACATTCGCCATTTCGAGCCCAGGCCCTTCTTCGTGCTGTGGGCCGACCTCCGGGTGGCAGGCGGCCAGCTGCGCGCCTGGTGGGCCCCCGGTGAAGGGCATCCGCTGGATGACCAGGGGCGCCTGCTGAACCGCCAACCCGCGGCCGACCTGGCCGAACGCCTGCCGGGGGCAGACGGCCGACTGGTCGCCCTGGAGACCCAGGAGAAGCGCCAGGCCGCCCCGCTTCCCTATTCGCTATCGGCGCTGCAGGTCGACGCCGCCAGGCGCTACGGCATCTCCGCCAAGGTCGTCCTGGATACCTGCCAGGCCCTCTATGAGCGCCATCAGCTGATCACCTATCCGCGCTCCGACTGCCGCTACCTGCCCGAGGAGCATTTCGCCGCCGCCCGCGGCACACTGGAGAGCGCCTGCCGTGACGACGACACCCTGCGCGGCTGGCTGGCCGGCGCCGACTTCGCGCGCCGCTCCCGGGCGTGGAATGATGGCAAGGTCGGCGCCCACCACGCCCTGGCACCCACCGGGCGGCCCGCCGATACCGCACGCCTCACCGCCACCGAAGCCAACGTCTTCCGGCTGATCGCCCGCAACGTGCTCGCCCAGTTCTATCCACCGCTGGCCACTCGCGACGTGAAGGCCGCGTTTTCCATCCTCGACGAGAGCTTCCGCGCCCGGGGCCAGGAAATCCTCGACCCCGGCTGGAAGCCGCTGTTTACGACCCGCGATGACGCACCGCCGCTACCGCCGCTCAGCGAGGGCGAAGGCTGTCGCGTTGAGGATGTCGGCGTGGAAGACCGGGAGACTCGCCCCCCGGAGCCCTTCAACGATGCCAGCCTGATCAAGGCGATGATGAACATCGGGCGCTATGTGGACGACCCCGCCGTCAAGCGCACGCTGCGAGACCATGATGGCCTGGGTACCGAGGCCACCCGCGCCAGCATCCTCGAGACCCTGATAGACCGCGGATACCTCGTGCGCCAGGGCAAGGCGCTGCGCGCCACCCGCCTGGGCAGTGCGCTGATCGCCTCGCTGCCGGAGGCCGTGAGCCGCCCCGAGCGCACCGCGCTCTGGGAGCAGCGACTGGGGGCCATTGCCGAAGACGACGCCCCGCCCGCCCCCTTCCTCGCGTCACTGGTGGCCGACCTGCGCACGCTGCTCGCCGCCGCCGACGCCGGTCGCCTGCGTCAAGCGCTGCATGGCGCCGAGGGCGTCGAGGCCCAGCCGCCCGGCCGCACCTCTCGCCGCCGCGGCCCCAAACGCGCGACCACCGGCAGCAAGCGTCGCGCCCCACGCCGCAAGGAGAGTCGCTGATGGCGTATGCAAGACACTGGATCGTGGGCCCCGGGGCCATCGGCAGGCTGCTGGCCCTACGCCTGGCGCAGAATGGCCATAGCGTAACCTTGATGGGTCGCCGCCCGCTGCCTACTCATCAGACGCTGATGACGCCACAGGGCGAGGCCCTGAGCCTGGAGGTGGTCACCCGGACCACGCCGCCCCCCGAGGTGCCGGATGTCCTCCATCTGACCACCAAGGCCTACGCCGCCGAGGCCGCCTACGGGGCCGTGGCGGCGGGGCTTCCGGCGGGCACCCCGCTGGTGCTGTGGCAGAATGGCTTTCACACCCAGCCCCTCCTTGGCGCGCGCCACGGTGGCCCGGTGCTATGCGCCACGACCACCGAGGGGGCCTATGTCGCCGCGGACGACCGAGTGGTCCACGCCGGACATGGCGATACCGCCATCGGCTCACTGGATGGCGACCATGACGCCCTCTCCCGGGCCATGGCCCGCCAGCTGAATGCCGCCGGCCTGTCGGCCCGGGCGGTGCCCGATATTCGGCGGCGGCTATGGCACAAGCTGGCCATCAATGCCGCGATCAACCCGCTGGTCGCCCATCACCGGATACGCAACGGCGAGCTGCGCGACGCCCCTTTCCGTGACGAGGTAGAGGCGGTGATCGGCGAGGTCGCGACGGTGATGCAGGCCGAGGGCATCGCCCCGCCGGCGGGCTCGGGACTCGAGGGCTGGCGCGCCCTGGTCTGGAAGGTCGTGGAGGCCACCGCCGACAACCGCGCCTCGATGCTTCAAGACGTATTGGCGGGCCGCCCCACCGAACATGCCGCCATCCTCGGCCCGCTATGCGAGGCTGCCAGGCACCGCGGCCTGACAACGCCTCGCCTGGATGCGCTGCTGGAAGCCCTGGCGAAGTGATGCCCCGACGCCGGAGATGACTCCAAGAGGCGGGGGTCTGACCCCAAGGGGCGGGGTCTGACCCCAAGGGGTGGGGTCTGACCCCGAGGGGTGGGCGAGTGCTATGATACGCGCCCTGCGACACCGTATATCCGAGGATAGCCACTTGAACCGTACCGACCTGCGCCGCGTGGATTTTCATCTATTGATCGTCTTTGAAACGATGATGCACGAGCGCAGCGTCACGCGAGCGGCGGAAAAGCTGTTCCTCGGCCAGCCCGCCATTAGCGCGGCGCTCTCTCGGCTGCGCACGCTGTTCGATGATCCACTGTTTATCCGCACCGGCCGGCACATGGAACCCACCGCCCGGGCCGAAGACATCTTCAAGCATCTGGCCCCGGCCCTGGACTCCATTTCCGCCGCGCTGAGCACCACCAGTGACTTCGACCCGGCCACCAGCGACGCCGTCTTCCGCATCGGCCTGTCCGACGACGTGGAATTTGCGCTGCTGCCGGCCCTGCTGCGCCAGCTGCGCCGCGAAGCCCCCAACGTGGTGCTGGTGGTTCGCCGCACCAACTACTTGCTCATGCCGGAGCTGTTGAACGCCGGTGATATTTCCGTGGGCGTCAGCTACGTCTCTGACCTGCCGGCCAATGCCAAGTGCAAGCCGCTGCGCCGCAGCTGGCCCCAGGTGTTACGCGCCGATGACGCGCCGGCGCCGATGACGCTGGAGGAATACTGCTCGCGCCCCCACGCCCTGGTGTCCTTCGCCGGCGACCTCGACGGCTATGTGGACAACTCGCTGGAAGCCTTGGGTTACCGACGCCGCGTCGTCCTGGCCGTACCGCAGTTCAACGGGTTGGGCACGCTGCTTGCCGATACCGATATCATCGCTACCGTCCCCGACTACGTCATCGAGGGGCTGACCGCCAGCGGCCGACTGCACGCCAATGCGCTGCCGTTTTCCGGCCCGTCCTTCGACCTGTCCATGGCGTGGCGCGGTGCCCAGGATAACGACCCGGCAGAGCGCTGGCTGCGCACGCGCATCGAAGAATTCATCGGCGACCCACAGAGTCTCAAACCAATTAATTAGCGTGATAATAACCTTTGCGACGTTCGATTCGTCACGGCACGGACACGGGCGCATCATGTGGCCATCCACACGGGGCAGCGTTATTAAGGACGCCCGGCCCCTTACCACTATGGAGCCACGTACCATGAAGAAATCACTGCTTTTCTCACTCGTTATTGCCGCCACACTTCCCGTTGCCGCCAGCGCCAGCGTGATCGTGCAACAAACCAACCAGAACATTCAGGAACCGCTTGCCGGTACCGCACCGACGTCTCAGCACGTCAAGGCCGGCGTTGATGCGGCGAATGTTTTCGGTCACAGCGCGGCCATGACCGAGACCACCTTTGCCCTGATACAAAACAACCAGCATGAAACCCAGCTGCCCGAGACCGACCACAACGCTGCCAGCACCGGGCGGCCGTCCGACTGGTGAGTGACCTCCGCTAGCCGCACATGATAATCGGCGCGTCCAGCCCTGAACCGAAAAGGCTCTAAACTGGAAAGGCGCCGAACCGAAAAGGTGCTGAATCGCCAGGAAAGCCCCGCCCCGCACATGACTGCAGGGCGGGGCTTTTCGGGTAGGTATCGGGCCCCTCCGCAGCGAAGGGACAGTCCCCCGCCGTCTCACCGATGCTGGCGGCATGCATGACGACCGGCCTGATGGCCGAGTCGGGGACTGTCCCTGAGGCCTTGGGACCAAATGGCTGGCGAACCGGGAGTGGGCTTGCTAGCCTAGAGGCATCTCATCGCTACTCGCTCTACGATCTGGCCCTCCTGGGTCAGGTCATGGTGCAAGGTCAGGGAAAAATGACATCCCGTCACATCATCGCCTCGCTGCTCACCGGTCTGGCCCTCACGGCGCCCCTTGGCGCCAACGCCAATGAGGGCGGCATTGCCGAGGAGCTCACCCGGCAGACCAGTCGGCAAAGCCCCGCCTATGCTGGTCAGCCGGAAGATGTCATTCGCCTGGATAACGGTATTACCCTCGATGGCCGGGACGTCGAGAGCCCCGACGGCTACACCTCCGGCTTTCGACTGATTGCCGGCTACAACCCCTTCCGGCTCCCCAACCTGGATCTCGGCGCCGAATTCAGCTACCAGGAAAGTGACGAGGTGCCGACGCGGCCCGAAGATCAGTCGCTGCTGGTCAACACCGTCAGCCTGGGCGGAAGCCTGGTGGCCGGCGTGCGCATGGGCCACTTCGGCGTCTATGCCAAGTCCGGGATGGTCAGTTGGGAAGGCGATGCCGTGATTCCCCGCGGCGACATCGAGGAAGCCGGCACCACCCGGGTTCAAGGCTTCGGCGCCCGCCTGCAGTTTCCGAGCTTTACCAGCCGCCTCGAACTCGAGGAGTATGATGCGCCCAATATGGCGCACCTCAATCTACTCACCGCCTCCATCAATATTCCCTTCTAGCTGGACCCGGGGACAGTCCCCTGCAGAGGGAACACCGCAAGCAAGGTGCACCAAGGCGAACCGGGGCGGCTTGCCCGGGGACTGTCCCCTGCGGGCTGGCCGTAAGCCAGTATGTCGCCACCGAAACTCTCGGCAAGGGTTTTCGTATCGCTTAAAGCTTATAGCTTACAGCTCCCGGCGAAGCCAGGTCAGCCGGTATTCCTGAGCCCCGCGGCGATGCCCGCCATGGTGACCATCAGCGCCCGTGAAAGATCCGCGCTTATTGCGCCGTCGGCATCACGATTACGCTGCAAGAGCTCCGCCTGGAGACCATGTAGCGGATCGATATAGGGGTTACGCACGGAAATCGCCTGATGAATCAACGGCGTTTTCTCCAGCAGCGCCTTCTGGTCGAGGACCTCCAGGAGTACCTCGTCAAGGCGCTCGAAACGCGCGCGCAGACGCTGCCCCAGGGCCTTGAGACTCGGCTCGTCGACCAGGCGATGCTCGTAGTAGGTGGCAATGCCCACATCCGCCTTGGAGAGCAGCATTTCCAGCATATCCAGATAGGTGGCGAAGAACGGCCAGCGGTCCCGCATCTCCTGGAGTACCTCGCGGCCGCCTTTCTCTTCCAGACGGGCCGCGAAGGCCTCGCCGCTGCCCAGCCAGGCCGGCAACATCAGGCGAACCTGGGTCCAGGCGAAGATCCAGGGAATCGCACGCAGGGTCTCCACCCCCCCGTCCTGACGCCGCTTGGTAGGCCGTGACCCCAGCGGCAACCGCCCCAGGGAACCCTCCGGGGTCACCGCGCGGAAGTAAGGCACGAAATCAGGGTCTTCTCGCACCACTCGCACATAGGCGTCATGGGCAATTCCGGCAAGGCGATCCATCTCCTCTCGCCACTGGGGTTCCGGGTCGGGCGGTGGCAGCAGACTGGCTTCCAGGACCGCACAGGCGTAGATCTCCATCGAGCGCAGGGCAATTTCCGGCTGGCCAAACTTGAAGCGGATCATCTCGCCCTGTTCGGTCACCCTGAGACTGCCATTCACCGAGCCCGGCGGCTGAGAGAGGATGGCCGCATGGGCCGGACCGCCGCCACGCCCCACGGTGCCGCCGCGACCATGGAACAGGGTCAGGTCCACGGCATGTCGCCGACACACCGCCACCAGGCTCTCCTGGGCGCGATACTGGGCCCAGGCGGCCGCCAGCTGACCGGCATCCTTGGCGGAATCGGAGTAACCGATCATGACCTCCTGACGATCACCGATCAGGCGACGATAGCCGGGCAGCGCAAGAAGACGGTCGATCGCATCGCCGGCATGATCGAGGTCATTCAGCGTCTCGAACAGCGGCGCGATGGGCAGCTTGACCTCGCCCCCCACCTCCTTCATCAGCAACGCCACGACCAGAACATCGGAGGGCTCCGCCGCCATGGAGATCACGTAGGTGCCAAGCGCTTCCGGCGGCTCGCTGGCGATGACCCGAAAGGTATCGATCACCTCCCGCGACTCCGGAGAACACTCCCAGCGCCGGGGAATCAGCGGTCGCCGCGAGGCGAGCTCCTCGAGCAGAAACTCCTGTCGCTGCTCCTCGCTCCAGTCGGAATAGTGCCCGAGCCCCAGACCGTCGGTGAGCTCCTCCATGACCTGGACATGGCGGCTGGCTTCCTGACGGATATCAAGCTGGGTCAGGGTGACGCCAAATACCGCCACCCGGCGCAGGGTATCCAGCAGCGCGCCATTGGCGATGGTATCCAGGCCCACGTCGCACAGCGAGCGATAGCATGCGAGCAGGGGCGAGTAGAGTTGATCGCGACTCTCGATGATCGGACCGCCACCGTAAGGCTTGCCATCGAGGCTTGCCTTGGCCCAGTCACGGGTAGCCTCGACCCGCGCCAGCAGCTGGCGCAGCAGTTCGCGATAAGGTTCCGCGGCGTCACCGACCTCGGCCTTGAGCGCACTGTTGGCCCGCCACATGGAGAGCTCGGCCTTGAGCTGCTCCAGGTCGCGCAGATAGAGATCCGCCGCCATCCAGCGCCCCAGCAGGAGCACCTCACGAGTCACTCGGGAGGTCACATTGGGGTTGCCGTCTCGATCGCCCCCCATCCACGACGCGAAGCTGATCGGTGCGGCGTCCAGTGGCAGGCGTTCACCGGCCGTATCCAGCAGCAGGTTGTCGAGGTCACGATGGAAGTCAGGCACCGCCTGCCACAGCGAGTTCTCGATGACCGCAAAGCCCCACTTGGCCTCATCCACCGGCGAGGGACGCTCGTGGCGAATCTCGTCGGTATGCCAGGCCTGGCTGATCAGTTCCTCGAGGCGACCCTTGGCCCGTACACCCCGCTCGGGATAGTCCGCGGACGACTCGATAGCACTCAGGCAGTCATCGATCGCGTCGTATTTCTGAATCAGGGTGCGCCGGATAACCTCGGTGGGGTGGGCGGTCAGTACCAACTCGACACGCATGCCGGCCAGGCTCTCGACCAGCTTGCGCGGCGAGTTGCCGGCGCGACGGGCTCGGTCCAACAACTCGGACAATACCGGTTGGGTTCCCGGGTGATAATCCTCGACGCGACGAAAGCGGGCGCGATAATGCTGCTCGGCGATATTGGCCAGATTGAGGAACTGGTTGAATGCACGGGTCACCGGTAATAAATCCTGGTCGGGCAACCCACGCAGATAATCGATCAGCTCACGCTGGGCCTGCTCATCGCCCTGGCGCCCACGCTTGGCGAAGTCGCGAATGGTCTCGATTCTGTCAACGAAGTCATCGCCCAGGTCATTGGCGATGGTGCGTCCCAGACTGTCCCCCAGGATACGGACGTTGTCGCGCAGGGATTCGTGCAGATCGTGGCTCATGGCCGGCTATCTCCGAAAGATGTGGCAATTTCACGGCGTTCTTCGCGTTTGGCGGCCTGCCAGTGGCGCTCCATGGTCGCCAGGTCGGCGGCGGCGGGGCTGGACCCGGCTGCCGTCAAGGCCGTTTCTACATGACGAAAGCGACGCTCGAACTTGGCATTGGTCGCCCTCAGGCACTGCTCGGGATCGGCCTTGAGGCTGCGAGCGAGATTGGTGACCGCAAACAGCAGGTCCCCCACCTCCTCGGCGGCATGGTCAGCGTCGCCTTCGGCCAGCGCCTCCTCCACCTCGTCGAGCTCCTCGCGGATCTTGGCAATCACCTCGCGAGAATCGGGCCAATCGAAACCCTCGCGGGCGGCCCGCCTGGAGAGTTTTGCGGCCCGCGACAGCGCCGGCAGCGTGCGCGGCACATCATCCAGAACCGACGCCGCGGCGCCATCCAGAACCGACGCCGCGGCGCCATCGAGCACCGAGGCAGCAGACACCTCGAGCGTATCACGGGACCTCTCGGCACGCTCCTCGGCCTTGAGTGCCTCCCAGCGCCCCTTGATATCCTCGAGTCCCCGAGCCTCGGCACTCTCGCCAAGTGTTCGCCGCGAACTCAGGCTGCCGTCGGGAAACACATGCGGGTGGCGACGCAGCATCTTGGCGGTCAGGGTGTCGACCACGTCATGGAAATCGAAGCGCTCTTCCTCATGGCCGAACTGAGCATAGTAGACCACCTGGAAGAGCAGGTCGCCCAGCTCACCGGGCAGTTCGTCCCAGGCCCGGCGCTCGATGGCGTCGGCAACTTCATAGGCCTCTTCCAGGGTGTGCGGCACGATGGAGTCCCAGTCCTGCTTGATATCCCAGGGGCACCCCTGTTCGGGATCGCGAAGCACCGCCATCAGGGTCAGCAGATCGTCCAGGGTATGCTGGCGCTGGCTCATGATTTCCTCTCCCGGCGTTTACTGGACTTTCTGCCGCTGCGCAGACGACGCACCTCGATGACGTTGGACAGCTGCTGAATACGGGAGAAGAGCCGGCCCAGGGTCTCCAGGCCATCCACCTCCACGGTAATGGTCAGCCGTGCGATGCCGTCATCGGTATCGGTCAACGTATTCACCGACAGCACATTGACCTTCTCGTTGCCCAGCACCCCGGTGACGTCGCGCAGCAGGCCGGAGCGATCCCAGGCCTCCACCTCGATATTGACCGGATACTGGGTGAGGGCACGCTCGCCCCACTCCACCGCGATGATGCGCTGGGGCTCGTCCACCTGCAGCTGCAGGATATTGGGGCAGTCCTCGCGGTGGACCGTCACCCCACGGCCCTGGGTAATAAAGCCGACGATGGACTCCCCCGGCACCGGATGACAGCAGTTGGCCATGCCGGTCTTGAGGTTCCCCACGCCCAGCACGGTGATATCACTCGCCCCGCCCTTGCTCGGCGTGCGCCTCGGCTTGGCCAGCAGGCGCTCGAGCTGCTCCTGGTCGTCATTCTCGCCGAACAGCTGCTGGGCCTGGTTCAATACCTGGCCGATGCGCAGATCCCCCGCCCCCAGCGCCGCGTACATGTCCTCGGGAGTCGGGTAATTGACCTTGCGCGCCAGGGTGTGGAGATCCATGTCCTCGAGGTCGAGGCGCTTCATTTCGCGTTCGAACAGGGCACGCCCCTCCTCGATATTCTGGTCGCGAGCCTGATACTTGAACCAGGCCTGGATCTTAGCGCGGGCACGCGAGGTACGCACATAGGCCAGGCTGGGGTTGAGCCAGTCGCGACTCGGCCCGCCCTTGCTGGCGGTAAGAATTTCCACCTGCTGGCCGGTCTTCAAGGCATAGGTAAGCGGCACGATGCGGCCGTTGACCTTGGCCCCCCGGCAGCGGTGGCCTACCTCGGTGTGTACCCGATAGGCGAAGTCGATGGGGGTCGCGACACGCGGCAGGTCGATGATATGACCATCGGGGGTGAAGACGTAGATACGATCCGGCGCCACATCGCTGTTGAGCCCCTCACTGAGATCGCCAAGGTCGCCGACCTCCTCCTGCCATTCGAGCACCTGACGCAGCCAGGCGATCTTGTCTTCGTAGCCGGTGCTCTTGGCCTGGGTGTCGTGTCCCTTGTAGCGCCAGTGGGCACAGACCCCGAGCTCGGCCTCTTCGTGCATGGCAAAGGTGCGGATCTGGATCTCCACGACCTTGTTCTCGGGGCCGAACACCGCGGTATGCAACGACTGATAGCCATTCTTCTTGGGATTGGCGATATAGTCATCGAACTCGAGGGGGACGTGATGCCAACGCGAGTGCACCAGGCCCAGCACGGTGTAGCAGTCGGCCACTTCGGGCACCAGGATGCGCACCGCGCGGATGTCGTGGACCTGGGAGAAATCGATGTGCTTGCGCTTCATCTTTCGCCAGATCGAGTAAATGTGCTTGGCTCGGCCA
Organism: Halomonas halodenitrificans DSM 735; assembly: GCF_000620045.1. GTDB lineage: Bacteria > Pseudomonadota > Gammaproteobacteria > Pseudomonadales > Halomonadaceae > Halomonas > Halomonas halodenitrificans. The sequence goes on along the minus strand of NZ_JHVH01000003.1, from coordinate 248,364 downwards.
TCGACGTCATACCGATGGATACCCTGGGCCCCGAGCAGGCCCCTGAGGGTATCGACGATTTCACTGATATAACGATCTCGATCCAGGCGTTTCTCGGCCAGCTGACGCGCGATGGTCTTGTAGTCGTCCTCCTGCAGATAACGAAAGGAGAGATCCTCCAGCTCCCACTTGAGGTGGCCAATGCCCAGCCGGTGGGCCAGAGGCGCATAGATGTCGAACACCTCCCGGGCCACGCGCTGCTGCTTTTCCCGGGGTGCCTCCCTGACCTGGCGCAGCGCGCAGGTACGCTCGGCAATCTTGATCAGTGCCACCCGGACGTCATCGATCATGTTGACCAGCATCTTGCGCAGGTTGTCCTGCTGGTTATGCTGACTCATGTCATGGCTAGGCAGCTGAGTGGCGCTGATTGCCGCCATCTGCAACACGCCATCGACCAGGCCGGCCACCTCCGAGCCGAACCGCTTGCCGACGGCGTCGAGGCTAACAAGCCCTTCACGCACCGCGCGATAGAGCACGGCCGCCACGAGCACCGCCTGGTCGAGTTTCAGTTCTCCCAGGATATCGGCCATCTCCAGGCCCATGCGAAAACTGGAGCCCTCCGTCATCCAGGAACGGTGGGGATGGTCCGACTCCTCCTCCAGACGTTCGGCAAGCCGGCAGGCCTCGGCCATCTCGCCCGGGTCGCGTAGCTTGACGTCTTCCCGCAGGCGCTCCACCCAGCGATCGATATCCACACGCCCCGTTGCGGTGAGCGGTTGGTCCTCACGAACTTTAACCATCTGCTGATGCTCCTTGCCGCTGCCGTTCTGCATGGGGGTGCTCGAACAGCAACATCGACTCCAGATGCGAGGTGTGCACGAACATGTCGGCCACGGCGACATGCATGATCCGATAACCACCACGCAAGAGATGTGCGGCATCCCGCGCCAGGGTCGCCGGGTCACAGGAGATATACAACACGCGAGGCACCGGTGCGGCCACCAGGGCCCGGGCAGCCGACTCGGCACCATCGCGTGGCGGGTCAAGCACCACGACCCCGGGGGCGAGCTCCGCCAGCAGGTCGTCGACGGCGGCCTGCTGCGCCAGGTCGGCCCGGCGCGCCGTCACCCGCCACGCCTGCCCCGGCCAGTTGCTCCGGGCGTTGCGCGCCAGGCGCTCGACCATAGACGGACTGCCCTCCACCGCGGTCACTCGCGCACCGGCAGACGCCAGGGGCAGACTGAAGTTACCGATCCCGGCAAACAGGTCCAACACGGGAATATCCTCGAGTTCGCCGAGCCAGCTCAGTGCCGTCGTCACCATCTGCCGGTTGACCTCGGCGTTGGCCTGCAGGAAGTCGCCGGGGGCAAAGCCCAGTTCGAGTGTCTCCCCGTCCCCGGGCACCCGGCAGGTCAGCGACGGCTCGGGGGTCAGCCACTCGAGCTCGGGGGTCTCACGCCCCACCAGCCAGCCCAGATGGAGCCCGTACTCGGTGCCAAAGGCATGCCAGGCCTCGCGGTCGACGGCATGTGACTTGAGCTGGCGTATCACCAGCGTGGGCCCCTGATCGCTGGCCAGCAGTTCCAGGTGGCCTACCAGGCGTGGTGCCTGGAGCCTGGCCAGCTGCTGATGCAGGGGGCCCAGCAGGGCATCGAGCGCCGGCATCAGGATAGTGCAATGCTGGATATCAACCAGACGATGGCTGTGGCGAGCCCGAAAGCCCAGGTGCAGCCGCCCCTCGGCATCCTGCTTCACACCCAGGCGGGCACGCCGGCGATAGCCATGGCCGGCGCCGGCCAGCAGCTCGGGTTCCGCCTCGACCTCGATCCCCTGGCGGGCGAGCAGGTCGATGAGCACCGCCTGCTTGTGACGGCGCTGGGCGGGAAGGGCCAGGTGCTGAAGATCGCAGCCGCCACAGCGTTCGAAATGCTCGCAGGGTGGTGTGACGCGTTCCGGCGAGGCCTCGAGCCGTTCACGCACATGGGCTTCGTCGAAGCGCTTGCGGGTACGGTGAACTGCGACGTCGACCCGCTCGCCCGGCAGGGCCCCCTCGACAAACAGCGTCTTGCCGTCGGCAGCGTGGGCCAGGCCCCGCGCGTCATGCGCCAGGCGCTCGATCCGCACGCCCCGTGCCTCGCCATCGACCGCTCTCGTCGACGCCTCCTTCTCCGACGCCCGGGACGGCGGCTGACGTCCCTGCAGCCCGGAGACGCCCGACCGTTCGCGGCGCGGCCGCCGCTTGCCCAGCATCGCCATGACTCAAGCCTCCGGGGCAAACAGGCCGGTGGAAAGATAGCGATCGCCGCGGTCACAGACGATAAACACGATCACGGCATTTTCCACCTGTTCGGCGACACGCAGGGCACCCGCCAGGGCACCCCCGGAGCTGACCCCGGCCAGGATCCCCTCCTCCCGCGCCAGGCGACGCATATGCTCCTCGGCTTCATGCTGACCGATGTCCAGGACGCGGTCGACGCGGCTGGCATCGAAGATACTCGGCAGGTACGCCTCGGGCCAGCGACGAATCCCGGCGATGCTGGCACCATCCTCGGGCTGCAGCCCGATGATCTCGATGTCGGCATTGCGCTCCTTGAGTGCCTGGGAGGCCCCCATGATGGTGCCCGTGGTCCCCATGGAGCTGACGAAGTGCGTCACCGTACCGGCCGTCTGCTCCCAGGTTTCCCGACCGGTACCGAGATAATGGGAGAGCGGGTTGTCGGGGTTGGCAAACTGATCCAGACGCTTGCCGTCACCCCGGGCAAGCATGGCATCGGCCAGGTCGCGGGCCTTCTCCATGCCGCCCTCCTTGCTGACCGTGATCAGTCTGGCGCCATAGGCGGCCATGCACTGCTTGCGCTCTTCCGAGGCACTTTCGGGCATGATCAGCACCATGCGATAGCCCTTGATGGCGGCCGCCATGGCCAGGGCGATGCCGGTATTGCCCGACGTTGCCTCGATCAGGGTATCGCCCGGAGCGATGTCGCCACGCGCCTCGGCCTGCTCCAGCATGGCCATGGCTGGGCGGTCTTTCACCGAGCCCGCCGGGTTATTGCCCTCGAGCTTCGCCAGCAGCACATTGTTGCGGCCGGCACCGATACGCTTGAGGCGCACCAACGGTGTGTGGCCGACGGCATCTTCGATGGTCGGAAAATGCATGCAAGCATCCTTCTCTACGGGTATTTTCGACATTATATCCGTGGGACCCCGGGGTGGACAGGTATCTTCCGGGCGCCCCGGGCGTCGTCTCTCCGATAGCCGAGATTTTTCATGTCCCTGAAGCTGCGACTCGTGTCGATCGCCCTGGTTCTCCCCATGTTGTTGATGGTCGCCCTGGTGCTCATCGCCCTGCCCCTGCATCGCGATACTCATGAAGCGCGACTCGAGGCCGAACTGACGAGGGCGGCAACGCTGATCGAACCGATGCTGCTATCGGCGCTGCGGGCAAACGACGCGCCGGCCCTCGCGGCACACGCCAGGCGCCTGCTCGACCTGCCCGAGATCAAGGCCGCTGCCATTCTCGATGCCGACGACGCCTTGCGTGCCGAGGCGGGTCGCCTGGTGGAGGACGCCTCCCTCGAGCCCCGCCCCGGCAGGGTACGCCAGAAGGACGGCCAATGGCGCATGACCTACCCCTTGGCGAGGGCAGGCGGCGGGCGCCTGGTCATGGACGTCGATGCCAGCGGCATACTGCTCCAGCACTATCGCCAACTGGCTGGCGCCGGCCTGTTGCTGGCCCTCGTCGCCGGCATCCTGGGACTCGCCACCATGACGACCTATCGCCGCCTCAAGCGCCCTCTCGAGGAGGTCGACGCCACCCTGGCGCGTCTGGCACGCGGCGAGCCCGTGTCATCGCTGCCCCCCTCGCCTCCCGAGCTTCCCCCCCTGGCCAGCCATGCCAATGCCCTTGCCCTGCAATTGCAGCAGACCCGGGATGAGATGCAGCATCAGGTCGCCCAGGCGACGGCGGAGCTCGAGGAGTCCATGGAGACCGTCGAGATCCAGAACATGCAGCTGGACCTGGCTCACCGACACGCCGTGAAGGCCAACCGGGCCAAGTCGGAATTCCTGGCCAGCATGAGCCATGAAATTCGCACGCCACTCAACGGCATCGTCGGCTTCTGTCGGCTACTGGGGCGTTCGTCGCTGAATGCCCGGCAGCAGGAGTGGCTGACGCACGTCGATCGTGCCTGCGACAATCTGCTCCTGCTGGTCAATGATGTGCTGGACTATTCCAGGCTCGAGACCGGCAGGCTGGAGCTGGAGCGAATGCCGGTACAGATGGTGGAACTGGTCGATGAAGTATTGGCACTCCAGGCCCCCATGGCCCAGCAGAAAGCACTGGAGCTGGTCGGCATGGTCTATGACGACGTACCACCGGTCCTGCATGGTGACCCGATGCGCATCCGTCAGCTGCTGACCAACCTGGTCGACAATGCGGTGAAGTTTACCGAGCGTGGCGAGGTGCTGGTCAGGGTGACGGTAGAAGAGAGCGAACCAACGCATGTCACCCTGGGCGTCAGCGTGTCGGACACCGGCATCGGCCTCTCGAACGAGCATAAGCAGCACCTCTTCGACGCCTTCCACCAGGCCGCTCCGAGCCACTCGCGAGAGTTCGGTGGTAGCGGGCTGGGCCTTTCCATCTGCCGCCAGCTGGTGGAGCAGATGGGTGGCGAGATCGGCGTGGAAAGCGAACCGAACCGCGGCAGCACCTTCGCCTTTACCCTGCCGCTGGCCGGAGACATCGAGTCGGAGCGACCGCCGGAACTCCGGCTCGCCGGTGAGACGATACTGCTGGAAGAGCCGCACCCGGGGACCCGACGCGCCCTCCGGCACTTGCTGCGGCGCTGGGGTGCCAGGCCTCTGCCGGCCGACACCCCGGCGGCGCCCACGCCGAGCCTGGTCATGATCAGCCTGGGTGCCCCGCCCTATTCCCCCGAGCGACTGCGCCACTGGGAACAACGGCTCGCCGAGCTGCCCTGTCCGGCGCTGCTGCTGTGCACCGCCAGTCCACTGGACTTTCCCGACCTGGCGCTGCCGAGAGGCGGGGAAATGCTGGCCAAGCCGCTGGCACGCGGCACCCTCGCCGAGGCCGTCGAGCGCCTGCTGGAGACGGGAGGCAACGACGCCCTCGCGTCCCCTGCCGAGGGGCCAACGAGCGCCCTCGATGCCGGCCTGCGACTGCTCGCCGTCGACGACAACGCCACCAACCGTCGCCTCATGGGCGAGTTGCTGACCGGCCCCGGCATGGACATCACGCTGGTCAGCAGCGGCGAAGAGGCCCTGACCGTGGGACGCCGACGACACTTCGATCTGGTGTTGATGGATATCCGCATGCCGGACATGGATGGCATCGAGGCGACCCGCGAACTGCGCCACTTGAGTGATGCCTGGCGCCGTACGCCGATCATTGCGGTGACCGCCCATGCGCTGGAAGGCGAGCGGCGTCGCCTGATGGCAAGCGGCCTGGATGACGTGCTGACCAAGCCGCTGGATATCGACCACCTCTCGAAACTGCTGACGCATCACCTCGGCGACGCCCCCGCACACCTTTCATCGACCCCTCCGGCGCCGGCCCCGGGCGAGCCATCAAGGCTTCCCGTCGTGGACCTGGCGCTGGGCACACGCCTGGCGGGAGGCCGGGAACCCCTGGCCCAGCGGCTGCTCGAGCAACTGGTCGATTCTCTCGATGAAATGGAAGACACCATATGCCGTGCCCGGGCCGACGAGGATGACGAGGCGCTGCTGGATGCCATTCACGGACTCAACGGCGCCTGCCGGTACTGTGGCGCGCCGCGCCTGGGGTTGACCGCCGAGACCCTGGAGACACACTTGCGTACCCGGGGGCGCGAGGCCATGGCGCCATTGCTGGAGGAGCTGTTACACGCCATGGCCGAGCTGCGCCAGTGGCGTGAGGCGTCCGCCTCCGACCCTTACCCTTCCAGCACCACAAAGGCCACCGCAAACTCCTTCTCATCGGATAACGACAGATGAGTCCCGCGTACGCCGGCGGCCAGCGCCAGCTCATGCGCCTTGCCGGACAGCAGCAACGAGGGGCGCCCCAGGCCGTCGTTGACCACCTGGATCTCGGTCCAGCGCATGCCGTGTCGCAGCCCGGTACCCAGCGCCTTGACGAAGGCCTCCTTGGCCGCGAAGCGCTTGGCCAGGAAGGCCACCGGGTCGGCATGCAGCCGCATGCGTTCACGCTCCACCTCCCCCAGCAGGCGGCGCGTCAGGCGTTTGCCCCGGCGTGACAGGGCGGCGTCGAGACGCGCCACCCTGGCAATATCGGTGCCGATGCCCAGAATCATGCGTCAGTGCACATGGTCGGCGTGGTCATGGTCGTGATCGTGCTCCTCGAGGGCGGCGACGAAGCCCGCCTCCTGGCCGGCGATGGCCAGGCGCTTCATCTCGGCCACCGCCTCCTTGAGGCCCACGAACAGCGCGCGGGCCATGATGGCATGTCCGATATTCAGCTCGTGAATCCCCGGAATGGCCGCCACGGCCTCCACGTTGTGGTAGTGCAGCCCATGGCCGGCATTGACGGTCAGTCCCAGTTCCAGGGCCATTTCGGCCGCCGCCGAGAGGCGCGCATGCTCGCGGCTGGCCTCGTGTCCCGATGCCTCGGCATAGCCGCCGGTATGCAGCTCGATGACCGGTGCACCGACCTCGCCCGCGGCGGCAATCTGGGTGGGCTCCGGGTCGATGAACAGCGACACTTCGCAGCCCGCCGCGGCCAGGCGCCGACAGGCGTCACGGATCGCCTCGGCGCCACCGGCCACATCGAGGCCCCCCTCGGTGGTGAGCTCTTCACGCTTCTCCGGCACCAGGCAGACGTGGGCCGGGCGCACCTCCTCGGCCAGCGCGATCATCTCCTCGGTGACCGCCATCTCGAGGTTCATGCGTGTGGTCAGCACCTCGGCCAGCAGCCGCACATCGCGTTCCTGGATATGCCGACGGTCCTCACGCAGATGGATCGTAATGCCATCGGCGCCGGCCTCCTCGGCGACGAGCGCCGCCTGGACTGGATCCGGGTAGCGCGTACCGCGGGCCTGACGCAGCGTCGCGATATGGTCGATATTGACGCCGAGCAGAATACGAGGGGGATGCATAGGAATCTCCTTGTGTTAAGGCGTAAGCCGTAGGTACGGGACTATCCCCGGGCGTTCGTCGGGCTTTCTCCGGGACTGTCCCGAACTGCGGGTCTCCAAGCTTACCGCTTTGCGGCAAGCTGGCGCATCAGCTCCCGGGAGCGCAGGGGCCGACTGCCCAACAGGGGGGCCAGTGCCGCGCGGGCCACCGCCTTGGCCGGGCCCGCGAGCCCCGGCGCGCTCCAGTCGCCGGCGGCGAGCAGGCGCAGGGTGCGACCGTCGAGACCCGGCCGGCCGGGGCGAAACGCACAGCATGAGGCATCGTAGACATAGCGTGTCTGGGGGTCGAGCTCACCGCCTTCGGCCTCGACGAATCGTGGGGCGGCGCCCAGCGCTTCAAGCAGGGCAAATTCCAGGCGTCGCAGGGCGCCGGCGCGTGAACCCGGCCTCGGCAGCGCCTCGAGCAGCGACGTATAGAAGGCAAATACCTCGGCGGCCGGAAGCTCCACCGGTAGGGTGCGCGCCAGCAGTTCATTGGCATAGAGCCCGCATAACAGCCCCTCGCCCGCCAGCAGCGCCACCGCCCCACGGCTCTCCATCAGGCGCAGGCGCTTGAGTTCGCCCTCACCCACCCAGGTCACATGCAACGGCGCGAAGGGCTGTAGCCGGCCCCGCGAACGCGACCCGGGCCGCTGGACGCCCTGGGCGACCGCCCGTACGCGGCCGCCATGCAGTGTCAGCAACTCCACCAGGGCGCTGGTTTCGCGATAGGGGCGCTTATGCAGCAGGAAGGCGGGTTCTGGGCGCATCACTCTCTCGCTACGCAGTAGGTCCAGTCGGGACAGTCCCCGGCTGAGCCATCCGACTCGCCCGGGTGCACGCCTCCAGCGAGGTCACCTCCGCCGGGGACTGTCCCGGAGGGGGCGAAGGTAGCTTAATCGAGGTCGTAGCCCAGGCTCTTGAGTGCCCGTTCGTCGTCGGACCAGCCACGCTTGACCTTCACCCAGAGGTTCAGCATTACCTTGGCGTCCAGGGCGCGTTCCATGTCGAGCCGCGCCTCGCGGCCGATGTTCTTGATACGTTCGCCGTTCTCGCCGATCAGGATCTTCTTCTGACCCTGGCGTTCCACCAGGATCAGGGCACTGATATGCACTATCCTGCCTTCGTCACGGAACTCCTCGATCTCCACGGTCATCTGGTAGGGCAACTCATCGCCCAGCTGGCGCATCACCTTCTCGCGTACCAGCTCGGCGGCCAGGAAACGCTGGCTCTTGTCGGTGATCTGGTCCTCGGGGAAGAAGTGCACGCTTTCCGGCAGATGCTTGGCCACTTCGGCCTCCAACTCCGGCACATTGGAGCCGTGCTTGGCGGAGATCGGCACAATGGCGGCGAAGTCCCGGCGTGCGCCGACCGACTCGAGCCAGGGCAACAGCTCGGACTTGTCCTGCAGGCGATCAACCTTGTTGACGGCCAGGATCACCGGCGCGTCGACATGCTCGAGACGCTGTAGAACGACCTGATCCTCATCGCTCCAGCGAGTGCGATCGATGATAAATACCACGCAATCCACATCACGCAGCGCCTGAACGGCGGCCTGGTTCATGAAGCGGTTGATGGCCTTGTTGCGGTCCTTGGCGAGGATATGGATACCCGGGGTATCGACATAGATGAACTGGGCTTCCTCTTCCGTCTTGATGCCCATCACCTGGTGACGGGTCGTCTGGGGCCGCCGCGACGTGATCGAGACCTTCTGGCCGAGAATACGGTTCATCAGCGTCGACTTGCCGACATTAGGGCGGCCTACAATGGCCACGAAACCACAGGTCTGGGTCATGACCGAACTCCTCTTGGCTCGAGCTGTTTCAGTGCTATCTCGGCGGCCTGCTGCTCGGCATGGCGGCGGCTGGAGCCGATGCCGATGGTATGGTTCTGCAGCAGCTCCACATGACATTCTACGGTAAAGGTCTGCGCATGGGCCTCGCCCTCCACGCTGACCACCTCGTAACGAGGCAGCGGTTCCTGGCGCGACTGCAGAAACTCCTGGAGGCGCGTCTTGGGATCCTTCTGGGTATGCTGCAGGCTGGTGTCTTCCAGGCGCGCGGCATACCAGGAGAGTATCCGGGCCCGCACGACTTCCATGCCGGCATCGAGATAGATGGCACCGATCACCGCTTCGACGGCGTCGGCAAGGATCGAGTCTCGGCGGTGACCACCACTCTTCATCTCGCCGGAGCCGAGCCGGAGGTATTCGCCGAAGCCCATCTCACGCGCCAGCTCCGCCAGGGTCTGGCCCTTGACCAGGCGCGCACGCAAGCGGGAAAGCTGCCCTTCCCGGGCCTCGGGAAAGCGACGAAACAGCGCCTCGGCGATGACGAAGTTGACGATGGAATCACCCAGAAACTCGAGGCGCTCATTATTCTGGCCACCGTAGCTGCGGTGGGTCATGGCAAGCTCGAGCAACGAGTCGTCGCCGAAATCATGGCCGATACGTCGGCTGAAGGCGTTGAGGGTTTGGCTCACGAAAATCCTGTTATCTGATTCTGTCGTCTGATTCTGGAAATCAAGCAGGGCATCTACTGGATACGTCGCATGCTGGTGAAGCTGGGCAGGCCGCCGTCCCAGTGCATCCAGACGGCGAAGGCCTGGCCAACGATATTTTCCTCCGGCACGAAGCCCCAATAGCGGCTATCGTTGGAGTGGTCGCGGTTGTCACCCATGGTGAAATAGTGCCCCTCCGGCACGACCAGCTCGCGCATCTGAGGCCCGAGGTCTCGAGGATTATTGTAGAGGCGATGCTCTACCTCGCCCAGCTGCTCGGCATACATCAACTCATCCGGCGCCTTCGCCGGCCCTTCGGCCAGCAACGTCTTGGCGGCCGGCTCGCCATTGACGTAGAGCTGCTTGTCCTCGTAGCGGATGCGGTCACCGGGCAGGCCGACGACCCGCTTGATGAAGTTGACCGAGGGTTCATTGGGGAAACGAAACACCATGACGTCACCCCGCTCGGGCTCACCCAGATCAGCGATCTCGGTATGCACCACCGGCAGGCGCAGTCCGTAGGCAAACTTGTTGACCAGGATAAAGTCGCCGATCTCCAGGGTGGGTCGCATGGACCCCGATGGAATCTGAAACGGCTCCATCACGAAGCTTCTCAGCACCAGCACCACCAGCAGTACCGGAAAGAAGGAGCGGGCGTAGTCCACCGGCCAGGGCTCCTTCAGCACCTGTTCGCGAGCCTCGGAGGGCAAGCCTTCGCTGGTGCCAGCCTCGGCGGTTTGCAGGGACTGCTGGCGTGCCGGACGCCACCAGAGAAAGTTGAACAGGGTGATCACGCCGGTGACGGCGACGGCAATCACCAGCAGCAGTGAGAAGTCCATGGCGGTTCGTTGTCCCTAGCTAGTGGAATCAGTCGTTGACCCTGAGCACGGCGAGGAAGGCATCCTGGGGGATCTCTACCCGGCCCACCTGCTTCATGCGTTTCTTGCCTGCCTTCTGCTTCTCGAGCAGCTTCTTCTTGCGGGACACATCGCCGCCGTAGCACTTGGCGGTAACGTTCTTGCGCAGCGCCTTGACGGTGGAGCGTGCCACGACCTGACCACCGATGGCGGCCTGGATCGCCACGTCGAACATCTGACGCGGGATCAGCTCCTTCATCTTCTCGACCAGCAGGCGGCCGCGACTGTGGGCATGGTCGCGGTGGATGATCACCGCCAGGGCATCGACCTTGTCGCCGTTGATCAGCACGTCCAGGCGCACCAGCTTGGCGGCCTCGAAGCGCTCGAAGTTGTACTCCAGGGAGGCATAGCCCTTGGAGATCGACTTCAGGCGGTCGAAGAAATCCATGACCACCTCGGACATGGGCAGCTCGTAGGTGAGCTGAATCTGGCTGCCCAGAAACTGCATGTCCAGCTGGGTGCCACGGCGCTGCTCACACTCGGTGATGACGTTGCCGACAAACTCCTGGGGCACCAGGATACTGGCCCGCACGATCGGCTCGCGCATTTCCTCCACGTCAGCCATGTCGGGAAGCTTGGATGGGTTGGCGACATAGATCACTTCCTCATCCTTGAGCACCAGCTCGTAGACCACCGTAGGCGCGGTGGTCAGAAGGTCCAGGTCATACTCACGCTCGAGGCGCTCCTGGATGATCTCCATGTGCAAGGTGCCGAGGAAGCCGACCCGGAAGCCGAAGCCCAGGGCATCGGAGTTCTCCGGCTCGTATTCCAGGGAGGCATCGTTGAGCGCCAGCTTCTCCAGGGCGTCGCGGAAATCCTCGTAGTCGTCGGCGCTGACCGGGAACATGCCGGCATAGACCTGCGGCTTGACCTTCTGGAAACCGGGCAGGCGCGCCACATCCGGGGTCTTGGTATGGGTGATGGTATCCCCCACCGGCGCCCCCTGGATTTCCTTGATACCGGCCACGATAAAGCCCACTTCGCCGGCACGCAGGACGCCGGTCTGGTGACGCTGCGGGGTAAAGATACCCACCTCGTTGATCTGCCAGTCACGGCCGGTGGAGCTGATGCGGATCTTCTCCCCCTTCTTCAGGGTGCCGTCGAAGATCCTCACCAGCGATACCACGCCCAGGTAATTATCGAACCAGGAGTCGATGATCAACGCCTGCAACGGGCCTCCCGGATCTCCCTTGGGCGGCGGGATATCACGCACCAGGGTCTCCAGCAGGGCATCGATACCCAGCCCGCTCTTGGCCGAGACCTGGCAGGCATCGGTCGCATCCAGACCGATGATCTCCTCGATCTCATGGGAGACCTTGTCGGGATCGGCCTGGGGAAGATCCATCTTGTTGAGTACCGGCAGCACCTCGAGCCCCTGCTCGATGGCGGTGTAGCAGTTGGCCACCGACTGTGCCTCGACCCCCTGACCGGCATCCACCACCAGCAGGGCCCCTTCGCAGGCATACAGCGAACGCGACACCTCATAGGAGAAGTCGACGTGTCCGGGCGTATCGATAAAGTTGAGCTGATAGGTATTACCATCCGGCGCTAGATAATCGAGCGTTACCGACTGGGCCTTGATGGTGATCCCCCGCTCCCGCTCCAGGTCCATGGAGTCCAGCACCTGTTCCTTGAGTTCACGCTCGGTGAGGCCACCGCAGGTCTGGATCAACCGGTCGGCCAGGGTCGACTTGCCATGGTCGATATGGGCGATGATCGAGAAGTTACGGATATGCTTGAGCTTGTCGAAGGAGGTGTCTTGGGACATCGGTGGACTTCTACCTGAATAGGGTTCGGGCCAGGACCGAGCACAGCAGCGTGGGCCGGCGGCCAGGATGAACGCATTGTACCGGTATGCCGGTGTCAGATACAGCAGCCCGACGGGCAAGGCCGTCGGGCTGCTGGAGATGACGCGTCAGGCGAGGATCAATCGTCGGTCAGACGCAGGGCCACGAACAGCGAGCGCCCATCGCGATAGAGACGCACCGGCACGGCCCGGTCGGTGGGCAATTCGCTCGCCAGGGTGACAAGCTCGGAGGCGCTGGAGACGGCCTGGTGGTCGATGCTGACCAGGATATCCCCGGGCCGCAATCCCGCCTTGGCGGCGGCCCCGGAGGGATCGACGGCAACGATGCGCACACCGCCCTCGATTCCCTGGCGCTCGCGCTGCTCGGCATCCAGCTCGGTCACCGTGACTCCCAGGCGCGCCTGGTCGCTGTCGCGGCTCTCACCTGCTGGAGTATTGCCGCTATCGGGCCAGTCCCCCAGCGTCACCTCGAGGGAACGACGCTCGCCATCGCGCATCAGCTCGAGCTCGACATCACTGCCCGGAGCGGTACGCCCGATCAGCCGCGGCAATGTGCTGGAATCATGCACCGGGGCGCCATCCACTTCGAGAATGACATCACCGGCCTCGAGGCCACTCGCTGCCGCCGGCCCCTCGGGGTCCAGGTCGGCGACCAGGGCGCCACGCGGATCATCCATGCCGAAGGACTCCGCCAGATCCCGGGATACCGGCTGTATCATCACGCCCAGCCAACCACGACTGACTTCTCCGTCATTGCGCAGCTGGTCGGCCACATCCATGGCAACATTGATGGGAATGGCAAACGACAGCCCCATGAAGCCACCGCTACGGGTGAAGATCTGGGAATTGATGCCCACGACCTCGCCGTCGAGATTGAACAGAGGGCCGCCGGAGTTTCCCGGGTTGATGGCCACATCGGTCTGGATGAAGGGCACATAGGCATCCCGCGGCAGGGTACGATCGATAGCGCTCACGATACCCGCGGTCACGGAGTGATCGAAACCGAAGGGCGAGCCGATGGCCGCCACCCACTCGCCGACTTCCAGGTTATCGGAGTCCCCCAGGCGCAGCGTCGGCAGATCGTCGGTGTCGACCTTGAGCACCGCCACATCGGTGCGCTCATCGCTGCCCACCAGCTCGGCAGGCAACTCGCGTCGATCGTTCAGGCGTACCAGGATCTCATCGGCGCCATCGACCACGTGGGCGTTGGTCATGATGTAACCATCATCGCTGATGATAAAACCGGAGCCCAGCGACTGACGCTCCTGGGGTTTTCCAGGTGTCTGGCCCGGCGGCACCGGAAAACGGTCGCCGAAGAAATGGCGAAAGATCTCGGGGACCTCTTCACCGCCGAACCCCTGGAAGGGGTTACGACTCTCCACCACCCGCGTCGTCGAGATATTCACGACACCGGGGGCCGCCTCCCCCACCAGCTCGGTGAAGTCGGGTAGTTCGCGGGCCATGGCAGTCTGCCAGGCCAGCAGGGCCCCGGCCAGCAGCATCCACAGGGAAAGGTTTCGCAGCGTTCGCATCATGTTGGCTCCTGCATGGGTTGGAATGGACAATGCGAATAAGGGAATACCGACATCAAACCACCACCGGCTCAGGGGTCGCGGGCTTCCCAGCTCAGCCGATCGGCCACCTGCAATAACACCCTCGGCGGCATCTCGCCCATGACCACCACCTGACGCGGCGTACCATCCAGCTCACGGTGGCGCACCGCGGCATGGGAAACGCCGAGCCGGTGCAGGCCGGGCGCTAGCGGCGCAACCCCCTGAAGGGGCGAGACAAAGACGCTGAGAGTGGAAAGGCCATCACTGTAGAGACGATGCATCACATCGCTGCCGTGGCGATTGCTGCGGGTTTCTATCGGCTGAGGACGGAAGCCATCGGGCAGCCAGCCGGGGTGCCAAGAGGCTTCGGGGGCATCGCGAGGGGCATCGATGCCGATATCACCCCGATGCAACTGCGGCTTCTCGAGCACCGTCAACTGGAAGGTCTGCACGGCGCGGCCGGTTTCATCGAGCAGGCTCTGTTTCAGGGTCAGCCCGGTGTCGGCGTCCAGCCACAGTCGCTTGCCATAGCGAAAGCTGTCGAGTGGCGAAATATCCAGACGCCGGGCACGTCGATTGGCGATGCGTTCCTCGCCACCCAGGCTCAAGCGGTAGTGTGACGAGATATCGGCGGCAATGCCGACGGGCGTCGGTGGCGCTGCGCCGTCATCCGACCACCCCAGGCGGCCGATACGGCTCCGCCGCTCGAAGGCCATGGGAAGACCATCGAGGAAGCGCGCCTGACCTCGCTCAACACCACTGTTGACCTCGTGGCTCAGCACGAGAGTACGTACACCATCGAAGCCGATCCGCACCGCATGAGCATCATAGCGATAACAGTGTCCGGCCCATAGGCTGCGTTCATACCACTCGAGGGCCGTCTGCGGGGCCGGCTGTTCTTCGAGGAGGCGACAGTCGAAATGATCCGCATCCGGGGGAAGATCCATGGCCATGGCCGGGGTGACGACCGCCAGCAAGAATGCTGGAAGGCAAGCGGCATAGCAGCGAAAGACGTGCATTGCCTTCCCTCATTCAGCGCTGATCGAGACTGTCGCCACCGCTGGCACGCAGCAACGGCATCCAGGCATCACCACTACGGTAGGCGGCGCCTTCGGCGTGACGATCCAGGTAGGACTGCAGCAGCCGTGCCTGCTCTTCATCGGCCATCAGGGACTGTCGCTGAGTGGGCGCCATGAACATCGGCGTGCTCTGCATGTCGGTCCCAACTGTCATCAAGCCGCTGCCGCCATCCTGAGGCAGCTGAAAGAGCGGCAGGCGAGAGGAAGGTGATGCTGGGGACTGGGCATCGGCGCCAGCCAGGCTCGCCGGGGCGGGCCGCCCCTCACCTTCCTCGGCACCGGCAACCAGCTCGGGTGAGTTGGCTCCATCACCGGAAATACCCCCACCGTTATAGAACTGCACGCCTGTGATCACCAACAACGACACGGCGGCGGCGATACCCGCACTTCGCACCAGGGGAAGCGTTTGGCGAGGGGCCGCGGCCGGGACCTTGTCATCGTGAGCCGGGGCCGGCTCCTGTTGGAGTTGCGCCAGGACACCCGCCGAGAGGTCGACACTGACATCCGCCTCTGTCTCGCGTCGCAGCATGCTGCGCATCAAGTGATAGCGCCGCCACGCCTGGGCGGCATCAGGCTCGTCTTCCAGCGACTTCAGCACGCGGCGAAGTTCCAGCTCATCACCCTCGTTATCCATCAGGGCAGAAAGCGATTCCCGTGCGTTCTGACTCATTCTCAACACCTCAGCCTGGCAAGGCCACGACCTTGCAATCTGTTATCACCCGATATCGACATGGGCGGAAGCCGCTCCAGGAATGCCGACACCTTGAACCACTCTCGGCGGATCGGTCACTGCATATGACGCTCAGGAAATCGAACAGTTCAGCGAATCGACAAAAAAATGACAATTCGCCGACGTCGTCATCTTAATCGACTGCCTCATGGTTTCGTGACGTCGTGACCAGTGGTTGAATATGCTGGTCAACCGCCTCTCGAGCCCGAAAGATCCGTGAGCGCACCGTGCCCACCGGACACTCCATGATATGGGCGATATCCTCATAGGAGAGGCCATCCATCTCGCGCAGGGTAATCGCGGTGCGCAAGTCGTCGGGCAGGGCCTCGATCGCATCGAAGATAGCCTCCCTGAGCTGGTCCCGTGCCATGGCGGCCTCGGGCGTCTCGGTATCGGACAACCGCCCGCTCTGATCGAGGACCTCGGCATCGACGATATCCAGGTCATTGCCCGGCGGGCGCCGCCCCCTGGACACCAGATGATTCTTGGCCGTATTGATGGCGATTCGGTACATCCAGGTATAGAAGGCGCTTTCCGCACGAAACTTGCCCAGGGCCCGGTAAGCCTTGATAAAGGCCTCCTGGGCGACATCCTGCACCTCGGCATGGTCGTGCACATAGCGACCGATCAGGCCGATGATCTTGTGCTGATACTTTTTCACCAGCAGATCGAAGGCCCGGGTATCTCCCTTCTGGGCGCGCTCGACGAGCTGCTGGTCGGTTTCCCTGGCCTCCATCTAGCCTCTCCCCGCCATCGGGGGACGGGAAAGGCGACCGGGCCCGAGGGGCCTGGAAACTTCAACAATAGGACGTGCTTGCATAGCGTCTACCTGGAGCCTGGGAGAGTGAGATTCATAGACCATCTTGGATAGTCGCACAAGTGTTCCCTTTTCCCGTTCATCCATCAAGCCATGACGCGTCGCCAGACGCGAGCGCTAGGACACTACTGGTCCTTGCAAGTTCACAGGATTGATTCGTGCTACCCAGGCCGGTGTATAGTAGAGCCATAAATTTACGCCACCAGGCCATCCGCGCAGACACCACTCACAGGAAACCGCATGACAGATCAACAGGTCAGCAATCTCAACGTCCTTTCCCAGGATGTGCTTGTCACCCCGGAAGCCCTCAAGCAGCAGGTTCCGCTCACCGATGCCGCCGAGAAGACCGTCATCGAGGGTCGCCACACCATCCAGCGCATCCTCGATGGCGAGGACCCACGCCTGCTGGTCGTGGTTGGCCCCTGCTCCATCCACGATGTGGGCGCTGCCCTGGACTATGCACGTCGCCTGCGCCGCCTGGCCGATGAGGTAAAGGATAGCCTGTATATCGTCATGCGCGTCTACTTCGAGAAGCCCCGCACCACGGTGGGCTGGAAGGGACTGATCAACGACCCCCACCTGAACGGCTCCTTCGAGATCGAGGAAGGCCTGCATACCGGCCGCAAGCTGCTGACGGAACTTGCCGAGATGGGCCTGCCGCTGGCCACCGAGGCCCTCGATCCGATCTCTCCCCAGTATATCCAGGACTGCATCAGCTGGTCGGCCATCGGGGCACGTACCACCGAGTCCCAGACCCACCGCGAGATGTCGTCGGGTCTCTCCTGCCCGGTGGGCTTCAAGAACGGCACCGACGGCAGCCTGGATGTCGCGGTCAACGCCCTGCAGTCGGTGGCCCACCCGCACAATTTCCTGGGCATCGACTACAAGGGACGGGTGGCCATCATTCGCACCCGCGGCAACGTCTACGGCCATGTGGTGCTGCGTGGGGGTAACGGCAAGCCCAACTACGACAGCGTCAGCGTGGCGCTGGCCGAGCAGGAGCTGAAGGCGGCCGGCATCAAGCCCAACATCATGATCGACTGCTCCCACGCCAACTCCAACAAGGATGCGGGGCTGCAGCCGCTGGTACTCGAGAACGTGACCAACCAGCTGCTCGATGGCAACCGCTCGATCATCGGCCTGATGGTCGAATCCAACATCGGCTGGGGGAACCAGAAGCTGACCGAGGACCTCGACCAGCTCGAGTACGGCGTCTCCATCACCGATGCCTGCATCGACTGGAGCACCACCGAACAGGCGTTCAAGGAGATGAACGAGAAGCTGGCGCCGGTACTGGCCGAGCGGGTCAACGCCTGACCGACCCCGTCGTCACCCTGGTTCGACACACCATCGCCCCACGCCCCGCCGAGCGGTCGTGGGGCATGCTTGCGTCGCCGACACCGGGCCTATAACGCCAGCTCGGTCCATACCGGTGCATGGTCTGAGGGCCGCTGCATGCCACGCAGCTCATAATCGATGCCGGCATCCTCGACCCTTTCGGCCAGCGGCGCGGTCACCAGAATATGGTCGATGCGCAGGCCGCGCTTGGGCTCCCGGTCGAAGCCTCTGGAGCGGTAGTCGAACCAGCTGAAGCGGTCGTCGACCTGCGGATAGCGCACCCGATAGCTGTCCGTCAGTCCCCAGGCCTTGATGCCCGTGAGCCACTCGCGCTCCACGGGCTGGAAGCTGGTCTTGCCTTCGCGTAGCCAGCGCTTGCGGTTGGCCTCCCCGATGCCGATATCGATGTCTTCGGGGGAAATGTTGAAGTCACCCATTACCACCAGGCGCTCATCGGGACGATGCTGCTCGAGCAGCGCGGCCAGCTGGGCATAGAAGCGGCGCTTGTGGGGAAACTTCAGCGGATGCTCGACGTTCTCGCCCTGGGGAAAATAGCCGTTCCATACGGTCAGCGATTCACCGCCGGCAGGGCGCAGGGTCACGCCGATCATGCGCCGCTGGGCGTCTTCGGCATCATCGGGGAAGCCGTAGTGCACGGCCTCGGGCTCGCCGCACTGGGCGATATCCAGCATCAGCGCGACGCCATAGTGCCCCTTCTGGCCATGGTAGACGACCCGGTAGCCAAGTGCCTCCACCGCCTCACGGGGAAACTCCGCGTCCTGCACCTTGGTTTCCTGCAGGCCGATCAGCGCCGGACGATGGGCATCGATCAATGCCTCCAGCTGAGGAAGCCGCGCGCGAATGCCGTTGATATTGAACGAAACCAGGCGCATCAGTCCCGCGTGCCTCCCTGCTCCGGCCCCTCACCGCCCTCGCCTTCCTGGCGCTCGGGGTGAATGGCAATATCCTGGCCGGCCTCCTGTCGGGCCTGCTTGCGGGCGGCCTGAAGCTTGCGCTGCTGACGCTTCTTCTGAGTATAGCGGGTCGACGAGACCACTTGGTCGGGGTTCTCGTGGCGCCACTTCTTGTAGTCCTTGCGCCGACCGGTACGAATCTGCACCTTGTCGGCCAGTGAACGGGTCTTCTTACGACGGGTCATGGGGTCACTCCTCTACTGTGACGCGCATTCTACCAGCCCGGCGCGGTGAGACGCGCCCTTCGTTGCATAGACTGGTACAATACCCGTTTGCATCACACGACTACCCTATCGACACGGAAAGACAGCAAGCCTATGAGCGAGTCGGAACAGACCACGGCCCCAACCGAGAACCGCAAGCCCAAGCGTCGCCGTCGCAAGCCGCGCCGTCGCCAGTCGAGCTGGGATCTTCGCCAGTTCCAGGTCCCTCCGGTGGCCGGCAAGTGGCGCTTTCATGACTTCGATCTCCCCTTGCCGCTGATGCGCGCCATCCATGCGCTGGGCTTCGAGTACTGCACACCGATCCAGGCCGAGGCACTCAGCCAGACGCTGCTGGGTGGCGACATCGTCGGCAAGGCCCAGACCGGCACCGGCAAGACCGCCGCCTTCCTGATCTCGATTCTGGCCTACTTCCTCGAGGAAGAGCGCCCCAACGGCCAGAAGAATGGCGCGCCGCGCGCCCTGATCGTGGCGCCTACCCGTGAGCTGGCCCTGCAGATCGAGAAGGATGCCAAGGCGCTGGCCCGCTTCACCGACCTCAAGATGGCAAGCGTCGTCGGTGGCATGGACTACCAGAAACAGCGCGATGCCCTGGAAGGGAATCTCGATGTCCTGGTGGCCACACCGGGACGGCTGATCGATTTTCATCAGAAGCGCGACGTCGACCTGACGGAAGTCGAGGTGCTGGTGCTCGACGAAGCCGATCGCATGCTGTCCATGGGCTTTATTCCCGACGTCAAGCGCATCATTCGCCATACGCCCAGGAAGGAAGAGCGCCAGACCTTCCTGTTCTCGGCCACCTTCACCGATGACATCCTCCAGCTGGCCAGCCAGTGGACCCTCGACCCGGCCCATGTCGAAATCGCCGTTACCGTCGATAACGCCGCCAATATCGACCAGCGGGTCTATATGGTCGGCGATGCGGAAAAGCAGCAACTGCTGGTCAAGCTGCTCCAGCAGGAAAGCTTCGACCGGGTGATGGTATTCGGCAACCGCCGCGACCTGGTGCGCAAGCTCGACGACCTGCTACGCAAGGCCGGCATCAACGTGGCCATGCTCTCCGGTGACGTGCCGCAGAACCAGCGTATCGAGACCCTCGAGAAATTCCGCGCGGGTGAGATCCAGGTCCTGGTGGCCACCGATGTCGCCGGCCGTGGCATCCATATCGAAGACGTCAGCCACGTGATCAACTACACCCTGCCGGAAGACCCGGAGGACTATGTCCACCGCATCGGCCGTACCGGCCGCGCCGGCGCCAAGGGGGTTTCCATCAGCTTCGTGGGCGAAGAAGATGCCTTCTCGTTGCCCGAGATCGAGCGCTATATCGACGACAAGCTGCCCTGCGAGCATCCGCCCGAAGGGCTGCTGTAAACACTGTAAGCTATAAGCTGTAGGCCTTGAGCAACGGCATCATGGATTTACAGCGTAAAGCGACGCTCGGCTCAGGTACCTGACGCGCCCGGGAAGGGGCGCAGTCGGGATAGATTTTTTCTTACGGCTTAAAGCGTAAGGCTTACGGCGTGGACCGATATGCTTGACGAGGCCTTGAAAGGCGAGATCCAGACCGCCTATCGCCATGCGCTGGAGGGGCTGGGGCTCACCCCTCGCTACGGCCAGCGACTGATGATCGCCGAGATCGCGCGCACCCTGGCGGGGATCGAGGCCGACGAGGACGGCAAGCGCATCGGCGATGAGCATGTCTGCGTCCTCGAGGCCGGCACCGGCACCGGCAAGACCCTGGCCTATCTGCTGGCCGCCCTGCCGGTGGCCAAGGCCCGCGGCAAGCGGCTGGTCGTTTCCACCGCCACCGTGGCCCTCCAGGAACAGGTGCTGCACCAGGACCTGCCGGCACTCAAGGCCCACAGCGGCATCGACTTCCGCTATGCCCTGGCCAAGGGGCGCGGCCGCTATGTATGCGTGGCGCGCCTCGACCAGGCCCTCGACGGCGGCGAAGAGAACCCCACCCTGTCGATGTTCGAGCAGGCCCTGGACAGCGGGGGCGACGACTTCCAGGCACTGGTCAAGGCCATGGGCGATGCCTACGGCAACGGCCGCTGGGAGGGCGACCGCGACAGCTGGCCCGAGGCCATCAAGGATGAACACTGGCGGCGCCTTACCGTGGACCATCGCCAGTGCACCAATCGCCGCTGCGGTCACTTCGGCGCCTGCGCCTTCTTCCGCGCCCGTCGCGACATGGAGCAGGCCGATATCATCGTCGCCAACCACGACCTGGTGCTGGCGGACCTCTCCCTGGGCGGCGGCGTGGTGCTGCCCGACCCGGGCGACTGCATCCATGTCTTCGACGAAGGCCATCACCTCCCCGACAAGGCGCTCAACCACTTCGCCTCCCGCTTCGGCGTGAATGCCGGCCTGCGCTGGCTGCGTAACCTCAAGAAGTCGCTCACCGAGTTCAATGCCGCCCTGGGCGGACAGCCCACCCTCGCTCGCCTGCTGGCTACCCTGCCCCAGGCCATCGATGCCGTGGAACCCCGGCTGGGCGAGGCGTTCGCCCTGAGCCACCAGCTGGCGGGTCGCCCCCAGGGGCTGGGCGACGGCGAGGAATTTCACCAGCATCGCTTCGAGATGGGCCAGGCCCCCGACGCCTTGCGTGAGCACGCCGAATCGCTGGTCACGCTCTTCGCCGAATTCTCGCGCACCCTGGAAAGCATGGCGGACATCCTCCGTGAGAGCCTGGACCCGGAGAAGCACACGGGACTGCCGCGCGAGGCCGCCGAGGCGTGGCTGCCGCTGGTGGCGCTACTCCATGGGCGCGCCCTGGAGGCACATGCCCTGTGGCAGGCCTATTCCGACGTCGACCCCGAAGGCGAGCCACCGCGGGCCCGCTGGCTGACCCTGGAACGCTTCGGCGGCGAACCCGAGCTCACCTTTTCGGCGAGCCCCGTGTCCGCCGCGCATACCCTGGCCAAGAGCCTCTGGGGCGCCACCTTCGGCGCCGTCGTCACCTCGGCAACGCTCACCGCCCTCGGGCGTTTCGAGCGCCTGCAGGAGCGCGCCGGCCTGGCCAACCGCTATCGCTACCAGCGCCTGCCCAGTCCCTTCGACTACTCCCGGGCGGTGCTCAGCGTGCCCCGCGAGGCCGTCGACCCCGCCGACCGCGAGGGACATGAGCGGGCCATCGTCGCGTTCGTCGAGGGGCTCGACAAGCAGGAAGCGGTCTTGATGCTGTTCTCGTCCCGGGCCCAGCTACGCGCCGTGGAGAAGGCCTTGCCCAAGGATCTCGGCAAGCGGGTACTGGCCCAGGACCGGGTCCCCAAGCGCGAGCTGATATCCCGCCACCGGGCACGCGTGGATGCCGGGGACGGCAGCATCATCTTCGGACTGGCCAGCTTCGCCGAAGGCATCGACCTGCCGGGGGATTACCTGACCCATGTGGTCATCACCCGGCTGCCCTTCGCGGTGCCCGACGACCCGGTGGGCGCCACCCTGGCGGAATGGATCGAGAGTCGCGGGGGCAATCCCTTCATGCGCATCAGCGTGCCCGACGCCTCGATCAAGCTGGTCCAGGCCTGTGGCCGCCTGATCCGCAAGGAGTCCGACCACGGCCGCATCACCCTGCTCGACCGCCGCGTCCTGACGCGTCGCTACGGCCGGGCGCTGCTCGACTCGCTGCCGCCGTTTGTGCGTGAGATAGATGGGGCTCGGCTCTAGGTGCGTACAGCGTAAAGCTTACGGCTTAGGGCTCCCCGAAGGGGTTGTCTCACCCTCGGGGACAGACCCCGGCAGAGGGAACCGCATGAGCAACGTGCACCAAGGCGAGCCGGGACGGCTTGCTCGGGGTCTGCCCCCTGCGGGCTAATGCTTTACGCACAGACTGGTAAGATTTACAGCGTATCGCTCCCCGAAGGGGCGGCCTCGTCGTGCCCCCAGGCATACGCCAGCTGCTCGAGCCGGCGCCAGTCGTCCTGCGCTTGGCTTTGCTCCGCCACGGCTCGCCAGGCGGCCAGCGCACGCTCGCGATCCCGCGCTCGCTCCCAGGCCTGGGCCAGCCGCCGACGATTCTTCGCATTATCGTCGAGCTCGCCGGCGGCCAGGGCGGCTTCGAGATGCTCGGCGGCGCGCGCCGGGGTACCCCCGGCCAGGTGCAACTCGATCAGACGGTTGAGACTCCGGGTCCCGGTCAGGATATCGGCCCGCCAGCCGGCCTCCCAGATGGCGGCGGCGCGGCCGGCATCGCCCAGCCGCTGGGCCAGGGCCGCCGCCTCCCGCCAACGCTTAGGGTCGCGGTTGTCGTCCAGCCCCGCGTCGACCAAGGCAAACGCCGCCGCCTCCCGTCCGGCACGCCGCAGCACGGCACTGGCCAGGGCACGCCTGGCATCGTCGAGTTGTGGCGTCGACGCCCGGGCCTGCTGCACCCGATCGGCGGCTTCCTCCCAGCGCTTTAGATGTGCCAGGGAACGCGCCAGGCGCCACTGATCCTCGGGGTCGCCCGGGTGACGCGTCAACCAGTCGCCGAGCAGCTCGACACCCCGCTCATGCTCGCCCTGGGCGAGGCGCAGCCGCGCCTCGTCATGCTGCCAGCGGTCCCGATACTGCGCCTCGATACCCGTGATACGGCGAGCCTGGGCGAGATAGTCTGCCGCCGCCGCCGGCTTTTCCTGCTGCGACGCCGCTCCGGCGGCCAGCTGCAGATAGAGCGCCCGGGCCCAACGGTCGGCGGCATTTCCCCCGGCCAGGCGTTCGGCCTGGGCCCGGGCACGGCGCTCCACCGCCTGGCCGTCATCGGCGGCCAGGCGCTGCTGAAGCGATTCCAGGTCCGCAATAAAGGCAGCCGGCAGACCGGGGGCCGACCAGGCGGGGGACATCATGACCAGCCAACCGACGGTGACCAGTGCGAGCAGGCGTAAGAGGGGCATGACAACTCCCGTGGCTATCTAAGCTGAAATTCCAGTCGCTGACGCGCTCGGCGCAACCCTTGGGCAGCCTCGAAGCGCCAGCGCGCGACCGCCTGGCGAGCGGCCTTGTCGAAGACGCGGTGCGGCCGAGCGGATACGACACGGATGCTGGAGGGGTCGACGCGGCCATCGGCACGAATCACGAACTCGAGTTCCACATATCCTTCCATGCCACGCCGCTGGGCCCGCGAAGGATACGTCGGCGGCACGCGGCTGGTAGGCGCGATCCGGCCGACGTCTACCGGTTCACTGCTGACCGGCTCGGCAGAGGGTGCCTCCCGGGACGACTCCGACGCCGAGGTCGCCGCACTCGACTCGGCGCTGGGCGCCGGTTGCGGAGTGGGGTCCGGCGACGGACGGGGCTCTGGATCGGGTCGAGGCGTCGGCTCCGGGCGTGGCTCCGGTTCGGGCCTTGGTTCCGGCTCCGGTTCGGGTTCGGGTTCCGGCCGGGCTTCGCTTAACGCCGGCAGAGAGGCATCCAGGGCCAACGATTCGGTCGTCTCCGGCGGCAGCTCGGGGTCGGGCAGCGCCAATTCGCTATCGGGGAGAGGCGCGGGCTCGGGCAGCGGCGGCGGCGCCTCCACCGCGGGCGGCGGTGGCGGCGCCTCGGCGGGTGGTGGCGCCGCATCGGGCTCGCTCGCCTCGGGCGCGGAGGGCGCCTCGACGCGGGTCAGCGTCATGCTCATCTCCATCACCTCGATATCCGGCTCAGGGGGAGAGACCAGCAACGCCAGCAACCAGAACAGCGTCAGCGCCATGCCGCCCCCGGCCAGCGCCGCGAGAGGAACCCGCGTCATGACGACCCTCGAGTCGCGGCCACGGCGACATTGTCGACGCCCGCCTGACGAATCCGGTCCATCACCTCGATCAGCCTGCCCGTGGAGGCGTTGCGATCGGCCTGAATCACCACCCCGCCGTCATCACTGACCAGGGGCGCCACCACATCGCCGACGCGATGCGCATCCACCGGCTCGCCATCGACCCAAACGGCATCTTCGGGGGTAATCGCGACCATCAGCTGGGCGTCCGCCTGGGGGGCGGCGGCGCTGGATTCCGGGCGCTCGATCTCCACCCCGCTCTCCTTGATAAAGCTGGTGGTCACGATAAAGAAGATCAACATGATAAAGACTACGTCGAGCATCGGCGTCAGGTTGATCTCACCGGTATCTCCCGACTCACCGGCGAGGCTACGGCGTCTACGCATCGTTCTCCTCCACGGCACGGGCCAAGCGATCATGCAATCGCTGATCCTCGCGCCGAATGACTTGTTCCAGCCGGGTGGTAAACAAAAGCCCCACCACCGCCACCGCCATACCCGCCAGGGTCGGCAGGGTGGCGCGAGCCACGCCATCGGCCATGGCACGCGCCTGCCCGATATCGCTGAGCGCCAGGCTGTCGAAGACGGCGATCATCCCGGTGACGGTACCCAGCAAGCCCAGCAGCGGACACAGGGAAACCAGCAACTTGAGCCAGGGCAGTGGCCGACGCAGCCGAGCGATCAGGTCGCGGGTCCAGACCTCCCGCATGGTCAGGGCACTCCAGCTATGGTGATC
Source organism: Halomonas halodenitrificans DSM 735 (assembly GCF_000620045.1). GTDB lineage: Bacteria > Pseudomonadota > Gammaproteobacteria > Pseudomonadales > Halomonadaceae > Halomonas > Halomonas halodenitrificans. The sequence continues at coordinate 222,857 of NZ_JHVH01000003.1, read as the reverse complement.
GGCCCGCTGCGTCCAGCGCCGAATCAACGCCCGCCGGGCACGGCGATAGGTGAGCCGAAAGAACAGCACCCGCTCCAGGGCCAGGCTGAAGAGCAGCGCCGCCACCGCGGCGATACCCACCAGCACGACACCGCCGGCATCGATCAGCCTCGCCAGGGGCTCAAGCCATAGCGGCAGCATGCTGCACCCTCTGCTTGGCGGCAGGCTCGGGGCGAGGCTGCTCCAGCCGCGCCGCCAGGGCGGCGCTGGCCTGGCCTTCGACCACACCCGCCAGCCGGCGGCTGCGCCCGGCCATGGCCGTATGGGCGAACAGCAGGGGCACCGCGGTAATCAGGCCCAGCACGGTCGTCACCAGCGCCTGGCTAATCCCCCCGGCCATCAGCTGGGGGTCCCCGGTGCCGAAGACGGTGATGGCCTGAAAGGTCACGATCATGCCGGTAACGGTCCCCAAAAGCCCCAACAGCGGGGCCACGGCGGCCAGCAGCTTGACCAGTGGCTGGCCCCTCTCCAGGCGCGGCAACTCGGCCAGCACCGCCTCATCGAGACGCGCCTCCAGCGCTTCCGGCATGGGGTCATCGGAAAGCGCCCGGAAGCGCAGCAATACACGCCCCAGGGGGTTGTCATCGCGCAGCCGATCCAGGGATGCCAGCTGACGACGCATTGCCACGCTCACCTTGAGCAGATAGCCATACTGCAGCAGCGCCACCAGCAGGCCGGCGGCCCCCAGGCCCACCACCACATACCCGACGACGCCCCCCTGCCGGAAACGCTCCCACAGGGTCGGACTCTGGGCCAGGGCATCGATCACCTGACCCCGGGTGGGGTCCAGGGCAATCCGCTCGCCCTCTCCCGCCTGAAAGGCGGCAAGATGCCGGGCCACTTCGTCTGGCGTGCGCGCCACCGTGCTCAACACCCCCTCTTCGGCGCCGCGTTCGAGCAACTCCCCCGCGCTGAAGGCCGTCAGATCCCCCAGCCGCACGACCTCCCGGGACCCGATCTCGCCGCTGTTCGCGGCGACCGGGGCAGCGAAGGAGCGGATGCGGCTGGTCTCGGCCGTCAAGGCAATCAGGGCATCGGCGAGGCCCTCGAGATGGGTGGGCCGCAGTATCTCGGCCTCATCCAGGCGCGGCGGCAGCTCGGCGCCTCCCACGGTGAGCCAGCTTTCGGACAGCGCATCACGCAGCTCACCGCTATGGCGGGCCAATACGTCCAGCACCGCGGTCAGGTCATCGCCCTGCTCGGCCTGGCGGTCATCCAGGGCCTCTCGGCTTGCCTGCAGCTCGGCCCGACGCGACTCGAGCTCGGCGTGACGCGACTCGGCCTCGGCGTGGGTCTGTCGAGCCTCCTCGAGCGCGGCCTCGAGGGCCTCACGGTCATCGACCAGCCCGGCTAGCCGCTCGGCATCCCGAGCTTGCGCGGCTTCCCGCTCGGCACGCAGGGTCGTCAAGGGGTCGTCCTGAGCCGCGACGGGCAGTGCCGTCGCCAGCAGCAGCGCGGTCATGACGAAGGTGAAGAGACGCCCGGGGCGATACTTGGCGTTTGCCATCATGAAGCCTCCCTGGCTTCGGCCGGCGTGATGGAATGCGATACGGGCAGCACCAGAAGCTCCGGGGCGCGCTGGTCGCGTGCGATACGCAGGCCGTGACGCAGGTCGACGCGTGCCGCCTCATCCAGCGGCTGCCAGCGCTGCTCGTCGGCGCGCCAGACGGCCCCCTGGCGTCCGTCGGGCGTCAGGTAATAGAAACCGACCCGCCCCAGACGGAGAAAATCCACCTCCCGGCGCCCCTCCTCGTCTTCCAGGGTGCCGCGCCAGGCATCGAGCTCACGTCCATAGTCCAGCTCCGCGCGCCAGGCCGCCAAGGTGCGATCCAGACGCTCCGCAGCGGTGGCATCGGGGTCTGTCATGCCCTTCTCGAGCCCCTCGACTCGGGCCAGGCGCTCCTGGGTCAGGAATGGCAGATCCCCTTCCACCCATGCTCGCAGCCGCTTCAACAGCGCCTGCTCGATCTCGGGCAGCGTTTCACGCGTCTCCGCCAGCGTATCCAGCGCCGCCTCCCGGGACGCCAGGCGCTCGGCCTGGCGATCGAGACGGGGCGCCAGGCTCGCGTTTTGCACCCGGAGTTGGCGCGCCTCGGTTTCCAGGCGACGCAATTCGGCAAGCATCGTGCGGCTGGCGTCGTCGGCGGCATCGATGCGCACCTGCAACGCCGCCTGGGCACGCTGGGCATCGCTGGCTTCTTCCACCAGTTCCTGCCCCATCAGTGGGGTGGCGACAAACAGAAGGCCGGCAGCCCCCATTATCAGAGTCGATCGGGTCCTCTTCACGTCAGGCTCCCTGGCTCCGTGACGAATGGCGACCAGATGCTCCCACAAGTGATAACAATTATCAATCATTGAAATCCGGTAGAATATAATGATAATAACTCTCATGAGTATCTCCACTCCTAAAGCCGACCGGGGCGAGGCCGTACCCACCGCCAGCTCCCTCACATGGCCGAGAACCTTGCCGTTGGATACCATGACTCATGACCTCTCGCCGCTCTATATCGGCCCACTGGCGTCCTTTTCCCCTCCGCGGATCACGACGACGGCACCCGGGGCCGATACCCTGTCGGCCCGCAAGCTGCTCGACCCGCCCCGTCTCACGGCGCTCCTCGACCGATTCGGCGCTCGGTATCGTCACGGCGACCGCCGGGCGATCGCCTCGCTATGGTCCAAGTGGCACTTCAGCACGCTCTTCGTCCATAGCCTGGCCACCAACCTGCTGTTCGAGCGAGACCTGCCGCTGGGGTTACATGAACTTCACTTGATACAGTCCTCGGACGGGCAAACCGCCGGCCTTGAACTAGCCCATGCCGGCAAGCCCCTGGCCGACCTGGACCCCGTCTCGCGTTTCACGACCCTGCTCGACCACCATCTGACTCCATTGATCCAGGCCCTGGCCGACACCACCGGCGCCTCACCCAAGGTGTTCTGGAGCAACGCCGGCAACTACTTCGAGTACTTCGCCAACGCCCTGACCCATCACCCCATGGCCGCCCCGGACACGGGCGCTCCCGCCCGGGCGCTGATGGCGTGCCGCACCCTGCCCGATGGCCGCCGCAACCCGCTCTTTCAGCCGGTCCGCTACGTCACGCCCACCCCACCCGACCGGCCCGCCCGGGTGCGTCGGATGTGCTGCATCCGCTACCTGATCGATGACCTGGGCTACTGCGCCAACTGCCCGCTGGCGTGTCGGCGTGGCGCCAGGCAGGCGACGCCAGAGGACACGAAAGTGGCGCCGGCGGGCGCATGAGCTCTCTCGACGCCAGAGGACACGAAAGCGGCGCCGGCGGACGCATGAGCTCGCTCGACGCCAGAGGGCACGAAAGCGGCGCCGGCGGGCGCATGAGCTCTCTCGACGCCAGAGGGCAATCCCATACCCCCCGGCAGCTGCACGCCTACGGCCGACGCTACGGCCTCGATTACTGGATGCCGGGCCTCTCGCCTCGCTCCCGGACCCCGGTGATAACGGGGACGGTGCGGGAATTCTCGCCACGCCCTGGCATGCAGCTGGTCACCTCCGATGTGGAGGTGCTGCATCGTTACGACTCACGATCCCAGGCAAACTCGCCGCTATCGATCATCGTGCTGCTGGCGGGCCACGCCGAGGTCGCCATGGACGATGCGCCACCGCTTCGGCTATCACCCGGCATGGCGCTCAATGTCAGCCTCGACCGCCACCGCCGTCTCGCCGCCTCCCAGCCAGCCGGCCAGCGCTTGCGCGCCCTGACCCTCAGCCTCGATGAGGGATGCCTGACCCGGCTAGGGATACGACCCTCGGTCTCCGATGCCTGCCCACTGCGGCGCTGGTGGCTACCCGAGTCGCTACGCCAGGGCCTGGATCAAGCCCTCGCCACGTCGCTGCCAAGCGACGCCCAGCGCCTGCTGTTCGAGGGACTCAGCCTGCAGCTGCTGGCGCATGGCGGCGGCGCCGACGCCTTGTCGACGCCGCCTGACGACCGCCTTTCTCCCCACGAGCGCCAGCGGCTGGAACGAGTCCGTGACCGGCTCCAGCATGACCCCGCCGGCGAACATCACCTGATAGACCTGGCCGAACTCGCCTCCATGAGCCCCGCCAGCCTGCGACGCAAGTTCCAGGCGGCCTTCGGCCGCAGCGTGTTCGACTACCTGCGCGAGCGCCGCCTGGTGCTGGCACATGACTATCTCAGGCGAGGCCACAGCGTACAGCAGGCCGCCCACTTCTCGGGCTACCGTCACGCCAGCAACTTTGCCACGGCCTTCCGCCGTCACTTCGGCTACCCGCCGAGTTCCCTGCTCGCGGCGTCCTGAGCATGCCGCATAGGGATGTGCGCATTCGGCATACCCCGACGAACAAGCAAAAAGTAATAATTATCATTACCTAGCAAATGATCTCAGAAAGGATGTTTCCGCATGCCGACTCCACGCCCCCTGACCCTGGCGGTGTCGCTCGCCGCTGCCGGCATCGCCCTGACGGCCCACGGCGAAGAGGCCGATACCCTCGCCACCGTCACCGTCACCGCCCAGGCCGCCACCAAGACCGAAACGCCCTTCAACGAAACGCCCCAGGCCACGTCACACCTTGCCAATGAAGAGTGGACACAGAAGGGAGCAGAAACGGTACAACGCGCCCTCGACTACACACCCGGTGCCTTCACCAACCAGATCGGCTCCTCCAATCGCTATGACTACATCGTGCTGCGCGGCTATACCGACGGTAGCGTGAGCAATACCTTCCTCGATGGGCTAAAGCTGATGGGCGATGCCGGGACCTACTCCTCACTGAAGATCGACCCCTACATGCTCGACTCCATGGAGGTGGTCAAGGGGCCAGCCTCGGTCCTCTACGGTCGTGCTTCACCGGGGGGCCTGGTCTCGCTGACCAGCAAGCGCCCGACGTTCACCGATGAGGTAACCGGTGACGTCATGGCCGGCTACGGCAGCCGGGATCACTACGAGGCGGGCTTCGATATCACCGGCAGCATCGACGAGGGCCAACGTGCGGCCTTCCGCCTCACCGGCATCACCCGCGGTGAGCAGACCCAGTTCGACTCGGCCGAAGAGGAAAGTTACGCCATCGCGCCCAGCGTTACCTGGGATATCACGGACCGGACCACGCTGAACCTCAATGCCTATCTCTCGCGTGAGCCCGAGGGGGGATACCACGCGGGTCTTCCCTATGAAGGCACGGTATCCAGCCGCCTTGGCCGCCATATCGATAACGATACCTTCGAAGGCGAGCCCGACTACGATACCTTCGAGCGCGACCAGACACTACTGGGTTACGAGCTCGAACATCGCTTCACCGACAACCTGACGGCGCGGCAGAAGGCGCGCTACCTGGAGTCGGATGTCAGCATCGATCAGGCCTATGTCACCGGCTATGTCAGTGACACGGAGATGTCTCGCGGCTACCTGGAATCCGAGGAGAGTCTCCAGGCCTGGACGGTCGACAATCAGCTCGAGTACAGCCTCGACGCGGGCAGCGTGAACCACCGCCTGCTCTTCGGTGCCGACTACCAGTATCGCCAGACAGATACCGTGGATGCCTACGGCAACCTGACACCCATCGATGTCTTCGCTCCTCAGTACGGGGCGGTACCCACGGCGATCACGACCTATTACGAGAAGGACCGCGAGCTCGAGCAGATCGGCGCCTATTTCCAGGACCAGATCAACTGGGACCGCTGGCACGCCATGCTCGGCATGCGCCATGACTGGGTGGAGATCGACAACGTCGGGAAGTTGAGCGGCAGCGAGAATTCCCGCGAGGATACCCAGTTCAGCGGGCGCGCCGGCCTGCTCTACGCCTTCGACAACGGCCTGTCACCCTTCATCAACTACACCACCTCGTTCTCGCCCAATAGCCTCTCGAAGGCCGACGGCACCATCCTGGAGCCGACCGAGGGCGAGCAGGTAGAAGCCGGCCTCAAGTACCAGCCGAAGGACACGAACGACCGGTACAGCCTGACGGCCTTCCATATCACCCAAGAAAATGTCGCCACCAAGGAAAACCCGGCGGCCGACTACGAGACCATCGGCGAGATCCAGTCCCAGGGTATCGAGCTGGAAGCGCGGGTTCAGCTGACACAGGACGTCGGCGTGCACGCGGGCTACACCTATACCGATGCCACCTACGAGGCCACCGGCAACCGCTATGAAGGCCAGCGGGTCAATCAGGTGCCGGAACACACGGCGACCCTGTGGGGCCTCTATGATGCCTCAAGCGGCCCTCTGCGCGGCCTCGATGTCGGCCTCGGTGTGCGCCACTATGCCAACATCTATGCCGACCGCGACAACACCGAAGACGTGCCGAACTACACCCTGCTCGACGGCATGCTCGGCTACGACTTCGGCGAGGTCGGCCTGGAGGGCGTGACCGCCAAGCTCAACGTCAACAACCTGCTGGACAAGGAGTACGTGGCCTCCTGCTATAGCCTGAGCTACTGCTATTTCGGCGCCGAACGCAGCGTGAAGGCCACCGTCAGCTACGCCTTCTGATCGACGAAGCCCCCGCACGACCATCGGCGGCCCTCGGGCCGCCGATAGCCACGCATATTTCCCAGACGGTGCCTCACCACTGTATTGATAATTATTATCGTTTATTTTACGCTTTGCACCTTACTGCCACTCCCGGTGGCGGCTATCCGCGAGCGGAGCTTTCCATGATCGAAACATGCGCCGCCTCCTTCGAGGTCAACGGCCGATGCCTGCTGCATCCCCTCGACCTCACCTTCGACGAAGGCCGGGTCCATGGCCTGATCGGCCACAATGGCTCGGGTAAGTCGACGCTGCTCAAGCTGCTGGCTCGTCAACAGGCCCCCAGCCGGGGCGAACTCAGGCTGGACGGCAAGCCACTGACGGCCTGGGGATACCGTGCCTTCGCGCGGCGAGTCGCCTACCTGCCCCAGCACCTGCCCGCCGCCGATAACCTCACCGGTCGCGAACTGGTGGGCTTCGGCCGCTACCCCTGGCATGGCCTGCTGGGCCGGCACGGCCGCGAAGACACGCAGGCCATCGACCGGGCCCTGGCGCTGACCCACACCGAGCCCTTCGCCGACCGCCTGGTGGACACCCTCTCCGGTGGCGAGCGCCAGCGGGTCTGGCTGGCCATGCTGCTGGCCCAGGGCAGCCGGCTCCTTCTGCTCGACGAGCCCCTGGCGGCCCTGGACATCTCGCACCAGCTCGAGGTGCTGGCCCTGATCCGCCGCCTCAGTCGTGAGCTGGGCCTGGGGGTCATCATCGTGCTGCATGATATCAACATGGCGGCCCGCTACTGCGATCACCTGGTGGCACTGCACGGCGGTCGTCTCCTGGCCCGGGGGACACCCGACGCGATGATGAACGTCGAGACCCTCAAGGCGATCTATGGCGTCCCCATGCACATCATGGCCCACCCCGGCGGCGAGCATCGCGTCGCTATTGCCCACTAGCCCCGGAGACCACCGTGCTTCGCACTCGATGCCGCCTGCCCGCGCTCGCCGGCTTGCTCGCCATGCTTGCCGCCGCCGTGGCCCAGGCCGATACGCCACGCCTGGCCACCCTGGACTGGACCCTGGCCGAAACCCTGGTCGCCCTGGATGCTCCGCCCCTGGCCAGCGCCCAGCTCGAGGCCTACCACGCCTGGGTGGACGAGCCCGCCCTGCCCGACACGACGATCGACCTGGGGCTACGCAGTCAGCCTAACCTCGAGCTGCTGGCACGCCTGGCGCCCGACCACATACTGATCTCGCCGATGTTCGCCAACCTCGCCCCGCGTCTCGAACGCATCGCCTCGGTAAAGACCCTGCCGCTCTACCGTGCCGAGCAGGACACCTGGCAGGAGATGCGCCGACTGACGCGGTCGCTGGGTGAGCTCGTGGAGCGCCCCGAGGCCGCGCGCCGGTTGATCGACACGACCGAGGCGCGCCTCGACACCCTGGGAGCGCGCCTGGACGGCACAGCCCCCCCGCCTCTGCTGATGGTGCAATTCATGGATGGCCGCCATGTGCGGGTATTCGGCGATAACGGACTCTTCCAGGCGGTGCTCGACCGCCTGGCACTGACAAACGCCTGGACGGGTCCCACCAACGCCTGGGGATTCTCGCTTGCCGGCATCGAGGCGCTCGCCGGCCTCGACGCTCGCCTGGTGGTGATAGAGCCCTACCCCGCCGGGGTTCGCGAGACCCTGGCCGAAAGCGGCCTATGGCAGCATCTGGTCGAGGCTGGTCGGGGCTCGCCGATCGTGCTGCCGCCGGTGTGGAGCTTCGGCGCCATGCCCTCGGCCTTGCGCTTCGCCGAACGGCTGGTGGATGCGCTGGAGAATGACGATGCCGTCTGATGCCCTGCCCCGACGATGCCGGCCACGCCTGACGCCGGCTGGCCTCTGCCTCGTCCTGGGCCTGATCGCGCTGGCCATGGCAGTGGTCGAGCTCGACGCCCGGCTCGGCCTGGGGCCCGGCCTCAATGCCCTGCTGACCCCCGGGGAAACGGCACGCGCCCTGGCGATGCACTTCGCCTGGTGGCCACGGCTGGCCATGGCCCTGCTCGCCGGCGGCGGCCTGGCGCTGGCCGGGGTCTTGATGCAGCAAGTGCTGCGCAACCCGTTGGCCGCCCCCACGACCCTGGGGGTGGCCAGCGGTGCCAACCTCGCGCTCATGGCCGCCACCCTGATGGCCCCCGGCCTGCTGGTCTTGGGTCGTGAGTGGGTGGCGCTGGCCGGCGGCGGCGGCGCCATGGCACTGGTCTTCGCCCTCGCCTGGCGGCGCGGCCTGGCCCCGGTAGTGGTGGTGCTGGGCGGCCTGGTGGTCAACCTCTACTTCGGCGCCCTCTCCATGGTGCTGCTGCTGTTCCACCAGGAGGAGCTCAAGGGGCTGCTGATCTGGGGGGCCGGCTCGCTTGCCCAGAATGGCTGGCAGGATGTGGCCTTCCTTGCGCCCCGCCTCGCCCTGGGCACCCTTGCGGCCGCCTGGCTGCTGCGCCCCCTGGCGGTACTGGAGCTCAGCGAGGCCGGCGCCAGGAGCCTGGGCGTCTCGCTCAAGCACCTGCGCCTGGCCGGCCTGGGGCTGGCGGTGTTCCTGACCGGCTGCGTGGTCAGCGTGGTGGGCATCATCGGCTTTATCGGCCTGGCGGCCCCCAATATCGTCCGCCTGGCCGGTGCCCGGCGGCTGGGCACACGGCTGCTGTGGTCGACGCTGCTGGGCGCCCTGCTGCTGGCCACCACCGACCTGTTGCTGCAACACTTTTCCGGCGTGCTGCCTACCCTGATTCCCACTGGTGCCACCACCGCGGCCCTCGGCGCGCCCCTGCTGCTGTGGCTGATCCCGCGGCTGAACCTGGGGGGCGAGGCGCCATCCCGGGAGGCCCGCGCCATCGGCACTCGCCATCCGGCCCCCGGCCGCCTGGCCGCCTGGCTGTCTCTGTCACTCGCCGGCGTCACCCTCGTCGCGCTGTTGGTCGGCCAGGCGGGAGATGGCTGGCACTGGACCACGCCCGGCGACTGGGCGCTGCTGGAGTGGCGATTGCCCCGCGTCCTGGCCGCCGCCGGCTGCGGTGTCATGCTGGCCATCGCCGGCACCCTGATCCAGCGCCTGACCGGCAACCCGATGGCCAGCCCCGAGCTGCTGGGCATCAGCGGGGGCAGCGCCATCGCCCTGATGGGCGCCATCTTCCTGCTTCCCGCCCCCGACAACCTGACCCTGGTCGGCGCCGGCACGCTGGGGGCACTCGCCAGCCTGACGGTCGTGGTGGCGCTCAATCGCCAGAGCGGCTTCCAGCCGGAACGGCTGTTGCTCACCGGGGTGGCCATCACCGCCCTGTTCGACGCGGTCCGGGCCGTGGTGCTGGCCGGCGGAGACCCCCGGGGGCAGCAGGTGATTGCCTGGCTGTCGGGCTCGACCTATTACGTCGACCTGACCAGCGCCCTGACGGTAAGCGGGGCGGCACTGCTGCTGGCCCTGGCCGCGATTCCCCTGGCCCGCTGGCTGGATATCCTGCCCCTCGGCGGCGCCTGCGCCGCCGCCCTGGGGCTCCCCCTGGCCCGGGCACGACTCGTCCTGCTGCTACTGGTAGCCCTGCTCACCGCCGGCGCTACCCTGGTGGTGGGGCCATTGTCGTTTGTCGGCCTGCTGGCACCGCATCTGGCGCGCCTGCTGGGCTTCTCCCGGGCGGCCCCTCACCTCGCCGGGGCGGCGATCAGCGGAGCACTGCTGATGGTGGTGGCCGACTGGCTGGGCCGCCAGTGGCTGTTTCCCGAGGAGATTCCCGCCGGCCTCATGGCCTCGCTGCTGGGCGGCGCCTACTTCATGTGGGGCCTGAGGCGACTATAACGCGACGCGAGGCCACCACACGGCGGGGCGAGTTGCCCTCGCCGCGGCCGGCCTAGCCGACCGTGACGGAGCACCAACGAGCGCGCCCGGCCCACAAGGGCCGGGCGCAGAAGGCGAAGATGTTGCTGGCGTCAGACGCTAGAAGCGATAGCTAAGACTACCGATCACGCTGCGCGATTCACCGTAGTAGCACCAGTAGTCGCAGCTGGCGACGTATTCCTTGTCCGTCATGTTGTTGACGTTGACCTGGGCCCGCCAGCTTCCGGCGAAGTCGTAGCGGGCCATGGCGTCGACCAGGGTGTACTCCGGCACCGAGATATCGCCGTAGACGCTGCCGCCGACGTAACGCACGCCGCCCCCCAGCTTGAGCCCTTGCAAGGCGCCTTCCTGAAAGACGTAGTCCAGCCAGGTCGAGGCCTGGTGACGCGGAATCAAGCTCTTGCGCTGACCCTCTTCATCTTCAGCGTCGGTATAGGTATAGGCGGCGGTGAGCTGCAGCTGGTCCGTGAGGTAACCGACGCCCTCCAGCTCGAAGCCTCGGGAGGTCTGCTTGCCACTCTGTGTCTGACGACCGCCATCGGGCGAGGTGACCAGGCTGTTACGCTGCTCGAGGTCGAAGGCCGACGCAGTGACATAACCATCCCACCCCGAGGGCGCCACCTTGATCCCGGCCTCCCACTGTTCGCCCTCGAGAGGCTCGTAGAGTCGACCGTCGTCGTCGACGCTGGCCTGCGGCTCGAAGGATTCGGTATAGCTCAGATAAGGGTTGATGCCGTGGGCGCCGAGATACATCACGCCGCCGGACCAGGAAACCTGGTCGTCGTCGGCGCGCTGCGTGGCCCCGGTGGTGCGATCGACGTTATCGGTCTGTGCCTGGTCGTAGCGCACGCTGCCGAGCAGCACCCAGCGGTCGTCGATTCGCAGCTGGTCCTGCACGTAGAGACCGGTCTGTTGCTTGTCGATCCTGCGATCGGTCAGCTGGTCCTCGGACACCGGGGTATAGTTGCCGTACTGGGGATCGAAGATATCGATGGGCGAACCGAAGGGATAGGGGTCGGCCTCCTTGCCCTCGAGGCCCAGGTCCTGATAGCCGACGCCGAGCAGCAAGGTGTTCTCCGTGCGATCGGTATACCAGTTGCCGATCAGGCGGTTGTCTATCGTCCAGCTATCGACCTCTCCATCGCGATAGACCAGGCCTCGGCCGGCGGTGCGCTCGTCAAGCCGGGCCAGCACATAGGTGCTGCGCAGCTCCAGGTCCATATGGCTGTAGCGCAGGTTCTGCTCGAAGCGCCAGGTGTCGTCGAGGCGGTGACGAAGTTCATAGCCGATCGACGCCTGGGTGCGCTCGTTCTTGTCGTAGTCCGGTTCGCCGTAGCTGGTCTGCGGATCGACCTTGCCGAACGGAGTATCCTGAACGGTGCCATAGAGCAGCTTGAAGGGATTGGTCGGCACCCCCTCATCTCTCTGCACGCTGGCCAGGAAGGTCACGCTGGTATCTTCGTTGAGGTCCACCGCCAGGCTCGGTGCAAAATAGTAGCGCTCGTTGTCGGTGTGGTCGAGATCGCCGGCACGCTCCTTGTAGAGCCCCACGAGACGATAGCGCACATCACCGCTTTCGGTCGCCGGCCCTGAGGTATCGAAGGCAAGTTGACGGTGGTCGCGATTGCCCATCTGAAGCTCGATCTCGCCCTGGCGCTCGGCGGTAGGCCGCTTGCTGACCGCGTTGATCAGGCCGCCCGCCGGTGCCTCACCGTAGAGGATCGATGACGGCCCCTTGAATACATCGACGCTTTGCAGGCCATAGGGCTCTGGCAGCCACTGGTAGTAGCCCGTCCGATAAATGCGCAGACCATCCTGGTAGGTGGACTGATCGAAGCCTCTCACCTTGAACCAGTCGGTGTCGTTATCCGCCCCGTAATGGCCGGAAAACACGCCGGCCCGGTAGCGGAATGTCTCGTCGAGGCGCTGAATGTTGCGTTCGTCGAGCTCGTTCCGCTCGACCGTGGATACCGGGCGCGGCGTTTCTACCAATGGGGACGCCACCTTCAGGGCGGTGGCACTGACCACCACGGTGTCGGGCTCGATATCGGTGACGTCGTCCTGGGCCAGCACCGGGAGAGCGGTGCCGATAAGCGAGACGCCCAGACCATGGCGGACGGCAACCGCCAGCGGAGATAACCGCCACGAGCGGCGGGATACACATGTCATGTTGTGTGCCTTACGATTCGGGGGCAAGAGGACCAAGAGGGACAAGACGCCACGCCACATTCGGGTGGAATGACACCTAAATGTTAATGGGTTTTATTTTCAATAACAAGCTTTCACCCTCTCTTTCCCCGGCTATGCTAGCCCCCGGCCTCGTCGAGCCGCGCCACCGCATCCCGGCTGACCCGCTGGCGCCGGTCGCCGGTGAGTTCGCTCAGCCGCCCATCGTGCATCTCCAACAGCCGGTCGGCCCGGTCGAAGTAGTGATCATCGTGGCTGATGGCGAACACCGTCTTGCCCATCGCCTGTAGCCGCGGCAGCAGGTCGTGATAGAAGACCCGACGAAACTGCGGGTCCTGGTCGGCCGCCCACTCGTCGAGCAGCAGCAGGTCGCGCTCCTCGGCGACCGCCATCAGCAGCGCCAGCCGCTTGCGCTGCCCCTGGGAGAGCTTGGGGTTGGTCACGCGCTGGCCGTCGAAGGCCAGCTTGTCGCGCATCCCCAGCTCCTCCAGCCACGCCTCGACGAGTGCCGGGTCGGCCTGGGTGCCCGCCGGGCCGACCAGGTCGGTGAACTGATGAAAGTCGGTGAATACCGCGGAGAAACGCTGCCGATAGGCCGACCAGTGAGCGTCACTCAACGGCTCGCCGTCCAAGCGTAGAGCGCCCCGCTGGGGCCGGTAGAGGCCCGTCAGCAGCTTGGCCAGGGTCGACTTGCCGCTGCCGTTGCCGCCGATCAAGAATATCAGCTCGCCACGCTTGAGCGTCAGGTCCAGCGGTCCCACCCGGAAGCCCTCGCTGCCGTGACTACCGGTATAGGCGAAGCTCACGCCATCGAGGCTCAGGGTCTGCCAGTCGCTCGGCCAGGCATCGGCCACCGCGAAGTCGGGTTCGGGCTCGGCCAGCGCCAGCGACGCGATCCTGTCGAAGGCCACCTGGGCACTCAGCAGCGTGGGTAGCGCACCGATCGCCTGGAGCATCGGTGTGCGCAGGAACAACAGGGTCAGCGAGAAGGTGGCCGCCACCGAGGTACTCGCCCAGCCCAGGCCGTTGGCGAGGAAGAACACCACCCCGATGGTGCCGAGCATCATGATGTTCGACCAGTTGATCGCGCTCAGGTGATAGGTGTCGGCCCGGATGATATGACCGCGGTAGTCCCGGGCATCCACCTCGTAGCACTCGTCATAGAAGCGCTGCGCCCGCCCCCGGTTGAGCGCCAGCTCCTTGTGGCCGTGGATCACCGCTTCGTAGTCCCGATAGAGCCTCTCCTCGCTCTCGCGCACCCGGGACAGATGTCGATAGACCCGCCCGACCAACCAGGAGCTGACGGCGATGCTGACGGCCAGCCAGCCGGCCGTGACCAGCAGCAGGCTCGGCGACAGCCCGCCCAGGTAGAGCGCCGAGCCGACGGTCAGGACCAGGCCCTGAATCAGCTCCGGCAGGCGCACGAAGGCGATGGTCACGTTACGGATATCGCTCGACAGGCTGGCCAGAAGCTCGGCGCTGCCGAGCCGTTCGAGGCGCTCCACATCGGTATCGAGAATCTGCTTGACCAACCGCCCACGCAGCCCGTGGACGAAATGGTGACCGAGGATGGTCAGCGCCAGCTGCGAGGCCAGGGTCACCACCAGCAACACGGCGATCACGCCGAGGAAGGCCGGCAATACGCCGACGGGGTCGCCGACCGTATCGATCAGCCGCCGGTTGATGAAGGCGATGGCGCCGATGCCCAGCCCGGCACTCGCCAGGCTGAGCAGCATCACGCCGAGGAAGGGCCAGCGGTAGTGGAGATAGACGACGCGCAGCAGTTCCACGAGGAATCCTTTGACTGGGGCTTCAGGGAAAGAGGCATTGTCCGCTCTTGGATGACGACGTCAATGCGCCGCCATCCAAGGACACGAGCACAGGCTGGAATTGCTCAACCTAATTGCATATCTAAATGAAAAACTTTATTGTTCGCTTTTACATTTTGCGGCCTGACCGCCAAGAACAATAAAAAGCGTGTACATCGAAACGAACAAGGGATCTTGCTTACCATGTCAATGCCACAACGTCCGCGCCACCTGCGGCTGGGCCTACTGTCCTTGGCGATATGCTCCGCCCTGCCCGGCTTGGCCGTCGCGCAATCCGCCTCGAAGGGTCAGGTACAGACTGCCGACGAGCTGAACCCGCTCGTCGTCACCGCGACTCGCAACAAGCGCCTGACCGGCAAGACGCCGCAGAAGATCACCATCATCACCCGCGAGGAGATCGAGCAGCAGCTGGCCATCACCAACGATCCCGGCCAGGTGCTGAGCAACCTGATCCCCTCCTACTCGCCCAGTCGCCAGAAACTCAACAACACTGGCGAGACCCTGCGCGGCCGTTCGGCGCTGTTCATGGTCGACGGCGTGCCCCAGACCAACGCACTGCGGGACGGCGGTCGCGACAGCTACACCATCGACCTCTCCATGGTCGAGCGCATCGAGGTGATCCACGGCGCCAGTGCCGAGCACGGTCTGGGCGCCACCGGCGGCATCATCAACTATGTCACCAAGCGCGCCGACGCCGGCACGGTCAACCAGCACGCCGGGATCAGCCTGACCAGCGACGACGACGTCGAGTCCGAGGGCTTCGGCCACAAGCTGGACTACCGCATCAGCGGCCAGAGTGGCGATTGGGACTACCTGGCCGCCGCCAGCCGTCAGGATCGCGGGGTGTTCTTCGACGGCAACGACGAGGAAGTGGGCATCGCCTACCACGGCGAGATTCAGAACTCCGAGAGCTACGACCTCTTCGGCAAGCTCGGCTACTGG
The DNA here is from genome assembly GCF_000620045.1 of Halomonas halodenitrificans DSM 735. Taxonomy (GTDB): domain Bacteria; phylum Pseudomonadota; class Gammaproteobacteria; order Pseudomonadales; family Halomonadaceae; genus Halomonas; species Halomonas halodenitrificans. The sequence continues at coordinate 207,532 of NZ_JHVH01000003.1, read as the reverse complement.
ATCGACGAGAACCAGAACCTCGAGCTCTCCCTCAATCATTTCGACCTCGACGTCAACGACGACTATGTGCCGGTGGCCGGCGATCGCTCCGAGGGCATCGCCACCTCGGCCCGCAAGGGCAGCCTGCAGGGCGAGCCCGGCTATAACGAGGTGACCAAGGCCCAACTGGCCTACTCCCACGGTGACTGGTTCGGCAACGAGCTGGATGCCCAGCTCTACACCCAGCGCTTCCGCGCCCAGTTTGGTGCCACCGGCCTCGGCTCCTTCCCCTACCAGGACGAGAACGGCGAGACGCGGTTCGACCAGACCCGCAACGAATCCGACAAGGTCGGCGGCAAATTCACCCTGAGCCGCGACGGCCTGCTCGACGACCGCCTCAAGCTGACCACCGGCGTCGACCTGCTGCAGGACGAGACCCAGCAGGTGCTGGTGCAGACCGGCCGCAACTATGTGCCCGAGACCCAGTTCCGCAACGTTGCGGCCTTCCTCCAGGGCGATGTCGACCTGACCGACTCACTGAGCCTGCATGCCGGCGCCCGCCAGGAGCATGCCGAACTGAACGTCGACGACTACTCGACCGTGGACCGCGGCACCAGCGTCGAGAACGACCTGGTATCCGTGAAGGGCGGTAACCCCGACTTCGACGAGACGCTGTTCAACGCCGGCCTGGTCTACCAGGCCACCGACTGGGCCCAGCTCTACGCCAACTACTCAGAAGGCTTCGGCATGCCGGACGTGGGCCGAGTGCTGCGCGGCGTAGCCACCCCCGGCCAGGACGTCGACACCCTGGTCGACCTCTCGCCCATCGTCACCGACAACCGCGAGATCGGCGCCCGTTTCGACTGGGAGCGCTATAGCCTCGAGCTGAGCTACTACGAGTCCGACTCCGACCTCGGCCAGCGCATCCAGCCCGATGCCCAGGGCAACTACCGGGTCCAGCGGGAGAAGACCGAGATCCAGGGCTACGAGATCACAGGCGAGGCCCGCCCCAACGATGTCCATCGCCTGCGGCTGACCTACGCCCATGCCGAAGGCGAGTCCGATCAGGATGGCGACGGCGAGGTCGACACCAAGCTGACCGGCCGCGACATCGCGCCGGACACCCTGAAGCTCAGCTGGAGCGCCGCCTGGACCGACAAGTTGTCCTCGCACCTGCAGTACAGCTATTACCGTGACCGCAGCTTCGACGATCCGGCCCTGGAGTTCGACGGCTACGGCCTGGTCGATGCCTCCCTGGCCTATCGCCTGCCGGTGGGTCGCGCCAGCTTAGGGTTAGAGAACCTCACCGACGAGGACTACTTCACCTACTATTCCCAGTCGTTCCCCCAGTCGTCCGCGTTGGAAGACGACCTGTACTTCAAGGGTCGCGGTCGTACCCTGACCCTGGGCTATCAGGTCGACTTCTGAGGCATCACGTCCGCATGAGCGGCCCCCGAGGGCCGCTTCCCCCTGCTCTCTCTGGCAGCTCGAGGACGATGCTCGATCTCTCACCCCACTACGCAGGCTATACTCGCCGGCCCCGTCGGCAAGCCACCATGACCACCCGCGCCAGACACCCGCGCCGCTGGCTGGCGGCGCTGCTGGTGTCCCTTATGCCGCTGGCATCCAGCGCGACCCTCGCCGCCGACGCGGCCCGCGACGGGCACAGCGTTGCCCATGTGTTCGGCGACACGTACCTCCCTGCGCCCCAGCAGCGCGTCGTCACCCTCTACCAGGGGGCGACGGACAGCGCGGTGGCGCTGGGCATCACCCCGGTCGGCGTCGTCGATTCCTGGCTGGAGAAGCCCATGTATCGCTACCTGCGCGACGCGCTCAAAGGCGTCGAGCACGTCGGCCTGGAGACCCAGCCCAACCTGGAGAAGGTCGCCTGGCTGGACCCCGACCTGATCGTGGCCACGCGCTTTCGCCACGAGCGGGTCAGGCCGCTGCTGGAACAGGTCGCGCCGACGGTCGCCACCGGCACCGTCTTCGACTTCAAGGCCAGCCTGGCGCTGCTGGCCGAGGCCACCGGCCGCGAGGCCCGGGCCCGCGCCTTGCTGCAGCACTGGGACGCCCGGGTGGCGGACTTTCGCCGGCGCATCGAAGACACCCTGGGCGACGCCTGGCCACAGAAGGCCGCGGTGGTGCGCTTCAAGAGCGACCATGTGCGTCTCTATTCCACCGGGTTCGCCGGCTCGATCCTCGATGAGCTGGGCTTCGAGCAACCGGACGCCGTGCAGGACCAGGGCTGGGGCATGAAGCTGACCAGCGAGGAGAACATTCCCGTCCTGAACGCCAACGTGATCTTCGTGCTGCTGGAGCCGGACGACCCCGCCATCGCCCGCAACTACCGACACTGGCGTTCCCACCCCCTATGGCAGCGGCTGGACGCCGTGGAGGGCGAGCGTGTCTACGAGGTGGATGCGGTGAACTGGATCATGGGCGGCGGCATCCTCGCCGCCAACGCCATGCTCGATGATCTCTACGCCCACTACGGGCTGGAGTCTCCCAACGCGCACGAGACGCCCGCGCCATTCGCTACCTGCGCCGTATCCACGCCGGCGTGCGCCCATGACCAGGAGCCCGCCGGATGCTGAATCAACGGACATCCCGGGTCGTCGGGCTGCTGCTGGGCCTGATGCTGGTCGCGGCGGCCTTCGTGGCGAGCGTCATGCTGGGCACCACCGAGATCGCCTGGCCGACCTTCCTCGAGGCGCTGCTGCACTACGACTCCAGCCGGGTCGCGCATATCATCCTGTTCACGGAGCGCCTGCCGCGGGCGGTGATCGCCGCCCTGGTCGGCGCGAGCCTGGCCATCGCCGGCGCCCTGATGCAGACCCTGACCCGCAACCCGCTGGCCTCGCCGAGTATCCTCGGGATCAACGCCGGGGCCATGTTCTTCGTGGTGATCGCGGTCTCGCTGCTGCCCCTCCACGCTCCGGCCGAGGTGGTCGGGGCGGCGCTGCTGGGGGCGGTGGTGGCGGCCTGCCTGGTGGTGGTGCTGAGCCGCGGCCGTCATGGGGAGCTGTCGCCGCTGCGGGTGGTACTGGCGGGGGTGGCCGTCACCGCCATGTTCGTCTCGTTCAGCCAGGGCCTGCTGATCATCGACCGCCAGGGTTTCGAGAGCGTGCTCTACTGGCTGGCCGGTTCCGTCTCCGGCCGCGAGTTGTCACTGGTGGTGCCACTGCTGCCGCTTTTTGCCGGTGCCCTGCTGCTGTGTGCCCTACTGGTGCGCCACGCCAATGCCCTGCTGCTGGGAGACGACATGGTCAAGGGGCTCGGCATACGTGCCGGCACCATCAAGCTGCTGCTCGGCCTGGCGGTGATCCTGCTGGCAGGCAGTTCGGTGGCGCTGGCGGGCATGATCGGCTTCGTCGGTCTGATCGTGCCGCATATGGCCCGGGGCCTCTTCGGCGTCGACCATCGCTGGCTACTGCCGGCCTGCGCCCTGCTGGGCGCCAGCCTGTTGCTGCTGGCCGATGTGGCCTCGCGCTTCTTGATGGCCCCTCAGGATGTGCCGGTGGGGGTGATGACCGCACTGATTGGTACGCCCTTCTTCATCCATCTGGCGCGCAGAAAGTCGGCCTGACCATGACCCACTCCCCGTCCCTGAATCACCACCTCACGCCCACGAGCGACGCCACCGCCGAGGCCGGCCGGGCACGCTATGCAAGCCTGCTGGGCCTGCTCGGAGTGGTGCTGCTAGCCAGCATGGGCCTGTCGCTCTCCCTCGGCAGCTTTCCGACATCGTTCGTCGAAGTGCTGCATTCCCTGGCCGCGCCCCAGGACAGCGATATCGCCTTTATCGTCTGGGAACTGCGCCTGCCGCGCCTCCTGCTGGCCGTGCTGGTGGGGGCGGCCCTGGCCGTAGCCGGCGCCATCCTCCAAAGTATGGTACGCAACCCGCTGGCCTCCCCAGACGTGATCGGCATCACCAGCGGCGCTGCCCTGGCCGCGGTGGCCTTCCTGGCGCTGTTCGGCACCACCCTGAGCATCCACTGGCTACCGGCCGCCGCGCTCGCCGGTGCGTTGCTCGCCGCCCTGCTGGTGTTCCTGCTGGCCTGGAAGGGCAGCGTCGCCCCTTCGCGCCTGGTGCTGGTCGGCATCGGTCTCTCCGCCGCCATGGGCGCCGTGACCACCCTGCTGATCGTGATCAGCGACGATGCCGCCGCCATGACCGCCTATGTGTGGCTGACCGGCAGCCTCTACGCCACCCAGTGGCCGGACGTGCTGGGCATGCTACCCTGGCTGCTGGTGGCCGTTCCGCTATGCCTGGTTTATGCCCGGCACATGGACGCCATGGCGCTGGGCGACGCGGTGGCCCAGGGACTCGGTGTGAACCTGCTGCGCAGCCGGCTGGTGCTGATGGCCTGCAGCGTGGCCCTGGCGGGCGCGGCCGTGGCCTTCGCCGGGGGACTCAGCTTCGTGGGTCTGATCGCCCCGCATATCGCGTCCCGCCTGGTGGGCCGGGGCTTCGCCCGGCTGGTGCCCGCCGCCGCCCTGGTGGGCGCCCTGATCGTGCTCTACGCCGATCTGCTGGGCCGGGTGGCCTTCCTGCCCAAGGACCTGCCCGCCGGCATTTTCGTCTCGGGGGTGGGCGCGCCCTTCTTCGTCTACCTGCTGCACCGAACCCGCTACCACCGTGGCTAAACCTCCGGGACGACCAATATTGAAAATGAGAATTCCTTGCCTTACGTTATCCTGGCCCAGCCATGACAGTCGCGAGTCCATCCTATGCCACCAACACCTGCCAAGCCGCCTCGACTGACGGGCGAAGCCCTGCATGCGGGGTACGAGTCCCGCCGCGTGCTGGATGGCGTCGACCTGGCGGTCGCGGAGGGCCAACTGACGGTGCTACTCGGCCCCAACGGCAGCGGCAAGTCGACGCTGCTGAAGACGCTAGCGCGTACCCTGACGCCCAGTGCCGGACGGGTCTGCCTGGATGGCCAGGATATCCACCGCCGCAACACCCGAGAGGTGGCTCGTCGCCTGGGCATCCTGCCCCAGGGTCCTTCCGCCCCGGAGGGGTTGACTGTCAGGCAGCTGGTCGGCATGGGACGATTCCCCCACCAGCGGCTATGGCGACAGGATGCCCAGCAGGATGCTTGGGCCGTCCATCAGGCGATGATCTATGCCGATATCACGGACTTCGCCGAGCGCAGCGTCGATGCCCTCTCCGGCGGCCAGCGCCAGCGCTGCTGGATCGCCATGGTGCTGGCCCAGGAGACGGACCTGATCCTGCTCGACGAGCCCACCACCTTCCTCGACCTCAAGGTCCAGGTGGACCTGCTGGAACTGCTCTCCCGCCTGGCCCACGAGCACGGCCGCACCCTGCTGCTGGTGCTGCACGACCTGAACCTGGCCGCGGCCTACGCCGACGAACTGGTGATGATGCGCAACGGGGGCATCGTCACCAGCGGCACGCCCAGGGAGGTGTTCACGCACACCAACCTCAAGCGGGTCTTCGACCTCGACGCCCAGGTGCTCGAGGATCCCGAGACGGGCAGCCCGATCTGCGTGCCGTACACCCGGCAGGGAGCGATGCCACCCACTCGGCCCGCCCCTCTCACCGTCGACCGGCGCTGTGTCTCATGAGCCATGTCTTCTGCACGGACCTCAGCCGCAAGCAGCTTGACCCGCTAGCCGGCAGTGCCGCCCATGCCGAGCGTAACCTGCTGATCAGCTGGCCACGCGCCAAGTGGACACGCAACCTGCGCCATGCCGGCGACATGCCGGACAGTCTTGTGCGGACGCTCGATGCCATCGCCGCCGAGGGGCGGCGGGTCAACCTGATCCATCGTCGTGAACAGGATGGCGATCTCCATCGCGTGTTCCTGATGCCCGAACGCCGTTGTTTCGTGATACCGCGCGAGGCACTGGAAGACTTCCTGGCCGCCTGGCGATCGGGAGAACCACTGATGACCTGGGAAGAGGCACCGGTTGAGCATCACCTGCTGCTGTGCTGCACCCACGGCAAGAAGGATAAGTGCTGCGCCAAGTATGGGTACCGGACCTACCAGCGGCTGGCCCGGGAGGTCGCGGCGCACGACTTACCCTTCGATGTCTGGGAAAGCAGCCACCTGGGGGGGTGTCGATTCGCGGCCAGCATCATCCTGCTCTCGCCGGTACGCAAGTATGGCCGCATCACGTCTGAGCAGGCCTTGCCCTTCCTGCAGGCCGAGGCGCAGGGTCAACGCTTCCTTCCCGGCTACCGTGGCGACTCCCGGCTGACACCCGCGCAGCAGTGCGCCCAGCTCGCGGCGCTTTCCCGTCTGCCTTCGCCGCAGCGCATGCCTCGGTTGACGCTGCTGGAAGATAGCGGCAGCGAACATCGGCGACACCAGCGATGGCATTGGGAGCTGGAGGGAGACCACGGTCACCTGAACATCGTCTGCGAGGCCACCGCGATCAAACGCGTCGATACCTGCGCCGACCTCGATGAAGGCCCATCCGACAGCAGGATCTGGCGGGTCATCGAGCTAACGGCGGAGTCGGCCTGAGGCAAGCGTCTCTGTCAGCACCACCTGCAGGCTATCCGACAGCCACAGACGATAGCCCCGCCTCCTGACCCGGAGGAGCGAGGCAGTCGCGCTAGAAGGCCCAGTCGTCGTCCTCGGTGGCCTCGGTACGCCCGACCACATACGAAGAGCCCGACCCGGAGAAGAAGTCGTGGTTCTCGTCGGCCCCCGGCGAGAGCGCCGCGAGGATGGTCGGGGCGACGTGACACACTTCCTGGGGAAAGAGCCCCTCGAAGCCCAGGTTCATCAGCGCCTTGTTGGCGTTGTAGTGAAGGAAAACCTTGACGTCTTCGGTGAGCCCCACCTCGTCGTACAGAGACTCGGTATAGGCCACTTCGTTTTCATACAGGGCCAGCATCAGGTCATAGGCGTAGGCCTTGACCTCTGCCTGGCGCTCCGGCGTTTGCTCGGCCATGTCCTGCTGGAACTTGTAGCCGATGTAATAGCCGTGCACCGCCTCGTCACGAATGATCAGACGGATCAGGTCGGCGGTATTGGTCAGCTTGGCGTGGCTGGACCAGTACATCGGCAGGTAGAAGCCCGAATAGAACAGGAACGACTCCAAAAAGACGCTGGCCACCTTGCGCATCAGCGGGTCCTCGGCGCGATAACGCGCCAGCACCAGGTCGGCCTTGGCCTGCAGGGTCGCGTTCTCCTCGCTCCAGCGGAAGGCATCATCCACCTCGGGCGTCGTGCACAGGGTGGAGAAGATCGAGCTGTAGGAGCGTGCGTGGACCGCTTCCATGAAGGCGATGTTGGCGTAGACCGCCTCCTCGTGGGGAGTGCGGGCATCCGGCATCAGCATCGGGGCGCCGACGCTGCTCTGAATGGTGTCGAGCAGGGTCAGGCCGGTAAACACACGGATGGTCAGCCGCCGCTCGGGTTCCGTCAGGGTATTCCACGAGGGAATATCGTTGGAGAGTGGCACCTTTTCCGGCAACCAGAAATTACTGGTCAGCCGGTTCCACACCTCCAGGTCCTTGTCGTCCTGCAGGCGGTTCCAGTTAATGGCGTCCACTCGGCTGAGTCGCGATGCCTCGGAGCGGGTCAGGTTTCCATCATTCATATTCATCACTTATCCAGATCATCAAGTGGATATCGAGCGCAGCGGCAAGGCCGGTTGGTCTGTTTTTCCTACAGCGTGCAGGAGACACACCCTTCTACCTCGGTGCCCTCCAGGGCATTCTGGCGCAGGCGCACGTAGTAGAGGGTCTTGACCCCCTGGCGCCAGGCGTAGATCTGCGCCCGATTGATATCCCGGGTCGTGGCGGTGTCGGGGAAGAACAGCGTCAACGAGAGCCCCTGGTCGACATGCTCGGAGGCCGCGGCGTAGGTATCGATGATCGCCTCGGGGCCGATCTCGTAGGCATCCCGGTAATACGTCAGGTTACCGTCATCGAGATAGGGGGCCGGGTAGTAGACGCGTCCCAGCTTGCCTTCCTTGCGAATCTCGATGGGCGAGGCCACCGGATGAATGCTGGAGGTCGAATGGTTGATATAGGAGATGGAGCCGGTGGGTGGCACCGCCTGGAGGTTACGGTTATAGAGCCCATGCTCCATCACCGACTCCTTGAGCGCCGCCCAGTCTTCCCGGGTCGGGAGCGTAATGCCGGCACCCGCGAAGAGTGCCTGGATACGCTCGGACTCCGGCAGCCAGTCACGCTCGGTGTACTTGTCGAAAAACACCCCGCTGGCATAGTCGGACGCCGCGAAGCCGTCAAAGGTCTCGCCACGTTCCATGGCCAGCCGATTGGAGGCTCGCAGGGCGTGATAGGCCACAGAGGCGAAATAGACGCTGGTGAAATCCAGGGCCTCGGGGGAGCCGTAATGAATATGCTCTCGGGCCAGGAAACCATGCAGGTTCATCTGCCCCAGGCCAATCGCCCGGGAACGAGTGTTGCCATTGGCTATCGAGGGGACCGAGGCAATATCGGTCATCTCGGCCACCGCGGTGAGGCCACGCACGGCGACATCGACGCTGGCGCCGATATCGCCCGAGTCCATCACCCGGGCAATATTCAGCGAGCCGAGATTACAGGAGATATCCTCGCCCAGGTGGCGATAGCCGAGATCATCGTTGAATTCACTGGGCGTATTGACCTGCAGGATCTCAGAGCAGAGGTTGCTCATATTGACACGCCCGGCGATGGGGTTGGCGCGATTGACGGTGTCCTCGAACATCACATAGGGATAGCCGGACTCGAACTGCACCTCGGCCAGCGCCTGGAAGAAGGCCCGGGCGTTGATCTTGGTCTTGCGAATACGCGGGTCATCGACCATCTCGCGATACTTCTCGGTAACGCTGATATCACCGAAGGGCTTGCCGTAGACCCGCTCCACGTCATAGGGCGAGAAGAGGTACATCGGCTCATTGCGCTTGGCGAGATCGAACGTGACGTCGGGTATCGTCACCCCCAGCGACAGCGTCTTGATGCGGATCTTCTCATCGGCATTCTCGCGCTTGGTGTCGAGAAAGCGCAGGATATCGGGATGGTGGGCGTTGAGATAGACCGCCCCGGCCCCCTGGCGCGCACCGAGCTGGTTGGCGTAGGAGAACGCATCCTCGAGCAGCTTCATGATCGGGATGATGCCCGACGACTGATTCTCGATATGCTTGATCGGCGCCCCCGCCTCACGCACATTGCTGAGCAGCAGGGCGACACCGCCGCCACGCTTGGAGAGCTGCAGGGCCGAGTTGATGGCTCGGCCGATGGACTCCATGTTGTCCTCGATGCGCAGCAGGAAGCATGACACCAGCTCGCCGCGCTGACGCTTGCCGGCGTTCAGGAAGGTCGGCGTGGCAGGCTGGAAGCGACCGGTGATGATCTCGTCCACCAGTGACCGGGCCAGCACCTCGTCGCCTTGCGCCAGGGTCATCGCCACCAGGCACACACGGTCCTCGAAGCGCTCCAGGTAGCGGCGACCGTCGAAGGTCTTCAGGGTATAGCTGGTGTAGTACTTGAAGGCACCGAGAAAGCTCGGAAAGCGAAACTTCCAGGCATAGGCCTGCTCGAAAAGCGCCTTGATAAAGCCAGCGTCGTACTGTGCCAGCACTTCCGGCTCGTAGTACTGCTCCTCCACCAGGTAGTCGAGCTTCTCCTTCAGCGAGTGAAAGAACACCGTGTTCTGATTCACGTGCTGCAGGAAGTACTCACGCACCGCCTCGCGGTCACGCTCCAGCTGCAGGCGACCATCGTCACCATACAGGTTGAGCATGGCATTCAGCGCGTGATAGTCCAGCTTCTGGCCTGCCGTTCCCTCCGCCTGACGAGGCGGCTGGGTCAGTGTTGTCGTGTCCAAAACTCTCTCACTCCCTTGCTTACTCGGGTCACGTCTTCATCCGTGCCCAGCAACTCGAATCGATACAGCAACGGCACCTTGCACTTCTCGGCGATGATGCGCCCGGCCATCCCGTAAGCCGCACCGAAGTTGGTATTGCCCGCGGCCACCACTCCCATCAGGAGCTCTCGATTGCCGGGGTCATTGAGAAACCGGATCACCGGGGCCGGCACCGCCCCCTTCGCCCCGCCGCCGCCATAGGTAGGGGTCACCAGCACGAAGGGCCGCGTTGCCGCCAGGGCCTGGGCATCCCTCTCCAGGGGGATGCGCCGCGCCGGCAGGTCCAGCTTCTGGATAAAGCGATGCGTGTTGCCGGAGCGTGTCGAAAAGTAGATAAGCTCCGGCGGCACCCGCTCTACGCCTTCCCCCCTCATGCCGGTATCAGGCTACCGAGGCGATCCGGACGAAAACCGGACCAGTGTTGCTCACCGGCCTCTACCACCGGTAGCTGACGGTGGCCCAGGGCAACGACGTGCTCATGAGCCTGTGGGTCGCGATCCAGGTCGATCAGGCGATAGTCGATGCCGCGACGATCCAGGGTGCGACAGGTGGCCGTGCACTGAGGGCAGGCAGGACGGGTATAAACCTTGATCTCCATGGTGACACTCCCTGAAGCAAAGAAACTATATATGGTGACTTCGCTGGCAATAATACACCATATATAGAATCTGTCACCCTTGAAATACCATATGTTGTGTTATATATGGCACGCAGACACAAGTGACTGACGGCCTCGATAACGCCCTGGGGAGCGAGGTGTGAGGTGTGAGGTGTGAGGTGTGAGAGTCCAGCAAAGGAGGCAAGGAGGCAAGGCGATGCTGCTGCCTGGCAGGGTACCCATACGACAGCGCCGCGGCCTCAGGGGCCGCGGCGCTGTTTATCAGACCGGGGAGTGGTCGATCAGGCAGTCGCCGCCTGATAACGGCTCTCGACCTCATCCCAGTTGATCACGTTGAAGAATTCGGCGATATAGTCCGGGCGCTTGTTCTGGAACTTCAGGTAGTAGGCATGCTCCCACACGTCCAGCCCCAGCACCGGCGTGTTGCCGTTGGAGATCGGGCTATCCTGGTTCAGGGAGTTCTCGACGACCAGCGTCTTTTCGGGGGTAACGCTGAGCCACGCCCAGCCGCTGCCGAAGCGACCCAGGGCCGCCTTGGTAAAGGCGTCCTTGAAGGCATCGAAGCCGCCCAGTTCGCTTTCGATGGCCTCGGCCACCTTGCCCTTGGGCTGACCGCCACCATTGGGTGACATCATCTGCCAGAACATGGAGTGGTTGGAGTGACCGCCACCATTGTTGATCACCGCCTGACGCTTATCGGCCGGCACCTTGTCGAGGTCGGCGAGCAGCTCGTCGACGGGCACGTCTTCCAGACCCGTGCCCTCGAGGGTGGCGTTCAGGTTGTTGACGTAGGTCTGGTGGTGACGAGAGTGGTGGATCTCCATGGTCAGCGCATCGATATGGGGCTCGAGCGCATCATAAGCATACGGAAGCTCGGGGAGGGTATGTGCCATGTTGATCATCTCCTTTTGGTGGCTTTGCATTAACTGCAATTCTTGTCCTGCATAGACTAGAGGTGCGGCCGTCAGTCGACGATTTCAAGCACATCGACCGGCTTTTTCTCGAACGCACCCCGGAGGCGTCGACTCACCCTACTCCAGACCATGCGAAGCCGTCCAGCGCAGGCCCGGAAAGCAGAAAGCCGGCTCCCTCAGGAGCCGGCTTCCAATATCGAGCCAGAAAAGCCGTCAGTTACAGCTTCTGCTCGAGCTCCGGCAGGGCATCGAAGAGGTCCGCCACGAGGCCGCAGTTCATCGAGAGTGCCATCTGGAAGATCTCGATCTTCATCAGAGCTTCTGCTCGAGCTCCGGCAGGGCATCGAAGAGGTCCGCCACGAGGCCGCAGTTCATCGAGAGTGCCATCTGGAAGATCTCGATCTTCATCAGAGTTTCTGCTCGAGCTCCGGCAGGGCATCGAAGAGGTCCGCCACGAGGCCGTAGTCCGCCACCTGGAAGATCGGCGCCTCCTCGTCCTTGTTGATCGCCACGATCACCTTGGAGTCCTTCATGCCGGCCAGGTGCTGGATGGCCCCGGAGATGCCCACGGCGATGTAGAGCTCCGGCGCGACGATCTTGCCGGTCTGGCCCACCTGCATGTCGTTGGGCACGAACCCCGCATCCACGGCCGCCCGCGAGGCCCCTACCGCGGCGCCCAGCTTGTCGGCGATGCCGTCGAGCAACTTGAAGTTCTCACCGTTGCCCATGCCGCGGCCGCCGGAGACGACCACCTTGGCCGCGCCCAGCTCGGGACGGTCGGACTCGGCCAGCTCTTCCTTGATAAAGGTGGACTGGCTGTTGTCGGCGACGAAATCGATCGCTTCCACGCCGGCGCTGCCGCCCTCTCCAACCGCGTCGAAGCCGGTGGTACGCACGGTGATCACCTTCAGGGCGTCCTCGCTCTGCACGGTGGCGATGGCGTTACCGGCGTAGATGGGCCGCTTGAAGGTATCGGGCGACTCTACCGCGATGATCTCGGAGATCTGCGCCACGTCCTTGAGTGCGGCGACCCGCGGCAGCACGTTCTTGCCACTGGTGGAGGCGGCGGCCAGCACGTGGCCGTAGTCGTCGGCAAGCTCGGCGATCAGCGCGGCCATCGGCTCGGCCAGCTGGTGGGCGTAGGCGGCGTTGTCGGCCACGCGCACCTTGCCGACACCGTCCAGCCCGGCGGCGGCCTCGGCGACGGCGGCAACGCCCTCTCCCGCCACCAGCACGTCGATGTCCCCACCGATGGCCTTGGCGGCCGCGACCACATGGGCGGTGGCGCCGGCCAGGGCGCCGTCTTGATGTTCGGCGAGTACCAGGATGCTCATTAGCTCCGCTCCTTTCAAAGAACTGTTTTCAAAGAACTGTTTTCAAAGCGTTATGTTCAAAGAACCTTGGCTTCGTTCTTCAGCTTGTCGACCAGCTCGTCCACGGAGCCCACCTTGATGCCGCCCTGGCGCTCGGCCGGCGGCTCGACCCTGAGCAGCTTGACCCTGCTGGCCACCTCGACACCGAGGTCCGCCGGCGTCTTGACGTCCAGCGGCTTCTTCTTGGCCTTCATGATATCGGGCAGCTTGGCGTAGCGCGGCTCGTTCAGGCGCAGGTCGGTGGTGACGATGGCCGGCAGGGCCAGCTCGAGGGTCTGCAGGCCACCATCGATCTCGCGGGTCACCTGGACCTTTCCATCACCCCCGTCTCCGCTGACATTCACCTCGGAGGCGAAGGTCGCCTGGGGCAGTCCGGTCAGGGCGGCAAGCATCTGGCCGGCCTGGTTGTTGTCGGTATCGATGGCCTGCTTGCCGAGGATGACCAGGCCCGGCTGCTCGTCTTCCACCAGCTTGGCCAGCGCCTTGGCGGCGCCCAGCGACTCGACTCGCTCATCGCTCTCGACGTGAATGGCTCGGTCGGCCCCCAGCGCCAGGGCGGTACGCAGCTGCTCCTGAGCGGCCTTGGGCCCGACGGTGACGGCGACCACCTCGGTGGCCACGCCCTTCTCCTTCAGGCGCACCGCCTCTTCCACGGCGATTTCGCAGAAGGGGTTCATGGCCATCTTGACGTTGGTGAGGTCGACGTCCGAGTTATCCGCCTTGACGCGGATCTTGACGTTGTAATCGATGACGCGCTTGACCGCGACGAGTACTTTCATGACTTCCTCGCTTGGTTTTCGTAGGGTTGAACCATCGTAAATTCAAAGAGCCAAAAGCATGCCATCCAAGACCATCTAGAACCGCGTGGCATGCTTCCATGCATTTCATGCAAGCGTTTGATAGGCGCCGCATCGAAAAAACTGTATCAATGTGTCATACCTGTACGCACTGCAACAATCCCAATATGGCCTCCTATTCAAGCCTGTGCCCATTATGTTGGCAGAATTGCGGGATCGCAGGGGGTGACCTTGTTGATCTATTATGCCTATCATGGAGGCAGGCTAGAAGCAAACGACCGTTTTAAATTGTATCGACATTAGTGGCATAGACCTTAAGCGTCGACACGAGCAGCGAGGAGAAGACAGATGGAAGAACAAGTCGAACGCGATTCCATGGAATTCGATGTCGTCATCGTGGGCGCGGGGCCTTCGGGGCTGGCGGCGGCGTGCCGGCTGATGCAGCAGGCGAACGAGGCCGAACAGGAACTGACGGTGTGTGTGGTAGAGAAAGGCTCCGAGGTCGGCGCCCACATCCTTTCCGGTGCCATCTTCGAAACCCGCGCCTTGCAGGAGCTTTTCCCCGACTGGGAAGAGCGTGGTGCCCCGCTGACCACTCCGGCCAGCCGAGACGAAGTCCATCTGCTGAGAGACGCCGAGAAGAGCCAGAAGCTACCCAACTCCCTGGTGCCGCCGTCGATGCACAACACCGGTGGCGACTCTCGCCGCTATGTGACCAGCGCCGGTAACCTGTGCCGCTGGCTGGCCGAACAGGCCGAGGCACTCGGCGTGGAGATCTTCCCGGGTTTCGCGGCCCAGGAAACCATTATCGAAGAGGGGGTGGTCAAGGGCATCCTGATCGGCGACATGGGCGTGGCCGCCGATGGCTCCCCCAAGGACGGCCATATGCCCGGCATGGAACTGCGTGCCAAATACACCCTGTTCGCCGAGGGCTCACGCGGCCACCTGGGCAAGCGCCTGATCCAGGAATATGCCCTCGACGCCGGCAAGGATCCCCAGCACTACGGCATCGGCCTGAAGGAGCTGTGGGACGTGCCCGCCGAGCAGCACGAGCCCGGCCTGGTCCTGCACGGTTCCGGCTGGCCCCTGGACAAGAACACCCACGGGGGCTGGTTCCTCTATCATGGCGACAATCAGCAGGTGATGGTGGGCCTGATCATGGACCTCTCCTACCAGAATCCCTGGCTCTCCCCCTTCGATGAATTCCAGCGCATGAAGCACCATCCCGTGTTGGCCAAGCATCTCGAGGGTGGCAAGCGAGTCGCCTACGGTGCTCGGGCGCTCACCAAGGGAGGCCTGAACTGCCTGCCGAAGATGACCTTCCCCGGCGGCCTGCTGATCGGCTGCGACGCCGGCACCCTCAACTTCGCCAAGATCAAGGGGCTGCACACCGCCATGAAATCCGGCCTGGTAGCCGCCGAAGCGGTATTTCAGGCGGTAGCCAAGGGCGATGAGGGCGGCCAGGAGCTGACCACCTTCACCGACAACTGGGAAGCCAGCTGGGCCTATGCCGAGCTGAAGGAGAGCGCCAGCTTTGGCCCGGCGATCCACAAGTACGGCACCGTCGTCGGTGGCGCCTATAACTTCGCCGACCAGCTGCTGCGCGGCAAGCTGCCCAACCTGCATGACACCACCCCGGATCATGCCGCACTCAAGCCGGCCAGCGAATGCGAGAAGATCGAGTACCCGAGGCCCGACGGCAAGCTCTCCTTCGACAAGTCCTCCTCGGTATTTCTCTCCAATACCAACCATGAGGAGGACCAGCCCTGTCACCTGAAGCTGGCCGACCCGGAGCTGCCGATCCGCGATAACCTCCCGGAGTACGCCGAGCCGGCTCAGCGTTATTGCCCGGCCGGGGTCTATGAGGTGGTCGAGGACGATGATGGCAAGCCACAGTTCCAGATCAACTTCCAGAACTGTGTGCACTGCAAGACCTGCGACATCAAGGATCCGGCTCAGAACATCACCTGGGTCGCCCCGGAGGGCGGCGGCGGACCCAACTATCCCAATATGTAAGCCGTAAGCCGTAAGCCGTAAGCCGTAAGCCGTAAGCCGTAAGCCAGGGTATCGCCATCAAGGCCCACACAAGGGGGTTCGTATCGCGTAAAGCGTATGGCTTACAGCCCTCGGCGAAGCCGAGCACGTATGGCTTATCGCTCACCGGTGGCGATGGGGCGGGCCGGGTCGCGGATCCACTCGCTCCAGGAGCCCGGATAGAGCCTGGGCAAGGGCCTGCCGGCTATCGCATAGGCGAGAATGGTGTGGCAGGCGGTAACGCCGGAACCGCAGTAGACAACCGCCTCATCGGCCTGTGGCAGCGCCGCGGCCAGGTCCTGGGGGCTCTTGAAGCGCCCATCTTCGCCCAGGTGGTCGGCACCGGGATGACAGACCGCGCCCGGTATATGGCCCGCCACCGGATCCACGGGCTCGACCTCTCCCCTGAAACGCTCTCGGCTGCGGGCATCGATCTTGACCCCACCGGCCGACAGGAGGGCATCCGCCGCCACCCAGGCGTCGTCATGATAGGTCGGACGCCAATCGGATGCGCCCGCGGCGCCCTCCTCGCCCTCGCGCAGCTCACCGCCCTGGGTCTGCCATGCCTGAATACCGCCATCCAGCACCCTGACGTCGGGGTGACCGGCCCAGCAGGCCAGCATCCACCAGGCCCGGGCGGCGGCCAACTGCCCGCCCTTATCGTCGTAGACCACTACCGGCACCTCCGGGGTCACGCCCAGGCGCTGGAGCGTCGCAGTAAACGCCGCCTGGCCGGGCAGCGGGTGGCGTCCGCCCTCCCCCGGCGGCGCCGCCAGGTCACGATCCAGATCGAGATGCCGGCTGCCCGGCAGGCTCGCCTTCCACCATAGCTCGTGGCCGGCGCCGGGGTCGTCCAGGCGCGCCCGGCAATCCAGCAGACGCGGGGGGCAAGGGCCACCCAGGGCCTCATCCAGCTCTCGGGCCGCGATCAAGGGTTGGTTCATGCCTGATCTCCTTCCAGTAGTTCAATGGGGGCGCGGCGGGCGATCAAGCGTCGCCTGCCGGCATGTCGGAAACATACCTCGATCACCGGATTATCCGGGTCCCCCTCCACCAGGTCGATCTCGCCGTCCCCGAATACCGCATGACGCAAGCGCTGCCCCACATCGAAGCGGCGAAGGACTGGCCCTGGCTCGGTGACGCCCTCGTGCGCATGAACCAGGGGGAGGTCACGGCCGAGCCGGGTCAGGTAATGCCCTACCAGGGCCGGACGCGACACTACTAGAGAGCCTTCGCCCGGCTCGTCCAGGCGCCGGGCCAGGCGGTCGCACTCCTCCCAGGCGCTCTCGGCGAGAAAGCGGCTGGGACGGTGCTCGCCCCCGTCGTGGAGCAGCAACAGCCGCTCCCGGGCCCGGGTAATGGCCACATAGAAGAGCCGGCGCTCCTCTTCGAGGCGCTGTGGGGATAGGGGATTATCTCTGGTGTAATGGGGAAAGTCCTGTTCATTGACACCGGCAAGCGCCACCAGCGGCCACTCCAGCCCCTTGGCTCCGTGCACGGTGTTGATCAGCACACCATCCTCGCGGTTCTCCACCGGCCGGCTCAGCAGCTCGATAAAGGCCCGGGTATCGTTGCCCAGCTCCCGGGCCTGCTCCTTGAGCACATCGAGCAGGCGTACGTCTTCCTCGCCCTTGTCGCGCCGCGCCGCGGCACGCTTGAGCACCTTCTCGGCGTCGACCTCACTCACCACATACTCGAGCAGCTCGGCCGGGGGGCGGTATGCGAGTCGCGGCAGCTCGCAGAGCAGCGCCCAGCGCTTCTTGAGGGTGCGCCTCTGATGGGGCTTCAAGGGCGCCAGCAGCGGGTCCTGGGCGGCCGGCCAGCGCTGGCTTTCCGCTAGCCATCGCGCGAGCGCCTCGAGGCGCTCGCGTGCCACGAAGGGCGTCGGCTGAGCGAACAACAAGGCCAGGTGTGCCGGATCGCGAAGCAGGCCGGGCTCGCAGGTCAGACGCAGATAGCCAGCCAGCGCCTGGACCAGGGGCAGGCGGAAGACAAAGCGATCCTCCCGGGCCAGGCGAAAGGCGACCCCCTCGCGCAACAATGCCAGCTGCAGCGGTACCGAGAGCGCCCAGCTGCGCACCAGCACACAAGCCTCGGCAAGCCCCCTTCCCTGCTGCTGCCATGCGGCCAGACCCTCCAGCAGGCCACGGCTACCCAGCCCGGCCTCGATCCGGGTCAAGGGGTTGTCGGGCGCCGCCAGGCATTGCTGGTCGGGGCGACGCCGATTGGCGTCGATGGCATGATTGGCCGCCAGCGCCAGGGCATGGCCGTGGCGGAAGGTGGTGGAGAGCGGATAGTCCACGGCGGCCCCGAAGGTAGCGGTGAAGCGCTCCAGCATGGTCTCCGGGTGGGCGCCGCGCCACTCGTAGATGCACTGATTGGCATCTCCCACCGCCATCACCTCGGCACGCCCGCCGGCGAGCAGGGCCAGTAGCCGCTGCTGGACGACATTGATGTCCTGATACTCATCGATGATGACGTGGTCGAGATATCCCTGGGTGCGACGGCGCAAGCCGGCGTCCGCCTCGAGGACACGCAGCGGGCGATACAGCAGATCCGCATAGCCCATCAGCCCCTGTTGCTCCAGCAACGCCTCGGCCTGCTCGAAGGCGGCCGGAAAGTAGCGAGTCTCCGCGCCGTAATCCAGGCGTTCGTGCAGCTCGGTGGCGGAGACCATCTCGGCCTTCACCAGGGCACAGAAATGGGCCAGCGCCTCGAGCCGTTCGGCGTCCAGTGCCGACTCCCTGGCCTCGGCGTCCTGATCGCCCAGTGCCAGCTGGGTGGCCTGGCGCAGCAGGCGCTCGAGCTGCCAGTCGGCGGTGAGCAGCTGACGGGGCGCGAGGGCGCCCCAGCGCGTCAGGCTGGCGCTGAGTCGATGGCCCAGGGAGTGGAAGGTACGCACGTCCGGTAACCGCTGCCCGCTCGGCGCCATGGTCGCCAGACGCGCCTGGAAGTCCGCCCGCGCCGAGCGATTGAACATGAGCACCAGGATTCGCTGCGGCGCAACGCCACGCTCCAGCAGGCGCAGCACCCTCGCCACCATGGTCGTGGTCTTGCCGGACCCCGCCACCGCGGCCACGCGCGCGTGTCCGGCGCGGTGTTCGACCACGGCGCGCTGTTCATCGGTCAGTCGCACGCCGTCTCGCCATCGACCAGGCCCAACGGGTGCCAGAGACCGTCACTGCGAATCCCCAGGGCGCCACGCCCGTCTTCCAGGGTGAAGGGGGCGGCCTCCTCGACCAGACGATAGAAGACATTGCGCCCCAGCCGTGCGGCGAGGCCGAAGCGTACCGGAACCTCGGGCACGACCTCACCGGCGGGGGTCTCGCTGAGCGTGAAGGCATGGTCGGCCCCCAGCGACAGCCGGTCTCCCACATTGGTGGTCAGCCACCAGATACCCTCGGCGTCACGCTCGGCATCGACCACCAGGAAGGGGCAGTCCTCGACACGAATCCGCTGCTTCTCGGCCGGCGTGACCAGGACATGACGACCATCATCCTCGCGGCGCAGTATGGTGGAGAGCAGGCGTACCAGATGCGGCCTGGAGATGGCGCTCCCCTCATGTATCCACCGCCCATCGGCAGCGATCACCAGATCCATCTCCCCAACATGCCCGGGATGCCACTCATCCACCGGAGGAATATCGCCCCCGGGGTCGATCTGTGCCACCAACGGTTCCAGATTCATCGTACATCTCCTACTTGACCAGGCCGGCGCCCTGCAGGATGCCACGCATCTCCTCGGAGACCTCGGGGGCGGCGGCACGAAATAGCCGATAGAAGTTGGCGGTGGTCTGCATGGCAACTTCGTCGACACTGATCCCGCGCTCGGCGGCGATGCATTCGGCCACCTCGACCACCCAGGCCGGCTCATTGGGTTTCCCGCGATACGGGACCGGAGCCAGATAGGGGCTGTCGGTCTCGATCAACAGCCGATCCAGCGGCACCCGCCTGGCGACCTCACGTAGCGACTCGGCGCTATGAAAGGTCAGGATCCCCGAAAGCGAGATATAGAAGCCGTGGCGTACCGCCTCCCGCGCCATATCGAGATCCTCGGTGAAGCAGTGCAGCACGCCACCGACCTCGGGATTGGTATGCTCGCGGATCAGCGCCAGCGTCTCGTCACGCGCCTCCCGGGTATGAATGATCACCGGCAACTCGAGCTCGGTGGCCGCGACCAGCTGGCGCCGGAAGCGCTCGCGCTGCACCTCTCGCGATGGCACCTCGTCCGGGGCCTTCTCCAGGTAATGATAGTCGAGACCGCACTCGCCGATGGCCACCGCCCCATGGCGCTCGGCGCCCTCCTTGATGGCCGCGATGCTCGGCTCCTGGTCTAGCCGGTGCAAGGGATGGACCCCGGCGGAGATCACCACGTCATCATGCTCGCGCGCGATGGCGGCCACTCCCGGCAGGTCATCGAGGGTGACGCCGATGGCCAGGAACTGTTTCACACCGCGTGCGCGGGCGGCGTCCAGCGTCGCGGCGAGGTCCCCGTCATGGGTGGCGGGGTCGAGACGGTCGAGATGGCAATGCGAGTCAACAAACATGCGGTCAGATACCGAAAACAGTGAATGGCGAAACGCTCGTCAGAGCGTATGGGTCGGTGTGCCGTCGTCGGGATGCCCGGCGAGCAGGCGCTCGATGCGGTCGCGGGTGAGCGAATCCGCCGTGCTGAAATGAATTCCCACCCCGGGCGGGCGCCCACCCGAGGCGCCGTCCGGCGTGACCCAGATGACCTCTCCGGTGACGGGAATCGCGTCGGAATCGCCAGGCAGTACCAGCAGCAGGTGGATCTGCTGGCCCAGTTCGTGGCGCTCGCGAGTGGGCACGAAGATGCCGCCCCGTTCGAGCGCCGGCATGTAGGCCGCGAACAGTGCCTGGGTATCCTCGATCGTCAGTGACAACGCTTGCGGAGCCACCATGGCTTCCTCCTGCGGGGCATAGGGCACGGGGGCCAGGGCCCCGCATCACGACCGCAGCAACGCGGACCATCGCACCAGCCAGGCTTCAAGCACCAGCTGGGGATTGGGGTTGCCGCCGGCCGCCAGCAGGCGGCGTTCTTCCCGGGCGTAATCGAGCAGACGGAACCAGTCGCGCACCCTGGCGTTCTTGACCGCCTGGCGATAGAGCGGGAGCAGGTCGGGATTGCACAGCCCCTCCGCGTCTCCGGAAAGCCCCAGGCGGATTAAATCCTCGAGCCAGGCAATACCGTACCACAGGATGGCATCGATGGATTGGCGGTCAAGCCGGGCCGCCTCGGCCACGGGTTCCGCGCCCCGCACGAGCGCCTCGAAGGTTTCCACCAGCTGCTGGCGCAGGGCCCTGGCATCGGGCGTCGCCAGGCGCACGGCCTGGCGCGGCAACCCGCCGGCAACCGTTAACCAGAAACCGGCCTCCTCCGGGTCGCCGAGGCGTTCGGCAAGCCAGGGCAGGCAGGCGTCGGGGGCGGGTACGGCCAGGCTCCAGTGCTGACAACGCGAACGAATGGTGGGCAGCAGCCGCGACGGAATATCCGACAGCAGCAGGAAGAGCGTCCTGGCGCCGGGTTCCTCCAGACTCTTGAGCAGCGCATTGGCCGCGGCCACGTTGAGCGCCTCGGCAGGTGCGATGAGGATGACCCGGTAGCCCCCCTGCTGGGCGGTCTGGGCAACGAAATGGTTGATCTCGCGAATGGCATCGATACGGATCTGGCGTTTACCCTCCTCCAGCTCGACACACATCAGGTCAGGATGGTAGCCGGAAGCCAGCATCCGACAGCCGTGACAGCGGCTACAGGCCACCATGCCGGGCTCGGCACACAGGGTTCGCGCGGCCAGGGCGTCCACCAGGGAACGCTTGCCTATCCCCCGGGGCCCGGAGATCAACAGCGCATGGGGTAGCCGACCACTATCCGCCAGCCGACAGAGTTCCTCGAAGCGCTCGCCAAGCCAGGGCAGCGGCGCCAGGGTGGTGATGGGCGCCGGATTCAGCTCCGCCATGCCGCCACTCTCTCCTCAAGCACATGCTCGATCTGCTCGCCGACCGCCTGCCGGGAACGAGCGGCGTCGATGATCGCGATACGTTCCGGCGCCTGGGCGGCACGGGTCAGGTAGGCCTGGCGGACCGACTCGAAGAATTCGCCGCGCTCCTGCTCGAAGCGATCGCGCCGTTCTCCACGCTGTTCCAGGCGCCGCTGTGCTGCCGTCATGGGCATATCGAGAAGCAGGGTCAGGTCCGGGGCAAGGCCCTGCTGAACGAAGGCCTCGAGCTTGGCGATACGCGCATCGTCGATGCCACGCCCGGCGCCCTGGTAGGCAAAGGTGGCATCGGTGAAACGGTCACACACGACCCAGGCACCCCGCGCCAGGGCCGGGCGTATCACCCGCGCCAGGTGCTGGGCCCGGGCCGCAAATACCAGCAGCAATTCCGCATCATCATCCAGCGGCTCCTGTTCATCCGGGTCAAGCAGCAAGCCGCGGATGGCCTCGGCCCGGGGCGTGCCCCCGGGTTCACGCGTCTGGATCACCTCCAGGCCCCGTGACTCCAGCCACGCCACCACCCGTGCCCGGTTGGTGGACTTGCCGACCCCTTCGCCCCCTTCCAGGGTGATAAAGCGCCCGACTCCGTGTCCTCCCTTCCCCTCGGAACGTCTCAGATCACATGCCCCGGAGTGCCGGCCCATGGAGGAGGCATCGTGACTATCTCCCTGCATGCTGTCGACGCCATTCTCGGCGTAGGCGTGCCGCTCCGGAGTGTCCCCGGCATTTTTCGCTGGCCGTTCGGGGTGCTTTTTACCCATGCCTGCTCCAATCAGCGATTGCGGATATAGCGATTGACCGCATTATTGTGCTCACGCAGCGTGCGTGAGAAGTGGTGTGTGCCGTCGCCCTTGGCCACGAAGTAGAGCGTCTCCCCGGGCAGCGGGTCGACGGCGGCCTCCAGGGCGGCCCGTCCCGGCAGGGCAATCGGCGTAGGCGGCATGCCGTCGATGACATAGGTATTGTAGGGGGTGGCCTCACGCAGGTCGGCCCGGGTGATATTGCCCGCATAGCGCTCCCCCATGCCGTAGATGACGGTGGGATCGGTCTGCAGGCGCATCCCCTGCTCGAGCCGGCGCTTGAAGACGCCCGCTATCTCGCGCCGCTCCTCGGGGGCCCCCGTTTCGCGCTCGATCAGCGACGCCATGACCAGGGCCTCGTAGGGTGTCTCGAAGGGAAGACCCTCGACCCGCTGTGCCCATACCTCCTCGAGGGTGGCCGTCATGCGTGACAGCGCCTGCTCAAGGATCTCCAGGTCGCTTACCCCCTTGTGATAGAGATAGGTATCGGGAAAGAATCGACCTTCGGGATGCTCCCCCTCACGCCCCAGCAGTGACATGACCTCGTCATCAGCGAGCCCCTCGGTGCGGTGTTCAAGCTTCGGCGCCGCCGCCAGGGCATCGCGCATCTGCCGGAAGGTCCAGCCCTCGGGGACGGTCAACGGATAGGTCACCAGCTGGTCGCTGCCCAGCCGCTGGAGCACGTCACGGCCGCTCATGCCGGGCTCCAGGCGGAATTCCCCGGGGCGCAGTCGCGGCAGGCTCTCGGGGTCGAGGCGTGCCAGGGCCCGGAAGGCCCAGCCATCCTCGATCACGCCCCGCTTCACCAGGTCGCTCACCACGCTATGATGGCCGGCACCGCGAGGCACTTCATAGAGCATCGTCTCGTCGATCGCAAGCGGGGCCGAAAGACGCGATTGCCAGTAGCGATAGCCGCCCCACAACGCCGTGACGGCCACCGCGAGCAGCAGCAGAAGGCAGATCAACACTCGCCGCATTGGAGTCCTCTCGATTCAGAAAGCGTCAGGCGTCGGATACCCCAACACGCCGTGTGCCTCGGCCTGGAAGTGACGATGAAGGCCACCGAGGGTCCAGCGACGGCACACCTTGCCCGACATATCGTCCAGGCGCACAACCGGCCAGATGCCCTGTACGGAATTGCCCAGCCAGACGGCCTCGGCATCGTCCAGCGCTTCGTCCCCCGCCTCGACCTCGTGGATCTCGACGCGTGACATCAAGGCCTCGCGCAGGGTGCCCGCTACCCCGCAACGCGCGAGCGAAGGCGTCTCCAGGCGGCCGGCGCGCCGCCAGAAGAGGTTCATGGCGGTCGCCTCGACCAGGCGCCCCGCCTCATCGCTGAGCAGCCCCTCGGCGATGGCGTCATCGCCCCACTCGCGGCGTGCGAGCACGTTTTCCAGGCGATTGAGATGCTTGATCCCGGCCAGGAGCGGCTGCCCCGCGAGGCGCAGGCGACAATGCCGCACCCTCACGCCCAGCCGCCAGCGGGATGCATCCGGGGCGAAGGAGGTCAGCCGCCAGCGCAGGCGCGGCGCGGGAGAGGCCGGCGGGCGATAGCCCCGACCGCCACTTCCCCGGGTCAGCATCAGCTTGAGCACCTCGAGCCCCGCCCCTGCCTCGGCCAAAGGCAGGGCCAGGTCATGCTCGTCGGGCATCGGCATGCCCAGCACCCGACAGCCACGCGCCAGGCGTGCCAGGTGCTCATCCCAGAGTAGCGGCCGCCCGTCCCTGATCAGGATGGTCTCGAAGAGGCCGTCACCGTAGGCGGCGCCGCGATCGTCCAGGGGCCAGCTAGCCGGCTCGCTCACGCGCCCCTCGCTCACACCCTGGTGAAGACCAGGGTGCCGTTGGTGCCACCGAAGCCGAAGGAGTTCGACAGGGTCACGTCGATCTTCATCTCGCGAGCCGTGTGAGGCACATAATCGAGCTCGCAGCCCTCCTGGGGGTTATCCAGGTTGATGGTGGGGGGCGCCACCTGGTCGCGGATTGCGAGAATCGAGAACACCGCCTCGACGGCGCCCGCAGCTCCAAGCAGGTGCCCGATCATCGACTTGGTGGAACTGACGGCGACCGACCTGGCGGCCTCGCCCATCACATGCTGCACGGCCAGACTCTCGGCCAGGTCCCCCGCAGGCGTGGAGGTACCGTGGGCATTGATATAATCGATCGAGGCCGGGTCGAGGCCGGCATCGCGCACGGCGTTGGCCATGGACAGGGCGGCGCCGCTGCCGTCTTCGGGCGGGGACGTCATGTGGTAGGCGTCATCGCTCATGCCGAAGCCGGCCACTTCCGCATAGATGGTCGCCCCGCGTGCCTTGGCATGCTCGAATTCCTCCAGCACCAGCACACCCGCACCGTCGGAGAGCACGAAGCCGTCACGGTCGCGATCCCAGGGGCGACTGGCCTCTTCCGGCGAATCATTGCGAGTAGAGAGTGCCCGGGCCGCCGAGAATCCGCCCAGCCCCAGCGGCGTGGTGGCCATCTCGGCGCCGCCACACACCATCACATCGGCATCACCATAGGCGATGGTCCGCGCGCTGTAACCGATGTTGTGGGTACCGGTGGTGCAGGCGGTGGTGATCGCGATATTGGGACCACGGAAGCCATGCTGGATCGCCAGGTTACCGGAGATCATGTTGATGATCGAGCCGGGCACGAAGAACGGCGAGATACGCCGCGGCCCACTCTTCAACATGGCGTTATGGTTATGCTCGATCATCGGAAGCCCGCCGATGCCGGAACCGATGGCCACACCGAAACGCTGAGCATTCTCCTCGGTACACTCGATGCCGGCATCCTGGATCGCCTGCCCCCCGGCCGCCATGCCGTACTGGATGAACAGGTCCATCTTGCGGGCTTCCTTGGTGTTCAGGTAGGGACTGATATCGAAGTCCTTCACCGAACCGCCGAAGCGCGTGTTGAAGCCGCTGACATCGAAATGCTCAATGGGCGCGATACCGCTCTTGCCGGACACGATATTGCCCCAGCTCTCTGCCACGGTATTCCCCACCGGAGTGACCAGGCCCAGGCCCGTCACCACTACTCGTCTACGTGTCATCAACGCTCCTCCAGGCATCCAGGATGATCACGGCCCGTCCGGGCCGTTTAGTCAGGCGCATTATAACGACTCTCCCTGCGACATGCCGCCCTGGAAGAGCACAGACATGTTGTCCGGGTGCGAAAAAGCCGCCCTTGGAGGCGGCTTTCGTGGGGCCGTTCCGGCGAGGCCGGCCCCGAGCATCAGCAAGCGGCATCGACCGCCACCAGGCTTACTGGTGAGCGTTAACGTAGTCGATGGCTTCCTGGACGGTGGTGATCTTCTCCGCTTCCTCGTCGGGAATCTCGGTGTCGAACTCCTCCTCGAGCGCCATGACCAGCTCGACGGTATCCAGGGAATCGGCGCCCAGATCTTCGGTGAAGGAGGAACTGTTCTGGATGTCCTCTTCCTTGACGTTCAGGCGCTCGGCCACAACCTTCTTAACGCGCTCTTCGATGGTGCTCATTATGACGTACTCCAGTCGTTCACATTGGCCGTCCAGATGACCAGCCGTTTGGGGTTCCAGATCCGCAAGCCGGAAACTGCGGGGTAGTGTATAGAGCCCCCGGGGCCGGCGCAACCACCGGTCCCGGCACCTCTCAACGCATGTTCATGCCGCCGTTAACATGCACGATCTCGCCGGTAATATAACTGGCCGTCTCGCCGGTGAGAAAGCCCACCGCGGCCGCGATCTCCTCGGGCTGACCGAGGCGTGAAAGCGGAATCTGGTCAAGCAGGGCCTGCTGCTGCTGCTCGGGGAGAGCCTCGGTCATGTCCGTGGCGATAAAGCCGGGGGCCACCGCATTGACGGTAATCGCACGCGACGCCACCTCACGGGCCAGGGCTCGCGTGAAGCCTTCCATGCCCGCCTTGGCGGCCGCATAGTTGGTCTGCCCCAGGTTCCCCATGCTCGCCACTACCGAACTGATGCTGACGATACGCCCGAAGCGGGCGCGGGTCATGCCCCGCAGACAGGCCTTGCTGACACGATAGACCGACTTCAGGTTAGTGTCGACGACATCGTCCCACTCCCCTTCCTTCATGCGCATCAACAGGTTGTCTCGCGTGATCCCGGCGTTGTTGACGAGGATGGTCGGTGCGCCGAACTCCTCGCCGATCGACTTGACCACGGCATCGACGCTGGCCGGATCGGTCACGTCGAGACACCTTCCGGCGCCCTCGATCCCGTGGGCCTTGAGATCGGCATCGATTCTCTCGGCTCCGGCATCGGTGGTCGCCGTGCCGATCACGATGCGGCCCTGGCGACCCAGCTCATGGGAAATGGCCCGGCCGATGCCGCGACTGGCACCGGTGACCAGGGCGACTCTGGTTTCACTAGTCATGAAAGTTACGCCTTATCCTGTGGAAAGTGATCAACCGTTGCTGGATGCCACACTGCGCGCCAGCTCCAGGGCGGCATCGAGACTGTCAGGATCATTGACCGCGAGCCCCTTGCTGCCGCGGGCAATACGCTTGCCAAGCCCGGTCAGCACCTTGCCCGGCCCGCACTCGATAAAGACGTCGGCGCCCCGCTCGCTCATGGCCTCGACACAAGCGGTCCAGCGCACCGGGCGGTAAAGCTGCTCGATCAGTCGTGTGCGCAGGGTCTCGACGTCGGCATGGGCCTGGGCATCGACGTTCTGGATCACCGTATAACGCGGCACCTTGAGCGCCACCTCGTCCATGGCGGCAGCCAGCTGCTCGGCGGCGGGCTCCATCAGGGCACAGTGGGAAGGCACCGAGACCGGCAGCGGCATGGCCCGCTTGGCCCCCGCCGCCTGACAGGCCGCAATGGCCCGCTCGACGGCCGCCTTGCTGCCGGCGATCACTACCTGGCCGGGGGCATTGTAGTTCACCGCCGAGACCACATCGCCCTGGGCCGACTCGGCACAGGCCTGCTCCACCACGGCATCATCGAGACCCAGAATCGCCGCCATGCCACCCTGCCCGGCAGGCACGGCCGACTGCATCGCCTCACCACGCAGTTTGACCAGCCTGACACCCTCGGCAAAGGGCATCGCTCCGGCACACACCAGGGCGCTGTATTCGCCGAGGCTGTGACCGGCCATGGCGTCGGGCCGCGGCCCCTCGAGCTCCTGCCAGATACGCCAGACCGCCACGCTCGCGGCAAGCAGTGCCGGCTGGGTGCAGGCGGTCGCATTGAGCGCCTCGGCGGGTCCCTCCTGGACGATCTGCCAGAGGTCGTAGCCGAGCGCCTCCGATGCCTCCTCGAAGGTGGTGCCCACCACGCTGTAGCGCTCCGCAAGCTCACGCAGCATGCCGACCTGCTGAGATCCCTGTCCGGGAAACACGAGGGCGAGCGGTTGAGTCATCTTTGTCACCTTTGCTTTTATTGCCTTTCATCCCCGTCGGCCGCACCGACGCGAGACGTAGAGTCCTGCCGAGCGCCGCCCAGCTCCCCCGCCAGACGCCGAGGCAGATCATGCTCCACCTCCTGCACGGCGCGCAGCACGGCAAAGCGAAAACCCTCGGCATCGGACCCACCATGGCTCTTCACCACGATGCCCGCCAGCCCCAACAGGCTGGCGCCGTTGTAGCGGACGGGGTCCAGTTCGCCACGCAGACGACGCAGCGCCGGCCTGGCCAGCAGGCCGACCAGACGACTGCCCCAGTGCGCCTCGAAGGTGGCCTGAACCCGGCCCACCAGCATGCGCGCCAATCCTTCGCTGGCCTTGAGCACGATATTGCCGACAAAGCCATCGCAGACCACCACGTCGATATTGCCGGCGAAGATGCCGTCGCCCTCGACGTAGCCGCGATAATCGAACGCCGGCAGTTCACGCAGCCGCGCATCGGCCTGACGGACGCCGGCGGTCCCCTTGATGCCCTCGACGCCGATATTGAGTAGCGCCACCCGCGGTCGCGCCAGCCCATCCACATGCCGCGCCATCGCCTCGCCCATGCGGGCGAAGTCCACCAGGCGGTCGGCAGAGGCATCGACGTTGGCCCCCAGGTCGAGCAGGTAACAGCGCCCCTGCTCACGCGTGGGGATCGCGGTACTGATCGCCGGGCGAGGAATGCCGGCTATCGTTCCCAGGGCACGCCGCCCCAGTGCCATCAGGGCCCCGGTATTGCCACCGCTGACACCCGCCTGGGCATCTCCCGCCACCAGGCAGTCGAGCATCCGCGCCATGCTGGTGTCACCGCCATGACGCAGGGCTTCGGATGGACGCAGCCCCGAGGCTATCTCACCGGGAGCATCCACAACCTCCAAACGCGAACCGGCCGCGGCGAGGCGCCGCGGCAGGCTGGCAATCTCACGTTCGAGGCGGGCACGGGGGCCAAACAGACTCAGCGCGAGACGAGACTCCTGTAGGGCAGCCCCAGCGGCACCGCGTACCGCGGCACGAGGCCCGAGATCCCCTCCCATGGTATCGATGGCGATTCGCATCAAGGAGTCAGAGGCCTGAGGTTACCACCGGTCGGGTCGTCGCCTTACGCGTCGACGACCTTGCGACCACGGTAGAAGCCATCCGGAGAGACATGGTGACGCAGGTGGGTCGCACCGGTCTCCTTGTCCTGGGAAAGGGCCGGGGCGCTCAGGGAGTCGTGGCTACGACGCATGCCACGCGTGGAACGAGTCTTGCGGTTCTTTTGAACTGCCATGGGATATCACTCCAGAGTGAATCGGTAATCAATCGGTTTTTTTGCCCTTGAGATGCCGAAGCACATCGAAGGGGCTGGCTGCGGGCTCGTGGGATGCCGCAACATCCTCCCCGCTGGTCAGCTGGTCGCGAGAGACCGCACAGTCGGCCTCATCGTGGTAAACCACCTGAGGAAGGCTGAGGATCAATTCATCCTCGACTACCGTCAGCAGGTTCAGCTGTTCGTCTTCCACCAGCACCGGCTCATGGGTGCTGGGCAACTCGGCCGCCAAGGCATCGCTGGTGACCATGCCGAGCAGGAACTCGCTCTCGACGTCCTGCGCCATGGGCTGCAGGCAACGCCGGCAAGGCAGCTGCAGCGCCGCTTTCAGTCGTCCGTGAATCTCGTGGCGACCCTGGACGTCGATGGTGAAATCCAGCCACACCTCGGCGTCGCCCTCTTGCCGACCGACCGCTTCGGTCAATCGCGTCAGGTCGCCAAGGGCCATCAGGCCTTCAAGATGCTCGGCTCGGGCGGCGAGCTTGTAAGGCTCGACCCGTTCGGGGAGTCGTGTGGTCAACATAGGCGCGCAATGATAGGCACTCCCTCTGCCCCTGTCAAAGCCGCCGATGCACAGAAGAGCATGCTACCCTGCACGCCCCTTGTTCTCCTGGAGCCCCCGCATGCCGCGCCTCGTCCTCGCCTCAGGATCACGCTGGCGACGCCAGCTGCTTGACCGCCTGGGCCTCCCCTATGCCTGGCAAGGCCCCGAGATCGACGAAAGCCCCCGCCCCGGCGAATCGCCCGGCGGCCTGGTGCACCGACTGGCACTCACCAAGGCGCAGCAGCTCGCCGGCGAATGGCCCAAGCACCTGATCGTCGGCTCCGACCAGGTCGCGCTCTTCGCCGGCGATATCCTGGGCAAGCCCGCCGACCTGGCCGCCGCCCGCGCCCAGCTGGCGCGTTTCTCGGGCAACCGCGTGCGCTTTCTTACCGGCCTGGCGGTGGTGGATACCCGCAACGGCCACCACCGGGTGTGCCATGAGACCTATGACGTGGTGTTTCGCCGGCTCCATGACGACGAGATTGCTCGCTATGTAGAACGGGAGCAGCCGCTGGAATGCGCCGGCAGCTTTCGCATGGAGGGGCTGGGCATCACCCTGTTCGAACGCCTGGAAGGCGACGACCCCAATACCCTGATCGGCCTGCCGCTGATTCGTCTCTGCGCCATGCTCCGCGAAGCCGGACTGGATCCGCTGGGACCCGCATCCTGAAGCCGCGGCTTTTCCGGCGACAAGCCTCCGAGGGGGCGCTGTGAACCCTTCCATGGGCGCTACCGATGCCATCCTTGGCATAGGACCCCCTCTACGACTTGTCCCCGGCGCCGCTCGGAGCTGTGCTGCCAGCATGCTTAAAGCTCGGCGTTCTAAGGTAGCTGGTAACGCACCGGCGATTCGGCACGGGGCAGCCCCAGCCACTCCATGGCGACCCGGCCGAACTGGCGGGACAGTCGCTTGAACGGGTCCAGTCGCGGCGTGTAATCATGCAGTCGGCGCTCGGAGAGGCGCTCCCTGGCCAGGGTGTCCAGGCTACCCAGCGAATCCACCAGCCCCAGCTCCAGGGCCTGCTCGCCACTCCAGACCAGCCCGCTGAACAGCGTCTCATCATCGGCCAGGCGCTCCCCACGCCCCTCGCGCACCGCGGCAATGAACTGGTCGTGGGTGCTATCCAGCACCGACTGCCAGAATTCGCGCTGCTCCGGGGTCACATCCGAAAAGGGGTCGAGGAAGGCCTTGTTGTCGCCGGCGGTATACACACGACGCTCCACGCCCAGCTCCTCGATGGCCTCCCGAAAGCCGAAGCCGGAGTAGATGACGCCAATCGACCCCACCAGGCTGGCCGGCGCGGCAATGATCTCATCGGCACCGGCGGCGATGTAGTAGGCGCCGCTGGCGCCGATATCCTCGATCACCGCGATAATCGGCTTGTCGCCCTCACCGCGCAGCCGCATGACCTCATCGAAGATACGCTGGGACTGCACCGGACTCCCTCCGGGGCTATTGATATGCAGCACCACTGCCTCACTCGCCTCGGCCTCCCAGGCGCGCCTGAGGCCGGCATTGATACGCTCCGCACTGGCGGTGCCCTCGGCCTCGATCACACCACTCACCTCGACCACGCCCAGGTGTGGGCTATCGGCCCCGCCGACCGCAGCCGGACCCGCCAGCAGCCCGTAGAAAGTTACCGACAGCGAAGCCACAATCAGCGCCGCGAACAGGAAGCGAAAGAACAGCTTCCAGCGCCGCGAACGACGCTGCTCCACCAGCACACCGTCTATCCAGCGCCCCATCATCGCCGTCTGCTCGAGCCGCTGACGCTCGCGCAGGGCCTCGGCGTCCTCGTCGGCCATCATCGCCTCCGACTCGCTCCCCGGGCGGCCCGCCCGGGCCTCGTTGCGATTCACCTCGGGCCCCTGGGTCCAGGGGTCGCGCGTGTCACCGGGGCTTTCGCCGCGCTCGTTGCGATCATCGGTCATGGTTCAGGCTCCCTGCAGCCAATCGAAGAGCTGGGGCACCGTCTCGGCGGTGAAGGCCGGCCGGCTCATCGCCAGCCTGTCGGGCGCATGCACCCCCCAGGTCACCGCCACGCGATCCATGCCGATGGCCCGCGCCATCTCGAGGTCATACGCCGTGTCCCCCACCATGACGGCCTCCGTCACCGGCACGGCGAGCTCGGTCAGCAGCTGCTCGAGCATCAGCGGGTGAGGCTTGGAGCGCGTCTCGTCGGCCGTACGGCTCGCCTGGAACCAATGACCACTGCTGCTCTCGTGAAATATGCGATCGAGGCCGCGCCGACTCTTGCCGGTCGCCACCGCCAGACGCTGACCGGGACGCTCCCGGAGTTCCGTCAACCCACTCACCACATCGGGAAAGAAGGCCATGGGCGTGTCATTGCCTTCCACGAAGTGCCAGGCGTAGCGGCTGCGCAGCCGTTCGGCTCGCTCGACGTCAATGCCCGGACAGAGGGTCGCGATGGCCTCGGGAAGCCCCAGGCCGATGATATTGCGTATGGCAGCGTCTTCCAGGCGACCCCAGCCGGCATCCCGGGACGCCGCCTGCATGCAGGCGACGATCCGCGCCACGGAGTCCATCAGGGTTCCATCCCAATCGAAAATCACCAGTCGATAACGCATGTCGGCTCCTCAAGGGGTCTGGCGAGCGCGGCTCAATGCCGCCTCGAGGTCATCGGGCAGCGGCGCACGAATCCGCACCTCGCGGCCGCTGGTGGGCTCGGGGAAGGCCAGCGACTCGGCGTGCAGGAAGAGTCGCGAGAGACCCAGGCGCGCCGCCAGCTGCTGACTCTCACGCGAGCCATACTTGTCGTCACCCAGCAGCGGATGCCCGGCATGGGCGGCGTGCACACGGATCTGGTGGGTGCGCCCGGTCACCGGCTCCGCCTCCATCAGGCTCACCTTCGGCAGGGCTTCGCGTACCGCAAACCGGGTACGTGCCACCTTGCCCTCGGCATCGACGCGCACGCGTCGCTCGCCGTTGGCCAGGTTATAGCGATCCAGGCGGGCCGCCACGAAGTCACGCCGCTGAGGCCAGCGCCCCGCCACCAACGCCAGATAGCGCTTCTCCATCTGGTGTTGCTTGAGCGAGGCATTGAGTGCCAGTAATGCCGGCCGTGACTTGGCCAACAACAGGCAGCCCGAGGTATCACGATCCAGCCGATGCACCAGTTCCAGGAAGTCGAGATCTTCACGCACCTGACGCAGTGCCTCGATCAACCCGATCTTGACGCCACTCCCGCCGTGAACCGCCAGCCCCGACGGCTTGTTGATCACCAGCCAGTCACGCCCTTCGACCAGCACGCTGCCGGCCAGCAGGTTACGCAGGTTGTCGCTTACCTCACGCACCGCCTCCCGCGGCGACATCTTCAGCGGCGGGATACGCACCATGTCCCCCGTCGCCAGGCGGCTATCGGGCTTGACGCGCTTCTTGTTTACACGCACCTCACCCTTGCGCACGATGCGATAGATCAGCGCCCGTGGCGCTCCCTTGATACGCGTCATGAGGAAGTTGTCGACCCGCTGGCCGTCCTGTCCTTCCGTCACCGCCACCCACTGTACGTCGCGCCCTTCGGCCATGCCGAGACTCCACTGCTCTGAACCTGCGAAGGACGCATTCTAACGCAGTGTTCGCCCCACCGCGCCAATTGCTGCTTACAGCGCTTGCTGGTATATTGCCGAGTCGTTCCAATGGGCAAGATATGGCCCCACAGCGCCTGCCCGACAGACACGCAGGCCGGAACGAAAAAAGGCCGCGACGACGCCAAGACGTCCCGCCGCCCGTTGCCATGATGCAATAGACAAGTGATAGAGCGATAAACGCGCCACGCCCGTATCCCCCGCCGCTTTTTCCGTCACGAAGCGACGGCAGGCCACGGGACACGTTCAACAACGTGCCGGAGGCCGGCGTAGGCGAATCGATGAATGCCAGGTGTTGGCGGTGACCGCAGGGCCGGATGGGTGACGCCCACCGAAACATGTTCTGCCCCCGCCCCGTACTCAACAGGCTCATGCCGCGGCGCTGCCCCACCGGGAGCGACGCGTTCGAACGCAGCTGCGCATCCACGACATGCGCTGAGCACAAGCACGCAGCACACAGCGATTCGCCACGTCGCGCTCTTCGGCGCTATATAGTGCGAGTCAACATGAAACGGATGCTCATCAATGCGACCCAGCCCGAAGAGCTGCGTGTCGCCCTGGTCGATGGACAGCGCCTCTACGACCTGGATATCGAGTCCGGTGCCCGAGAACAGAAGAAGGCCAACATCTATCGCGGCAAGATCACCCGCATAGAACCCTCCCTCGAAGCCGCCTTTGTCGACTTTGGCGCCGAGCGCCACGGCTTCTTGCCGCTCAAGGAAGTCTCCCGCGATTATTTCGTCAAGGACCCCGACGGCCGCCCCAGCATCAAGGAAGTGCTGAAGGAAGGCCAGGAGGTGATCGTCCAGGTCGACAAGGAAGAACGGGGCAACAAGGGCGCTGCCCTGACCACCTTTATTTCCCTGGCCGGTCGCTTCCTGGTCCTGATGCCCAACAACCCCAAGGCCGGCGGTATCTCACGGCGAATCGAGGGTGAGGAACGCAGCCAACTCAAGGAGGCCATGAACCAGCTCAGCGTACCGGACCGCATGGGGCTGATCGTGCGCACCGCGGGTATCGGCCGCAGCTCCGAGGAGCTCCAGTGGGACCTGGACTACCTGGTTCAGGTATGGGAATCGATCACCTCCGAGGCCGGGAAGCGCCCCGCCCCCTTCCTGATCTACCGCGAATCCAACGTCATCATCCGCGCCATGCGCGACTACCTGCGCCAGGATATCGGCGAGGTACTGATCGACAGCCCCGCGGTACACGAGGAAGCCCTCGCCTTTATCCGCCAGGTGATGCCCTCCTACCAGCAGAAGATCAAGCTCTACGCCGACGAGGTACCGCTGTTCTCGCGCTTCCAGATCGAGTCCCAGATCGAGACCGCCTACGAGCGCGAGGTCAAGTTACCCTCCGGTGGTTCCATCGTCATCGACCATACCGAGGCGCTGGTCTCCATCGATATCAACTCCGCCCGCGCGACCCGCGGCAGCGATATCGAGGAAACGGCCCTGCAGACCAACCTGGAGGCGGCCGACGAGACCGCTCGCCAGCTACGCCTGCGCGATATCGGCGGCCTGGTGGTCATCGACTTCATCGACATGAGCCCGGCACGCAATCAACGTGAGGTCGAGAATCGCATGCGCGACGCCCTCAAGCTCGATCGCGCCCGGGTGCAGATCGGCCGCATCTCGCGCTTCGGCTTGATGGAGATGTCGCGTCAGCGCCTGCGCCCCTCGCTGGGCGAAACCAGCGGCGTGGTCTGCCCGCGCTGCAAGGGTCAGGGCACCATCCGTGACGTGCGCTCCATTTCGCTCTCCATCATGCGCCTTATCGAAGAAGAAGCCATGAAGGAGCGCAGCGCCCAGATCCGTGCCATCCTGCCCGTGCCGGTCGCGACCTACCTTCTCAACGAGAAGCGCAAGGTGCTCGCCGATATCGAGCGTCGCCAGGAGGTTCGTGTCGTCCTGCTGCCCAGCCCCGAGATGGACACGCCCCACTACGACGTCCAGCGCCTGCGCGATGACCACGTCGAGGAGGACGGCAGCCGGAAGTCCAGCTTCGAGCTTTCCCTGGAGACAGAGGTCGGCAAGGAGCCCGAGGCGTCCTTCGGCAAGCCGGCGCAGCGCACCGAGGCCGCGGTCAAGACCGTGATTCATCACGAGCCGGCACCGGCCTCCCTGCAGCAAGAGCCGCCAACCCAGCAGGAGGCATCTCCCGCCAAGACCACCGCCCCCGCCAAGGCCACTGCTCCCAGCCGCAGCGCACCGCCGATGACCGTGGAGCCCCAGGGCGGTGTGCTGGGTCGCCTGGTCAAGGGATTGAGCAAGCTGCTGGGCGGCGACGAGACGCCCGCGAGCGATGCCCGCAGCAAGCCGACGACCGAGAGCGCTTCCTCGAGCAGCGACCGGGGCGACCGCAAGACGCCCGTGCGCGAAGAGGATCGCGGCGGACGCGACAACCGTCAGCGCCGTCCGCGTAGCGACGATCGGCGTGGCGCATCGCGTCAGGACAACGGCCGCGGCGATCGCCACTCGAATGACGGCGATAAGCGTGATAATCGCAATGATCGCGGGAATCGGGGTCGCAATCGTCAGGACGACAAGCGCCAGGATAGTAATCGTCAGGACGGCAAGCGCCAGGACAGCAAGCGTCAGGACGACAAGCGCCAGGATAATAATCGTCAGGACGGCAATCGCCAGGACGACAAGCGTCAGAACGACAAGCGCCAGGACGACCGTCGCCAACCCCGTCAGCAAGACACCACCAAGGGCCGCGACGATAACCGTCGCCAGGGCAATGACGAAAAACGCGACACGCGCTCCGCACAGAAGCCGGCTGACTCTCAGTCATCAGGCGAGAGCAGGAAGCCTGCCGACGCCAGGGCGGAAAAGCCGGCGGATGATGGCAAGCCCAAGCGCACACGCAATAATCCGCGTAATCGCCGCCGCCAGCACGCCGTCAACCCCAAGGCGCTAGAAGAGCAACAGCGCCTTCAGGCGGAAGCCGCCGAGGCCCAGCCCGCCGACACGCCGACACCCACCGCCGCGGCGCCGGTCAACAGCAAGCCTGCCGAGACCGCCAAGGCACAGGCCGAGACCAAGCCGGTCGAGGCTAAGCCTGCCAAGGTCGAAGCCGAGGCCCCGGTCGAGAGCAAGCCCGCCGAGACCAAGGCCACGCCTGCCAAAGCCGAAGCCAAGCCCACCGAGGCGCCGGTCGAAAGCAAGCCTGCCGAGACCAAGGCCAAGCCCGCCGAGGCACCGGTCGAGAGCAAGCCTGCCAAGGTCGAAGCCGAGGCGCCGGTCGACAGCAAGCCGGTCGAGACCGCCAAGGCACAGGCCGAGACCAAGGCCAAGCCCGCCGAGGCACCGGTCGAGAGCAAGCCTGCCAAGGTCGAAGCCGAGGCGCCGGTCGACAGCAAGCCCGCTGAGACCGCCAAGGCACAGGCCGAGACCAAGGCCAAGCCCGCCGAGGCGCCGGTCGACAGCAAGCCGGCCGAGACCGCCAAGGCACAGGCCGAAGCCAAGCCGGTCGAAGCCAAGGCCAAGCCCGTCGAGGCGCCGGTCGAGAGCAAGCCTGCCGAGACCGAGACCAAGCCGGTCGAGGCTAAGCCCGCCGCTGAGGCCCCGGCCGAGGCTAAGCCGGTCGAGGCTAAGCCCGCAGCTGAGGCGCCGGTCGAGAGCAAGCCTGCCACCGAGGCGCCGGTCGAGAGCAAGCCTGCCAAGGTCGAAGCCGAGGCACCGGTCGACAGCAAGCCGGCCGAGACGCCGCCAGAGGCCGAGGCGCCAGCGGCACAGAGCCGTGCCGAGCGTCGCCGCCGGCGCGCCCACAACGATCCGCGGGAGATCCGCCGTCGTGAGCAGGAGGCCAAGGGCAAGCAGGGCTAACGCCTCTCGTGGAACCTGACGAACAGCGCCCGCAGTCTTGGCTGCGGGCGCTGTCGTTTAAGCGGGAAGGGTCCGGAGTCAGCCGGGCAGGCGCGGTTCGCGCTCCAGCACCACGCCGAAGCGCCCCTTTACCCGAGCGGCCACGCGGGCGGCAACGTCGAGCAACTCATCGGCGCTGCCCCCACCAAAATGCACCAGTACCAGGGCCTGGCGCTCGTGAACGCCGAAGTGACCATCGCGCCACCCCTTGAGGCCACACTGGTCGATCAGCCAGCCCGCGGCGAGCTTGACCCGGCCATCCGGCTGGGGAAAGTGCGGCATGCCGGGGTATTGAGCCAGCAGCCGCTCGGCCTGCTCGGCCGCGACCCGGGGGTTCTTGAAAAAACTGCCGGCATTGCCCAGGTCGCAGGGGTCGGGCAGCTTCTCACGACGAACGGCACAGACGGCCTCGGCCACCTCCAGCGGCGAGGCGCACGCACCCACTCGATTCGACAGGTCGCCGTAGCCCAGACGCGGCCGGGCATGGCGCGACAAGCGCAACACCAGGCGCATGATGACGACCCGCCCCGACAACGCCCCCTTGAAGACGCTGTCACGATAGCCAAACTCACAGGCGTCGCGATCGAGCCACGTCACGCGGCCGTCCGCTAGATGGAGGACCTCCACGGCCTCGAGCACATCGGCCAACTCCACTCCATAGGCGCCGATATTCTGGATCGGCGCCGCGCCGCAGTGGCCGGGAATCAGCGCCAGGTTCTCGATGCCCCAGAGACCCCGGGCGGCCAGGGCCATGACCAGCCGATGCCAGTTCATCCCGGCCTCGGCATGCACTCGCACCGAATCGCCCTCGCCGTCTTCCAGCCACCAGCCGGCCATGGCCGGCTGCACCACCAGGCCCGGCAGCCGGCCTGGCAGGATCAGGTTACTGCCTCCCCCCAGTAGCGTCAGCGGCCAACCCCGTGCATATGCCGTTTCCAGCGCCTGGGTGAGTTCCGACAGGTTCTCCGGCGCGGTAAAGCGCTCGGCCACGCAGGGCAGCCCCAGGGTGTTGGCATGGCCCAGGTCATGCTGGGTGCTGATGGCCGGTATCAACGGCAGGCTTCCCGGCGCGAGGCAATCTCCTCGACCAGGCCCTCGGCGGCACGTTCGACCAGGTCGAGCACTTCCTCGAAGCCCTCCTCGCCCCCATAGTAGGGGTCGGGCACGGCCTTGTCGGGCAAGCCGGCAAATTCCAGGAAGAGTCCCATATGGGCGGACATGCCTTCGGGTGCCTGCTCACGCATGGCGCTCAGGTTGTCATGGTCCATGGCCAACAGAAAATCGAAGGCCTGGAAATCCTCGGCATTCAACTGCCGGGCCCGCAGCGTTGAAAGATCGAAGCCGCGTTGCGCCGCGGCCTCCACGGCGCGGGGATCCGGCGCCTTCCCCTGGTGCCAGGAGGCGATGCCGCAGGAGTCTACCTCGACGCGGTGAGACAGGCCCCGTGCCTCGAGGCGGCGGCGAAACACACCCTCGGCGGTAGGCGAACGACAGATATTACCCAGACAGACAAATAGCACGCGCATCAAGAGTTTCCTCCCATGGATCCCTGTTCCAGAAGGCCCCGCACTCGGGCCAGGTCGTCTTCGGTATCGACGCCGGCGGGATGCGACTCACGGGCCAGGGCCACCTGAATGGCATGGCCATGATGCAGGGCCCGCAGCTGCTCGAGCTGTTCGAGCCGCTCGAGGGGAGACGGCGACCAGTGACCGTATTCAAAGAGAAACGCCGCCCGATAGGCGTAGAGGCCGATATGGCGCAGCCAGGCGTCGCCGTCCAGCGACTCGGGGCGAGTGGCGAAGGACTCCCTGTTCCAGGCCTCTCTGTCCCCGGCCTCTCTATTCCAGGGGATGGGGGCCCGAGAGAAGTACAGCGCGCGACCGTCCAGCCCACGCACCACCTTCACCACGTTAGGGTTGAACAGCGAGTCGGCCTCCGTGATGGGTTCGGCCAGGGTCGCGATGGAGGCGCCCGAGTCGTCAAACAGCCGCTCGGCGACCTGGTCGATCAGCGCCGGGGGTATCAGTGGCTCATCGCCCTGAACATTGACCAGCACGGCATCATCAGCGAGCCCGAGCCGGGAGGCCACCTCGGCCAGCCGGTCGGTACCGGAAGGATGGTCTTCCCGCGTCATCACCACCTCGGCCCCCAGCGGCGCCATGGCCCGGGCGATGCGTGGGTCATCGGTGGCCACCACCACCCGGCCGGCGCGGCTCTGACTGGCGCGCCGCCAGACATGGGCCAGCATCGGCTCACCGGCGATCTCCGCCAACGGCTTGCCCGGCAGCCGCGATGAGGCAAAGCGCGCCGGGATGACCGCGATAAACTCCCGGGGACCCTGGCCCTTGTCCTTTGCCATCAGGCCTCCCCCGCTCGCCCGGCCGAGTCATGCAGCTTTTCGTCCACGGAGAGTTGTCGCGCCTCCTCGGCCAGCATCACCGGAATGCCATCACGCACCGGATAGGCCAGACCATCATAGAGGCAGTGCAGCTCATTCGCCTCGCGACGGTACTTGAGTTTCCCCTTGCACAGCGGGCAGACCAGTAGCGCCAGCAGTTCCTTGTCCATCATATACCCTCACTTCCGGTGGAGAGCCGATACCAGCTCGGCTCGCGAATTCATGTTCTCTGCCCCGGCTACCGGGCCGCCACGTCCATATCGACCAACCTGCCATCGAGCCAGGCGACAAACCCTGGCTCCGGTGAGGCCTCCACTTCCAGTACCCAGCTATCGTCGGGCACCAGGCCGCGGCACTTGACGGCATCCTTGGCGGTCATCACCAGCGGGTGGCCATCATCGAAACGCAGTTCCTCGGCATGGAAGGCATGGTGGTCGCCGAACGGATGGGGGACCACCTCGATGCCAAGCCCTCGCAAGGTATCGAAGAAGCGCTCCGGCCGGCCGATACCGGCCACCGCATGGACGGGCCCGGCAAAGGGGGGCGAGGCAGCGGGATAGCGTTTGCCATCGGCGAGGCGCCGCCAGGCGGACGGCACCAGCGTCATCTGCCTCGCCTCGGCGGGCAGCCGGACCCGGGCCTCACCATTGACCAGCATGGCATCGACGCTCTTCAGCCTCGACAGGGGGTCTCGCAGCGGCCCCGCCGGCAGGCATCGGCCATTGCCGAAGCCCCGTGCCCCATCCACCACCACCAGCTCCAGGTCGCGGGCCATGGGCAGGTGCTGCAGCCCATCGTCGCAGACCAGAATGTCACAGCCACTCTCGAGCAGGCGCCGGGCGCCGCGGGGCCGGTCGGGGTCCACCACCACCGGGACACCGGTCTGGTCGGCCAGCATGCGTGGTTCGTCTCCGCAGACGGCCGCCGGCGTCGTCGGCGCCACCAGCAGCGGGTGATCCGCCCCCTTGCCGCCATACCCCCGGGACAGGATGCCCGGACGCCGGCCGGCCCCGGCCAGGTGCTCCACCAGCCAGGCCACCAGCGGCGACTTGCCGGTGCCCCCCAGGGTCAGGTTACCCACCACGATCACCGGCACCGGCGCTCGCCAGGCCACCCTGCGGCCACTGGCATAGGCGGCGACACGGCGCCGCACCGCCCAGCGGTAGAGCGCCTCCAGGGGCCTCAGCAGCACCAGCCAGCTATCTCCCCGGTAGGCCGCCGTGAGCCAGCGCTCGCCAAGCCCGCTCATGCCGGAGAAGCCTCCTGAAACCGCTTTTCTCCCAAGCACTTCATGCCGGCGTGGCCTCCTGAAACTGCAGACGATGCAGGGCCGCATAGGCGCCATCACGCGCCAGCAATTCGGCATGACTGCCCTGCTCGATGATCTCCCCCTGCTCCATGACCAGGATGCGGTCGGCACGCTCGATGGTGGAGAGGCGGTGGGCGATCACCAGGGTCGTGCGCCCCTTGCAGACCTCCTCCAGCGCGGCCTGGATATGGCGTTCGGACTCCGTATCCAGCGCCGAGGTGGCCTCGTCGAGAATCAGCAGCGGTGCATCCTTGAAGATCGCCCGGGCGATGGCCAGCCGCTGGCGCTGCCCCCCGGAGAGCATCACGCCGTTATCGCCGACCACGGTGGCATACCCCTGGGGCAGGCGCTCGATAAATTCGTGGGCATGGGCAGAACGGGCGGCCGCCTCGACGGCGGCCGGGTCGGCATTTTCCACGCCGTAGGCGATGTTGTCGGCGATGCTCGCGTTGAACAGCGTCACCTGCTGAGACACCAGCGCGATCTGACGACGCAGCGGCGCCAGGCGATACGCATCCAGGGAGACATCATCGATCAATACCTCCCCGCGGCTCGGTCGATAGAAGCGTGGCAGCAGGCCGACCAGGGTCGACTTGCCGCTGCCCGAACGGCCAACGATCGCCACCATCTCGCCCTCGGCCACCTCGAGGTCGATACCCTTCAGCACCTCGGGCTGGCCCTCGCCATAGCGAAAGGCCACCTCCTTCAGCGTGACACGACCGGCGAGGCGCTCGGGCGCGTGGGTTCCCTCGTCGACCTCGGGTGGCTCCTCGAGCAGGCCGAAAAGCTCCGACGAGGCGGCCAGGCCCTTCTGGATCTCGCTGTTGACCTCGGTGAGCTGGCGAACCGGCTTGGCCATCAGCGAGGCGGCGGTAATGAAGGCCACGAACTCGCCGGTGCTCATGTCGTCCATCAGTGCCGGCGACATGGCCAGCCACACCAACACCGCCAGAGCCAGGGCCACCAGCAGCTGGATCACCGGGGTGCTGACCGCCTTGGTCAGCGCCTCCTTCAGGCTCTGCTGGCGATTGTAGTCACTCGCCCTGGCGAAGCGTGCCTTCTCGTAGTCCTCGGCGCCATGGGTGCGCACCACCCGGTAGCCCGAGAGCGCCTCGGAGGCCACATGGGTAACATCGCCCATGGAGGCCTGAATACGCCCCGAGAGGCGGCGAAAACGCTTGCTGGTATAGCTCACTACCCCGCCGATCAGTGGCGTCACCGCCAGGAACAGCAGCGTCAGCATCCAGTTGGTCCACAGCAGATAGATGACCAGCCCGATCACGAACAGGCCCTCGCGGAGCAGGATGGTCACCGCCTTGGTGGCCGCGCCGGTGACCTGTTCGACGTGATAGGTCACCCGCGAGATCAGGTGGCCGCTGGAGTGATTATCGAAGAAGCGCCCCGGCAGATGCAGCATATGATTGAAGACATCACAGCGCAGCGCATGGACGACGTTACGCGCCACATTGCTCATGTAATAGGTGCCGAGGAAGGTCCCCAGGCCCCGGGCGGCAAACATGCCCACCACGAACAGCGGCAGGAAGAGCCGAAAGGCGGCGTCGGGCTCCTGGATGCCATCGATCAAGCGCTTCATCATCTCTGCCAGGGCGGTACTGGAGCCGGCATAGATGACATAGCCGAAGATCGCCAGGGCGAAGGAGCCCCAGTAGGGGCGTACATAGCGCAGCAGGCGGCGATAGAGCGTCAGGCCCGATTGCTGTGGCGCCTGTTGGGAAGTCCCGGTGGGAATCACGGCGTCTCCGCTGGTCTGGGTGAAATATCGTGCGGTGGGCCTTCTCCCCAACCGCCTCGGGTGTCCCACGGCATTCAGGGCGATTCTAACGCAAGGTGCCCGCAATCGACACCGGGCCGCACACCGGTGCGATCGGCGGCGGCAGGCCTGGTCAGTGTCTCACCGCCCAGGCGGAACGTCAGGGCACCGTCCAGGCCCGTGCTCCACTGGCAGGCCCCGGCACGGCGAAAGCGCCTGACCACCTCGGGGGCCGGGTGGCCGAAGGGATTGTGGCGCCCCACGCTATAGACCAGGTGACGGGGCGCGAGCGCCGCGACCAACGCCGGCCCCGAGCTGGTTGCGCTGCCATGGTGTCCGGCCAGCAGCAGGCTCACGGCGCCCTGCATCTCGCTCAGCAACTCCCGCTCATGATCCTTGCCCAGGTCGCCGCTGAGCAGCAGACGATGCCGGCCGGCCGTGACCTCCATGACACAGGAACGGTCATTGTCCGACAGTCCGTGAATCGTCCGGGGCGGCCATAACAGGCGAAAGTCGACGCCATCGCGACGCCAGTGTCGACCGGCCCGACAGGGCTCGCCCCTCTCACCGGGCAGCACCGTCGATGGCCCGATATAGCGTTCGACGCGATGCCGGGCATCAAGGGCCGCCACTCCTCCTGCATGATCACCGTCGGCATGACTGACGATGACCATGTCGAAGGCCTGCCCCGGCGGCCACAGCGTCTCCAGGGGGGTGAAGCCCGAACCGAAGCGTGGCCCGGTATCGTAGAGCAGACGATAGCCGGCGGTACGCAGCTCCACCAGCTGGCCCTGGCCCACGTCATGGATTCGGACCCTAAGCTCCCCCGGCGGTACGCGAGGGGGCTGCCACAGCAGCGGGACCAGG
This sequence comes from Halomonas halodenitrificans DSM 735, assembly GCF_000620045.1. GTDB lineage: Bacteria > Pseudomonadota > Gammaproteobacteria > Pseudomonadales > Halomonadaceae > Halomonas > Halomonas halodenitrificans. The sequence goes on along the minus strand of NZ_JHVH01000003.1, from coordinate 164,079 downwards.
CACAGCACCAGCGAGGCGGTCACTCGCAGGCGCCCGTCCAGCCCGGGCAGCCCCCACAGGGCCGCCAGGACCAACAGGGAAAGCGCCACCGGCAGCGCCAGGGAGGGCTCGGGGTGCCAGAGCGGCAGCCAGGCGACCACGGCCTCCAGCCCCCCGGCCAACCCCTCCGCCAGCCGCGCGAATAGCCACCAGCAGGCCCCCATCGCGCCTGGCAAGGGCGCCAACAGCCAGCCGAGCAGTCCCAGGGGAACCAGCAGGCCGCTCACCAACGGCACGGCGACCAGGTTGACCAGGGGCGCCGCCGGCGCCAGCCGGTCGAAGGCCAGCAGGACGGCGGCCGCCATTCCCGGGGCCAACAGTAGCTGAGTGCGCACCAGCCCCCATAGCCAGCCGCGCACTCCCCGGGGCCGGGGCCTGCCCTGCCAGATAAGGATCAGCATGGCGACCGCCGAGAAGGATAGCCACAACCCGGGCCGCCAGGCACTGAGCGGGTCGAGCAGGAGCACCAGGGCGAGCGCCAGCCACCAGCCCTGCCAGGGCCCCGGTGCATGCCGGCCGCTGGATACCCAGAGCCCCACCAGGGTCATGGTCAGCGCGCGCAGGGCCGGCGGTTCGAGCCCGGCCAGCAGCGCATAGCCCCCGGCCCCCAGCGCGGCCAGCCACCAGGGCCATACGGCCAGGCGCCAGCGTGTCGGCATCGCCAGGCGTGCCAGGCCGCGGCCCAGCAGCAGCACGACAGCCGCCACCAGGCTAACGTGCAGCCCGGAAATCACCATCAGGTGGGTGGTACCGCTGGCATTGAGCAGGGCCCAGTCGTCGTCGGTGAGCCGCTGGCTGGCGCCCAGGGTCAGCGCCGCCAGCCAGCGAGCCGCGCGGGGCGGCAGGTCCTGGTCGTCGAGCAGCGCCAGCGCCCAGCGTCGAGGATCCGCCGGGGCCACCCCCAGGCGCCGGGGTGGCGGCGCATCGCGCACATAGCCGGTGGCCTGAATGCCTTCACGCCAGAGCCAGGCGCGATAGTCGAAGGTACCGGGATTCACGAGACCGCCGGGCGGCCTCAGCCTGACGGTGAGCCGCCAGCGCTCACCGGCCACCATGGGGGGTGGCGCATAGGCATTGAGCCTGACCCGGCGCAGGGTTCGACAGGGCAGGCGCTCGGGGTCGAGGGGACGGCAATGTTCAACGCTCACCACGAGACGCGTCAGCCGCCCCTGGGCGGCCACCGAGTCCAGCCGCCCCTCGAGCGTCAGATCGACACCCCCCAGCCCCGGCGCCAGCTGCCCGTCCTCTACCATCAGCACGGCTCCCGCCATCCAGGCGACCAGCAGTGCCCCCACCGCCGCCGCCCGGCAGCGCATGGCCAGGGCGACCAACAGCAGCAGGCCCAGCCCCTCGGCGAGGGCCGGCGGTGGATTGGCCCCCAGCCCGATCCCCGACAGCACGGCGAGGGCCAGGGGAAGCGCCCATCCTCTCGGCATCGTCTGGCTCCGGCAAGAGGGGCTGCGCCCCGTGGCGAGAAAGACTTAAGGTGCGGTCCCACAGCCTTGTATGGATAATAGGCCAGGTCACGATGCTGCGAGCCAGTGCCCATGCCGCGCCGCCTGTTACAGCGCTATATGCCCCACCCCGACGCCCTGAGGCGACAGCGTTCGCTGCGCTTCATGGGCGGTTTGATCGGCGACCCCGCGCTATGGATCCTGGGCCGTCGCAGCGTGGCCAATGCGTTCTCGGTGGGACTGTTCAGCGCCATGTTGCCGATTCCCCTGCAGATGGCCGTGGCGGCCGGCGGCGCCTGGGTGGCGCGCTGCAACCTCCCGCTCTCCGTGGGGCTGGTCTGGGTCACCAATCCCCTGACCATGCCGCTGATCTTCTACGCCAACTATCGTCTCGGGGCCTGGCTGATGAACGTGCCCGCCCGAGACGCCCCCGAGCACCTCTCCCCTCGCTGGATTGCCGAACGCCTGGGCGACATCCTGCCGGCCCTGACACTGGGGTCGGTGGTAACGGCGGTGGCATTGGCTATTGTCAGCAACCTGGCGGTGCGGCTGCTGTGGCGTTGGCAGGTATCGCGAAACTGGAAGAAGCGTCAGCGTCGGCGGCACGAGCGTCGACCAGACGGCGACGGGGCTGCCTGATCCGCTGGCCGCTGCGTTGAGGGGTCCTGACACCCTTCCAACGGCGAGCGGCCGCCCGAAAGGCGGCCGCTGGACGAATACGCCTAGGGTTCCCTCGGCTGCTCGCTCAAACGGCCGTCATCGAGGCGCAAGACGCGATCCTGATGGGCGGCCAGCGCCGGGTCATGGGTGACGATGACGAAGGCACAGGCGGCGGTGTGGGCCAGTTCGTCCATCAATGCCAGGATACCGGCCGCGGTATGCTGGTCCAGGTTGCCGGTGGGCTCATCCATCAGCACCAGGCTGGGGTCGGTCACCAGTGCCCGGGCAATGGCCACACGCTGACGCTCGCCGCCCGACAGCTCGCCGGGCTTGTGGTCGCCGCGCGCTGCCATGCCGACCTTTTCCAGCAGCCTCAAGGCACTCGCCTCGGCGTCCTTCTTGCGTTGCCCACGCACGATCAACGGCAGCGCCGCGTTCTCGACGGCGGTGAACTCCGCGAGCAGATGATGAAACTGGTAGACGAAGCCGATATGCCGGTTGCGAAAGCGTCCCAAGGCCGTCTCACCGAGGTTCAACAGCGACTCGCCGGCGATACGCACCTCGCCGCGGCTGGGTCGGTCGAGGCCACCCAGAAGATTGAGCAGCGTGGTCTTCCCCGATCCCGAGCTGCCAACGATGGCGACCCGCTCGCCGGCGTTGACGGTAAGGGAGAGCCCATCGAGCACGGTAATGTCCTGGGGACCCTCATTGTAGGTACGGGTCAGGTCGTGACACTCCAGCATCGTCTGCCCGGCAGTGCGTTGCATGGGAGGCTCCTGTTGTGGACTCAAAGCGTTGCGGACATCACTCATAGCGCAGCACCTCGGCCGGCTGCACACGGGCGGCCCGCCATGCAGGATAGAGTGTGGAGAAGAAGGTCAGCACCAGGGCCGAGGCCACGATATTGCCAACGTCTTCCCATTGCAGGCGCGAGGGCAGGTTGCTGATGAAATAGACCCCCGCGTCGAGGAACTGGATGCCGAACGCCGCCTCGACCCAGTCGATGATGTCGGGGATGGTCAGTGCCAGCAGCACCCCGAGCCCCACGCCCACCAGGATACCGATCACCCCGATGGCCAGGCCCTGGACAACGAAGATGCCCATGATCGACCGAGGGGTGGCCCCGATCGTGCGTAGAATCGCGATATCGGCATGCTTGTCGGTCACCACCATTACCAGGGTCGAGACGATATTGAAGGCCGCCACGGCGATGATCACCGTGAGCAGCAGCGCGATCATGCGCTTCTCCATCTGGATCGCCTGGAAGAGGTTGCCATGGGAGTAGGTCCAGTCGTAGCCGCGGTAGCCCGGCCCCAGTTCGTTGATGATCGACTGGGTCTCGGCGCTGGCGATGAAGAGATCATCGAGTTCCAGGCGCAGGCCACCCACGGCATCTCCCAGGCGCGCCAGGGTCTGCATGTCATCGATATGGGCATAGGCGAGAGCGGCATCCAGATCGGCTCCGACGCTGAAGATACCGCTGACGTTGAAGCGTTTGAGCCGTGGAAAGACGCCGGCCGGGGTGATCGAGGCCTCGGGCACCAGCAGGGTGACGCGATCACCGACCCCGACCCCCAGGCGCCGCGCCAGGATAGAGCCCAGCACGATATTCCATTCACCGGCCTCCAGGTCGGCGAGGCTGCCCTCCTGCATGTTCTCGCCGATGATCGATACTCGATCCTCCCACTCGGGGTGGATGCCGTTGACCATGGCGCCCTCATTGTTTCCGCCTACCGAGAACATGCCCTGCTGCTCCACATAGGGGGCGGCACCGATGACGTGCTCGCGCTCCATCAGGCGCTCGGCCAGGGCCTCCCATTCCACCATGCCGGTGCGCGATTCGACCTTGGTGTGTGGCACCATGCCGAGGATGCGCGTGCGCAGCTCATGATCGAAGCCGTTCATCACCGAGAGCACCAGGATCAGCACGGCAACGCCGAGCATCAGACCCAGCATGGAGGTCAGCGAGATAAAGGAGATGAAGTGGTTGCGGCGCTTGGCGCGCACATAGCGCAACCCGATCAGGAAGGGCAGTCTATCCAGCATGATGGCGTTCCTTGTCGGCGAGAGCCTTGTAGCAGGGCAGCGATGGCCCGGCAGTCAGACAGCGGGCGCCCATGGTAAGGCTTTTGCCGTGACGCTGCACCGCCGGCAAGGCTATTTCACGGGATTTGCACGACCCTTGCCGGCGGCACTCGCGAACTCGGGAGACGGCCCCGGCATGCCGATGCTGGCCCCCTGGGCAAAGTCCACGCCCAGCACTCTCACCCGCTCCAGTATCGCCGCGTCGTGGACAAATTCCGCCACCGTGGTGATGCCCATCTCACGGGCGAAGCCCACGATACCCCGGATCAGGGTCTCGGCATCGGAGTCGGTATCGAGCTGACGCACCAGGCTTCCATCGATCTTCAGCAGGTCCACATCGAGGCGCAGCAGGTGTTCGAAGTTCGAATAACCGCTGCCGAAATCATCGATGGCGATCCGCACGCCCAGAGCCTTGGCCCGAGCGATAAAGTCGCTGACTGCCGCATAGTTCTCGATGCCTTCCGACTCGAGGATCTCGAAGATCAGCCGATTCCCGGCACCGCTCTCGGCCACCCGCGCCAGCAACGCCTCGCTGGTCTCCGGGTCGATGATGTCATCGCCGGACAGGTTCAGCGAGTATTCGTGAGGGGTCTCGGCCAGTGCCGCCAGGCAGCGAGCCACCATGGTCAGGGTCAGGCGGTGGTAGAGGCGGCTACGCCGAGCCACCTCCAGAAAGGCACCGGGCCCGATCGCATGCCCCTCTTCATCCAACATGCGCACCAGGCACTCGAACTTGTCGACCCGCCCACTCGCCAGCTCGAGGATCGGCTGGAAATATGCCACCACCCGATCCTGCTCCAGTGCTTCTCCCAGGCGATTGGCCCAGTCCAGGTTACGCTCATAGTTACGACGTACCCGGACGGTCGGATCATAGAAGACATAGGGGCGTCTCTCGACGCGGGCCTGACGCAGGGCAATGCTGACCGATGACAGCAGGGTATCCTCGCCAGCCTCCAGCCTCCAGCTGGAGGCGACCCCCATGGTCACCTGCACGGGCAGCTCCTGACCTCGCCACGACAGCCGCAACCCGCTCAGGTCATGGTGCAGGGCTTCCACCATGGCCTCCAGAGACCCATCGGCCGCGGCGCGAGGCAACCAGGCCGCATGCTCATCGCCCGGCATTCGATAAAGCTTGCAGCCACGACAGTCGGTCGCCTCCAGGTACTCCTGCAGGCGTACCGCCAGACGTTGAATGACGCGATCCCCGCAGCGATGACCGAAGAGATCATTGATCTGCTTGAAGCCATCGACATTGATCAATATCAACGACCCCGCTCGCCCGCCTTCGAGATCGGCCAGCAGGCAGGCTCGATTGGGCAGTCGAGTCAGCGGGTCGGTATAGAGCGCACGCAGTTGGCGAAGCAGCCCCGCCACCAGAAACAGTATCACCCCGGCCAGCACCAGCAGGACCAGCCCGATGCCGACCAGCAGGCGAAGGTTGACCAGGCGCATGGGGGCCAGCACGGCATCGATTTCCGCCCGAGGCACGGCAATGCCAAATACCATGCCGGCACGAGTCGCATCGTGGTACAGCGACCAGTCCTCCCCCGCCAGGGTGAGGTCGCGACGCATGATGCCCTCTTCCGTCGACAGCGCTTCCACTTCGCGATGCAGCTCGAGTGCCGACACCTCATCGATCAGCTGCTGGGCACGCTGCAGATCCTCGGCATTCACGAGGCTGGAGAGGTTGCGATTCTCCTGATCCACCAGGAAGGCAAAGGTGCTCGGCGTGACCCTGACGCCGCTGACTATGCGGATGATGTCATCGGCTATCCAGTCGCTGGCGGCCATGCCCACCACTCGATCGGCGACATCACGAACCGGCGCGCTGACGCTGATCACGGCGTCATTGATGCGCGTATTGAAGTAGGCGGGGGTCCAGTGCGGCTGGTCATTGCCCGCACGCCAGACATTGAGGCGCAGCTGCAGCTCCTCCGCCTTTAGCCCCTCGCTTTCCAGCGGCTCGACGACGACCCGCCCGGCGTCACGATACGCGAACAACGAGACCGGGGGCGACAGCCGCGGGAGCAACAGGGTGGCCCCGCTGGCGTCGGCAAACTCCTCCAGGGACTGCTGCAGGGCAGCGGATACCTCGGCCTCTCCCGCGTCCATGTCGGCAAGCAGGGCCGCGACTCGTGTCAGTCCCCAGCTGTTCTGCTCCATCCGCCGGTGATGGGCGTCGATACGATCCAGGTTGGCATGAAAGGCTTCCTCGATCTGCCGCTCACGCAGCGCCGAGAGAGTCTCCTCCGAGAAGCGCAGATTCAGCGTGGAGAGCAGCCACATGCCGCCGAAGAAAAGCGCCACCAGCAACGCCAGCAGCAGCATGATGAGGGGACGTCGACCCAGGAAGAGGCGCTGGCGTCTCACTCGGCATCCTCGATATCGGCATCTTCCGTATCGGTATCTTTCGTGTCGGCATCTTTCGTCTCAACATCCAGGCCGGAGCCGGTGAGCGCCGCGAGCCTCTCACCGGCCTTCGCATCGCCGTTATCGACAGCCCGGCGATACCAGCGCACGGCCTCCTGCCGATCCCCCTTTATCTCGGCCATGCTGCCCATGTGTCGCTGGGCGCGAGCATCGCCCTGCTCGGCGGGCTCACGGCAGGCCTCTCGGGCTTCTCCCAGGTTACGTATGGTGAACAGCAGATAGCAGTCGTTGCGCTGGCGCCGTTCCAGGGATTCCTCGACCCGCTTGTCTCTCTCGGCCAGGGAGGCGACAGACGCATCCAGAGCGCCGGAGTCCTGCGCCCCCTCGACCTCTTCCATCTCCTCGGATTCGGGCTCTTCCTCGGGCTGTGACGCCGTGGCGGCGCGGCTCGCGTCCTGCGCGCGCACCCGTGCATGGAAGGCATTTACATCGGCGGGACAGGAATACAGGTAACCACGCCGGTAGCGTGCCAGCGTCTCACGGTTGACCGGGCGCTGGGTGTATTCGTCGGCGATCGCGGCGCAACGACGATCGCGCTCCACCAGGATAGCCGTCAACACATCGGCATAACGCGGATCGTCGCCGTGTGTTTCCAGGTAGCGTGTCAGGGGATCGATATACGGCTGGTCGAACAGGGCCCGGCGCTCCTCGAGGCGTGCCGAGGCGGCCACCACCGACTCATCGTCGGAAAGCACCGTACAGCCACCGAGTATCTGGCCCAGCACGATCATCAAAGGTAGTAGGACATTGGCGCGCATGCGGCTCCTTATCGACCCGGCGACAGTCATGGTAGATTCAAGAGTACCATCCACCGAAGGGAAGACCAGCCACTCCCTCCCTTCTTCGGCTCTTGCATAGCGCCCTCGGGCCACCTACATTCGCGACCTGACACCTCGCGATCCGGAATCGACCCGATGGCCACACGCCTGCTCCCCGAGTGGCATCCCCAGGATGCCGTACTATTGACCTGGCCCAGCCAGGAAAGCGACTGGGCCTCGATGCTTGAGCGCATCGAGTCAACGCTGGAGGCGATGGTGGTCGCCATCGCCCGCTACCAGAGCGTGCTGATCAGCGTCCCGACCCCTCTCGTTCGAACCCGGCTCGAGCGACGCTTCGCACGACTCGGCGTCCCCACCGAGCGATTGCGGCTGGTGGTCGCCGAGACAGACGACACCTGGGCCCGCGACCATGGCCCCCTGGCGGTGGAGCACGCTGGCAGGCTGGTGCTGCACGACTATGAGTTCACCGGCTGGGGCGGCAAGTTTCCCGCCGCCCGAGACAACACCCTGACACGGCGCCTCGCCGCCGCCGGCGTATTCGCCGGCCCGGTCAGCGAACGAGGACTGGTGCTCGAGGGCGGCGCCATCGAGAGTGATGGCGAGGGCACCCTGCTCACCACCGAGGCCTGCCTGCTCAACCCCAATCGCAACCCAGGGCTCGACCGCCGAGCCGTGGAAGAGTGGTTGCACCAGGACTTCGGCGTGAATCGCGTGCTGTGGCTAGCCAATGGCCACCTGGAAGGCGACGACACCGACAGTCATATCGACACCCTGGCACGCTTCTGCGATCCCGGCACGATCGCCTATGTGTGCTGTGATGATGACCAGGACCCTCACTACCCGGCACTATCGGCCATGGAGGAAGAGCTCAAGGCCCTGCGTCGCGCCGACGGCCAGCCCTATCGCCTGGTCCCCCTGCCCTGGCCCTCGCCCTGCCGAGACCCCGAGGATGGCCATCGCCTTCCGGCGACTTATGCCAACTTCCTGATCATCAACGGCGCCGTGCTGGTGCCTACCTATGCCGACGCCGCCGACGCCCGGGCCCTCGTCGCCCTGAGTGGTGCCTTCCCGGGCCGCGACATCGTGCCCATCGACTGTCGCAGCGTGATCCGTCAACACGGCAGCCTGCACTGTCTGACCATGCAGCTGCCCCGCAACAGCCTGACAGCCACGACGACCTGTTGAAACGAGGAGATATCACCATGTCCCGCCACCTGAAGGTCGGCCTGGTCCAACAGCCCGGCTGGCCCGACAAGGCCAGAAGCCTCGCCGAGAGCGAGGCCGGCATCCGTGAACTGGCCGCGGCCGGTGCCGAACTGGTCATGCTGCAGGAGCTGCACGCCACCCACTATTTCTGTCAATACGAGGATACCGAGCTGTTCGACCTCGCCGAGCCCCTGGACGGCCCCACCGGCAGCCGCCTGGCCGCTCTTGCCGCGGAGCTCGATATCGTGCTGGTGGGCTCACTCTTCGAGCGCCGCGCCGCCGGCCTCTATCACAACACCGCCGTGGTCTACGATCGTCAACTGGGTAGCGTGGGTCACTACCGCAAGATGCATATCCCCGATGACCCGGGCTTCTACGAGAAATTTTACTTCACGCCGGGCGACGCCGACGGCCCCGGTGAGGGCTTCGCGCCGATCGACACCTCGGTCGGTCGACTCGGCTTGCTGGTGTGCTGGGACCAGTGGTATCCGGAAGCGGCGCGGCTGATGGCCCTGGCCGGAGCCGAGCTGCTGCTCTACCCCACGGCCATCGGCTGGGACCCGGTCGATGAGGACGATGAAAAGGCCCGCCAGAAGGAGGCCTGGACGCTGATCCAGCGAAGCCACGCAGTCGCCAATGGCGTGCCGGTGATCGTGGCCAACCGGGTCGACCACGAGCCCGACCGCTCCGGCATCGGCGGCGGCATCGACTTCTGGGGGGGCAGCTTTATCGCCGGCCCCCAGGGCGAACTGCTGGCCCATGCCGGGACCCAGGCCGAGCGGCTGATGGTGACCCTGGACATGGACCGCAGCGAAGACGTGCGACGAATCTGGCCGTACCTCAGGGACCGCCGCATCGACGCCTATAAAGACCTGACCCGCCGCTACCGGGACTGAATCACCAGCGACGGACCTGGCTACTCTCCATACCGGCCGGGACCGCCGCGTCGACGCCTATAAAGACCCGACCCGCCGCTACCGGGACTCGTTATTCGTCTTCTTTGGCGCCGGGCAGTATCCAGTTAAGGACGATGCCGACCAGGGCGGCCAGGCTCACCCCCTGCAGGGTGAACTGGCCGCCGCCCACCTGCATGCCGCCGATGCCGAATACCAGGATCAGCGAGATCACCACCAGGTTGCGCGGCGCGGTGAGCGAGTCGCCGGCCCGCACCAGGGTATTCATGCCCACCACGGCGATGGAGCCGAACAGCAGGGTCATGATCCCCCCCATCACCGGCCCCGGAATGGTCTGCAGCAGCGCCCCCAGCTTGGCGACGAAGGCCAGGCCAATGGCCGTACAGGCCGCCACCAGCATGATGCGCGGGTCGAAGGCACGGATCAGGGTCACCGCCCCGGTGACTTCGGAATAGGTGGTGTTGGGCGGGCCACCGAAGAGTGCGGCCGCCATGGTGGCCAGGCCGTCTCCCAGCAGGGTGCGGTGCAGGCCGGGCGTCTCCAGGTAATTCCTGCGGGTCACCGAGCCGATGGCGACCATGTCGCCGATATGCTCCACGGCCGGGGCGATCGCCACCGGAATCATGAACAGGATCGCCGCCCAGTGGAAGCTTGGCGCGGTGAAGGCGGGTATGGCCAGCCAGGCCGATTCGTGCATCGGGGTAAAATCCACCAGCCCCATGATCAACGCCAGCCCATAGCCGGTGGCGATGCCTCCCATGATGGGGATCAACCGGATAATGCCGCGGCCAAATACCGCCAGTACCAGGGTCACCAGGAGGCTGGTCATGGAGAGAAACAGCGCCGGACCGTAGCCGATATGATCGCTGGTCTCGCCGGTCGCCATGCTGACCGCCACCGGCGCGAGGGCCAGGCCGATCACCATGATCACCGGCCCCACCACCACCGGCGGCAACAGGCGGTGCAACCACACGGTTCCCTTGAGGCGTACCGCCTGGGAGACCACCACATAGACCAGGCCGGCGACCATCAGTCCGCCCAGCGTCGCCGATACTCCAAAGTTGGCAATCGACCCCTGAATCGGCGCAATAAAGGCGAAGGACGATGCCAGAAAGACCGGCACCGTCAGGCCGGTTACACCGTGGAACAGCAGCGTACCGATACCGGCGGTGAACAGGGCCACGCTAGGGTCCAGGCCGGTCAGCAACGGCACCAGCACCAGGGAACCGAAGGCAACGAACAGCATCTGCACGCCGGTGAGCAGCGTGCGGGGAAGAGGGGTAGCGGGCCGCGAGGCCGCGGTATCTGGCATGACAAGGCTCCTGGAATGGATGGCAGGCGATGGCTCGCGCGGCATTCTAGCAGGCCAGTCTGCGAAGCACCGAAAATAACGGGCCCCGCTCGATTGTCATCGAGCGGGGCCCTGTCCATCACTCATTCACTCACGAGACCCGGTGGTCACTCCCCCTGCCCTGCTGTATCGGCGGGTCATGGGGAAACGCCGGTGCCCCGCTCGCCTCTCATTCACTCACGAGACCCGGCGGCCATCCACTCCTCCATCAGCTGGTCGTAGGGAACGGTAGTCCCCTGGGGCATCTCGTCGTCCAGCCGGGGCTTGGGGGCCCCCTCCTGGTCCAGCCAGTACTGGGGATCGCGCTCGTCGTTGAGGTTGGGGGCATAGGTCGAGAACACCTTGGCTCGCGCCAGGCGGGCCATGATGCTGTCGAGATCCCCCGCCAGGTTGTCGAGCGCTTCCTGGGGAGAGATATCACCGCTGACGGCAGGCGCCAGGTTCTGCCACCACAGCGGGGCCATGCGCGGATAGTCCGGCACGTTGGTGGAAGACGGCGTCCAGTTGGACTCGTTGGGGCTGCGATAGAACTCCACCAGGCCGCCAAGCTTGGGCGCCATCTCGGTCATCTGCTCGGAGAATATGTCCGACTCGCGAATTGGCGTGAGCCCTTCCATGAGCTTCTCCAGCGATACCGTCTTGGAAACGCTGAATTGCGCGAACAGCCAGGCGGCCGTACGGCGATCCTCCGGCGTGGAATCGAAGAAGGTCCAGGCACCGACGTCCTGATACCCCACCTTCATGCCTTCTTCCCAGTAGGGGCCGGTCGGCGACGGCGCCATGCGCCACTTAGGATTCCCCTCGTCGTCGGTGACCGACAGCGACGCATCCGTCATGTCCGCCGTGAAGGCCGTATACCAAAACATCTGCTGGGCGACATTGCCCTGGGCCGGCACCGGCCCCGCCTCGCCGAAGGTCATGCCACTCGCCTCGGGGGGCGCATACTTCTCGAGCCAGTCCACCATCTTGGTAACGGCAAACACCGATGCCGGTGAGTTGGTCGCCCCGCCCCGGGACAGGCTTGCCCCGACGGGCTGGCTCTCCTCGTTCACGCGAATGCCCCAGTCATCGACCGGGTTGCCGAAGGGCACGCCGGGGCTGCCCATGCCGGCCATCGAGAGCCAGGAGTCGTGGAAACGCCAACCCAGTGATGGGTCGCGGCGCCCGTAATCCATATGGCCATACACCTTGGTACCATCGATCTCGCCCACCCGCTCGGTGAAGAATTCGGCGATATCCTCATAGGCGGTCCAGTTGGTCGGCACCCCCAGCTCGTAGCCATAGGCGTCCTTGAACTGTTCCTGGAAGTCGTCGCGCTGGAACCAGTCGTAGCGGAACCAATAGAGGTTGGCGAACTGCTGGGTGGGCATCTGGTAGAGGCTGCCGTCGGGCCCCGTGCCGTACTGCAGGCCGATGAAATCATCCAGGTCCAGGGTCGGCAGGGTATAATCGGCCCACTCATTGTCCATGGCGTCAGAAATATTGATTGTGGTGCCATAACGAACATGCGTGCCGATTGAATCGGAGTCATTGACGTAGCCGTCGTAGATGTTGCGCCCCGACTGCATCTGGGTCTGCATGTTGTTGACGACATCACCCTCGCCGATGATGTTGTGGGTCAGCTCGATCCCGGTCAGTTCGCTGAAGGCCTCGGCCAGCACATCACGCTCATAGATATGCGTGGTCAGCCCCTCTGCCACGGTGTTGACCTCCATGCCGCGGAAGGGTTCGGCCGCCTTGGCAAACCACATCAGTTCCTCGACCTGCTGCTCGCGGGACAGCGTGGAATTCTGGAAGTGTTCATCGACCAAACGCTCCGCGATGGCACGTGTGTCGGTATCATCGGCGTATAGGGCGCTACTGGCCAGGGTGACACCCACGGCCAGGAGAGAGAGTCGCATTGTTATCGATTTCATATTGACCTCTTCGGTTATTGTTAGCCGTCCCTGGGGAATCGGCTCCATGCCTGGCTTCGGTCAGCCCCAGCGCATCAGGATCAACGCCCAAAGCACCGATGCACCCAGGGCAACCCAGATGGTGAGCGGAGTGAAACCCACCACGACAAGATGAATATAAGCCGCAGAGAGCAGTCCTATGAACAGCCGGTCTCCGCGGGTCGTCGAAATAAGCAGAAAGCCCTTTCTCTCGACCGTCGGTGAGATGACTTCCCAGGCGGTCATGCCGGCCAGTATGGCGGCGATGACCAGGAAAAAAACCAGAGTCGGGGTGGTCCAGACCATCCATTCCATGTTGACTCCCTCTCAAGTTCGGCCCAGTGCAAAGCCCTTGGCGATATGGTTGCGAACGAAATACACCACCACGATGCCCGGCAATATCGTAAGCGCCCCCGCCGCCGCCAATGCTCCCCAGTCGATTCCGGAGGCGCCCTTGGTCTGGGTCATGACCGAGGCAATGGGCTGGGCATTCGTGGCGGTCAGGGTGCTGGCAAGCAATAGCTCCACCCAGGAGAACATGAACAGGAAGAACAGCGTCACACCGATTCCCGAACTGATCATGGGGATAAATATCTTCACGAAGAAGGCCGGAAAACGATAGCCATCAATAAACGCCGTCTCGTCAATCTCCTTGGGCACACCGCTCATGAAGCCTTCGAGTATCCATACGGCCAACGGGATATTGAAGAGACAGTGGGCAAGCGCCACCGCCACATGGGTATCGAAGAGCCCAACGGTGTAGTACAGCTGAAAATAGGGCAGCAGGAATACGGCCGGCGGCGCCATCAGGTTGGTCAATAGCCAGAAGAAAAGGTGTTTATCACCGATAAACTTGTAGCGACTGAAGGCATAGGCGGCAGGCAACGCCACCACGATACTCAACAGCATATTAATCAGCACATAGGTAATCGAGTTAACGTAACCCATGTACCAGCTTGACTGGGTAAATATCTTGGAATAGTGCTCAAGTGTAAAGTCCTCTGGCCACAGGGTCAGCCCTCCGAGAATCTCGGTATTGGACTGGAAGGACATGTTGAGCAGCCAATAGATAGGCAAGAGCACGAAAACGATATAGGCCGCCATGAGCCCACGACGGCGCCACTGGCGAGGGGCCGAACGGTTCCGGCGACGCTTCCGATTGCTGGTGGCTGCGGCTCGCTGCCTTACGGCCTCGGGGGTTGTGGGCAATGCATCGCTCATGTCATGCCTCCGCCTTGATGTCGTCTTTCTGCATGTTCATGATCGCCGTGTAGAACACCCAGGTAACCAGCAGGATAATCAGGAAGTAGATCAGCGAGAATGCCGCCGACGGCCCCAGATCCTGCTGACCTATCGCCATGGTCGTCAGTGACTGACTCAGGAAGGTGGTGGAACTACCCGGCCCCCCGCCCGTTAACACGAAGGGTTCGGCATAGATCATGAAGGAGTGCATGAAGCGCAGCAGCACTCCGATCACCAGCACATTGGTCAGCTTGGGCAACTGAATGTAGTAGAAGACCGACCAGTTTGACGCACGATCTATGCGTGCCGCCTGGTAGTAGGCATCGGGTATCGAACGCAGGCTGCTATAGCAGAGCAAGGCAATCAGCGGCGTCCAGTGCCAAACATCCATCAGGATAATGGTGATCCAGGCATCCACGGGGCTCGCCGTAATATTGTAGCCATACCCCAGCTCACGCAGGCTCCACCCCATCAGCCCGATATCCCCGCGGGTAAAGATCTGCCAGATACTGCCTACCACGTTCCAGGGAATCAGCAGGGGCATGGTCACCAGGATCAGCACGATAGAGGCCTGCCACCCCTTCCTGGGCATTATCAAGGCGATACCGATTCCCAGCGGGACCTCGATGGCCAGCACGGTCAGCGAGAAGGCAAATTGCCGCAACACGGCCGCCTGCAGGGCGGGATCATTCAACATCTCCTTGAACCATTCGGTACCCGTGAAGAAACGGGTGTTGGCATCGAAGACGTCCTGAACCGAGTAGTTCACCACCGTCATCAGCGGAATAATGGCCGAGAAGGCTACCAGCAGCAGCATCGGCAATATCAGCCACCAGGCGCGGTTGTTGTAGACTTTACTCATGGCCAGGCTCCACGCGATATTCGTCGATATACAGGCCCACTCGCTCGTCGGGAAAACGCAGCCAGGCCCTCCCGGTCGGCACCGGCTGTCCCTCCTCGATACGCGCCTTGAGCACCGTGTTGCCGAGGGTCAGAGAGAGGATCGAGTAGGTCCCGAGGTCCTGGGCGTAATCTATCCTGGCCTCCATGCCATCCTCCACCGGGTCGGCAAGGACCTCGATGAACTCGGGGCGAATACCGAGCTTGATATTAGTGGCCCGGGCATTCGCCACGGCATCGTGCACGGCCTGCTTGACCGTCAACTCCATGGCACCGGCCATCACGCGGCCTTCCCTGGCCTCCACATCCAGGAAGTTCATGCCCGGACTGCCGATAAAGTAGCCCACGAACGTATGATTAGGCTTTTCGAACAGCTCCCTGGGAGTGCCGAACTGTACGATCTTGCCCTCGTACATAACGGCAATCTTGTCGGCAAAGGTGGAGGCCTCGAGCTGGTCATGGGTCACATAGACCATGGTGATCTCGAAGCGCTGATGAATTTCCTTGAGCTTGCGGCGCAGTTTCCACTTGAGCTGGGGGTCGATGACGGTGAGGGGCTCGTCGAAGAGGATCGCCGACACATCATCTCGCACCAGGCCTCTGCCCATGGAAACCTTCTGCTTCTCGTCTGCCGTCAGGTTCCTGGCCCGGCGCTTGAGCTGTGCAGTGAGCTCCATCACGTCGGCGACCTCCATCACGCGCTCATGAACGCGAGCCTCGGGGGTCTTCACGTTACGCAACGGAAAAGCCAGATTGTCATAGACTGTCATGGTGTCGTAGACGACGGGAAACTGAAAAACCTGGGCGATGTTGCGGGCCTCGGGGGGCAGGGAGTTCACGACCTCGCCGTCGAAGAGCACGTCGCCTCGGGAGGGCTCCAACAGACCGGAAATAATGTTGAGAAGCGTCGACTTTCCGCAACCCGAAGGTCCCAGTAACGCATAGGCGCCTCCCTGATGCCAGATATGGTCCATCTCGCGAATGGCATAGTCTTCCGGCACCCGGGGGTCGCTCACGTAGCTATGAGCCAGGGACTTCAGAACGATTTCGGCCATCTCAGCTCCCCCTCAGATGCGCTGGTATATGCACTACCCTACCCTCGCGATCAAAGACATAGACCTTGTGGGTTGGAATATAGAGCGTCACCGGGACATCAACCCCAAAGTCATGAATCCCCTTCAGGTGAGCCGTCATATGGAAGAGCTCGTTATGCACATGGAGGAAGGTCTCGGACCCGCTTATCTCCGCCAGGTCCACCGTCATCGTTAACTCGACGTCACTTTTGGACTGGGGCACAAGCGAGATATGCGAGGCGCGCACTCCGAAGCGATACGTCCCGGGGGCGAGGCCACGCAAGTCATCACCGACGGGAAAGAAACCCGTGTTATCAAGAGATACCGCGTCGCTGGAAACGTCTCCACTCACGATATTGATGGGGGGCTCGGAGAATAGCTCTGCGGTGAGGATGTCATGCGGACGATGATAGACCTCTTCCGTGCGGCCATACTGCAGCAGACGCCCCTCGTGAATCACGGCGGTGTTGCCGCCCAGTGCCAGGGCTTCCGTGGGCTCGGTGGTGGCATAGACGGCAATGCAGTTGCGTTCGCTGAAGACCGAACGCAGTTCCTCACGAAACTCCTCGCGGAGCTTGTAATCGAGGTTGACCAGGGGCTCATCGAACAGGATGACATCGGCATCCTTGGCCAGGGCACGCCCCATGGCCGTTCGCTGCTGCTGACCACCGGAGAGCTCCAGGGGCAGGCGGTCCAGCAAATGCTCGATATGCAGCATTTCGGCAACGCCTCTTACACGCCGATCGATCTCCGGGCGGGCCACTTTCGCTAACTTGAGGGGCGACGCAATGTTGTCGTAGACGGTAAGGCCCGGATAGTTGATGAATTGCTGATAGACCATCGAGACATTGCGCCTGCGAACCGAACGCCCGGTCACCTCCTTGCCATCCATCCAGATGCGGCCTCGCGTCGGGACATCGAGTCCGGCTATCAGCCGCATCAGCGTGGTCTTCCCCGCCAGCGTCCTTCCCAGCAGGACATTGAACGAGCCCGGCTCAAGCTCCAGGCTCACGCCTGACATATGCGAGGCGCCACCGACAATGTAGTCGATATTATCTAGAATCAAGGACATGCGGATCTCGACCGTTCGTTGTTATTTGCTGTATCCGGGAACTGTTGAATACAACCTAACCGTGATTCGATTTCAAACACAAATGTCATCAACCGAAAACATCGAGATCCGGCCTTGCCCTCTTACTCTTTTGCTTTAATACAACATTGTTATTATTAGATTTTTTACAATGTTAAGCCTTTCGTCTAAGGGCGACCCGAGAAAGGTCCAATAACGGCTCGCATCGGGACTCGCATCGCGGATGACCCAACAGGGCATTTCAATGAGCGAAAACCAACACTTCACACGCAGGGTCAGGAAAGACCCCGCAAGACGGGGCAGTCGGGGGAACACAAGAGCCCCTCCTGCTGCCGCTAGGGATAGCCGCGGGCTGCAGGGGGGCAAACAAGCGAGAAGGGCCGCCGTTGGCGTCGACGCTCAGCGAGTACCGAAGATCTTGTCTCCGGCATCCCCCAGGCCGGGAATGATGTAGCCGTTCTCGTCGAGGCGCTCATCCACACCGGCGGTATAGATCTCGATATCGGGATAGGCATCCTGAACCCGCTTGATCCCCTCCGGCGCGGCCACCAGCACGATGACCTTCATATGCTTGCAGCCTCGTTCCCGCAGCATGTCCAGGGTTGCCACCATGGTGCCCCCGGTGGCCAGCATGGGATCGATGACGATGGCCATGCGCTCGTCGAGATCTCCCGCGAACTTGGCGAAGTAGGGTACCGGCTCCAGGGTCTCTTCGTCCCGATAGAGACCCACCACGCTAATCCTGGCACTGGGTATCAGGTCGGTCACGCCATCCAGCATGCCCAGGCCCGCCCGCAGGATGGGAACGATGGTGGCCTTCTTGCCCTTGAGCAGCTGCACCGGAATCTTGCCGCCGCTCCAGCCGTCGATATCCTGGGTCTGGAGTTCCAGGTCCTGGGTCGCCTCGTAGGTAAGCAGCTTGGCCAGTTCACCGGAAAGCTCGCGAAAGCTCTTGGTGCTGATACCGGCTTCACGCATCAAGCCAAGCTTGTGCTGGACCAGGGGATGCTGGATGGCATGAACGCTCATGGGCGGGACCTCTTGGCTGGTGCAACGAAGTTGCGGGCGGCAGAAACCGGTCGACCTTGGTCGCATGGACCTCGGCCATAAATTGCGCGCTATTCTACTCGCATCTTGCGTTGAGGTTAAAGCGCACACGCATCGGCATGCTCGGGCAGCTGCCAGTCGATGGGCTCGCGGCCGTGTTCGACCAGGAAGGCGTTGGCGCGGGAGAAGTGATGGTTGCCGAAGAAGCCACGATGGGCGGAAAGCGGCGAGGGATGCGGCGATTCCAGCACCAGATGGCGGGAAGTATCGACCAGGGCCTTCTTCTTGCGCGCATGACTGCCCCACAGCAGGAATACCGAGGGGCCGGCATGGGCACTGACCGTCTCGATGGCCCGATCGGTGAAGGTCTCCCAGCCACGTCCACGATGCGATCCCGCGCTGCCCTGTTCAACGGTCAGCGAGGCGTTGAGCATCAGCACTCCCTGACGCGCCCAGTGCTCCAGGTTGCCGTGGGACACCGGCTGGCATCCCACATCCGCCGCGAGTTCCTTGTAGATGTTGACAAGCGATGGCGGAATTCGAACGCCCGGCTTTACCGAGAAGCACAGCCCATGGGCCTGACCCGGCCCGTGATAAGGGTCCTGCCCCAGGATCACCACCTTGACCCTGTCCAACGGGGTCAGCTCGAAGGCGCGAAGCCACTCTGAGGAGTGTGGATAGATCACCTTCCTGGCGGCCTTCTCGGCCGCCAGGAAATCACGCAGTGCCTGCATGTAGGGCGACTCGAACTCATCCTCGAGCCAGTGCCCCCAGCTGGTGGGTAGCCTCATGGCTTGACCTGGTCGGCGAGCGGTTCGACATAGGCCACCCCCATGTCCCAGGGGAACTGGATCCAACAGTCCTGGGCCACCTCGGTCAGGTACTGATCGACCAGCGGCTTGCCTTCGGGCTTGGCATAGATGGTGACGAAGTGGGCGCGCGGCAGCATCTCGCTCACCTTGCGGGCGGTCTTGCCGGTATCGACCAGATCATCGACCAGCAGCCAGCCGTCGCCATCGTGATCGACCCCCTTCATCACATCCAGCCCGCCCTGCTCCATATGGTCATAGCTCTTGATGCAGACGGTATCGATCAGCCGGACATTGAGCTCACGCGCGATCAGCGCGGCGGGAATCAAGCCGCCGCGAGTGATGGCGACGATCCCCTTGAAGTCGCGTTCTACCAGGCGCTGGCAGAGCTCGCGCACATCGCGATGCAGTTGATCCCAGGAAACGGTGAAGTGTTGATGGTAGCGGTTGATGCTCATGGAATCACTCGTCCTCGGTGAAGGAACAGACAGCGAAGACGCCGTAATCAGACTCGCGGATACGCCGAGAGCCCCCCAGGTCAGGCAGATCGACGATGGTGGCGGTCTCCACCACCTGGCCGCCACTGCGACTGATCAGCTTGGCCGCGGCCAGCATGGTGCCACCGGTAGCGATCAGATCATCGACGATCAGGATGCGATCGCCACGCCGAAAGGCGTCGGAGTGCAGCTCCACCTCGGCTTCGCCGTACTCCAGGGTGTAGGTCTCGCTGATGGTGCGAAACGGTAGCTTGCCCTTCTTGCGTACCGGCACGAAGCTGCAGCCCAGCTCGTAGGCGAGCGGTGCGCCGACGATAAAGCCGCGGGCATCGATGGCCGCCACGGCGTCGATATCCATCTCCTGGTAACGATGCACGAAGCTGTCCACCAGCTTGCGAAAGGCCGCACTGTTCTGCAGCAACGGGGTGATGTCACGGAAGTTCACCCCCGGGTTAGGCCAGTCGGGAACGGTGCGAATGACGGACTTGATATAGTCGCCGTAGATGCTCATGGCGGGTCTCGTTGGTGAGTGATCAGTCGAGGAACAGGAACTTGGCGGCAAACAGCAGCGCCAGCACAATGACCGCGGGGTTGAGGTCGCGGAAGCGACCCGACAGCGCCTTGATGGCAACGAAGCTGATAAAGCCCAGCGCGATCCCTTCGGCAATGGAGAAGGTCAGCGGCATGGCCAGGGCGGCAATCAATACCGGCGCGGCATCCGTGGGGTCATCCCAGTTGGCGTGGGCCAGGCTGCTGGCCATCAGCACCGCCACATAGAGCAGGGCGCCGGCGGTAGCGTAAACCGGAATGGAGCCTGCCAGCGGGGCGAAAAACAGGCTGATCAGGAACATGATCGCCACCACGACGGCGGTGAGGCCGGTACGCCCGCCCGAGACGATGCCCGCGGTGGACTCCACGTAGCTGGTGGTGGTGGAGGTACCCAGCACGGCGCCGGCCATGGAGGCCGAGCTGTCGGCCATCATGGCGCGGCCAATCCGCGGCAGCTTGCCATCCTTGTCGAGCAGCCCTCCCTTATGGGCCACGCCAATCAGGGTGCCGGATGTATCGAAGAGGTCGACAAAGAGAAAGGCAAAGACCACGCTGAGCATGGCGATATCGAAGGCCCCCGCCAGATCGAGCGCCATGAAGGTGGGCAGAATGGAAGGCGGCATGGACATCATGCCGCCATACTCGTTGTGTCCCAGCAGCATGGACAGCACGGTGATGCCGAGGATACCGATCATGACCGCGCCGGTGACGCGCATATAGGACAGCGCGGTGATCACGAAGAAGCCAAGCAGCGCGTACAGCGCGGAGGGCTCGGAGAGATCTCCCACCGACACGTAGGTCGCCGGATTGGCGACCACGATGCCGGCGTTTTTCATGGCGATCATCCCCAGGAACAGCCCGATACCCGCGGCGATCCCCAGGCGCAGGGAGAGGGGAATCGAGTTGATGATCCACTCGCGTACCCGGAAGATGCTGAGCAGCAGGAAGATAAGCCCGGAGAAGAAGACGGCCCCCAGGGCCGCCTCCCAGCTATACCCCATGCCCAGCACCACGCCGTAGGTAAAGAAGGCGTTGAGCCCCATGCCCGGTGCCTGGGCGATGGGATAGTTGGCCCACAGCCCCATGATCAGACAGCCCAGGGCTGCCGCCAGGCAGGTCGCCACGAAGACCGCCCCATAGTCCATCCCGGCCTCCGAGAGGATACTCGGGTTGACGAAGATGATGTAGGCCATGGTCAGGAAGGTGGTAATCCCGGCGATGACCTCGGTCTTGATATTGGTGCTGTGCTCGGATAGCTTGAAATGCTTGTCGATCAGGCTCTTCATGGGGCTCGATTCCTACGCGCTTGGACGTGTTGAGGAAATTCCGGGGGCGAGAAGGCGAAACATGGTACCCAAAGCCTCCCGATGATGCGAGATGGACGCCGCCCCGAACGCGGCGGTATTCACCCCTACCCTTTGTATAAGCAACTCATGACACAATCGCCAGCCCGGCGACCAACGCCTACTCGACGCCGCTAGGTGCCTCGTACCTTCAGCACTCGCTCAACCGTCTCCACGATCGCCTGGGTCTGGGGGGCGACCTCGATATTGACCCGGTCCCCGGGCACACGCTCTCCCAGGGTGGTGCGCTGCAGCGTTTCCGGGATCAGGTCGACGCAAAAGCGCGGCCCCTGCTCGGCAGTGGCAGGGCGCACCTCACCGATGGTAAGACTCGCCCCGTCGACGCCGATATAGCCCTTGTCGAACAGGAAGCGTCCCAGGGCATGGGGCGGCTCGAACCAGAGCCGACGATTGTTGGGCGCCTCTTCGAGTTCGACCAGCTCGGCCTGAGCCATGATATGCCCCGACATGGCGTGACCGCCGATTTCGTCACCGAAGCGTGCGGCCCGCTCGATATTGACGTGATCTCCCACCGTCAGCTCGCCCAGGTTGGTGACTCGCAGCGTTTCGCGCATCAGATCGAAGCTCACCCCCGCCTCGGTGAGGGCGGTAACCGTCAGGCAGACCCCGTTATGGGCCACCGAGGCGCCCACCTCCAGGCCGCTGCGCAGATCGTCGGGCAACATCACGACATGGGTTCGAAAGGCCTCGGCCTCCTGGATGGCCACCACCTTGGCGGTGCCCTGCACGATGCCAGTGAACATGGCGTCTCCTCGGCTACTGGCGCCCTGGGATCGGGCGGAAAGACCCACGAGTGTAGGAAATTCCTCCCCTCCCCGTCCATCGTCGCATAACACCACAATATCCACTGGATAACACCGAATAGACAAAGGATATGGCACCACACAGCGCCTGGCAGCAGGAAGCCCTGTGGCATGATTGACAGGTCACCCACCTGCCCCTATGCTTGCCGGCTACATTGAATGGCGCCGATTTGAACCCGGCTTGCGGGCGCCCGCGGCATGACTCGACTCAAGCCGTGAAGTGCAGCTAAAAGGGTGTGTCCAGCGTTGATGGCCACCCGACAGGGTGGCCTTTTTTTGCCTTCCCCTTGCACCGCCCGCCTCGGCGCCCCCAGCGGTGGTATCCATGATCCGACTCCACAACGTTTCCAAGACCTACCAGCTCAAGGGCCGCCGCGATGGCGATACCCGCAGCATCCAGGCGCTCAAGCAGGTCGACTTCCACGTACCCGCCGGCCAGATCCATGGCGTGATCGGCCTTTCCGGGGCCGGCAAGTCGACGCTGATTCGCTGCGTCAACCTCCTCGAGCGCCCCACGACGGGCACCGTCACCGTCGATGGCCGCGAACTCACCGGCCTGTCGCGTCAGGCACTCAACCAGGCCCGCCATGGCATGGGCATGATCTTTCAGCACTTCAACCTGCTGACCAATCGCACGGTTTTCGCCAATGTCGCCCTCCCCCTGGAGCTGATGGGCATGCCGCGCGCCGAGATCCGCGAACGGGTCACGCCGTTGCTGGAGCTCGTCGGCCTCGCCGACAAGGCAAGCCAGCACCCCACGCAACTGTCAGGCGGACAGAAACAGCGCGTGGCCATCGCCCGCGCCCTGGCCAGTCGCCCCAAGGTGCTGCTGTGTGACGAGGCCACCTCGGCCCTCGACCCCCAGACCACCGGCTCGATCCTCGCCCTGCTGCGCGATATCAACCAGACACTCGGCCTGACCATTCTGCTGATCACCCACGAGATGGAGGTGGTCAAGTCGATCTGCCATCGCGTGAGCCTGATCTCCGACGGCGAACTGGTGGAAGAGGCCGAGGTCGGCGACTTCTTCACCTCGCCCGGCACCCAGCTGGGCCGGGAGTTTCTCAACGACTTCCTGAAGCTTGAGCCTCCACGCGCCCTCATCGAACGCCTGGAAGAGTCGCCGGGACCGCATACCCACCCGGTCGTGCGGCTCGCCTTCCGGGGCGATGCCGTGGCCGCCCCGCTGGTATCACGCCTGGCCCGGGAATGCGGCGTCGACGTCAGCATCCTGCAGGCCAAGGTGGAGTCGATCCAGGAGCGCACCCTGGGTCTGATGATCGCCGAACTGATGGGCCCCGCCGGCAAGACCCGCGAGGCCCTCGCCTATCTCGAATCCCACGACCTGCAGGTGGAGGTACTCGGCCATGTCCAGCGCGATGCTTGAACTGATTCTCGAGGCCACCCTCGATACCCTCTATATGGTGGCCATCTCCGGGGTGATCTCGGCTCTGGCGGGCATCCCGCTAGGGGTGTTGCTCTATGTAACCCGCCCGGCACAGGTACTGGCTCAACCGGTACTCAACGGCGTCCTGGGTATCGTGACCAATGTCGGCCGCTCCATCCCCTTCATCATCCTGATGGTCGCCATCATTCCCTTCACCCGCGGGCTCGTGGGCACCTCCATCGGCACCAATGCTGCCGCCGTGCCACTGACCATCGCGGCGATTCCCTTCATTGCTCGCCTGGTCGAGGGGGCACTCAACGAGATCAACCCGGGCCTCGTCGAGGCCGCCCAGTCCATGGGCGCCACCCCCTGGCAGATCATCCACAAGGTGCTGCTGCCCGAGGCCCGCGGCGGCATCTTCACCGCCCTGACGGTCACCCTGGTCACGCTGGTGAGCTACTCCGCCATGGCCGGCGCCGTCGGCGGCGGCGGCCTGGGCGACCTGGGCATTCGCTACGGCTATAACCGCTTCAACCCCACCATCATGCTGATTACCGTGGCCATCCTGGTCATCATGGTGCAGGGCTTCCAGAGCCTGGGGGATTATCTGGTGCGCAAGAGCGATCATAAATAGCCAAAAGCTATTTAAACAATTATTCTTATACCGCTAGCATCGTTCCCATCGATCAGGAGACTCTGTTCCATGCAAAAGACACTGCTCAATGCCGCCCTCGCCTCCGCACTGGCCCTCGGCGCCGGCGCCGCCCTGGCCGACGACCACGCCATCAAGGTCGGTACCGTCGCCGGCCCCGAGACCCAGGTGATGGAGGTTGCCGCCGATATCGCCGAGCGCGAGCACGGCCTCGAGGTGGAGATCATCGAATTCACCGACTACGTGACCCCCAACGCCGCCCTGGCCGACGGTAGCCTGGACGCCAATGCCTACCAGCACGAACCCTACATGCGCTCCATGGTCGAGGATCGCGGCTATGACTTCGCCATCGCCGGCTACACCTTCGTCTATCCGATCGGCGCCTACTCCGAGAAGTACGACAGCATCGAGGCGATTCCGGACGGGGCCACCATCGCCCTGCCCAACGACCCCTCCAACGAGGGTCGCGCCCTGATCCTGATGCACAACCTGGGCATGCTGGAACTGACGGACCCGGAAAACCTCGAAGCCACCCCGCTGGATATCGCCGCCAATCCGCATGACTTCGAGTTCCGCGAGATCGAAGCCGCCCAGCTACCGCGCGTACTGCCGGACGTGGACCTGGCCTTCATCAATAACACCTTCGCCCAGCCTGCCGGCCTGACGCTGGACGACGCCCTGATCAAGGAAGGCCCCGAGTCTCCCTATGTCAATCTGATCGCGGTGCGCGGCGATGACGAGGATCGCGAGGCGATCCAGCAGCTGGTCGAGTCCTACCAGACCGACGCGGTCGAAGCCAAGGCCAGGGAGCTGTTCGGTGCCCAGGCGGTACCCGGCTGGAAGTAAGGAAGCCTGGCGACGGGGATCAGCCCCAAGCGATAAATAATTCGAATAGCCAAAGGGCCGGCCGCAAGGCCGGCCCTGCTGTTTCAAGGAGCCAAGATGACACCCGATTATTCACTGCTCAACCGCCAGCTGGCCGCCCTGCTCGATACCCGAAGCTGGCTGACCAACAGCGCCCAGACCAGCGCCTTCATCATGCAGGAGATCTCCGCGCTGAACTGGGCCGGCTTCTATCTGCAGGGCGAGCCGGAGCTGCTCATCCTGGGCCCCTTCCAGGGCAAGCCGGCCTGCCATCCGATTCCCTTCAACCAGGGAGTATGCGGTGCCGCGGCGCGCGACCGAGAGACCCAGCGCGTCGACGATGTCCAGGCCATCGCCGACCATATCGCCTGCGATGCCGACTCGCGGTCGGAGCTGGTGGTACCGATCCTCGTGGGAGATTACCTATGGGGCGTGCTCGATCTGGATAGCCCCCAGGCGGGTCGTTTCAGCGAGGCCGACCAGGCCGGCATCGAGGCACTCGTGGCCACCTTCATCGAGTGCACCGACCTCACCTAGCCGACCCACTCGAGCCGGCCGATATAGCAAGACACCCCCGCAGCAGGGCTGCGGGGGTGTCTCTAGTATTGGTAGGACCAGGCGGATTTGAACCGCCGACCTCCACGATGTCAACGTGGCGCTCTAACCAACTGAGCTATGGTCCTGTAGTCGTTGCGGCCAGGCTTTTTTCTATCGATACGATACTGGTAGGACCAGGCGGATTTGAACCGCCGACCTCCACGATGTCAACGTGGCGCTCTAACCAACTGAGCTATGGTCCTGCATCTCGATGACGGCATGGCGTCATGTGCGGCAACGGATGCGTATTTTACTCACCTGCCCTGGAAATGCAAGCGCAATATTCCCGCCAAGGCCGAAGAATCAGCATCTTGGACAGGCAAACGATCATTGCGTGCGCACCCGCTCGACGGCTTCCTGCCAGCCGGCATAGAGGCGCTCGCGTTCCGCCTCGTCCATCTGCGGCGAAAACTGCCGCTCACGCTGCCATAACCCGGCAATTTCGTCGAGATCGCGATACCAGCCCAGGTGCAAGCCGGCAAGGTAGGCGGCACCCAGCGCCGTGGTCTCCAGCACCCCCGGCCGGTCCACCGGGACGCCGAGCATGTCGGCGAGAAACTGCATCAACCAGCCATTGGCGACCATGCCGCCATCGACCCTTAGAATACCCGGAGAAGCCGTCATATCATCATCCATGCACTCCTGCAGGTCTCGCGTTTGATAGCAGACGGCCTGCAGTCCGGCGGCGACAATCTCGGCAATCCCGGTATCGCGAGTCAGGCCAAGGATGGCGCCACGCGCCTTGGGGTCCCAATGGGGCGCACCGAGACCGGTAAATGCCGGCACCATATAGACACTGTGGCCACTACGCGTCTGGCATGCCAGAGCCTCCGTCTCGGCGGCATCGGCAAACAGCTTCAGGCCATCACGCAACCACTGAACGGTAGCCCCCGCCACGAAGATGCTGCCCTCCATGGCGTAGACAGGCTTGCCGTTCAGGCGATAGGCCACGGTGGTCAGAAGACGATTACGCGAGGCCTCGGGACTCTCCCCGGTGTTGACGATCATGAAACAGCCGGTGCCATAGGTGCTCTTGCCCATGCCCGGCGAAAAGCAGGCCTGACCAACCAGGGCGGCCTGCTGGTCTCCTGCCACCCCGGCGATGGGCAGTGCATGACCCAGCCACTGGTGTTCCAGCGCACCGAAGTCGTCACTCGAATCCTTGACCTCGGGCAGCAGGCTCGCCGGGATATCGAACAGGGATAACAGCTGGTCATCCCAGCGCTGCTCGTGAATATTGAACAGCGCCGTGCGCGAGGCATTGGTCGCATCGGTGGCATGCACCCGGCCGCCGGTCAGGCGCCAGATCAGGAAGGTGTCGACGGTGCCGAAGGCCAGGTCGCCGCGCTCCGCCCGAGCCCGGGCGCCGGGTATTTCATCGAGCAGCCAGGCCAGCTTGGTCGCCGAAAAATAGGGATCGATCAACAGCCCGGTGCGTGCCTGGACCTCGCCCAGGTGTCCCGCCTGGCGCAACGCCTGGCAAGCCTCATCGGTGCGACGATCCTGCCAGACGATGGCGTTATAAACCGGCTTCCCGGTATGCCGATCCCACACCAGGGTCGTCTCACGTTGATTCGTGATACCGATCCCGTCGATCGCCTGGGGAGCGACATCGGCCTTGGCCAGCACCTCTCGACAGGTAGTGAGCACGCCCTCCCAGATATCTTCCGGGTCATGCTCTATCCAGCCATCACGGGGGAAATGTTGGGGAAGCTCACGTTGTGCCGAGGCAACGCAGCTTCCCTGACGATCGAAGAGGATAGCCCGAGAGCTGGTAGTGCCCTGGTCGATGGCCAGGAGGTATGAAGCCATGGCAAGTGTCCTGTTGATAAATGGCGTGCAGCTTTCGCTTTCAATCGATCATGTTCGTTAACGAGCACTCATTTTACGCTAGTCGAACTCTCCGCTAAAACGCTTCGCAACAGAAATCCTACGACTTTAGACGCAACCCAAGCCTGTACCATGCCCGCCGCCGCTGTAATAACGTAGAATTCAAGGAGCCTAGGAGACTTCATGAATCAACAGCAACGCCAGGATGCCATCATCGAGCTGGTGCGTAGCCAGGGGTATGCCAGCATCGAACAGCTGACCGACCACTTTACGGTCACACCCCAGACCATACGTCGCGACCTCAACACCCTCTCCGCCGAGGGTCGCATTCGCCGGGTCCATGGTGGTGCAAGCCTGGAATCCAGCACCGTCAACACCGCCTACTCGAC
Source organism: Halomonas halodenitrificans DSM 735 (assembly GCF_000620045.1). Classification (GTDB taxonomy): domain Bacteria; phylum Pseudomonadota; class Gammaproteobacteria; order Pseudomonadales; family Halomonadaceae; genus Halomonas; species Halomonas halodenitrificans. The sequence goes on along the minus strand of NZ_JHVH01000003.1, from coordinate 136,134 downwards.
CCGCAAGACTCTCAACCTCGAGGCCAAGCAACGCATCGCCGCCCTGCTCGCCCGACACATCCCCAATCACTCCTCGCTATTCATCAATATCGGGACCAGCAATGAGGTGGTCGCGGAGGCGCTACTCGACCATCACGGGCTGGAGGTAATTACCAACAACCTCAATGTCGCTGCCATCCTTCAGCATAAGGAGGATTTCAACGTGATCATCGCCGGCGGCCAGGTTCGTTCCCGGGACGGCGGCATCATCGGCGAGGCGGCCATCGACTTCATCAATCAGTTCAAGGTCGATTACGGCATCATCGGCATCAGTGGCATCGACGAGGACGGCTCGTTGCTGGAGTTCGATTACCAGGAGGTGCGGGTCGCCCAGGCCATCATCCACAACTCCCGCAAGGTCTTTCTGGCCACCGATCACTCCAAGTTTCAGCGCAACCCCGTGGTTCGCCAAGGCAACCTGACCCAACTCGATGCCCTGTTTACCGACCGCCAGCCACCCGACACCATCCTGCGCCTGCTGAACCAGCATGATGTAACGCTCCATATCGCTTGACCCCTCCTCGTTCCAGGCACGCCCGACCTCCCGCGCCCGGGGGACGCAGTGCCGCACCTTGATGTTCGCTTTGCTTTCGTCTATTTTCGTTTTCAAACATCATCAAGTTCCGGCCCCGGACGGGAGACTCCATGCGTGACAAGTCCGACGAAATACTCGACCTCTTCGTGATCGGCGGAGGCATCAACGGCACCGGCATCGCCAATGATGCCGCCGGGCGCGGCCTGTCGGTCGGCCTCTGCGAACAGGCCGACCTGGCCAGCGCCACCTCGTCCGCCAGCAGCAAGCTGATCCACGGCGGCCTGCGCTACCTGGAGCACCGCGAGTTTCGCCTGGTGCGCGAGGCGCTGCAGGAGCGTGAGGTATTGCTCGCAAAGGCCCCGCACATCATCCATCCGCTGCGCTTCATCCTGCCGCATCGCTCTCATCTCCGTCCGGCCTGGATGCTGCGCGCCGGCCTGTTTCTCTATGACCACCTCGGTAAACGCAAGGCATTGCCCGGCTCCCGCGCCATCAAGCTGGCGCCGAGCCAGGGCCTGGCGCGCGGTATCAGCCGAGGTTTCGAATACTCCGACTGCTGGGTGGATGACGCCAGGCTCGTGGTGCTCAATGCCATCCAGGCCCGCGACAACGGCGCCGAGGTCCTGGTCCGCACGCGCTGCACCGGGGTCACCGAGGTCGAGGGGCTGTGGGAGGTCGAGCTCGAGGAGCGAGACTCGGGTCGGCGCCTGACGCGACGCTGCCGCACCCTGGTCAACGCCGCCGGCCCCTGGGTAGAGCAGGTGGTACGCCGCCAGGTCGACAGGTCATCGCGCTATGGGGTTCGCCTGATTCAGGGCAGCCACCTGGTGGTGCCCCGCATCAACCAGGATGAACGGGCCTTTATCCTCCAGAACACCGATGGACGCATCGTCTTCGTGCTGCCCTACGAAGAGGACTTCAGCTTGATCGGCACCACCGACCGTCGCTATCGGGGGGACCCCGCCGGGGTCGAGGCCAGCGAGGAGGAAATCGGTTATCTGCTGAGCGTGGTGAACGAACACTTCACGACGTCCCTGAAACCCGAGGACGTCATCCGCACCTTTTCCGGGGTTCGCCCGTTGTGCGACGATGAATCGGCAGACCCTTCCGCCATGACACGGGACTACACCCTCGACCTGGACACCCAGGGCGCTCCCCTGCTGTCGGTGTTTGGCGGCAAGATCACCACCTATCGCAAGCTCGCCGAAGCCGCCTTGACCACCCTTGCGCCCCATCTGCCGGCGATGACGGCCCCCTGGACAGACACGACGCCCCTGCCGGGCGGTGAGATCGGCGACCGGGACGGTTTCGAGGCGCGGCTGCAGGTCGACTATCCCTACCTGGACACGAGTCAGGTCCGGCGCTTCACCCGCCTCTATGGCACCCTGTGTCGCCGCTTCCTCGACGGCAAGGACTCCCAGGCCGCACTGGGCCAGGCGTTCGGCGCCGGCTTGACCGCCGCCGAGGTCGACTATCTCATCGAGCAGGAGTGGGCGGGCTCACTGGATGACATCCTGTGGCGTCGCACCAAGCTCGGGCTGCGCCTGACGGCCGATCAACAGCAGCGGCTGGACGATTACCTGGCCCAGCGATTCAATCCCCAGCCCGTCCAGCAGGCGGCAGCGGGGTAATGCTCGCCGGGGTGAGCGACACGCGCTCGCGGTGCCGGCTCGGCTCACCCCCCTCCACGGTGGCCAACAGTATCTGCAACGGGTCGCCATGGCTCACCAGCAGGATGGTCTTCCCGGCGCAATCCCGCTCCAGGTCCGCGACCACTTCCCCCATGCGCGCCGCCACCGAGGCGAGCGCCTCCACTCCCGCATGGCGGTGGTGTGGATCCTGTGCATCATGGCGCCAGACGTCGGCATAGCGATCATCCTTCTCCCCCTCGAGTTCGCCGAAGTGACGCTCCCGAAGCCGCGGCTCGGCCTCGAGCCCGAGCCCGAAGTGGTGCGCGATGCGTTCCGCCGTTTCCCGGGTGCGCCGGAAATCCGAATGCAGGATGCGATCGGGAGTCGCCCATTGCCAGGTGGCCAGCAGGCTTTCGAGCTGTTGCCGGCCCTGGTGGGAGAGGCCGTAACCGGCCAGCCCTCGCGCCGGCGAGCTGATGATCACGCCCTGCTGGTTGGCCAGGCTATGGCCATGACGCATCAGCAGGTAACGGTTGCTCAACCGCCCCGTCACGCCAGGAATAATGGTTGACATGCTTTCATCCAGAACCCTAGATTAGATGATAGTATTCAGAATCAATCATTAATATATTGATTTCCGAACGCTTAAAATAATAAAAGCTTCTTACAACAATAACGCCACGAGGTCTACCATGATCCATTATCCTCTCCGCGCGAGAAAGCTCTCGCTTGCCACCCTCGCCACCTCCCTGCTGCCCCTTGCGCTGCTGGTCGCCAGTCAGGCACAGGCGCAGGACGATTGCGAGCGTGGCGCCCTCGATGCCATCTACTGCGACGAGAACGGCGACATGGTTGCCGACCGCCCCGCCGACGAGTCGCAATGGGCCAATCCCGACACCCTGATCTTCGCCTACACTCCGGTGGAAGATCCGGCCATCTACTCCGATATCTGGCAACCGTTTATCGAGCACCTGAAGGACGTGACCGGCCGCGATGTGCGCTTCTTCGCCGTACAGTCCAATTCGGCTCAGGTCGAGGCGATGCGCAGCGGCCGCCTGCATATCGCCGGCTTCTCGACCGGCCCCACGCCCTTCGCCGTCAACCTGGCGGGTGCGGTGCCCTTCGCGCTGATGGGAGCCGATGACGGGCGCTTCGGCTACACCCTCCAGCTCTATACCCATGTCGATTCCGGCATCGACGAGATGGCGGACCTCGAGGGCAAGCGGGTCGCCCACACCTCCCCCACGTCCAACTCCGGCAACCAGGCGCCGCGGGCCCTGTTCCCCGAAATGGGCATCGTTCCCGGCGAGGACTACGAAGTGGTCTATTCCGGAAGCCACGACCAGTCCATGCTCGGCGTGGTGGCCCAGGATTATGACGCCGCCCCGGTCGCCTCGGAGGTGGTCGAGCGCATGGCCGCCCGCGACCTCTATGACCCCGCCGACGTCAAGATCCTCTATGAGTCGGACAGCTTTCCGACCACGTCCTACAACTACGCCCATAACCTTCACCCCGACCTGGTCGACAAGATCGAGGAGGCCTTCTTTAGTTTCGATTTTGCCGGCACCGAGCTGGGCGAGGAGTTCGAGGGAGTCGAGAAATTCATCCCCATCAACTACCAGGACAACTGGAAGGTCATCCGCACCATCCAGAGCGCCAACGGCGTCGAGTACACTCCCGAAAATCTCGAGTAACCCTCACTGACAGGACGACGCCGGCCGACTCTCCGGCCGGCGCCTCCATCCCACTCCTCCTTGCCTGGATCCGTTGATGCTGGAGATATCCAATCTGATCAAGCGCTACGGCCATGACGAGCCCGTGCTCAAGGGGCTCGACCTTGCCGTGGAAGACAATAGTGTCATCGCCATCGTCGGCGCCTCCGGCGCCGGCAAGAGCACCCTGTTGCGCTGTATTAACCGCCTCGTGGAACCCACCTCGGGATCGATCAAGCTCAACGGTACGGAAATCGTCAATCTCCGCCATCGTGACCTGCGCCGCGTGCGCCGCAAGATCGGCATGGTGTTTCAGGGCTTCAACCTGATCGACCGTCTCACCGTGATGGAGAACGTGCTGGCAGGACGCCTGGGGTACGTCAGCCTCTTCCAGGCCGTGACTCGTCGCTATCCGGCGGCGGATATCGAGCGTGCCTTCGTGCTGATGGAGCGCGTGGGCATTGCCCACTACGCCAACAAGCGCGCCGATGAACTCTCGGGTGGCGAGCGCCAGCGAGTGGGCGTCGTACGAGCCCTGATGCAGGAGCCCGAGGTGCTGCTGGCCGACGAACCCACGGCATCACTGGATCCGCGTACCTCCGAACAGATCATGGTACTGCTGCAGAGCCTGGCCAGCGAGCTGTCGCTACCGGTGTTGATCAATATCCACAACGTGGCCCAGGCCCGGAGCTATACCGACCGCATCGTCGGGCTACGTCACGGCACCATGATCTTCGATGGCACTCCCGGTGACTTCGACAAGGAGGCGCTGGATACTATCTATGGTGGCATCGAGGCGCCGGAGGACGACACCGCTCCGCCACCGTCAAGCGGAGAGAGGGAGAAGGAGGCGCCTCATGACGCGACCTGATCCCGGCGACACGACACCTGTACGCATCTGGCGCAAGCCACCCTTTATCGCCAACCCCATGCTGCGCTATGGCCTGCTGGTTCTGCTGGTCGCCTACCTGATATGGGCGCTGGCCACCCTGCCCTTCAACTGGGAGCGCATCGGCGAGGGGTTGCCGCGCGCCGCGCGCATCTTCGGCGGGGGCTTTCCCCCCAACTTCTCGCGCTTCGACCTACTGCTGACCGGCTTCACCGAGAGCCTGCAGATCGCCATTCTGGCCACCCTGCTCGGGGTGCTGCTGTCGATTCCCTTTGCGGTGATGGCGGCACGCAATATCGCGCCGCTGCCCGTCTACCTGCTGGGCCGCGCGGTCATCATCATCTCGCGCAGCTTTCACCCGGTGATCGTCGCCATCCTCTTCGTCGCCGCGGTAGGCTTCGGCCCCCTGGCGGGCATCCTGACGCTGACGCTCTACTCCATCGGCTTCGTCGGCAAGCTCCTCGCCGAGGAGATAGAGGAGATCGACTGGGGCCAGGTAGAGGCCATGCGCGCCACCGGCGCCGGCTATCTGGCAACGCTGTACTATGCTGTCTTTCCACAGATCCTGCCCCGCCAGGTCGGGCTCTCCATGTACCAGCTCGACAGCAACCTGCGCGCCTCCGCCGTGGTAGGTATCGTCGGCGCCGGCGGTATCGGCAGCACCCTGATGAATGCCTTCGGACGCTATGACTATGACTTTGCCTTCGCCATCCTGCTGGTCATCATCGCGGTGATCCTGGTCAGCGAAGGCATCAGCGGCTGGGTAAGGAAGCAGATATGGTAGAACAAGACGACCTCCTGGCCGCCCGCATCTGGCGACGCCACGACCCGAGAGAGCAGCTCATCCGTTACGGTGCGCTGCTGGCGACACTGATGTTGGTGGTCTGGGCGGTGCGCGATATCGATATCTTCTGGCCCTGGGTGTGGGATGCCCCCAACCAGATCTCGAGCCTGGGAGCCCGCATGTGGCCACCCGACCCCGGACGCCTCGGCGAGATCACCAGGGCCATGCTCGAGACCGTGCATATCGCCACGCTTGCCACCATGCTAACCGTCTTCATCGCCCTGCCGGTGTCCTATATCGCCGCCCAGAACACCACCCCCAACCGCGCCTGCCTGTGGCTGGGCCGCTTTATTCTGGTGGCGAGCCGTTCGGTCAACACCATCATCTGGGCGTTGCTGTTCGTGGCGATCTTCGGCCCCGGCGTGCTGGCCGGGATACTCGCCATCATGTGCCGCTCGGTGGGATTCATCGGCAAGCTGATGGGGGAAGCCATCGAGGAAATCGACCGCCGCCCGGTGGAGGCCATGGAGGCCACCGGCGCCTCCAAGGCAAAGGTCATCGCCTATGCCATCGTGCCCCAGGTGGTCCCCGCCTTTTTTGCCATCGTCATCCTGCGCTGGGATATCAACATCCGGGAATCCACGGTGCTGGGGCTGGTCGGAGCCGGCGGCATCGGCGTGATCCTGCAAGGCTCCATCGATACCTTCGCCTGGCAGACGGTGGCGACCATCCTGATTGCCATCATCGCACTGGTCCTGATCGGCGAGGCCCTCACCGGCCTGCTGCGCCGCCGGGTAATGTAGTCGAAACCGGGTGTAGCCGAAACCGAATGTCGCGCCCGGCCAAGCGGGTATGCCGGCATCACCGCCATCGAGGAACCGCGCCATGATGTCCATCGCATTCGCCGTGCTTGCCGGGCTTCTGCTCGGCATTACCCTCATCGCCAGGCTGCGTGTTACCTGGTGGTGGATTCGCGTCGCCGAATTCCCCCGCGTGCAGCTGGCCGTCGCCGCCCTGCTGCTGGCGTCTGTCGGTGGGCTCGCCGATGCCCCCTGGTCATGGGTCGGCCAAACGGCCTGCCTGTTGGTCGTGGCGATCCAGCTGGCCTATGTGCTGCCCTGGACCCCACTATGGCCGGTGCAGGTGAAAAAGGCCCAGCCGGGTCTCGACGATCGCTGCCTGACGCTGCTGGTCGCCAACGTCCTGACCCCCAACCGTAACGCTCACGACCTTATCGCCCAGATACACGAACATCGCCCGGATATCGTGTTGACCCTCGAGTCCGATGACTGGTGGCAGGCACGGCTCGACGACGCCCTGACCCAGGAGTGGCCACATGCGGTGCGCATTCCCCTGGATAACCTCTACGGCATGCACCTCTACTCGCGCCTCCCCCTGGTATCGCCCCGGGTGGAGTGGCTGATTCAGGACGATATTCCCTCGATTCTCACCGGCGTTCGGCTGCGCTGCGGCGACGAGATCCGGTTTCACGCCCTTCATCCGCGCCCGCCGGCCCCCGGCGAAAGCAAGGAATCGCTGTGGCGCGACGCGGAGCTGCTGCTGGTCGGCCGGGCCATCCACGAGGACCCGGTACCCACCCTGGTCGCCGGAGACCTCAACGACGTGGCCTGGTCACGCACCACTCGGCTCTTCTGCCGCGTCAGCGGCATGCTTGACCCGCGCCGTGGCCGCGGCATGTTCAGCACCTTCCATGCCAGGTATCCCTTCCTGCGCTGGCCGCTGGACCATATTTTCACCAGCGAGCACTTCACCCTGCGCGAGCTGAAGCGACTCAATGGCTTCGGCTCGGACCACTTCCCAATACTCACCACGCTCTGCTTCCGGCCCGCACGAGCCGATGAACACGACACCCCCGAGGCCGAACAGGGCGAGCACCGCGAGGCCCTGGAAACGGCCCGCGAGGGCAAGGTGCAGGAACAGCAGGAGTAAGCCGTAAGCTGGAAGCTGGAAGCCGTAAAGCCGTAAGCCGTAAGCCGAAAGCCGTAAGCCGTAAGCCGTAAGCCGTAAGCCGTAAGCCGTAAGCCGTAAGCCGTAAGCCGTAAGCCGTAAGCCAGGCTATCGCCACCGACACTCCCGGCAAGGGGTTTACGTATAGCGTAAAGCGTATGGCTTACAGCCCCCGGCGGAGCCGAGCACGTACAGCGTATGGCCCCACGGCTCAGCCGGGCTCCGCCCGGCACGCCCGGTTATTCCGGAATCCCCCCTCGCGTCAACGCGGCGGGATCCAGTAGCCGCTCCAGCTCCTCGCGGGAGAGGTCGGTCTGCTCCTGCGCCACCTCGATGATCGGCCTGCCTGCCTGATAGGCCTGCTTGGCGATGGCCGCCGCCGCATCGTAACCGATGACCGAATTCAGCGCCGTCACCAGGATGGGGTTGCGTGACAGGGGCTCGGCAAGCCGGTCTTCGCGCACCCGGAAGGTCGCGATGGCCCGATTGCCGAGCAGCCAGGCGGTGTTGCTCATCAGGCTGATCGAGGTCAGCAGGTTATGGGCCACCAGCGGCAGCATGACGTTGAGCTGGAAGTTACCGCCCTGTCCCGCCACGGTGACCGCCGTGTCGAGCCCGATCACCTGGGCGGCGGCCTGGGCCGCGGACTCCGGGATCACCGGATTGACCTTGCCCGGCATGATCGAGCTGCCCGGCTGGAGTGCCTCCAGCTCGATTTCACCGAGCCCGGCCAGGGGGCCGGCGTTCATCCAGCGCAGATCATTGGCGATCTTCATGATCACGCAGGCCAGCCCCCTGAGCTGCCCCGAGAGTTCCACCGCCGCATCCTGGGAGGCCAGGCTGGCGAAGAAACTGTCATTGGGGGTAAAGGCAATGCCGGTCTGATTCGACAGCTCGGCGGCCATGCGGTCGGCGAACGCCGGATGAGCATTGATCCCCGTCCCCACGGCCGTGCCTCCCTGGGCCAGGCGACAGAGCCTGACCAGGGCACTATCGAAGCGCTCGACGGCCTGCCCCAGCTGGCTCGACCAGCCTCCCAGCTCCTGGCTCATGCGTAGCGGCATGGCATCCATCAGGTGGGTGCGGCCGGTCTTGACCACGCCATCGAGCTCGGCGGCACGGCTATCGATGGTATCTCGCAGATGCACCAGGGCCGGACGCAGGCGACTGGTTACCTCGAGGGCGGCCGCCACATGAATGGCGGAGGGGATCACATCATTACTGGATTGGCCCATGTTGACATGATCATTGGGCCCCACCGCCGGCCCCTCACGGCTGGCCAGATTCGCCAGCACCTCATTGACGTTCATGTTGCTGGACGTACCGGAGCCGGTCTGGAAGACGTCGACCGGGAAGTGGTCATCGTGTTCGCCGCGAATCACCGCCTCGGCGGCCGACACAATCGCCTCGCTTCGTTCGGCGTCGAGCAGCCCCAGGTCGGCGTTGACGCGAGCCGCTGCCAGCTTGATACGGGCAATGGCATGAATAAACGGCGTGGGCATCGATTGCCCCGAGACCGGGAAGTTGTCGACGGCACGCTGGGTCTGCGCCCCGTAAAGGGCCTGTGCCGGCACTTCCAGTGCCCCCATGCTGTCGCGTTCGCTACGCATCTGGCTCATTATCCTGCCTCCTCGTGTTGCCATGCATGTCTCTCTTCTCACCATGGTGCCATGCGGCGTATTCGGCAAGGTCGGCACAGCCCGATGCCGACGAAACGCGACGCCTCATCGATGTTGCACTGCACAAGTCGCTCTGTTATTGTGCATCGCAACAGAGCGGACACCGTTCCCCTATTTCCAGTGCAACCACGAGGTTCCACCATGATCAACGCCTTCAACTTCGATCCCAAGGCCTTCGACACCAAGCAGTTCGAATCCATCTTCTTCGCCCCGGCGCGCACCTACGCCAGCCTGGCGGTTGACTACAGCGAGAAGCTGACCAGCGCTCAGCTCGACGCCACCAAGGCCTACACCGAGACAGGCCTGGCTCAGCTGCGCAGCCTGATGAACGTCAAGGATGCGGAAGGCCTGCGCACCCATATGGAAGGTCAGCAGAAGGTCGCCAAGGACCTCGCCGAGCGCATGAAGGGCGATGCCGAGAAGGTGGCCTCCCTGCAGCAGGACTTCGTCCAGCAGAGCCAGAAGCTGACCGAAGACAGTGTCAAGCAGGCTCAGGCGGCTACCGCCAAGGCCGGTCAGTAAGCCGACGCCGGGGCCTCTGCCCCCCGCTCTCTCGAGCGCCTGAACCGCCGCCCCACCGGGGCGGCGGTTTTCGTTTGTGGCGACCTGCCTTCAGTGTGTCTTTTGCGCTACCCTAGGCCGAGGCACGGGGCGCCTGAAGAGACCGAAATCGGATAGGGAGGTCACCATGAAGCGTTATTATCCCCTCGCCCTGGCGGCACTGGTGCTGGCCGGCTGCGAGGTAGTCCCCCCCGCTCCCACGGAGCGCATCGACGTCATCGACCGGGGTGAAACCCGGCGCGATGTCCCCCAGGAAAGCCCCCAGGAGAGTCGCCAGGACGAACCCGAGCCGCCACCGCGCGCCGCCAGGGAGGTCGCCTTCCCGGAGGCCGAATACGCCAGGCTCGAGAAACAGGGCAGCGCCGCGATCAGCGGCCGCCTGACGCTGAGCGGGCGCGCGGTACCCAATGCGGGCATATCGGTGGCGCCGATCACCAGCTACTCCGCGGAAGCCGCCGAAAAGGCCCTGGCCGGCATCGCCGTGGAACCCGCCGACCCCAGGGCACGGGAATACACCCATACCACGCGTACCGACGGCAACGGCCACTTCCAGGTCTCCCGCCTGCCTTCCGGTGACTTCTACGTGTCAGGCGCCGGCTCCGACCCTCGGAGCGGCAAGCCCAGGGTGGTGATCCACCAGGTCAGCCTGGGAAAGGGCCAGCACCGCGAGGTCGAGCTCAGCCGCTGAGGACGACAATATTCTCGGCGCCTTGCACTTCGATACGCAGTGGCTTTTCAGCCGCTGGTGACCGCTACCAGCCCAGTGCCTGCTTGACGAAGGGAATGGTCAGCTTGCGCTGGGCGGAGAGCGAGGCGTGATCGAGTTCTTCCAGCAGCAGGAACAACTCATCCAGCCTGCGTGACCCCCGATGCAGGATATAGCGCGCCACCTCGTCGCCGAGTTGCATCCCACGGACTCGGGCACGTAGCTGAAGGGCAGCCAAGCGCCCTGCATCGTCCAGGCCCTGGACGTGGAATGTCAGCCCCCAGGTCAGCCGCGAGGCCAGATCGGGGAGTTTCACGGGGAGCTGGCGTGGCGGTGCTTCGGCGGCCACCACCAGCCGCTTGCCGGCATCGCGCAGGCGGTTGAAGGCATGGAACAGGGCCTCCTCCCAGCGCGGCCGCCCCACTACCCGCTCCAGGTCATCGATGGCCAGAAGGTCCAGGCGCTCGATATCCTCCAGCATCAATGGCGGGAAGTGACCCAACTCCTCCAGTGGCAGATAAAGAGTCCGCTCACCATGATCCGAGGCCGCATGGCAGGCGGCCTGAAGAAGATGGCTGCGACCCACCCCCGGCGCTCCCCACAGATAGAGGAAAGGTTCGCCTCCCGGTTCCAGCTGCTGGGTCAGCCGTCCCACCAGGGTGGCATTGGGGCCAGGGTGAAAGTTGACGAAGGTGGCATCGTCACGCAGCCCGACGCCCAGAGGCAGCTGTGCGGGCGCACGGCTCATGGTGACTCCTCGTCATGGCGATGGTTGAGCGTTTCGTCGTACAAGGCACTGTTCTTGTAGCGGGAATTGAGTTCCCGCAAGAGTACCATGATCACCGCCGCCGCCGGCAGCGCCAGCAGCACCCCGGTAAAACCGAACAGGTTGCCGCCGGCCAATACCGCGAAGATGACCGCGACGGGGTGCAACCCGATCTTGTCACCCAGCAGCTTGGGCTGCAGCACCACACTCTCCACCACCTGGCCGAAACCAAACACGGCGGCGACCCCCAGCAGCAGCCACCATTCGCCCCCCTGGAAGAAGGCCACCAGGCCCGCCACGCTGATACCCACGATCACTCCCAGATAGGGCACGATGCTGGCCAGCCCCGAGAGCAGGCCGATCAACAACCCGAAGCGCACGCCCAGCAGCGTGAGGCCGATGGCATAGATGATGCCGAGGCACAGCATGACGATCAGTTGGCCGCGCAGGAAGGCCGAGAGCACCTCGTCACACTGTCCGGCCAGACGGTTCGCGGTGCCTTCCCAGCGCCGCGGCAGCCAGTCGCGCACCTTGGCAACGATAACGTCCCAATCCAGCAGCAGGTAAAAGGTTACCACCGGAATCAGTGCCAGGTTACCGATCCAGCCGACCAACGCCAGCCCCGAACGCGACACGCCGGACAGCAGGGTTGCCGCCAAGGTCCCGGTCTCCTTCCAGTTATCCACCACCGTCTGGCGCAGGGCATCGATATCCGTGGAGAGGTCCAGGCCGACCACCGACTGTACCCGCGGCACCAGCGTCTGCTGCACCCAGTTGAGGACCGCCGGCAGTGACTCCACCAGCTGACCGAGCTGGCGCCCCAGCACCGGCATCACCAGCAGCAAGGCCACCACGATGACCAGCGTCAGCAGCAGAAACACCAGGGCGACGGAGAGCCGACGTGACAGGCCCAGTGCCTCCAGGCGGTCGGCCAGAGGGTCGCCGAGATAGGCCAGCACCATGCTGACAAAGAACGGCATCAGCACCGGCTCGATGCTGATGAAAAACCACAGCGCGAGCGCCATCACGCCGGCCACAACCCACCACTGTCTGCGCATTGATACCTCCTTGTCCCGCGACCACCGACGGGCTGCCAGCCGTTCGCCGTGATGCTACAATTGTGTCCCTGACTTGCCTACTGCGCGACGGCTCCCGCCGCGCCGATAACCCGACAGGACTCCCGATGACCGACTCCTCCCCACGCCCCTCGCTCAGCTACAAGGACGCCGGGGTCGATATCGACGCCGGCAATGCCCTGGTCGACCGCATCAAAGGGGTCGCCAAGCGTACCACCCGCCCGGAAGTGATGGGGGGCCTGGGTGGCTTCGGCGCCCTCTGTGAACTGCCTGCCGGCTACCGCGAACCGGTGCTGGTCTCGGGTACCGATGGCGTCGGCACCAAGCTACGCCTGGCCATGGACCTGGGTCGACATGACACGATCGGCATCGACCTGGTAGCGATGTGCGTCAACGACCTGGTCGTGGCCGGCGCCGAGCCGTTGCTGTTCCTCGACTACTATGCCACGGGCAAGCTTGACGTGGATATCGCCGCCGACGTGGTCGACGGCATCGGTGCCGGATGCGAGAAGGCCGGCTGTGCCCTGGTGGGCGGTGAAACCGCCGAGATGCCCGGCATGTACGCGGGCAGCGACTATGACCTGGCCGGCTTCTGCGTCGGCGTCGTGGAGAAGTCCGAGATCCTCGACGGCAAGCGGGTCGCCGAGGGCGACGTGCTGCTGGGCATGGCCGCTTCCGGGCCCCACTCCAATGGCTACTCGCTGATCCGCAAGATTCTGGAGGTCTCCGGCGCCTCGCTGGATACCGAACTCGACGGCGAGTCCCTGGGCGATGCACTCATGGCACCGACACGCATCTACGTGAAACCGCTGCTCTCCTTGATCAAGGAGAGCGACGTGCCGGTGCATGCCCTCTCCCATATTACCGGCGGTGGCCTCACCGAGAACCTGCCTCGCGTGCTGCCCGAAGGCCTTGCCGCCCGGGTCGACGTTAGCGCCTGGCAGCGCCCGGCCGTCTTCGACTGGCTGCGCGAGCAGGGCAATGTTGCCGAGGAAGAGATGCATCGCGTGCTGAACTGCGGCATCGGCATGGTCATCGTGGTGCCGGCCGAGAAGGCCGACCAGGCCCGCGCCCACCTTCAGGCCCAGGGAGAGGCGGTCTACCGTATCGGCGAGATCGTTGCCGGCGAGCCTGGCGATGACCGAGTGATCCTGGAGAACCTGGCAGGATGAGCGAACAATACGCAAGCGACACCCTGAAGGACTTCGTCCCCGAGCCCGCCGATGCCCGTCGCGTGGTAGTGCTGATCTCCGGCAACGGCAGCAATCTCGAGGCCTTGATCGAGGCCCAGACCCATGACGCCCTGGGTGGCGAGGTCGTCGCCGTCGTCTCCAACGAGCCGGATGCCCATGGGCTGGTCCGTGCCCGGGAGGCTGGCATCGATGCCGTGGTGTTGCCCCACCGCGAGTACGAGAGCCGCGATGCCTACGACGGCGCCCTGATCAAGGTCATCGAACGCCATGAGCCGGACCTCATCGTCCTCGCCGGCTTCATGCGCATCCTCACCCCGCGCTTCGTGCAGCGCTTTTTGGGGCGCCTGGTCAATATCCACCCCTCGCTGCTGCCCGACTACCAGGGCCTGAACACCCACGCCCGGGCGCTGGCCGACGGCGTGAGCGAGCACGGCTGCAGCGTGCACTTCGTGACCGAGGAACTCGACGGCGGCCCGGTGATCATCCAGGCCGCGGTCGAGGTCGCCGAGGGGGAAAGCGAGGAAACGCTGAAGGAGAAGGTGCACGCCCGCGAGCACCTGATCTACCCCATCGCCGTGAAATGGTGCCTGGAGGGGCGGCTGCAGTTCACCGGCCAGGGCGCGGCCCTGGACGGCACGCCTCTACCGAGCCACGGCATGCGCATGTCCCACGCCGATGCCGCCGAGGAGCTGGACGAGGATCTCGAGCCGTAAGCTGGAAGCTGGAAGCTGGAAGCTGGAAGCTGGAAAACAGCATTGCCCCGCTGCCCCTGTGGTCAAGGTTTTTCTTCAAGCCTCCAGCCACGAAGCGGCGCTCTTCCAGCTTATAACTCGTGACCCGGCGCAGCCGGGTCAGGTCCTGGGCAGGGTCACCCCTCGCTGCCCCATGTACTTGCCGCCACGATCCTTGTAGGAGGTGGCGCAGACCTCATCGGATTCCAGGAACAGCATCTGGGCCACGCCTTCGTTGGCGTAAATCTTGGCCGGCAGATTGGTGGTGTTGGAAAACTCCAGGGTCACATGCCCTTCCCACTCCGGCTCCAGCGGCGTCACGTTGACGATGATGCCGCAGCGTGCGTAGGTGGACTTGCCCAGGCAGATGGTCAGCACGCTTCGCGGGATACGGAAATATTCCACGGTACGCGCCAGGGCGAAGGAATTCGGCGGGATCACGCAGACATCGCCCTTTACATCGACGAGGCTCTTGTCGTCGAAGGCCTTGGGGTCGACAACCGCCGAGTGAATATTGGTAAACACCTTGAATTCATCGGCACAACGGACGTCATAGCCGTAGCTGGAGGTCCCGTAGGAGATCACCCGACGCTCATCCACATAGCGAACCTGGTCGGCCTCGAAGGGTTCGATCATCCCTTCCCGTTCGGCCATGCGACGAATCCAGTTGTCGGACTTGATGCTCATTGAAACCTATCCTGCAGCAATGAATATAGAAGAGAAGGACCTACCCGGGCCGCCATGATAGCGGCCCCGGTCACAGGGGTCACGCGGGTTCACTCACTGAACGAGATACTCGGTCCATCGCTGGCCTGGCCCTGCATCTGTTCGACTACCTGACGCGCCATGTCACGGAAGGTGCCCGTCACCTCCCCCTCGGGCTCGGCCACTACCGTGGGCCGGCCGCCATCAACCTGCTCGCGGATGGAGAGCGTCAGTGGAAGACGCCCCAGCACTCGAGTTTCATACTCCTGGGCAATGCGCTCGCCGCCTCCCTCGCCGAAGATCGGCTCCGCATGACCGCAGTTCGAACAGAGGTGCAGCGACATGTTCTCCACCACCCCGAGGACCGGCACATTGACCTTGCGGAACATCTCGATGCCCTTACGGGCATCCAGCAGCGCAATGTCCTGGGGCGTGGTGACGATGACCGCACCATCCACCGGCACCTTCTGGGCCAGGGTCAACTGGATATCGCCGGTGCCCGGCGGCATGTCGATGAACAGGTAATCGAGGTCGTCCCACACCGTCTGGTTCAGGAGCTGCTGGAAGGCCCCCGCCACCATCGGACCACGCCACACCATGGGCTCACGAATGTCTACCATAAAGGCCATGGACATGGCCTGAATGCCATGGGCGTCGAGTGGACGCATGGCATTCTCGCCGGCGGCCTCGGGTCTCACGCCCTCGCCTACCCCCAGCATCTGGGCCTGGCTGGGACCGTGGATATCGGCATCCAGAATGCCGACTCGATAGCCTTCCGCGGCCATGGCCAGGGCCAGGTTTGCGGTGACGGTAGACTTGCCGACGCCGCCCTTGCCGGATGCCACGGCGACAATATGCTTGACCCCTTCGATCACGGTCTTGCTCCTTCTCTTGTAGAACGACCAGGCCGACTCTTGGCCGACCCGCTTGTCATCAGTATACGCCCTGGGGCAAGGCGACCGAACCTGTCATAAAGAAACGGCGGGCCTTGCCGGCCCGCCGTTGTCCATGACGTTTCGCTACCGAGTCGACTCAGCCCTCTTCGCCGGCCTTTTGCTCTGCTTCCTGACCAGCCTCCTGGCCTGCCTCTTGAGCGGCTTCCTGACCGTCGTCCTGACCAGCCTCCTGAGCGGCTTCCTGACCGTCGTCCTGACCGGCCTCCTGAGCGGCTTCCTGACCGTCGTCCTGACCGGCCTCCTGAGCGGCTTCCTGACCGTCGTCCTGACCGGCCTTATCGGGCTGACCCTCGGCGCTCGTGTCATCGTCCGAGGCCTTGTTCTCGGCGCCTTTCGCCGAGGCATCATCGCCCTGCTGCTCGTTCAATGCCTCGCTGTCGGCACCCTCGCCTCCCACATCCAGAGACTCGAGCTCGCTGCGCCAGGTCGCCAGCTGGGACTCCAGCCCCTGGAGCTGTGTCTCGCGACGCTCGACCTTGCTCTCGACGCTGGCCAGCTCATCGCGGCCGATGCCGATGGCAAGCTTGGTATCCTCGAGCCGGCTCTCGGCGTCCTTGACCGCCTGCTGGGCCGCATCACGCTCACTGCGCATGGACTCCAGCTCCTGGGTCAAGGCATCGCGCTCTTCGCCAAGCTCCGTCAGCCGAGTCTGCAGGGTGTCGAGTTCGGTCTGGCTGGCATCGATGTCCTCTTGAAGCGTCGCCTTGTCGTCTTCCAGCGACGCGACCTCTTCCTTCAGGCTATCCAGCCCGGACTCCGCCTGCTGACGCGCCTCCTCGGCTGCCTGACGCTCTTCCACGGCGGTCTGACGCGCCTCTTCGGCTTCCTGGCGCTGCGCCTCGGCTTCCTGACGGGCACTCTCGGCGGACTCCCGTGCCTCCTCGGCATCGCTGCGTGCCTGTTCCACGGCATCGCGCTCTTCCTTCAGCTCCGCCAGAGCCTGCTCGAGGGTCGCCTGCTCTTCTTCGAGGGTGGCGATATTTTCCTCGAGGGCCTGCCGGGAGCCCTGCAGCTCTTCCATCCGTGTCTCGGCGGCGGCAATCTTGGCCTGAATGGCATCCAGTTGCTCGGTGGCCTCCGCTTCGCGGGCCTCGACATCGGCCTGCAGGGTCTGACGACGCTGTTCGAGTTCCTCGATCTCGGCTTCCAGCGCCTCGACGTCTTCACCGGCCCGCTTGTGCTCTTCCAGCTGGGTGCTCAGCGATTGGTTACGCGACTCGAGCACGGCCATCTCGGCTTCCAGCGCCTCCTGGGCGTCCTTGTGGCTGCCGGCGCTGGACTGGGCGATGATCGCCCACACTATGCCAATGGCCGCCACCCCGGCGAGGCCCCGCACGCGGTTGTCCTTGAACGGTGATGTCTGAGTGGTTTCCGACATGAATGCTTCCTCGTTGATTCAGCCTGAAAATTCGGCACCGGCTCGGCAACAACTGGCAGGGACCGAATAAATATCGTCGTTTCAGGATCAGCATACAGAGCACCACCCCCCGGGGAAAGAGCCGCCGCGTGCCGCCACCGAGCCTCAGAAGCGCTCGTCTCGACGCAGGTAGCGCCATTGCCCGGCCGGTACCGCACCCAATGACACGCCACCAATGCGCAGGCGTCGGCTCGCCACCACGCCGAGCCCCACGGCCCGGCACATCGCCTCGAGCTGGCCGGACATTGCCCCCTTGGCGGCGAAGCGTAGCCGGTCCTCGCTTTGCCAGCTGACCTTGAGCGCCGCCGGGTGCTGTCCGGGTAGCGCCGCCCCCTCTCTCAGCACCGCCAGTCCGTGCTCGTCCAGGCCACCGGTCACGTCTATCAACCACTCCTCCTCCAGCCGCGAGCGCTTCTCCTCGAGTCGCCTGATAACACCACGGTCCTGGGTGAACACCATCAGACCCGCTTCGGCGGCCCCCAGCGGCAGGCGTGAGACCAGGCCACGAAAGTGTGCCTTCAACACTCCCTTTCCGGCGGGATCCTCGGGCCAATGAGTAGCCTTGCGGATCACGCGTCTTGCCAGATCCTCGCCCTCGATAGCCTCGATATCGGCGGGACAGTGGTAAAGCAGCGTCGCCGGCGACACCTCTCGAGGGGCGGCTCCCGGCAACAGCGCGACAACCTGGTCGACGACCTTGAACTGGGGCTCTTCGACGACGCGGCCGTCGACACTCACCCAGCCCCCGGCGATGTAGAGCTCGGCCTCGCGACGTGAACAGGGCAGCTCGCGTGCCAGCCGCTTGGAGAGCCGCTCCTCGCCATGGGTATCATTCATCGTGGGGGTCTCCCTGGGAAAAAGTCGTGTACACAGCCTGACGCGTCAAGAGAAAAGGGGTCGCCGCGACTCGCCTGACCGACACGTCAGCAAGCCAGCCAGATACAATGCCTGGCGCCCTTGCCGGGTCGGTGGGCACGCACCGTGACCGTTTCGACCAGCAGGCCGACCCGTCTCAGGCGCTCGGTAAAGGCCGGGTCTTCGCCTGCCGACCACACCGCTAGCACACCATCGGGACGCAGCGCCTGCTGGGCGCAGGCCAGCCCCTTCGACGAATAGAGCCAGTCGTTCTCACGTCGTGTCAGCCCCTCGGGGCCGTTGTCCACATCGAGCATGATGGCATCGAAGCCTCCGGGCTCGCGACGCAACAGCTCACCCACATCACCCACGCTGATCCGTGTGCGCGGATCGGCCAACGGATGGCCGGCAGCGGCGCCCAGCGCTCCCCGGTTCCACTCCACCACACCCGGCACCAGCTCGGCGACCACCACTTCGGCATCCTCGCCCAGGGTCTGAAGTGCCGCCGCCAGAGTGAAGCCCATGCCCAGTCCACCGACCAGCACCCGGGCTCCGGGCCGCTCGGCAATTCGCTGACAGGCCAGCTCGGCCAGGGCATCCTCGGAGCCGTGCAGACGCGTGTTCATCAGCTCGCCTGCGGTCCCGGCGATACGGATGGAAAACTCATCGTTACGCTGCAACAGCCGCAGCTCGCTACCCTTGCCGGGAATGCTTGCGGTACCGATCATTTCGAATTTGGCCATGGAATCTCTAATCAACGGAGAGGTGGGTCATCAGCAGGCGCTGAGTGCGCCGTATTATGCTGGCTACAGCGAGGGGTTACCATGTGGCATTGTCAGCGTTGACGCGCTGCGCGACGACGAGCGTATGATGCAAAAATGTCCATGCCGGGCCAAACCGATGACGTCTCCTCCCCTACGACACCGCTCGCGCCACGTTACCCTCACTCTGCTACCACGGGTAGCGCGTTTCCTGTGGCGGGTACTCTGCGCCTTTCTACGCAACCGGGGCATCCTGCTCGCCGGCGGTGTGGGCTACAACATCCTGCTCTCCATCGTGCCGCTGTTCGCCCTGCTGGTGGTGCTGCTGGCCGAGGTGGTCGACAAGGCACAACTCCTGGAGGTGCTGTCGATCCAGGCCCGTCATCTGGCACCGGCCCACGCCGAAGTCCTCCTGGATGCCGTGCGCGCCCTGCTCGAATCCCGGGAGGTAATCGGCCTGCTGGGCCTCCCCATCCTGCTGCTGTTCAGCTCCTTCGCCTTTCGCATGCTCGAGGACGCCCTCGCCATCATCTTTCACGCGCCGGATGCCCCACTTCAGGGACGTAGCGTCTGGGTCTCGGTGCTACTGCCCTATGCCTTCATGGCCGTGCTCGGGGCGGGCCTTTTGGCACTGACCCTGGTGGTCAGCCTGATCAGCGGCCTGAACGCCCTGACCCTGGCCCTGACCGGACACGGGCTCCCCCTGGCGGGTCTCTCCGAGCCGCTGCTCAACCTGACCAGCTTCGTCGGCGTCTTCCTGCTGTTCAGCGCCATCTACAAGGTGTTGCCGGTAGTGAGAATCGCCCTGCGCCGTGCCCTGGTAGGGGGCTTCGTGGCCGCCCTGCTGTGGGAGGGAGTTCGCCTGCTGCTGGTCTATTACTTCGCCAATCTCTCCTTCGTCAATGCCGTCTACGGCTCCCTCGCCACCCTGATCGTGGTGCTGCTGAGCCTGGAGGTCGGCGCGATCATCCTGCTGCTGGGTGCCCAGGTAATCGCCGAGCTGGAACATAACGCGCGTCTGGGTCTGCCCTGGTACCAGGATGCGCGGCGCCGGGCCGTCCCCCAGCAAGACTGCTAGCCGACTAGAAGGTGGAGAGCCCCGTCGCCTCCATGACGCGATAACGCAGACGCTGCCAGGGCGTGGCCTCATCGAAGGCGTCGAAGGGCTCACTGGTGACGTGTTCGGGCGAGCTCTTCCAGCGCTCATCGAAGAAGGTGCCGGCCTCCCGGATAGCCGGCGTATCCGCCGGCCCCACCAGGCGCACACTGGTCTCCAGGTTGAGATCATCCAGGTTGCGCCGGGTGACGTTCGCCGACCCTAGAATCACCTCGGCCTCGCCGCCGTCGGCGGGTCGGCGCAGCAGCAGCTTGGTGTGGCACTGCTCACCCTGCGTCACGCACCAACGCACCTCCACCGCCTCCCGATGAAGCTCGAGGGCCACCGGCCGATTGGGGATTCCCCCCTTCTCGATGCCGAAGGCATCACGATTGGGGTCGAGCAGCACCCTCACCCGCACGCCGCGCCCCCGGGCCTGTTTCAGCGCTTCTATCACCCCACGGTGGGCCAGATAGAACATCGCCACGTCGAGGCGGTCGCCGGCGTCACTGGCGGCGATGGCCGCCAGCAGGGCATCGCGGACCGCCCCCTCGGTCACAAGCTGCACGCGGGCGCCTTTCGTCGATGACGATACCGATGACGATGACGGGCCGGTGTCAGGCGAGGCGGGCCCAGGCAAGGCGGGCTCGGGCAAGGCGACGCCGGACCAGGACGCCACGGCCCGCTCGCTGGCCAACAGGTCCAGCGCCGCGGCTCCCTGGAAGCGCAGCGCCACATTACCGTGCAGGCTGCTGGCATCATGGGGATTGGCCGACGTTACCAGCCCCGCCCAGCCATCGTCCTGGTCCACCACCAGCGTCTTGCGATGGTTGGCCTGGAAGTTGAGCAGGGCCAGATAACTGCGCAGGGTGACACGCCCCGGCCCCAGCAGATTGGGCAGCCAGCCGCCGTCGGCCCGATTCCCGAACCAGCGCGGCACCAGATGCCAGAGCCCGGACCATAGCGGGTTGGAGGCGCGCAGCCGAGTCAGGTCGGTCTCCACCACGCGCACGCCCGCCTGACGCAGGCGTGCGAAGTGATCGGGGGCGAGGCCGCCGTAGAGGGTGTTGAGCGGGTCGGTGATCACCACGGCCTCAAGCCCCGGGTGGTCACGCTTCTGATCGATCAGCGCCTGGGTCAACTGCCGGGAGAGGGCCCGAAAGTCCTGCCCCGTGGCGCTACCGGCGAAGTCGTTGAACAGAAACATGTCGGCGACCACCAGCCGCCGCGCCCCTCCGATCAGCGCCAGCGCCTCGTCGAAGATCGCCTGGTCGAGATGACGCCGGCCCGCGGCGTCATACCAGGTGCGATCGGCCAGGAAGCGCACCCGCTCGGCGGGGCGCTCGGGAAACGCCACGCCGACGCCCTCGGGGAGGGGCTTGAAACGCTGCCAGGTCCCCATGCCGAGCCACATCAACAGCAATCCCGCCAGAATCCACAGCCCCATGCATCGCTTGCTCATGTTGGTCCTTTGTCACCCTCATCGATGATTCGCCATCTAGTGATGCCTGGATCAGCATACCCGCGTATCAGGATAAGCACAGTGCGCGAACCATGCCCTTGGATGGCAAAGCGGGGCGTCGACTCGGTCGACGCCCCGCTTCTTCGCCCCCTTGTGGAGGATCAATCGCCTTCGGGGTTGCCAGACGATGCCGACGCGACCTTCATGCGCCGACGCAGGAGAGGGCCGACCACATAAGGCAGAATCAGCCCCAGGCCCGCGAAGACCCACAGTCCTATGGCAAGCCCGCTGTCCCACAGCACGGTCCAGTCACCATCGGAGATATCCATGGCGTGGCGCAGGTTCTTCTCCATTTCCGGCCCCAGCAACAGGCCAAGGATGATGGGGACCAGCGGAATCTCCAGCTTGCGGAAGAGATACCCCGCCACGCCGAAGGCCACCATGAAGTAGAGATCGAAGGTGGTGTTGCTGATCGAGTAGATCCCCACGAAAGCCACCATGGTCACGATCGGCAGCAGGAACATCGGCGGCACCGAGAGCAGCTTCACGAAGATTCCCACCAGCGGAATATTCAACAGCAGCAGCAGGAAGTTGCCGATCAAGAGTGCCGCTATCACCCCCCAGACGATATCGGCATTCTGGGTAAACATCAGGGGACCGGGGGTGATGTTCAACGAGATCAGCAGAGCCAGGAGCACGGCGGTGGTGCCACTCCCCGGCACCCCCAGCGTCAGCATCGGCACCAAGGCGCCACTGGAGGCGCCGTTGTTGCCGGCTTCGGGGCCGGCCACGCCGCGTGGGTCACCCTGGCCAAAATAGCCTTTCTTGCCGACCACCTTCTTCTCCAGGGTATAGCCAATAAAGCTGCCCAGAGAGGCGCCTGCCCCGGGGAGCACGCCGGCGATAAAGCCCAGCACACCGCCTCGCAGGCTCGAGGGGAGGATATTGCGAATATCGGCCCACTTCAGCGACAGCTTGTTGACGGTCATCTTGTCCTTGCCGCCACCGGCCTTGTCCTCGATAAAGAACAGCAATTCCGAGATGGCAAATAGCCCCACGATGGCGATGATGAAATCCACCCCCTCGTAAAGCTCTAGCACGCCGAAGGTGTAGCGCTGCACACCGGTGTTATCGATGCCGACCGTCGCGATCATCAATCCGATACAGGCCGCTACCACCGTCTTCATGGGATTCTTGCCGGTAATGCCACCGAGGGTGGCGAAGGCCAGCAGAAACAGCGCGAAGTACTCGGCCGGCCCGAAGGTCAGCGCGAATCTTGCCAGCAGCGGCGCCAGCAGGATCAACCCGATAGTGGCGATCAGGCTACCGATAAAGGAGGCCACGGCGGAGATCGCCAACGCCTCGGAGGCCTTGCCCTGCCGGGCCATGGGATAGCCGTCCAGGCAGGTCATCATCGCCGGTTCATCGCCGGGAATATTGAGCAGAATCGAGGAGATGCGCCCACCATACATCGCCCCTGCGTACACCGACGTCAGCATGATCAATGCGGTCTCGGGTGCCAGGCCCAGGGTAAAGGCCAACGGGATCAGAATCGCGACCCCGTTGGCCGGCCCCAGACCCGGCAAGGCACCGATCAATGTTCCCAGGAAGGCTCCCAGCAACGCGAACATCAGGTTGTGTGGCGCGAGCGCTACTCCGAAGCCGTCAATCAAATAGCCGAGGGTCTCCATTAGCTCACCTCCAGAAACGCGAGCAGACCCAGCGGCAAGGCCAGATCCAGGGCAAAGGTAAACAGCACGAACACCACCACGCCGGAGGCCGCCCCGATGACAAAGGCGCGTACCGGGGCACTACCCATCCGCCAGCACAGGGTACCCACCGCCAATGTCGTGCTGAGGATAAAGCCCAGTGGTTGCAGCAGCGCGGCATAAAACACCAGCACCACCACGGCGATCACGAGCTCCAGGCCGGTGCGGCTCCACGGCCAGGCATTGTCGGGGTCGGGCCGCACGATGAGGTAGAGGCTGGAAAGGACCAGCACCGCCGAGAGCAACAGCGGGAAGGTCTCGGGCCCTACCGCCTCGCTGCCACCGAAGGGGACGGGTAACTGAGTGGCGCCCCAGCCGTACGCGACGGCCAGGGCGATCAGCAGGATGCCGAGGATGCGATCATTCATGGTGGTCACTGGATCAGCCCGATATCCTTGGAGAGTTGCTCGATATCCTCGACCTGTTCATGCACGAAGGTATCGAATTCCCCGGCCGTCATATGAAACGGCATCAGGCCATTGTTGACCATCAGCTCCTTCCACTCCTCGCTTTCATAGATGGTATCCATGGCATCGACCCAGTACTGGCGAGCCTCGTCGGAGACATCTGCCGGCATGTAGAAGCCGCGCCAGTTGGGGCCTACGGCATCGATTCCCTGCTCCATGGCGGTCGGGATATGATCGAACTCGCCGGGCAGCCTCTCCTCGGCAAGCACCGCAATGACCCTGAGGTCGCCGGACTCCATAAAGCCCTGGGCTTCGGAAATATCCCCGGTGAAGGCATCGACATGGCCGCCGACCACTTGCGTCATGGCCTCGCCGCCGTTGTTATAGGAGAGATAGGGAATACGCGGGAGCTCATCGACCCCGGCGGCATCGGCGGCGATCAGCACCTTGAGATGATCCCAGCCACCCTTGGCGCTACCACCGGCAAACTTGACGCTGCGCGGATCCTCATCGATGGCCTCCATCAATGCAGGGAGATCCTGAAATTCGGAATCGGCCGACACGGCAATCACGCCATAGTCGGCACCCAGCGCCCCGATCCAGTTGACCATGTCGGCGTTCATGCCCGGGAATTGCCCCTGGGCCAGGCGTGTGGTGGTGGCGGTCGAAGCCGCCACCAGTAGCTGGTCGTCGCCGGCACGCTTGCTCACCACATGGGCATAGGCCACGCCACCGCCGGCTCCGGCCATATTGAGGGTCTGGACGTTGCCAGGCACCAGCTCCAGGTCCTGCAGCACATTGCCCACGCTGCGGCAGGTGAAGTCCCAGCCACCCCCGGGGTCCGCGGGTGCGATGCACTCCACCTTGCCTTTCGGTTCAAAGGCCATGGCACTGCCCGCGCTGACGGTAAGCACGGCTACGGCAACCAGCCTGAGCGGCATCTTGATCGACATGGAAGGCGTCCTCTTTCTTGTATGACGTGTGGGCAAGAGTGAGCATCTTGCCGGTCGCTGGCTTCTGGCTTACAATTCTGTAAGGCAGAACTATATTCTCTACAACAGAAAGCTAGAGGTCACCGCACGGCGCGTCAATGCCGACCAGCCGAGTTGCGACTAAAGTTTAGACCGGGAATGATCCCCGGGAGGAGTCCCTGGAGTATGGCCCAAGATCGCGTGGAAGCCGTCGAGCGTGCCTTGACGGTGCTGGAGGCCTTCGACGCCGAGCGCCCCGCCATGAGCCTCGCCGACCTTGCCCAGGCCACGGGGTTCTACAAGAGCACCCTGCTGCGCCTGCTCGGCTCACTGGCCCGCTTCGACTATGTGCGCCGCGGAGCAGACGGCCTCTGGCAGCTGGGCGATAGCCCGAGACGCCTGGCACGGCGACAGAATCCCGGCCGGCTGCTGGCTATTCGCATCCAGCCTCTGCTCGACGAGATGGCGGAACACCTCGGCGAAACCGCCTCACTGCTGGAGCAGACCGGAACCCTGGTCGAATGTCGGCTGGTGGCCCTGCCGGCCACATCGCTACGTCACGACCTGCACCCCGGCATGAGCTGGCCCCTGGGCATGGCGGGTTCTCCCTGCCTAGTCTTTGCCGGGGGTATCATGGCTGCGAAGCCTCTGATCGATACCCCGGTCCAACCCCGGCAATGGCTGGCCCTATCCGGCCCCGAAGGGCGGCTGGACCCCACCGCAGCGAGCCGTGCCCTGGCCGATGCCCATCGCCGCCTGGGCGATGGCTCCTGGCAGCTCGGCGACGAGGTAATATCATGAAACTCCTGCTCGTGGAGGACGATGCCCTGCTGGCGGATTCACTGCTCGAGCTGTTGCGCGGCGGCGGGCATCGCGTCGAGCATCTGAACGATGGTGACACGGCACTGGCACGGCTGGCCTCTGCCGAACACGGCGTCGATCTCATTCTGCTCGACCTCAATCTTCCCGGCACCGGAGGCCTCGAGGTGCTTGAAGCCCTGCGCCAACATGATCCCGAGACGCCGGTACTGATATTGACCGCTCGCGGCGCCGTGGAGGACCGTGTGCGCGGCCTCGACCTGGGGGCCGACGACTACCTGGGCAAACCCTTTTCCCTGGATGAGCTGGAGGCACGTGTCCGGGCCCTGCTGCGCCGCCATTCACGTACCACCCGCCTGTCACTGGGGCCACTCGAACTGGACGTCACCACCCTTGGCTTTACTCTCGATGGCGACCCCTTTCCGCTCCCACCTCGCGAACAGCGGCTGCTGGCCTGCCTGCTTCGCCATGCCGGCGAACCGGTGGACAAGAGCCGTCTCGCCGAGCAGGCCTTTAGCGGCGAACCCATGGGCGACAACGCCATCGAGGTCTATGTCCACCGACTGCGCAAGCGTCTGCCCGCGGAACGACTGGCCCTCAGGACAGTGCGGGGTCTGGGCTACCTGCTGGAAGGTGATCCTTGAAGGCAGCCCACAGCCTTTACGGGCGCCTGCTTGGCTGGCTGACCCTGCCGCTGCTGACCCTCGGCGCCCTGCTGTTATTGCAGGCCTGGCTGGAGGCCCGGACCACGGCGGATCATGCCTATGATCGCCTGCTTGAAGCCGCCAGCCTGGCCATCGCCGAACAGGTGCAGCGCCAGGATGATCGCCTCTGGCTCGACCTGCCGCCTGCGGCCCTGGAGATGCTTGCCGGAGATGCCCAGGAGCGCGTCTTCTACAGCCTCAGCGACCAACAAGGGCGCCACATTACGGGCAATGCCAGACTGCCTCTACCCTCTGACAGGAGCGCCGCCGATGGCGGCCTCCTCTATCGCGATATCGACTGGCAGGGCCTGCGGCTGCGCCAGGGTATTCGCCGCTCGCGACTCGAGGGCTGGCAAAGCGGCGAGTCTTTCGACGTGAGCGTTGCCCACACCCGCGAAGGGCGCGATGCCCTACGCTTCGAGCTGCTGCGCGGCAACCTGGCGGGTATCCTGGGCATGGGGATGCTGGCGGTGGTGACTCTGCTGATGGCGCTGCGCGCCGCCTTGAGGCCGCTCACACGCTTGCGACACGCCATTCGTACGCGGGACCCACGGACCCTTGCCCCCCTGGACCTGGACCTACCCCGGGAACTGGCCGAGCTGCGCGAGACGCTCAATGGCCTGCTGTCGCGAATGCGTCGAGTACGCGCCAACCAGGAACGCTTTATCGGCGACGCCTCACACCAGCTTCGCACCCCCCTGGCCGGCATCTCGGCACGGGCCGAGCTGGCCCTGCGCCAGACGCAACCCGAGCGGTGGCGCGCCGCCCTGGAAACGATCCACTCTACCAGCGAGAACACCGCCCGGCTGGCCATGCAGCTGCTCTCACTGACGCGCCTGGCCAATCCCGAATACCGCCCCGAACTCATCCCCGTCGACCTCAACGACTGCGCGCGCCAGGCAGTCCGCGATCACTGGATGACCTGCCACCAGGCAGGCGTCGACCTGGGTGCCGACTGTCTGGCGTCTCCGGTTCATGTTGCGGCGGACTGGCAGCTCCAGGAGAGTCTGGCCAACCTTATCGACAACTCACGCCGCTATGGCGCTTCGCGTATCACCCTCGGCGTCATGACCCACCCTCCCCGGCTCGTTATCGAGGATGACGGCCCGGGCATCCCTGCCGATCAGCACCTGCTGGTATTGCGCCCCTTTCATCGCGGCCGAGACGACCATGAAGGCTCGGGGCTGGGGCTTGCCATCGCCGATGGCATTGCCCGCAACCACGGTGCACGCCTATCCCTTGGCGACAGCGCCATGGGCAGCAGCCTGCGGGTAGAAATACGCTTTCCGGAGGCTAGCCAATGAATCGCCACTCCCTCATCGACCAGATGCTCCTGGCGCTTCTTTGCCTGCTGCCGATCCATGCCATCGGCGGGCAGGCCCTGCACCTGCCCGCCGATGGCGACCCCGAACAGGCGCGCCCGCTGATCATTCATGCCGCCCTCGACCTGGCGCATGTGCGCCCGCTGCTCAACGCCTTCCACCGCCGCCATCCACGAGTCGATATCGTCTACCGAAACCTCACCACCCTGTCCCTGCACGAACGCTTCCTGGGCCGGCCGGAAGAGGTCGACGTAATGATCTCCTCGGCCATGCCCTGGCAGTTCGCACTGGCCAACGCCGGCCACGCCCGTCCCCTGGATGACGCTACCCTCGCCGACTGGCCGGCCTGGGCACACTGGCGTCGTGAGTTGATTGCCTTCACCTTCGAGCCCATCGTCATGGTGGTACACCGTGACCTCGCACAGATTGCTGCCACGCCGAACAATCATGGCGAACTGCTGGCGTTGCTTCTCGAACATCGTCAGGAGCTGAAGGGACGGGTGGCCAGCTATGACCCGATGCGAAGCGGCGCCGGTTATGCCTATGCCATGGAGGAGTCGCGACGCTCGCCGCGATATTGGGACCTGATAGCGGCCCTGGGTGGGGTCGATGCCCGCCTGATGGACACCACCGCCGAGATGCTCGATGGTCTCGAGGAGGGCCACTTGCTGATCGGCTATAACCTGTTGGGCAGCTACGCGGCTCCCATCGTCGAGGCCAACCCCGAGCTCACGCTGATCATTCCCGATGACTACGCGCTCGTGACCCGGCGACTGGCCTTCGTACCACGGCGAGCGCCACATCCGGATACAGCCACCTTGTTCATGGAGTATCTGATGAGCCGGCAGGGCCAGCGCACCCTGGCCGAGGAAACCTCACTGGGGGCGCTGCACCCCGCCCTGGAGGGCCCGGGAACCGCCACCGAACTGCGTGAACGGTTCGGTGATGCCCTGCACTCTCCCCGCCTGGGGCCCGGCCTGCTCGTCGGCCTCGACCGACTCAAGCGCCAGGCACTGCTGGCTCGCTTTCGACGCGAGTTTCAGCGCGAGTCCAGCGGTGTCATGGACGCCGAAACCGCCACGACCGCCGACTAGGGGCGATACCCGGTGGTCTCCCAACCGGTGGCGATGGCCTCGTAAGGGGCGAACCAGCCCAGGAGGTCATGCAGCGCCACCACGCCACCCACGATAATCAGGGTGGGCGGGTGCAGGCCACTCGCGGCGAGATCATCCGGCAGGCTCGCAAGGCTTCCGCGATGCACACGCTGGCGGGCAGTGGACCCCTGCTCGATCAGGGCCGCCGGCGTCGCCTCGGGTAGCCCATGAGCGACCAGCTGGTGGCAGATCTCGGGCAAACTGTGCAGCCCCATGTAGAACACCAGGGTCTGACCGGGGCTCGCCAGCGCCGGCCAGTCCAGGTCGGCGCTGCCGTTTTTCAGATGGCCGGTGATAAAGCGTACCGACTGGGCATGATCGCGGTGGGTCAGGGGAATGCCGGCATAGGCGGCACAACCCGAGGCCGCGGTGATGCCGGGTATCACCTCGAAGTCGACGCCCGCCGCCGCCAGCTTCTCGAGTTCCTCGCCGCCGCGACCGAAGATAAAGGGGTCGCCGCCCTTGAGGCGCACCACCCGCTTGCCCTGACGCGCCCAGTCGACCAGCGCCTGGTTGATCTCGGCCTGGGGCAGGCTATGGTCGGAGCGAGCCTTGCCGACATACAGGCGCCGCGCGGCGGGATTGGCCATGGCCAGCACCTCGGGGCTCACCAGGCGGTCGTGCAGAATCACCTCGGCCGCCTCGAGGCGCCGCAGCGCCTTGAGCGTCAGCAGTTCCGGGTCGCCGGGCCCGGCACCCACCAGGCTAACGGTACCGGCGGGCAGCGACGCCCGGCCACGAGGCGGTGGCAGCTCTTCTCTCATATGTCTAAATTACCCATAAAACACCTAAAATATATTCCATAAAGTAATTTAAGAAGGCGGCATTTTCTACTTCTCATTCCCTACAAGGTTATAACCCGCCCCACGACGCCGGCGAGTCATGGGGCGACCGGTCGCCGGGCGTCAGCCGCGCAGCGAACGCTTCAGGCGGGGGCTGCTCAGCTCTCCCACCAGGGTAATCACCACCAGCATGGCCAACAGCCAGGGCCAATGAACCCCGAACTCCACCTCGGCGATGCCGAGCGCATCAACGAAGATCACCAGAATGCCCAGCGGGCTGACATAGCGCACCATCAACAGCCACAGGGTATACCCGGGCGCGACCAGTCCCAGTTCTTCGCGCAGCAAGTCGGCACGCAGCACGAAACCGGCCAACAGGACCGTGCCCAGCCCCCCCAACGGCATCAGCCAGCGTGACGTCAGATAGTCGAGCCAGTCGAAGAGATGGCGCCCCGCCAGGGTCCAGTCGGCCCCGATGTTGAACGACAGCATCGCCAGGGTGCTGATCACCCACAGCAGGCTTCCCGCCCCCCAGGCCGCGGCACGCCGCGAGAGCCCGTGACGGTCACAGAGCCAGGAGACCGTGGCCTCCACCATGGATACCGAGGAGGTCAACGCCGCCATGGACAGCATGGTGAAGAACAGCACGCCAAACAGCGTGCCCAACGGCATGGCCTGGAAGGCCAGGGGCAGGCTCATGAAGATCAGGCCGGGCCCTTCGCCGGGGTCCATGCCGTTGGCGAAGATGGCCGGGAAGATCGCCAGTCCCGCCATCAGTGCCACCAGGGTATCGGCCACCGCCACCGTCAGGGCAGTACGCGCAATGGAGGCATCCGCCGGCAGATAGCTCCCATAGGTGAGAATGGCGCCGGAGGCCAGTGACAGCGTAAAGAAGGCATGCCCCAACGCCGCCAGCAGGCCCTCGCTGGAGAGTGAGCCGGCATCGAAGATAAACAGAAAGCCCAGGGCCTCGGCGAAGCCGCCCGAGAAAACGCCATAGACGATCAGTATCAACAGCATCACTACCATGCCCGGCATCATCCAGCCGACGCTTCTCTCGATGCCTCCCTGTACCCCCTTGCCGACGATGACCATGGTGATCACCGTCACCAGGGTGCTCCATAGCCCGAGATTCCAGGGGCTGGCATTGTTGGCCGCAAAGATCGCCACCATGTCGTCGACGCTGCCGGCCGCCAGGCCACCGCTGAGCATCTTCCCCAGATAGGAGAATGACCAGCCGGCCACGACCACATAGAAGCAGAGGATCAGGAAACCACACAGCATCGCCATCCAGCCGAGCAGCGACCAGGCGCCTGTCCTTCCCGATTCGGTGACCACCCGGCGTATCGCATCGACCGGACTACCACGGCCCCGCCGACCCAGCGCAATCTCGGCCATCATGACCGGCACCCCCACCGCCAGGATACAGGCCAGGTAGACCAGGACGAACGCGCCGCCGCCGTGTTCACCGGTCATGTAGGGGAACTTCCAGATATTGCCCAGGCCCACCGCCGAACCGGTAGCCGCCAGCACAAAGCCCCAGCGGCCCAGCCACTGGATACGGGGTTGCGTCGTTGTCATATCCTACTCGTTGCTAGAGGTATCGCTACCACGCCGCAAGGCAATGGCAAGGCGCTATATTGTGCCGAATTTTTCCGTCCCTGGCAGGCTCGGCTATGCTCTATACGCGAGACCATTGGACGCGGAGCCTGCCATGACCGGTGACCCTCGAATCAGCCCCATCGCCCTGCCCGACACCCGAGCACGCCGTGTGGTCGAGGCCCTGCTCGACGGCTCGGGCGTTGCTCTCAACGGCGATGCGCCGCATGACCTGCGAGTCTTTCATCCGGACCTTTTCTCCCGCGTGCTGCATCAGGGCACCCTGGGGCTCGGCGAGGCCTATATGGACGGCTGGTGGGAATGCGAGCGCCTCGACGAGATGGCCTTCCGGCTGTTGCGCCACGGCCTGGGTGAGCGCGCGCGCCCTCCCTCCGAACGCCTCATGTATCGCCTCCAGTCGGGCTTTCTCAACCTGCAGAGCAAGGCCCGCGCCTATATCGTCGGCGAGGCCCACTATGACCTGGGCAATGATCTCTTCGAGCGCATGCTCGACTCCACGATGTGCTACTCCTGTGGCTACTGGAAAAACGCCACGACCCTGGAAGACGCCCAGCGGGCGAAGCTGGAGCTGGCCTGCCGCAAGCTCGGCCTGGCCCCCGGCATGCGCGTGCTCGACATCGGCTGCGGCTGGGGCAGCTTCGCGGAGCATGCCGCGCGCCACCATGGCGTCGCGGTGACCGGCATCACGATCTCCAGGGAGCAGGCGGCACTGGCTCGGGAGCGGTGCGCAGGGCTTCCGGTATCCATCGAGATGATGGATTACCGCGACCTGACCGGCCGCTTCGATCGCATCGTCTCCATCGGCATGTTCGAGCATGTGGGCCACCGCAACTACCCGACCTACTTCGCCACCGTGGAGCGGCTGCTGGAAGCCGAAGGCCTCTTCCTGCTCCATACCATCGGTTCCAACCACTCCGAGATCAGCGCCGACCCCTGGGTCAACAAGTATATCTTTCCCAATGGCGTGCTCCCCTCGGCGATGCACACCGCGCGCGCCAGCGAGCCACACCTGCTGCTGGAGGACTGGCAGAACTTCGGCCCCGACTACGACCATACCCTGATGGCCTGGCTGGCGAACTTCGATGCCCACTGGCACGAGATCGCCGACCGCTATAACGAACGCACCCGTCGCATGTTCCGCTACTATCTCATGGTATGCGCCGGCGCCTTCCGGGCACGTCACCTGCAACTCTGGCAGATCGCCTTCTCGCGAGACCGCATGGAGCGCTACGACTCTCCGAGGTGATTGGCTGGGTCCAGGTGTTAATGGCCGAGCATTGGCATCGCGGCATCGAACAGACGGCTGAATCGAGAAGCAATACCCAACATAAACAGCTAAACTGAATATTCATCCATAAAGAAATGGCGCGCACCATGCTCGACGAGACCCTCCAGCGCCGCTTCGGCTACGCCGATTTTCGCCCCGGTCAGCGGCCGGTGGTCGAGGCGGTGATGGCCGGCCGCTCGGCGGCCGCCATCTTCCCCACCGGCTCGGGAAAGTCCCTCTGTTATCAGTTGCCCGCCCTGCACCTGCCGCACCTGACCCTGGTCATCTCTCCGCTGCTCGCACTGATGCAGGACCAGCTGGCCTTTCTCGAGCGCCACGGCATCAGGGCCGCCAGCATCGACTCCGGGCAGGGCCGCGAGGAGGCCGCCGCCGTGATGGCGGGGGTCGAGCGTGGCGAGATTCGCATCCTCATGATCTCGGTGGAACGCCTCAAGAACGAGCGTTTCCGAGCCTTTATACGCCGGGTGCCGATTTCCCTGATGGTGGTCGACGAGGCCCACTGTATCTCCGAGTGGGGCCACAACTTCCGTCCCGACTACCTGAAGCTGCCCGACTACCAGCGTGAATTCGCCATTCCCCAGGCATTGCTGCTCACCGCCACGGCCACCCCCCGGGTAATCGCGGATATGCGCGAGCGCTTCAGCATCGCGGCGCAGGACGTCACCACTACCGGTTTCTATCGCGACAACCTGGAGCTCACCGTGGCCCCGGTTCCCACAGAGTCGCGGCCACATGCCCTGGCGACCTGGCTGAGGCAGCAACGCGACGAGATGGCCCCCTCTCCCACCATCGTCTACGTCACCCTGCAACAGACCGCCGAGCGCCTGGCCGCCTATCTGAACAAGGCCGGCATCGGCGCCACTGCCTATCACGCCGGCCTGGGCGCCGAGAAGCGCGAGGCGATCCAACGCGATTTCATGGCCGGCCACAACGACTGCATCGTCGCCACCATCGCCTTCGGCATGGGCATCGACAAGGCGGATATCCGCGCCGTTGTGCACTACGACCTGCCCAAGTCGATCGAGAACTATAGCCAGGAAATTGGTCGAGCCGGGCGCGACGGCAAGCCCTCCCGCTGCCTGATGCTGGCCGGCCGCGACACCCTCGGCGTGCTGGAAACCTTTGTCTATGGCGACACCCCGGAGCACCACGGCATCCGGCGAGTCCTCGATGAGCTACAGGCCGGCGGGACGCGCTGGGAGCTGACGCTCAACGCCCTCTCCCTGCACGCCAACATCCGCCCGCTCCCCCTCAAGACCCTGCTGGTACAGCTGGAGCTGCGCGGCATCATTCGTCCGCGCCACGCCTATTTCGCCGACTACCGCTTCAAGCTGCTGTGCGACCCCGAGGAGCTGGTGACCCGCTTCCAGGGCGAACGCCAGGCGTTTGTCCGAGCGATCCTCGATGCGTCAAACAAGGCGCGTACCTGGTATGACCTGGACTTCCCCCGCCTCGAGGCGCTGGGCCAGGAGCGTGGCCTGGATACGACCCGCGGCCGGGTGATCACCGCCCTGGATTACTTCGTCGACAAGGGCTGGCTCGAGCTCCAGAGCCGCCAGCTCACCGAGGTCTACGAGGTACTGACGCCGGATGTCGACCCAGGCGCGCTAAGCGATGAGCTCCATGACGACTTCCGCGCCAAGGAAGCCGCCGAGATCGACAGGCTGCATGCCATGCTTGGGCTCTTTGAGAGCGAAAGCTGCCTGAGCCGACGCCTGGCCGGCTGGTTCGGAGACGACCGCGCCCCCGAGCATTGCGGCCACTGCTCGGCCTGCCGTGGCCAGCCGGCCCGGCTTCCCCAGGGGGCCGAGCGCGCCCCGCTAACGGCCCGACACCCTGATGAATGGCTGGGCCCGTTTCACCAGAGCCTGGCCCACCAGGGGGATGGCCACCCCCCGACACCCGATCTGCTGGCACGCTTCCTGTGCGGCATCACCACGCCGTTGTTCACCCGGATCAAGGCCAGACAACTGCCGGGATTCGGCGCCCTCGAGGGCTATCCCTACCGGGAGGTGCGCGAGTGGGTCGCGAAACACGCGGCTTGACGCCCCGTTCGGGGTGCACGACCTTGCATCATGTACCCATCCTTTCCAGGAGGTGACACCGTGAGCCAACTCTCCCAACAGGCCTGTGAGGCCTGCCGCCTCGATGCCCCCAGCGTTACCGAGACGGAGCGCAAGGAGCTCGGCGCGGAGGTGCCCGAGTGGCAGATCGTCGAGCGCAGTGGCATCATGAAGCTCGAGCGGGCCTTCACCTTTCCCGACTTCCAGCAGGCGCTGGCCTTCACCCAGCGCGTCGGCGAGATCGCCGAACAGGCGGATCACCACCCGGCACTGCTGACCGAATGGGGCAAGGTCACCGTGACCTGGTGGTCACACAAGATCCAGGGCCTGCACCGCAACGACTTCATTCTTGCCGCCAGAACCGACGAGGTAGCGAAATAAATGTTCGAACACATTGAGCGGGTTCCCGGGGACGCCATCCTCGGTCTGATCGAGGCCTTCAAGAAGGACACCAATCCCCAGAAGGTCGATCTCGGCGTCGGCGTCTACAAGGACGCTCAGGGCAACACCCCGGTGATGCGCGCCGTCAAGGAAGCCGAGGCCCTGCTGCTCAAGAACGAGACCACCAAGACCTACATCGGCTCCCATGGCGCGCCGGCGTATGGCGCGGTCATCCTGCCCACGGTGCTGGGCGAGGGGTCGCCGGTACTCGAAGCCGGCCGCGCCAGCGCCACTCAGTCACCCGGCGGCACCGGCGCCCTGCGCCTGGCGGCGGATTTCGTCGCCAAGAAACTGCCCGGCAAGGGCATCTGGGTCTCCGACCCCACCTGGCCCAACCATCACGGTATCTTTACCGCCGCCGGCATCGAGATCCACAAGTACCCCTACGTGGATGCCGAGAACCGCCTGGATTTCGACGGCATGCTCACGGCACTCAAGCAGATTCCCGAAGGGGATGTCGTCGTCCTCCACGCCTGCTGCCACAATCCCACCGGCTTCGACCTCTCCCGTGAACAGTGGCAAGTAGTGCTCGAGGTGCTCCGTGAGCGCCGCCTGCTCCCCCTGGTCGATTTCGCCTACCAGGGCTTCGGCGAGGGCCTGGACGAGGATGCCTACGGCGTACGCCTGCTGGCCGAGAACCTCGACGAGGTGATGATCACCAGCTCCTGCTCCAAGAACTTCGGGATCTACTGCGAGCGCACCGGCTGCCTCATCATGGTCGCCAAGGACGCCGAGCAGATGGAGAACGTGCGCTCGCAGATCGCCATCGTGGCCCGTGAAAACTACTCCAACCCGCCGGCCCACGGCGGCGCCATCGTCAGCGAGATCCTGCACTCCGCCGAGCTTGCCGCCAGCTGGCGCGAGGAACTGACCGAGATGCGCGACCGCATCAACACCCTGCGTCGTGACTTTGTCGAGGCGCTCAAGCCCTACGGGCTGGACCAGAAGTATGCCTGCGTGGCCGAGCAGCGTGGCATGTTCAGCTACACCGGCCTGACGCCCGAGCAGGTCGACCGCCTGCGTGACGAGTTCGGCATCTACATGGTGCGCTCCGGCCGCGCCAACGTCGCCGGCTTCTCCCACGAGAACCTGCCGTACC
Organism: Halomonas halodenitrificans DSM 735; assembly: GCF_000620045.1. Taxonomy (GTDB): domain Bacteria; phylum Pseudomonadota; class Gammaproteobacteria; order Pseudomonadales; family Halomonadaceae; genus Halomonas; species Halomonas halodenitrificans. The sequence continues at coordinate 100,173 of NZ_JHVH01000003.1, read as the reverse complement.
TCGCCAAGGCGATCGCGGCGGTCAACTGACCCACGCCTCACTCGCCAATCCAGACGCCCGGGCCCTGCCCGGGCGTCTGCGTTTGGGGTAGACTCGACGCCATTGCCGCCGGTGCCCGGGGCGCCGCGTGGCGTCCCGGGAACGGCCGGACTTGACCAGTCAGTCAACTCCAGGCGAGACGGTCCTCTGGCCCTGTTCTCCTCACTCGACAACCAAGAGGCTCTCCCATGGCGGCTCCCTCCGGGCACTCCCCTGTGCATTACCCCTGGTACAAGAAGGAAGACACGGACGCCTTCTTCGCCCTGTTCCAGAACAATATCGCCAACTTCGTGATCATCGCGATCACCATGCTGGGCATGGGCTTCCCCGCATCGATCGTTTTCGGCCAGGTATTGCCCGGCGCCGCCGTGGCGGTGATGGCGGGCAACTTCTATTACGCCTGGAGCGCGGCGCGCCTGGCGCGCAGGGAGAACCGGGTAGATGTCACCGCCCTCTCCTACGGCATCTCGACGCCCGTGATGTTCGTCTTCCTGTTCGGCGTGCTGCTGCCCGCCAAGCAGCTCACCGGCGATGCCCAGCTGGCCTGGAAGGTGGCGGTGGCGGCGTGCTTTATCAGCGGCGCCATCGAGGCGGCAATCAGCCTGATCGGTCGCTGGGTCCAGCATCATCTGCCCAGGGCAGCCATGCTGGGTGCCGTCGCGGGGGTGGCACTGACGTTCATCGCCGGAGAGATGCTGTTCAAGACCCTGGAGATGCCGGTGATCGGCTTGCTGGTGCTGGCGATCATTATCGTGGGCCTGGTCGCCCGCGTGGCCATGCCCTTCCGGCTGCCGACCTCCCTGTTCGCCATCCTGGTGGGCACCGCCATGGCCTACCTGATCGGTGACGCCGGTGGTGAACGCTTCAGCGATGCCTTTACCCACCTGGGTTTCTACCCGCTGTTACCCAACCTCGCCTGGTTCGAGGGCCTGGGACTGCTGTTTACCGGCATGCTGGCGGTGCTGACCGTGGTGCTGCCGATCACGCTGTATAATGCCATCGAGACCATGAACAACGTCGAGGCCATGGAGGCCGCCGGCGACAAGTATGACGTGCGCGAATGCCAGGCGGTGGACGGCGTGGGCACCATGATCGGCGCCCTGTTCGGGGGTGTTTTTCCCACCACCGTCTATATCGCCACCGTGGGAGCCAAGTGGATGGGCGCCGGACGCGGCTACAGCATTCTCAATGGCGTGGTCTACGCCGTGGCCACGATGTTCGGCCTGATCGCCGCCCTGGCCGCCATCATCCCGGTCTCGGTAGTCGCCCCGATTCTGGTGTTTGTCGGCATGTCGATGATCGCCACCGCCTTCCAGTCCAACGATACTCGCTACTACCCGGCGGTGGCACTGGCCATGCTGCCCTATTTCGCCAACTATGTGATGACCCGCTTCAACCGCGCCGCCGAGGAGACGGTAACCGGCATCTCGGCCGGCGTGGTTCCCCTGGGTCAGGGCGCCATGTTCACGGCGATCCTCCTGGGCGCCATGACCGTGGCGGTCATCGACCATCACTTCCGTCGCGCCGCCACCTTCGCCGCCGTGGCCGCAGGCTTCTCCTTCGTGGGGCTGATGCACGCACCGAAACTCGCCATCAATGCGGCGGGCGACTACACCCTTGGCTATCTGGTGATGGGTGTGCTGTTTCTCTACTTCGCCTGGCAGGAGCAGCGCCAGTCGGCGATCACCTCCGCCACCCGGCTAGGCTAGGCGGCATCACGGCCGCCGTATACGACTCGCCCCGCCAGATGGCGGGGCGAGTCGTGGGTGTCTGCCGGGTTCGTCGGCGAGGCGTTACTTCCAGAAGTCGCGAATCGACGCGACCCCCTGGGCTCCGACCGCGCGCGCATGATTGGCATCGTGGCGGGTCATGCCGCCCAGCGCGAAGACGGGCATGACGGCGCGCTCCACCAGTTCCTGAAAGTCGTGCCAGCCCACGGGCGGCACATCGGGATGCGACGGCGTGGTGCGCAGCGGTGAGAGGGTCACGAAATCACAGCCGAGCCTGCCCGCCTGAACCAGCTGATCTCGATTGTGGGTGGAAGCAGAAAGCCACTTCCCCTCGGCAATGGGGCGACGCTCAAGCTGCATCAAGCGCTCACTGGTCAGATGGATACCATCGGCATCTACCGCCTCGAGCCACTCGGGGTCGGCGTTGAGTATCAGGCGCGCGCCGAACTGCCGACAGCGAGTCAATGCGGCCTCCGCACGAGCCAGATAGGCGGCATCATCCAGCTGCTTGGCACGCAGCTGCACCAGGCGCACACCGTCTTCCCTCAACGCTCGCTCGAGACGCTCATCGAATCGCTCCGGATCCTCCTCCTCGCCGGTAATCAGATACTCGGTGGGCAGCATTACCGCGCGCAGGATGGGCAGATTGGCCGCCGGGAAGGGATAGTTGATCAGCTCCTTCATCGGCACCCAGCGCACTGCCTGACCCTCGCGACCGAAGGGCTCGCCGGAAAAGTCATGAACTTGCCATACATCGAGCAGGATATGCTTGTCGGGATACTCATGATGGATGCGGATCAACGGCTGGGCACGCCGAATCTCCACACCGAGTTCCTCATGGAGCTCACGCTGGAGCCCCCCCAACCCTGTTTCATAGGGTGCCAGCTTGCCACCGGGAAATTCCCAGAGCCCGCCATGATCGACATTGCTGGGGCGACGAGCGATCAATACCTCACCGCCGTCGGCGCTGATAATGGCCGCCGCCGCCACATGCACCCGTCTCTTCACCATTGCGTTCATCTACCCTTCCAACCTTTCCGCGCACGACGGCGCGGGATCTGTGTCTGACCGTATCATTCGGAGCTGACGCTAATGCCGACTAGCTGCGATAATCGGCGTTGATGCTGATATAGTCGTGGGAGAGGTCATTGGTCCACACCGTGGCGCTCTCCTCCCCGCGACCAAGCGTGATGCGAATGGCGATCTCCTCGCGTGCCATCACCGCGCTACCCGCCTCTTCGATATAGCTCGGGGCGCGGCTGCCGCCCTCCACGATCCGCACCTCGTCCAGATCGATGGTCACCCGCGAGACATCGAAGTCGGCCACCGGCGCGCGGCCTACTGCCGCGAGTATCCGCCCCCAGTTGGCATCCGAGGCATAAAGCGCCGTCTTGACCAGAGGCGAGTTCGCGACGGTAAAGGCCACATCCAACGCTTCCTGCCGACTGCTGGCACCGTCGACCCGCAGCGCCACGAACTTGGTGGCCCCCTCTCCATCACGAATGATCGACTGGGCCAGCTCCGTCATCACCCGCTGCAGGCCGTTGCGAAAGAGGGTCAACGCCTCTTCTCCTTCAATGGCCGGGCCACGCCGAGTGCTGATCAACATGCAGGCATCGTTGGTGGAGGTATCCCCGTCCACGGTAATACAGTTGAAGGAGCGCTCCACCGTCTCCTGCAGCACTCTGTCGAGCGTCTCCTGTTCGAGGCTGGCATCGGTGGCCACAAAGGCCAGCATGGTCGCCATGTTCGGCTGAATCATGCCCGAGCCCTTGGCGATACCATTGATAACGACCCTTTGCCCGGCGATCTCCAGGGCGACACTCGCCCCCTTGGGGCGAGTGTCGGTCGTCAGAATCCCCTCGCCTGCCCGATGCCAGGCGTCGGCGCCATCATCCAGGCTGTCCAGCGCGGCAGGCAGACCCGCCAGCAGTCTCTCCATGGGCAACGGCTCACCGATCACACCGGTGGAAAACGGCAACACGCTCTGGGCCTTCACACCGGCCAGGCGAGCCAGCTCGGCGCAGCTGTCGCGAGCATCGCGAAGCCCCGGATCACCGGTACCGGCATTGGCATTGCCGGTATTGATCACCAGGTAGCGAGGTGTTTCACCGCTTGCCAGGTGCTCACGAGCCACCGTCACCGGAGCCGCACAGAAGGCATTGCGGGTGAAGGTTCCCGCCATCCGGGCACCTTCGGGACTCTCGATCACCACCAGGTCTCGGCGGCCGGACTTCTTGATTCCCGCCATGGCGGTTCCCAGCCGAAGGCCGGGGATCGCCGACATGGCGGGAAAACTTGTATCACCCACTGCCATCGCGTCATCTCCTCTGGGTTGGGCGCCGGCCACGTTCAGCTCAGCTTGCCACAGCACTGCTTGTACTTCTTGCCTGACCCACAGGGACAGGGATCGTTGCGCCCTACCTTGGGCCCTTCGCGACGCACCGGACGCCCATCGGCTCCCGGCGCGGGTGCCATCGCCTCCGTGTCATCCGCGGTGGTGTCAGGCTCTTCATGGCGGCTCGCCGCGGTCGCCTTTTCGCGCTCCAGGGTTTCACGGCGCTGACGCTCCAGCTCCTCGACCTCTTCGGGGCGCCGCACCTGCACATGGCTCAGGATACGCGTCACGTCGGCCTTGATATTGGCGAGCAGGTTCTGGAACAGCTCGAAGGCCTCACGCTTGTATTCCTGCTTGGGGTTCTTCTGGGCATAGCCCCGCAGATGGATCCCCCGGCGAAGGTGGTCCATGGACTGAAGGTGCTCCTTCCAGCGGGTATCCAGCACCTGCAGCATCGCCTGCTTCTCGAAGCGGCGCATCAGCTCGGCCCCGGCCTGCTCCACCTTGGCCTCATAGGCCTCGCGGTGCAGGGTCTGCAGGCGCTCGCGCAGCTGCTCTTCATGGAAACGCTCGTCCTCCTCTGCCCACTGCACGATCGGCACGTCCAGGTTCAGTTCGGACCGGAGATACTCCTGGAGCCCGGCCAGGTCCCACTGCTCGGGCAGGCTCTGGGGTGGTACATAGTCGCTGATGGCCAGATCCATCACCTCTTCGCGAATACCGGCCACCGCGGCAGAAACCTCTTCCGAGGCGAGTACGTCATTACGCTGCTCATAGATCACACTGCGCTGATCATTGGCCACATCGTCATACTCGAGCAGCTGCTTGCGGATATCGAAGTTGCGGCTCTCGACCTTCTTCTGGGCCCGCTCCACGGCATTGGAGACCATCTTGTGTTCGATTGCCTCGCCATGTTCCAGCCCCAGGGCCTTCATCATGCGCTGTACCCGGTCCGACCCGAAGAGCCTCATCAGGCTGTCTTCCAGCGACAGGAAGAAGCGTGTCGAGCCCGGGTCCCCCTGACGACCGGCACGGCCACGTAGCTGATTGTCGATGCGCCGCGATTCATGCCTCTCCGAGCCGACCACATGGAGGCCACCGGCTGCCAGCACCGCTTCATGGCGCTGCTGCCACTCGGCCTTGAGCTGCGCGACCTGCGCATCGCTGGGATTCTCCAGCTTCGCCGCCTCGGCCTCCCAGTTGCCGCCCAGCACGATATCCGTGCCGCGACCGGCCATGTTGGTGGCGATGGTGATGGCCCCCGGACGCCCCGCCTGGGCGATGATCTCGGCCTCACTCTGGTGCTGCTTGGCGTTGAGCACATTGAAGTCGATGCCGCCCTTCTTCATGAGATCGGCCAGATACTCGGATGTCTCGATAGAAGCGGTGCCCACCAGCACCGGCCGGCCCGCCTGGGTCTCGGCCTTGACGTCCTCGATGATGGCCTCGTATTTCTCCTCGGCCGTCAGATAGACCAGGTCATTGAGGTCACGGCGAACCAGCGGCTTGTTGGTGGGAATCACCACCACATCGAGGCCATAGATCTGGCGGAACTCGAAGGCCTCGGTATCGGCGGTGCCCGTCATGCCGGACAGTTTCTCGTAGAGGCGGAAATAGTTCTGGAAGGTGGTGGAGGCCAGCGTCTGGCTCTCACGCTGCACCGTGACGCCCTCCTTGGCCTCCACGGCCTGATGCAGGCCCTCGGACCAGCGACGCCCCGGCATGGAGCGGCCGGTATGCTCGTCGACGATCACCACCTCGCCGTCGCTGACGATATAGTCGACGTCACGGTGATAGAGATGGCGAGCCCGCAGGGCCGAATGCATGTGCTGCAGCAGGTTGAGATTCTGGGCGGCGTAGAGAGAGTCCTCCTCACCCAGAAGTCCCTGCTCACGCATCAGACCCTCGACCTTGTGGTGGCCATTCTCGGTAATTTCCACCTGCTTGTGCTTCTCTTCCAGGGTGAAGTCACCGTCTATCGGGGCATCGGCGTCTTCCGACACTTCCCCCTGAACCAGATTCAACGCCAGTCGATCGACCACCCGGTAGAGCTCGGTATTCTCGTCAACGGCCCCGGAGATGATCAGCGGCGTGCGCGCCTCGTCGATCAGGATCGAGTCCACCTCGTCGACGATGGCGTAGTGCAGCCCACGCTGGACCTTGTCTTCCAGGGAAAAGGCCATGTTGTCGCGCAGGTAGTCGAAACCGAATTCGTTGTTGGTGCCGTAGGTAATGTCGCAGGCATAGGCGGCACGCTTCTCTTCGGGGGTCTGGCCGGCATAGATAACGCCCACGTCGAGCCCGAGATATTCATAGAGCGGCTGCATCCACTGGGCGTCACGGCGTGCCAGGTAATCGTTGACCGTCACCACATGCACCCCCTTGCCGGGCAGGGCGTTGAGGTAGACGGCCAGTGTCGCCACCAGGGTCTTGCCCTCACCGGTCTTCATCTCGGCAATGCGACCGTTATGCAGTGTCATGCCACCGACCATCTGAACATCGAAGTGGCGCATGCCCATGATGCGCTTGCTCGCCTCGCGCACCGTCGCGAAGGCCTCGGGCAACAGGGCGTCCAGTGCCTCGCCACCCTCGAGGCGCTCGCGGAATGCCTCGGTGCGTGCCTTCAGGGCCGCATCATCGAGCTCGCCGAGCTCATTCTCGAGGACATTGACGCGCTCGACCTGGCGGCCCATGCGCTTGACTTCGCGGTCATTCTTGGAGCCGACGACCTTGCGTAACAGGGAATTGATCATGAAGTATCCGTCATCTACGTGTGGCATCTCGCCAACCGCCCGGGGCGGCTGACCATGGTCAGGAATCAAGCTGGCCACACAGGAGGAGGACCACGGCGGGTCAAGACATCATGGGCGGCGGTGTCTTGTACCGCCGCCACGGAAACCAGAGCAGGAGTGCCGACAGGCGCCAATACCGTACGCCGCACCCAGGGCCACCAGCCCCGCCTCCGCCGGCGTGCCTTGAGGCGCGAACTGGCGCGAATGAGTGCCGGCGCCAGGATACATACCTGGACCAGCCGCTCGGCCTGTCGTGTCACATCGCCCTGGGCCAGGCCCGCGGGCAGCAGACACCCCACCAACAGGCCGGCCAGCCACCAACGGGCGTGTCGCCGTATTGGAGCGGGTCTGACGGATACGGCAGGCGAGTGGCTGAGGGTCACGGCCATGCTGTCGAGGGGCTCCCGGGCGTGCTAGTCTGACAGGCGTTTCAGGCCCATCGCGTTATCGTCTGGCCCGCCTGGTGCGGGACGAGAGAGTCAAGCCCATGAGTATAAAGGTTAAGCGCTTTCGCGCCCAGCCCATGTCCCGGCTACTGGGTGGCCAGGGCGAGCTCGGGTCGCTGATGCGAATGGCCCGGTTGATCGACCTCGCCCAGGGACACCTGCGCGCGAACCTCCCCGAGGAGCTGGGGGAGCATCTGCACGTTGGCGGCTTTCGCGACGGGAAGTTGACCCTGATCGCCGATGGCGCCGCCTGGCTGACGCGGCTGCGCTATGAACAACCCAGGCTCCTGGAGCTGTTGCACGAGCTACCGGGGTTCGAAGCGGTTCAGGGCTTTCACCTCAAGGTCAGGCCGGTGCGCCCTCCCAAGGCCCCCCTGCGCCAGGTGCGCCACCTGCCGACGGAGGCCGCCGATGAAATCAGCAGCTGCGCCGCCGACACCGAGGATCCCCGGCTCAAGGCGGCCCTGGAACGCCTGGCCTCCCATGCCGAGCGTGAAGTATAAGCCGTAAGCCGTAAGCCGTAAGCCGTAAGCCGTAAGCCGTAAGCCGTAAGCCGTAAGCCGTAAGCCGTAAGCCACGAACAGCCTCAACCGAAACGCCCCCAAAGGCCAGGCCAAGGGGGCGTTTCTCTTACAGCGTAAAGCTTGTGACTGACAGCTCACGGACGCGGTCCGTGCGGTCAGGCCATGGCGGGCGCAGAAAACGAGATCGGGGCCACCTCGCTTTCATCCTCGAAGGTAACAATCTCGTAGGCGTCGGGCTGCTCCATCAGGGCGCGGCACAGCTGATTGTTCAACGCATGACCCGACTTTACGCCGTGAAACTCGCCGATCAGGCTGTACCCAAGCTGATAGAGATCGCCTATGGCATCGAGCACCTTGTGCTTGACGAATTCATCGTCGTAGCGCAGCCCACCCTCGTTGACGATGTGATAGTCATCGACAACGATGGCATTGTCCAGGCTGCCACCCAGCGCGAGATTATTGGAGCGCAGGTACTCCAGGTCACGCATGAAGCCGAAGGTACGCGCCCGCGACACTTCCTTGACGAAGGAGGTGGTGGAAAAGTCCACGGCGGCGGTCTGGGTCTGACTCTCGAACACCGGATGATCGAAGTCGATGGAAAAGCCCACCTTGAATCCCTTGTGGGGGCGGAACGTCGCCACCTTGTCGCCATCCTGAACCGTCAGCTCGCGCTTGATGCGAATAAACTTCTTGGGGGCATTCTGCTCGCTGATACCGGCCGACTGGATAAGGAACACGAAGGGACCGGCGCTGCCATCCATGATCGGCACCTCGGCGGCACTCAGGTCCACATAGGCATTGTCGATGCCGAGGCCCGCGAGCGCCGACATCAGGTGCTCGACGGTAGCGACCTTGGCGCCATCATGGGTCAGGGCGGTGCACAGGGTCGTATCGGTCACCAGCGCCGCGCGTGCCGGAATCATCACCTCCGGCTCCAGGTCGGTGCGCACGAAGACGATACCGCTATCCACGGGCGCCGGCCTCAGGGTCATGTAGACCTTCTTGCCGGAGTGCAGGCCGACGCCGGTGGCGCGGATGACATTCTTCAGGGTGCGTTGTCTGATCATGAGCAGTGGCCAGGCGGTTGTCGGGTTATCAAACACCGTTCACTATAGCACCGAACAAGCGTTTCAACAAAGAAGACTTGTCCGGTGCAGCGCATGGCCTCGATAGTTCGCCTCAATCGGCCTGACGGCGCAGGAACGCCGGAATATCGAGGTAATCATCGAGCTCCTGGGAGCGACGCTTCTCGGGACGCGGCTTGGGCGCCTCCTCGGGCTCCGCCCGCGGTGCCGTGGCAGCAGACTGACGCGCCGCAATACCCGGCTGGGCACCACCGCGACGATAGTCGCTAGCCGGCTCGGCACGCTTGGCACCCTCACGCCCGGCAGACTTCTGCTGTCGGTCGTCGAGGCCGGCGGCCACCACGGTTACGCGCAGCTCGTCGGTCATCTCCATGTCGATGGAGGTACCGACCACGATGGTGGCGTCCTGGGAGGCAAACTCCTGAACGGTGGCACCGACGTCGTTGAACTCGCCGATGGAGAGATCCGGCCCAGCCGTGATATTGACCAGAATGCCCCGTGCGCCGTGAAGGTCGATATCCTCCAGCAACGGGCTGCGGATGGCCTTCTCGGCGGCCTCACGAGCACGGTTCTCACCGGTGGCGCCACCGGTACCCATCATGGCCATGCCCATTTCGGACATCACGGTTCGCACATCGGCGAAGTCGACGTTGATGATGCCGGGGCTGGTGATCAGCTCGGCAATGCCCTGAACCGCACCCAGCAGAACGTCATTGGCCGCACTGAAGGCGGTCAGGAGGCTGGCACTCTTGCCCAGCACCGAGAGCAGTTTCTCGTTGGGAATGGTAATCAGCGAGTCGACATGCTCGGAGAGCTCACGCATGCCCTCCTCGGCGGAGCGCATGCGCTTGGGGCCCTCGAAGGGAAAGGGCCGCGTGACCACTGCCACGGTGAGGATGCCCAGTTCCTTGGCCACCTGGGCCACCACGGGGGCACCACCGGTGCCGGTGCCACCGCCCATGCCGGCGGTGATGAACACCATGTCGGCACCCTCGAGCAGTTCGGCGATGCGCTCGCGATCCTCCATGGCCGCCTGTCGACCGACGTCCGGATTCGCACCGGCCCCCAGCCCCTTGGTAATCTCGTTGCCGAGCTGCAGCACGGTCTTGGCCGCCACGCGCTTGAGTGCCTGGGCATCGGTATTGGCGCAGATGAACTCGACGCCCTCGATGCTGCTCTCGACCATATGGTTGACGGCATTACCGCCGCCGCCACCCACTCCGATCACCTTGATGACCGCGCTGCTTGAGGGCGCGCTATCTACTAGTTCAAACATTTGCCCCGTCTCCTGAACCGCCGCTGGCGATCCTGTCAAAAATTGCCTTTCAACCAGTTTTTTAGCCTCGCCAGCGCCGAGGAATCGGCCTTGTCGCCGCGCCGTGCAGCGTCCTCGCGCCGGGGCTGTGCGGACATCATGTTGCCCTGTGCCTGATGACCATGTCCCTGTCGTGTCTCTTGTAGAGCGTAATGTAACAAACCGACGCCGGTCGAATAAATCGGGTTGCGCACCACATCGGCCAGCCCACGCACGTTCTGGGGGCAGGCGATGCGCACCGGCATATGGAAAATCTCCTCGGCCAGCTCCACCACGCCCTCCATGCGCGCGGTCCCCCCGGTCAAGACCACGCCAGCCGCCACCAGATCCTCGTAGCCGCTGCGGCGCAGCTCATCACGAACCAGGGTAAACAATTCCTCGTAGCGCGGCTCCACCACTTCGGCCAACGCCTGGCGAGAGAGGTCCCGCGCCGGCCGATCACCGACGCTGGGTACCTTGATCATTTCATCACTGGCGGCCAGCTGAGTCAGCGCACAGGCATACTTGACCTTGATTTCCTCGGCGTGCTGCGTCGGCGTGCGTAACGCCATGGCGATATCATTGGTAACCTGGTCGCCGGCGATGGGAATCACCGCGGTATACCGAATTGCCCCTTCGGTGAAGACGGCAATATCGGTGGTGCCCCCGCCGATATCGACCATGCATACCCCGAGCTCGCGCTCATCCTCGGTGAGCACCGCCATGCTGGAGGCGAGCTGCTCGAGAATGATGGCGTCGACTTCCAGTCCACAGCGGCGCACACATTTCTCGATGTTCTGCACCGCATTGAGGGCGGCGGTGACCAGATGGACCCGCGCCTCGAGGCGGACACCGGACATGCCCAATGGCTCCCGGATGCCGCCTTGAGCATCGATGGCAAACTCCTGGGGCAGCACATGCAGTACGCGCTGACCCTCGGAGATAGCCCGCGCACGGGCCGAATCGATCACCCGGTCGATGTCCGAGGGCGTCACCTCACGATCCTTGATCGCGACAACGCCGTCGGAGTTCATCGAACTGATATGGCTGCCGGCGACCCCGACATACACGGAGTGGATATCGCAACCGGCCATCAGCTCGGCCTCTTCCACGGCACGCTGGATCGATAGCACCGTGGACTCGATATTGATCACCACTCCCTTCTTCATGCCGCGAGAGGGATGCGAGCCGATACCGGCGATCTCGATGCCGCCGTCATCGGTGGGCTGCCCCACGATCGCCACCACCTTGGACGTTCCGATATCCAGCCCGACTACCATATTGGACGCGTTGGATGGACCTGCCATGAGTCGGGGAGTCTCCTCGAACCTGGGCCACTAACTAGATGGGCCTAATCATGAAAATTAACCTGGGGCCAATTATAGGAACAACTAAGCACATTCCTCCACCCCGGGACAAAAAAGCCCCTCCACGATACGGCGATTTTGCCACGAAAGAAACAGGCGCATGCCGTTTGCCATGCGTGTTTCACCGGAAAAAGGCCTCAACCCTCATCCTGGCCATCCTCGCCAAGCGGGTCGGTTTCGCCGTGCCATGCCACCGCGACACCATTGGAGTACCGAAGATCAATGTAGCGAATATGCGACACCTGCTGACCGAGCTGCCGACGCCAGGCGGCAGACAGTCGCGCCAGCCTTCCCTCTCGATCACCGCGGCCCAGCATCACCCAGACCCCTTCATCGAGCTGGAAGCGCCAGGCGCCGCGCGGCTCCAGGCGCAGCTGCGTCAGCCCATGCCCCAGCTCGGCGAATCGCGTCGCGAGGCGCTCATGGTAGGCCAGCACCTCGGGGCCGCTGCCCCGGGGGCCGGCGAGGTCGGGCAAGTCGTCGGGGGGCGACACCGAACCGATGGCGAAGGGCTCCCCCTTCGGGTTGAGCAGGGAATCATCATTCCAGCGAGCCACCGGTACCTGTTCCACCAGCTCGAGGGTCAGGGCATTGGGCCATTCACGACTGACTCGCGCCTCGGCGACCCAGTCTATCGTCAGGGCCTGGTCACGCAATTCGGCGACATCCACCGACAGCCAGGTGTGACCGCGCAGCAGCGGCGATAGCTTGTCACGCAGATAGTCGGCACTGACGTGCTCCAGGTCGCCGCCGATCGATACCCGCTCGAGAGGTCGGTCGAGCCATATCCACAGCGCCCTGCCGCCGGCGCCGAACAACGCCACCAGCAGCAGCACACCCAACCATCCACTGCGCTGACTCATGCCGGGCGGTTCTCCAGGGTGCAGGCGAGAATGCGCAGAACCAGCGTCTCGAAGTCCATGCCGACGTGGGCGGCCGCCTGGGGCACCAGGCTATGGTCGGTCATGCCCGGCGAGGTGTTGACCTCGATCAGCCAGAAGCCACCTTCGGCATCGCGCATTACATCGACGCGGCCCCAGCCCTCGCCCCCTACGGCGAGATAGGCCCGGCGACACAGCTCGCCCAGCTCGGCCTCATCGGCTTCCTGGAGCCCGCAGGGCAGGTGGTATTGGGTCTCGTTGGAGAGGTACTTGGCTTCATAATCGTAGAAGCCACCGGCCGCCTCGACGCGGATCGCCGGCAGGACGTCGTCTCCGACAAGCGACACCGTGTATTCCTCCCCCTGCACGAAGCGCTCGGCCATCACTCGCGCATCGAACTGCGCCGCCTCATGATAGGCCGTCGCCAGCGACTCGGCGCTATGAACCACGCTGATGCCGAGTGTCGACCCCTCATGGACCGGCTTGACGATCAGGGGCAGTCCCAGGCGCCTGGTCACGTCCTGCCAGTCGGCATTCGGCCCCAGCATTTCCGCCTCGGGGGTGGGTAGCCCCATCGCCTGCCACACCAGCTTGGTGCGTTGCTTGTCCATGCCCAATGCCGATCCCAGCACGCCGCTGCCGGTATAGGGGATACCCAGCAGTTCGAGCGCGCCCTGCAGGGTGCCATCCTCACCGCCACGCCCGTGCAGGGCAATGAACACACGATCCGGCGCCAGGGCCTCGAGTCCCACCAGGCCACCCTCGGCGGGATCATAGCCGACGGCATCAACGCCGGCGCGAGCCAGCGCCGAGAGGACCGCCTGGCCACTGTTCAGAGACACCTCGCGCTCGGCCGAACTGCCGCCAAAGAGCACGACAACACGCCCGAGCTTCGCCACTAGACTCATAACTCCACCTCGTCGAGAGCCAGGGCCGCCCCGGCCAGCGCCTGGGCAATGCCGCCGATATCACCGGCACCCTGGGTAATCAGGATATCGTCTGGCCGCAGTACACGACTCAGCAACTCGGGCAACTCGGACTTCTCCTGAACGAAGATCGGGTCGACGGCGCCTCGCTGACGGATCGACCCGGCCAGGGTGCGCCCCTCGGCGCCGGGGATCGCCACCTCACCAGCGGTGTACACATCCAGCAGCAGCAGGGTATCGACGCCACCCAGTACGCGCACGAAGTCCTCGTAGAGATCACGAGTACGAGTGTAGCGATGGGGCTGGTAGAGCATCACCAGGCGTCGTTCGGGCCAGCCGGCACGCACCGCCCGGATCACCATCTCCACCTCGCGTGGGTGGTGACCATAGTCGTCAACCAGCATCACCTCCCCCTCGCCCCCCGGGGCCGGGAAGTGACCATGAACCTGGAAGCGCCGCCCCACCCCCTGGAAGCCTGCCAGGCCTCGCAGGATGGCGGCATCGTCCACGCCGGCATCGCTGGCGACGGCGATGCCGGCCAGGGCATTCAGGGCATTGTGGCGGCCCGGCATGGCCAGCCTCACCTCGAGGGGCGCCAGTGCCCCGGGGCGCCGAGCGGTGAAGTGCACCTCGCCCTGCGCCTGCACGAAGTCCTCGATGCCATAGTCGGCATCCTCGCTGAAGCCATAGGTGACGAACTGGCGGCTGACGCGATCGAGCAGGCCGCGCACATGGTCGTCATCGATGCAGAGGATGGCCAGGCCATAGAAGGGCAGGTTATGCAGGAACTCGACGAAGGTGTCCTTGAGCCTCTCGAAGTCGCCACCATAGGTGCTCATATGATCGGCATCGATATTGGTCACGATGGACACCAGGGGCTGCAGATGCAGGAAGGAGGCATCGGACTCATCGGCCTCGGCCACCAGGTAGTCGCCCTCCCCCAACCGGGCATTGGTGCCGGCACTGGTCAGCCGGCCACCGATCACGAAGGTGGGGTCGAGTCCGCCCTCACCGAGCAGCGTCGCGGTCAGACTGGTGGTGGTGGTCTTGCCGTGAGTGCCGGCCACGGCGATGCCATGACGAAAACGCATCAGTTCGGCGAGCATCTCGGCGCGTCGCACCACCGGTACTCGATGCTCATGGGCCCAGATGATTTCCGGGTTGGTCTCGTCCACCGCGGTGGAGACCACCACGACATCCGCGCCGGCAACGTGTTCGGTGGCATGACCGATGGCCACGCGAATACCGCCGCGCCGCAGCCTGTCAACCACCGGCGATTCACGCAGATCGCTGCCACTGACCAGATAGCCCTGGTTGGCGAGCACCTCGGCAATGCCGCACATCCCGGCACCGCCGATACCCACGAAATGGATATTGCGGATACGCCGCATGCCCAGGCCACGCCCCCGGGAGGCGACAGTGGTCTGGCCGGTATTCTGGTGTGGTCTGCTATCGCTCAAAGCCTGTCTCCATGCAGCCGGCCACCAGGCGTTCGACGGCGTCGAGATGGGCGCAGGCACGGGCCCGCGACGCCATGGTGGCGAGGGTGTAGGGGTCTAGCAGCACCGCCAGCCGGTCGGCCAGCGTTGCCGCGGAAAGTCCTGATTGGGGTAGCAGTTGGGCGGCGCCTTCCTCCACCAGCGCCCTGGCATTGGCGGTCTGGTGGTCGTCCACCGCATGGGGAAAGGGCACGAACAACGCCGGCTTGGCCCCGGCGGCAAGCTCCGCTACGGTCAAGGCCCCCGCTCGGCACACGACCAGATCGGCCCAGGCATAGGCACCGGCCATGTCGCCGATAAAGGCCGCCACCTCTGCCTCGATGCCCTGCGCCGCATACGCCTCTCGCGTCGCCGCATCCTTGTCACGCCCCGCCTGATGCCACACGGCCGGCCGCCGGCCTTCGGGCAGGCGCGCCAGGGCCAGCGGCAACCCCTCGTTCAATGCCTGGGCGCCCAGGGAGCCGCCGACCACCAGCAGACGCAACGGGCGCCCGGCCATCTCGCCTTCACCGCGGGGCGTCTCCCCCAGGCTCGCGATCTCCTCGCGCACCGGGTTGCCGACCACCTCCCCACGACCTTGAAAGGCCTGGGGAAAGGCGGCATAGACCCGCGTCGCCAGCCGCGCCAGGGCGCGATTGGTCAACCCCGCCACGGCATTCTGCTCGTGGATCACCAGCGGACGCCGCGCCAGCCAGGCGGCAAGCCCTCCGGGCCCACTGGCGAAGCCACCCAACCCCACCACAAGCTGCGGGTCGAAGGTGCGAATGACTCGCCACGCCTGCCACACCGCCCGGACCAGCTTGAAGGGCGCCAGCGCCCAGCCGGCGGCCCCGTTACCGCGCAGGCCGGCCACGGCAATCCGGTGGAGAGGAATGCCTGCCTCGGGCACGAGGCGGTTCTCGATGCCACGCGGGCTCCCCAGCCAGGCCACCTCCACACCGCGTGCCTGCAGGCCGCGGGCCAGGGAGAGTGCCGGAATCACATGGCCGCCGGTACCGCCGGCCATGATCAATGCTCGACGCGGAGAAGATGGCGTCATTGGTCGGCTCCTTGTCCGATCGTTGGGGGCGAACCGCCGGTCGCCGCTCGCGGGGCGGTCGATGACGGGCGTTGCCGTTCGCGGCGCGTCTCGATATCGACGCGCAGCAGCATCGCTACCATGCAGGTACAGACCAGCAGGCTGGAGCCTCCATAGCTGAGCAACGGCAGGGTCAACCCCTTGGTGGGCAGCATGCCGCTGCTCACCGCGATATTGATAAAGGCCTGGGCGCCGATCACCAGGGCGATCCCATAGCTGAGGTAGGCGGAGAATGAGCGCCCCGCCAGCTCGGCACGCCGCCCTACCGCCATGGCACGCCATACCAGCAGGGCGAAGAGCCCGATGACGCAGACCGCCCCAAGCAGGCCCAGTTCCTCGGCGAGCACGGCGAAGACGAAGTCGGTATGCGCTTCGGGCAGGTAGAAGAGCTTCTGTACGCTGTTGCCCAGCCCCACGCCCAGCCAGCCACCGCGCCCGAAGGCGATAAGCGCCTGGGTCAGCTGATAGCCGCTGGCGAACTGGTCCGCCCAGGGGTCAACGAAGCTGGTCAGTCGCGCCAGTCGGTAGGGTTCGGCGATGGCCAGCAGGGCGCCCCCCGCCACCACTAGCACCGCCAGGATCAGGAAGCGTCCCCAGGGGGCACCGGCCATCAGCAGCATGCCCATCACGCAGCCGGTCATTACCACGACGGCCCCGTAGTCGGGTTCCAGAATCAACAGGAACCCGAACAGGCCGAGCACTAACAGGGGGCGCAGGAAGGCGCCCCAGTGGCGGCGAACCTGGGGCAGAAAACGTTCGAGATAGCCCGCCAGATAGATGATGAAGCACAGCTTGGCGACCTCCGAGGCCTGGATATTGAAGGGCACACCGGGGATCGACAGCCAGCGCTTGCTGCCATTCACCTCGCGCCCCACCACCAGGACCAGCCCCAGCAGCAAGAGCCCCAGCAGCAGCAGCAACGGTCCGTTGGCCCGCCACCACCCCAGGGGGACGCGCAGCACCGCGGCCGCGACCAGCACCGCGACGACCAAGAAGACGCCATGCCGAATGCTGAAGTACCAGGGATTGCCGGTCAGGCTCGCCGCCACCCCGGTGGAGGCCGACGTTACCATTACCCAGCCGATCAGCAGCAGCCCCAGCGCGGCCACCAGCAGCCAGCCATCGAAGGCGTGGTCACGGGTCGAGAGTCCCGCTCGGAGTCGTGCCAGGCGGCTCATGTCCCCTCCTGCGCCAGGTGGTGTTGGACCCAGTCACGAAAGGCATCGCCCCGGGCCTGGTAGTTGGTGAACTGATCGAGGCTGGCACAGGCCGGCGACAACAGCACGGCGTCCCCCGGCTCGGCGATGGCCGCCGCGCGCTCCAGGGCCGCCGCCAGATCATCGACGCGGGTGACCGGCAGCCTCGCACCAAGAGCCGCCTCGAGGCGACCCGCATCGGTGCCAAACACAATCGCCTCGCGGCCGAAGCGGCCCAGCGGCTCGGCCAGGGGGGCAAAGTCGGCGCCCTTGCCAAGCCCCCCGGCCAGCAGGATCAGCCGACCATCGAGGACGGGGCCGAGACCGGCAATGGCCGCCAGGGTCGCCCCCACGTTGGTCCCCTTCGAGTCGTTGATCCAGCGCACGCCACCCGCCTCGGCGACCAGCTCGCCGCGGTGGGCCAGGCCCGGAAAGCGTTCGAGCACCGCACACATGGCGGCCGGTGAGAAGCCGAGGCGCCGGCCCATGGCCAGGGCCGCCAGGGCATTGGCCTGATGATGACGCCCTGCCAGGCGCATGGCGGCGATCGGCATCAGGGGGGTTTCGCCCTGCACCAGCCAGTCGGCACCCGCGTGGCCGGCCACGCGCCACTCCCCGTCCCGCGCCGGCTCCGTGGTAAAGCGGTCGATGGCGGGAGGTGCCGCCTCCGGCCAGGTCAGGGGGTCGTCGGCATTGATCACGGCATGCCGGACACCATGGAACACCGCCAGCTTGGCGGCTCGATAGCCGGCCATGTCACCGTGACGGTCCAGATGGTCCTCGGAGAGGTTCAGGAAGGCGGCGCACTCGGCGCCCAACCGCGGTGTGGTCTCGAGCTGAAAGCTGGAGAGCTCCAGCACGAAGAGTTCGGCATCCGGCACCTCGACGAGCAGGTCGAGGGCCGGCGTACCCAGGTTGCCCCCCACGGCCACCCTCACGCCCGACTCACGTGCCATCTCCCCCACCAGGGTGGTCACGGTGGACTTGGCATTGGAGCCGGTAATGGCGGCGATGGGCGCGGATGCCGCACGCACGAAGAGCGCCATTTCCCCCACCAGGCGCGGCTCGCCGGTGAGCGGATTCGTCTGGCCGGCCAGCGCCACGAGCCCCGGGGCATGCGGATCGATGCCGGGGCTCAGCACCACCTCCTCGGCCGCTTCCAGGTCGAGGGCCTCGAGATGGCCGAGGTAGACCGCAACGTCGGGATGGGCGAGGCGAAAGTCATCCAGCCCGGGGGGCGACTCCCGGGTATCGGCCACCATGAAGGGCACGCCCTGGCGTGCCAGATGGCGACAGATCGCACGCCCGGAGAGCCCCAGGCCCACCACCAGCGTGGTGCCCGAGGGCACTCGGTTATCGACGGATCGGGTGGTGACGGTGTCGCCCTTCATCAGCGGACCTTGAGGGTAGCCAGCCCGATCAGCACCAGCACCACGGTAATGATCCAGAAGCGCACGATGACCCGCGGTTCCGGCCATCCCTTGAGTTCGTAGTGGTGATGCAGGGGGGCCATGCGAAAGATACGCCGGCCGGTGAGCTTGTAGGATGCCACCTGCAGAATCACCGAGACGGTCTCCATCACGAAGATTCCGCCCATGATGAACAGCACGATCTCCTGTCTCACGATCACCGCCACCACCCCGAGGGCCGCCCCCAGGGCCAGCGACCCCACATCGCCCATGAATACCTGGGCCGGATAGGTGTTGAACCACAGAAAGCCCAGGCCGGCACCCGCGATGGTGGCGCAGAACACGGCCAGCTCTCCCGCTCCCGGAATGCCCGGAATCTGCAGATAGTCGGCGAATACCGCATTGCCGCTGGCATAGGCGAAGATCCCCAGCCCCATGGCTACCAGCACGGTAGGCATGATCGCCAGGCCATCGAGCCCATCGGTCAGGTTGACCGCATTGGAGCTGCCCACGATCACCAGATAGGTGAGCACGATATAGAAGAGACCCAGCGGCAGCACAAATTCCTTGAAAAGCGGCACGATCAGGCTGGTTTCCACCGGCGAGGCGGCGGTGACGTACAGCAGCACCGCCGCCGCCAGGCCGATCGCCGACTGCCAGAAATACTTCCAGCGTGCCGGCAGGCCGCGAGGATTCTTCTCCACCACCTTGCGGTAATCATCGATCCAGCCGATGGCGCCGAAGCCCAGGGTCACGGCCAGCACGATCCACACATAGTGGTTTGCCAGGTCGCCCCACAGCAGGGTGCTGACGGCAATCGCCATCAGGATCATGGCGCCGCCCATGGTCGGAGTGCCCGCCTTGGAGAGATGCGACTGGGGGCCATCATCGCGAACCGCCTGGCCTATCTGCCCCTCGACGAGGCGGCGGATCATCACCGGCCCCAGCCACAGACAGAGGACCAGGGCGGTAATGGTAGCGAGGATCATCCTCAGCGTGAGGTATTCGAAGACGTTGAAGGCGCTGAAGTACTGCGCCAGAAACTCAGCCAGATAAAGAAGCATGTATCACGTTCACCGTGTTGTGTCCTGGCGCAGTGCCGTCACCACGTTCTCCATGGCGGCACTGCGCGACCCCTTGACCAGCACGCTGGCGCCGGGGGGAAGATGATCCAGCGCGTGGCGCACCAGCGCCTCGCGGTCGTCGAAATGGCACCCGCCTTCGCCGAAGGCATGGCTGGCGGGGCGCGCCGCCTCGCCCAGGGTGCCCAGGAAGTCGATCCCCAGTTCCAGTGCGTGGCGTCCGATCTCGGCGTGCAACGCCGCGGACGCCTCTCCCAACTCTCCCATGGCGCCCAGCAGGCACCAGCGAGGACCCGGCAGAGTAGCCAGGAGCTCGAGCGCGGCCTTCACCGCGCCGGGGTTGGCGTTATAGCTATCATCGATGATTCGAGACCCGCCGATGCCGGCCACGACATCCTGGCGGCCGGGCATCGCTTCGGCCGCCGAGAGGCCCGCCAGCACATCCCCCGCGGTCGCCCCCATGGCCAGGGCCGCCGCCGCCGCGGCCAGGGCATTGGCCACGCCGTGCCGCCCCATCAAACGCAGCCTGACGTCACCCAGCCGGCAGCCGTCGACGACAAGCGTGAAAGCATAGCGTCCGAAGGCGTCGGGGACCAGCGAACACGCCGTGACCCGGGCCCCCTCGCCCAGCCCGAAGTCCAGCACCTCTCTCGGCGTCGCGAGGCGAGCCCAGGTGGCGAAATAGGCATCGTCACGATTGAGCACCGCCACGCCATCGGCGGGCAGGCTCGCGAGAATCTCGGCCTTGGCCTGGGCAATCTGCCCCATGCCCCCGAACTCGCCCACATGGGCGCCGGTCACGTTGGTGATCAGTCCGACCCGGGGCTCGGCCAGCTGCGCCGTCCAGGCGATCTCGCCCAGATGATTGGCGCCCAGCTCGATCACCGCCTGTCGATGGGTCGGTGCCAGCTCGAGCAGGGTCAGGGGCACACCGAAATCGTTGTTGAGGTTGCCCCGGGTGGCCAGGGTCGGCCCCTGCCGATTGAGGATGGTGGCCAGCAATTCCTTGACGGTGGTCTTGCCGCTGTTGCCCGTCACCGCGACCACGGGGCCACCCCAGGCGCGACGCCAGGCACGGCCCAGCAGCCCCAGGGCGAGACGGGTATCGGCCACGATCAGCTGGGGCAGCGAGTCCTCCACCGCCCTCTCGACCACGGCGGCCACGGCGCCCGCCTCCCGCGCCCTGGCCACGAAATCATGGGCATCGAATCGCTCGCCGCGCAGGGCGACGAACAGCGCCCCCGGCGACACGCGGCGTGTATCGGTGACCACCGCCGCCACCGGCGCGTCACCGCCAGAAGGCTCGACACCCAGGGCCTCGGCTATCGCGGCGAGGGTCGTCGGTCCCGGGCCCGTCATGCGCCCTCCCCCTGACCACGAGCCTGAAGCGCCCGGACGGCCACTTCACGGTCGTCGAAGGGATGGCGGACACCGGCAATCTCCTGATAGGTCTCGTGGCCCTTGCCGGCGATCAGCACGACGTCGTCGGAACCCGCCTCGGCCAGGGCCTGGCGGATAGCCTCGGCGCGCCCAGGAATATCCCGGGCCCGGGGCCTCGCCGCCTCGCTCACCCCGGCCAGTACCTGCTCGCGGATCGATGCCGGGTCCTCGCCACGCGGGTTATCGTCGGTGATCACCAAACGGTCGGCATGGCGTTGCGCGGCGGCGGCCATGGGGGCTCGCTTGCCGGGGTCGCGATCACCGCCACAGCCAAACAGGCACCAGAGCGCCCCGCGCCCGGGGAGATGATCACGCAGCGCCGCCAGGGCGTTGTCGAGGGCGTCCGGCGTGTGGGCATAGTCCACCACGACACTGGGCGCCCCGGGCGGCCTGGCCAGGACTTCCATGCGGCCGGGTACCGGCGACAGGGTCGCCGCCGCCGCGAGCAGCGCCTCGAGGTCGTGTCCCAGGCCGAGCAGCGTGGTCATGGCCAGCAGGACATTGTCGAGGTTGAAGCGCCCCACCAGGGGCAGCTCCAGTTCGCGCTCGCCCCGGGGAGTCGCGATCAGGGCCCGCTGCCCACTGGCATGGGGCCGGCACTCCAGCACACGCAGGGTGACGGCCTCATCGCGACCGGTGGCCAGCACCCTTACCCCCTCAGGCAGGCCGGCCAGCATCAGCCTTGCCAGGGGATCATCGCCATTGACCACGGCGAGATCGAGTTCGTCCCGGCGAAACAGCCGTGCCTTGGCGGCCGCGTAGGCGGCCATGCTGCCGTGGTAGTCGAGATGGTCGCGAGTCAGATTGGTGAAGACCGCGGTCCCGACCCGGCAGCCATCGAGGCGCCCCTGCTCCAGGGCATGGGAAGAGACTTCCATGGCCACGCGGGCCACGCCATCGCGGGCGAGCTCGGCGAGTGCGGCCTGCAGCGCCAGGGGGCCCGGCGTCGTCAGGCCGGCGTCGACCAGCTCTCCCGGGCGGCCGTTACCCAGGGTGCCGACCACGGCGGCATCGACGCCGAGCGCCCGACTCAACTCCGCCAGATAGAAGGTCACCGAGCTCTTGCCGTTGGTACCGGTAACGCCGACCAGCTCCAGGGAGTCAGGCACGCCATGGAGCAGGCGGCCGAGCTCTCCCAGGCGCTCGCGTAACCCCTCGAGTGGCACCACGCGAGGGTCATCGGGGCCCTCGCGATCGTCACCCGAGTGGCAGAGCACGCGTGATGCGCCGCCCGCCAGGGCCCTGTCGATAAAGTCGCGCCCGTCCACCATCACACCGGGCACTGCGACGAAGACATCGCCGGCGGCCACCCGCCGGCTGTCGGTCTGCAGTCGAGTATCTCCCTCTGGCAGCGAGGCGAGCTTACAGCCGGGCCAGAGCCGGGTCAGGATAGCGTCAAGATGGGACATGGCGATGGTCATGAAAGGACTCGCTTCAAGCCGTCGTTGATCGGGAAGGGTAGCGTCATTCGGTCTCCGCGACGTCATGTTGGTCAGGCGGGACATCCAGCAGCCGCAGCGCACTGCCGGCAACGCTGGAGAATACCGGTGCGGCCACCGCACCGCCGTAATAGGAGTCACCGCGGGGATGGTCGATCATCACCGCCATCACGATGCGCGGATTGCTGACCGGGGCAATCCCCACGAAGAAGCCACGATAGGCGTTCTTTTGATAGCCGCTGGCGTTGGTCTTGCGCACCGTGCCTGTCTTGCCGGCAACCCGGTAACCCGGCACCTCGGCGCGCCGGGCGCCGGTGCCCGGCTCGACGACCTGATCCATCATGTCCAGCACTCGGCGCGCCACCTCTGGAGAAATGACCGGCTCCCCCGCAACGGGCTCGTCCAGACGCAACAACGACGGCGGCAGCAGGCGCCCCTCGTTGGCGATGGCGGTATAGGCGCTGGCCAGCTGCAGCGGCGTGACCGACAGGCCATAGCCGTAGGCCAGCGCCGCCCACTGGCTGCTCGACCAGCGTACCGGAGCCGGCACCTCGCCGGTGGATTCGCCGGGAAAGCCGGTTCCCGGCGCCTGCCCGAAGCCCAGGCGACGGTAGAGCTGGGGAACGATCGGCTCATCGAAGCGCAGCGCCAGCTTGGACATGCCGATATTGGAAGACTTTATGAGGATACTGGGGAGGTCGAGATCGCCATAGTTGCGAAAATCACGGATGGTAAAGCGATCGATACGCATCCAGCCGGGGGATGTATCCACCACCGTGTTAGGCGAAAGCCCGCCGGCATCGAGCATCGCCGCCATCGCCAGGGGCTTGACCACCGAACCCGGCTCATAGGGGTCAACAATGGCGCGATTGCGCAGCCCCTGGGGATCGAGGCCGGCGCGGTTGTTGGGGTTGTAGGAAGGCTGATTGGCCATGGCCAGCACCTCGCCGGTGCGGGCGTCCAGCATCACCACGACGCCACCGTCGGCATCATGCTCCGCCACCGCGGCCTTGAGCTCACGATAGGCCATGTACTGGAGTCGCTGGTCGATGGCGAGCGTCAACTCACCGCCGGGCTTGGCCGGGCGAAGTACCTCGAGGTCGCGCACCAGGCGCCCGCGCCGGTCCTTGAGTACACGACGCCGCCCAGGAGTGCCCGCCAGGTACGGCTGGTAAGCGAGCTCGAGTCCCTCCTGCCCCTTGTCATCGACGTTGGTCACCCCGAGTAGCTGGGCGGCCACCTCACCGGCCGGATAATAGCGCTTGTATTCATCCTGACGATAGACACCGGGCACCCTCAGATCCAGGACTCGCTGGGCCGCCTCGGGTGTCAGCTGACGACGCAGGTACATGAATTCGCGTTCGGCGTAGCGCGCCAGGCGTTCATTCAAGGCCTCCAGGTCCATGTCCAGCGCCGAGGCCAGCTGGACACGTTGAATGGGGTCCTCGGGCACATCCTGGGGATTGGCCCACAGGGTCACCACCGGCGTGGAAATGGCCAGCGGCTCGCCATGGCGGTCGGCGATCATGCCGCGGTGGGCGGGCAGCGAATCCGTGCGCAGCGTACGGGCGTCTCCCTGCCCCTTCAGGAAGGGTCGATCGACCACATGAAGGGTGACCACCCGCCCGACCAGCAGGCCCAGGCCAAGAAGGACCAGCCCCAGCATCACGCCGTAGCGTAGCCGTCCCATGGGGCTGCCAGGGGGGCGACGGCGAGATGAAACTCCGCTGCGAACCTCGGTACTCATGGTCGAATCACCTCGACCTCGTCCACGCCGGGCAGACGCATTTCCAGGCGCTCCATGGCCAGCCGCTCGATGCGCGCCGGCGACGACCAGGCGCTCTCCTCGAGCAGCAGCTGCCCCCACTCGGTCTGGAGTTGCTGCTGTTCACGCTCGAGGCGCTGCAACGCGGCATATTGCTCGCGAGTCAGGTGACTGACCGTGATGACCGCCAGGGCACTGCCCAGGCAGGCCACCACCAGCAGCACCACCAGCAACGCACGCAGATTCAGGCGCAGAGCCGTGGGCCAGGCGAGACGAGCGGTAAAAGACCTTCCCTGTGTCATGCCGATTCCTTCAATAGCGCTTGCGAGCCACCCGCATCACCGCACTGCGGGCACGAGGGTTCTCCTTGACCTCCGCCTCCCCGGGCCGCCGGGCCTTGCCCAGCGCCTCGAGGCGACGCTCGAGCTGCTCGTCGCGAATCGGCATGCCCCGGGGCAGATGGGTATCACCACGCACATGGTGGCGAATGAAGCGCTTGACCCGGCGATCCTCCAGGGAGTGGAAACTGATGATCACCAGATGTCCGCCTGGCGCCAACGCCTCCAGGGCCGCTTCCAGGGCCGCATCGAGCTGGTCGAGCTCGCCGTTGACCTGGATACGCAGCGCCTGAAAGACCCGTGTCGCGGGGTGCTTGTGCTTCTCCCAGGCGGGGTGTGCCGTCTTGACCACCTCCGCCAGATCGGCAGTGCGCTCGAAACGACGCTCACCGCGGCGCTCGAGAATCGCCCTGGCCAGACGCCGGGCGTAGCGTTCTTCACCATATTCCTTGAACACTCGCACCAGCTCGGCTTCGCCGGCCCGGGCGATAAACGCCGCGGCGCTTTCTCCCCGGGTCGGATCCATGCGCATATCCAGCGGACCATCGCGCAGGAAGCTGAAGCCACGCTCGGGGTCATCGAGCTGCGGGGAGGAGACGCCGATATCGAGGAGCACCCCGGCCAGGTGCCCATGCCGCCCATGAGCACGGGCCACCTCGGCGAGGCGGGCGAACTCGGCCTGTTCGATGGTAAAGCGCGGATCATCGATGGCGGCGGCTTCGGCGATCGCCTGAGGGTCGCGGTCGATGGCCAGCAGGCGGCCCGCGGACGAAAGGCGCGCGAGAATTTCTCGCGAGTGGCCGCCACGACCGAAGGTGCCATCGAGATAGACACCATCGGGGTCATGGACCAGGGCATCGACCGCACCGTCGAGCAGGACGCTGGCGTGGCAAAACCCCCGCGGGGGTGTATCAGGGGCGTAGCGCATGCGATTCTCGATCCACGGTGAAGCGACGGAAGGCGCCGTCGCCGGTCTGAAATCCGGTGTCTTCCTGAAAACGGGGGGAGCCGGCCGATAAGCCGGGTTCTGTCGAGAACAGTCATTCATCTAGGGGTCGCGTCACCACGACCCTCGAGCAACCTACCCGAACCCAGCGCGGGCCACGCCAAGGGGTTCCTATTTGGTCTTGCTCCGAGTGGGGTTTACCTTGCCACGCACTGTTACCAGGCGCGCGGTGCGCTCTTACCGCACCCTTTCACCCTTACCGGCCTCCCGTGGGAGACGTAGGCGGTCTACTCTCTGCTGCACTTTCCGTCGACTCACGCCGCCCAGGCGTTACCTGGCACTCTGCCCTGTGGAGCCCGGACTTTCCTCCCCCGGATCTCTCCGGCGGCGACTGTCTGGCCGACTCCCGCGGCAAGGATACCAGCGGCCCGGCACCCTCTCAACAACTCCCTCTCAGGGATAGTCCCCGGCTAGGCTAGCCGGCATCCTTCAGCGCCTGGGCGCGGGCATACCAGGCCTTGCGGGCTCCGCCCAGCACCCGGGACGCCACGCCCGCCGCCTGCTTGACGCCGGCACCCTCGGCCAGCAACGCCGCCAGCAGGACCTCTCCCTCCACCTCACCGCCGCTCCCCTTCTCGCGGCGCGGCGCACCGGCTACCATCACCACGAACTCGCCGCGCGCCTGGTTCGGATCATCCTCCATGCGCGCGACCAGCTCGAGGGCGCTGCCCTGCAGAAAGGTCTCGAAGGTCTTGGTCAGCTCCCGCCCCAACACCAGGTCTCGCTCGCCGAGCGCCGCCCCGATATCCGCCAGGGTGTCACGGATGCGATGAGGGGACTCATAGAACACCAGGGTCTCCGTGCGCGCCGCCAACGCCTCCAGTTGCGCCCGGCGCGCTCCGCTCTTGGCCGGCAGAAAACCGTGGAAGGTGAAGCGATCGGTCGGCAATCCGGCGGCCGAGAGGGCCGCCACCAGCGCACAGGCACCGGGGATCGGCACGATGCGCCGCCCCCGATCACGCAGTTCACGCACCAGCACGAAGCCGGGGTCGCTGATCAGCGGCGTCCCCGCATCACTCACCAGGGCCACCGACTCGCCGGCGGCCAGGCAGGCATCTATCTGCTCGACTCTTGCCGCCTCGTTGTGCTCATGGAGCGACAACATGGGCACCTGCAACCCCAGATAACGCAGCAGGCGGGCAGTGTGCCGAGTATCTTCGGCGGCGACCCGCGACACCTCGCCCAGCACCGCGACCGCGCGCGGGCTCAGGTCCTGCAGATTCCCAATCGGCGTGGCGACCACGTACAATACGGCCAAGTTCTGTTCTGACACGTCGCCTCCTCGGCGGGCTCCCGATACGACGGATGAAAAAAGGAAGGGTTCATGCGCACACTCTCACGCGGCCTCTTGGCCACTGCGCTTCTCGCGCTATTGCTGGCCGGCTGCGCCTACCAGCCGGGGGTCGTCCAGCGCGTCCTGGATGACGATCCCGCCACGCTGCTGGAACAGGCCCAGCAACAGGAACCCGCCCAGGCCGCCCGCTCACGGCTGGACGCCGCGGACATCCTAGCACGCCAGGGTAATCGCACCCAGGCCCTCGAGATCGCTCGCCAGATCGACAGCACCCGCCTTTCCGGTGATCAGCTCGCACGCTGGGCACTCCTGCTGGCCGACCTCGGCGAGAGCCAGGGCAACCCCCAGGCGGTGATCCAGGCCACCCAGAACCTCGATGACCTCGCCCTCAACCGCGGCCAGACGCTGGCCATGCGCGAACAGCGCGGGATGGCACTGCTCCAGGTCGACGAGCCCCTTGCCGCGGCCCGGGCTCTGTTGAGGGTCCAGTCAGCAGCCGACGACGAAGCGCTCAACGACCCGATCTGGAGTGCCCTGGGCAATCTCGGCAGGCCTGCGCTCGCACGACTCGGCGAACAGGGAGACGCCCTGACCCGCGGCTGGGTCGAACTGAGCGAGACGGTACGCAACGGAGACGGCAACATCGAGCGTCTGTTTGTGCGCCTGGATGAGTGGCGCGATCGCCACCCGCGTCATCCGGCGGCTCGACGCCTGCCGGCGGACCTTATCGCCCTGCGTGAGCTGAGCGGCCAGGAGGTGCAGCGCATCGCCGTACTGCTGCCCGAATCCGGCCCACTCTCGCGCATTGCCGAAGCCATCAGAGCCGGAATTCGGACTCGGCACGACCTTTCGGATGACACCAACATTCGCCTCAGCTTTATCGATAGCGCCTCCGGCAACCTCGAATCGCTCTATCAAAAGGCCAAGAACCGTGACGCCCAGGTCGTGATTGGCCCCCTCGACAAGGACCGGGTCAGTGAGCTGGAGCAGCATGGTCAGGTGCCACTGCCTACCCTGGCCCTCAACTACGGCAGGGCCGCCACCAACGAGGCCGATGGGCTTTTCGAGTATGGTCTGTCCGCCGAGCATGAAGCCGAGCAGGCCGCCCGCCGCGCCTGGGCCGACGACCATCGCCGCGCCGCCCTGCTGGTGCCTGATAACGATTGGGGGCGCCGTGTCGGCGAAGCCTTCTGGAACGAATGGCGCGCCCTGGGAGGCGAGGTCACCAAGGCGGTACGCTACAATCCGGGGGCTGCCGCCACCGAGAGCACTCGACGCGCCATCGCCGAGACCCGCCCCGACCTTCTCTTCATGCTGGCGCTGCCCGAGTATGCACGCCAGGTGCCGCCGACCCTGGACTACTACGGAGCCGGCAACCTGCCGGTGTATGCGACCTCACACCTGTTCAGCGGCCGCCTCACCCCCCGTCTCGACAGTGACCTGGATGACGTACTCTTCCTGGATATCCCCTGGCAGATCCCCGACGCCGCGGCAGGTGGCGAGGACGCCCTGGCCTTTACCGCCAGTTACCACGCGCTACATGAAGAGACGGATCCCAACCTGTTCCGCCTGAGTGCCATGGGGGTCGACGCCTTCGAACTGGCACGCCGACTGCCTCAGTTCCAGCTGGTGTCGGGTAGCGAGCTGCGCGGGGCTACCGGCACCCTGCGCCTGGGGCAAGATGGTCGCCTCCAGCGGACCTTGCCCTGGGCACGCTTCGTGGATGGCGTCCCCCAGCCGGTACTGACTCTCGGCGTCTTCGGTGATGAACGGGCCCCGTGACGCCCGCGCCCGCGGCGAGGCTGTCGAACGCCTCGTCGCGAACTGGCTGGCCGACCGTGGCCTGAAAGCCGTGGCCGCCAACCAGCACGCCAAGGGGGGCGAACTGGATCTGGTGATGCGCGACGGCGAGACCCTGGTCTTCATCGAGGTGCGCCACCGCGCCGACACCCGCCACGGCCACCCCCTGGAGACCATCACCGCCACCAAGCAGCGGCGCCTGGTGCGAGCCGCGCGTTTTTATCTCCACCGCAACCGGCTATCATGTCCCTGCCGCTTCGATGTGGTTGCCGTCACCGGCACGTCACCCGAACTCGACATCCAGTGGGTGGTCAATGCCTTCGATGCCTACTAACTCGCCACAGGAACCCGACTCAGCATGGATTTCCAGCAGCGCATTCTCGGCCACTTCAACGCCAGCATCGACACCAAGACCTATGCCAGTGAAGTGCTGCCGCCCTTTATCGAGGTCGCCAGCCAGATGATGGTCCAGTGTCTGGTCAGTGAGGGCAAGATCCTGGCCTGCGGCAATGGCGGCAGCGCCGGCGACAGCCAGCACTTCTCTTCGGAGCTGCTCAACCGCTTCGAGCGAGAGCGCCCCAGCCTGCCCGCCCTGGCCCTGACCACCGACACCTCGACTCTGACCTCCATTGCCAACGACTACAGTTACAATGAGATATTCTCCAAGCAGGTACGCGCCCTGGGCCAGCCCGGCGACATCCTGCTGGCGATCTCTACCAGCGGCAACTCGGCCAACGTCATCCAGGCCATCCAGGCCGCTCATGACCGTGACATGACGGTAGTGGCACTGACCGGGCGCGACGGCGGCAACATGGCCTCGCTGCTCGGCCAGGACGACTGCGAAATCCGCGTGCCTGCGACCTCTACCGCACGCATCCAGGAGGTGCACCTGCTGGTGATCCACTGCCTCTGCGACCTGATCGACGAACAACTCTTTGGAGCAAGTGAATGATGACACGTCCCTCCCTGAGCGCACTGCTATTGCTCGCCACCCTGGGTCTCGCCGGTTGCTCCACCGTCACCAGCGTGACGCATCAGGGCACCATCGATGAAAACTACGGCGAGCGAACCAGCGGTGACCAGGTCGAAGACCAGAGTATCGAGACCAAGATCTCCCACAACCTGGGTCGCATCGACGCCCGCCTCGATGACGCCCGAATCAACGTCGACAGCTACAGTGGCCTGGTACTGCTCACCGGCCAGGTACCCAGCGAAGCGCTGAAGGACAAGGCCACCGACATCGCAGACCGGGTACGCAACGTTCGCACTGTCCACAATGAGCTGACCATCGCCGGCAACCTGCCCGCCAGCCAGCGGCTTTCCGATACCTGGCTCAACACCCGCATCCGAACCCACCTGGCGGCCAACGAGGCAATCGATTCGAGCCGCATCAGAGTGGTCACCGAGAACGCCACCGTCTACCTGATGGGCATCCTGACCCGCGCCGAGGCCGACCGTGTCGTCCAGGCGGTCTCACAACTGGGCGGCATGCAGCGCATCGTCAAGGTATTCGACTACCTGGACTGATGCACTTGTGTCATGTGGCAAACTCACAACGCAAAAACGGCAGGCCTCGAGCCTGCCGTTTTGCGCTGTACAACGCCCGATGCCGACCTACTTGATGACCCGCAGGGAAGGCCTGCCCTTGTTCGGGCGACGGGGGCCCTCTCCCTCTTCGCCTGCCCCTTCTTCCGGTGCAGGATCCTCATCGGTCTCGACCTCGGAAAGCGCCGGAGACGCTTCGTCGCTCGCCTCCTCAGGCTGGGGCATCACCGGCTCATGACCAAAGACCATGCCCACACCGTTCTCACGACCATAGATGGCCACCAGGGCATCACTCGGCACCATCACCCGCATGGGCTGGCCACCGAAGCGAGCCTCGAAGCTGATCGCATCGTTTTCCATGGCGAGATCACGGATAGCACTCGGCGACAGGTTGAGAACGATCTGGCCGTTCTGTACAAACTGCCGGGGCACCTCTACCTGAGGATGCTCGGCATCGACCACGAGATGTGGCGTGAGGTCGTTGTCCAGTAACCACTGGAATAGGGCTCTGGCCAGGTAAGGACGACTGGATAGGCTAGGATGACGGGAGTCCATCGTCTGACCCTCTTGCATTGTCCGACCATACGATCGACGGCCGGGGAAGTGTATCAGCTGCGAATCTCGCGTTCGCGCTCGCTCAGCGAGGCCTTGAAGCCATCACGCTCGAAGACGCGCTCCATATACTCGAGCAATGGCGCCACCTGTTTCTCGGGCAGCTCGATGCCCAGCGCCGGCAGACGCCACAGGATCGGTGCCAGGCAGCAGTCCACCAGGGTAAACTCCTCGCTCATGAAGTACGGCATATCCTCGAAGATGGGGGAAATACCCACCAGGCTTTCACGCAGCTCCTTGCGCGCCTTGTCCGCTTCCTTCTTGGGGCCTTGCTCGATCTTCTCCACCAGCGGGCACCATTCAAGCTCGATACGATGCATCCAGAGCCGACTCTGGGCACGCGCTACCGGGTAGACAGGCAGCAAGGGAGGGTGCGGGAAGCGCTCGTCCAGATACTCCATCATCACCTTTGACTCATACAGGACCAGGTCACGGTCCAGCAGGGTCGGCACACTGTTGTAAGGATTGAGATCGGCGAGCTCCGCCGGGGGCTGATCCGGCGTGACCTCCACGATGTCCACCGCCACCCCCTTCTCGGCGAGCACGATACGCACACGGTGGCTGCAATGATCGGCGCCACCGGAATAGAAGATCATCGACGACCGCTTGGCCACTACACCCATGAAACAATCCTCGCATCAAATCGAACAACCATGGTAACACGCGGGACCCACTCCGCGGGGAAGCGTTTTACCCGATACAAACAACACGGGGGCGCATGGCCGATGGCCCTGCGCCCCCGCAGTCACTCACCCGGGTCGGGTCAGTGGATGTCGCGCCAGTACTCGCGCTTGAGCAGGTAGGCTATGACACCGAAGATGAAGATGAAGATCAACACCTTGGGCGCCAGGGCCTGAGCCTGAAGCTTGGATGGCTCACCGACATAGGCCAGGAAGTTGGTCAGGTCGTAGACCGCCTCCTCGAACTCATCCGGCTCCAGCTCACCCGGCTGAGTCACCTGCAGCACGTCACAGGACTGGTACTTGCCGGTCAGCGGATCGAGCTCGGCACCCTCTACCGGGCGGTCGGTCTCGGCGCATACCATCTCCTGGACGCCCTGCAACGGCTCGAGCACGTTGGGCATGGACACCAGATCGAACACGGCATTATTCACACCGGTACCGGTGCTCGGATCCTTGTAGAACGAGAGCAGGTAGGAGTAGATCCAGTCGGTACCCCGCAGGCGCGATTCCAGGGTCAGGTCGGGCGGTGCCGCACCGAACCAGGCCTCGGCATCGCCCTCGCCCATGGCGATATGCATCTGGTCGTTAAAGGCCAGATCCGAGGAGAAGATCAGATTCTCCTCCACCAGGTCCTGGGGCATGTTCAAATCGTCGGCGGCACGCGCGAAGCGCTGGTGCTCCAAAGAATGGCAGCCCATGCAATAGTTGGTATAGAGCTGCATGCCACGCTGCAACGACGCCTTGTCATCGAGGTCGGGCGTCATGGAGTACGGGACGCTTGCACCTCCGGCGGCCATGGCCGTGAAGGGCACCAGCGCGAGGAGCAGTGCGAACAGTTGCTTTTTCATTAGCCAGTCACCCTCTCCGGAACGGGTTTGGTCTTCTCCAGCCGCGTATAGATCGGCATCAACAGGAAGAAGGCAAAGTAGACGGCGGTACATAGTTGGGCAACGACGGTGCGGCCATCGGTCGTCGGCAACACCCCCAGGACCCCGAGGACGATAAAGCTGACCGCGAACAGCACCAGCATCACCTTGGAAATCCAGCCCTTGTAGCGAATGGAGCGCACCGCACTGCGGTCGAGCCAGGGCAACACGAAGAGCACCGCGATGGCCGCCCCCATGAAGATCACGCCGAGGAACTTCGCATCGAGTCCGAATACGGAGAAGTTGATGGCACGCAGTATTGCGTAGAAGGGCGTGAAGTACCAGACAGGCGCAATATGGTCGGGCGTCTTCAGCGGGTTGGCGGGCTCGAAGTTCGGTTTCTCGAGGAAATAGCCACCCCCCTCGGGGAAGTAGAAGATCACCACGGCAAACACGAACAGGAAGACGGCCACGCCGACGACATCCTTCACCGTGTAATACGGATGGAAGGGAATGCCGTCCAGCGGCTTGCCGGTCTCGTCCTTCTTCTTCTTGATATCGATGCCGTCGGGGTTGTTGGAGCCGACCTCATGCAGGGCAATGATATGCAGCACCACCAGCGCCAGAATCACGATAGGCAGCGCCACCACGTGGAGTGCAAAGAAGCGGTTGAGGGTAATCCCCGAGATCAGGAAGTCGCCCCGCACCCACTGGGTCAGGTCGGGACCGATGACCGGGATGGCGGAGAACAGCGAGATGATCACCTGAGCCCCCCAGTAGGACATCTGCCCCCAGGGCAGCAGATAGCCCATGAAGGCCTCGGCCATCAACGCCAGATAGATCGCCATGCCGAAGATCCACACCAGCTCACGAGGGGCCTTGTAGGAGCCGTAGAGCAGGCCGCGGAACATGTGCAGATAGACCACCACGAAGAAGGCCGTGGCACCGGTTGAGTGCAGATAGCGGATCAGCCACCCCCACTCCACATCACGCATGATGTACTCGACCGAGGCGAAGGCACCCTCGGCGGAGGGATTGTAGCTCATGGTCAACCAGATGCCGGTAAGGATCTGGTTGACCAGCACCAGCATCGCCAGTGAACCGAAGAAATACCAGAAGTTGAAGTTCTTGGGGGCGTAATACTTCGACAGGTGTTCCTGCCACATCTGCGTCGCGGGGAAACGCTCATCCACCCAGCGCATGATCCCCTTGTCCGCCATCGCCTTGTTCGGATTACCCATCAGGCAGTCTCCTCATCTTCGCCGACGACGATGATATCGTCAGACTCGAAGCGGTAAGGCGGCACCTCCAGATTGGTGGGAGCCGGCACGTTACGAAACACTCGACCCGCCAGGTCGAAGCGCGAGCCGTGACAGGGGCAGAAGTAGCCGCCGGGCCAGTCGTCGGTGCCAACATCATCCGCATCCGGCTCGGGACGGTATAGCGGCGAACAGCCCAGATGGGTACAGATGCCGATCAGCACGCCGATCTCCCGCTTGATGGAACGCAGGGAGCCGTCGATATAGGCCGGCTGCTGCGGGACCTCTGACGCAGGATCGGCAAGCCGCGACTCATCGAAGCCTTCGATCCTCTCGATCATCTCCGGGGTCCGGTTGACAATCCATACCGGCTTGCCACGCCACTCCACTGTCATGCGCTGCCCGGGCTCCAGCTTGGACACATCCGCCTGAACCGGCGCACCCGCCGCTCTCGCCCTGGCACTCGGCTGCCAGGAAGCCACAAAGGGGACCGCAACCCCGACGGCACCAACCCCACCAACCACGGTGGTAGCACCCACGAGGAAACGGCGCCGACCCTTGTTCACGCCGTTATCTGCCATTTCAAGGTTTCTCCCATCAGCTTACCCGTTGACCTATCGCAGGTATCATCCCCGCGAACACGGACACTAAATGCGGTACATGTTAAGAAATCAAGCCGCCGCGCACAAGGAAAAGGACCCTGACCAAGGCAGCATAACGCACACAAATCGTTGACCCAGAACAAGAAACGCCCGGGTTAACGAACCCGGGCGCTGCGTACTCCAAGGCGGCTGACGATCAGCGCTTGGAGAACTGCGGACGGCGACGCGCCTTGCGCAGGCCGATCTTCTTACGCTCGACCTCACGTGCGTCACGGGTCACGTAGCCCGCTTCGCGCAGCGGCGCACGGAAGTCTTCGTTGTAGGCCATCAGGGCACGCGTGATGCCGTGACGGATCGCGCCGGCCTGGGCGGAACCACCGCCACCCTTGACCGTCACGTAGACATCGAACTGACCCAGGGTATCGGTCAGCTCGAGCGGCTGGCGCACCACCATGCGGCCGGTGACGCGTCCGAAATACTGGTCCAGCTCACGGCTGTTGACGGTGATCTTGCCGGTGCCCGGCTTCAGGAAAACACGGGCCGTAGAGGTCTTGCGGCGCCCGGTACCGTAATATTGCTGTGTCATGGCGAAGATTCCCTCAGATGTTCAGTTCTTGCGGCTGCTGGGCGGCGTGCGGATGTTCGGCACCGGCGTAGACCTTGAGCTTGGTATACATGGCGCGCCCCAGGGGACCCTTGGGCAGCATGCCCTTCACGGCGCTCTCGATGATACGCTCGGGAGCGTGGTCGAGCATCTTGTCGAAGGTCATGGAACGCAGGCCACCGGGATAGCCGGTGTGGCGATAGTAGGTCTTGGCCTTGGCCTTGTTACCGGTAACCTTCACCTTTTCGGCATTGATCACGACGATATAGTCGCCAGCATCAACGTGCGGGGTAAATTCGGGCTTGTGCTTGCCACGCAGGCGACGGGCAATCTCTGTGGCCAGACGACCGAGCGTCTTGTCCGTGGCGTCGACGACGTACCAGTCGCGCTCGACGGACTGCGGTTTGGCAGTGAACGTCTTCATGAAATCTCACCAATCAAGTGTGTTGGGTTCTGCCGTCGGCGGACCGACATGGAACCGTCCCTATTCTTCTTGGTTGTCCCCGGCGGGCGAGGACAACGAGTAGAGCGCGCGAAGTCTACACGAAGGCGGGCCCGGTGCGCAACGTAAGCGCCGGGCAAAGCCCGGTCAGGGCCTGCGGGGAAGCGCCAGGTATTCCCGAGACTGCATCTCCTGCAGCCGCGACAGCGTCCTCTGGAACTCGAACTCGAGCCGCCCGTCTCGATAAAGCCGCTCGGCGGGCACCTCGGCGGACATCAGCAGCTTGACCCC
Source organism: Halomonas halodenitrificans DSM 735 (assembly GCF_000620045.1). Taxonomy (GTDB): domain Bacteria; phylum Pseudomonadota; class Gammaproteobacteria; order Pseudomonadales; family Halomonadaceae; genus Halomonas; species Halomonas halodenitrificans. The sequence continues at coordinate 64,501 of NZ_JHVH01000003.1, read as the reverse complement.
GCGATCGTAAAACTCGTCGACCATATTGATAAAGCGCCGGGCCTGGTCATCGGTGGCCCCGTTCATTCGCGTCACATTGGAGACGAGCACGGCGTGAAACTCCCGCGCCAGTTCGATGTAGTCGTTCTGGCTGCGCGGTCCATCGCAGAGTTCCATGAACTCGAACCACACCACATCGTCGTGGAGTCGACGGGCATGGAGCATGCGGTGGTTGACCTCGAGCGGCACATCGGCCTCGCCATCCTGACCGGCAATCTCGCGGAAGCTTCGCGCCAGCTCGGCCTCGGCGGCCTCGTCCAACGGCGAATGAAAGATCTCGGCGCGCTGGAGAGCACGCAGCCGATAGTCGATCCCCGAGTCGACATTGACCACCTCGCAGTGGCGCTCCAGCAGGTCGATGGCCGGCAGGAAGCGCGCCCGCTGAAGACCATCCTTGTAGAGTTCCCCGGGCACGATATTGGAGGTCGCCACCAGCACCACTCCCCGCTCGAACAGCGCCTCGAGGAGGTTGGCCAGGATCATGGCATCGGTGATGTCCTTGACGAAGAACTCATCGAAGCAGATCACTCTGGCCTCGGCGGCAAACTTGGCGGCAATCAGCCGCAGCGGGTTTCGCTCACCCTTGTAGTGCTCGAGTTCGTTGTGCACCCGCTGCATGAAGCGATGGAAATGGGTACGCATCTTCTCGGGAAAAGGCAGAGACTCATAGAAGGCATCGACCAGGTAGGTCTTGCCGCGCCCGACGCCGCCCCAGAAGTAGAGCCCACGGATCGACGGCACCACCGGCTCATCGGGTTCACGGGGCGCCCGCTTGCCGAACAGCCCCGCGACACGAGACGCCAGCCCGCTGCCGGGAGAGGCGTCCCGCGAGGGTGGCGAAGGCTTGGCAAGCAGGTCGTCATAGAGGCGCTGCAGGTGTTCGACGGCCTGGGCCTGGGCGGCGTCATACTGGAAGTCATCGCGCTCCAGGTCGGCATGGTAGCGGGCCATGGGGGTCGGACGAGTGTCTCGGTTTGCGGCGCTCATGGGGACGTTAGTGGCCTGTTTCGGCTTCGACAGGCGCCACATTATACGCATCTGAACCACGAAGCGCATCGCCGCCGACGCCGCGCGTTGACCCACGGCCCACGCTCGGCTCTATAATGGTGCGCGCCGGGGCGATTGCCCCAACACAGGATCCGCCCGCCGTAACGCCGGCCGCTGGATCGTTCATCGCCGCAGGGAGATCGACGTGGACGAGAGCAACATCAACTGGATTCTGGCCGTCGCTTGCCTGCTGGCCGGCATCGGCCTGGGGGCCTTGGGCTACCACCTTCTCAATGCCGGTGCCGACGGCAGGCAGCGCCTTCGCCAGCGCCTCGCCGAGCGCGACAGGGAGCTTTCGGCCCTGCGTGACGGCCTGGACGAGCACTTCGATGAAGTCGGCCGCCTGACCGAGGCGCTGCGCCACAGCGGAGAGGCGCTAACCGCCCGCCTGGCCGCGGATGCTGCCGCCCTCGGCGGACACACCCAGAGCCGCCGCGGCCTGGCCGTGGACGCGGCCGCGCCCTCTTCCGACGGATCCGAAGACGAGGCGGTGCCGACCCCCAGGGACTACGCCGACGGCTCCGGCGGAACCCTGTCCGAGGACTTCGGCCTCAAGGAGTCCGATAACCAGGAGCCCGAAACACCTCGCTACTGAATCGACATACGCCAGGCCGGCTCCCGACGCCCCGCTCCACGAGCGGGGCGTCGGCGTTCATGGCCTCAGGCCGGGTTATCGATATCCACGAAGCGATGCTCGAGGGCGAACTCCGTGGCCAGCCAGTCGCCCAGCGCCCGAACGCCGTCGCGCTCGGTGGCGTGATGGCCGGCACACAGGTAGTGAATACCCAGCTCACGGGCCAGGTGGGTGGTACGCTCGGAGATTTCTCCGGAAATGAAGGCATCGGCCCCCGCCTCCCAGGCCGCGGCAATCATGTCCTGGGCGCCGCCGGTACACCAGGCCACGCGCTGAACATCCCCCCTGCCGGGAGCCTCGACCAGCAGCGTCTCTCGCCCCAGACATTCACCGACGTGAGTGGCGAGCGCCTGGGCCGGCATCCTCGATGGCGGCGCCCCTAGCCACAGGAGCCCCTCCCCCGGCTCGCCATCGACACAGCCTTGTGCCGTGAAACCCAGCCGCCGTGCCAGCTCGGCATTGTTGCCCAGCTCGGCGTGGGCATCCAGCGGCAGATGATAAGCCAGCAGATTGATATCATTAGCCAGCAGGGTCCGCAGCCGCCGGCGCTTCATGCCGGTCACTGCCACCGGCTCGTTCTTCCAGAAATAGCCGTGATGCACCAGCACCAGGTCGGCGCCCCAGGCGACCGCCTCATCGAGCAGCGCCTGGCTGGCGGTGACGCCGCTGAGCACCCTCGTGACGTCCTCTCGCCCCTCCACCTGCAGACCATTGACGGTATAGTCGTTAAAGCGTCCCGCCTGCAGCTTGCGCTCGCAGGCCGTTACCAACGTATCGCGATGTGCCATCGTCTCCTCCGGACGGGGTCGAATGAAGGTGTTACCATGCGCCGATTGTAACCGCCACCACCCAGCTCCGACGACCGCCCAGACAAGGACCGAGCTCCGCATGTCGTATCGATTGCCGCGCCTTCGCTCTCTTGCCCCCTACCTGCTGCCTGTTCTGGTCGGGGCCCTGCTCGCCGTGGCACTGCTCAATGCGTTCCCGCAGCTATCCGGACGTCAAGCGCCCGACTCGTCGGCAAACGCCCCCACTGCGGTCCAACGCGAACCCCTGGCGGTTTCCCCCGACGTGATGGAGTCTCGCGACACCATCGAGCGCCCAGCACCGGAGCTGCAAGAGGCGCCACCACTCTCCCGGGAACAGGGCCCCGCCAGCTACGCCGCCGCGGTGGAGCGCGCCGCCCCTGCCGTCGTCAATATCTACTCGTCTCGAGTCGTCGACAGCGACCAGCACCCGCTGATGTCGGACCCCTTCTTCCGCCAGTTCTTCGGCGATGACATGCCGGCCCGCCAGCGGATGCTCTCGAGCCTCGGTTCGGGGGTCATCGTCAGTGACGAGGGCTATGTGCTGACCAACCATCATGTCATCAGCGGCGCCGACCAGATTCAGGTTGCCCTGCGCGACGGCCGCGAAACCCTGGCCAAGGTCATCGGCACCGACCCGGAGAGTGACCTCGCCGTGCTGCGCATCGAGCTCGATGAGTTGCCGGTCATCGAGCTGGCAGACTCCACCCAGGTGGCCATCGGCGATGTCGCCCTGGCCATCGGCAACCCTTTCGGCGTCGGCCAGACCGTCACCATGGGCATCATCAGCGCCACCGGACGCAGCCACCTGGGGCTCAACGCCTACGAGGACTTCATCCAGACCGACGCCGCCATCAACCCCGGCAACTCAGGGGGCGCACTGATCAGCCCCGAAGGCGCCATGGTCGGGATCAATACCGCCATCTTTTCACGCTCCGGCGGCTCCCAGGGCGTCGGCTTCGCCATCCCCGCCAACCTGGCGCGCAATATCCTCGAGGAGCTGGTCACCCAGGGGCGGGTGATCCGCGGCTGGCTGGGGGTGGAAGCCCAGGAGCTCAACCCCGAACTCGCCGCTTCCTTCGGCCTCCAGGCACTGCGTGGCGTCATCATCGCCGGCGTCGTGCCGGGGGGACCGGCCGATCAAGCCGGCCTGCGGCCCGGCGACGTGCTGCTCTCGATCGATGGCCGCCAGATCCTCGATGCCCGGGAGACGATGTCCGATATCGCGGCGGTGGAGCCCGGCGACAGCCTGCCCCTCACCGTGGTTCGCGGGGGCAAGGAACTGGAGCTGGTAGTCGAGGTCGGCGAGCGCCCCTCCCCCGAACTCCAGAGTCCCGAATAGCGGCTCCTGTCACGCCTTGATACGGTACTCGGCGCTGCGCGCGTGGGCCGTCAGTGACTCGCCGCGGGCCAGCACCGATGCCACCCTGCCCAGGGTCGACGCCCCGTCATCCGAGCAGTTGATGATCGATGAGCGCTTCTGGAAGTCATAGACACCCAGGGGCGACGAGAAGCGCGCGGTTCCCGAAGTGGGCAGGACGTGGTTGGGCCCGGCACAGTAATCACCCAGCGCCTCGGCGGTATAGCGCCCCATGAAGATGGCGCCGGCGTGGCGTACCTCGGGCAGCCACTCCTCTGGGCCGGCCACGGAAAGTTCGAGATGCTCGGGGGCGATGCGGTTGATCAGCGTGATCGCCTCGGCTCGATCGCGGCAACGGATCAGCGCCCCCCGCCGAGAGAGCGATTCCCGCACGATCTCATGACGCTCCAGGGTCGGAAGCAGCCGGTCGATGGCCGCCTCCACGGCATCCAGGTGCTCGTCGTTCCAGCCGACCAGAATGGCCTGGGCATCCTCGTCATGCTCGGCCTGGGAAAAGAGGTCCATGGCCAGCCAGTCGGGGTCTGTCTCGCCATCCGACACCACCAGGATCTCCGAAGGCCCGGCGATCATGTCGATGCCTACCTGCCCGAAGACCGCCCGCTTGGCGGTCGCCACGTAGATATTGCCCGGCCCGACGATCTTGTCGACCCGCGGCACTGTCTCGGTACCGTAGGCCAGGGCGGCGATGGCCTGGGCGCCGCCCACCGTGAACACCCTGTCGACCCCGGCAAGGTGGGCGGCGGCCAGTACCAGCTCGTTGAGCACGCCATCCGGCGTGGGCACCACCATGATGATCTCGCGGACACCGGCCACATGAGCGGGAATCGCATTCATCAGCACCGACGAGGGATAGGCCGCCTTGCCCCCCGGCACATAGATGCCGGCACGATCCAGCGGCATGACCTGCTGGCCGAGGACGGTGCCGTCCTTCTCGGTATATTGCCAGGACTCGGGCTTCTGACGCTGGTGGTATAGCCGAATGCGCTCGGCCGCCTGGGCCAGCGCCTCGCGCTGCTCGACGGGCAGCTCTTCATAGGCGCGGCGCAGGCGAGGCGCCGTCAGGGTCAACTCCACCATGCTCGCCGCCGAGAGGCGATCGAAGCGGTTGCTGGCCTCCACCAGGGCCGCATCGCCACGTCCCTTGACCGCCTCGAGGATCTCGCTGACGCGCGCCTGAACCTCACCATCCGAGACCCCTTCCCAGGCCAGCAGATGATCAAGCCGCGCCGCAAAATCGGCATCGGTCGTGGCGAGGCGGGAGATTCCGGAAGAGGCGTTGGTCTCGGTCATGGCTGCATCTCTATGGTGTCGGGCCTGTTGGTATCGGGCCTGTTGGTATCGGGCTGGTCGAGTCTGTCGGCAGGCACCTCAGTCGGCACACGGCTCAGCCGGCAACGCCTTCACGGCGAGCGGCGACCGCTTGCTCGAGGCGCTCGAGCAGCGGCTTGATGCGCGCATGCTTCATGGTCATTGCCGCCTTGTTGACCACCAGGCGGGTGGAGATAGACGCAATCAGCTCACCAGGCTCCATCCCGTTGGCACGCAGGGTGTTACCGGTATCGACGATATCCACGATCTCGTCGGCCAGGTTCATCAACGGCGCCAGCTCCATGGCGCCGTAAAGCTTGATGACCTCGGCCTGGATGCCCTGTTGGGCATACCAGCGCCGGGCGATATTGACGAACTTGGTGGCCACCCGACGCCTGGCGAGTGCCGGCTCGGCGCCGCGAACTCCTGCGGTCATCAGCTTGCAGCGGGCGATCTCGAGGTCCAACGGCTCATAGAGCCCCTCGGCGCCATGCTCGAGAAGCACATCCTTGCCCGCCACCCCCAGGTCGGCGGCCCCCAGCTGCACATAGGTCGGCACATCCGTGGCCCGAATGACCACCAGCTTGACATCGGGCAGGTTGGTGTCGAACAGCAGCTTGCGGCTCTTGCCCAGGTCCTCTAGCGGCTCGACGCCGGCATCGGCCAGCAGCGGCAGGGTCTCGTCGAGGATACGGCCCTTGGAAAGGGCCACGATCAGTTGTTTGCTCATGCTTTCGCCTTGGTCATCTCATTGATCAAGATAGAGGCTAGCCCGGCACACGACGGATGCGTGCGCCCAGCAGTTGCAGCTTCTCCTCGATGCACTCATAGCCGCGATCGATATGATAGATGCGGTCGACCAGGGTTTCCCCCTCGGCCATCATTGCCACGATCACCAGCGACGCGGAAGCACGCAGATCGGTGGCCATCACCGGGGCACCGGAGAGCCGTTCGACCCCCTCGATCACCGCGGTATTGCCCTCCAGGGCGATCTGCGCCCCCATGCGATTGAGCTCCTGGACGTGCATGAAGCGGTTCTCGAAGATGGTTTCCACCACCCGGGAACTGCCCTCGGCCACCGCGTTCATGGCCACGAACTGGGCCTGCATATCGGTCGGAAAGGCCGGGTAGGGGGCGGTACGAATATTCACCGGCCGCGGGCGCTTGCCGTGCATGTCCAAGGCAATCCAGTCATCGCCGGTGGTGATCTCGGCACCGGCCTCCTCGAGCTTGGCCAGCACCGCCTCGAGAATGTCGGCACGGGTACGACGCACCTTGACGCGCCCCCGCGACAATGCCGCGGCAACCAGGAAGGTCCCGGTCTCGATGCGGTCGGGCATCACGTCATGGTAGGCGCCATGCAGGCGCGGCACGCCCTCGACGGTAATGGTGTCGGTGCCGTGGCCACGAACATTGGCCCCCATCTTGATCAGCAGCTCCGCCAGGTCGACCACCTCGGGCTCCCGGGCGGCGTTCTCGAGCACCGTGGTGCCGTCGGCCAGGGCCGCCGCCATCAGCAGGTTCTCGGTGCCGGTGACGGTAACGGTATCGAAGAAGATGGTCGCCCCCTTCAGCCTGCCGTCCACGCGGGCGCGAATATAACCGCCCTCGACGCGAACTTCCGCCCCCATGGCTTCCAGGCCGCGCAGGTGCAGGTCCACCGGGCGCGAGCCGATGGCGCAGCCCCCCGGCAGGGACACATCGGCGTGGCCGAAGTGAGCCAGCAGCGGCCCCAGCACCAGAATGGAGGCACGCATCTTCTTGACCAGCTCGTAGGGCGCATCACAGTGCGCCACCTGGGCTCCATCGAGCTGAATGGTCATCTTCTCGCCCATCACCGGTTCCACCCCGAGATGGCCGAGCAGCTCCAGGGTCGTCGTGATGTCCTGCAGATGCGGTAGATTACCGATGGTGACCGGCTCGTCGGCCAGCAGGCAGGCGCAGAGAATAGGCAGGGCGGCATTCTTGGCGCCACTGGCCCAGACCTCGCCGTCGACCGGCCCATTGCCGGTAATGATCAACTTGTCCATGGGGGCTGGGGTCTCAGGCGCCGGAATTCTCCGGCGCACCTTGCCACTGCGCCGGGGTATAGGTCTTGATGCTTACTGCATGCAGCGCGCCGGATGCGATCTCGTCGGACAGCGCGCCATAGATCAACTGCTGACGCTTCACCGGTGACAGCCCCGCAAAGCGTTCGCCCACGGCGACCACCTGGAAGTTGCAGCCCTCGCCCTGAATATGGAACTCGCAGTCATCGATACGCGACTCGAGCAGCCCCTTGACGTCATTGGGTTGCATGGTCAGGCACTCCTTATGTAGTACTGAATGTCGTACTGAAACGGTGATCAACGTCGGGGTCGACGACGGATGCGCCTCCTGTCGACGGCCGACATGGAGACCCCATGGTAATGAAAAGCCTCCCGCTTGGCGATCGCCCCGCCAGCCGAGCTAGTCGCCCGCCGCCTCGAGGGGGAGCAGGCGCTCGAGACCGGCCAGATCGGTCAGGGGTGTCAGCGCCGGAGAGAGGGACACCCGCTCGAGGGTCAGCCCGGCACGCCGGGCCGCGCGGGCCCACTCCAGCAACACCGAGAGTGCCGCCGTACTCACGTCCGCGACACCGCTCAGATCAAAGCTGACGACCTCCCCCGACGGGTGCTCCGCGAGCCAGCGACTCCCTGCATCGGCGAGCTCGGCAGCACGGTCAAAGCCTACCTTACCGGAAACCATCAGGCATTGAGCAGCGGCCTCCAGGCGGAGGCCATCACGCCTAAGCAGCTGGCTCATGCCCCCTGCTCCAACTCATCGACGCCGACATCGGGCGACCAGCCATCGATGACGGCATCATAGTCACGCCCATGGTTGCGCATCGCCTGGTCGAACTGGTTGCGGAAAGTCAGCCCCAGATTGATGCCATTCACGATGACGTTGACCACACGCCAATCACCATCGGCGAGACGCAGCGAGTAGCTCACCGGATAAACGGTACCGTCCTTGGCTACCACTTCCATATCGACACTGGCCTGGTCTTCATGGCGTCTCTCTCGCTGACCATCGAGCACGCGCAGTTCACGGTAGTCGAAGGTGACCAGTCCCTTGGCATAGGTATCGATCAGGGTCTGGCGGAAGGTATCGACGAAACGCGAGCGCTGCCGGGGCGTGGCATTGGCGAAGTAACGCCCCATCACGCTGGCCCCGATATAACGGAAATCGGCAATATTTTCGAGGCTGTCATCCACGAGCGCCTCGAGTTCGGGCATGTTCTGGGCGAAGTGATCGCGCCGGCCCTCGATCTTGCCGGTCAACGTTTCGACGCTGTGGCGAATCACCTCGTCGGGGCTGCGCTCGGGCGCCGCCTGGACGGTCAGACTGATCATCAGGCTCAGCACCAGGGTCACCAGGGCCAGTGGAATACGGTTCATGGCAACGTCTCCATGTCGGAATCAGTAAGAGGCAGACAGCACCAGACGGCCAGCGTCTTAGTCGCTGACCATGTTTGACACAAATTGCTGAATGAGTTCTTCGAGTACCAGGGCCGACTGGGTATCCCGGAGGGTATCGCCATCGGCCAGAGGCTCGGGATCACCGCCCACGGTAAGCCCCACATACTGCTCGCCGAGGAGCCCCGAGGTCAGAATCGACGCCGTGGTATCCCGGGACAGCTGCCCTTCCAGCTCGTCATCGATCTCGAGGACGACTCGGGCATCGTACCAGTCGGTATCGAGCTCGATAGCCACCACTCGCCCGACGGTAACACCGGCCATGGTCACTCGCGCCCGCGACTTCAGGCCACCGATATTGGCGAAGTTGGCCTCCAGGCGAAAGGTATCGCTGGGCGCCTGCATTGTCATGCCACTGACCCGCAGGCCAAGAAATACCATGCCGAGGATGCCGGCGAGCATGAACAGCCCCACCCCCAGCTCCATGGTTTTACTGCGCTTCATCTAGAATCTCCACACATCTGGGCAATCGCTTGCCGCTCAGGCGAGACCGCCGAACATCACGGCGGTCAGCACGAAATCGAGGCCAAGCACGGCCAGCGAGGAATAAACCACGGTACGGGTGGTGGCCCGCGAGATACCTTCCGACGTCGGCACCAGGTCATAGCCCTGGAATACGGCAATCCAGGTCACCACCAGGGCGAACACGAGACTCTTGATGATGCCGTTCCCCACGTCATCGACGAAGTCAACGCTGGCCTGCATGTTGGACCAGTAAGAGCCCTCGAAGACCCCCAGCCAGTCGACTCCCACCAGATAGCCACCGTAGATGCCGACGACGCCGAACCCCACCGTCAGCAGGGGGAGAGCCACGAAGCCTGCCCATAGCCGCGGCGCCACCACTCGACGCAGCGGATCAACGCCGATCATCTCCATGCTGGTCAACTGCTCGGTAGCCTTCATCAGCCCGATTTCGGCGGTGAGCGCCGATCCGGCACGCCCGGCAAACAACAGTGCCGCCACCACCGGGGCCAGCTCTCGCAGCAGGGAGAGTGCCACCATCTGCCCCAACGCATCCTCGGCACCGAAATCGACCAGAATGGTATAGCCCTGCAGCGACAATACCATGCCGATGAAGAGCCCCGAGACGAGCACGATGGCCAATGACAGCACGCCGATGAAGTGCATCTGGCGCAGCCAGAGGTAGAGCCCTTCGCGACTCGGCATCCCCATGGCGGACTGCATCAGGAAGATGCTGGCCCGCCCCAGAGACTCGAGCAGATCACAACCCCGGCCTCCCAGGCGACGAATTCGCTGGATCATCGTGGGTCTCCGGTACTTAGCATATCGCTGACGAAGTCCATGGCCGGATAATGAAACGGCACGGGGCCATCCGGCTCGCCGTGGACAAACTGGCTGACTCGAGGGTCCTGATCCACATCGAGGCTCTCCGGCGTGCCATGGGCCATCACCCGGCCATCGGCGATGACGTAGACGTAATCGGCGATGGACAGGGTTTCCTTGATATCGTGGGAGACCACGATGGACGTCAGCCCCAGGGCCTGGTTAAGGCGCTTGATCAGCTGTACCAGCACGCCCATGGAGATCGGATCCTGACCGACGAACGGCTCGTCATAGAGGATCAGCTCGGGATCCAGGGCAACGGCCCTGGCGAGCGCCACCCGGCGTGCCATGCCACCGGAAAGCTCCGAGGGCATCAGCCCCCGGGCGCCACGCAGGCCCACCGCCTCGAGTTTCATCAGTACCAGGTCACGGACCATGGCCTCGGGCAGATCGGTATGCACTCGCAGCGGGAAAGCCACATTCTCGAAGACGCTCAAATCCGAGAACAGTGCCCCGCTCTGGAAGAGCATGCCCATGCGCCGACGCATGGTGAAGAGGGCCCGCCGGGATTGGCGGTGCACGTCCTGGCCGTCGATCAGCACTCGTCCCGCATCCGGAGTGAGCTGGCCGCCGATCAGCTTGAGCAAGGTGGTCTTGCCGCTACCGCTGGGGCCCATGATGGCGGTAACGCCACCACGCTGGATCGTCATATCGACGCCGCGAAAAATTTCCTTGTCGCCACGCACGAAATGCAGCCCCTCCACCGCCACGAAGGGAGTGTCACTCATCGGCTCAACCATACCTGTAAAATTAACGAACATCGTATCCTAACCACCCCACCAGGTACCAGCCCGCCGCCGTCCATGGGTTGCACCCTATCCGGTCAACACGTTTAATAGCGGCCTTTCCGACACTGACCGCCTGAGTGAGTCGTCCCATGCTGTTACCCCTTATTGCCGTACTGCTCGGTCTTGTCGCCCTGCTGTGGAGCGCCGACCACTTCGTCGGCGCGGCCGCCGCCACGGCGCGCCGCGCAGGCATGAGCACCATGCTGGTCGGCATGACCATCGTCGCCCTGGGCACCTCGGCGCCGGAGATCGTGGTATCGCTGATGGCCTCTCTCGACGGCATTCCCGACCTGGCCACCGGCAATGCCCTGGGATCCAACATCGCCAATATCGGTCTGGTGCTGGGCATCACCGCAGTCGTCGTGCCGATCCCGGTACGCTTTTCCATGGTGCGCCGGGAGCTGCCCCTGCTGCTGGGCGCCACCGGCCTCGCCGGATATACCCTGGCCAATGGCCACCTGGGCCGCCTGGACGCCGCCCTGCTTATCGCCTTGCTGGTATTCAGCCTGTGGTGGCTGTTTCGCGCCGACACCCCGGACGCCGAAGAGGCCGTAGCAGGCGACATCCCGGACATGCTGCTGCCTCGCGCCCTGCTGTGGCTGGTGGTAACGCTCGCCGTGATGGTGGCCGGCTCTCGCGGACTGGTATGGGGGGCCAGCGAGATCGCCCGCGGCATGGGAATCAGCGAGCTGACCATCGGCCTGACCATCGTGGCCATCGGCACCAGCCTTCCCGAATTGACGGCCTGTGTGGCCAGCGCCCTCAGGCGCCATCATGACCTGGCCATCGGCAACGTGATCGGCTCCAACCTCTTTAATCTTCTGGCCGTGCTGCCGGTGCCCGGACTGCTTGCGCCGGGAGCGATTGATTCCGCCGCCGGCGAGCGCGACTACCCCGTGCTGCTGCTGCTCACCCTGGCCCTGGGCGCCATGCTGCTCTGGCACCGCCGCAATCATCTCGGCCGACTCCCGGGAATGGCCCTGGCCGCTGCCTATGCCGGCTACCTGGCCTGGCTCGGCATGACCAGCCTGGGCAGCGGCGCTTGAGTCGAGACTCGCAACAGGCAACAATCGACGCCATGACATCCGATACTCCTTCGGCCGGCTCGGCCCTTCGTGACAGTGCCCGACGCACCCTGCGCCTCGAGCAACACGCCATCGGCGCGCTGGTGGCGCGCCTCGACGACGCCTTCGACCGCGCCTGCGAGCTGGCCCTGGCCTGCCGCGGCCGCCTGGTGGTGACCGGCATGGGCAAGTCCGGCCATGTCGCGGGCAAGATCGCCGCCACACTTGCCAGCACCGGCACACCGGCCTTCTTCGTTCATCCCGGCGAGGCCAGCCACGGCGACCTGGGCATGATCACCCCCGGCGACGTCGTGCTGGCACTCTCCAACTCCGGAGAAACCGCCGAGGTGACGGCCCTGCTGCCACTGCTCAAGCGCATGAAGGTCCCCCTCATCAGCATGACCGGGCGCCCCACCTCGAGCCTGGCACGCCACGCCGAGGCACACCTCGACACCGGCGTCGAGCGCGAGGCCTGCCCCCTCGATCTGGCGCCGACGGCGTCGACCACCGCCGCCCTGGCCATGGGCGATGCCCTGGCCGTGGCCCTGCTCGAGTCGCGGGGCTTCACCGCCGAGGATTTCGCCCTCTCCCACCCCGGCGGCAGCCTGGGCAAGCGCCTGCTCCTCCGAGTCAGCGACCTCATGCACAGCGGCAGCAGACTGCCCCGGGTGCCTCTGGGAAGCCCGCTTCGCGATGCCCTGCTGGAAATCACTCGCCAGGGCCTCGGTTTCACCTGCGTGGTGGCACCCGACGGCCGCCTCGCCGGGGTCTATACCGACGGCGACCTGCGCCGCACCCTGGACCAGCATAGTGACCTCAGCGGCCTGGTCGTGGACGACGTGATGACCTGCCCAGGCAAGCGAACCTCTCCGGAGACCCTCGCCGCCGAAGCGGTAAGCCTGATGGAAGACCACCGCATCTCTGCCCTGGCCGTGGCCGACACCGAAGGCCGCCCGGTGGGCGCCCTGCATATGCACGACCTGCTCGCCAGCGGCGTGATCTGATCTCAACAACGAGGAGCCCTCCATGCCCCACACCTCGCCCCTTCAGGACCCCCAGCTCAACGCCCGCCTGCGCCGGATTCGCCTGCTCGCACTGGACGTCGACGGCGTACTCACCGATGGCCAGCTCTACTTTCAGGCCGACGGCATCGAGATCAAGGCGTTCAACGTTCAGGACGGCCACGGGCTGAAGCTGCTCAAGCGGGCCGGGATCCAGGTAGCGCTGATCACCGGCCGCGAGTCGCCCACGGTCACTCACCGCGCGGCCGCCCTGGGCATTTCCCATGTCTTTCAGGGTATCGAGAAGAAGCTGCCGGTCCTGCGGGAACTCACCTCACGCCTGGGGCTGGAGTTCGACCAGGTGGCCTACTGCGGCGATGACATGCCCGATGTCGGCGCCATTCGCCGCGCCGCCGTAGGCATCAGCGTGCCCAACGCCCCGACCTATATCCAGAAGCACGCGGACTGGGTCACCGAGCGAGGCGGTGGCCAGGGCGCTGTTCGAGAGATCGCCGACACCCTGCTGCGCTCCCAGGGCCACTGGGACGCGGTCGTCGATACCTACCTGCACGGGGCCGGCTGATATCATGGCACTGCCGCGCCCCGGTTTTCGTACCTGGCTGGCTCTGCTGCTGCTGGCACTGGGCGCAGGCCTGGCGCTGCTTGACCTCCATGAATCCGGCACCCCCGGACAGGCGCCGGGCGCCACCGTTGGCGAGCCCGACTTCTATCTCGAGTCCGCCCGCCTCACCCGCTATGACGCCGAGGGACGCCCTCACCAGCGGGTGACCACACCACGCCTGACGCATACCCCCGAGGATGATGTGACGCGCCTGGAGGCACCACGCATCAGGCTCCATGATGATGCCGGGCGACTCTGGCTCGCCGAGGCCGACAAGGGAACCCTGGGGCCCGGCGGCAACCCGCTGAGCCTCGATGGCAACGCCCGCCTGGACGCCCCCGCCGAGCGCTGGGAGCTCGAGACCCAGGCGCTGCACTACGATGCCGACACCGGCCACGCCTGGAGCACGACCCCTGCCACGCTGCGCCAGCCGCCCCAGCGCATGAGTGGCGATCGCTTCGACGCCTGGCTCAATGACAACCGAGCACGCCTGACCGACAATGTTCGTGGCCACCACCCGCCCGAGACACTCGAGGAGTCTTCTCCATGAAGCGCCCCCACCTTCCCCGCCTCGCCTGTGGACTCCTGCTGGCACTGCTGGCGGTCGCCCCGGCGAGCCAGGCCCAGGACTCGTCTCAACAACAGGATGCCAACGCCCCCATCCTGGTGGAGGCGGATCGCCTCGACCTCGATGATCGCGCCGGCACCGCCGTCTATACCGGCAATGTGGATATCCGCCAGGGCAGCATGCGCCTGACCGGCAACCGCGTCGAGATACGACGCAATGCCGCCGGCGAGCTTTCCCTGGCGACCGCAACCGGCGACCGCGCCTACCTGGAACAGCAACCCGACCCCGCCGAGCCGGTCATCAAGGGCTGGGGGCGCACCATCGTCTACCATGTGGCCGAGCGACGCGTGGAGCTGATCGACCGCGCCGAACTCCATCAGGGAGGCGACACCTTCGAGGGCGGCTACCTGGAGTACTTCCTCGATCGCCGCGTGGTCCAGGCCCGCGCCGATGCCGAGGGCGTCGAAGGCAGCCAGCGCATCCGCATGACCCTCCAGCCAGAGCAACAGTAGGGGAGCCATGAAGACCCTTCACGCCCGCCACCTCGCCAAGAGCTACAAGCGACGCCGCGTGGTCCAGGACATCGGCCTGTCGATCCGCCAAGGCAGCATCGTCGGCCTCCTGGGCCCCAACGGCGCCGGCAAGACCACCTCCTTCTACATGATCGTGGGGCTGGTGCGCGCCGACGCCGGCTCGGTGTCCATCGACGAGCAGGACCTCTCCAATGCCGCCATGCACGAGAGAGCCCGGGCGGGAATCGGCTACCTGCCCCAGGAGGCATCGATCTTTCGCAAGCTGTCGGTGGCCGACAACATCATGGCGATTCTCGAGACCCGTCGCGACCTCGACCGTAACGGCCGTCGAGCGAGACTCGAACAGCTGCTCGAGGAGTTCCATGTCACCCATATCCGTGACAACCCGGGGATGAGCCTCTCCGGCGGCGAACGCCGCCGGGTGGAGATCGCCAGGGCCCTGGCAACCGAGCCCGCCTTCATCCTCCTCGACGAACCTTTCGCCGGGGTCGACCCGATCTCCGTGGGCGAGATCAAGGGCGTCATCCGCCAACTGAAGGCACGCGATATCGGGGTCCTGATCACCGACCACAACGTCCGCGAGACCCTCGACATCTGCGACACCGCCTACATCGTCGGCAACGGCAAGATCATCGCCGAGGGCGGCGCCGAGGCGATCCTGGCCAACCAGAAGGTCCGCGAGGTCTACCTGGGCGAGGACTTCCGACTCTGACGACCTCCGGCGGCACGACGCTTCCCTCACACTCGGATAACGTCACGAGCATCGGGATGATGCGACGTCCCTCGCCAACGGCATCGACCCTTGCCTGAATGGCATGGTCATCGCGAGAGTGGCATGATTGTTGCTTAACCCGCATTGCGCGACGTCACGCCAGAGGCTAGGGTGTGGTGTCACGCTACGCCAGGAGAACGCCCAACATGGTCATGAAGCCATCTCTGCAGCTGCGGGTCGGCACTCAGCTGACCATGACGCCTCAGCTACAACAAGCCATTGCGCTGCTGCAGCTCTCCACCCTGGACCTACGCCAGGAAGTCCAGCAGGCCGTGGAAAGCAACCCGCTGCTCGAACTCGACGACGACTTCGGCGAGCAAGCCACCCTGCAGCAGGCCGATGACGACTGGCCGAGCGAGATCCCCGAACAGCTTGCCACCGACAGCGACTGGTCAGACACCTACCAGGACCTGGGAGCACCCGCCGGCGGCGAAGGCCCCGACTTCGAACGCCAGGCAGAGGGGCAGAGCCTGCAGGGCCATCTCACCTGGCAGCTGGCAATGAGCGATCTTGGGCCACGGGAGCGACAGATCGCCGAGAGCCTGATCGATGCAGTGAGCGATGCCGGCTACCTCGCCATTCCCCTCGACGACATTCAAGACGGACTCAGGCAGCAGGGGCTGACCGACCTGCATTGCCGGGAGATGGAGCGAATACTGCAGCGCCTGCAGCAGTTCGAGCCCACCGGTATCTTCGCCCGCGACCTGAGCGAGTGCCTGCTGCTACAGCTCGCCCTCCTCCCCGATGATACGCCGTACCTGCCCCAGGCTCGGCGCCTGGCCCGCCAGTTTCTCGAAGCCCTGGCCGGCGATGACCGCCGACTGCTCAAGCGTCGCCTGGGGCTGGATGATACCGCGCTCGACGCGACCATCGCCCTGGTGCACCGCCTGGACCCGCGCCCCGGCAGCGCCTTCTCCAGCCAGTCCGATCACTATGTGATCCCCGACCTGGTGGCCTATCGTGATCACCGAGGCTGGCATGTCGAGCTCAACCCCGAGGCTCTCCCCCGCCTGCGCATTCAACCCGATTACGCGGCACTGGTCCGTCGCGCCGACAAGAGCGATGACAACCAGTTCCTCAAGGAACATCTCCAGGAGGCGCGCTGGCTGATGAAGAGCCTGACCAGCCGCAACGACACTCTGCTGAGGGTCGGTCGCGAGATCATGGCACGTCAGCTCGACTTCCTGGAGCAGGGTGAGGAAGCCATGAAGCCGCTGGTTCTGGCCGATATCGCCCAGGCGATAGAGATGCATGAATCCACCATCTCGCGGGTTACCACCCAGAAGTTCATTCACACGCCCCGCGGCGTCTTCGAGCTCAAGTTCTTCTTCTCCAGCCATGTCGGCGGGGAAGGCGAGGCCGACGCCCATTCCAGCACCGCCATCCGGGCCCGTATTCGCAAGCTGATCCAGGAAGAGCCTCCCCGCAAACCCCTATCCGACAGCCGCCTGGTCACCCTCCTCGACGAGGCCGGCATCCCGGTAGCCAGGCGGACGATCGCCAAGTATCGCGAGGCCATGGGCATCCCCTCCTCCAGTGAGCGCAAGCGACTGCGCTGACCGGAACGTTCCGGACCGTGATGCACCACCGAGCCGAAGGAGAGCCCCGGACGTACCGGTCGGCCAGGATGTCACCCCCGGGAGTCGTCAGGGGGTATGCAAGGCAGGAAAAAGGGTTACAATCGAATCACCATCAACGAGCAAGGAGCGTGTCATGCAAGTGAATATCACCGGCCATCATGTGGAACTGACCGATGCCCTGCGTGACTATGTCAACGAGAAGCTGACCCGCGTGGAGCGCCACTACGACAATATCACCACCGTGCAGGTGATCCTGTCAGTAGAGAAGGAGCGTCAGTCTGCCGCTTGCACCATGCACGCCGCCGGCGCCGACCTGCACGCCGAGGCTCAAGAAACCGACATGTATGCCGCCATCGACGCGCTCGCCGACAAGCTGGACCGACAGCTGGTGAAGCACAAGGAAAAGGCCCAGGCCCGCGCCCAGGGCGCCGGTGCCCGCTAAGTCAACGATGGCGTCTCTCGAAACCATCCTGCCCCCCGAGCGCACGCTCTTCGACGTGCCCGGGGGGAGCAAGAAACGGGTGCTGGAATTCTTCAGCACCTTTATTGCCCAGAACACGCCCAGCCTCGACAGCCAGGAAGTCTTCGCGCGGCTGATTGCCCGTGAACGACTCGGTAGTACCGGCATCGGCAATGGCGTGGCCATTCCCCATGCCCGTAGCCCCCATTGCAAGACGCCCATCGCCGGCTTTCTCAAGTTATCCGAGCCGATAGACTTCGATGCCATCGATGGCGAGCCCGTCGACCTGGTATTCGTGCTGCTGGTTCCCGAAGAAGCCGATGCCGCCCACCTGACTCTACTGGCGCAACTGGCGGGTATCATGAACGACGTCGGTACGCGCACTCGCCTGCGGCGTAGTTCGAGCCAGCGCGACCTTCACGAGAGCCTTATCGAGGCCGTTCGACGACAGGGCTGAGTGACGCCATGCCGCTCACTCGGCCCCACGGAATGACCAGGAGACCCCCATGCAGCTCGTGATCATCAGCGGCCGTTCCGGCTCGGGCAAGTCGATCGCCCTGCAGGCACTGGAGGATCTCGGTTATTATGCCATCGACAACCTGCCGGCCATGTTGCTGGGCTCGCTGGTGGACGAACTCGGCAACCCCGAGTCCCAGCGCTCCTCCATCGCCGTCAGCGTCGATGCCCGCAACCTGCCCCAGGCCCTGAAACGCTTCCCCAGCCTGCTCGAGGAGGTTCGTGAACGCGGCATCGACTGTCGGGTGATCTACCTGACCACCGATGCCCGCATCCTGATCGAACGCTATTCCGCCACGCGACGGCGCCATCCGCTGACCCGGGATAGCGAGATGACCCTCGCCGAGGCGATCGATTCCGAGGAGCAGGCACTGGCCGAGATCCGCGACCTGGCGGACCTGGTGATCGATACCTCACGCCTGTCGGTACATGACCTGCGCGGTCGTATCGCCGACCAGGTAGCGGGGCATCGTCCCGAACAGTTGACGCTGACCGTGGAATCCTTCGGTTTCAAGCGCGGCGTGCCCCTGGATGCCGACCTGGTATTCGATGCCCGCTGTCTGCCCAACCCTTACTGGGACCCACGCCTGAGGCCCTTTACCGGCCAGGACCCGGAGGTCATTGCCTTTCTCGAGGACTACCCTCTGGTACAGGCAATGCTCGCGGATATTCATGCCTGGCTGACGCGCTGGCTGCCCAGCTATGCCGCCAGCCATCGCAGCTATCTCACCGTGGCCATCGGCTGCACCGGCGGACAGCATCGCTCCGTCTATCTCGCCGAGCGCCTGGCAACGCAGCTGGCCCAGAGCCGGCGCCATGTCCGCCTGCGCCACCGCGAACTGGGCACCCAGGACACCCTTCCCGCCCCCGACGACATACCTCATCAAGGACGTTGAGCGTGCCGCAACGCAAGCTGACCCTTTCCAACAAGCGCGGGCTCCATGCCCGCGCCGCCACCAAGCTGGTACAGTGCTGCCAGCCCTTCGCCGCCCGAGTCCGCGTGGCCAATGGTGACCGGCAGGGTGACGCCGACAACATCATGTCACTGCTGATGCTGGCCGCCCCCTGCGGCACCGAGCTCACCGTCAGCGCCGATGGCAGCGACGCCGAAGCGGCCCTCGAAGCCATTCAGGCGCTCTTCGAGTCCCGCTTCGAGGAAGACGACTAACCGCCGGCCACGGTCATCTCGTCGATCAGCCAGCTACCGGTGTGGATACTGCCGCGGGTGTCGATATCACTGCCCACGCCGGCGAGTCCCCGGAACATGGTTTCCAGGTTGCCGGCGATGGTGAACTCCTCCACCGGATGCTGGATCTTGCCGTTCTCTACCCAGAACCCGGCAGCACCGCGCGAGTAGTCGCCGGTAACGCCATTGACCCCCTGCCCCATCAGCTCGGTCACCAGGACCCCGCGGCCCATGCGCTCGAGCAGCTCATCACGGGATGCCAGCGGCGCCGTGATCCGCAGGTTACGCGCGCCCCCGGCATTGGCGGTGGTCGACATGCCCAGGCGCCTCGCGCTGTAGGCGGAGAGCATGTAGCTGGACAGACGCCCCTTGTCGATAAACACATTGTCACGCGTCTGCACGCCGTCATTATCGAAGGGCGAGCTGGCCATGGCGCCGATCTCCATGGGTCTCTCCTGAAGGCCGAACCACTCCGGGAAGAGGGCGTCGCCCAGGCGGTCGCAGAGAAAGGAGGACTGCCGAAACAGCGCACCGCCGGCGATGGCCCCCATCAGTGAACCGACCAGCCCGGCGGCAAGATTCGAGTCGAAGAGAACCGGCATCCGTCCGGTGGCCGGGCGCCGAGCACCGAGACGGCGCAGGGTCTTCTCGGCGGCACGCTCGCCGACGCGCTCGGGCGCCCATAGATCGCGGGGGTCCCGGGCACTGGTAAAATCATAGTCGCGCTGCATGCCGGCGGCGTCTTCGGCGATCAGCATGCAGGAGAGGGAATGGCGGCTGCCGCGCTGGCTACCCAGAAAGCCGTGGCTATTGGCATAGACCCTCACCCCCTCGCCGCTGGACAGCGAGGCCCCGTCCGAACTCTTGATTCCCGCCTTGCCGCGCCCGGCCGCCTCGCAGGCCAGGGCCAGGTCGATCGCCTCTTCGGTGGTCAGGGGCCAGGGGTGATGCGCCTTCAGGTCGGGCAGATGGGTGGCCATCAGCTCGGCGTCGGCCAATCCGGCGGCGGCATCCTCGCCGGTGTAACGGGCGATGGCGATGGCCTTCTCGACCACGGCGCGAATGGAGGCCTCTCCGGCATCGGTGGACGAGGCACTCCCCTTGCGCTTGCCGAGATAGACGGTCACCGCGATGCCCTGGTCCCGTGAGAGCTCGACGGTCTCGACCTCCCCCTCGCGGACACTGACGTCGACACCCTGGTCGACGCTGGCACCCACTTCACAGGCATCGGCCCCCAGCCTCCGAGCCAGTTCCAGGGCCTGTCGGGAACGGTGCTCCAGCTGAGCCTGCTGGGTAGCGGCATCGAAAGCCTGAGTCATCTGTATCCTCCTTCGGCGGGCCTGCTGGCCACGCCTGTAATGTTCATTCTCAGCCTGATGTAACAGGCTGGTATACTGTCGGGACACCCAGCCTCAACCAATGGAAGCGGCATGTCCCAGGAATCTCCCCGCGAACTGCTCGATCAGATCCTTCAGCAGCCGGACAACGACGAACGCCCCAGCAAGTCCCAGCTCAAGCGGGAGATGCAGGCACTGCAGACCCTGGGCGAACAGGTCATCGCCATGACGCCCGGTGAGCGGGCGCGCTTTCCCCTCTCCGACGATATGCTCGCCGCCGTGGAGGAGACCTCGCGCATTCGCTCCCACGAGGGGCGCCGCCGGCACATGCAGTATATCGGCAAGCTGATGCGCCGCGAGGACCTCGCGGCCATCCGCGACGTCCATGACGAAATCGAGCAGGAAACACTGCGCCGCGACCACGCCTTTCACCGTCTCGAGACGTGGCGTGACCGCCTCGTCGACGAAGGCGACCCGGCGGTGGAGGCCTTCATTGCCGACTATCCCGATGCCGATCGCCAGGCCCTGCGCCAGCTGATCCGCAACGCCCGGCGCGAGCATGCGAAGGGCAAGCCCCCGGCCAGCGCCCGCAAGCTGTTCAAGCTGATCCGCGAGATGGCCGGCCTCTAACGCCAGAGTCTCAGGACTGGGTGCCACCCACGGTCAGCTCGTCCAGCTTGAGGGTGGGCTGGCCGACGCCTACCGGGACGCCCTGCCCCTCCTTGCCGCAGACGCCGATGCCGGGGTCCAGCGCCATATCATGGCCGATCATCGATACCTGCCCCATGGCCTCGGGGCCATTGCCGATCAGGGTGGCTCCCTTCACCGGCGCGGTGATTCGACCATCCTCGATCAGATAGGCCTCGCTTGCCGAGAACACGAACTTGCCCGACGTGATATCCACCTGGCCACCGCCGAAGCTCACCGCATAGAGGCCACGCTTGACGCTCTTGAGGATGTCACCGGGGTCGTCCTGCCCGGCAAGCATCACGGTGTTGGTCATGCGCGGCATGGGGAGATGGGCGAAGGACTCACGGCGGGCGTTACCGGTGGGCGCCATGCCCATCAGCCTGGCATTGAGCTTGTCCTGCATGTAGCCGGTGAGAATGCCGTCCTCGATCAGCGGCGTTCGCTGACCCGGAGTGCCCTCGTCATCGACGCTCATCGAGCCACGCCGGTCGTCCAGGGTGGCATCATCCACCACCGTCACGCCCGGCGCCGCGACACGCTCGCCCAGGCGCCCCGCGAAGGCGGAGCTTCCCTTGCGGTTGAAATCCCCCTCCAGGCCATGTCCGACGGCCTCATGCAGCAGGATGCCCGGCCAGCCCGGCGCCAGCACCACCGGCATCTGCCCCGCCGGAGCGTCGACCGCGTCCAGGTTGACCAGCGCCTGACGCACGGCTTCCTTGGCGAAGCGCTCGGCCACTCCCTCGTCGCGCAGCCGAGACATGGGGTAGCGCCCCCCGCCCCCGGCACTGCCACGCTCGCGACGACCATTACGCACGCTGATGACGCTGACGTTGAAGCGCACCAGGGGACGAATATCGGCCGCCAGGGTCCCGTCGCTGGCGCGTACCAGCACCACCTCGTGTACCCCGGAAAGCGAGGCGCTGACCTGGCTGACCGACGGGTCGGCGGCCCGGGCCACGCGGTCCGCCTCCTTGAGCATGGCGACCTTCTCCTCGGCGCTCAGCCCGGTGAGCGGGTCGACACCCGCGTAGCGGGCCGCCGGCCCCACCGCGACCGGCGCGCCTAGCGTCGGGCGCTTGCCGCTGCGTACGATGCCCGCGGCGGTGCGCCCCGTTTCGCTCAGGGCATCGACGCTGATCTGATTCGAGTAGGCAAATCCGGTCTTCTCTCCGGCCAGGGAGCGTACGCCCACCCCGCCGTCGATGTTGTAGCTGGCCTCCTTCACCTCACCGTCTTCCAACACCCAGCCCTCGTGCCAGCTGCGCTGAAAGTAGAGATCGGCATAGTCAATGCCCGGTCCCATGGCATGCCCGAGACCGATGTCCAGGTCATCCAGGGAGAGCCCGCCGGGAGTCAGCAGGATGCCGGCGGCTTCGTCTAGCAGTGCGTGTCTCGCTTGAGTCATTCGGCGCTTTCCACTGAAATTGTCGGCTCGGTCAAGGGGCCGAGCACGCGATAATGAATTCGGGTAACACTGTCGATGACATCACCGAACAGGCGGTCGGCGACAAACAGGGCGCCACCCACCATCGGGGCGCCGGCGATGACCGCCGCCAGCGGCAGGTTGCGACTGACGGGGACTGTGACGCCCAGCAGCATATCGAGTTCCCGCCGCGCCAGCTCGACGCTGCCATCGAGAGTGAAGCGTGTGGCAGGCCCCACGACCTCGACCGGCCCACGCGTTTCGAGACTGCCACCATACAGGGTCGCGGCACCACTGACACGATCGAAGGCCGTTCCCTGACCGGTCACATCGGAGAAGTCCAGGCGCAGTCGACGCACCAGGTTATCGATATTGAGCAGGCCCACCAGACGGGCCGGGACCGACTCCAGATTGACGAAGCTTCCGTCACGCAGCTCCGTCTCGATGCTGCCTCGGGAGCGCTCCAGGGCGAACTGCCAGGGGGCCCCCGGCCAGGCCAGCTGGCTCTTGACCCGAGTCTCGGCGCTGCGCACCGCCGCCGCCAGTCCCAGCCGCTCCAGGGCCGTTCCCGCATCCCGCCCGTCCAGGTCGAGACGCGCACGGGTCAGGCTGGCCTCGGGACCCGCCGCCTCCCAGACCAGCTCACCACGGGCGCTGAGCTCGCCCAGGGTCAGCCCCAGGGGAACGATACTGAGACGCTCGGGCGTGGCCTGCCAGCGAGCGGTCAATGGCCCGAGACGCTGGCCGTCGCGCTCGATATCGGCGATGCGCAAACGCCCGTCAGGCACGTCGGCTACCCAGGCGGGGAATGGCCGAGGCGCCGGAGGGGTGGCGATCTCATCGATCAACGAGCCCACCTCGCTGTCGGACGGCATCAAGGCATCCAGCGAGAGACGCTCCAGGCCGATATCCAGCGGCTCGGGGAGCCGGGGCCGGTAATCGAGTTCCCCCTCGAGCAGGCTGCCATCCAGCACCAGCCGCCAGCCGCCAGCCGCCTGTGGACGAGCCGTCGTATAGAAGGAGCCGAGACAGCGACCCTCGTGCTCCAGGCAGTCGCTGGCCAGGCGCACCTCGCGTAGACTCGGGGCCGCGCCGCCCGTATCACTCCTCCGCGTATCGCTCTCCCTTGCCAGGCCGGTGAACGCCTCGCCCCATGACCGGGGAGACAGCCGCGGCAGATAGGCATCGAGCCACCACCCCGACCCCGTGGGCCAGGCACCGCCGGGCTGACGCCCCAGCCAGACCTGCCCCTGGCTGGCGTCGCCACCGGGTAGCCCTCGCCAGCGCCATGCCACGGCCTCGCCCAGACGCCCCTCGAGGCGCCCCGCCGTCAGATCCATGTCGAGCCGCAGGGGGCGCGGCTCTCCCGCCGGCTTGTCCAGTGGCTCGGGCAGGTCGGCCGCCAGCCCCTGTAGCGAGCTCTCCAGGTGCAGGGAAATCGCCTCGTCGACCCCGAGTCGGCCCCGCCAGTCGAAACGCCCCGTCAGGCGCTCCTCGAGAGCCGAGACACCCCCCAGTTCGAGCAGCGGCCCCGCCTCGGCGGTGCCGGCAAGCTCGATCCCGCCGTTTCGGGTGTCGATATCGGCGCGCAGTGGCCCGCCCAGCAAGCGTCCCTCGAGCCGCCCCGAGAGCCCCCCCTCGCTGCCCTGTTGATGCCAGGTCAGGGGGCCGCGAACCTCCCGAAAGCCCAGGCCCAGCGGTCGATACTCGAGCAGCGGCAAGGCGACCTGGGCCTCGACCTCGAGATCCAGTGCCTCGGGACGATCCAGCGGCAGTTCCAGGCGCAGGTCGCCATCGACACGGCCCTCCTGCGCCTGCCACTCCTCCACGAGTTCCATGCCCTCTACCGGCATGTCGAGCAGGAAACGGCGCAGCGCCGAGGCCTCGGCGGCCAGCCTTCCCTCCACTTCCAGGCGCTCATCGATCAGTCGAACCTGCCCCTCGCTGCCCGCCACACCGAGACTCTCGGCATGACTTATCTCGGCTGCAAGCGTCTCATCCTTGAGCCGCAGGCGTCCCTCGACCCCCTCCAGCACCGGCCAGTCAGGGGCGATGGGCAGACGCCCGTCACGAATGGCCAGGTCGAGATCAAAGCTCGGCATGATGCTGTCATCGTCGCCACCCGAGAGCGGCACATGCAGGCGCAGGGAGCCCTCGGAGGCCCGGCCGGCCACGCCATCGGCGAGCCAGTCGTACAATTCATCGTCGAGGATGCCCACCGGCAGCCACTCCACGAGCGGCGTCTGTACGGCATCGACGTCTTTCAGGGCCAGGGTCAGGCCGAAGCCGCCCCGGTCGCCCTGTCCGGCAGACAGGCCGAAGCCACCGCTGACCTCGGCGCCATTCCACCCGACCCGCAGGTCACGACCACTGACCAGGCTACGCGGTCCATCATAGACCCAGCGCACCTCGCCCGAGGCGTGTTCGAGATCCATGGGGCCGGCGAAGAGTTCGGGAAAGTGCAGCGAAGCCGTCTCGTCACCGACGAAGCGCACCCGTCCCTTGTCGCCGCGGGCATCTACCCACATGTCCAGTGGCCCTCCCCCCGGCGCCTCCTCCCAGGGTGACACCTCCACGCCTCCCAGGGAGGCGCGCGCCTGCCATTGCCCTTCCCGAAACCCCAGCCCGAAGCCTGTCACGCTGCCACGCGGGTCGAGGCTGTCCACGACCCGTGCCAGGGCCTCGGGTAGCGGCACTCGGTCGCGCCAGGCGGCCAACGACCCCAGGTCGAAGGCGCTGGTATTGAGCCACCATTCATCGGCACCGCCCTTCAGGTGCCAACGATAGGGCAAGGCGGGGCCCCAGTCAGGCGACGCGGCGTCGGGTCTACTCGCCTCCGGACTCTCCGCATCCCCCTGGAACCACGCCTGCCAGCCGGCGTCTTCCTTGCGCCACTGACCGCGTCCGGTCACGCTGTCGAGCGCCAGAGTCTGACGCTCTCCCCCCGTGTCACGGTGGCTGACGACCAGCTTCTCGACGTTCAACGCCAGGCGGGCATCGGCCAGGCTGCCGCGATGCCAGCGCCCCCACAGGCGGGACTCACCGCGCGCCTCGTCGAGGTGCAGCGGTTGATTACGGCCCAGTACCGCGGCCAGCTCCACCAGGCTATCGAGGCGCATCTCGGCCTGCAGGGCGGCGCTGAAGTCGCGGAACCCGGCCTGGCCCGTCAGCACTTCCAGGGCTACCTGCATGGCGATATCCGAGTCGCCCTCCAGGCGCAGCCGACCCTCGAAGTGGGCGCGTCGGGAATCACCGGTCATCAGCAGGCGCGGCGCCTCGAAGGCCACGCGACGCTCACGCCCATGCAACACCACGCGTACGTCTTCGGCCCAGGCACGCTGGCGCAACAGCACCCCGACCCAGAAGCCGAGCCGCTCCAGGTCGAACTCGCCCTCGGGCTGGAGTTCGGGGGGGAGGTCCGCCGGGTCGGGCCAGTGCCAGCCTCCCTCCGGCGTCTGATAAAGGTGCAGGGTCAGGCCCTGGAGGCGCGCTCCCTCCACCACCGGCAGCCCCTCCCGCAGGCTCCGCCAGGTATCCAGGCGCAACCGTCCCTCCTGAACATCCAGCAGTGGCCTTTTACCCTCGCGTGTCTGCAGGCTCAGGCCATTCAGCGTGATATAGGGATCGAGGCGCGCAAGCCCCCCTTCCAGGGAGGCAATCTCCACCTGCGCCGCGAAGCGTGCCGAGAGCAAGGCTTCCACCCGCGGCACCAGGCCATCGGTCAGGCCCAGCATCAAGCGCGCCACCAGGGTCAGCAAGGCAACGACCGTCAGCCCGACGGCCAGCAGGGTCAGAGTCCAGCGAATCACCAGACGGGTAACGGCCATGGGCTCACATCAGCACGATGTCGTACTGCTCCTGGGAGTAGTGGGTCTCCACCTGGAAGCGGATGGGCTTACCGATAAACTCCTCCA
Organism: Halomonas halodenitrificans DSM 735; assembly: GCF_000620045.1. Classification (GTDB taxonomy): domain Bacteria; phylum Pseudomonadota; class Gammaproteobacteria; order Pseudomonadales; family Halomonadaceae; genus Halomonas; species Halomonas halodenitrificans. The sequence continues at coordinate 37,991 of NZ_JHVH01000003.1, read as the reverse complement.
GATCGGCCACCGCCGCCGACTCCTCGTCGAGCAGTCGGTCCACCACCGCCTGGGAGGTCAGGACCATGTAGGTTTCGGCACTGTAGGCACGCTCCTCGCGCAGGATCTCGCGGAAGATCTCGTAACAGACCGTCTCGGGGGTCTTGAGGGTGCCCCGCCCGCTACAGGTGGGGCAGGCCTCGCAGAGGGTCTGTTCGAGACTCTCGCGGGTGCGCTTGCGTGTCAGCTGGACGAGGCCGAGCTCGGTGACGCCGGTGCACTTGGTCTTGGCGTGATCACGCTCCAGCGACTTCTCGAGCATGCGCAGCACCTGGCGCTGATGCTCGGTATCCTCCATATCGATGAAGTCGATGATGATGATGCCGCCGAGATTACGCAGCCGAAGCTGGCGGGCGATGGCGGTAGCCGCCTCGAGGTTGGTCTTGAAGATGGTTTCCTCGAGGTTGCGGTGCCCCACATAGCCGCCGGTATTGACGTCGATGGTCGTCATCGCCTCGGTAGGGTCGATCACCAGATAGCCCCCGGACTTGAGCTGTACCTTGCGTCCCAGGGCCTTGTGGATCTCGTCCTCGACGCTGTAGAGATCGAATATCGGCCGTTCACCGGCATAATGCTCGATGCGCTCCACCGCATCGGGCATGAACTCCTCGGCAAACTCGATCAACCTGAGATGGTTTTCCCGGGAGTCGATGCGCACCTTCTCGATATCATCACGCATCACATCGCGAAGGATGCGCATGAACAGCGGCAGGTCATCGTAGATCACGCTGGGCGCCGCTGCCGTCACCTTGCGCTCGCTGACCTTGCGAAACAGCCGCAGCAGGAAGTGCATGTCGGCGGCCAGTTCCTGGACACCCACGCCCTCGGCGGCGGTACGCACGATGAAGCCACCGGTCACCTCCAGGCTCTGCTGGGCCTGGGCCTCCTCGATCAGGCCGCGAAGGCGCTCGCGCTCACGCTCGTCCTCGATGCGCTGGGAAACTCCGTGATGGGGAGCATCCGGCATATAGACCAGGTAGCGCGATGGCACCGAAAGATGGGTCGTGAGGCGTGCCCCCTTGGAGCCGATAGGATCCTTGGTCACCTGCACCACCAGCGCCTGACCCTCGTGGAGCAGATGACCGATGGAGAGCTGCTCCTCGGCCGGAGTACCGGGCGGCATCAGCTCGTGGGCATGGATAAAGGCGGCGCGGTCGAGACCGATATCGACGAAGGCCGCCTGCATGCCGGGCAGTACCCTCACCACCCGGCCCTTGTAGGTATTGCCGACGATCCCCCGACGGCAGGAGCGCTCGATGAAGGCTTCCTGCAGCACGCCGTTCTCCACCACGGCGACTCGGGTCTCCATCGGCGTCAGATTGATCAGTACTTCGCCGCTCATACGGAAGTCCTTGTCCAGAATGCTTTGCAGCCATTATGACATAGTGTCGGCGACTCAAGGCGTTGATCCGGGATGCGGGTCAGCGCAGGGCACCGTCCCATAACGCCACACCCTGCTGACGCAGCAGCTCGGCGGTCTCGTAAAGCGGCAGACCCACCACCGCGGAATGACTGCCGGCGATGCGCTCGATAAATACCGCCGCGCGCCCCTGGATGGCATAGCCACCGGCCTTGTCGGCGGGCTCCCCGGTCGCCCAGTAGGCATCGATCTCGGCACCGGAGATCTCACGCATGGCTACCCGAGTCGCGACACAGCACTCGAGCAGGCCGGCAGGACCGACCACCGCCACGGCGGTGAGCACCCGATGCTCGCGACCGGCCAGGGAGCGCAACATGCCGGCGGCGTGCTCGGGACCCTCGGGCTTGCCGAGAATCTCGCCATCGCGAACCACCGCGGTATCGGAGCCCAGCGTCGGCAGCTGCGTCAGCCGCGAGCCGGCCAGGGCCTTTTCGCGGGCCAGGCGCATGACATAGGCCTCGGCCCCCTCGCCGGGAAGCGTGGATTCGTCGATATCCACCGGGCATGGCTGCAAGGGCACACCGATGGAGGCCAGCAGGTCACGCCGCCTCGGCGAGGCAGAGGCCAGGCAAAGCACGGGAGAAGCGGTCACGGACATGAGAAAACTCCGATCAGCTACCGGACAGGCGCCGCCCCAGGGCGTTCAAGAGGGTGGCAAACCAGGGCCAGAGCAGAGCACCGATCAACGACGGCGCCAGAAAGGAAAGATGAATGGCGAAGGGCCCCAGCAGGGTGCGAAGCCACTGCTCGAGAAGCTGCACACAGCCCAGCAGCACCAGGACCATCAATGCCTGCTGAAGCAGTGAATAGGCACGGAAGCGTGGCTGGATCAGGGCGCACAGGAAAGCCAGTAACGACAGTAACAGGGCATTCTGTCCCAGCACCGCTCCATCGATGAGGTCAAGTAGTATGCCCAGCACGAAGGCATGGAGGACACCGACCCGAAAGGGTGTCTTCATGCACCAGTAGACCAGCATCAATCCCAGCCAGTCGGGTCGCCATACCTGCCAGCCCTCCGCCAGCGGCATTACCTGCAGACAGAGAGCCAGCAACAGGGAGAACCAGATCCAGGGGAGTGCCAGGTTGGCGGCGGAGGGAGCGGCCATCAACGTGTCTCCTCGTGGTCACCAAGGGTAGCGGCCTGCCGGGCATCTTCGTCATCGACCACCGCCAGGGCCGACTCGATGGCTGCCACACTGATGTCGCCCTCCCAACCGAGGGCATCGAAACGGGGCCGGCTGGGCGGATACAGCAGGAGGAAGTGCCGAGAGCGCTGTAGCTGGGCCACCGGGGCGGCGGTGACCCTGGCGAAGGGCTCGCCGGGGTCATGGACCACGGCGTCGACCCGCCCTACCGGATAGCCCGGGGGAAAGCGGCCGGCGAGACCCGATGTCACCAGCAGATCACCCTTACGGATATCGGCGGTATCGGGGACGTGCAATACATTGAGGCTATCGTAGCGCCCGCCGCCCTGCAGGATAAAGCGCAGGCCGTTACGGTTGACCCGCACCGGCAGCGCATGACTGGCATCGGCCACCATCAGGACACGACTGGAATAGGCCAACACCGAGGTCACCTGTCCCACCAGGCCCGCGGCATCCATTACCGGCTGTCCCACCTGCACGCCATCGCGGCGACCGCGGTCCAACACCATCTGATGGGCGAAGGGGTCGGGATCCAGCGACAGCAGCTCGGCGGTAATGAAAGGCATGTCATGCTGGCGGGCGGCGAAGAGCAGCTCGCGCAGACGCACGTTCTCGGCGGTAAGGTCCGCCATGCGCTGCACACGATGGGACAGGGTCAGGATCTGTTCGCGTAGCCGACGGTTTTCATCCACCAGGACACGCTGGTCGGATAGCACCAGGGTCCCCCAGCTCAACACGCTGCTGGGGAGACTGACGACCCACTGGATGGGAGCCACCGCCGTGCTGAGCTGGGCACGCACCTCTTCCATGCGGGACAGCCGCAGGTCGGCGACCATCAGCGCCACCGCGACGGTTGCGCACACCAGCAGACGATAGACGGGCAGCGACCCTTGCGAGAACAGCGGCTTGATGGCGCGTCTCCCGGGTCAGTCGCTGGAGAGCAGCTCGAAGGTGTGCTTGTCGATCATCTCGAGGGCCTTGCCACCACCGCGTGCCACGCACGTCAGCGGGTCCTCGGCAACGATCACCGGCAGGCCGGTCTCCTCGGCAACCAGCTTGTCCAGATCGCGCAGTCGCGCCCCGCCACCGGTCAGCACCAGGCCACGCTCGGCGATGTCCGACGCAAGCTCCGGAGGAGCCTGCTCCAGGGCATTCTTCACCGCGGCGACGATGGAGGCCAGGATCTCCTGCAGCGCATCCAGAATCTCATGGGAGTTCAGGGTAAAGCTGCGTGGGATGCCTTCGGCCAGGTTGCGGCCCCGCACGTCGATCTCGCGCAGCTCACCGCCCGGATAGGCACAGCCGATCTCTTCCTTGATCCTTTCGGCGGTGGCCTCACCGATCAAGCTGCCATAATGGCGCCGCACATAGCCGATGATCGCTTCGTCGAAGCGGTCCCCGCCGATGCGGATTGACTCGGAGTAAACGACGCCATTCAGTGAAATGATGGCGATCTCGCTGGTGCCACCGCCCACATCCACCACCATGGAGCCCTGGGCCTCCTCCACCGGCAGGCCGGCGCCGATGGCAGCCGCCATGGGTTCCTCGATGAGAAACACCTCGCGGGCGCCGGCGCCCTCGACGGACTCCTTGATGGCCCGGCGCTCCACCTGGGTCGACATGCAGGGCACACACACCAGAACGCGGGGGCTGGGAGTCAGGAAGGTACTCTGATGAACCTTGCGGATGAAGTGCTGGAGCATCTGCTCGGTAACGGTAAAGTCGGCAATCACGCCATCCTTCAACGGCCGGATGGCCGTGATATTACCGGGGGTGCGGCCCAGCATGCGTTTGGCATCGGAGCCAACGGCGGCCACGCTGCGCATGCTGCCGGACTGGCGAATGGCCACGACCGATGGTTCGTCGAGCACGATGCCACGGCCGCGAACGTAAATCAGCGTATTGGCCGTTCCCAGGTCGATCGATAGATCGCTGGAAAACAGCCCCCTCAAGCGTTTGAACATGGAAGTCGATACCTAGTGCAGTCCGGGAACCCTGTGCGGAGGCAAACGGTATCACCGCACCCCCTCTGCAGCAAGCAAATCCCCTCGGCCACCCCGCGTCGAAGCCCTGCCCGGACGTCGCCGAATATGGTAACTTCTAGGCCCTGATTTTCTCCACCGAGGACACCCGACTCATGGCGCTTGAACACGCTGACGTGCTCAGGGCGGCGCATCTTGCCCGCCTCGGCCTCTCCGACGACGACGCCACCCACTACCTGGATGACCTCGGCCGCATCCTCGAGATGGTCGACCGCCTCCAGGCACTGGACACCGAGGGCATTGCCCCCCTGGCCCACCCGCTTGACGCCACCCAGCGCCTGCGCGCCGATAACGTTACCGAGCCTGACCGGCGTGACCACTTCCAGCGCTGCGCCCCGGCGGTGGAAAACGGCCTTTATCTGGTACCCCGCGTCGTCGAGTAAGCCACTGCCTACGGAGCCTTTGGCCCATGCATGACAAGACACTGACCGAACTCTCCGCCAGCCTCGCGGCGGGCGAGTTCACCAGCCGCGAGCTGACCGAACATCAGCTCGGGCGTATCGAGCGCCTCGATGGCGCCCTCAACAGCTTTATTACCGTCACGCCCGACGCGGCACGAGAGGCGGCAGACCACGCCGATGCCGCTCGCGCCCAGGGCGACGCCGGGCCGCTGACCGGCCTGCCGGTGGCGATCAAGGACCTGTTCTGTACCGACGGCGTGCTGACCACCGCCGGTTCCAGGATGCTGGCCGACTTCGTCGCCCCCTACGATGCCGGCGTCGTGGAACGGCTCAAGGCCGCCGGTACGGTAAGCCTCGGCAAGGCCAATCTGGACGAGTTCGCCATGGGCTCCTCCAACGAGAACAGCGCCTTCGGCGCGGTCAAGAACCCCTGGGACAGCACTGCCGTGCCCGGCGGCTCCTCCGGGGGCAGCGCCGCCGCGGTGGCCGCCGGCCTGGCCCCCGCCGCCCTGGGCACCGACACCGGTGGCTCGATCCGCCAGCCCGCCGCCTTCTGTGGCATCACCGGATTGAAGCCCACCTATGGCCGGGTCTCCCGCTGGGGCATCATCGCCTACGCCTCGAGCCTCGACCAGGCCGGCCCCATGGCACGCACCGCCGAAGACTGCGCGCTGCTGATGAACACCATCGCCGGCCACGACGCCCGGGATTCCACCTGTGTGGCACGCGGCGTACCCGACTACACCGCGGAACTCGCCGCACCGCTGACCGGCCTCAAGATCGGCCTGCCGAAGGAGTACTTCGGCGACGGCCTCGACCCCGCGGTGGAAGCCGCCGTACGCGAGGCGATATCGGTCTACGAGTCGCTGGGTGCCACGGTACGCGAGGTCAGCCTGCCCCACACCCACTATGCTGTCCCGGCCTACTACGTGATCGCCCCGGCGGAGGCGTCCTCCAACCTGTCGCGCTACGACGGCGTGCGCTTCGGCCATCGCTGCGAGAATCCCAGCGACCTGGTCGACCTCTACAAGCGCTCCCGCGCCGAGGGCTTCGGCGAGGAGGTCCAGCGGCGCATCCTGATCGGCACCCACACCCTTTCCGAGGGCTTCTTCGACGCCTACTACAAGAAGGCCCAGCAGGTACGCCGTCTGATCCGTCAGGACTTCCTCGATGCCTTCCAGGACGTCGATGTGCTGATGGGCCCGACCACCCCGACCCCGGCCTTCGACCTCGGGGCCCAGAAGGACCCGGTCTCCATGTACCTGCAGGATATCTACACCATCGCCGTCAACCTGGCCGGGATCCCCGGCATCAGCGTGCCGGCCGGCTTCGTGGGCAAGCGCCCCGCGGAGGGCCGCCCCGTAGGCCTGCAGATTCTGGGCACCCACTTCGCCGAACAGCGCCTGCTGAATGTCGCCCACCGCTTCCAGCAGGCCACCGACTGGCACCTGCGTCGCCCCGAGCTCGCCGAGGAGAACGCCTGATGCAATGGGAAACCGTGATCGGCCTGGAAGTTCACGTCCAGCTCGCCACCCAGTCCAAGATCTTCTCCGGGGCCTCCACCGCCTTCGGCGCCGAGCCCAACACCCAGGCCTGTGCCGTGGACCTGGGCCTGCCCGGTGTGCTGCCCGTACTCAACGAGCAGGCCGTGGCCATGGCGGTGCAGTTCGGCCTGGCGATCCACGCCGAGATCCCCGAGGTTTCGGTGTTCGATCGCAAGAACTACTTCTATCCCGACCTGCCCAAGGGCTATCAGACCAGCCAGATGTATGACCCGATCGTGGGTCCCGGCGAGGTCGAGATCACCCTGGAAGACGGTGCGGCCAAGCGTATCCGGGTGCACCACGCCCACCTCGAGGAGGATGCCGGCAAGTCCCTGCATGAGACGTTCACCGACGATACGGGCCGTGCCATGACCGGCATCGACCTCAACCGCGCCGGCACCCCGTTGCTGGAGATCGTCTCCGAGCCGGACATGCGCTCGGCCAAGGAGGCCGCGGCCTACCTCAAGTCCATTCACTCCATCGTGACGTATCTCGGCATCAGCGACGGCAACATGGCCGAGGGCTCGATGCGCTGCGACGTCAACGTCTCGGTACGCCCCAGGGGGCAGGCCGAATTCGGCACCCGCGCCGAGATCAAGAACGTCAACTCCTTCCGCTTCGTGGAGCGTGCTATCGAGTTCGAGGTGGAGCGCCAGATAGAGCTGATCGAGGATGGCGGCAAGGTGGTCCAGGAAACCCGCCTGTTCGACCCCGATCGCGACGAAACACGCAGCATGCGCACCAAGGAAGAGGCCAACGACTACCGCTACTTTCCTTGCCCGGACCTGCTGCCGGTGGTTCTCGACGCCGCCTATGTCGATCATCTGCGCGAGACCCTGCCGGAGCTTCCCGACGAGAAGCGCGCCCGCTTCCAGGACGAGCTGGGGCTCTCCGCCTATGACGCCGGCGTCCTCGCCGCGAGCCGCGAAATGGCCGAATACTTCGAGGCGGTCAAGGCGACCTGCGGAGACGCCAAGCAGGCCGCCAACTGGGTACAGGGAGAACTCTCGGGGGCGCTCAACCGCGAGGGGCTGGTGATCCAGGACAGCCCGATCTCCGCCCCCCGGCTCGGCGAGCTGATCTGTCGCGTCATGGACGACACCATCAACGGCAAGGCGGCCAAGCAGGTATTCCAGGCGCTCTGGAGCGGCCAGGGCGCCAGCGCCGATGAGGTGATCGAGGCCAAGGGACTCAAGCAGGTCACCGACACCGGCGCCATCGAGGCGATGATCGACCAGGTGATCGCGGACAGCCCCACCCAGGTGGCCCAGTACCGCGACGCCGAACCCGACAAGCGCGGCAAGATGATCGGCTACTTCGTGGGGCAGGTCATGAAGGCCTCCCGCGGCACCGCCAACCCCCAGCAGGTCAACGCGCTGCTCAAGAAGAAGCTCGACGCCCTGTGCTGATGCCGGGCGCGCCGGCCGACTCCCCCGCCCGGGCCCTCTAGGTCCCGGGCTCACTCTCCTGCTTGTACTTGTCGATCTGCGCGCGCAGCGCCTCCGCCTCCTCGGTGAGGGAGGCGTTGGCGCGCATGTCGCCATTGCGGGCGGCCTGCATCGCCTGCTCGAGCTTATACTCGTAGGCCTTCTGCAGCTTCTTCACCGGATCCGTCTTGAAGAGTCCGAACATGGGGCACCTCCTGTGAAAGCGAATCATCACAGGCTACCCCTCCCCGACCGAAAAATCGATACAACTCCATTACAATAAAACAAGTTTATAAAAGAAAACGAGACCGACGGCCTGGTGCCATCCCTGGCTTGCCCGTCCAGGGCCTTAGGCCTCGGTCGACTCGGCCTCCCCGCCTTCGGATCCCGCCTGCCATTGCACCTCACCGTCGATCACCGGCAGGCGCTCGGCCTGGGGAGCCGACTCCAGACGCCGGGAGAATTCCTCGCCATCGAGGCGATAGGTGACGTCGTAGCCAAGCGTCTCCTCATGCGCCTCCATATGCGTCTCGCACTGCTCCTCGATCACCACCCGCTCGCGGGTCTCGTAACGCGTCTCGTACTGAACCTGTGAGCCGGCCTGGGCATGCTGGCGCGCCTCGACGCGTTCCTGCACTTCTCGTCCGGCCAGGGCGCCGCCGATGGCGCCGGCCACGGTGGCGATCTTCTTGCCGCTACCGCCGCCGACCTGGTTACCCAGCAGGCCACCGACGATGGCACCGGCCGCACTGCCGGCGATGCGATGCGGGTCATGACTGGCCGCCGAGCCGGAGGCAGGCGTGTTGACAGGCGCCTGAATCGGTACCTGTTCACTCACCACCCGCTCCACGTCCTCGCAGACCTCACGTGGACGCTCCACGCTATGGGTCGCGGGCTGTACCGCCAGGATCTCCGCGTACTCGGGTCCACGCGACTGCTGGATCTCCCAGGCCCCAAAGGCCATGCTACCCAGCCCCAGTACGGCCAGTGTCGTGCCGACCGCTAGCGACTTGTTCATCTGTCATCTCCTTAAATCACGCTCGAGCCCCAGGTACGAATGACCATGACGGCCTGTGGCAATGAGACGGGGCGCAACCCGTCGCTATCCGACGAGCCACAGTATAGAGAGATGAGCACTATCGAAGCGGTATCGGCGACGACTTCCACATACCTTCCCCGGGCGTCGTCAGATAACGACAGTCGAGGCGTGGGTCATGCCAGGGGCTCGCCGGCTGACGCCTCGACACCAGCAGCCGACGCATCGCCCGCCCCACCGCAAATCAGGTCCCGCCGCGCCTCCAGCCAGCGCAGGGTGGGCTCGACTCGGTTGAAGGTGTAGACATGCAGGCCGGCAAAGCCGGCGGAGTCATCGTGCAGAAGCGGCGCCACGCCCTCCAGCAGGGCGTCCGGCTGGAAGGCCGAGGGCCGCAGCAGCCGCCCCAGCCAGCCCGTCTGGCGACGCAGCGTGCGCACCGAGGGGCCGAGCCCCAGGCGCATGGCGATGGTTAGCAGCCGCCGGGGCTCTATTACCCCGGGGATGCCGGCATATATCGGCAAGGAAAGCCCGAGCCGTGCCTGGCGCCTGCGCCAGGCCAGTAGCGGGTCGGCCTCGAAACACATCTGGGTCACGGCATAGTCGGCCAGCTCCGCCTTGGCGACGAGGTCACGCGCCAGGGCCTCATCGGCGATGGCATGATGCCCCTCGGGATAGGCAGGAATCCCCACCCGCGCCGGCCGCAGTGCCAGGCCATCCATGGCCTGGAGCAGTGACAGTCCATGGGGATAGTCTCCCACCGGGCGCTCCACGTCGCCGCCCACCACGAAGGCATCATCGACACCCAGCGCCGCCAGGCGCTCGAGTGACTGCTGCAGATGGTCGGCGTCGCGTACCCAGCGGGCCGCCAGGTGTGGCACCGCACGGAACCCCGACGCGACCAGCCATTCGGTGGCCTCGAGGGTACGCTCGAGGCCATGGCGCGGCGAGCAGGTCACGGTCACCGTGGCGCCTGCCGGCAGGGCCAGGGCCGCCTCCTGCATGCCGGCGATAGGCATCAGCTCGAAGCGGTTCGACATCATCACGCCTTACTCCTTGGGAATGATCTTGGCCGGGTCATGGAAGGGCTTCTCCACGACGACGGCATCCTGTAGGCCGGTATTGGCCTCGATGCGCAGGGGGGTGCCCAGCTCGGCCTGCTCGATGGGTACCATGGCATAGCCGATATTGCGCTCCTGGCGAGGCGACCAGGTGGCCGAGGTGACCCGACCGATACGCTCGCCGTCCGCCGCCAGGACCGGGAAGACGTCGATCATGGCGCCATCGGTAAAGTACCCCACACTGGGCCCGTCGATCTCCACCCCCACCAGCTTGCGCGTCACCCCTTCGGCCTTGATGCGCTCCAGGGCGGCGCGGCCGATAAAGTCATCGTCTCCCCGCAGATCCACCATCCAGTCATACCCCATCCCCACCTCGAAGGGATTGGTGTCGTACCAGATGTCGCAGCCGAAGGCGAGGATACCGCCCTCGATGCGACGAATATGACAGGGGCCGATCACCTGCATGCCGTGGGGGCGGCCGGCCTCGAAGACCCGCTGCCACAGGGCTTCTCCGAAGCGGCTGGCCTCGCGCAGATAGATCTCGTAGCCGATCTCGCCCGAGTAGCCCGTACGCGAGATCACCACCGACATGCCGTCGAGCTGCGCCTCCATCAGGTGGTAATAGGCCATGGCGAGCACGGCTTCACCGAACAGGTCCACCATGACGGCCTTGGCCTTGGGGCCCTGCACCTGTACCGGCGCCACATCCACCTCGCGCAGGGTGACGTCGAGCCCCGAGTTGACGGCGAGGCCCTGGCACCAGAGCAGGATGTCACTATCGGCCAGGGATAACCAGAAGCGGTTCTCCTCGATGCGCAGCAGCACCGGATCGTTGAGGATGCCGCCATCCGGCGCCGTGACGAAGACATACTTGCACTGCCCGACCTGGCAGTGACGCATATCCCGGGGGACCAGTCGTTGGGTGAAGGCGAAGGCATCGGGTCCCGCGATCTCGATCTGACGCTCGACCCCGACATCCCACAGGGTCACCCCCTGCACCAGGGCCCAGTACTCGTCCACCGGGTCGGTATAGAGGCGTGGATGATAATGATGATTGTAGACGCTGTACTTGCGTACCCCATGGCGCCGCGACGCATAAAAGAAGGGGGACTTTCGGATGCGCGGATAAAGCAGAATCTCCGGCGCTTCCCGGGTGTGCTCGACGCTTTCCATGACCTGGGACATGACGCTCTCCTCCCCTGCCGCTGTGACGGGCACCGGCCCTTCGCCGGCCCCATGCCTTCGACACTAGACCGGCCATCGACGACTCATCTCGCCAGGGGCGGCCGACTCTTTGGTGCGGGCGACAGACGCGGCGCCCCCTGTCGCCGCCGGGCAAGGAGGCGTCGTCCCGGGACAGCGTGATAGCCGGGGGCTGCCTTATGCTGCCAGAAACACACCCACTCCCGGGAGTTGGACCATGGCGACTCTACCCTCGCAGGCAGACGCGGTGATCATCGGTCTGGGCGGCATCGTCGGTGCCTCGGTGGTCCACCACCTCATCGAGCTGGGCTGGACCAACCTGGTGGGCCTGGAGACCGCCGCCCTGCCCTCGGACATCGGCTCGACCGCCCATGCCTCCGACTTTTGCTACATGACCTCCCACGACCGCCTGACCTGCTATACCACGACCTACAGCCAGCACTTCTTCGAGGCGCTGGGTCGCTACCGCAAGGTAGGCGGCCTGGAAATCGCCCGGGTCGGCGACGAGGCCCGCCTGGCCGAGCTACAGCGCAAGGTCGCCTCGGGCAAGGCGTTTGGTACCCGCGCCAGCATGATCGACGCCGACGAAGCGGTGGCACGCTTCCCGCTGCTGGAGCGGGACCAGGTGCTGGGGGCCCTCTGGGACCCCGACGCCGGCCTCGTCGTGCCACGTTCCCAGCGCGTGGCCGGCGAGCTGATCGAGAAGGCCGTTGCCAGCGGCCATCTACACGCCTTTGCCGAGACACCGGCGCTGGATATCGATGTCCGCGACGGGCGCATTCACGGCGTCGAGACGCTGAAAGGCTATGTCGCGACGCCGCGGGTCATCGTTACCGCCGGCATCTGGGGGCCGATCCCCGCCGCCATGGGCGGTGCCGCCCTGCCCTTGATGCCGCTGGAGCATCCGTTGATATTCTTCGGCCCCTTCGAGACCTTCGCCGGCAGCGGCAAGGAGATCGGCTATCCCTTGCTGCGCGACCAGGGCAACTCCGCCTATCTGCGCGATACCGGTGACCCGGCCAGCACCGAGGGCGGGCAGCTCGAACTGGGCCACTATGAGCCGCGGGAACCGCGCCTGGTCGAGCCCCACGCCATCCTCGACCGCCACCGCGCCCGGCTGTCACCCTCGATGCGCGACCTGGAGATCGATCAGGTCGCCGGGGCGCTGGAACGCGCCCTGGCCCTCACCCCGGTGCTCGGCGAGCTGGGGCTGGACGAGAAGCACTCCTTCAATGGCCTGCTCTCGGTCACCTCCGACGGCGGCTCGCTGGTGGGCGAATCGCCGGAGACCCGCGGCCTCTGGTTCTGCGAGGCGGTCTGGGTCAAGGATGGCCCCGGCATGGGCAAGCTACTGGCCGACTGGATCACCCTGGGTCGGCCCGGCATGGATCCCTGCAGCATCGATATCGCCCGCTTCTATCCGGTACAGAAGACGCCCCTCCACGTCCGCGGGAGATGCCGGGAAATCGCCCAGAAGATCTATGACCCGCCGGTGCATCCCCGGGAGCCCTTCGCCAGCGGCCGAAATCTCAGGCGCGGCCCGTTCTGGTCGCGGGAGCAGGAACTGGGTGGCTACTTCATGGAGGCCGCCGGCTGGGAGCGCGCCCACGGCTATGCCGCCAACGAGACTCGCCTGGCCGCCTACCTGGAGCGGGTGCCACAACGGCCCGCGGAGTGGGACGCCCGCCATTTCTGGCGGGTCGCCAACGCCGAACAGCTCGCCATGAGCGATGACGTGGGCATGATCAATCTCTCCCACTTTGCCATCTACGATATCTCGGGACACGACGCCGAAGCCCTGCTGGAACGACTCTCCGTGGCCCGAGTGGGGGGCGACACCGCCATCGGCAAGGGGGTCTACACCCACTTCCTCGACGCCGCCGGCGGCGTGCATTCCGACCTCACCATCGTGCGCCTGGCAGCGGACAGCTGGCGAGTGATCTGCGGCGGCGATACCGGCCACCGCGACCTGGTGTGGATCACGCGCCGCGGCGAGGAGTGGGGGCTGACCCGCTGGCACCTGGAAGATCGCAGCGATAGCCTGGCGACCCTGGGCCTCTGGGGCCCCAACGCCCGACGCGTTCTACAGACGCTGGCCGATACGCCAGAGGCCCTGGACGATACCGCCTTCCCCTTCGCCACCGCCCGCGAGATCCGCGTTCAGGGCTTGCCGGTCTGGGCCTTCCGCATCTCCTATGTGGGCGAACAGGGATGGGAGCTTTATGTGCCCTTCAGCTACGGCCTGGCCCTCTGGGACCGGCTGTTCGAGGCCGGGGTGATGCCGGTGGGAATCGAGACCTACGCCAACAGTCGTCGCCTGGAGAAGAGCCTGAGGCTGCAGAACGTCGACCTGCTGACCGACTACAACCTCGTCGAGGCGGGGCTGGCACGCCCCAGGGTGAAGGCCGCGGCGTTTCACGGCAAGAGCGCCTATCTCGAACAGCGTCGTCGTGAACAACAACCGGCCAGCCTCTGCACCCTGGTGATGGAGGATCATCACGATAGCCACGGCACACCACGCTTTCCCGTCGGGCAGGCACCGCTGCTCGACCCGGAGAGCGGCGAGGTGCCGGTGGACGACCTGGGCCGGCGCTCCTATACCACCAGCATCGCCTTCGGGCCTTCGCTGGCATGCAATATCGCCCTGGGCTATCTGCCCGCGGCCTACGCCGAAGAGGGCCGTCGACTGCAGCTGGAATACGTTGGCGAGCACTACCCGATGCGGGTGGCCGCCGTGGGTTACCAGGCGCTCTACGACCCTCGGGGCAGCCGTCCCCGCGGCTAGGCGCCTAGCGCCCAGTCCCGCGCACCTCCGGCGTCAACTCGGCCTGGCGCAGTGAGCGCCGCTTGCGTTCGCCGCTGGGCGAGTGGCCGAAGTGGTCGTGATAACACTTGGTAAAGTGGGGCGGCGAAATAAAGCCACAGGCCAGTGCCACCTCGGTAATCGGCATATGGGTCTGCTGCAGCAGCAGACGCGCCCGGGCCAGGCGCATCGCCAGGTAGTACTTGAGCGGTGGCGTCTCCACATAGCGCTGAAACAGCCGCTCGAGCTGGCGCCGCGACAGGCCGGCATAGCTGGCCAGCTCGTCCAGGGGCAGCGGCTCCTGGAGGTTGGCCTCCATCAGGGTGGCGACCTCCTCGAGCTTGGGGTGGCTATGCCCCAGACGCACCCGCAGCGGGGTACGCTGGCGGTCGTCGACCCCGCGGATACGCTCATGAATAAACTCCTCGGCGATTTCCTCGGCCAGGCCCAGGCCCTCATGGCGACCGATCAGGTTGAGCATCATGTCCAGGGGGGCGATGCCTCCGGAGCAGGTGAAGCGGTCCCGGTCCATGACGAACAGTTGCGAGGTAAAGGTCACCTTGGGGAAGCGCCGTGCCTCGTGGAGACTCCCGATATGTTCCCAGTGCAGGGTACAGCGATAGCCGTCGAGCAGGCCCGCCATCGCCAGTACGTATCCCCCGGTACACAGCGCCCCCAGCGGCGTGCCGTGCTCCGCCAGGCGGCGCAGCCAGATGAGCACCGAGCGCTCACAGTGCGCCTGCACGCCCACCCCGCCGCAGACCAGCAGCAGGTCGAGCGCCGGCATCGGCTCCAGCGCCTGATCCACCAGGGTCGCCAGGCCATTGCTGGCGCTCACCGGGCCACCATCGCGGCTTACCCGGTGCCAGGTGTAGAGCCGATGGCCGGCCAGATGATTGGCCATGCGCAGCGGCTCCAGGGCCGACACGAAGGCGAGCTGGGAGAAGCCCGGCAGCAGCAGGAAGCCGATATCATGATGACCACTGGCCGAGGCGACTGTCTGCATGCACGGACTCCCGAAAGACACGACAACAGATAATGGCCCTTCATAGATACCCCATCTCGATGGCCATGGGCAAGGACGCGCCGCTGGCCGGCGTGTCGCTGTGCCCAAGACCCTCGACGCCACCAGGCAAGAGGCGCCGCCGGGGCGGGCGATACTGAAGCCGACAGCCGACGATTCCCTCAGGAGCATCCGCCATGGCGATTCAAGCGACCGACACGACCCCGCCGCCCCCCCGCGACAACCTGAGCATCGCCCGCGCCGCGCGGCTCTGGCCCATCGAGGAGATCGCGCATCGCCTGGGCCTGCCCGGCGAGGCGGTGGAGCCCTACGGTCGCGGCATCGCCAAGCTCGACCCGATGGCCATGGCCTCCCTGGCGGAGCGCCCCCGGGGGCGCTATGTGGTGGTCACCTCCATGACCCCCACCCCGCCGGGCGAAGGCAAGACCACCACCGCCATCGGCCTGGTCCAGGGGCTACAGTGTCTCGGCCACCGGGCGGCGGTGGCCCTGCGCCAGCCGTCCATGGGGCCGACCCTCGGGCTCAAGGGCGGTGCCACCGGAGGCGGCTACAGCCAGGTGCTGCCCATGGAGCGCATCAATCTTCATCTCACCGGTGACCTGCATGCCGTTGCCGCGGCCCACAACCTGCTGGCGGCCATGGTCGACAATCACCTTCATCACCGCCTCACGCCGGAACTCAGCCCCCGGGATATCCGCTGGCAGAGGGTCATCGACCTCAACGACCGGGCGCTTCGCCACCTGGTGATGGGCCTCGGCGGACGAGGTGACGGCGTGCCGCGCCAGGGTGGCTTCGAGATCACCGCCGCCTCGGAGGTCATGGCGGTGCTGGCACTGGCCGATTCGCTGGCCGACCTGCGCCGGCGCCTGGGACGGCTGATCGTCGGCCTCGACCGCGACGGCGAGCCGGTCACCGCCGAGCAGATCGGCGCCGCCGGGGCCATGACGGTACTCCTCAAGGAGGCGCTCAAGCCCAACCTGCTGCAGACCCTGGAGCACGCCCCGGCCCTGATCCACGCCGGCCCCTTCGGCAACATCGCCCACGGCAACTCCTCCATCGTCGCCGACCGCATCGCCCTGCAGGCCGCGGATTTCGTGGTCACCGAGGCAGGCTTCGGCGCCGACATGGGAGGCGAGCGGTTCTTCAACATCAAGTGCCGTGCCTCGGGCCTGGTCCCCGACGCCGCGGTGCTGGTGGTGACGGTGCGCGCCCTGAAGTATCACAGCGGCGCGCACCGGGTGGTCTCCGGTCAACCGCTACCGGCCTCGCTGCTCGCCGAGGCCCCCGAAGACGTCATGGCCGGGGGCGCCAACCTGCTGAAGCAGATCGATAACGTGCGCGCCCATGGCCTGACGCCCATCGTGGCGATCAATGCCTTTCCCGGCGACCATCCCAGTGAGCATGCCGCCATCCGCGAGCTGTGCGCGACACAGGGCGTGCACGCCGAGGTGTCCCAGCATGTGCGCGATGGCGGCGAGGGCTCCCTGGCCCTGGCACAAGCCCTGATAGAGGCGATCGACCAGACCGATGCTGGCGGGAACGGCTTCCACTACCTCTACCCTGCCGAACTGCCGCTGGCGGAGAAGATCGAGTGCATCGCCACCCGGCTCTACGGCGCCGACGGGGTCGACTTCGCGCCCGGGATCCGCGCCCGGCTCGAGGCCTGGCAACACCAGGGATACGGGGCCTTCCCCGTATGCATCGCCAAGACGCATATGTCGCTGTCCCACGATGCCGGCCGGCTCGGTGCCCCGGCTGGCTGGCGCCTGCCGGTGCGCGAGGTGCGCCTCTCGGCGGGTGCCGGCTTCGTCTACGCCCTGGCCGGCGATATCCGCACCCTGCCCGGGCTCAACGCCTCACCCGCCGCCACCCGAATCGATATCGACGAGGATGGCCATACCCAGGGGCTATTTTAAGCGGCCCCGCCCTGAAGCCCGGGTTCATCGTCACCCGGCCCCTGGACCAGGCATCCGCGGCGGCGTCACGGGCCGGGCATTGGCGCCATGCGGCGTACCGGCGCCCGGTCGCCGCAGGTGGCACAGGCCGGGTCGCGGGAGACCCCGAAGCGGCGCCATTCACCGCTCAAGCCATCGAAGGTGGAGAGGCCCTGGTGAGTCGCGCCTGCACCACTCAGCAACTTGATCGCCTCCAGCGCCTGGAAGCTGCCGACCAGCCCCACCAGGGGAGCCACGACGCCGCTCTCCGAGCAGGAGAGCGCTTCATCGCCCTGGCCATCCGGCGGATAGAGGCAGGCATAACAGGGACAATCGGGGTCGCGGGGATCGAAGACGGCAAGCTGGCCGGAGAAGCGGATGGCCGCACCGGAGACCAGCGGTACGCCGGCCGCGCGACAGGCATCATTGATCGCATAGCGGCTGGAGAAGCGGTCGGTGCAATCGAGCACCACATCGGCCGTTGCGACGGCGGCGGCCATGCTCTCTCCCTGCAGGTGGTCGGTCAGCGTTTCGATGCGACACCCGGCGTTGAGCGCCAGGGCCGCCTCCCGGGCCGACTCGGCCTTGTTGCGCCCCAGGTCCGCCTCGCCGTGGGCGATCTGTCGCTGCAGGTTCGAGAGCTCGACCTCATCGGCATCCGCCAGGGTCAGCCGCCCGACCCCGGCGGCGGCCAGGTAGAAGGCCACCGGCGAGCCGAGCCCGCCGGCGCCAACCACCAGGGCATGGCCGGCGAGCAGACGCTCCTGACCCTCGATATCGAGGGATTCCAGCATGATCTGTCGGCTATAGCGCAACAGTTCCCGGTCATTCATGGCACGGCTCACTTTTCGTCAAACGCCTCGATATCGGGCACATGGAGGGAGAACTCTTCCTTGACCTCCTCCATTACCACATAGCTCTTGGACTCCTTCACCCCCGGCAGGGTCAGCACCACATCGCCGAGCAGCTGACGATAGGCGGACATCTCGGGTATCCGACACTTGAGAATATAGTCGAACTGCCCCGAGACCAGGTGGCACTCCTGGATCTGTGGCAGGCGGGCCACGGCGCGGCGAAACTCATCGAACACCGCCGGCGACTGGGTCTCCAGGCTGATCTCCACGAATACCAGCAGGTTAGCCTTGAGCGCCTGGGGATCGAGCATGGCACGGTATCCGCGGATCACCCCGGCTCGCTCCAGGCGCTTGACCCGCTCCAGGCAGGGGGTGGTGGAGAGCCCCACCTGGCCGGCGAGGTCAACATAGGAGATGCGAGCATTTTCCTGCAGGCAACGCAGGATCTTGAGGTCGATGCGATCGAAGGAACGAGTCTTGGCTTTCATTATAGCGAAGGGCACCGGTCGGAAGAGTCATTAGCGCCGCCGCACCAGCAGAATCGACTATGAATCACCCTGCACCACGACAGCTAACGGAAATATCATCTGCAGAAGGTGTACCACAGCCCCGCATCGGCGGCCATCAACGCGGCGCCTTTTTCCCCAGGCTGACGCGCTCATGGCCACCGAGGTCACGGCGGCTGGCCACCTCGTCGTAGCCTGCCGCCACGAGCGCCTCGCGCACCGCCGCGGCCTGGCCCCAGCCATGCTCCAGCAGCAGCCAGCCCCCGGGTTGCAGATGCTGCCGGGCCCTCTGCACCAGGTAGCACAGATCGGCCAGGCCCGCGTCGTCGGCCACCAGCGCCGAGCGCGGCTCGAAGCGCACGTCTCCCGCGGCCAGATGGGGATCATCCTCGGCAATATAAGGGGGGTTGGAAACGATGATGGCAAAGCGTTGCGTGTCGCCCGGCTCGTCCGTCAGGGCGGCGAACCAGTCGCTCTCGCCAAACTCGGCATTGGCGAGGGCCAGCCGTTCGGCATTGCGCTGCGCCAGGGCCACCGCCTCGGGGCGAATATCCAGGCCCAGCACCCGCCAAGCCGGCCGCTCGCTGGCAAAGGCCAGGGCGATGGCCCCGCTACCGGTGCCCAGGTCGAGCAACCGCCCACCAGGCCCCTGGGCCAGGGCCAGAGCCAGGGCGGCCTCCACCAGCGTCTCCGTATCGGGGCGCGGAATCAGGGTGCTGGGGTCGGTCGCCAGGCGTAGCCCCCAGAACTCTCGCTCGCCGGTGAGGTAGGCCACCGGCTCGCCCGCCGCGCGGCGCGCGACCAGCACCCGCAGCCGACCCACCGCCGTGTCATCGGCCTCGCGGTCGCCCCAGGTATAGAGCCAGGCGCGCTCGACCCCCAGCACATGACAGAGCAGGACCTCGGCGTCGAGGCGCGCCGAGGGCGAGCCGGCGTCGGCCAGGCGCCTCGCGGACTCGATCAGCAAGGCATCGAGGGTCATCAGGCCTCCTGCTGCAGGGCGGCGAGCTGTTCGGCCTGGTATTCATGAATCAGCGGCTCGATCACCTCGTCGAGGTGATCACCGCCGACGACCTCCGAGAGCTTGTAGAGGGTCAGGTTGATGCGATGGTCGGTGACACGCCCCTGGGGGAAGTTATAGGTGCGAATACGCTCGCTGCGATCCCCGGATCCCACCAGGCTGCGGCGCGTGTCGGCCTGCTGCTGACGCTGGCTGTCCACGGCATGCTGCTTGAGGCGCGCGGCCAGCAGCGACATCGCCTTGGCGCGGTTCTTGTGCTGGCTACGCTCCTCCTGGCACTCCACCACGACGCCGCTGGGCAGGTGGGTAATGCGGATGGCCGAGTCGGTGGTGTTGACGTGCTGGCCACCGGCGCCACTGGAGCGAAAGGTGTCCACGCGCAACTCGCTGGCATCGAGGTCGACATTGCCAACGGCATCCACCTCGGGCATCACCGCCACGGTACAGGCCGAGGTATGGATACGCCCCTGGGACTCGGTGGCCGGCACCCGCTGTACGCGGTGGGCTCCGGACTCGAACTTGAGTCGGGCATAGGCGCCCTCGCCCTTGATGCGCGCGATGATCTCCTTGTAGCCGCCCTGTTCGCCATGGCTGGCACTGACCACCTCCACCTTCCAGCCGTGCTTCTCGGCATAGCGCGAATACATGCGGAACAGGTCGCCGGCGAACAGCGCCGCCTCATCGCCCCCGGTACCCGCCCGCACTTCCAGAAAGACACCGCGGCCATCATCGGGGTCCTTGGGTACCAGCAGGCGCTTGAGATCCTCCTCCTGAGCGTCGCGCTTCTCGCGGCTCTCGACCAGCTCCAGCTCGGCAAGCTCGCGCATGTCGGGATCGCTGTCGGAAGCGAGCTGCTCGGCATCATCGATATCGCGCTCCACGGCACGATATTCGCGCCATGCCTCCACCAGCGCCTCGAGCTCGGCGTATTCACGAGAGTAGTCGCGGAAACGAGCCTGGTCGCCGATCACTTCGGGGGCCGCCAGCAGGGCGGCGAGCTCCTCGAAGCGCTCGTCGAAGGTATCGAGACGCGCACGCAGGGAAGCTTTCATTAATCGGTCCTATCGGGTCTTGTCGGGTGTCGCTTCGAGCAGCAGCACGCCGGCCGCCTCGAGCAGGTCGTGGCGCTCGGCGGAGGCGGCCTCGCGCAGCGCCACGGTGGGGCCGTGCATCAACCGGTTGGTGAGCTGGTGGGCGAGACGTCGCACCACGGCCTCCGGGTCCTCGCCACGCTCCAGCCGCGTCAGCGCCTGCGCCAGGGAATGTTCACGGTGTGCCTCGCCACGCGAGCGGTAGTCGTGGATCAACTCGCCGCCACTGCGTATGCGAAGGTCATGCAGCCAGGCGCCCACGCCATGTTCGATCAGCGACTCCGCCTGGTCGGCGGCCACCTGGCGATGACGGCGATTCTCCGCGATCACCTCCTGGAGGTCATCCACCGTATAGAGGAAGATATCGGCGAGCTGGCCCACCTCGGGCTCGATATCCCGAGGCACGGCGATATCGACCATGAAGATCGGCCGGTGGCGGCGCTTCTTCAGCGCCCGCTCCACCATGCCCTTGCCCAGGATCGGCAACGGCGCCGCGGTCGAGGAGATGACGATATCCGCCTCCACCAGGGCATCGGGGATGGCGTCCAGGGTAATCGCCCGGCCTCCCAGGGGCGCGGCCAGCAACTCCCCCCGCTCACGGGTACGATTGGCCACGGTCAGCTGGCTGACGCCGGCTTCCACCAGGTGGCGGGCCACCAGTTCGATGGTCTCGCCGGCACCGATCAACAGCGCGCGGGCGCGGCCGAAATCATCGAAGATACGGCTCGCCAGGCTCACCGCCGCATAGGCGACCGACACCGGGTTGCGGCCGATGCCGGTTTCCGTCCGCACCTGCTTGGCCACGGCGAAGGTGTGCTGAAACAGGCACTCCAGCTCCTTGCCGATCCCGTTGCCCAGACGGCTGGTCTGGTAGGCCTCCTTGAGCTGACCGAGGATCTGGGGCTCACCCAGCACCATGGAATCCAGCCCTACCGCCACCCGCATCAGATGACGGGCGGCCTCGTTATCGAGATAATGATAGGCGCAGGTGGCGAGATCATCGACCGGCAGCCCATGGAAGCGACCCAGCCATTGCAGGATGGCCGCCTCCCCGTTGGCTTCGGCCTCGGTCACGCAGTAGAGCTCGGTGCGATTGCAGGTCGAGAGGACAGCCGCCTCCCTGACTTCGGGCAAGCCACGCAGCTCAGCCAGCGCAGCCTCCAGCTCGGCGGGGTCGAAGGCCACCTGTTCGCGCACCTCCACGGTGGCGGTTCGGTGATTGATTCCAAGGGCAATCAGCGTCATGCGTCGGGCATCTTGAACGTGGGGGTGTGCGGCCATTACCGCCTCGCTATCGAGGCGCCAGGATTCTATCACAGCCGACAGGCAATGGCCGCACCTCGGCGCCGCACCTTTGCCCACGACGGCCGAGCCGTTATGCTGAGGCCACCGCATCGCAAGCGAGACCCCCATGGCCCGCGTCCCCTTCTCCCTGTTAACCCCGCCGCTGGTGGTACCGGTACTGGCCCTGCTGTTGACCGGCTGTCAGTCGTGGCCGCTGGACAAAGGCCCTTCCCCGGCGATGGAGGACCCGCTGGCCGGAGCCCCACCCATCGAGAAGGGCCTCGATGCCGAGGGCCTCGCCGACTTGCTCACTGCGGAGCTGGCCGGCCAGCGCGGCGACTACCAACGCGCGGCCGAGGGCTATCTCATGGCTACCCGGCGCTATCGCAGCGCCGGCCTGGCGGAGCGTGCCGCACTGGCCGCCAGTTTCGGCAACGACCAGGAGCTGCTCGACCGTGCCGCCAGGGAGTGGCAGGGGCTGGCTCCCGACAGCGTCGCACCGGCCCGCCTGCTGGCCGGTCTCTCCGTCCAGCGTGGCGATTGGGACGAGGCTCTTCGCCAGCGGCTGGCGCTCGTCCGGGAAGGCGGCGACAGCGAGATTTCCTCGCTAGTGGAAGCGGCCCTGGCCGATGACGCCGATCCCGCGCCGCTACTGGCCGAACTGCGTGATTACCTGACCACGGCGCCGGAAGATGCACGTCGCCATGATGCCGAACTCGCGACCGCGATGCTCGAAGTGGCCGTCGGTGACGCTGCCGCCGCCGAACGCCGCCTGGAGCGCCTCGGCGCCCGGGCACCGGAGCTGCCGGCCCTGTGGCTGACTCGTGCCCGACTGGCCCAGGAGGCGGACGACCCGCGCGCCGCCCGCGCCGCCGCCCGTCGAGGCCTCACGGTCTCGCCCGGTGACCCACGCTTTATTCTCCTGCTGGCACAAAGCGAACTACGCCTGGGCAATGTCACCGCGGCCGAGGCCCGGACCCAGGCCCTGCTCGAGAAGCACACCGGTGATGCCGCCCTGCCTCTTGGGCTGGCGCGCCTCTACCTGGATGAAGGCCACCATGAGCCCGCTCGGCGCCTGCTGCTGCCGCTGACCGAGCTTCCCGACCCCCCACCCGAGGCCTTCCTGCTGCTGGGCGATATTGCCCGAGGCGAGGATGAGGTCGACAACGCCCTGCTTTATTATCGCCAGGTGCCGCCCGAGGAAGGCTTCCTGCTCAGCCGCCTGCGAGCGGCCGAGATGCTGATAGACAACGACCGCCTGAGCGATGCTCGCGATTTCCTGCACGGTGAACGATTGCGCCACGCCGAGCAGTATGGCGACCTGGTGACGCTGGAAGTGGAACTCCTCAACCAGGAAGGCCTCGACCAGGAGGCCGACACCCTCCTCGACCGAGAGCTGGCACGCACACCCGACGACGAACAGCTGCTTTATCTGCGCGGCATGCGTGCCTGGGAGGCAGGCGACCTGCAAGGCATGGAACGTGACCTGGGGCGCATCATCGAGCGCAATCCCGACAACGCCATGGCGCTCAACGCCCTGGGCTACACCCTCGCCGACCAGGGCCCGGCGTCACGACTCGACGAGGCGCGTGAGCTGATCGAGCGGGCTCACGCCCTCGAGCCCGACAATCCGGCGATCCTCGACAGCCTGGGCTGGGTGCGCTATCTCCAGGGTGACCCTCAGGAAGCCCTGCCCTGGCTCGAGCGCGCCTATCGTGACATGCCCGACCAGGAAGTCGCCGCCCACCTCGCCGAGGTGTTGTGGTCACTGGGCCGACACGATGAGGCCCGCGACCTGGTGCGCGAGGCCTTCAGGCGCCTCGACGAGCACCCGCAGCTCGACGAGCTGCTCCAGCGTACTCCCGAGCTGGCTCCCGCCGACACATCCCACTGACCACGAGACCATCATGCGACGCCACCCCTCTCTGCTTATCACGGCTGCCATGCTCCTGACATTGATCGCCGGCTGCGCCCGCCAGGCACCGCAGCCCGAGGGAGAGCGCACCCCTGGCCAGTGG
This sequence comes from Halomonas halodenitrificans DSM 735, assembly GCF_000620045.1. GTDB lineage: Bacteria > Pseudomonadota > Gammaproteobacteria > Pseudomonadales > Halomonadaceae > Halomonas > Halomonas halodenitrificans. The sequence continues at coordinate 14,141 of NZ_JHVH01000003.1, read as the reverse complement.
CAGGACCAGCAGGCACGCCTGGAGTCACTGGATACCTGGCAGATCGCCGGCAAGGCCGGCCTACGCACCCCCGAAGACTCCACCAGTGCCAACCTGGACTGGAGCCAGTATCCCCACTATTACCGCCTGTTGATCAGCGGCCCCTTCGGCAGCGGTCGCAGCACCCTCGAGGGCCGCGAGGGCCGCTTCTCGATGACCACATCGGAAGGACGCTTCGAGGCCGAAACCCCCGAGGCCCTGATGGAGCAGCAGCTGGGCTGGTCGCTGCCACTCGGCGCACTCGCCGACTGGATTCGTGGCCTGCCCGGCGAAGACAGCGATTATCGACTCGAGGAGGACGCCCTGGGATTCCCGGCACGGATCACGCAGGCCGGCTGGGAGATCGACTACCGAGACTGGACCTATACCGACCGCTTGTGGCTGCCGCGCCGCCTGGTGATGCACTACGGTGATCTACGCGTCACCCTGGTGGTCAACGAATGGCGACCGGAGCTCGGCAATGACTGAACACGGGACGCCCCGGGCGAGCCTTGACCTGCCGGCCCCCGCCAAGCTCAATCGGATGCTGCATATCACGGGGCGACGGGCCGATGGCTACCATGAGCTGCAGACCCTGTTCCAGTTCCTCGACCACGGCGACACCCTGCGGCTCGCCCTGCGCCAGGACGGCGAGATCTCCCTGACACCGGACATTGCCGGCGTGCCCCATGACCAGAACCTGATCGTGCGCGCGGCGCACCTGCTCCAGTCCCGCCACGGCGGTACGCTAGGCGCGGACATTCACCTGGAGAAGCACCTTCCCCTGGGGGGCGGCCTCGGCGGAGGCAGCTCGGACGCCGCCACCGCCCTGCTCGGCCTCGCCACCCTCTGGGGACTGGAGCTATCCCTGGAACACCTCGCCGAACTGGGCCTCGCCCTCGGCGCCGATGTCCCCGTCTTCGTTCACGGGCGCGCCGCCTGGGCCGAGGGGGTCGGCGAACGCCTCACTCCGGTGGAGCTGGACACCCCCTGGTTCGTGGTGGTCCACCCCGGCATCGAGGTGGCCACGCCCACGGTGTTCCAGGCCCCCGAATTGACACGTCACACCCCCCCTATTACCATGGCGCGCGCCCTGCAGGGGGGAGCGCCCGATTGGCGCAACGACTGCGAGGCGACGGTCAGGTTGCACTATCCGCCGATATCCACGGTACTGGACTGGCTGGCTCGACGAGCCCCTACCATGCTGACCGGCACGGGTGCCTGCGTCTTTGCCCGCCTGGCAGACGAACAACAGGCCGATCGACTGTTGACCGAGATCGACGGCCGCTGGCGGGCCTTCAAGGCGCGCGGGCTGAACCGTTCTCCGCTGCATGACGTTCTGGATCGCTGATCACAGCCGATCCTCCCCCCCAGATGACCCAACACACTGCATAGGTGGCTGCGCGTGTCAAAATTGATGGTTTTCGCCGGGAATGCCAATCCCGAACTCGCTCGCAAGATCGCCGAGAGTCTGGACACCCGCCAAGGCAATGCCACGGTTGGCCAATTCAGCGACGGCGAGATCGCGGTCGAGATCAACGAGAACGTGCGCGGCAAGGACGTATTTGTTCTGCAGTCCACCTGTGCACCGACCAATGACAACCTGATGGAGCTGATCCTGATGATAGATTCCCTGCGCCGGGCATCTGCGTCACGGATCACCGCCGTGGTGCCCTACTTCGGCTACGCCCGTCAGGATCGTCGCGTGCGCTCCGCTCGCGTGCCGATCTCCGCCAAGATTGTCGCCGACATGATGGTCAAGGCCGGCGTCGACCGGGTGATGACCATGGACCTCCATGCCGATCAGATCCAGGGCTTCTTCGACGTGCCGGTAGACAACGTCTATGGCTCGCCGATCCTGCTCGACGACATCGAACGCCAGAACTACCAGAACCTGGTCGTGGTCTCCCCCGACGTGGGCGGCGTGGTACGCGCCCGTGCCATCGCCAAGCAACTCAATGCCGACCTCGCCATTATCGACAAGCGTCGTCCAGCGGCCAACCAGGCCCAGGTGATGCACATCATCGGCGAGATCGAAGGGCGCAACTGTGTAGTGGTGGACGACATGATCGACACCGCCGGCACCCTGTGCAAGGCCGGTGAAGCCCTCAAGGATCACGGGGCCGAACGCGTCGTCGCCTACGCCACTCACCCCATTCTTTCCGGGCCGGCGGTGGACAACATCGTCGACTCGGTGCTCGACGAAGTGGTTGTCGCCGATACCATTCCGCTCTCCGAGGCTGCATGCCGCAGCGGAAGAATCCGCCAGCTGAGCGTCGCCGGACTGATCGCCGAGGCGATTCGCCGGGTAAGCAACGAAGAATCCGTCAGCGCCATGTTTCACTGAGAGAGTTCCATTGAGGCTCATCTCAGGATAACAGGCGCCGGAAAGCGCCCTTCGGGGCACCCGAAAGCGTCAGGGCTCTGGTCGCGGTCCCTGACGTTTTCCTACTTCAAGCAAGAGGCAATTCCATGTCAGATTTCACTCTTAACGCCAGCGTTCGCAACGACCTGGGGAAAGGTGCGAGCCGCCGCCTGCGTCGTGCGAACGAGCAGGTTCCCGCCATCATCTATGGTGGCGAGAAGGAACCCCAGCCGATCGCCATCGAGAAGCCCGCCTTCTACAAGGCGATCGAGGAAGAGGTCTTTTTCTCCTCCGTCATCAATCTGGTTGTCGACGGCAAGAGCGAGCAGGTCGTTGTGCGTGACCTGCAGCGCCACCCCTACAAGCAGCTGGTGACCCACGCCGACTTCCTGCGCGTGGCAGCCAACCAGGAATTCACCACACGCGTGCCGCTGCACATTGCCGGTGAAGAGCACTGTGTCGGCATCAAGGATCAGGATGGCGAGCTTTACCATCTGGCCACCGACGTCGAGATCAGCTGCCTGCCCAAGGATCTGCCCGACTACCTGGAAATCGACATCAGCGACCTTGAGGTCGGCGCCATCAAGCACCTCTCCGACCTGGTGCTGCCGGCCGGCGTCAGCATCCCGGCGCTGGCGCTGGGCGAGGACCACGACGGTCCGGTCCTTAACATCGTCAAGGCCAAGGTGCGCTCCGCGGATGATGACGCGGAAGACGCCGAAGGCGAGGAAGGGAGCGAGTCGGGCGAGGAGTGATCCTCAACCGCTCCGGGGCCGCACCATGTGCGGCCCTTCTGCTGATGATCAAGCGCCCCGGCGCTTGATTTTTTTTGGAGCTGACACATGAGTCAGGTGAGAGCGATCATCGGACTGGGCAACCCCGGCGCCGACTACGAGGCGACCCGCCATAATGCCGGGGCCTGGCTGGTGGAGGCCGTCGCGCGCCGTGCCGGCAGCGGGCTGCGCGCCGACCGCAAGTTCCTGGGCCTGCACGCCAGGGTCCAGCTCGAGGGGTACGACCTCCATCTTCTCAATCCCACCACCTTCATGAATCGCAGCGGCGGTGCGGTAGCGGCGCTCTGTCAATTCTACAAGCTGACACCCGATGAGCTGCTGGTGGCCCACGATGAGCTCGACCTGCCTCCGGGCAGTGCCCGCTACAAGACCGGCGGTGGCCACGGCGGGCACAACGGCCTGCGGGATATCATCAGCGCCCTGGGTAACACCCGCGATTTCCACCGCCTGCGCATCGGCGTGGGGCATCCCGGGGACTCACGCCAGGTCACGAATTACGTCCTGGGCCGCCCCGGCAAGGCCGAGCATACGGCGATAGAGGCCGCCATCGACGAATGCCTGGCGACCCTGCCCGAGGCCCTCGACGGCCAGTGGGCCAAGGCCATGAACCGGCTGCATGGTTTTTCAGCCTCCGGCTGAAAAACAAGCTGTAAGCTTGAAGCCATGAGCTGGAAGAAAACCCACGTGCGCCATCACTCGGCGAGGCAATGGTTTGCCGTTTAGGGGTTACTTCAAGCTTCCAGCTTCAGGCTTCAGGCTTATAGCTCATGCCATGGGCATCTCTTAGAATGGCGAGCGGCTCTGCTCTCACCTTCTGGCACACCATTTTCAGGTACATCTTATGGGTTTCAATTGCGGTATCGTCGGCCTGCCCAATGTCGGCAAGTCGACTCTCTTCAACGCACTCACCAAGTCCGGCATTGACGCAGAGAACTTCCCCTTCTGCACCATCGAGCCCAACGTGGGCATCGTGCCCATGCCCGACCCTCGCCTCGACAAGCTGGCCGAGATCGTCAAGCCACAGAAGGTCCTGCCGACCACCATGGAGTTTGTCGATATCGCCGGCCTGGTCGCCGGGGCCTCCAAGGGTGAGGGGCTGGGCAACAAGTTCCTGGCCAATATCCGTGAGACCCAGGCCATCGCCCATGTGGTGCGCTGTTTCGACAACGACAACGTGATCCACGTCGCCAACCAGGTCGATCCGCGTGCCGATATCGAGATCATCAACATGGAACTCGCGCTGGCCGACCTCGACACCGTGGAGCGTGCCATCCAGCGCCTGGTGCGCGTGGCCAAGGGCGGCGACAAGGAAGCCATCGCCACCAAGGCGATCCTCGAGCGCATCCAGCCTCACCTGGCCGAGGGCATGCCGCTGCGGAGCTTCGGATTGGACGACGATGACCGGCATCAGCTCAAGGGCTTCGGCTTTCTGACCCTCAAGCCCACCATGTACATCGCCAACGTCAACGAGGACGGCTTCGCGTCCAACCCCTACCTGGACGTGGTCCGCGAGATCGCCGAGGAAGAGGGCGCCGTCGTGGTACCGGTGTGCAACCAGCTGGAGGCCGAGATCGCCGAGCTGGACGACGAGGAACGCACCATGTTCCTCGCCGAGATGGGCATGGAAGAGCCCGGGCTCGATCGCGTTATTCGTGCCGGCTACGCCCTGCTCGGCCTGCAGACCTACTTCACCGCCGGGGTCAAGGAAGTGCGCGCCTGGACCGTGAAGGTGGGCGCCACCGCCCCGGAAGGCGCCGGCGTGATCCACACCGACTTCCAGAAGGGCTTTATCCGCGCCGAAGTCATCGCCTACGAGGACTTCGTCTCGCTGGGCGGTGAACAGGGTGCCAAGGATGCCGGCAAGTGGCGCCTTGAGGGCAAGGAATACATCGTCCAGGACGGCGACGTGATCCACTTCCGCTTCAACGTCTGAGCCCCGACTCGGATGACAGGCGCCCCCGCACTCCCGGGGGCGCTTGCGTTGAGGGGCCGTGTGCGCTCCTGTAACGAGGTCTCCCCCGACCCACCCGGTGCATGCCACAATAGGGACATCACCCAGTGACAAGGAGAGCCACCATGCCCTGGAAGATCGACAGGCCCGACGCCGAATGGCGTGACATGCTCACTCCGGAGCAGTACCGCGTCACCCGGGAAAAGGGCACCGAGCCCCCCTTCAGCGGTGATTGCCGAGTCACTCGTGAGCACGGCATCTATCACTGTGTATGCTGCCATGCGCCATTGTTCGAGAACGAGCACAAGTTCGATGCCGGCTGTGGCTGGCCGAGCTTCGATCGGCCCATGACGCCGTCGTGTGTCGAGGAACACCTCGACACCACCCACGGCATGCGTCGCATCGAGATAAGCTGTGCACGCTGCAGTGCACATCTCGGTCATGTTTTTCCCGACGGCCCGGTCGATACCACCGGGCAGCGCTACTGCCTCAACTCCGTGGCGCTGGACTTCCGCCCCGGAGAATAACCCGACAAGGATCCTGCCGCGGCCGTGCATCTGCTAAGATGGGCGGCCGTTTTATTGAAGGCAGGAGAGGCCCATGCTCGGCTGGTTCCCGGGACACATGAACAAGGCACGGCGCCAGATCACCGAGGCGTTGCCGGAGGTCGATGTGGTGGTCGAGGTCCTCGACGCCCGCCTGCCCTACTCCAGCGCCAATCCCATGCTGGCCGAGCTCACCCGCCACAAGCCGGTGCTCAAGATCCTCTCCCGAGCCGACCTCGCCGACCCCGAGCGGACAAGGGAGTGGGTGGCCCATTTCGACGCCCAGCCCGATATGCGCGCCCTCGCCGTGACCACCACCAACGCTCGGGAGCTCAAGCGCATCCCTCGGCTCTGCCACGAGCTCGCGGGTCAGGTCCGCGCCGACCGTGACGTGCGCGTGATGGTGATGGGCATCCCCAACGTGGGCAAGTCGACCCTGATCAACGGCCTCGCCGGCAAGAGCATCGCCAGGACCGGCAACGAGCCGGCGGTCACCAAGCGTCAGCAGAAGGTTCGCATCAACGGCCGGGTGGCCCTTATCGATACCCCCGGAGTGCTGTGGCCCAAGATCGAGGATCAGGCCAGCGCCTACCGTCTGGCGGTCAGCGGCGCCATTCGCGACACTGCCATCGACTATGTGGACGTGGCCATGATCGGCGCCGCCGAGCTGGCCAGACGCTACCCCGAGGCCCTCAAGGCGCGCTATCGGCTCAAGGCCCTACCCGGCTATCGGGCCAACCCCGACGCCGCCCGGGTAGAGGCCGACGGCCCGGAACGGGTTGACCTGCTCGCCATCGCCGGTTTCGATGGCCACGCCATCCTCTCCGAGATCGCCGGCAAGCGCGGCGGCCTGCGCCCCGGTGGCGAAGTGGATCTGCACCGCGGTGCCGAGGTGCTGCTCCACGAGCTGCGCGACGGCAAGCTCGGCCGCCTGACCCTGGAAACGCCTGCGGATATACCGCCGGAGCCGGCACCCGAGCCGGACGGCAACGATGCCGCGCCCTCCTCGCACAACGCCTAAGCCTATCGCCCCCGCCGACCAGGACACCGAACGACATGGACACCCCCCTCCGCAAATCCCACAAGCTGCACAACGTCTGCTACGACATCCGCGGCCCGGTGCTCGACCACGCCAAGCGACTGGAAGAGGAAGGTCAGCGCATTCTCAAGCTCAATATCGGCAACCCCGCCCCCTTCGGGTTCGAGGCCCCCGAGGAGATCCTGCAGGACGTGATGCACAACCTGCCGACCGCCCAGGGGTACTGCGACTCCAAGGGGCTCTACTCGGCACGCAAGGCGATCATGCAGGAGTGCCAGCGACGGGAAATTCCGGGCGTGGGTGTCGAGGATATCTACATCGGCAACGGCGTCTCCGAGCTGATCGTGATGACTCTCCAGGCTCTGCTCAACGACGGCGACGAGGTGCTGATCCCCGCCCCCGACTATCCGCTGTGGACCGCCGCCGCCAATCTCTCCGGCGGCCATGGCGTGCACTATCTGTGCGACGAACAGGCGGACTGGGCGCCGGACATGGACGATATTCGCGCCAAGATCACCGCCCATACCCGGGCCATCGTGATCATCAACCCCAATAATCCCACCGGCGCCGTCTATCCGCCCGAGGTCGTGCGTGAGCTGCTGGAGATCGCCCGCCAGCACGACCTGGTAGTGTTCTCCGACGAAATCTACGACAAGATCCTCTACGACGACGTCGAGCATGTCTCCACCGGTGCCCTGGCCGGCGAGGACCAGCTGGTGGTGACTTTCAACGGCCTCTCCAAGAGCTATCGCTGTGCCGGTTTCCGCTCGGGCTGGATGATCCTCTCCGGCAATATCGCCAAGCAACGGGCCGCCGATTTCATCCAGGGGCTGACCATGCTCGCCTCCATGCGCCTGTGTGCCAACGTGCCGGCCCAGCATGCCATCCAGACCGCACTGGGCGGCTACCAATCGGTCAATGACCTGATCCTGCCCGGCGGCCGCCTGCGGGCCCAGCGCGATATCACCTTCGAAAAGCTCAACGCCATTCCCGGCGTCTCCTGCGTGAAGCCGAAGGGAGCGCTCTACGCCTTCCCGCGCCTCGACCCCAAGGTCTTCGATATTCAGGATGACCAACAGATGGTGCTGGACCTGCTGCTGCAGGAGAAGATCCTGCTGGTACAGGGGACCGCCTTCAACTGGCCGGATCCCGACCATGTGCGCATCGTGACCCTGCCCTGGGCCGACCAGCTCGGCGACGCCCTGGATCGCTTCGCCCACTTCCTGTCGCGCTATCGCCAGTAGCGCGTCACGGGCCCGGCGACCCCGAAGCTTGAAACCCACACCGCCCGGCCGTATCTAAGCAATAGCTTGAACACGCCGCCCACCCCGGGCGGCTCCTTTCGATGATCGATGGAGATCCACCGACATGATGCGCATCCTGCTCTTTCTGGCCACCAACCTGGCGGTACTGCTGGTGGCCAGCGTCACCCTGCGCCTGCTGGGCGTGGACAGCTACCTCAGCGACCAGGGCATCAATTTCCAGAGCCTGCTGATCTTCTGCTTTATCTTCGGCATGGCCGGCTCGATGGTCTCGCTGTTCATCTCCAAGTGGATGGCCAAGCGCAGCACCGGCACCGTGCTGATCGACACGCCCTCCAATGCCACCGAGAAGTGGCTGGTGGACACCGTGGCGGAGCTGGCCCGGGACGCCGGCATCAAGACCCCGGAAGTGGGCATCTTCCCCGCCCAGCAGTCCAACGCCTTCGCCACCGGCTGGAACAAGAATGACGCCCTGGTGGCGGTCTCCGCCGGCCTGCTCAATCGCATGCGCCCCGAAGAGGTGCGTGCGGTGCTGGCCCACGAGATCGGCCATGTGGCCAACGGCGACATGGTGACCCTGGCCCTGGTCCAGGGCGTGGTGAACACCTTCGTGATGTTCTTCGCCCGGGTGGTCGCCCAGCTGGTCGACCAGTTCCTGCGCGCCCGCAGCGATGGCGAAGGCGGCCTGGGGTTCATGGGGTACTTCGCGGTGGTGATGGTCGCCGAAATCGTCTTCGGCATCGCCGCCTCGGCCATCGTCGCCTGGTTCTCGCGCTTTCGCGAATATCGCGCCGACGCCGCCGGCGCCAAGCTGGCCGGCTCCGGCGCCATGATCAACGCCCTGACGCGGCTCAAGGCCGAGACCGAGCTGCCCGACCAGATGCCCGACACCCTGCGCGCCATGGCCATCACCAAGGGCCAGACCCGCTCGCTGGTGGAGCGCCTGTTCGCCAGCCACCCGCCTTTGGATGATCGCATCCGTGCGCTCAAGGAAGCGGCCTACCGGCAGTAGGACCGATCCACAGCGGGCCACCCGCCCCTGCTCTCGGTACCGGCAGTAGGACCGATCCGCAGCGGACCACCCGCCCTTGCTCTCGGTACCGGCCGCATCCGTGCCTTCAAGGAAGCGGCCTACCGGCAGTAGCCTTTCCTCAAGTCAGACAACGCAAGGGGCCCGCCATTGGCGGGCCCACTGCGTCTCGGCTTGTCTTCAAGGCTCAGGAATTCGTGATCCGAAACCCCGCTCCCGCCAGCAGCGCGGCCAGGTGCCGGTCCTCTGCCGCCTGGGCTATTTCCAGGGTGGCGAATTCTCGGCGCAGCGGGTAGTTGGCCCGACAGGCATCGAAGCCTTTGGCCATGCCCTGCCGACGGCTCGCGCGCCCCAGGGAGTCGTGGTCGCGGCGTGGATCGTAGACGGCGCGCATGACCAGGCGCAGGGCGTCCTCGGGCTCGAGCCCGCCACCCAGCTCGAGGGAGCGCAGCGGCGGAGCCGGCAGGAGTTCTTCGAGGGTCTCCCGGCATGGCAGGCCAACGTCACGGCACAGCGCCCGGTAGATCTGATGGGTGCCACGCAGCTTGCCGTCGAGGCTATAACCGGCGATATGCGGCGTGACGATCTCGGCAAGCTCCCCCAGCGCCGTATCGATGCCCGGCTCGTCCTCGAAGACATCGAGAATCGCGCTGATATCACCCTCGCCGGCCAGGCGAGCGCGCAGGGCCTGACCGTCGACACAGTCACCCCGCCCCGCATTGAGCAGCACCGTGCCCGGTGTCAGGGCCGCGATGCACTCGGCATTCAGCAGGTGGTGGGTGGCATGGGCTCCCTCGCGCACCAGCGGGGTATGCAGGCAGAGAACGTCGCACTCCGCGATCAGGGTATCCAGGCTCACGAAGCGGGCCGGGGCCTGTCCCCCGGCGCCCGCCTCCTGGGTGCTCTCTCTCTCAGTGCTCTCTGCTTCAATCCGGGGCGGGTCGCAGGCCAGGCAGTCGATGCCCATGGCCGCAAGGCGCGCCAGCAGGCGCCCGCCCACGTTGCCGGCCCCGACGACCCCAATCCGGCGGTCGGCGAGCCGCCAGCCTTGCCGCTCGGCCAGCGTCAGCAGGCTGACCAGCACATAGTCGACCACCGCCTCGGCGTTGCAGCCCGGGGCGCTGGCGAAGGCGATGCCGTACTCGGCCAGCAACCGGGTATCGATATGGTCGGTCCCGATGGTGCAGGTGCCAACGAAGCGCAAGCGCGAGGCCTCGGCGAGCAGCGCCTCGTCGACACGGGTAATGGAGCGTACCACCAGGGCATCGACGCCACGCAGCGCTTCGGCATCGATCGCGCGACCCGGCAGGCGAACCACCTCGCCCAGCGCCGCGAAACACGCCTCGGCGGCAGGCACATTGGCATCGACGAGTATTTTCATAAGGCGTTGTTCCGCTCCGGCAAGGCATTACAATACGCACTACCTTATCACCTCGCCGTCCAGGCCGGCACAGAGCAGTTCGGGGGCTTCATGATCATTCGCTGGGAAACCAACCATGACTATGTCCTGGTGCATATCCACCAGGACATGTTCGGCGACTGGATCTTCAGCCGCGCCTGGGGGCAGATCGGCACCCAGTTCGGGGGGTTGAAGCACCAGCTGGCCGATGACCGCGACCAGACGCTGATGTGGCTGGCGGATGAGGCCACCATCCAGGCGTCACGGGGCTTTCACAAGGTGTTGGAAGTGGAAGACAACAGCCCCGAAGGGCGCGAGGCTGTCAGCCAGCTATCACTGCTGGATGGGATATGAGCCCTCTAGTTCCCGGCCCCCCGCGTGGCGGGATAGCTGCCCCGACCGAAGGGTGACGAGGGGCCTCCGCCGGCGATGGAGCGCTGACGGTGATAGAGAAAGACGAGTGCGAGAAGCGGCAGGCCGACCACGTCGGTCAGCAGTCCCGGCTTGATCATCGCCAGGGCGCATCCCAGTATCAGCAGGCGCTCATACCAGAGCATTCGGGTTACCAGATAGCCCTGAGTCACGGCAACGAAGGCGAACATGCCGACCGCCGCAGTGAAGATGACCCAGACACCGCGAAGCCAGCTATCCACATGCAGGATCAGCTCCGGATTAAAGAAGAACATGAACGGCAGGATGACGGTGCGCAGATCATAGGTAAAGCCCTGGACGCCGGTACGCACCGGGTCGGCCCGAGAGATGGCCGAGGCGGCATAGGCGGCCAGCCCCACTGGCGGCGTGTCATCGGCAAGAATGCCGAAGTAGAAGACGAACAGATGAATCGCCACGATGGGCACCTCGAGGCCGACGTCGCCGGCCAGATTGGCCACTACCGGCGCCACCAGTGCCGCCATCACGATATAGTTGGCCGTGGTGGGCAGGCCGATACCCAGGATCAGCGAGGTGGTCGCGGCCAGAATCAGCACCAGCCAGATATTGCCCATGGATAGCACACCGATGACCTGGGTCAGGCCATAACCCAGGTTGGTCATGGTCACCATGCCGACGATGATGCCCGCCGCAGCGGTAGCGACGGCGATGGTCGTCATGTTGCGGGCCCCCTTCTCGAGCCCGTCGAAGACCAGCCTTGCGCCCTGCCACAAGCCGGTGACGAGCCCCCCCAGCCTGCGGGTATCACGCAGGCAACGCCAGGTCTCCTGGAGCAGAATCACGACAATCAACAGGATCAGGGCGTTCAGCGCACTGCGCTCGGGAGTGAGCTGAACCCACATCAGCTCATAGAGCAGAAACGCCACCGGCACCAGGTAGTGCACGCCTTTAATGAAGGTTGCCCAGAACGGCGGCAGTTCGCTGCGTGGCATGCCGACCAGATTCAACTTGAGTGCCTCCAGGTGCACGGTAAACACCAGCCCCATATAGGACAGAAGCGCCGGCACCAGGGCATAGAGGATCAGCTCGGAATAGGGAATATTCAGGAAGGTTGCCATGATGAAGGCGGCGGCCCCCATGATTGGCGGCATCAGCTGGCCATTGGTGGATGCCGCGCATTCGATGGCGCCGGCCTTGATCGGCGGATAACCGATCTTTTTCATCAGCGGAATGGTGAAGGTGCCGGTCGTCACGGTATTGGCGGTGGAGGAGCCGGAGATGATACCGGTCAGCAGGCTCGCGACCACCGCCGCCTTCGCCGGGCCACCACGGTAGGTACCCAGGCCGCTATAGGCGAGATCGACAAAATACTGGCCCGCCCCGGCTCGGTCGAGCAGCGCACCGAACAACACGAACAGGAACACGAAGGAGGCCGATACCTGAATCGGTGTTCCCCAGATGCCTTCCGTGGTGATATACAGCTGCTGGATGATCTGGTCCCAGCCGTAGCCGTTGTGCAGGAAGATCACGTCCGGCGGGGTCACCGGGATGATGCCGGCGGGACCGGTAATGCCATACAGGATGACGATGCCGGCGATGATCGGCAGGGCAATGCCGACGATGCGCGCGGCCGCCAGGGCCAGGACAATCAGCAGGGCCGACCCCATCCACACATCGCGCGCGATGGGTAAGCCGCCCTGCACCGCCACCAGGTTGTAATAATTGATAACGACATACAGCGCCGTCACCGCCCCGACGCCGGCCTGCAGCCAGTCATACCAGGGAATGCGCTCGCCGGGGCCATGCTTGCCGGGGTAGGACAGAAACGCCAGGGCGAAGCCGAAGGTCAGGTGGAAGGCGCCGAGCTTCTGCGGACTGAGAGACCCGAAATAGGTCGCATAGAGCTGAAACAGGCTCCAGCCGACGGCGAGCAGGACCAGTAGCCAGCGCTGCCAGCGGCCATGTGGCATCCGTGCGCCATAATCGCTTTCGGCGACGATCCGCTGCGCCTCGCCACCATTGCCTTCGGCCCCATTGGCAGTCGCCCTAGCGTCCGGATCCTTGACGGGCTGATCGGCCATGGTGTTGCGCCCCTATGACAGTGTGCTGGCTAAGGCCCTGCGCCGGCCTCCTGCTCTTCAGGCGAGATTGCGGGCTTCGGGCGTGATGCGCTGACTGGCCGCCCGAAGCTCGCGGGACCGACACTCACTGCTCGGGCTTGAGGCTGTCGGAAACCTCCACATCCTGTTCTTCGAAGAACTTGACCGCCCCTGGATGCAAGGGAATGGACATGCCATCCAGGCCCGCTTCGACGGTAAAGAACTTTTCGAGATTGGGGTTCTGGATATCACTGTAGAAAGTATCCAGCTTCTCGTTGAACACCGTGTTCATGAAGGTATAGACCGTCTCCTCGGACAGGTCGGCGGAGGCGCCCAGCATGGCCTTGAGGGTGACCGTCTGAACGTCCTCATCAGCACCGGGATAGGTCCCGCCCGGAATGGTGAAGGGCGTGTAAAAGTCGAATTCTTCCTGGAGTTGATCGAGCGGGTCCTGGTCGATGGATATGACGGTGATGGATGCCGTCTGGGCCGCCTCGACGATCGCCGAGGAGCCCAGGCCCACGGTATAAAACATGGCGGCAATCTTGTCGTCTCGCAGCAGCCCCACTGCATCGCCAGAGCTTCCCCGCACCGTCGCCTTCAGGTCATCGAAGGCGACATCGAAGGCACCCATGATATTCATGGCATCCTGCTCGGTGCCGGAGCCCACATCGCCGACATAGACTCGCTTGCCGGCCAGGTCATCGACGCTATCGATATTCGCGTCCTCCCGGGCCAGGATATGGATGGCCTCCGGGTACAGGCCGACCAGCCCGCGCAGATTGTCTATCTTGTTACCCTCGAACGCCTCGACCCCGGTGCCATGGTAGGCGTAATAGGCAATATTGTTCTGCATCAGCCCCATCTGCAGCGAGCCCTCGCCGATGGCATTGGCATTGAATACCGAGGCCCCCGTGGAGCGAGCGTTGGCGCGTAGCCCGACATCGGACTCGCTGAGAATCTTGGCCATCCCCACCGCCGTGGGGTAGTACAGGCCCGACGTGGAGCCGGAGCCGATGGTGAGAAAAACCGTTGACTGGGCCGAGGCGACGCCCGTGCACAGGGCCATGCCCAGGGTCGCCGCCGTCAATCGCTTGCCGAATTTCCAGCACATGATTGCCACCCCCATCATTGTCTGAATGCCGCAATTTTCAGGTTCTTCGTCGTTTCATGTGGATTTGGCCTGATCGAACAGGCGGCCTACCGGGCTGCCAATCAGGTAGATCATGGCGATGAAGTTGGCCTCATT
>NZ_JHVH01000002.1 GCF_000620045.1 Halomonas halodenitrificans DSM 735 | reverse complement strand
CCGAAGCATCGAGAGGTTCGCCTGACGCCTCAATGAGGCCTCGTCACGAGTGGCGCACATTCTACCGAATCTGCCGCGACTGTCAACCGGTGATTTTCGAAGACTTCCGAAAAACCCATTGCAGAACAGTCACTTCTGCCACATTCACCGCCTGCAACGTTTGCCCGTTGCCGGCAGCGGATGCGTACTTTACGGCTTTCCCCTCGGGCCTGCAAGCCCTCGGCGTAAAAAAGTTTCAGGGCCACGGCCGGCCGCCGAATCCAAGGCGCTAGCGTCGGGTCTCGAGCCGTACCGTGCCACTTCCCTGCCCCCAGGCAGAGACGCTGACATCGTAGCGGCCGGGCTCGAGCCGCTGCGTGATACGTGAGCCGTAGTCCAGGCCGTCTGCATCATCGTTTTCCACATCGACCCCGTTTCCGCTCAGGCCTAGCATCGTGTCGATCGTGGGTGACGTCGCCTCGACGGTAACGACCGCTGCCTCATCAACCACCAGTTCGTAGTGCAGCGGACTACCCGACTGCATGCTGCCGATCACTGCTTCGCCGACACGGAGCTCTCCGTCATTGCGCAACTCTCCCTCAAAGGCCTCACCCATGACCGCCAGGTCATAGACCCCATTACCCGAGTAGCTCTGAGCCTCCAGGGTATAGTCGCCGGGTTCGAGCACGGCCGACAACAACGCATTGAGATCTCCGCCACTGTCATCATCGCTGATATCGATACCGTTGCCATGCAGGCGAAGCACCGCGTCGAAGTTGGAGGAATCAACCGCCACACTGATGTCGGTGGTTTCTTCGAGACTCAGGCGATAGCGGTTGCTCCCGCTGCCGCTCAGCACGCCTCTCAGCGCGTCACCCAGGGCGAGTTCGCCTTCATTGACAAGCTCGTCATCAAAGGCGGCCTGACGAACATCGAGGTGATAGTCACCCTCACCGGCACCATAGCCGGCGACTTCGACGCGATAGCTGCCCGGCATCAGGACTGTCTCCAGCAATGAGTCGGTGCCGTTGCCACCATCATCATTGCTCACGTTCATCCCCGCGCCACTAATGCTCAACACCGTATCGAACTGCCCCGAACGCAGCGCGATGGAAATATTGGCCGGCTCATCGAGCTCCAGGCTATAGCGATTGCTGGCACCGCTCTCGAGAACGCCGGTGATGCTGTCCCCTCCTCTCAGCGGGCCTTCATTGCGCATCCCGGTCGACAGATCCTGGGCATTGGCTACCAGTTGATAGGCCTCACCCAGCACCAGGGTGCTGCCTGCGCACATGTCGGACCCAGGCACCACGCGACCAGCGGTCGAGGCCAGCTCGACCCGATAATCCCCCGGCTCCAGAAATGCCTGAAGATGTTGCTCACCGTCGACACAGGCATCGGCACGCTCTTCACGCCCCTCGCCACGCAGGACGAGAGATAACCCACCGCGACTTATCAGATTCAGCTCGATCCGGCCGGCCTGCTCGAGGCTCAGAGAGTGACTCGCCTTGCCATCCTTATCCAGCAGCCCGGTCAGGGGCGCATCGAGCGATAGCGGCTCACTTGCTGCAGAAGGACGAGCCATCAGGCGATACGGCCCAAAGGCCTTGGCGCTGCTTCCGTTGACCACGACCAGCGAACAGTCCTCCCGACCGGCCCCGACGAGCAACGACAGCGGGGCACCCTCCTCATTAGCCACGGAACCGAGAAACCGCCCCTCGTCGTCATAGGCCGACAATACGGCATCGAAGGGAGCATCCAGCATGTAGGTTGTTACGCCATCATCGGCCGTAGCGGGACAGAGCCAGTGGGAGGAGTTGCGGGCACCGTTATTGAAGTTGACCGGGCTGGTCGAGGTCAGCTCCCCACTCAGCACATCACCCACCACCGCCTCGGGGGCTCGAACAAAACGCTCACCCCCCTGCGCCAGCAGATGGTCGCCGTATCCTGCCAGCAGGACCAGACCTGCAACCATAACGACGCCCCTTCCCCGGCGACGAGGTCCAGCCACCTTGCGGCTATATAGTCTATTCGGCACGCGCTCACTCCTTTGAGATTGGAAGGCTCGAGGAAAACTCCTCGCAGGCGGTCGAGTATAAACAATGCTCCAGGATTACGCTTCAGGGCGCGTGTCGTGACTATCGGCCGCCGTGGCGTGGCGCACGATCACCACCAGTTCGCGGGGCCCATGCACTCCGTAGGCCAGCGTCTGCTCGATATCCGCCGTCTTGCTGGGTCCGGAGATCAGCAGGGCATTGGTGGGCATGCCGTCGGCCCATTCGTGGCGCTCCATCACATCGAAGAAGGTGTCTTCGAGCGTGGCCGCATCCAGCACGGCAATATGCAGCGGCGGCACCAGGCTCATCAGCCTGGGCTCATCCGGCGTCGGCCACAGCCACAGGCTTCCCGTCTCGGCGATCGCGCCACGCGTCGATGTCAGCCCGGCATCGACATTCTCGAACTGCTCTCGCTGCCACTGTTCGATATCGCGGTCGACATCGACCAGTGCGACTCCCGCGTCGGCCAGGGCAAGGCGCGCCTCGGCGGCGACGGGATGCCGCTTACCCAGCGCCAGTCGGCGAACCCCCTTGTCGACGAGCAGCGTCGTCAGCGCTCCCGTCCAGTCGTCCTCGGCCACATGGATCACCTCGCCATGCACCGAACCGATCCAATGCTCGAACCGGGCCAGCCGCTCTTGCGGACTCCAGCCACGACCGGTCATCACGGAGAAGTCGCTTTCGGGGGCGCTGAGCGCCCCATCGGCCCGCTCCCGCAGCCGCTTGAGAATCGTCTCACGAGCACTCATCGGCACTCCTCCTTGTCGGTCCTGGCCGCCTGGTGTTGCTTGACCAGCGCATGCAGGGTGGTACTCGCCGGCTTGGGAGCCGTGCGGTGCCGGGTCCAGGCCCCCAGTTTCGCGGGGGTCAGCCCTCTCAGCTTGCCAGCCATCGAGGTGCCGGCACGCCAGGCGGAAGGGTGTGTGGCCAACCACTGAAATCCCTTCCAGGCGGCAAGCTCCTTGCGGCTTCGCTTGACCCCGGCGCCGGCTACATTGCCCCGCCCCTCGCCGACCGACTCTTGGCGCAAGCGTACCAGCAGGTCGGGAATCGGAATCTTCACCGGACAGACCTCCCCGCAAGCGCCGCAAAGGCTCGAGGCGGTGGGCAGGTCCCGGGTCTCCTCCAGCCCCATCAAATGCGGCGAGAGGATACTGCCGATAGGGCCGGGATAGGTCGTGCCATAGGTATGACCGCCCACACGCGTATAGACGGGGCAGTGATTCATGCACGCGCCGCAGCGAATGCAGCGCAAGGTATCCAGCAGTTCGTCGTCCTGATAGATATCGGAGCGCCCGCCGTCCACCAACACCAGGTGCACCTCCTTCGGCCCATCACGCTCACCCTCCTTGCGGGGCGAGCCGATCATGTTGAAGTAGGTGGTGACATGTTGGCCGGTGGCCGAGCGGGTCAGCAATGAATAGAGAGGCGGAACATCGCGCAGATGCTCGACCACTTTCTCGATGCCCGTCACCGCCACATGCACCGGCGGCACCGTGGTGGTCATGCGGCCGTTGCCTTCGTTTTCCACCAGGCAGAGGGTGCCGGTCTCGGCGACCGCAAAATTGACTCCCGAGACCCCCACCCCCGCCGCCATGAAGCGTTCACGCAGCTGCTGCCGTGCCGCCGCCGTCATGGCGTCGACATCCCGGGTACGCTCGATTCCGGTCTTGTCGTGCATGATCCGGGAGATCTCATCGGTATTGAGATGGATCGCCGGCATGATGATATGCGAGGGAGTCTGCTGGTTGAGCTGCACCAGGTATTCGCCGAGATCCGACTCCAACGCCTCGATGCCCGCCTCTTCCAGGTGGTCATTGAGGTGCATTTCCTCGGTGACCATCGACTTGCCCTTGATCACCGAGGTCGCGCCATGACTCTCGCAGATCTCGCGGACAATTCGGCAAGCCTCATCACCATCCTCCGCCCAGTGCACACGAACGCCGTTGGCCTCGCAGTTGGCCTCCAGCTGCTCCAGCAGGTCGGGGAGCCTGGCAAGTGCACGCAGGCGAATATTGGCACCCAGCTCACGCAGGGCCTCCAGATCCCAGTCATCGAAGCTGTCGCACCGCTTGGCCATCAGCCCATCCATCGCCTTGCGAAAGTTGGCACGAATCTGCGGATTATCCAGGGCCTCGTGTGCCTGACGATGAAACTCACGCGGATGGTAGGTATGAACACCGGGTGCCTGTTCGCTCATGAGGTCCTCCGCCACAGGTAGCTGGCGATATGCTCGCCCTTGATCGACTTTCCCTGCTGCTCGAAGCGGCCACCGATATTCATCATGCAGCCACAGTCAGAGGTCACGAAGCACTGCGCCCCGGCGGCTTCGATGGCCTGAGTCTTGTCCTCCACCATGGCGGCGGAGATCTCGGGATGGCGCACGGCAAAGGTGCCTCCGAAACCGCAGCACTCGCTGGCACGCGCCTGCTCCACCAACTCTACCTGGCCCAGCCCTGCCAGCAGCGCCGGCCCCGTCTCGGCAAGCCCCATTTCACGACGGGCGCTGCAGGAGGTGTGCATGGCGACCCGCTCGGGCTCGCCGTGGTCCTCGAGATCGAGGTGGCAGACATGGACCAGAAACTCGGTCAGCTCGAAGATGCGCCCGGCCACGTCATTGGCCTGGGTCTCGAGGTCGGTACCGGCAAACAGCCCCGGATAATGCTTGCGCATCATGCCGCCACAGGAACCGGAGGGCACGATGATCGGCCAAGGCTCGGGGAAGAGGTCGAGCTGAGCCGCCGCCACGGCGCGTGCCTCCCGCTGGTAGCCGGAGGTATAGGCCGGCTGGCCACAGCAGGTCTGATCCTGGGGGTACAGCACCTCGATGCCTTCACGCTCCAGCAGGCGAAGGGCGTCCATTCCGGCCTCGGGATAGAGAAGGTCGATCAGACAGGTGCCGAAAAGATAGACCTTGTCCGGCCTCGGCGGATAGAGCTTGACTGCGGTCATCGACGACTCCTTCAACGGCTGGCTGCGCAGGCATTCTGGTTAAATGGTAAAACCAATTTATCAAAGCGAACTGACGAACCTTAAGAAGGCTCACGCCATAGTGTCAAACGAGATACGGTGTTTTTTCTGCTCCAAGGCACTGAACTTTGGTCTATACCTTGTTTGACGACGTCAAGCTTTTGAAATAACACGATTATCTTTTTGGTATCGAACATGCCCAAACAGGATATTGGTATTACCAATATCCTGACGTAAGATACCGCCATGCCCTTTTTGAATTTCTCGACGACCGCCGGAGCCTCGCGATGGCCTATCCGCCCCTGCGCCAGCCACGACTGGCAGATGTGATTACCGAACGCCTCGAAGCGATGATTCTCGAAGGCAGCCTCCAGCCCGGCCAGAAGCTGCCACCCGAGCGCGAACTGGCCGAACGCTTCAGCGTATCGCGCCCTTCGCTACGCGAGGCCATCCAGAAGCTCTCCGCCCGCGGCCTGCTTATCAGCCGCCAGGGCGGGGGCACCTTCGTCAGCGAAGAGCTCAATAGCGGCTATAGCGACCCGTTGCTGGAGATGCTGTCGCGCCACGGTGAATTTCATCTGGATCTGCTGGAGTTCCGGGATGCCATGGAGGGAATCTCCGCTTACTACGCCGCACTGCGCTCGACACCCACCGACAAGGCGCTGTTGATCCGCCGCTTCGAGGAACTCGAGGCCTGCTTCCATAGGCATGCTCCCGCGGAGGAGGCCAAGGCCGACGCCGCCTTCCATCTGGCCATCGCCGAGGCCGCACACAATGTATTGCTGCTGCACACCATTCGCGGCATCTTTCATCTGCTGGAACGCAGCATCGTGGATAATCTCGTTCACCTGTTCGAGAAGCCCGGGGCTCGTCCCCGGCTGATGGCTCAGCACCGCGCCCTGCTCGATGCCATCCTCGAGGGACGCGCCGAAGACGCCAGGGCCCGCGCTCACGAGCACCTGGTATTCGTCGAAGAGGGGCTACTCGAGGCCGAGCGGGCCGAGACCCGAGCGCAACGCGCCCTGCGTCGCGCCCAGGCCATACCCTCGCCACGCCATGAAGGGACTTCATGACGGCGATGAAACACGCATCGCAGGAATCCCGGCGATGGCGGCGATGGCTGTGGTTGCTCGCCCCCCTGGGTCTCGCCCTGGTGACTTGGCAGGCCGCCGAGGTGGCGCGTCAGCAGGCGCTTCAGGAGCTCCGCCAGGATGCCGATAACGAGCTGCGCCTCTCGGCCGCTGGGCTGACCGGGCACCTCTCTCGCCACGACTATCTGCCCCGGCTGCTGGCCTCCCGGGAGGCGGTACGCCGCTTTCTTTCCTTCCCGGATAATCAGGACTCCATGCCGCTGAACCACCTGCTCGACCACTTCCGGGCGGCCACCGGGGTATCCGACATTTACCTGCTCGATCGCCACGCCAACACCCTGGCGGCCAGCAACTGGCACCGCCCCAACACCTTTATCGGCCAGAACTACGCCTTCCGCAGCTACTACCGTGACGCCATCGCCGGCCGGCCAGGGCGCTTCTACGGCCTCGGCGTCCAGTCACTGGAGCGTGGCTACTACTTTTCCGCTCCGGTCTGGCTGGACAACACATCTCCCGATGCCACCCCGGACGGCGTCATGGTGGTTAAGGTGCTGCTCGACGCCATAGAGGCGAGCTGGGCCGACCAGGAGGCCGAGCTGCTGGTCGCCGACGCCGACAACGTCATCTTCATGGCCAGTCGACCCGAGCTGCGCATGGCCTCTCTGGCACCGCTCTCCGCAGACGAGAGAAAGGCACTGCTGGCAACCCGCCGCTACGCCGACGAACCCCTCGACCACTCCGGCCTCGAGATCCTCGAGCCGATGGGCGAGCGCACTCATCTGGTCGGCTTCAGTGCGGGACCTCTGAGCGGCGAGCACTTCCTCGGTCTGGAGCGAGCGCTGCCCGAGCTCGGCTGGAAGATGCTGATTCTCAAGCCGCTGGACTCGGTGGTCCAGGCACAGTGGGTTTCCGCCCTGCTCGGCGGCGGGCTCTACGGCATCGTGCTGCTGGGCGGCGGCTTCGGCTGGCAGCGCCTGCGGCTGCGCCGTGAGCGCGAACTGTTCGCCGAACGCGAACGCCGCACCCTGGCCCGCGCCCGAGACGAGCTGGAACGCAACGTGGCCAGCCGCACCCGCGACCTGGTCGCGACCAACCGCCGCCTCTCCGGCGAGGTCGAGGAGCGCAAGCGCGCCGAAGCGGACCTGCGCCGCACCCGCGATGAACTGGTCCAGGCCGCCAAGCTGGCCGTGCTCGGCCAGTTGGCAGCCGGCATCAACCACGAGCTCAATCAACCGCTGGCCGCCATCCGCGCCTACGCCGAGAACGCCCGCGCCTTCCTCGCGCGCGAGCGGCGAGAGAGCGTCGATCGCAACCTGTCCGAAATCGTCGAGTTAACCGGTCGCATGGCCGAGATCAGCGCCCAGCTGCGCCAGTTCTCGCGCAAGGGCGACGAGCGGCGTAGCGCGGTATCGGTCACCGACTGCTTCGAGTATGCCCTGCGCCTCTTCCAGACGCGGCTACAGGAAGCCGGCGTCCGGGTGGAGCGGCGCTTCCCCGCGTCGCCGGCATGGGTGAACGCCGACCCGGTGCGCCTGGAGCAGGTGCTGGTCAATTTGATCGGCAATGCCCTCCAGGCCATGACCGGGCGTGACGCCCAGCAGCTGACGCTTCGGATAGAGGCGGACGATGCCTGGATGTGGCTGATGGTCGAGGACAACGGGCCCGGCATCCCCCCGGAGCAGCTGACGCGGATCTTCGAGCCCTTCTTCACCAGCAAGTCTCCGGGCAACGGCCTGGGGCTTGGGCTCTCCATCTCGTCGCGTATCATCGATGACCTGGGCGGCCGCCTCGGTGCCGAGAACCTTCCCGCCGGCGGCGCCCGCTTCACCATTCATCTGCCCAAGGAACACCTCACCCCCGCCCCACCTTGCCCCGATCATGAGAGCCTGCCCCATGCATGAAGCGGTCGACATTCCGGTGATGGTCGTCGATGACGAGCCTCACCTGCGTATCAGCGCCAGCCAGACCCTGGAGCTGGCCGGCTATGCGCCGGCGCCCTACGCCGGCGCCGAGGCCACCCTGGACGCCCTCGAGAGCGACTTCCCCGGCGTCATCGTCAGCGATATCCGCATGCCCGGCATGGATGGCATGGCGCTGCTGCGCGAGGTGCGCCGGCGCGACCCGGACCTGCCGGTGATCCTGATCACCGGACATGGCGACATTTCCACCGCCGTGGAAGCCATGCGCGAGGGCGCCTGGGACTTCCTGGAGAAGCCCTTCGCCGCCGAGCGACTGGTGGAGGTGGTACGCCGCGGTGTGGAGAAGCGTCGCCTGAGCCTCGAGAACCGTCGGCTGCGTGCCGAACTCGAAGCCCAGCAGGCGGCCCCCGGTCCTCGATTGGTGGGGCGCACCCCGGCCATCCAGCGCCTGGCAAGCATGGTTCAGCGCATTAGTCAGGTGGAGACGGACGTGCTGCTGTTCGGCGAGACCGGTGCCGGCAAGGACCTGGTGGCCCGCGCCATCCATGAGCGCAGCCCCCGGGCCGGCCATCCCTTCGTGGCCATCAACTGCGGCGCGATACCGGAGAGCATCATCGAGTCGGAATTGTTCGGCCACGAGAAGGGCTCCTTCACCGGCGCCGTGGAGCGGCGTATCGGCAAGTTCGAGCACGCCAACGGCGGCACGGTGTTCCTCGATGAGATCGAGTCGATGCCGTTGGCCCTTCAGGTCAAGCTGCTGCGGGTGCTGCAGGAGCGCAGCGTCGAGCGCCTGGGCGCCAACGTGCCAGTGCCGCTGGATATCCGCGTGATCGCCGCCACCAAGGTCGACCTCAAGGCCGCCGCCGAGGCCGGAGTGTTCCGCGAGGACCTCTACTATCGCCTCGATGTGGTCACCCTGCCGATCCCACCGCTACGCGAGCGGCGCGAAGACATCCCACTGCTGTTCCAGCACTTCGCGGTAGTGGCCGCCAATCGCAGCGGCCTGGAAGCACCGTCTCTGGATGCCACCGGCATCGCCGCGCTGCTCGCCCATGACTGGCCGGGCAACGTGCGCGAGCTGCGTAACCTCGCCGAGCGCTATGTGCTGCTGGGAGCCGCCTTCGACTACCGCCTGGAGGCCCTTCTGGCCGGCGCCGAAAGCGGGGCAGGCGAACTCCCGCTACCCCAGCAGGTGGAGCTGTTCGAGAAGAGCCTGCTCGACCAGGCACTCGCCCGCCACCACGGCCGGGTCAGTGAGATCAGCGAGCGGCTCGGCCTGCCGCGCAAGACGCTCTACGACAAGCTCAGGAAGTATGACCTGCGCGCCGAAGATTATCGCCACAGCGACGCCCCCTGATCGAACAGGCCGACCAGCACGCTCCACGCCGGCAACCAGGGCAGCAGATTGGCACCGATGGCAAGCATCACCAGGGAGTTACCGGGCGAGCGCCAGTCCAGCGGTTTGAACGCGGTGCCAAAGGAGCGCTTGATGCGCGCTCCGGTGAGGTCAACGCTGTAGAGCTCATCGAGCAGCAAGTGAAGCATGAAACCCAGCGCCAGTGCCAAGCCATGGCTCCATGCCAGGGTATCGGGCTGGGCCAGTAACCGATAGCTGATCGCCGTGGTCGCCAGGCCGCAGAAGAGCGCCGCCAACAGCGAGTGCCAGATACCACGGTGTACGGTGAGGCGAGCGAACAGTGCGCCGGCCAGGTGGCGCACTCCCAGATAGAAGGCACCGCAGACCATCAGCAGCCCTGGCTTGGAGAGACGCCCCTGGAACATCAGGGCGCCAACCACGACCGAGAGTACCGCCAGCAGGTTGAACACCAGGCGTATCGCCCGGGATCTGTCGGCGTCGATGTCGGGCAGGATGCCGCCAAGCGTCACTAACGCCAGCATGGGCAACGCCTGCCAGGCCTCCCACAGCCCCGCCTGCCAGCCACCGTGGGCAACCACGGCGCCGCCGACGGCGGCCACGCCAAGGTGGGTGCGGAAATTGGCCATGCTGGAGCGGCCCTCGGCAAGCTGGATAAATCAACAGATTATCCCCCGCTCGAGCATGGAAAAACAATATGTTAGTAAATTATTCCTCGGTCGACGCCAGATAGTCGTCCTTGAGGCTGACCAGGTACTCGTCCTTGAGACTTACATAGTTGCCGGCCGTGTAGGGAAAGAACTCACGCTCCTTCTCCTTCAGCGGTCGCAGCGCCTTGGCCGGATTGCCGGCGTAGACATGCCCGCTCTCGAGTCGCTTGCCAGGGGTCACAACGGCCCCCGCTGCAATGATGACCTCGTCCTCTACCACGGCACCATCCATGACGATGGCCCCCATGCCGACCAGGATACGGCTGCCCAGCGTAGCCCCGTGAAGAATCGCCTTGTGGCCGATGGTCACATCTTCGCCGATGGTCAGCGGAAAACCGCCCGGATTGAAGTCGCTGGCGTGGGTGATATGCAGCACACTGCCGTCCTGCACACTGGTGCGTGCACCGATCCGAATGCGATGCATGTCGCCACGGATCACCGCCATGGGCCATACCGAGCAATCATCACCCAGCACGACATCGCCCAACACGAGGCTTGCCGGATCAATATAGACACGCTCCCCCAGGCTGGGACTCTGGCCTTTCCAGGAACGAATGGTCATTGCATTGCTCATCGTCATCTCCTCGTCGTCGATCGGGTCGGCGCTCAGATCAGCCCGGCCACCAATACTACCAGCGTCAGCGGAATGGCAATCCAGCGGGTCACCGCTCGCCACAGCGCGAAGCCGCCATTGTTCACGCCCAGGGCGCGTCGCGCCATGGCCTCCGGCAACACCCAGGCGGCGAAGATGGCAATCAACATCCCGCCCAGCGGCAAGAAGACC
This sequence comes from Halomonas halodenitrificans DSM 735, assembly GCF_000620045.1. Lineage (GTDB taxonomy): Bacteria > Pseudomonadota > Gammaproteobacteria > Pseudomonadales > Halomonadaceae > Halomonas > Halomonas halodenitrificans. Next base: position 360,130 of record NZ_JHVH01000002.1, on the reverse strand, counting down.
TCCGGCGGAATGGTGCTGACCAGCTCGAAGCCGTTCATGCCAAACAGCGGTCGCCACTCGGCGAGGCTCGAGAACGAGAACACCGTCAATAGCCCCAACAGCCACACGGCCAGGCCCACCAGGGCAGCGGCGATGGCACGCGGCAGCCCCAGCCCCTGCAGGGTAGAGACCATGGGCTCGGCCAGGTTGATCGAGGATGTCCAGGTCGCCAACAGCAGCAGCAGGAAGAACATGCTCAACCAGAGGGCGCCCCCGGGCAGCTCGGCGAAGGCGATGGGCAGCGTGACGAACATCAGCCCGGGGCCTTCGCTGGGGTCCATGCCCTGGGAGAACACCACCGAGAAGATCGCGATGCCGGCCAGCAAGGCCACGGCGACATCGAGTATCGCCACCGCCCCGACGGCACGCGGCAGGCTCTGCTGCTCCGGCATGTAGGCGCCGTAGGCCATCAGGGCACAGGCCCCCACCGCCAGGGTAAAGAAGGCATGCCCCATGGCGTGCATCACCACCAGCGGGGTCACCGCCGAAAAGTCGGGCTTGAACAGCCACGCAAGCGCGGTACCGAAGCCGCTGGTGGTGGCGGCATAGCCCGCCAGCATCACCAGCAGCAGGTAGAGCAGCGGCATCAGCACATTGTTAAGGCGCTCGAGCCCCTTGGCCACCCCGACGGCCACAACCGATATGGTCATCAGCAAAAACAGGGTGTGATTGAAGATCATGCGCCCCGGGTCGGCCAGGAAGGCATCGAAGCCGGCACCGATCTCGGCGGGTGTGACGCCACGGAAATCACCGTTGATGGACGCCACCAGGAACTCGATGGACCAGCCGGATACCACCGAATAGAAGGAGAGTATGCAGAACACGGTGAAGGCACCGAACAGCCCCAGGAGCCGCCAATGACGGCTGGCGCCTGCCGCCACGGCCAGGTGCCCAAGCGAGGCCACCGGGCTACGCCGCCCGGCACGCCCCACCATGATCTCGGCCATCATGACCGGCAAGCCCAACAGCAGCACGAAGGCGACATAAAGCACCAGAAACACCGCGCCGCCGTTCTCGCCGGTGATATAGGGGAAACGCCAGATATTGCCCAGCCCCACCGCCGCCCCGGTAACCGCCAGAATAAAGGCGCGCCGCGTGCTCCAGCGCTCCAGCGTCTCACTCATGATTGATTCTCCCGAAACACGGCGTGCGCCGCCCGCACGCTTGAAAGCCAGCAAGCCTAGCAGCCCGGCCCACGACGGCAAACCCTGGACCACATTGAAACCCGCCGCCTCCGCCCGCATCTTAGAGAGCGACCCCATTTTCTTCTCGAGGTATGCATGTCCCGCAACCCCCTGCTCGAAACCCATGAGCTTCCCCCCTTCGAGGTCATCCGCCCCGAACACGCGGTGCCGGCCATCGACGAGCTGCTCACCGAGAATCGTCACGCCATCGAGACCCTCGTCGAGCAGGCCGAGCGGGAGTCACCCAGTTGGCAGAGCCTGGCCGCCCCCCTGGAAGCCTTGAATGACCGCCTGTCGCGCGCCTGGTCGCCGGTTTCTCACCTCAACGGCACCATGAACAACCCGGCGCTGCGCGAGGCTTACCAGGCCTGCCTGGGCAAGCTTTCCGACTACAGCACCTGGCAAAGTCAGCACGAGGGTCTGTTCCGCGCCTGGCTGGCCCTCAAGGAAGGCAGCGCCTGGGAATCGCTCGATGCCGCCCAGCGGCGCACCGTCGACAATACCCTGCGTGACTTCCGCCTCGCCGGCGTCGACCTGCCCGCCGAGAAGAAGCACCGCTACGGCGAGATCAAGGCGCGCCTCTCCGAGCTTTCCAACACCTTCTCCAATCAGCTGCTGGACGCCACCCAGGCCTGGCACCTGAGCCTCGGCGACGAGACGCGCCTGACCGGCCTGCCGGAGAGTGCCCTGGCCACCCTGCGGGCCAACGCCGAGGCCAAGGGGGAGGCCGGTTACCGCATTACCCTGGATTTTCCCAGCTTCTTTCCGGTGGTGACCTACGCCGACGACCGCGAGCTGCGCCGCGAGGTCTACACCGCCTTCGTGACTCGCGCCTCGGACCAGGGGCCTTACGCCGGCCAGTATGACAACGCCCCGTTGATGGAGGAAATACTCGCCCTGCGTCATGAGCTGGCCCGGCTGCTGGGCTTTGCCACCTACGCCGACTACTCGCTGGAAACCAAGATGGCCGATTCGCCGGCCGACGCGCTGGGCTTCCTCGAAGACCTGGCAGCACGCGCGGTCCCCCAGGCCCGCCAGGAGTTCGCCGAACTCGCAGCCTTCGCCGACGAGACACTGGGCATGACCGACCTCGAGCCCTGGGACATCGGCTACGTCAGCGAGAAGCTGCGCGAAGCCCGCCACGCCATCAACGAAGAGCAGCTGCGCCCCTACTTTCCCGCCCCGCGGGTGGTCGAGGGCCTGTTCCGGGTCGTCGAGCGCCTGTTCGGCGTTACCTTCCGCGAAGATGAGCAGGCGCCGCGCTATCATCCCGACGTCCGCTTCTTTCGCATCCTCGAAAATGGCGAGCCCATCGCCGGCTTCTATCTGGACCTCTATGCACGTGAAGGCAAGCGCGGCGGCGCCTGGATGGATGAATGCCGGGTGCGTCGCCACGAAGGGGATACCCTGCAACTCCCGGTGGCCTACCTGACCTGCAACTTTACCCGTCCGGTGGGAGAGCGCCCGGCACTGCTGACCCACGACGAAGTAACCACCCTGTTCCACGAGTTCGGTCACGGCCTGCATCATATGCTGACCCGGCAGACCATCGCCGACATCTCCGGCATCAACGGCGTGGCCTGGGACGCGGTAGAGCTGCCCAGCCAGTTCATGGAGAACTACTGCTGGGAGCGTGAGGGACTCGACCTGATCGCCGGTCATGTCGACAGCGGTGAGCCACTGCCCGACGAGCTACTCGAGAAGCTCCAGGCGGCCAGAAACTTCCAGTCCGCCATGGGCATGGTGCGCCAGCTGGAATTCTCGCTGTTCGACCTGCGCCTGCATCATGAGCTCGAGGCCCCTTCCGCGGCCGAGATCCAGGCGCTGCTCGATGCGGTACGCGAGGATGTCTCGGTGGTGCCCCGCACCGCCTTCAACCGCTTCCAGAACGGTTTCGGGCATATCTTCGCCGGTGGCTATGCGGCGGGCTATTACAGTTACAAGTGGGCCGAAGTCCTCTCCGCGGACGCCTGGAGCGCCTTCGAGGAAGCGGGTATCTTCGACCCCGAGACCGGCCATCGCTTCCGCACCGAGATCCTCGAGCCGGGCGGCGCCCGCGACGCCGCCGAACTGTTCCAGGCCTTCCGCGGCCGCGCGCCCAGCGTTGAGCCGCTACTGCGTCACAGCGGCATCACCGCCGGCTGATCATTCGCCATATCCGCCTCGGCCCTGGGGGCCGAGGCTCACAGGAGTCTCCCATGGCCACCCAGAAACGCTTTATCGCCGGCGCCATCTGCCCGCTCTGCGCCGATGTGAACGAGCATCGTATCCGCGACGGGATCTCCGCCTTTCAGTACCGGTAACAACAGGAGCCCATTATGGCCACCCAGAAACGCTTTATCGCCGGTGCCATCTGCCCGCGCTGCGCCGAGATGGACCGCATCCGCAGCTGGGAACAGAACGGCATCCGCTACCGTGAATGCGTCAGCTGCGACTTCTTCGAGCAGCTTCCCATCGAAGAGCAGGCCTCCCCCGAGCTTGCCACCCGCGTCAGCCACAGCCGTCAGGAGGAAGCGGCCACCGAGGATTTCCAGACGGTGAAGATCATCGATCCCAAGCGGTAGCCAACCCTCTAACCGCGGTCGGCTCGATAACACGACAGGCGTCCATCAGTATTTTACGGTTGATATAAGTCAATTCTTCTCGTATCACGCAGCTTGACCCTTGCCCCGGCATGGGTCGAGCGCTATACGTTGAATTTGACACTGCAGATGGCAACCACAGACTCGCCAGAAGCTGCCAGAATAACAGGCCGCTTCCTGGGTGCTTGGCGCCCAGTCGCTCACCGCTAAATACCGAATCATGGAGCCCTACCATGCGCCTTCTCTCCACCAAGCTGCTCGCCGGCACCGTCGCCGGCACTCTGCTGGTTGCCGCCTCGGCCGCCGCCCAGGATCGCAGCGACTGGCCCGACAACTTCACCGTGGGCACCGCCAGCCAGGGCGGCACCTACTTCGTCTACGGTTCCGGCTGGGCCAACCTGATTGCCGACGAGCTGGGCCTCTCCGGGGGTGGCGAGGTCACCGGTGGTCCGAATCAGAACCTCGCCCTGGTACACACCGGTGATATCGCCCTGGGCCTGACCACCATGGGCCCGGCCGCCGAGGCGCTGGCCGGCGAGAGCCCTCTCGCGCCCGGCGTGCCCATGGATAATGTCTGCGCCCTCTTCCCGATGTACGAGACGCCATTCTCCGTCACCACCCTGAGCGATAGCGGCATCGAGTCGATCGCCGACATTCCGGATGGCGCCAGCATCGGCTTCGGCCCGGCGGCCTCCACCTCCGACACCTACTTCCCGGCTATCCTCGAAGAGCTCGGCGTCGACTTCGACCGCCGCAACGGCGGCTGGAACGACCTGGGCGGCCAGCTCCAGGATGGCCTGATCGACGTCATCGCCTTCGCCGCCGGCATCCCGATCCCCGCCGTCAGCCAGCTCGAGGTGCAGACCGACATCAATATCGTCGAGTTTACCGAAGAGGAGCAGGCCCAGGTGCTCGAGGCGTTCCCGGTATCGCCCTTCATGATCCCGGCCAGCACCTACCAGACCCTGGAAGAGGATGCTCGCGCCGTTTCCATGTGGAACTTCACCATCGCCGGCTGTGACCTGCCCGAAGACCTGGTCTACGAGATCACCAAGCTGAGCCTGGAGAACAACGACAAGATGATGGACATCCACCGCAGTGCCGCTACCAGCGTGCCGGAGAATGTCCAGTACAACACCGTGCTGCCCTTCCATCCGGGCGCGGTCCGCTGGTACGAGGAGAATGGCTACGAGATTCCCGACGACCTGAAGCTGTAAACTCGCTTATCCCCTGACGCCGCCCTGGGTCGCCAAGCGATCCGGGGCAGCATGCCTGCCGTCCGCTTCACACCCAAGGGTGTTTTACATGTCACGACATCCCGAATCTCTCGACGACACCGGCCCCGACGATGTCGTCGAAACCGTCAATGCCGAAGGCGTCGACGAGGCCGCCGTCGAATCCAACCGACGCCTGTATACCGGCTGGCAGTGGCTGCTGTTCGGCGCACTGGCCATCGCCTACTCGCTGTTTCACCTGATCTCGCTGAACGTATACCCCCTGGAGACCTGGTCGTTTCGCATCCTGCATATCGCCGGGGCACTGATACTCGGCTACGGCCTGTATGCCGGTGCTAGCTTCGCCGATCATGGCCGCGAACGCTCTCCCGGCTGGATGCGCTGGCTAAGCTATGCCCTGCTGATCCCGGCCCTGTATGCCCTGGTGCGCGTGGTCATGATGTATCAGGCGATGAATGATGGTGCCCTGCGCATCGCACCGGAGATCGAGGCCTGGCACTTCGGCTATCCGCTGATTCTGGCTACCGCCACCGGCATCCTGCTGTCATGGGCCTATCGCCAGGTACGCGGTGCCCTTTCGCCCGCCGACCTGGTGCTGATGGCCTGTTCCCTGGCGGTGGCGGGCTATCTGCTGGTGATGTTCAACAGCCCGCTGCGCGCCTCCACCGGCACCTCTTTCGCGCCCATGGGAATCTCGTATGCCGCCATTGCCGGCTCGCTGCTGATCCTCGAGCTGACCCGCCGGGTGGCCGGCCTGGCGTTGGTGATCATCTCGGTGATCTTTTTGCTCTATGTGTTCGTCGGCCCCTATCTACCGGGCTTCCTTGGCTACCCGGGACTCTCCGTGGGACGCTTCTTCAGCCAGGTATACACCGATGCCGGCATCCTCGGACCGACCACCGCGGTCTCTTCCACCTATATCATCCTGTTCATCATCTTCGCCGCCTTCCTGCAGGCATCGAAGGTCGGAGACTACTTCGTCAACTTCGCCTTCGCCGCCGCCGGTCGTGCCCGTGGCGGCCCGGCCAAGGTATCGATCTTCGCCTCGGGGCTGATGGGCATGATCAACGGCACCTCGGCCGGCAACGTGGTCTCTACCGGCTCGCTGACCATTCCCCTGATGAAGAAGGTGGGCTATCCGTCACGCAGCGCCGGCGCCATCGAGGCCGCCGCCTCGACCGGCGGACAGATCATGCCGCCGATCATGGGCGCCGGCGCCTTTATCATGGCCGAGGTCACCGGCATCCCGTACACCGAGATCGCCGTGGCGGCCGTGATCCCGGCCATCCTCTACTTCCTGTCGATCTACTGCATGGTCGACTTCGAGGCCGCACGCAAGGGCATGCGCGGCATGCGCAAGGAGGAGATTCCCCAGTTCCGCCGCCTGGTCAAGCAGGTCTACCTGTTCACGCCGATCATCATCCTGATCGTCGCCCTGTTCATGGGTTACTCGGTGATTCGCGCGGGCACGCTGGCCACCGCCTCGGCCGCCGTGGTCAGCTGGCTGACGCCCTACAGGATGGGCATCCGTTCGGTTCTCAGGGCGCTGCAGCTGGCCGGCGGCATGTCGATCCAGATCATCGCCGTGTGCGCCTGTGCCGGCCTGATCGTCGGGGTTATCGCCCTGACCGGGGTCGGCGCACGCTTCTCCTCGTTGCTGCTGGGTCTGGCCGGCGTCAGCCAGCTGCTGGCGCTGTTCTTCGCCATGTGCATCTCGATACTGCTCGGCATGGGCATGCCCACCACCGCCGCCTATGCGGTGGCCGCCTCGGTAGTCGCCCCGGGTCTGATCAGCATCGGTATCGAACCGCTGGTCGCGCACTTCTTCGTGTTCTACTTCGCGGTGGTATCGGCGATCACCCCGCCGGTGGCACTGGCCTCCTATGCGGCGGCGGGCATCTCCGGCGACAACGCCATGGGCACCTCGGTGGCCTCGTTCAAGATTGGCCTGGCCGCCTTTATCGTGCCCTTCATGTTCTTCTACAGTCCCGCCATGCTGATGGAAGGCTCCTGGCCCCAGATCCTGCGGGTCGGCGTCACCGCCACCCTCGGCATCATCCTGCTGGCCGCGGTGGTCCAGGCCTGGTTCTTCGGCCCGACGAAGGCCTGGCAGCGCGTGGTGATGCTGATCGCCGCCCTGTTCATGATCTATGGCGGCATCGTCACGGATATTGCCGGCCTGGCGGTCGGTATCGGCATGGTCCTGATGCAGCGCAAGCTGCACGGCAAGGGCGGCGGCGGTTCAACGGCCACCACCTGAATGGCCGGTCCCGCCAGACAGGCGGGCTCCTCGCTCGACACGATAGCCAACGACACGGCCCCGCCAATTGCGGGGCCGTGTCGTTGTATGGCCGGGAATCCAGGACAGGCCCCAGGCCGAACAAGGCAAAGACACATCCGGCGGTACGCATCGGGGGCATGTTCGGGTTCGCTTACCCGACCCGAGACTCCCCCGGCGCCACTCAGGCGGAGATGTTGTCGAGCACCTTGAGGCTCGGCTTGGCCTGATTGAGCGTATAGAAATGCAGGCCGGGAGCGCCGCCATCCAGCAGACGCTGGCACAGCCGCGAGATGACCTCTTCACCGAAGGCCGCGATGGACTCGCTGTCATCGCCGTAGGCCTCCAGCTGCTTGCGAATCCAGCGTGGAATCTCGGCGCCACAGGCATCGGAAAACCGAGCCAGCTTGGCGTAGTTGGTGATCGGCATGATGCCCGGCACGATGGGCGCCTCGACGCCCAGCGCCCTGGCTCGCTCCACGAAATGGAAGTAGGCATCGGCATTGAAGAAGTACTGGGTCACGGCGAGGTTGGCGCCGGCCTTCATCTTGCGAGCGAAGTTCTCGACGTCACGTTCCAGGCTGGGCGCCTGGGGATGCGACTCGGGATAGGCGGCCACGGCGATCTCGAAGTCATCACCGGTTTCCTCGCGAATAAAGGTCACGAGCTCGTTGGCATAGCGGAACTCACCGATACTACCCATGCCCGACGGAAGGTCGCCGCGCAGCGCCACCAGACTCTCGATGCCTTCTTCACGATAGCGGGCCAGCAAGTCGCGCAGTTGCCCCTTCTCGCTGCCGATACAGGAGAGATGTGGCGCGGTGGTGATGCCCGCCCCACGCACCTGGCGCACGGTATTGAGGGTTCGGTCCTGGGTGGAGCCCCCGGCACCGTAGGTCACCGAGAAGAAGCGTGGCCCACGCTCTGCCAGAGCGTCGCGCACCCCGATCAGCTTCTCACGACCGGCTTCGGTATTCGGCGGGAAGAATTCGAAGCTGATGCCCAGCGGGTGTTGCTGCGTGCTCATTGGGTATCCTCATGAAACGTCTGCATAATGATGCCATTGTGACGAGCCACTGGCCTCTTAACCAATGAAAGATCCGCGCCGCGATATCGATTTCATTCACGTTGGCGTACCGACACCACCACGGGCACCGCAAGCCCCGAGACCTCGAAACAGGGACACTTCATGCACGCCATCGACCCCGGCGCCCTGATGGGCCCGCTGTGGACACTCCTGAGCTATGTCGCCCTGGGCTGGTTGGCCGCACGCCGCCTGGCGGTGGACCCGCGTCCCATCGCCACCCTGCTTATCTACCTGGTGGCGCCGCTGACCTTCTTCCGTGGACTGATACAGGGCGGCCCCACTCCCGGTTATCTGCTGCTGACCCTGGCCGCCTTCGTCGCCGCCAGCCTGCTCGCCCTGCTGGTGCACCGCCTGACCCGGCACGGCTTTGCGCCCCAGGAGAGCGCCCTGCTGGCCTTCTCGGCCGGCACCGGCAATACCGGCTATTTCGGCCTGCCGGTGGCGCTGGTATTACTGCCACCGGAGGGCGTGACTCTCTACCTGTTCTGCGTGCTGGGCATCACCCTCTATGAATTCACGGTGGGCTTCTACCTCAGCGCCCGGGGGCAGTTCTCGGTGGCCGAGAGTCTGACGAAGATCGTGCGACTGCCGCTGGTCTATGCCTTCCTGGCGGCGCTGGTGGTCAGCGGCATGGGCCTGACGCTACCGGTGGCCATCATGGAGGGACTGGCCGTGTTCCCGGCCACCTACACCCTGCTGGGCATGATGATCATCGGCATGACATTGGGGCGAGTCAGCCTCCGCGAGGTGGACGGCCGCTTTATCGGCGCCTGCGTGGCGATACGCTGCGTTCTCTGGCCGCTCTTGGCGCTGGGCGCCGTGCTCATGCTGCAGGCCATCGCCCCGCTCTCACGCGAGCTGGCCATGGCCATCCTCTTGCTGGGCATCGTGCCCATGGCCGCCAATGTCGTGGTAGTGGCCATGGAGCTGGGCATCGCCCCGGCCAAGGGCGCCCAGGCGGTGCTGGTCACCACCCTGGCCGCCCCGCTGCTGATACCCCTCTACCTGGCGCTGACGCTACCGCTGGTGGCCGGCTAGGCACCGGGCCGGCTCAATAACGCGGGCCGATTTAATAACGATAGTCGTCGGGCTTGTAGGGCCCATCCGCCGGCAGGCCGGTGTACTCGACCTGGGCCTCGGTCATGCGGGTGACCACCCCGCCGAAGCCCTCCACCATATAGCGCGCCACCTCCTCGTCGAGGTGGCGGGGCAGCACGCTCACCGTCAGCGCCGCGGCCCGCTCGGCCTCGGGCAGCTCGGCGAAGCGCCCCCGATAGAGATGCATCTGGGCCAGCACCTGGTTGGCGAAGGAGCCATCCATCACCCGGGAGGGGTGGCCGGTGGCGTTGCCCAGGTTCACCAGGCGCCCCTCGGAGAGCAGGATCAGATAATCGCGGCTGGCGGGGTCGAATTCACCGGGCTTGCTGTCACGATAGACCTTGTGCACCTGGGGCTTCACCTCCTCCCAGTGCCAGTGGCGACGCATGTAACCGGTATCGATCTCGCTGTCGAAGTGGCCGATATTGCATACCACCGCGCCGGGCTTGAGGGCCTGCAGCATGGCGGCATCGCAGGCGGCGATATTGCCGGTGCAGGTCACCACCAGGTCGACCCGGCCCAGCAGCTCGCCATCGATGCTCTCCATGCCGCGGTTGACCCCGCCGGCGTAGGGAGAGACCACCTCGAAGCCGTCCATGCAGGCCTGCATCGCGCACAGCGGGTCGATCTCCGCGATCTTGACGATCATACCCTCCTGACGCAGCGATGCCGCCGAGCCCTTGCCGACATCGCCGTAGCCCACCACCAACGCCTGCTTGCCGGCCAGCAGATGGTCGGTGGCACGTTTGATGGCATCGCTGAGCGAGTGGCGACAGCCATACTTGTTGTCGTTCTTCGACTTGGTCACCGCGTCGTTGACGTTGATGGCCGGCACCCCCAGGGTGGCATCACGCAACATCTCCTGAAGCCGGTGCACGCCCGTGGTGGTTTCCTCGCTGATGCCGTGGATGGCGTCCAGAAGCGCCGGACGCTTCTCGTGCAGCAGCAGGGTCAGGTCGCCGCCGTCGTCGAGCACCAGGTTCGGGGCCCAGCCGTCGGGGCCTGTGACCGTCTGCTCGATGCACCACCAGAATTCCTCCTCGGTCTCGCCCTTCCAGGCGAATACCGGAATGCCGGCGGCGGCGATGGCCGCCGCGGCGTGGTCCTGGGTGGAGAAGATGTTGCAGGAAGACCAGCGCACGCTGGCCCCGAGGTCGATCAGGGTTTCGATCAGCACTGCCGTCTGGATGGTCATGTGAATGCAGCCGGCGATGCGCGCCCCGGCCAGGGGCCGGGCGTCGCGGTACTGCTCACGAATCGTCATCAGCGCCGGCATCTCGGTCTCGGCGATGCGTATCTCGCGACGCCCCCAGTCGGCCAGGGCGAGGTCGGCGACCCTGAAGTCCTGCTGGGCGGGCGTGGTCACGGCGGGCTGGTTCATGGGCACACCTCGTCACGTCCTGAAAGCGTGACCTTCACTATAGGCAGGGATCCCGGCTATCGACAATCAACGCCCGAACCCGACGACGCCCAGTCCGGCGAGCCGCTCGGCCAGGCGTCGCACCTCCGGATGGGCGAAGAACGCGACCAGCCCCGCGGCGCGCCCCGGCCCGATGCCGGGCATGGCGACCCAGTCATCGTGGTCATGACTCACCAGGGTATGCCAGTCGCTCGGCAGGGCGGCCCGGATCCCCGGGGGCACACCCAGCGCCTGCAGCCAGCGCGCGAAGGGGGCGTCTCTTGCCCCCGCCAGGGTCATCCGCAGAGAGCCCGCCCGGATGTCGCCGATACCGCGCGCACGCTGCAGTGCCCGTCGATCCAGGCCGACCCAGTCGAGCATTCCCTCGATCAGCCCCGCCTCGATCAGTGCCTCCCAGGTGCCCGGGCCGACGCCTTCGAGATCCAGGGCCTCGGGGCCCGAGAGCCAGGCCAGTCGCTCGAGAAACTGCTTCTCGCAGCCCGGCGTCGGGCGCAAGCAACTCAGGGCGTGGTAACGCGCAGGGCTCGGCACCGCCAGGGGCCGACGCTGGGCGGCATGCCAGGCTACGCCCTCCAGGCGCGGAATGGTCAGCCCGGCCAGGGCAATCGTCACCTGGTCTCCGGGTCGAATATCCAGCGCTTGCCAGCGGGAGAGCGATCCCACGCTGACTCGGCGAATGGTGCGCCCCTCGAGTACCACCGGGTGCAGGTGGAGCAGCGGCGTGATGCGCCCGGTGCGGCCGATGCGAAATGCCACCCCGCGCACCCCGGCAAGCGCCTCCCGAGGCGGATGCTTCCAGGCCACCGCCCAGTCGGGCGGCTCGGCTTCCCAGACGCGACCGGGCGGGCGCGAGGCCTGGCGCAACACGACGCCGTCGGTGGCGAAGGACAGCGGCCCCTGGAACCAGTCGCGGCGCCACCGCGTGACCGCGGCAAGGTCGGCCACCGGATGCGTAAAGCGCGCCGTGTCCACGAACCCCAGCGCGGTAAGCCTCGTCAGCCGCTCCATCATCTCGGCCGGGCCATCGGGCCAGTCCCAGACGAAGAGGCCAATCCGCGCCGCCTCGGCGTCATCCAGGCCACCCCGGGCCATCAGTCCGCTTAGTTCGGCACGCGCCCCGGCAGCGCCCTGCTCGGCCTGCACGTGTGCCGTCAAACGCAGATAGAGCTCGCCCTGGAGCACGCCATCGAGCGGTTCCGGCAAGCGGTTCGGCACGGCCGGCAGGCGCCGCGCACGCTCGGTCCAGTCCTGCCCCGTCTCGCCATCGCCGCGACTGACGGCGGCCGCCAGCCGGCCATCGCGATAGGCCAGGGTCACCGCCACTCCGTCTACCTTGGGCTGAATCCAGGCGTCGGGGCGGCGCTCCAGCCAGCGCGCCACGGCATCGGCGTCGGCGAGCTTGGCAAGGCCGGTCTGGACCACGGGGTGAACGCTTTCGCCCGGAGGATAGCTCGGCGGCGTCAGCGCGGACACCCGGTCGGGAAAGCAGCGCCGCCACGCCTCGAGTCGGCCCCGGGCCTGGTCGTAGATGGCATCGCTTACCGGCGACTCACCGCGCCGATAATAGGCGTCGTCCCACTCGGCCAGGCGTGCCAGCAGGGTCGCGAGCACGCCCGATGACGGCGGCGCCGGGCAGGGGGCGGAGGCGGCCGGCGCGGCCAGTAGCAGAGGCGCCGACAGGACCAGAAGCAGCACCAGCAGACAGGCCGGATAACGCCAACGCGAAGGACGCAGCAGGGGCATGGGACACCCCGGTGTGAAGGGGCCTGCCTTCATACTAGCAACGGGCCCCGCGCGGCGCTGCCGGCGGGGCCCGTTTTCTCGTGTAGACGCAGGCCTACGGCGTCATCCCTGCCTGGAGGCTAGAGACCGGCGGCCTGACGCAGGGCATGGGCACGATCGGTCTTCTCCCAGGGGAAGGCCGTGAAGGTCTCGGTGTGCGCCTCGCCCTGGGTGTCGATCCAGGTATAGGACGTCTCGAAGGGATCGCGGCCGAAGTGGCCGTAGGCTGCGGTCAACCGATACATGGGATGCAGCAGGTCGAGCATGCGGGTGATGGCATTGGGGCGCAGGTCAAAGTGCTCGCGCACCAGCTCGATGATCCGCGCATCGTCCACCCTGCCGGTGCCGAAGGTATTGACGGAGACCGAGGTGGGCTCGGCCACGCCGATGGCGTAGGAGACCTGAATCTCGCACTTGTCGGCGAGTCCCGCGGCGACGATATTCTTGGCCACGTAGCGCCCGGCGTAGGCGGCGCTACGGTCGACCTTGGAGGGGTCCTTGCCGGAGAAGGCCCCACCCCCATGACGCGCCGTGCCCCCATAGGTATCGACGATGATCTTGCGGCCGGTCAGCCCGCAGTCACCCACCGGGCCACCGATCACGAACTTGCCGGTCGGATTGATATGGTACTTGGTCTGCTCGGAGAGCCATTCGGCGGGCACCACCTGCTCGATGATCTCGCGCTTGACCATCTCGCGCAGCTCCTGCTGGTCGATGCCCGGATCATGCTGGGTGGAGAGCACGATGGCGTCCACCGCGCAGGGTTTGCCCTCGGCATCATAGCGGAAGGTGAGCTGGCTCTTGGCATCCGGACGCAGCCAGGGCAGCAGGCCCTGCTGGCGCAGCTCCGCCTGTCGCTCCACCAGGCGGTGGGCATAGTGGATCGGCGCCGGCATGAAGGAGTCCGTCTCGTTGGTGGCATAGCCGAACATCAGCCCCTGGTCGCCGGCGCCCTGGTCCTCGGGCTTGCGACGATCGACGCCCTGGGCGATATCCACGCTCTGCTTGCCGATCAGGTTGAGCACGCCGCAGGTCTGGCCGTCGAAGCCCACATCCGAGGAGGTGTAACCGATGCCGATGATCACTTCGCGCACGATCGCCTCGAGGTCGACCCAGGCGGAGGTGCTGATCTCGCCGGCAACGATCGCCACGCCGGTCTTGACCAGGGTTTCACAGGCCACACGTGCCTGCTTGTCGCGGGCAATGATGGCATCGAGCACCGCATCGGAGATCTGATCGGCGATCTTGTCCGGGTGCCCCTCGGAAACGGATTCGGAGGTAAACAGGGAGTATTCGCTCATGGCGTCCTCGACCGTGAAATCACAACGGGCCGCGACGGGCCGCATATTCGGGGCAAGAGTCTACACGCTGGCGGGTGACGAGGCATCCACGATTTGAAGCACGCCGTCAAGTCGGCGACAATACGCCACCGACTTCGACCGCGCCGCGCATCCCTGTGCGGTGTCCGACCCAGACAGCCCGTCCCCGCCACCCCACGGCGTGGGTCGCAGGCGAGGAGCTCCCCCATGCCGTCACGTTTCGAACTGGCCAACGCCATTCGCGCCCTCTCCATGGATGCCGTACAGAAGGCCAACTCCGGTCACCCCGGCGCCCCCATGGGCATGGCCGACATCGCCGAGGTACTGTGGAACGACTACCTCAGGCACAACCCGGCCGACCCGACATGGCCCGACCGCGACCGCTTCGTGCTCTCCAACGGTCACGGCTCCATGCTGCTTTACTCCCTGCTCCACCTCACCGGCTACGAGCTCGGCCTCGAGGAGCTGCAGAACTTCCGTCAGCTCCACGCCAAGACCGCCGGCCACCCCGAGTACGGCTATGCGCCGGGCGTCGAGACCACCACGGGCCCGCTGGGTCAGGGCCTGGCCAACGCCGTGGGCATGGCCCTGGCCGAGAAGACCCTGGCGGCCCAGTTCAACCGCCCCGGTCACGACATCGTCGACCATTACACCTATGCCTTCGTCGGCGACGGCTGTCTAATGGAGGGCGTCTCCCACGAGGTCTCCTCCCTGGCCGGCACCCAGCGGCTCGGCAAGCTGATCGCCTTCTACGACGACAACGGCATCTCCATCGACGGCGAGGTCGAGACCTGGTTTACCGAGGACACCGCCAAGCGCTTCGAGGCCTACGGCTGGCACGTGGTGCCCAACGTCGACGGCCACAAGCCCGAGGAGATTCAGGCGGCCATCGAGATGGCGCGCAGCCAGGATGACAAGCCCAGCCTGATCATCTGCAAGACCATCATCGGCTTCGGCGCCCCCGACAAGCAGGGTACCGCCGCGACCCATGGCGCCCCCCTGGGTGCGGACGAAGTCGCCGCCGCCCGCCAGGAGCTCGGCTGGCCCCACGCTCCCTTCCACGTGCCCGAAGACATTTATCGCGGCTGGGATGCCAACGAGGCCGGCCAGACCCGGTACGACAAGTGGCAGGCCCGCTTCGAGCGCTACGCCGAGGCCCATCCGGAACTGGCCCGCGAATTTTCACGCCGCATGGCGTGCAAGCTGCCTACCGAGCTGACCAGCGAGGCCATGGTGCAGCGCGCCCAGGAGCAGGGTGAGTCCATCGCCTCGCGCAAGGCCTCGCTGAACTGCCTCAACGAGCTGGGCCCGCAACTGCCCGAGCTCCTCGGCGGCAGCGCCGACCTGGCACCCTCCAACCTGACCCTCTGGGAAGGAGCGAAGGCGATCACCCCGCAGACGCCGGACGGCAACTACCTCCACTACGGGGTGCGCGAATTCGGCATGGGCGCCATCATGAACGGTATCGTCCTGCACGGCGGCTTTATCCCCTACGGCGCCACCTTCCTGATCTTCATGGAATACATGCGCAACGCCGTGCGCATGGCGGCCCTGATGGGCAAGCGCGCCATCTATGTCTTCACCCATGACTCCATCGGCCTGGGCGAGGATGGCCCCACCCACCAGCCGGTGGAGCAGCTCACCAACCTGCGCACCACCCCCAACCTGGCCACCTGGCGTCCCTGCGATACCACCGAGACGGCCGCCGCCTGGAGCGCCGCGCTCAAGCGCAACTCCGGCCCCTCGGCGCTGGTGTTCTCGCGTCAGGGTCTCCCCCACCAGTCGCGCTCCAAGCAGCAGCTGGCCGACATCCAGCGCGGTGGCTATGTGCTGAAGGAGAGCCAGGGCGAGGCGAGCACGCCCGACCTGATCCTGATCGCCACCGGTTCCGAGGTCGGCCTGGCCATGGAGGCCGCTGCCGAGCTGGAGAAGGCCGGCCATGGCGTTCGCGTGGTCTCCATGCCGTCTACCGACCACTTCGACGACCAGGAAGCCGAATACCGCGAAAGCGTGCTGCCCAGGGCCGTGACCCGGCGCCTCGCCATCGAGGCAGGCCACACCGACTTCTGGTACAAGTATGTGGGTCTCGAGGGCCGGGTGGTCGGCATGCGCAGCTTCGGCGAATCCGCCCCGGCGGGCGATCTGTTCAAGCATTTCGGCTTCACCGTGGAGAACCTGGTCAAGCAGGCCAGCGAGCTGCTCGAGGGCTGAGGCCCCGAACGACCACCGTTCGGCGAACGGTGTAGTGTAAAGGGGGGCGCGACCACGGTCGCGCCCCCCTTTGACGTTATTCTTGCCCCTTCTCGAAAAAGGAACGATATGTCGGCACTGCGTGGCTTTCTCTGGTTGATCGGTTTTCTGCTGGCCGGTGAGGTCCTGGTCACCCTGACCGGGTTGCCGGTTTCTGCCGGCGTGATCGGCATGCTGCTGCTTACCGCCTGGCTCGTCCTCCACGGTGGCGGCTTCGACGATATCGCCGCCTCGGCCCGGCCGCTGATCGCCATGCTGGGGCTGTTGATAATGCCCGGCGTAGTCGGCATCTTCTTTATTCTCGACGAGCTTGCCGGCCAGCTCACCGCCATCCTCGTCGCCCTGCTCTTGGGCACGCTGCTCAGCGTCTTTACCACTCTCTGGCTGATGCGTCGCCTGGTGGGCGGCCACGACACGAATGCCCGGGGTATCGGCCATGAGTGAGATGATCGAGCAGCTGATGGCCACCCCCCTCGCCGCCGTGGCCCTCACCCTCGCCGCCTACTTCGCCGGCGACCGGCTGTTTCGCGCCATTCATGCCCCCGCCTGGTGCCCTCCCCTCCTCGTGGCCGCCCTGCTGCTGGCCGCGACACTGTGGCTGCTCGGCATCGACTTCGCCGACTACCGCTCGGGAGCCGGCTGGCTGATGCTGCTGCTCGGCCCGGCCACGGTGGCCCTGGGCCTTCCGCTCCATCAGCAGATGAGCCACATTCGCGAGCTATGGCGCCCGCTGCTGGTCTGTTTACCCATCACCGCCGGCATGGCCGCCCTCTACGCCGTTGGCATCGCCTGGCTGCTGGGCGCTTCGCCAGAGACCCTCGCCTCGCTGGCGCCCAAGTCGGTCACCGCCCCCATTGCCATCGGCATCACCGAACGCCTCGGCGGTTCCGTGGCCCTGCTGATGGGAGGCCTGCTGGTCACCGGCGTGGCGGCGATCGGCTGCGTGAGCCTCATGGCACGCTGGCTCGATATCCATGATGAACGGCTAATCGGCCTGGCGCTGGGCATCAACGGCCATGCCCTGGGCACGGTGCGTGCCTTCGAGATCGGCCCGACCGCCGGCGCCTTCGCCTCGTTGGGCATGAGTCTCACCGGCATTCTCACCGCCCTGCTGCTGCCGCTGGCCTGGCACCTGCCGGGACTCATCGGCTGAAATACGCTAGACTCGGTGGTCTTTACCACCTGCAGGAGAGACGCTGGACGCCATGGCCTATCGCATCGCCATCAACGGTTACGGTCGCATCGGCCAGTGCGTGCTGCGCGCCCTCGTCGAGCGCGCCGAGCCCCGGCTCGAGGTGGTGGCCATCAACGAGCTGTCGGGCCTCGACACCATCGCTTACCTGACTCGCTATGACACGACCCATGGTGGTTTTCCGGCCCGGGTCGAGGTGAATGGCGACCAGCTGATGATCGACGACCGGGCCATCCGCGTGCTTTCCGAGCCCGACCCGAGCCGCCTGCCCTGGCGGGAACTCGGCATCGACCTGGTGCTGGAGTGTTCCGGCAGCTTCAAGGACCGCCCCACCGCCCAGCGCCATCTGGATGCCGGTGCCGACCGCCTGCTCTTCTCACAACCGGCGGAGGCCGACGTCGATGCCACCATCGTCAGCGGCATCAACGACCACGCGCTGGCCCCGACCCAGCGTATCGTCTCGGCCGCCTCCTGCACCACCAACTGCCTGGTGCCGGTGCTCACCGTGCTCGACGAGGCACTCGGCATCGAGCATGGCGTCACCACCACCATCCACTCGGCGATGAACGACCAGCCGGTGATCGACGCCTACCACCAGACCGACCTGCGCCTGACCCGCTCGGCGATGCACTCCATCGTGCCGGTGGACACCGGCCTGGCCCGCGGCATCAACCGCCTGATGCCGCACCTGGCCGACCGCTTCGAGTGCCTGCACGTGCGGGTGCCGACGATCAACGTCTCGGCCATGGACCTGGCCATCACGGTGCGCCAGGACACCAGCGCCAGCGAGGTCAACGCCCTGCTCGCCGAGGCCAGTCGCGGACGCCTGGCCGGCCTGCTGGGCTACACCGAGGAACCCATGGCCTCGGTCGACTTCAACCACGACCCACGCTCCGGTATCGTGGATGCCACCCAGACTCGGGTGGCCGGCGGCCGCCTGATCAAGCTGCTGTGCTGGTTCGACAACGAGTGGGGCTTCGCCAATCGCATGCTCGACGTCACCCGGCGCCTGGCCGCCATGCCCCTCGATTCACCCTGACCCCCTTCGGTTTCCCCAAGACGAGGAACACCCCCCGATGAACGTGCGCAAGATGACCGATCTCGACCTCAGCGGAAAACGTGTGCTGATCCGCGAGGACCTCAACGTGCCCATCAAGCACGGCAAGGTAACCAGCGATGCTCGCCTGCGTGCCGCCCTGCCCTCCATCCAGGCCGCCCTGGATGGCGGCGCCCGAGTGCTGCTGATGAGCCACCTGGGGCGTCCTGCCGAGGGCGAGCCCGCCGAGGAATTCTCCCTGGCTCCGGTGGCCGACCACCTGGGGGAGCTGCTGGGTCGCCCGGTGCGGCTGGTCAGCGAGTACCTGAACGGTGGGGTCGAGGTGGCCGACGGCGAGGTGGTACTGCTCGAGAACGTGCGCTTCAACCCGGGGGAAAAGAAGGATAACGAGGCCCTCGCCCAGCAGTACGCCACGCTCTGCGATGTCTATGTGATGGATGCCTTCGGCACCGCCCACCGCGCCCAGGCCTCCACTCACGGCGTGGCGCGCCTGGCTCCCGTTGCCTGTGCCGGCCCGCTGCTGGCCACCGAACTCGATGCCCTGGAGAAGGCCCTCGCCACACCGGCTCGCCCCATGGCGGCCATCGTCGGCGGCTCAAAGGTCTCCACCAAGCTGGAGGTGCTGACGGCGCTCTCCGAGAAGTGTGACCAGCTGATTGTCGGCGGGGGCATCGCCAACACCTTCATCGCGGCCGCCGGCCATAACGTCGGCAAGTCACTGCACGAGGCCGACCTCATTGGCCAGGCCAAGGCGCTGATGGAGAAGGTACAGATCCCGCTGCCCACCGATGTGGTAGTGGCCACCGAGTTCTCCGACGCCGCCGAGGCCATCGTCAAGCCAGTGGACCAGGTCGCCGACAACGAGATGATCCTCGACATCGGCCCGGAGAGCGCCGCATGCCTGGCCGACACGCTCAAGGATGCCGGCACCATCCTCTGGAACGGCCCGGTCGGCGTATTCGAGATCGACCAGTTCGGCAAGGGCACTGAGGTGATCTCCAAGGCCATCGCCGACAGCCCGGCCTTTTCCATTGCCGGCGGCGGCGATACCCTGGCGGCCATCGACAAGTACGATATCGCCGACCGGGTCTCCTATATCTCCACCGGCGGTGGCGCCTTCCTCGAATACGTCGAAGGCAAGCCCCTGCCGGCGGTCGTCGCCCTGGAAGCCGCCGCTGCCCAGGCCTGATAGACTAGCCGGATTTCGATCGCGACGCTCCACGCGGCGGCTGCCCCAGGCGCCGCCACCACCCCGAACAACAGGTGAGAATATGGCACTGATCAGCATGCGCCAGCTACTGGACCACGCCGCCGAACATGGCTACGGCGTGCCGGCCTTCAACGTCAACAACCTCGAGCAGATGCGCGCCATCATGGAGGCCGCCGACCGCACCGACTCTCCGGTGATCGTCCAGGCCTCTGCCGGTGCCCGCAAGTACGCCGGCGCCCCCTTCCTGCGTCACCTGATCCTGGCCGCGGTGGAAGAGTTTCCGCATATCCCGGTCGTCATGCACCAGGATCACGGCACCAGCCCCGGCGTGTGCCAGCGCTCCATCCAGCTGGGCTTCTCCTCGGTGATGATGGACGGCTCCCTGGGCGAGGATGGCAAGACCCCGGCCAGCTACGAGTACAACGTCGACGTCACCCGTCGCACCGTGGAAATGGCCCATGCCTGCGGCGTTTCCGTGGAGGGCGAGCTGGGGTGTCTGGGCAGCCTGGAAACCGGCATGGCCGGTGAGGAAGACGGCATCGGCGCCGAGGGCAAGCTGGATATGGAACAGCTGCTTACCGACCCGGAAGAGGCCGCCGACTTCGTCAAGGCCACCGGCGTGGACGCCCTGGCCATCGCCATCGGCACCAGCCACGGCGCCTACAAGTTCACCCGGCCACCCACCGGCGACACCCTCTCCATCCAGCGCATCAAGGAGATCCACGCCCGCATCCCCGATACCCATCTGGTGATGCACGGCTCCTCCTCGGTTCCCCAGGATTGGCTCGAGATCATCAACGCCCACGGCGGCGAGATCCCCGAGACCTACGGCGTCCCCGTCGAGGAGATCATCGAGGGCATCAAGCACGGGGTGCGCAAGGTCAATATCGACACCGACCTGCGCCTGGCCTCCACCGGCGCGGTGCGTCGCTTCCTGGCCGAGAACCCCAGCGAGTTCGACCCCCGCAAGTTCCTCAAGCAGACCGTCTCCGCCATGCGCGACCTCTGCATCGAGCGCTACGAGGCCTTCGGCACCGCCGGCAATGCCTCCAGGATCAAGCCGATCAACCTGGAAGCGATGTTCGAGCGCTACGCCAGCGGCGAGCTCGACCCCAAGGTGCGCTAAGCACTCCTCGCATGATCAACGGGCGGCCCTGGGGCCGCCCGTTTTATTTCGGCTTGCCGCCAGGCGCATTGCCTCGAACGAGATGCCGGGGCGACGGTCATCGAGCCCAGCTCTGAAGACAGCGACTATCAAGGTAGCCTGGGCGAACGGGAATTCCCTGCGGAGTGAGGAGAGTCTCATGCAAAAGCGTATCCTGGCCTACGGTCGCCTGAGCGAGGCCCAACTGGCCCAGCTGGACCGCGACTTCGAGGTACAAACCTTCCCGGGCCTCGAGTCGGCCGACGACCCGGCCTTCCTGGCCGCCCTGCCCAAGGCCCACGGCCTGGTCGGCAGCGGGCTGCCGATCACCCTCGAGCTGCTCGATAGCGCGCCGAACCTCGAGGCGATCGCCACCATCTCGGTGGGCTACGACGGCATGCCGGTGGACGAGCTGACGCGGCGCGGTATCCTGCTCTGCAACACGCCCGATGTGCTCACCGAAACCACCGCCGACACCGGCTTCGCGCTGATCCTGGCGGCATCCCGCCGCGTCGTCGAGCTGGCCGACTTCGTCAGGCGCGGCGACTGGCAAGCCAGCATCGGCGAGGCACAATTCGGTAGCGACGTACACGGCAAGACCCTGGGCATGATCGGCTTTGGCCGCATCGGCGCCGCCGTCGCGCGCCGTGGCGCCCTGGGCTTCGGCATGCGCGTGCTCTACTCCAACGCCTCCCCGAAGCCGGCCCTGGAACAGGAACTGGGTGCCGAACGCCGCACACACGACTCCCTGCTCGCCGAGGCAGACATCATCTGTGTGACCGTTCCCCTGACCGCCGAGACCGAGCACTTGATCGGCGCGCACGAGTTCGGCCTGATGAAGCCTTCGGCGATCTTCGTCAATATCGCCCGCGGCCGAGTGGTACGGGAAGCAGACCTGATCGCGGCACTGGAGAAGGGCCAGGTGCGTGCCGCCGGGCTCGACGTCTTCGAGCAGGAGCCGCTCTCCCCTGAGTCTCCCCTGCCCCATATGCCCAGCGTGGTTGCCCTGCCGCATGCCGGCTCCGCTACCTACGAGACCCGGGATGCCATGGCGCAGCGTGCCGTGGACAACATCAGCCGGGCGCTACAGGGGCAACGTCCCATCAGCCTGGTCAACGAGGCGGCCTGGAGGCCCTGAGCTGCCTAGAAGCAGGTCGCCACGGACTCCGTGACCGTCAACGCCTCATCCACCAGCAGCAGGTGACGCCACTTGTCGAAGGTCAGACAGGGATGGGAGGTGCCGAAGGCGATCGCGTCACCGACCGCCAGCTCGGCCTCCTCGGGTATCTCCAGGAAGAGATGCTGGTCCATGATATGCGTGGTGCGCCAGCTACCGGGAGCGACCGCCGCCCCGCCCACCGTTGCGAGCGTGTCGCGGGGATAGTGCCGCAACGGCAGCGGCATATCCGGCTCGTGACCGATATCGCGCTTGCCCAGGGCAACGATGGCTAACCCGGGCTCGGGCAACGACTGCACATGGGCGAACACTTCCAACGCCGGTTGAAGCTCGCCCTGGAGGTGCGGGTCTCGCGCCTTTACCTCGGCCATGGCGTCGGCATAGAGCCTGTGGTCATGCACCACATAGCACCCGGGGCGCAACACCGGCGTGTAGCGCTCATGCAGCTCTGCCTCGTCGAAGGCCTGGGCAATCAGGTCAAACCACCGGGAGCCCGCCGCGGTGACGATGGGCGCCGCGCTGGCCAGCACGCCGCTGCCGTGCAGCAGCTTGACGGTTTCGACCAGCCGATCTCCATAGGCACGCACCGCCGCGACCTCGTCGCCGCCGGCGATCATCCCCTCATAACCCTCTATGCCGACCAGCCGCAGGGCCGGTTGATCGGCGATCGCCGCCGCCAGCGCCTCGACCTGAGCGATGTTGCGGCAACCACAGCGCCCACCGGGGACACCGAGCTCGATCAACACGTTGAGGCGCAACCCCCGATCGGCGAAGAAATGCCCCAGCTGGTCCACGTTGTCCTTGCCATCCACCACGCAGTAGAACTCCGCCCCGGCCTGGATCAGCTTTGCCACCATGGCCATGTTGGCCTCGCCCACCAGCTGGTTGGCCATCAGCAGCCGCGTCACTCCATGCGCAAAGGCGGCGCGACACTGGGGGGCCGTTGCCAGGGTAATGCCCCAGGCACCGGCATCGAGCTGGCGCCGAAACAGCGCCGGACTCATGGTGGTCTTGCCGTGGGGCGCCAGCCGGGCCCCGTGGGCCTCGGCGAAGCGCTGCATCCAGGCCAGGTTATGGGCCAGGGGCGCCTCATGAATCACCGCCGCCGGGAGGCTGACGCCTGTAAGCAGCGTCGAGCCGGTCTCGACGAGCCCCTTGTCGCAGTACGGCTCCACCTCTCTCATGACTGACTCTCACTTCGTATCGGGGTGGCGATAGCCACACGATCCATGACCAATAGCGTCAGCGGTCCCACCGATGGTTCGGGGGCCGCCGTCTTGTATTATCCTCGAGCCCTGCGAGCCATGCTACCGCTTCAGCCGGGGCAGCACTCCCCTCCTCTTGCCGACACGAGGCGCCCTGTGCATGACCTCGCGACCGGCGCGCCTGCCCACCACCCGGGCCACTCCCACCAGCACGCCGGTCGATGCCCCCCACAGAAGTGCCTGACGCCACTCTACATCGGGCTCGTCGGGATCTTCCGGTGGGGTCTCGCCCACCTCGTGCCGATAGGCCTTGTCTGCCGCCTTGCGGGCCATCATGCTCGCCGCCACTGCCGCGGCGGACCCCACTAGCGACCACAGGGTATCCTGCTTCATGCTGTACCTCGCCTGCTGGGTGTGAATCGGAAGAATCATCGATCTGATACAGACCGCTCCGGCCCTCGCTTCATGCTAGTCGACCCTGGTCGGGAAAACGCGTTTCATGCCATCATGATTTTGAAAAACAGTGTTCACAAAATAGGGAAACTGGGCTTTAATATGGGGCAGGCAAGCGCGATATCTGTAACAATGAGTTTATAACGCCCTGATTTTTCGTGAGGCCCGGTGATGGCACATCCCCTCTGCCTGCTTTTCGACTGCGACGGCACCCTGGTTGACAGCGAGCCTCTGCTCGCCGACGAGATGGCCACGGCGCTGAATGCCGTGGGCCTGCCGTTTCAGGCCACCGACTATATCGGCGAGTTTCGCGGGGCGCGCTTTCGACGCATCGTCGCCGAGCTGGAAAGCCGCCATGGCAGCGTCGATCCCGACGTGCTCGAACCGCTCGAGATCAACATGCGAGCCAATCTCGACCGGCGCCTGGCGACAGAGCTCACCCCCATCGATGGCGCCACCGAGGCGCTTGCGGCCCTGTCCGATTTTCCCATGGGCGTGGTCTCCAACGGACCCGAGCGAAAGATCCGCACCTCCCTGGTCGCTACCGGCATGGATGCCCTGTTCGGCGATCGTCTATACAGCGCCTATACCGCCAACTGCTGGAAGCCGGACCCTTGTCTCTATCTCCACGCGGCACACGAGATGGGCTATCCCGCGGCGCACTGCCTCGCCATCGAGGATTCGGTGGTCGGCGTACAGGCGGCCCTCGACGCCGGCATGGGGGTGGTCCACCTCAACCGCTTCCCCGAGGCGGAAATCACCCCCCAGGGCGCCATCATGATCACCGACATGCTCCAGCTTCCCTCGGTAGTGACCCGCCTCGCGCGCGAGCAGGCCACGCGCGCCGCCGCACGCTAAGGACCATGCAGGCTGCCGCCACAGCCGCTATCATCCGGGCCTGAGAAGTCATCCACCCGGGAGTCACCCCATGTCATCACTCCAGGACCAGCTGCGCGGCCTCGTCTACTCCACCGAGCACGGCGAGACCTGTCCCGACTGCCGACAGCCTGCGGCCCAGTGCCAATGTGCCGAGCAGGCAGAGCAGGCGCGCCTCGCCGAGCTCGACGGCATCGTACGCATCCGTCGCGAGACCAGCGGTCGCAAGGGCAAGGGCGTCACCACCATCGGCGGCGTAGCGCTGCCCGAGACCGAGCTCAAGACCCTGGCCAAGGCGCTCAAGAAGCGCTGCGGCACCGGCGGTGCCGTCAAGGAGGGAGTGATCGAGATCCAGGGCGACCACCGCGAGACTCTCAAGGCAGAGCTCGAGGCCCGCGGTTACACGGTCAAGCTGGCCGGCGGCTGAAACCATCCGGGGCAAGGCGGGGCTCCAGCCGCCGTATCAGCGCCCCCAGCGAGGCCTCTACCGAAGCCTCTACCTTCAGGGTATAGAGGTCATCGGCACGGGTGTGCCCTCGATTCAGGCAGGCGATGGGCTTGCCTTGCCGGGCCGCGGCTCGTGCAAACCGAAAGCCCGAATAGACCATCAACGAGGAGCCCACGACCAGCAGGGCGTCGCACGCCTCGATCAGGGCGAAGGCGCGTTCGACCACGCCCCGCGGCACGCTATCGCCGAAGAAGACCACATCGGGCTTCCAGATGCCGTCACCGCAGCGCGAGCACTCGGGCACCCTGAAGGCGGAGAAGTCCGCCTCCAGGTCGGCATCGCCGTCCGGGGCCGCGGCGGCGCCGGTGGTCGCCCAGTGGGGGTTGAGGCCCTCGAGTTCGGTGTGCAGGGCATGGCGCATGCGGCTGGCACCACACCCCATGCAGCGCACCCGGTCGGCGCGGCCATGCAGGTCGATCACCCGCCGCGAGCCCGCGCGTTGATGCAGGCCATCCACATTCTGGGTGATCAGCCCCGACACATGACCCAGCCTCTCGAGTTGCGCCAGGGACCGATGGGCCGCGTTGGGCCTGGCATCATCCAGGGTACGAAAGCCTACCAGGGCCCGGGCCCAGTAGCGCTGCCGGGCGGCATGGCTGCCCATGAACTGGCGATGCTGCATGGGCGGTGAGCGTTTCCACGCACCGGCGGCGTCACGATAGTCGGGGATGCCACTGGCGGTACTGATGCCGGCCCCTCCGAGCACCGCCAGACGCGGGTGACGCTCGACAAATTCGACAAGCGCCTCCAGGTCTGCCTCGATTGTGTTCGCTTCCACTCGTGCCGTCGTCATTTGCTGCCTCGCTGCCTGCGCCAAACAGAGCATGGCCCCGGGCAGGGCAGGTTGTCTAGAATGGACCATCTCTCGATGCTCCCGCCCTAGCAAGGAATCCCGATGGCCTGGCTGGAATACCTGCTCCCCCTGATCTTCCTGTTTCCCCTGGCCGCCATGGCGGGAATCGTCGTGGCGCTACGCAACCTCCACGATGCACGCGTCCACTCACCCTTCGATGCCCAGCCACTGCGTGAACCCGGCCAGCACCTGCGCAACCGTCTCGACGACGCCTTCGCCGGGCTCTACCTGAGCGGCGCCCTGGGGCCCATCATCACGCTTGCCCCGCTGGTCTACGGCATGGGTCGCATGCTCTTTGCCACGCAACCGATCTGGGTGGAGTGGGCCCTCTACGGCGCGCTCAGCACCCTGCTGGTGCTGACGTTCAGTTTTCGCCTGATGCGTGACTTTCAGCGCATCCGCCGCCTCAAGCTGGGGCTGGCCTGTGAACTGGCGGTAGGCCAGGAACTCGAGCGGCTGGTGCGCCCCCAGGCCCACCCGTTCTATGTCTTCCACGATGTGCCGGCCGCCGGCAACCGCATCGACCACGTGGTGGTCACGCCCTGTGGTGTCTTCGTGGTGGAGACCCGTGCCCGCCCCCGCCCGGTCACGCCTTCCGGGGAAAGACAGCACCGGCTCGTGGTCGAGCGCTCGCGGCTGCGCTTCCCGGGCTGGAGCGAGCGCAAGCCGCTGAACAGGACCCGCGAACTGGCACACTGGATGGCCGAATGGCTGAGCGCGCGTACCGGCCACACGGTGCCGGTAATGGGCGTGTTGACCCTGCCCGGCTGGCAGGTGGACGCCTCTCGGGGGCCGGATGATCTGCTGGTGGTCAGCGGCGAGCACCTGGCCGACCGCCTGGCCGACCTGTGTCCCGGTGAATTCAATGCCGCTACCCACGACGCGGTCATCGCCACCCTGCTCGAGCATGCCGGTGCCAGCCAGGCACCGGGGGAGTAGCCGGGAGGGGTTGGCCCGGGCTCAGTCGCCGCGCAGCCGTCCCCCCATCTCCTGGGCCAGATCCACGGCATAGTGGTCGGTCATGCCGCCGATAAAGTCGAGCATGCGCCGATAGCTGTCGTAGAGGCTCCAGGAGGGCCTCGGGGTGTTCTCGCCGATCAGCGCCAGCACACGCTCGTGCTTGAAGGTCGAGTGCCCGGTGTAGTGCAGTTCATGGGCCGCGCCGATAAAGGCCTCGAGCAGAATCCCCAGGGTGGTATAGGCGCCGATCTCGAGCTTTGCCTTGCGCTCGTTCTGGAAGATGCGCTTGCGGGCCAGCTGCTTGGCCGCCTTCACGCCCCAGTCCAGGTCCGGGTGACATAACTCCAGCAGATCCGACTGCAGGCGCCCAGCCAGGAGCTCTGCCTCATGCTCCACGAATACCGCCCCCACGTCGTTGACCGCACGCTCCATGGCCGCCCCGCGCAGCGCCGCGATCCGCCGACGCTGGGAGACCCCTTGTCGCTGCATGGCGGTATAGTCGCCGGGGGCTCCCCCGGCTATCTGGATCAGGATCTCGGCGACCTCGTCGTAGCGCAGGATGCCCATTTCCAGGCCGTCTTCCAGGTCGAGCAGGGCATAGCAGATGTCATCGGCGGCCTCGACGAGCCAGGCCAGGGGATGACGACACCAGCGCCCCTCTCCCCTGGGCAACAGGCCGAGCCGCTCGACCACTTCCACCAGCAGTTCACGCTCGCTCTGGTAACAGCCGAACTTGCCCGCCTTCCCGGCATGTTCCACCGTCCAGGGATACTTGAGCAGGGTGCCCAGTGTCGCCGTGGTCAGACGCATGCCGCCACGGAACTGGTTGTACTCGATCTGGGTGATCACCCGAAAGCCCTGGGCATTGCCTTCATAGGTCAGCAGGTCCTGGCGCTCGAGGGGCGACAGGCCATCGAGCAGCCCCTTGCCGTCGGTCGCGGCGCGCTTGAACCAGTCGCGTATGGCGTACTCGCCGGCGTGCCCGAAGGGCGGGTTGCCGATATCGTGGCCCAGGCAGGCGGCCTGGACGATCACCCCCAGGTCCGCCGGGGTGATCCAGGCCGGCAGCCGACCGCTCAGCCGCTCGCCGACGATCATGCCCAGCGAGCGCCCCACGCAGCCGACCTCCAGGGAATGGGTCAGGCGCGTATGGATATGGTCATTGTCGGTCAGCGGGTGCACCTGGGTCTTGCGCCCCAGGCGGCGGAAGGAGCCGGCGAAGACGATGCGATCGTGGTCCTTGTGGAAGGGACTGCGACCGATCTCGCGGCGGCCATTACCGGGGCGTTCGCCACGCCGGTCGTGCAAGCGGCTCGGATCCAGCAGCCGCTCCCAGTTCATCTGCGTCATGGGCAATCTCTCCTTGAGGGCCCATTCTGGCACCGGCGGGTGCGACCTGGCCATCGCGATGCATTCCCGAACGCCTCGCAGCATTTCGCCCGCTAATAAATTTCCATAGAATCGTCTGCACAAACCGCGCCATCCAGCAAAAACACCAGGCAAGCATGGAGCCGAACCACAGGCTCGCCTGGTGGTATGCCGCTCGACGCACCCCCGACGCTACCCTCACCCTACAAGGCAGACGCTTCATGTCCTCGACTCCCGATGCTCCCGCCGCGCCGTCCCGAGGAGACCGCGGCTTCTTCGGCCACCCCCGACCCCTCGGGTCGCTGTTCTTCACCGAGATGTGGGAGCGCTTCTCCTACTACGGCATCCGCCCGCTGCTGGTGCTGTTCATGGCCGCCGGCCTCGCCGAAGGCGGCCTGGGCTTCAGCCGCGAGGATGCCGCGGCCATCGTCGGCATCTATGCCGGGGCCATCTACCTCTCCGCCCTGCCCGGCGGCTGGCTGGCCGACAACTGGCTCGGCCAGCGCCGCGCCGTCTGGTACGGCTCGATCCTGATCGCCCTGGGCCACCTGGCCATCGCCCTCTCGGCGCTGTGGGGCGCCACCGCCTTCTTCATTGGCCTGCTGCTGATCGTGCTCGGCTCGGGGCTCTTCAAGACCTGCATCACCGTGATGGTGGGCAGTCTCTACGATGAGAACGACGCGCGTCGCGATGGCGGCTTCGCGATCTTCTACATGGGCATCAACCTCGGCGCCCTGCTGGCCCCGCTGATGAGCGGCCTGCTGATCGAGAACGGTGGCTGGCACTGGGGCTTCGGCATCGGCGGCCTGGGCATGCTCGCCGCGCTGCTGATCTTCCGGCTATGGGCGATTCCCGCCATGCGCCGCGCCGACGCCGAACGCGGCCGCGACGCCAGCTGGGACGCCCCGGCCGTCAAGCGCCGCGGCGTGGGGCTGGTGGTCTCGGGGCTAACGATCCTCGCGGCCGCCCTGGTCGGCCTCACCGCCATCGGCGTGATCCACTTGCAGCCGGTGGCGATCGCCGAGGCGATGACCAGCGTGATCATCGTCTGCGCCCTGGGCTTCTTCGTCTATCTGATGGCCTTCGCCGGCCTCGACGCCCGCGAGCGCTCCCGGGTGGTGGTGGCCTTTTTGCTGATCGTCGCCTCGGCCTTCTTCTGGGCCTCCTTCGAGCAGCAACCCACCTCCTACAATCTCTTCGCCAACGACTACACCGACCGCGCGCTGTTCGGTGGCTGGGAGATCCCCACGGTCTGGTTCCAGTCACTCAACGCCATCTTCATCATCCTGCTCGGCCCGCTGTTCGGCTGGCTGTGGCCGGCCCTGGGCCGCCGCGGCCTGGAGCCGGGCAGCGCCACCAAGTTCGTGATGGGGCTGTTGTTCGCCGCCGCCGGCTTCGGCCTGATGATGCTCGCCGCGCGTCAGGTACTGGTCGGCGACGGCCTGGTCTCGCCGCTGTGGATCGCCTCCAGCCTGCTGCTGCTGACCCTGGGCGAGATGTGCCTGAGCCCGGTGGGCCTCTCCACCATGAGCACCCTGGCGCCCCAGCGCATCCGCGGCCAGCTGATGGGACTGTGGTTCACCTCCCTGGCGCTGGGCAACCTGGTGGCGGGCCTGATCGGCGGCAACGTCAGCGCCGACAAGCTCACCGAACTGCCGGCGCTGTTCGGCCGCTCGGCCGTGGCACTGGTACTCTGTGCCCTGATCCTGGCGCTGCTGACGCCGTTGATCGGCCGCATGCTCAAGGGTGGTCACCACACCGCCGCCGCCCCATCTTCCTCGACTCCTGGAGCCTGACATGAACCACACCCCCTCGACGCCCGCGGAACGACTCGCCGCCCTGCGCGCCGCCATGCGTGAACACGCCATCGATGCCTGGTGGCTGCCCTCTTCCGACCCTCACAACTCCGAGTACCTGCCCGAGCACTGGGCCGGCCGCGCCTGGCTCTCCGGCTTCGATGGCTCCGTGGGCACCCTGGTGGTGACCCAGGAGGCCGCCGGCATGTGGGTCGACAGCCGCTACTTCGTGCAGGCCGAGGCTCAGCTGGAAGGCACCGGCATCGAGATGATGAAGCTCGTCCAGGGCCAGGCGGCCGCGCCCATGACCTGGCTGGCCGAACAGCTGCCCGCCGGCGCCACCCTCGGCTACGACGCCCAGGTGGTCGCGCTGGCCCACGCCCGTCAGATGAAGGAGATCCTCGGCCCGGCCGGCATCGCCCAACGCGGCGATCTGGACCTGCTCGACGCCATCTGGCCGACCCGCCCGACGCTGCCCGCCCGGCCGCTCCAGGCTCAGCCGGCCGCCTTCCGAGACGAGACGCGCCCCGAGCGCCTGGCCCGGGTACGCGCGGCCATGGCCGAGCACGGCGCCGACTGGCACCCGATCTCGACCCTGGATGACATCGCCTGGCTGACCCAGCTGCGCGGCGATGATGTCGCCTATAACCCGGTGTTCCTCGCCCACCTGCTGGTCGGCCGCGACACGGCCACCCTGTTCGTCGCCCCCGACACCGTCGAGGCCGACCTCGAGGCGGCGCTGGCCGCCGACGGCATCGCCACCGCTCCCTATGGCGCCTGGCGCGCTCACCTCGCCACCCTGCCCGCCGAGGCGTGCGTCCTGCTCGACCCGGCCAAACTGACCCTGGGCACCCGCCAGGCGCTGCCCGCCGAGATGACGGTGGTCGAGGCCTTCCAGCCCAGCACCCTGGACAAGGGCATCAAGACCGACATCGAACTGGCCCACGTGCGCCGCACCATGGAGGCCGACGGCGCCGCCCTGTGCCGCTTCTTCGCCTGGCTGGAGCAGGCGCTGACCCGCGGCGAGCGGGTCACCGAGCTGGACGTGGAGACGCGGCTGCGCGAGGAGCGTGCCCGGGACCCGCACTTCGTCAGCGAGAGCTTCAACACCATCGCCGCCTTCAACGCCAACGGCGCCCTGCCCCATTACCGGGCCACGCCCGAGGCCCACGCGGTGATCGAGGGCGACGGCCTGCTGCTGCTCGACTCCGGCGGCCAGTACCACGGCGGCACCACCGACATCACCCGCATGGTGCCGGTCGGCGAGGTCTCGGCGGCCCAGCGCGAGGACTGCAGCCTGGTGCTCAAGGGCACCATCGCCCTGTCCCGGGCACGTTTCCCCAAGGGCATCGCCGCCCCCAGGCTGGACGCCATCGCCCGGGCACCGCTGTGGGCCACCGGCCGCGACTACGGCCACGGTACCGGCCACGGCGTCGGCTACTTCCTCAACGTTCACGAGGGGCCCCAGGTGATCAGCGCCGGCGCGCCGGTGGCGCCCCACACCGCCATGCGCTCGGGGATGATCACCTCCATCGAACCCGGGGTATATCGCCCGGGTGAGTGGGGCGTGCGCATCGAGAACCTGGTCGCCAACCGGCCCGCCGAGGCGAGCGACTTCGGCGATTTCCTGGATTTCGAGACGCTGACCCTGTGTCCGATCGACACCCGCTGCCTCGACGTCGCGCTGCTCGACGCCGCCGAGGCCGACTGGCTCGACGCCTACCACGCCGAGGTCCACGAGCGGCTCGCGCCCCACCTCGAGGGCGACGCCCTGGCCTGGCTGGAGGCACGCACCCGCCCCCTCCCGCGGGGCTAGGCGAGCGTCGCCCTCGGAAGGCAACGCCCGACACGACAAGGGGCGCCGGCATTGGCCGGCGCCCCTTGTCGTTGATGCCTCGGTGGCAGGCATAGCCGCCTGTCGGTTCCGTCTTGGCGGCCTCGCGTTTGCCACTGGCGCTGGTCTATCCCCCTCGCTTCATCAGCCAGTGGAACAGTAGCCCACCCAGCAGCAGGACGATGGCAAACAGGTAGATGCCTACCGAGATGCCGCTGTTCCAGATGATGTTCCAGTCGCCTCCCGAGATCGACATGGCGCGGCGCAGGTTGTATTCCATCTGCCCACCCAACAGCAGTCCCAGCACCACCGGCACCGTGGGAATCTCCAGCTTGCGTAGCACATACCCCAGCACACCGAAGGCCAGCATCAGGTAGAGGTCGAAGGCGCTGTTACTCAGCGAATAGACCCCGACAAAGGCGACCATGATCACCATGGGCATCAGGAACCAGCCTGGCGCGCGCAACACCCTGGCGAAGAGTCCTACCAAAGGGATATTCAACGCCAGCAGCATTAAGTTGCCGATAAATAGTGCCGCTACCAGCCCCCACACTAGCTCGGGCTGATTCTCGAACAGCAGAGGCCCCGGCGTGATGTTCATCGACAGCAGCAATGCCAGCAGAATGGCCGTCGTACCGCTGCCGGGAATGCCCAGTGACAGCATGGGAATCAGTGCCCCGCCGGCCGCGGCGTTATTGCCGGCCTCGGGAGCCGCCACCCCGTGAGGGTCACCCGTGCCGAAGTGACCGCGCGCGCCCTGCCAGCGACGCTCCAGGGTATAGGAGAGGAAGCTACCCAGCGCCGCCCCCGCCCCCGGCAGCACGCCCGCGATGAATCCCAGCAGGGAGCTGCGGCCGATGCTCCCGCGGCACTGCCAGGCGGTACGCACGCCCGGCATGGCCGACCCCAGGGTCATGGTGGGCTTGCGCCCCTGATGGCTGTCCTCCAGAAACACCAGGCATTCGGAGATGGCGAACAGCCCCACCAGCGCCACGATAAAGTCGATGCCGTCGTAGAGTTCATACCAGCCGAAGGTAAAGCGCGGCACGCTGCTGACCGCGTCGATGCCGACGGTGCCCAGTAACAGACCCAGGCAGGCGGCCAGAAAGCTCTTGGCCAAGTGCCCTCCCGTCACCCCACCGATGGTGGCGAAGGCCAACACAAACAACGCAAAGTACTCGGCCGGGCCGAAGCGAATGGCGAAGTTCACCAGCACCGGGGCGAACAACACCAACCCGATCGTTGCCACCAGGGCACCCACGAAGGAGGCGACACCCGTCAGCCCCAGCGCCTCGCCACCGCGCCCCTGCTGCGCCATGGGAAAACCGTCCAGGGTGGTCATCATGGCCGGTTCATCGCCGGGAATATTGAGCAGAATGGAGCTGATGCGCCCGCCGTACATGCAGCCATAATAGAGGCTGACCAATAGAATCAGCGCCGCCGTGGCCGTGAGATTGAAGTTGAAGGTGAGCGGGATCATCAACGCCACCCCATTGACCGGCCCCAGGCCGGGCAAGGCTCCGATCAGCGTGCCCAGGGCGCAGCCTGCCAGTGCCAGAAACAGGTGCTGGGGCTCGAGCGCCACGGCGAGGCCCTGGGCGAGAAAACCAAGAAGTTCCATGACGTGACTATCCGTTCAGGCCCGGCATGTCAGGCAGCGGCATGCCGAGGGCGAATTCAAAGAGAAGGTACAACCCCAGGGTCAACAACAGGCCGAACGGCAGCGCCTGTCGCCAACTGGCCCCGAACAGCCGAATCATCAGGGTCACGGTAAGCAGGGCGGTGGGCAGAAAACCCAGTGGCTGGATCAGCCCCGCATAGACCATCAGCAGCACCAACAGGCAGAGCTGACGGACCAGCGCCGCCCGCTCGGGCCAGCGCTGGTTCACCCCCGGGCGGGCAATCAAGTAAATCGATAACAACCCCAGAGGCACGCTGACCAGGCGCGGAAAGGCGCCTGGCCCCACGGTCTGCCCGAAGCCGCTGGTGTAGTCATACGACAGCCACCAGGCGGCAACGGCTACCAGCAACAACAGCACACCGGCGATGCGATCACCGACCGCGCGTGCCTGCTCGCTCACTCAATCACTCCGATCTCGCGGGAAATGGTCTCCACCTGATCGATGGAATCCAGCACAAACTCATTGAACTCATCGCCGCCGCGCCACAGCGGTACCAGACCATTCTGCTCGGCCACCGTCTTCCACTCATCACTGTCATAAAGGGCCTTCAGGTCGTCGACCATGGCCGAGTAGTCGTCATCGGAGACGTCGCCGCCAGTATAAAAACCACGCCAGTTGTAGCCGGTGACGTCATAGCCCTGGGAGGCGGCGGTGGGCAGATCATCGAAGGGGGCGGGCAGCGACTCCTCGGAAAGCACCCCCAGCACGCGCACGTCCCCAGACTCGATGAAACCGGCGATCTCGCCCAGGTCGGTGGAAACCACATCGACATGGCCCCCCATCATCTGGGTCACGGCGGGGCCACCGCCATCGAACTGCACCCAGCGCAGGCTGCCGATTTGGTCATCCGGCATGCCCGCCTCCTTGGCCAGCATCAGGGCCCGAATATGATCCCAGCCACCGGCTCCGCTGGAACCGGCAACGGCCAGGGCACCGGGATCATCGACAATGGTGTCCATCAGCTGCTCGAGGCTCTCGAACTCGCTATCGTCATCCACCAGGATGACGCCTACATCGGTACCCAGCATGGCCAGCCAGCGCATGGTGTCGGCGCCGCCGGGATACTTGCCCTGGGCGATCTGGGTCACCCCCACCGTACTGGTGGCAACCATCAGGTCGCTGTCATCGGCACGACTGCTCTCGACGTTGGCGAAGGCCACGGCGCCTACCCCGCCGGGCATGTTGGTGATCTGGACCGGATTTTCCACGAGATCCAGCTCCAGCAGGAGCTTGCCGACCGAGCGACAGGTGAAGTCCCAGCCACCACCGGGGTCTGCCGGGGCAAGACACTCGCCGATCGGCAAGGCCTGGGCCGGCGCGCTAACGGCGATCCCGGCGCCCATCAGGGTGGCAGCAACGAGGCCGAAGCCTCCTCTTGTAGCGGTACGCATTGGCGTGATCCTCTTGCTTGTTGTTATGGCAGGCATAGCCGCCTGTCGGGGCTCGTCCACCTCCAGGGCGGATGGAGTACAGCCCTGTGGATACTTATGCCTCTTTGAAGGTAGCGGGTTATCGGTCTCTTGTTATGCCGGCTCCTGGCGCAATCAGATCACGCGGCGCTTTCGCAGCGCCGCCAGTTCATCATCCTCGATACCCAGCTCGGTCAACAATTCATCGGTATGCTCGCCGAGCCGCGGCACCGGGTAATAGAGGCTCGCAGGGGCTTCGCGCAGCTTTACCGGGAAGCCGGTGACGGGCACTCGGCCGGAGGCCTGCTGCAGCTCGAGCCGCATCTCCTGAGCCTGCACCTGAGGGTCGGCAAAGGTCTCGCGCAGGTCCTGCACGCGTCCACAGGGGACTCCCGCATGGTTGAAGTGCTCGATCCATTCATCGACGCCGCGGGTCTCAATGGCGGCATTGAGAATCTCGCGTAACGGCTCACGATGGGTCATCCGCCGCCGGTTATCGGCGAAGCGCTCGTCATCGAGCAGGTACAGCATGTCCAGGGCGCCCAGGAAACGCTCGACCATGGTGTCGTTGCTCGGCGCAATCGCCACCTCGCCATCCCGGGCGGTAAACAGCCCGTAGGGATAGAGCATGGGATGATCGTTGCCGGTGCGCGCCGGCACCCGGTCGGTGGCAAAGTATTCCGCCGCCAGGTAGCCCATCATGGCGATCAGGCCATTGGTCAGGGCCGTTTCGACGATATCGCCATGTCCCGTCGTGGCCCGACGCACCAGGGCGGCACAGACACCGAAGGCCAGGTTCTGGCTGGCCACCATGTCGCTGATCGGCGGCGCCGCACGCATCGGCTCGCCATCGGCGGAACCGTTGACGCCCATGAAGCCGCTCATGGCCTGGGCGATGAAGTCATAGGCCGGCCGGTCGCGATAGGGCCCGCTGGACCCGAAGCCATTGATGCGGCCTATCACGAGCCGGGGATAGCGCTGGCGCAGGGTATCGTCATCGAGCCCCATCTTGCCCAGCACCCCGGGACGAAAGTTTTCCACCAGCACGTCGGCATCCTCGAGCAGGCGGTACAGGATCTGCTGGCCTTCATCGCTGCGCAGGTCGAGGGTGATCGAGCGCTTGTTGCGATTGAACTGGGCAAAGTACCAGCTCTCGCCACCGACCATATTGCCCTGCTGGCGCACCACATCGCCCTTGCCCGGTGGTTCGATCTTGATCACATCGGCACCGTGATCGCCGAGGATCTGGGTGCAGAACGGTCCCGAGATCACCCGGGTCAGGTCGATGACGCGAATGCCCGCAAGCGAGCCGCTTGAACTGGAAGCGTTAGGAATCATGTTCGTCATCGTCCTCGTGCGGTGGATACGGCGCTGCCATCGCTCAGCGCCAGGCGTGGGCCTGCCTGTGAGACCTGGGCCGGCAGACGGCGGCCCATCAGCTCGCCGGCGCGGCCAGCCGCGACGATCAGGCCCTCGAGGTCGAGGCCGGTGTCGAGGCCCATTTCCTCGAGAAGATAGGCCAGGTCTTCGGTAGCGATATTACCCGAGGCCCCGGGCGCAAAGGGACAGCCGCCCAGCCCGCCGATGGAGCTCTCGTAACGGTCCACCCCGAGTGCCAGCCCCTGCATGACGTTGGCCAGGCCGATGCCCCGCGTATTGTGGAAGTGCAGCGTCAGCGGAAGATTCGGTGCGACCTCTCGCAACCTTGTGACACGGTCGGTGACCAGCGGTGGCGTGGCCATGCCGGTAGTATCGCCGAGTGACAGGTGCGTCGCCCCCAGATCGACGAATCGCCGGGCGATGTCGGTCACCGACTCGACCGGCACATTGCCCGCAAAGGGACAGCCGAAGGCGGTGGCGACGGCTCCCCTCAGGGCCACATCGCTCCCCTCGAGCAGGCGCGCCACCCGCTCGAACCCTTCCAGCGACACCGCCACGCTGCGATTGACGTTCTTGGCGTTGTGGCGCTCCGAGGCGGAGACGAACAGCACCACCGAGTCGACGCCCGCCTCCAGTGCCCGCTCGGCGCCGTGCAGGTTGGGCACCAGGGCCGACAGATGAAGGCCCGCCACATCACGCAGCGCCGCCACCACCTCGGCGGCATCGGCCAGCGCCGGCACCGCTTTCGGGCTGACGAAGGAGCTGATTTCGAACTCGCGCACGCCGGCGTCCACCAGCGGTCGAACCAGCGACAGCTTCTGTTCGGTGTTCAGCACCACCGACTCGTTCTGGAGGCCGTCGCGCAACCCCACCTCGGTAATGTGGACCTGCTGAGGCGGTGTGCTAAGAGCGGACATGGGTAGCCTACTGAATCAATGCAATCTTATGGACGCTAAGCCAGGGAGTCACTTCCTCACAATGCCCCTTTCGTCCCATGCCGATGGCCACAGGCTAACGCCCTTGGCCTTCTCGTTACCCGGCGATTGGTTGGCGTGCCTCCACGGGCCCCGCTTGGCCACTCACTCGCCCTTTGCCATGTCCGGCAACAGGGTCTTGAGCTTGCGCGTCAGCGTATTGCGGCCCCAGCCCAGCAGCGCCGCGGCCTCACCCTTGCGCCCGCCGGTGTGGCGCAGCGCGGTCTCGATCAGGATGCGCTCGAAATCGGGAACGGCCTCCTCCAGGAGGTGGGTATGGCCGGCGGCCAGGGCCTGGTCGGCCCAACCTCGAAAGGCCACCCGCCAGTCGCTATCGGCGCTCACCGCCTCGTCACTTGCCTGGCGCAGCTCCGGCGGAAAATCATCACAGAGGATCTCCCGCCCCGAGGCCATCACCGTCAGCCAGCGGCAAGCATTCTCGAGCTGGCGCACATTGCCAGGCCAGGCCAGGCCGGTCAGATACCGCTCGGCCTCGGGCGTGAGTACCTTGACATCGGTATCGAGCTCCCTGGCCGCCTCGGCCAGGAAGTGGCTCGCCAGCTGGGGAATGTCTTCGCGACGCTCGGCCAACCGCGGCAGATGCAGGCGAATCACATTGAGGCGATGGAAGAGGTCCTCACGAAAACGCCCCTCCGCCACCAGCTGTTCCAGGTCTCGATGCGTGGCGGCGATGATGCGCACATCCACCCTCACCGACGTATGGCCGCCCACCCGATAAAACTCGCCGTCGGCCAGCACACGCAGCAGGCGGGTCTGGGCCTCGGCGGGCATATCGCCGATCTCGTCGAGGAAGAGGGTGCCGCCATTGGCCTGCTCGAAGCGGCCCTGGCGACTGGCGGAGGCCCCGGTAAAGGCCCCCTTCTCGTGGCCGAACAGCTCGGATTCGATCAGATCGTGCGGGATCGCCGCCATATTCAGCGCGATAAACGGCTTGTCCGTCCGTGGGCTATGCTGGTGAAGGGCCCGCGCGACACGTTCCTTGCCGGTGCCCGATGCACCATCGATCAGCACCGTGATGGGCGAGTGCGAGAGCCGGCCGATGGCGCGAAACACCTCTTGCATGGCCGGCGCCTCACCGATGATCTCCACATCCAGCCCCTCCGGCACGCTGACCGGCCGGCGTCGTTCCCGGGCATGGGCCACCGCACGGCGCACCAGCGCCAGGGCCTCGTCCACATCGAAGGGCTTGGGCAGATACTCGAAGGCCCCGCCCTGGTAGGAGGCCACGGCGCTGTCCAGATCGGAGTGGGCGGTCATCACGATGACCGGCAACTCCGGGTGCGCCTCGCGCACCCTGGCCATCAGGTCGAGGCCATCGATACCCGGCATGCGAATATCGGTGACCAACACATCCGGCGGGTCGGCCAGCACACGCTCGAGAGCATGGTCGGCACGCTCGAGGCATGCCACCTCGAGATCCGGCTGGGCCAGGGCGCGCTCCAGCACCCAGCGAATGGAGCGGTCATCGTCGACGATCATCACCCGTGC
Organism: Halomonas halodenitrificans DSM 735; assembly: GCF_000620045.1. Lineage (GTDB taxonomy): Bacteria > Pseudomonadota > Gammaproteobacteria > Pseudomonadales > Halomonadaceae > Halomonas > Halomonas halodenitrificans. The sequence goes on along the minus strand of NZ_JHVH01000002.1, from coordinate 321,269 downwards.
AACATCAGTCATGGCGCGTCTCCAGAGGGATAAGCAATCGAAACTCGGTATGGCCCGGCACGGACTCGCACTCGATCAACCCCTGATGCTGATGCAGGATACCCTGAGCAATGGAGAGCCCCAGGCCGCTGCCGTCGGCACGCCCCGAGATCATGGGATAGAAGAGCGTCGCCTGCAGCGCCTCGGGGATACCCGGCCCGTTATCGAGGATCGCCACCTCGGATACCAGGCGGTGGCGCCTGGCCCCCAGGGTAAACTGACGCCGCGCCCGGGTACGCAGCAGGAGTCGCGGCGCGACCGTGGCCCCCTCGTGCATCGCCTCCACGGCGTTACGCGCCACATTGAGTACCGCCTGAATCATCTGGGCTTCGTCACCGGCGAGGTCGGGAAGGCTTGGGTCATAGTCACGCTCGACGCACACCCCGGGCGACTCGGCGAGCACCAGCGAACGCACCCGCTCGAGCACCCTGTGAATATTGAGAGGCTGGGGGCGCATCACCCGATTGGGCCCAAGCATGGAATCCACCAGGTCACGCAGGCGATCCGCTTCCTCGATAATGATGCGGGTAAAGTCGTGCTGCGCCGGGTCCTCGAGGTCTCGATCCAACAGCTGGGCCGCGCCACGAATGCCCCCCAGCGGATTCTTGACCTCATGAGCCAGACCCCGGGTCAACACCTTAAGGATCTCCTGGCGGGTTATCAGCGCTTCTTCCCGAGAGATGCGGATGAGCCGGTCGCGAGGCTCCACTTCCAGCAGGAGCTCAGTGTGGGAAAGCGGCGTGGCGGTAAAATCCACGGTCAAGGGCTCGCCGCCCATCAGCACCAGACGCGCCTCTCGGCGGGTGAATGGGTGGCAGTCCTCCAGCGCCTTGGCGAGCACCGCCGCCATCCCATCATCCTTCTCCATCAGCGGGCATAACTCTCGCTCCTGCACGCGACTCAGGCTCAACGAGAGCAGCGCCTCGGCGGCGGGGTTCATCCATGTCACCCTGAGACCACCATCCAGCAGCAGCACTGCGGTGGAGAGGTGTTCCATCAAACGCTGGTACATCGAAGCGGCCATATCGGCTCCTGATGGATTGCACCAATATAGTGCATTAGCGGCGAACTGGTACCATGTCGAGCAAACAGGCATGGGACACGAGCACGACGAGGAGAGTGGCGATGAACAGCTGGCAGGCGGTATTGGCACTGACACTGATGGCCGGCATGGCAATGCCGCTCGGCGCCTGGGCGGCCTGGAAGGAGAACATCGAGATCCCCTGGCTCGAGAGCGAGTTGCGCCACGCCATCATCGCCTTCGGCGGCGGTGCCCTGCTCTCGGCGGTGGCCCTGGTACTGGTGCCCAACAGCCTGTCGGACCTCGCCATCGGCAGCGCGGCCGCCTGGTTTCTAAGTGGCGGCGTTGCCTTCATGGCGCTGGACGTGGCACTGGCACGCAGCGGCTCTTCCGCCAGCCAGCTCGCCGCCATGCTCGCCGACTTCGTGCCCGAGGCGCTGGCATTGGGAGCCGCCTTCGCCTATGGCAGCAGCGGTGGCATGCTACTGGCCGGCCTCATGGCACTACAGAACCTGCCGGAAGGCTTCAACGCCTATCACGAGCTCCGACAAAGCACCGGTTACTCATCCCTGCGCCTGGTCGGGCTGTTCTTTACCATGGCCTGGCTGGGCCCGCTGGCCGGGCTCGGTGGCTTCTGGTGGCTGGCCCACTACCCCGCGGCGGTCGCCGCCATCATGCTGTTTGCCGCCGGCGGCATTCTCTATTCGGTATTCCAGGACCTGGCGCCCCAGGCCAAGCTCGAAAGCCACTGGGGCCCGCCGTTAGGCGCGGTCGCCGGCTTCGCCCTGGGGATCGTCGGCCATATGCTGACCCAGTGAGCCCGCCAGCACACAAGCGCCACGCCCCTGGCCTGGGATCACCGCTTCTCACGAAGCGGCCCGGGCTAATGATCCTGGCTGATGGCTCTGGCCAATGACCCGGGCCACCGATCCTCAGCAGCTGTAGTACATATCGAACTCGATAGGGTGCGTTGCCATGCGCAGACGGTTCACATCCTCCATCTTGAGCTCGATATACGCATCGATCATGTCGTCGGTGAACACGCCACCCTCGGTCAGGAAGGCACGATCCTGCTCCAGCGCTTCCAGCGCCTGGTCGAGGCTATGTGCCACGGTCGGCACCTTCTTGCCTTCTTCCGGTGGCAGGTCATAGAGGTTCTTGTCCATGGCATCGCCGGGGTGGATCTTGTTCTTGATCCCGTCGATACCCGCCATCAGCATCGCTGCGAAGCACAGGTAGGGATTGGCCGTGGGATCCGGGAAACGCAGCTCGACACGCTTGCCCTTGGGGCTGGCGGTGTAGGGGATACGAATGGAGGCCGAGCGGTTACGGGCGCTGTAGGCCAGCATGACCGGCGCCTCGAAGCCCGGCACCAGGCGCTTGTAGGAGTTGGTAGCGGCATTGGTGAAGGCGTTCAGGGCGCGGGCATGCTTGATGATGCCGCCAATATAATAGAGCGCCATCTCGGAGAGGCCGGCGTACTCGTCGCCCGCGAACTGATTGACCCCTTCCTTCCAGAAAGACTGGTGCACATGCATGCCGCTACCGTTGTCGTCCACCACCGGCTTGGGCATGAAGGTCACGGTCTTGCCGTAGGCGTGAGCCACATTGTGGATCACGTACTTCATCTCCTGGACCTCGTCGGCCTTCTTGACCAGGGTATTGAACCTGACCCCGATCTCGTTCTGGCCGGCATTGGCCACCTCGTGATGGTGTACCTCGACGCTCTGACCGATCGCCTCCAGGGTGTTACACATGGCACCGCGGATATCGTGGAAGCTGTCCACCGGCGGTACCGGGAAGTAACCGCCCTTGACCCGCGGCCGGTGGGCCAGGTTGCCCCCTTCGACCTGGCGGTCGGTGGACCAGGCACCCTCTTCGGAGGTAATCCTGTACATGGCGCCTTCGGGGTCGGTCTTCCAGTGCACCTCGTCGAAGATAAAGAACTCGGGCTCGGGGCCGAAGAATGCCGTGTCACCCATGCCGGTCGACTGCAGGTAGGCCTCGGCACGCTTGGCGATGGAGCGCGGGTCGCGGTCATAGCCCTGCATGGTGGCCGGCTCGATAACATCGCAACGCAACACCAGGGTGGCGTCTTCGGTGAAGGGGTCCAGGTAGGCGGTGCCATCCTCCGGCCGCAGGATCATGTCGGACTCGTTGATGCCCTTCCAGCCAGACATGGAAGAGCCATCGAACATCTGGCCGTCCTCGAAGAACTCCTCGTCCACCACCCGAGCGGGGATGGTGACGTGTTGCTCCTTGCCGATGGTATCGGTGAAACGCAGGTCGACCCACTTCACGTCATGTTCTTCGATCAGGGCGAGCGTCTTGGCAGACATGATGTTCTCCACTGTGAACTAGTCTCGAAAGATTGGGCTGAGGTAATGCCATGGCGCTGGCGATTCCAGCACGTGTTGTAGCATGCCGCGGCGGCACTGCCCACGACCGCCCGGGATTCCCGGGTACTGGAGCATATCATTGCAGGCGGCGTGCCAACCTTATCGCTTCCCCGAAAAAAATTCTTAATAGCTTGAATCCTCGAATTTTTATCGAAGTCAGCGGCGCCCGCCGGGAAGCCGTCAGGCCCAGTGGCGCCTCAAAAAGCGCACCAACATGGTGCATGTGATAAAAAATCATGCACTTCGAGACAACATTCCCGGCTACACTTGATACACTCACTAACCTTGAACTACACTTTATTACAATGGTTTCGGCGACCGGGCCTCGGCCGATCCGGAGCCTCTCTTGCACATTCCGGAACTCGTCATGGCTCCTCCTACCGGCGCTCTACTTATCGATGCACGCAGCGCCGGCGCCAGGCTACCCAGGGAGCTGGCACTGGTAGCCCCTCTCGCCGCCGAGCAGGCCTTCGAGCTGACCGTGATCGACGATACCCAGGACTCCCGAGTCGCCGACATCTCCCGCCGCCATGGGGCACGCCATGTGCCCATGCCTCACGCCCCGCTTGGCAAGCGGCTCGGCATCGCCATACCCAACACGACCGGTTCGGTGCTGGTGTTTCCCGCCCTGGGCTGCCTCACCTCGACTCGCACTCTGCTGGAGCTGGCCCGTCGCGTCAGTAACAGGGAGGTCGACGCCCTGGCCCTTTCCGGCGATCCCCCCGGCCTGCTGGCCCGAGTACTGGGCCGCAAGAAGCCGGACACCGCGGCCGGCATCTGCCTGGCACGCCACTGGTATGAACGCCTCGGCGGCTGCGACCCGCTTCTCGATCGCGACGCCCTCGACGACCTGATCGGTCGGCTGCGCCTCTGTGGGGCCCGCCTGGAGCATATCACCGCGCATTGCCAGACACGCTGACCCCCGGTCATCACGACAGTGCTCCAGGCCATGGCGGCAAACTTGCTACTCCTGAGCGTCTCTAGTCTGTACAATGCGCGTCCCACATCCCTGCCCCGCGCCTAGGGTACTGACCAAAACGTGTACATAGGTGCGTACATATCAGCGAGACACACCTCATGAGCACGACCGTAACTCATTCTGATGTAAGCAATCTTCGCAATATCGCCATTATTGCTCACGTTGACCACGGCAAGACCACCCTGGTCGACAAGCTGCTCAGCCAGTCCGGCACCCTGGACCGCAAGGCCGAGAGCCAGGAACGCGTCATGGACTCCAGCGACCAGGAGAGGGAGCGCGGTATTACCATCCTGGCCAAGAACACGGCCATCCGCTGGCAGGCACCGGACGACCAGGAATACCACATCAATATCGTCGACACGCCTGGGCACGCCGACTTCGGCGGCGAAGTCGAGCGCGTCATGTCCATGGTCGACTCGGTGCTGTTGCTGGTCGACGCCGTCGACGGCCCCATGCCGCAGACCCGTTTCGTTACCCAGAAGGCCTTCGACCAGGGCCTGAGGCCGATCGTGGTCGTCAACAAGATCGACCGGCCCGGTGCTCGCCCCGACTGGGTGATCGACCAGATCTTCGACCTGTTCGACAACCTCGGCGCCTCCGACGAGCAGCTCGACTTCCCGATCATCTACTGTTCGGCGCTCAACGGCATTGCCGGTCCGGAACCCGAGGACCTGGCCGAGGACATGACGCCCATGTTCCAGTCCATCGTCGATATCGTCGAGCCGCCCAAGGTCGAGCTCAACGGCCCCTTCCAGATGCAGGTGTCGGCGCTGGACTACAATAGCTATGTCGGCGTCATCGGCCTGGGCCGCATCAGCCGCGGCTCCGTGAAGCCCAACCAGCAGGTCACCGTCATCACCAAGGAAGGCGAGTCCCGCAAGGGCAAGATCGGCCAGGTCATGACTCACCTCGGCCTGGAACGTGTCCAGACCGATGAGGCCACCGCCGGGGATATCGTCTGCATCACCGGCATCGAGAATCTGGCGATCTCCGACACCCTGTGCGACCCGGCCGCCGCCGAGGCGCTGCCGCCCCTCTCGGTGGACGAGCCCACTGTCTCCATGACCTTCCAGGTCAACGACTCGCCGTTTGCCGGCAAGGACGGCAAGTTCGTCACCAGCCGCAACATCAAGGATCGTCTCGAACAGGAGCTGATCCACAACGTGGCCCTGCGTGTCGAGCAGGGCGACACCCCGGAGAAGTTCAAGGTATCCGGCCGCGGCGAACTGCACCTCTCGGTGCTGATCGAAACCATGCGCCGCGAGGGCTTCGAGCTCGCCGTGGGTCGCCCCGAGGTGATCATCCGTGAGATCGACGGCGAGCGGCAGGAGCCGTACGAGGAAGTCATCATCGACTGCGAGGAGCAGCACCAGGGTTCCATCATGGAGGAGCTGGGCTATCGCAAGGGCGAGATGACCAACATGAACCCCGACGGCAAGGGGCGCGTGCGGGTGGACTTCATCATCCCGGCTCGCGGGCTGATCGGCTTCCGCGGCCAGTTCATGACCCTGACCTCGGGCACCGGCATTCTCACCAGCCGCTTCGACCACTATGGCCCGCTCAAGCCCGATGCGGCCATCGAGCGCCGCAACGGTGTGCTGATTTCCATGGTCACCGGCAAGGCGCTGGCCTATGCCCTGTTCGCCCTACAGGACCGCGGCAAGCTCATCGTCGAGCACGGTACCGAGGTCTACGAAGGCATGCTCGTGGGCATCAACAATCGCGCCGACGACATGACCGTCAATCCCACCAAGGCCAAGAAGCTCGACAACATGCGGGCCTCGGGCAACGACGAGAACCTGGTGCTGACACCGCCGGTGAGGTTCACCCTGGAGCAGGCCATCGAGTTCCTCGATGACGACGAGCTGGTCGAGATCACTCCCAACCATATTCGCCTGCGCAAGAAACACCTCAGCGAGAACGAGCGCAAACGCGCCGCCAAGAAGTAAGCGCCTCTTTATCGCTCTTCCAAGCCCGCCATCCGGCGGGCTTTTTCATGCACGCTCGTCCGCAGAGCCTTCCCCTGAGCCGAGCGAACCCTCTATGCTGGAACCACACTCGACGGGCGCGCCCTGCGGCCGCCCTCAAGCAGGAGAGCCGAGATGCACAAGCATGTGGAGTGGGACGCCCCCGGCGCCGATAGCGTGTTACGCCATTTTCAGCAGGATGACAGCGGCTATTCCGACCCTGGCCCCGGCGACATCCTGTCGGCACGCCACGAGGGCGCCGTGGTGCGAGTGAAGGTCGAGGCCTATGTGGACGGCACCAGCATCGGCAAGGTGGCGGCGATCATCGCCATGGACAACGGCCGACGGCTCGAGTCACACGGCAGGCTCGCCCTGGGCGATACCGTCCGCCTGCCCGATGACTGTCGCGCCCTGGAGCCGACTCCGAACACTCCCGACGACAGGTACGCTGACGACTAGTCGAGTTTCACATTCTCCCGAGCGTTAACGCGGCGTAAATGCACCGCACTAGCTTCCCAACGGGGTTTTGTCGCAAAGTGGCGAAGTGGGCCAACGGCCTACGCACACAGCTTCGGAGCCCCAATGAGCACGCATAACGTCTGGACCCACAAGGGCACCTTTTTGCTGGCCGCGGTCGGCTCGGCGGTCGGCCTCGGGAACCTGTGGCGCTTTCCCTACCTGGCCGGCGAGAACGGCGGCGGCGCCTTTATCCTGGTCTATGCCCTGACCATCTTCGCCGTGGGCATTCCGATCCTGATCGCCGAGATTCTCCTGGGCCGCAACAGCCGGCGCAGCCCCATCATGGGCATGCGCTTCCTCACCCGCACCCACAGCGCCTCCCGCCGCTGGGAAGTCATCGGCTGGCTGGGCGGCATCTCGGCCTTCCTGATCCTGAGCTTCTATTCGGTGATCGCCGGCTGGGCCATCCACTACACCTGGAAGATGCTGACCGGCTCACTCACCGGGGCCAGCGCCGAGACCATCTCCGCCGGCTTCGATGCCCTGCTCGCCTCTCCCGCGCGGCTCACGCTCTACCACACCCTGTTTATCATCGCCTCGGGATTGATCGTCGGCCTTGGCGTCCACCAGGGCATCGAACGCGGGCTAAGGGTGATCATGCCGGCGCTCTTCGTCATCCTGCTGGTGGTGCTCGCCTACGGCGTGGCCAACGGCGACTTCCCCGCCGCCGCCGACTTCCTGCTCACGTTCAATATCGCCGACCTCAGCCTGGAAGGCTGGCTCGAGGCCATGGGCCAGTCGTTCTTCACCCTGAGCCTCGGCATGGGCGCCATCATGGCCTATGGCGCCTACATGTCCGGCGAGGTGTCACTGACCCGCACCGCCATTGCCATCGCCGTGGTGGACACCGCCGTGGCCATCGTCGCCGGACTGGCGATCTTCTCGCTGGTATTCGGCGCCGGGCTCGACGCCGCCCAGGGGCCCGGGCTGATGTTCGTCACCCTGCCGCTGGCCTTCGCCGAGATGCCCGCCGGCGGCCTGATCGGCGGTATCTTCTTCATTCTCGTGCTGGGCGCGGCCATCAGCTCCTCCATCTCGCTGATCGAGCCGGTGGCCGCCTATCTGGTCGAACGCTTCGACCTCACCCGCCCCCAGGCCGTATTTGCCATGGCGATGGCCACCTGGGCGCTGGGCCTGCTGACCGTCATCAGCTTCAATCTCTGGTCCGAAGAGAGCGTCTTCCACGGCCTGTTCGGGCGCAGCGCCTTCGATCTCTTCGAGCTGCTGACCAATATCTTCATGCCGCTGGGCGGCATGTTGATCGCCCTGTTCGCCGGCTGGGCCCTCACCCCATCCGAGGTGGTGAAGGAGATGGGCACCAACGGAGGCTGGTTCACCACCTGGCGCTTCCTGGTGCGCTTCATCGCACCGGCGGCGGTCGCCTTCGTCTTCCTGCGTGCCATTCCCCAGGTAGGGGGCTACCTGCTTCCGGCCATCGGCGCCGTGGTCATCGTCGGCGCCTTCGCCGCCCACCGCACCCTGCTGACGGAGGCCGGCCAGACGCACTGATCCCTCCGTCGCTCAAGGGAGAACGGCGGCGCCACGGGATAATGAAACAAGCAAATACAACAACGACGAGAATTGCGCATGGTACCCATGATCGACGTGCAACACGTCAACAAGGCCTTCGGCGGTCTTCAGGTGATCAACGACTGTTCGCTCTCGGTAAGGGCGGGCTCGATAACCGGGCTGATCGGCCCCAATGGCGCCGGCAAGTCGACCCTGTTCAACATCATCGCGGGGGCCTTGCCGCTGGACAGCGGACGCGTGCTCCTGAACGGCGAGGAGATCACCAACCGCCCCGCCAACGAGCTGTTCCACAAGGGGCTGCTGCGCACCTTTCAGATCGCCCACGAGTTCTCTCACATGACCGCGCTGGAGAACCTGATGATGGTGCCGCCGGCCCAGGCCGGCGAGGGCCTGTTCAGCGCCTGGCTCAAGCCCGGCCTGGTGCGCTCCCAGGAAGCCGAGGTGCGCCGCCGGGCGCTTGAGGTCATCGACTTCATCGGCCTGCATCATGTGCGTAACGAGCTGGCCGGCAACCTCTCCGGCGGCCAGAAGAAGCTTCTCGAACTCGGCCGCACCATGATGACCGATGCCCGCGTCGTGCTGCTCGACGAGATCGCCGCCGGGGTCAACCGCACCCTGCTCGGTGACCTGGTGGAGAACATCGAACGCCTCAACCGCGAGATGGGCTACACCTTCCTGGTCATCGAGCACGACATGGAAATGATCGCGCGTCTCTGCGACCCGGTGATCGTGCTCGCCCAGGGCAGCGTGATGGTCGAAGGCTCCATCGAGGAGATCCAGAACAACCCCGAGGTCATCGAGGCCTATTTCGGAGCACCCCAAGATGCCACTACTTGAAGCCCGTGACGTCTATGGCGGCTACGGCGGCATGAACATCCTCAACGGGGTGAACATGACCCTCGAGGCCGACGAGATCGGCGTCATCGTCGGCCCCAACGGGGCCGGCAAGTCCACCATGCTCAAGGCCATCTTCGGCCTGCTGATCGTCACCCAGGGCGAGATCCTGCTGCGCGGCGAGCCCATTCACAATCTGGCGCCCCATCGCCTGGTGCACCAGGGCATGGGCTTCGTGCCCCAGGAGCACAACGTCTTTCCGAGCCTGACGGTGAAGGAGAACCTCCAGATGGGGGCCTTCCTCAAGCCCGGCAACGTCAAGCGCATGCTCAAGCAGATCTACGACTTCTTTCCGCCGCTCTACGACAAGCGCCACCAGCCGGCCGGAGAACTCTCCGGCGGACAACGCCAGATGGTCGCCATGGGGCGTGCGCTGATGGCCGAGCCCAGCGTGCTGCTGCTCGACGAGCCCACCGCCGGCCTCTCGCCGCTGTTCATGAACGAGATCTTCGCTCAGGTGAAGCAGGTCAACGCCGCCGGCGTCGGCATCCTGATGGTGGAGCAGAATGCCAAGCAGGCACTCGCCATCGCCGACAAGGGCTTCGTGCTGGCCGCCGGTCAGAACCGTTTCACCGATACCGGTGCCGCCCTGCTGGCGGACCCGGAGGTGGCCAGGAGCTTCCTGGGCGGCTGAGCGGCCCGGGGAACAAGGAGAACCAACCTCGTGAACGAACTCGTCTTCTTTATCAACAACGTGATCGTCGCCGGCAGCGTGACCGGCTCGATCTACGCCATCGGCGCGGTAGGCGTGACCCTGGTGTTCAGCATCATGCGCTTCGCCCACTTCGCCCACGCCGACATGATGACCTTCGGCGCCTTCATGGTGCTGCTGCTCACCCTGGCCTTTCCGGGGGCCGGTGCCTTCCTGGGACTGCCCACCGCCGTGGTGATGCTGCCACTGGCCATGGTCCTGACCGCCGGCCTGGCGGTGGGCATCGACAAGGTGTTCTACAAGCCGCTGCGCGCCCACGGCGTGAAGCCCATCGTCATGGTGATCGCCTCGCTGGGCGTGACCCTGATGCTGCAGGGGCTGATCCGGGTCTTCGCCGGCACCAGCGGCGAGAACCTCTATGTCGACGACCGCAAGGAGATCTTCCGCCTCGCCCTCCCCTTCGAGAGCGTACGGGCACCGATCGTGGTGACCGAGCCGCAGATCATCCTGTTCGTGCTGACCATCATCTGCATCGTGGGGCTGCACCTCTTCCTGTCGCGCTCGCGGCTGGGCAAGGCGATGCGGGCGATGTCCGACAACCCCGACCTGGCCCGGGCCTCGGGCATCAACAACAACCTGATCGTGGCGGTGACCTGGGTGATCGTCGGGGGGCTGGCGGCCATCGCCGGCACCCTGCTGTCGCTGGACGTCACCTTCAAGCCGGACCTCAGCTTCTTCCTGTTGCTGCCGATCTTCGCCGCGGCCATCGTCGGCGGCGTGGGCCACCCCTACGGCGCCATCGCCGGCGGCTTCCTGGTGGGCTTCGCCGAGACGCTGGCGGTGTTCAACTGGGGCGTACTGCTGCGCCCCTTCCGCGACAGCCTGCCGGAGTGGCTGGCCAACGCCGGCAACCTGGCCTTCGTCGGCTCCGAGTACAAGATCGTGGTGCCCTTCTTCATCCTCGTCGCCATCCTGGTGTGGCGCCCCACCGGCATCTTCAAGGGTAAGGTGATCTGATGAGCACACAGCAAACGCACCGAGAGGATCTGGTCGCCTCACCGTCACGCTTTCCGCTGCGCGAGGCGGTGTTGTTCACCATCCTGCTGGCCGCCATTGTCGGCGTCTATACCGCGATGGGGGCCGCCTACAGCACCCGCATGCTGGTGGAGGCCTCCTGCTACGCCATCCTGGCCCTGGGCCTGACCATCCAGTGGGGCTATGCCGGCCAGTTCAACGCCGGCGTGATGGGCTTCGTGGCGCTCGGCGGCTACTGCGCCATGGCCTTCAGCATGCCGGTCAACGGCGAGTTCTGGGCAAGCCCCCTCTCCGGTGAGCTGGGCATGGTGGCACTGATGGCCCTGGGTGGCGTGCTGGTGGTGGTCGGCGCCAGCAAACTGCACCGCCTGGGCGTTCCCAGGCCCCTGCGCACCGGCCTGGCGGTGGCCCTGGCACTGCTCTTCTACCTGCTGGTCTCGGCTCGCCTGGGCGTGGTCACCGAGCAGATCGAAGCACAATACGACTACATCGGCGGCCTGGGTCTCCCGCCCTGGTTGGGCTGGATCGTCGGCGGGGCGGTAGCTGGCCTGGTAGGCTACTTCATCGGCAAGGTCTGCCTGGGGCTGCGCAGCGACTACCTGGCCATCGCCACCCTGGGCATCGCCGAGATCATCAAGGCCGTGCTCAAGAATGCCGACTGGCTCACCCGTGGCACGGCCACCGTGTCGCCGCTGCCCTGGCCGGTACCGGGCCCGGCCGAGGTGGGCTTTACCCTGGCGCGGGTCTTCTACTTCTCGATTACCGCGGTGATGATCGTGGCGATCTTCCTGCTGCTCAGCCGCGCCTATCACGCCCCCTGGGGACGCATGATCCGCGCCATCCGCGACAACGAGGTCTCCGCCGCGGCCATGGGCAAGGACATCAACCACCGGCGCCTCGAGATCTTCGTGCTGGGCTGCATCCTGATGGGCATCGGTGGCGCCGCCCTGGGCAGTTTCAACAGCCTCTTCGACCCCCAGGGCTACCTGCCCCTCAACCACACCTTCCTGGTGCTGGTGATGGTGATCCTGGGCGGCCCGGGCAATAACCTGGGCACCATCTTCGGCGCCTTCGCGGTGTATATCATCTGGGTGATGTCCGAGCCCCTGGCGCTGGCCGTGCTCGACCTGGCGATCGCATTCGGCGAGGGCAGTTTCGGCTGGGAAACCTCCGCCACCCTCGACAGCCGCGCCCTGCAGGCCAGGGTATTCGTGATCGGCCTGCTGATCTCGCTGGTATTACGCTTCGCCCCCAAGGGGCTATTGCCCGAGAAGGTCAAGCACCACGGCTGAGCGAGCGAGAAGGGACTGTCCCCGGCAGTGACGCCGATGCAGGCGACGAGCATAAATACCGACCTGATGGCTTAGCCGGGGACAGTCCCGAATGGCACTACTCCTCATCCTTATGCAATCGGCCCCAGCGGTTTCCCGCCGGGGCCGATCACTTTCAGGGCCGGTTAACCGGACTATTTGTCCAAAAAGCCCTTGCTGACGAATTCGCCGCCCTCGACCGCCATCTCCTCGACGATGCCCGGCACGTCGCCCTTCTCATCGAACTCATGGCTGCCCGAGGCGCCCTCGTAGTTGATCTCCTCGCCGGCGGCGATCAGCTCCCGGGCCTTCTCCCACTCGCCGGGCAGCACCACCTCGCCCGGGGCGGAAGAGACGCTACGCAGCGCCTCGGAGAGGCCCTCGCGCTCGGCACTGCCGTTCTGCTCGATAGCCAGCGCCAGCAGGAAGGCGGCGTCATACCCCTGGCCGGCGAACACCGCCTCGTGGGAAATTTCCCCCGCCTCGGCCAGCTCAACGAAGCGCTGGGTACCGGGGCTATCCGGGTTGCCCGGGCGCGTGGCGATAAAGCTGTCGTTCAACACCTCTTCGCCCACGCCGTCGAGCAGCCCCGAGATCACCATCCCGTCGGCCCCGATATAGCGGGTGAACATGCCACTCTCATAGGCCTGGCGCACCACGGTCTGACCGGAGGTGTCGCCGTAGGCCAGCACCACCAGCTCCGGCACGCCGGTCGCCGAGAGCGTGCCCAGCTCGGAACGGTAGTCGGCGCGGTTATCCTCGTGGGCCAGGCTCTCCGCCACGGTGCCGCCCTCGGCCTCGTAGGTCGCCACGAAGGAGTCGGCCAGGCCGCGGCCGTAGTCGTTGTTCACATAGGTAACCGCCACCTCTTCGATGCCCTTGTCCAGCAGCATCCTGGCCAGCGCCTCGCCCTGGAAGGCATCGGACGGCACGGTGCGGAACACCAGGTCGTTGTCGTCCAGATCACTCACCGCCGGTGCGGTGGAGGCCGGCGAGACCATGACCACGTCACCGGGAATGGCGGCATTGTTGGCCGCGGCAATCGTGCCGCCGGTACAGAGTGCGCCCACGATCGCCGTGACCTTCTCGCTGTTCACCAGGCGGTCGGCCGCGTTGGACGCCGCCGACGCATCGGAACAGGTGGTGTCCCCACTGGGCATGGCGATCTGCTCGCCGTCCAGCACGCCCCCCTGCTCGTTGACATGCTGAACAGCCAGCTGCGCCGCATCGTAGACCGGCGGGGTCAGGGTCTCGATCGGTCCGGTGAAGCCACCCAGAAAGCCAATCTTCACCTCGGCCTGGGCCGCCCCCATGGCCAGCGTGGAAGCCGCCACCGCCATCGCTACTAGACTCTTCTGAACCGGGCTCTTGTTCATATTGTTCGTCTCGCTTGGTTTACAGGACTGGTTTGCAGAAATGACACAACCCTAAATCTGGAAGGGCAGAGGGAAAAACTCAAGCCTGCCTTACCAACGCTTGGTCCCAGGGGGCGCCTTCACCACCATGTCTGATCGATCAGGCCGGGGTTGACGCGCCGCGCGCATAGAGCCGAGCCTCCGGGGCCGGTGCGCTACCGACCCCGTACTGAACGCATGCTAGAGTGATCCGACATGTCCGCGTGCGGAGATCACCATGCAGCTTACCCATCTTCGCGGCAGTCGCCGCGATATCGGCCTGGCGCACGGCCGTGCCCATGCGCCGCTGATCCACACCAGCATCGGCGTCTACGACCGCCTCTTTCAGGACTTCGTGGGGCTCGACTGGGAACAGGCGCGCCGAGAGGCCGAACGCTTCGGCGCCATGATCGAAAAGCGCTTCCCTGCCATTCTCGAGGAGATGGCCGGCATCGCCGAGGGTGCCGGGCTGGCGTTCGCCGATATCCTGACCCTCAACTGTCGCAGCGAGATCTCGCTGACCCAGGCCAGCGGCGGCTGCTCGGCCTTCGCCCTCGAGCGCGGCGGCAATCAGTGGCTGGCCCAGAACTGGGACTGGCGCGCCGACCAGCTCGACAACGTGGTGGCACTGCATATCGAGGGCGACGATGCCGTCCCGCTGGTCAGCATCGGCGAGGCCGGTATGGTGGCCAAGATCGGCATGAACGCCCACGGCATCGGCGTCTGCCTTAACGCCATTCGTTCCCGAACCTGTGGTGAGGGGCTGCCCATTCATGTGGCGCTGCGCAAGATTCTCGAGAGCCCCGACCCGGCCAGCGCCCGGGCCGTGGCCACCGACAGCCGGGTCTGCTCGCCGGCCCATTTCCTGGTGGCAAGCGCCGACGGCCAGGCGGCAGGCCTGGAGGTGCATCCCGGCGAACCCGGCGTGCTTGGTCCCCGCGACGGGGCCGTCACCCATACCAACCACCTCTACGACGCCGCCGTTACCTGCCAGATAGAGGACTTCCCGCGCCCCGACTCACGCCCGCGCCTGGAGCGCCTGGACGCGCTGCTGAGTGGCCTGGGGGAATCGGCCCCGGCGAGCGAGGCGGCCCTGTTCGAGATCCTCGCCGACCACGACAATCATCCCCAGTCGATCTGTCGGCACTTCAATCCCGACCAGCCCGCCGATGAACGCATGGAGACGCTGTTCGCCGTGGTCATGAACCTCACCGAGCGGCGCCTGACGCTGCGTCACGGCAAGCCCTGCGAGGCCACGGAGGGCCTCACGCTGACACTGCCATTCAGGCAGGCCTAATGAGGCAAGGAATAACAAACGACTCTCATAAACAAAACGTAATGGTTGTCATTAACCAAGAGAGGGGCTAGGATTATCCAGGTAAACGATTCTCATCAACAGAGAGGTCTCCCATGAAGAAGTTACTGTTCACCGCCATGTGCTTCGGCCTGCTGGGCACCGCCGCCAGCGCCGACGACCAGGAGCGTGCCGAGCACTTCGAGGGCGAGAGCGCCGAGTCTCTCGAGCAGGCGGTCACCAACTTCACCGAGACCAATCACCAGCTGGCCGAGCTGCTGTCCCAGGACGAGCTCAGCAATGCCGACCTCGGCACCATCCACGAGCTTTCCTACACTCTCGAGAACGCCCTGGCGAAGATCAACGATGAGCTCGACACCATGGCGGTGGACCTCGAAGAGCTACACCTGGGTTCCGAGACCCTCGAGCAGGAGCGCGTACGCAGCCATGGTAGCGCCTACCTCGAAGCCGCCCAGATCCTGACCGAGTAACACCACGCCGGGCCGCCGCGGCCCCTTTCTCGTCTCGAACGCACGACGGCCGAGCCCTCTCGCAGGGCTCGGCCGTCGTCGTCATGCCAGGCCTTGCGGCAGGCCATGTATTGCCTTATCCCGCCAGCGCTTCTTCCACCAGCGACCGCGCCGCGTCGGTCATCGGCAACGCCAGCGCCAGCTCATGGGCCCGCGGCGACATCTTCTTCCAGGTCATCTGCACGATGCGAATCAGATGGTCATGGTCGATTTGCCGGGAGAAGTCGGCGAAGTAGCCCTCCAGAAACACCAGGCAGGCGCAGTCCTCCACCGCCTGGGAACCCGCCTCTCGTCCCAGCCCCTGCTTGCGGATCATGCGTGCCACCGCCTCGGCATCCGCCTCGTCATAGCCCGCCTCGCGCATCAGTGCCGCGGTGGTCGCACCGGCCCGCTGGCCCTGATCGCGCCGCCAGGTCAGGTAGCCCACGCGGCCTTCGGGGTATTCGCTGCGCGGCACCTCCCAGCGCTGCAGGTGCTGCCCGCGTACGGCCAGCCGCATCCGCTCATCGGGATGCTCATGCAGCTTCTCCAGCCAGACACTCATGCGCCCGGCATGCCAAAGCTCCTTGGGCACGCTCTCGCCCTCCACACTGACATGGCGGGGATCCCGGGCGTGCAGCGCATCCAGCGCGGCCATGACCTGGTCGAAGGGGGTAAGAGGCATCACGCAAGACTCCTTTCTGATAGATAGAACGGCCCAGCGGCATCATGCCGCCGGACCGGGATAGATCAACCTTCCGAGTCGCTCTCATGCTCGGCGGTGGCTGCTCCCCAACCGCTCGGGATCTCGGCGTCTTCGAGCCCCTCGAAGCGATCGGTCACATAGGCGCTGTGACACGCCACGCAGGTCTCGGTCATGCGGCCATATACTGCCACCTGACGCGCCGTGTCCCGGGCCCGGCCGGCCTCGGCCAGAGACGCCGAGAGCTCGTGAAAATAGCCATCCATCTGCAGGAATTCCTGGGGCACGGCAGCCTTCAGATCCTGACGATCCTGATCGGTCAACGACTGCTCGAGGATAAAGCTGTCGTGAATCGACTGCCCCTTCTCGGCCACCACGTCATGTTTGCCCTGAAGCATGGCGGTGTAGACCTCCTGCATGGCCAGCTCTATCTGAATCATCTCTTTCTTCAGCAGCCCTTGCAGCTTAGGCGTCAGATCGGGTCTCACGGGTTCTGCCGCGACGCTTGCGGCACTCAGCCCGAGCCCCATCAGCGCCCCGGCGATCATCGCCGCGATACGCCCTCTGCTACAAGAGCGCCTCGGCGGATGTGTCGATATGGCGATAAACATGGCCTGTCTCCTGTCGTTACGTCCCTCGTTAAACCCATGGTTGAGTGCATGGCTGTTGGCATCGCCGAATGCACTCCGGGCATTCGCCCCTACCCTACTCAGGGTAGCCGTGGATAATCGAGGACACAGGCACCGACTCGCTTGACGCCCTTCCTTCTCCCAGCTTTATGGAAGCTAACCGCCGACAGGCTAGCCCTGGCTGCCGCACAGCAGGCCGCTGGCGCGAATATCGTTCAGGCGTCCCTCGCCGATGCCGCTCACCCGCGCCAGCTCGCTCGGCGTCTGCCAGGGCCGCCCGGAGATGATCGCCTGGGCGCGGGCCGGCCCCACATGGGGCAGCTCGGCCAGGCGGTCGAGGCCGCTGGCGTTGAGGTCGATGCAGCTCGACCCCTGCTGGCTGGCCAGCAGCTCACCCCCATCGGCGGCGCGGCGCTCCAGCGTCGCGCCGTTCAGCGCCACATACACCGGCACGTGGTCGGACACGCGGTCGCGGGCCTCCTGATGAGGAAACGGCAGCAGTTCGGGGAAGCGCAGCACGCCCTTGTCATCCGGCGCCAGGCGCCCGGCGTCGTACCACAGATTGTCGTAGAGGTTGGCGTACTGGCCCGCCGTGGTCGCAAGCGTGGAGGCGCCCTCGACCACCGCCGGCACCGCGCCCTGCTCACGCAGCGGCGCCCAGGCGTCATGCTCCGGCGACAGGTTGAAGTCCCCCATCAGCAGCCGCGGCGTATCGGGATGCGCCTCGCCCAGCCACTGCCAGTAGTCGGCCAGCGCCTCGATCTCCGGCAGCCGGTCGCTGACGCTATCGCCATAGACCACATGCACCGTGGCGGCGGCAAAGCGTTCGTCGGTCTCCACATCGCGGAAGCGCGCCGAATAGGGCTCGCGGCTGAACACATCGCCATGGTCGATAAACACCACCGCGCCGTCCTCGTAGGCCACCTCGCTCTCGCGCCACAGGAAGCCATAGTGCTCTTCATAGCTGCTGCGACCCAGGGCATGGCTCGCCATGGAGGACCAGGCCTCGCCGGACAGCGCCTCCAGCTCGTCTTCCAGCGCCGCAAGCGCCGCCGGGTCCATCAACTCCTGTATCGCCAGCAGGTCGAAGTGGTTGGCCACATGTGCCACCTGCCCCACCGCCTTGTCGTTGTTCCAACCCAGATGCTTGATGTTCCAGCTGCCCAAGACGACATCTCCCTGGGCCGCCAGGGGAGCGAGGGCCAGTAGCCCGGCCAGCAAATAGCGGCGCATGAATCCTCCACGCAAAAGGCCGTTATGCTGCCGGCCCCGCGCAGAAACATCAATGTCTTAACAAGAGAAAGCCGTGTCAGCCCTTCAGGGTCAGCCCTTCAGATAGATAAACAGCGCCATGCCTGCCATCGCCAGCAAAAAGAGCGCCAGGCCGATGCGTCGTGTCGGGATGCGCGACGGGCCGAACTGGGCCAGGCGAGGATCCTCCGGGTCGTAGCGCACCTCCAGCGAGCCGCCGACGGGATAGTCTTCCAGCCAGGCCTCGGCGGCGTGCCGCTCGGGGAAGGAAGGCGCCGCATCGAAGCGACGGTTATCGGTGACAATCGCCCGCCCCGCCACCGCGAAGCGTACTTCCACCCTGGGCAGATAGCGCGCCTGCTGCTCGAGGTGCTCGCGCCGCCGGGAATGCTGGCGATGCTCGACGATATCCACCGCCACCACCTCCGCCGTGGCCGTGGGCCAGCGGCTGACTCCACGACGGCGCCATATGCCGCGGGCAGTGAGCGCCGCCCCGACCAGGGCGGCGAGAGCAATCAGCAGGGGTAATTCTGACATCATGGAGCATCCTTACCAGTAGCCAAGCAGTTTCCACCATAGGCCGCCCACTACAACCCAGACCAGCAGGTTGACCACGCTCATCACGAAGCCGGCGCGCCACCACTCGCCCAGCAGCACATAGCCGGAACCAAAGATCACCGGTGAAGTACCCGTGGCATAGTGGGTCAGGGTCATCATGATCGACGAGGCCGCCGCCATCATCAGTACAAACGGCATCGCCGGCGCCCCCATGGCGAGGCCAACTGTCAGGAAGGCCCCCATCATTGCCGTGATATGTGCAGTGGTACTGGCGAAGAAATAGTGGCTATAGAGGAACACCACTACCAGCATCGCACTAGCTCCAGCCCAGCCCACACCCGCCTGGGTAATCAGACCTTGAATGGTGGCAGAGAACCAGTCGATGACACCGAGCTGATTCAGCTGTGAGGCCATCATGACCAGGGCTCCGAACCACAGCAGCGTGTCCCAGGCGCTCTTCTCGCTGAGCACATCCTGCCAGGTCAGCACACCAGTCAGCAGCAGGATGGAGAGACCAATAAAGGCGGTGGTGGTAGCGTTGAGCTGAAAACCCTCACCGAAAAGCCACATGGGTACATCAGCCCACAGCAACAAAAGGACCAGGAAAACGCCCAGCATGATCTTCTCGTCTCGCGTCACTCGACCCAGCTCGACCAGCTTCTGACGGGCGAAGCTCGCCGCATCCTCGGTCTTCTTGATCTCGGGCGGATAAAGAATATAGAGCACCAGCGGCATCAAAGTGATCGCCACCAGCCCCGGCAACAGCATGGCCAATGCCCAGGTGGTCCAGCTCAGGTTGATCGCAGCACCGGTGGCCTCGGCAATCAGCTTGACGGTCAGCGGGTTAGGCGCCGTGGCGGTGATGAACATCGCCGAGGTGATGGGGTTGCTGTGATAGTTGACCAGCGCCAGATACTTGCCGATCTTGCCGGTATTACCGTTCTTGGGAGTCGAACCGAAGCTGTGAGCGATCGACAGCATGATGGGGTGGATGATGCCACCCCCGCGAGCGGTATTACTGGGGGTTACAGGGGCGATGGTCAGCTCAGAGAACGCCAGCGCATAGCCAATGCCCAGTGTGCGCCTACCGAATACCGAGATGAAATAGTAGCCAATGCGCGCTCCCAAGCCAGTCTTGATCAGACCGCGGGAGATCATGATAGCAATAGCGATAAGCCAGATCAGCGGGCTGGTAAAACTGCCCAGCGCATCACTGATGGCTCCGCCAGGATTATCGCTGGTCACCCCCGTGGCGGCCACCATCGCAATGGCGACGATCGAGATGGCACCAATCGGCATCGCCTTGCCGATGATCGCGGCAATGGTGCCGATGAACATGGCCAGCATCAGCCACCCTTGGTCGGACACATCAGCCGGCTGGGGCAGCAACCACACCACCAAGCCGACCACCACCGCCACTAACGCCGGCACCAGCCGCAGATCCGAGGCGCCTTGTTGAAGTTGGGACATGAACGCTTTCCCTGATAAGTATTGAGAGGAGTAGCTAAAACGAGGGGCTCCTAGACGCCGACTCCATCGCAAAGCCACGCGCCAACGCTAACAGCATTAAACTAAAGTTTTATTGACCTGGACGGGTTTCGATAAGCTAACGCTTTCTCATACACCCCGAATTCCATTCGGCATCGGCCATGAGCCCACCATCAGGAGAGTCAACGTGAAATACATCTTCGAAGTGAAGATCCGCGACGGCCACACCGCGGAGGAGTACGCCGACGCCTGGGTGCGCGCCAGCGAACTGATCCAGCAGGCCCCCGGCGCCCGCGGCACCGAACTGCACCGCAAGGTCGACGATCCCAGGACCCTGATCGCCATCGCCCACTGGGACAGCAAGGCCAGCCGCGACGCCATGGAAGCCCAGCCCGCCCCTCGGATCAAGGCGATCATCCAGAGCGCCGCACCCTGCTGCGAGATCCATGTCATCGGCGAATTTGAAGAACCGGAGTGGGTGGTGATGCCATCACGTAACTAGCCCTGATGAAGACTGAGCCTATAGCCCGACAGCGGTATCTTGTACTGCTGTCGAATGTGGCAGCGAAGAACTACTGGAATGCTCAAAACTCGGTGGCCAAAAATACTTGATCACTACAGGTCGGGGTGCCTGACCTCACTTCGAGGGCTAGAGTGGAGGCATGACCTCCTCAAGTGAAAAACGCTCTCGTCGGCAGACCCTCTGGGCACTGGGCGGCGATGTTTCCGGCGCCTTCGGCGATCTGGGCACCCTGCTGCCCTATGTCATCGCCGCGACGACCCTAGGCGTGCTGGCGCCACGCCCGGTGTTTATCGGCTTTGCCGTCGGCTATCTGCTGGTGGCCCTGCTCTATCGCGCGCCCATTGCCGTGCAGCCGATGAAGGCGCTGGGCGCGATGATGCTCGTGGGTGGCCTCACCGCCGGCGAAACGGCCCTGGTCGGCACCACGCTGGGCCTGATACTGCTGGCATTGGCCGCCACCCCTTATCTGGGCCGTGCGGCCCGGGCCCTGCCTCAGTCCGTGACGGTGGGCCTGCAGGCCGGGCTCGGGCTGATGCTGGTGGCATTGGCGCTCAAGATGATGGCAACGGGATGGTGGCTGGCGCTACCGGCCATGGCGGCGCTGGGCCTGTCCTGGCTCTGGCCACGTGGACCCTGGGCGCTGCTGGTGGTCGTCGCCGCCCTTTGGCTGGCGCCGGGCGACACTCTGCCGGCGGCCATGAACGCGACGCCGGTCGGCGATGGCATCTCACCGACCTCGGTGGCCGGCGGGGTACTGGCCCAGCTGCCGCTGACGCTGCTCAATGCCGTGGTGGTGGCCGCGGCCGTGTCGCACTCACTGTTTCCCGGCGCCGCGGCGCGCGTCAGCGAACGGCGCCTGGCGGCTTCCAGCGGGCTGCTCAACCTGGTGCTGACACCCCTGGGGGCCATGCCCATGTGCCACGGCGCCGGCGGCATGGCCGCCCATTATCGCTTCGGCGCTCGCAGCCTGATCGCCCCGCTGACCATGGCCGCGGCCTGTGCCCTGGCCGCGCTGCAGGGCGATGCCATTGTCGCCTGGCTGGTGGCGATTCCCACGCCGGTGGTGGGTGCCCTGCTGGCCTTTGCCGGGATCGAGCTTACGCTGAGCAAGCGGCTATTCGATGCGCGCCCCGATTGCCGGCCGGTGATCGGCGCCACCGCCGTGGCCACACTAATCGGCGGGGCGTTGGTCGGCCTGGTGGCGGGCCTTGCCAGCGAGCGACTTCGCCGGCATCTTGTGCATAGGCGCGCCACCGGCGTGCCGCCCCGCCGGGGCTAAGTCTTTCAATCGCCACACCTCAGGAGACAAGATGAAGATCAGCGCACGCAACGTGATCAAGGGCACCGTCCAGGAAGTGAAGGAAGGTCCGGTGAACAGCCAGGTACGCGTCGATATCGGCGGCGGCAACACCATCAAGTCGATGGTCACCAGCGACGCCATCGAGGAGCTCGGCATCACCGTGGGCAGCGAGATTCAGGTGGTGATCAAGGCCTCTGACGTGATGCTCGGCATCGACTGAGGCGCCGGTATTCGAGGTGAGCCTGCGCGACATCCGCCGGGCACGACGGCCGCCGAGACGAACAAAGCGTTGACACGACACGAGGGTGGGCATCGATCCTGTGACACAATGGCGCGATGTTCTGCCAAAGTGGCGCCTTACGCTGATGTCCTATCTCGAATTTCTTGCAACCTATAGCGATCGCTTCATCGATGGCACCCTGGTCACCCTGGGCCAATTCGGGCTGGCGGTTCTGGTGGCCACTGCCGCCGCGCTTGTCTCGGGCCTGATGAAGATGGCGCACTCGAAACTCGTGCGCGCCATCGCCGTTGGCTATATCGAAATCTTCCGCGGCACCTCCCTGCTCGTGCAACTCTACTGGTTCTACTTCGTGCTGCCGCTATTCGGCTTCAGCATGGAGAAGTTCACGGCGGGGTTTGTCACCGTCGGCCTTTGCTATGGGGCCTATGGCGCCGAGCTGGTGCGCGGCTCGATTCAATCCGTTCCCCGCGGGCAATGGGAGGCCGCCCTGGCGCTGAACATGACACCCGCCCAGCGCATGCGGCGGGTCATTCTTCCTCAGGCCCTGGTCACCATACTGCCTCCCTGGGGCAATCTGATGGTCGAGATTCTCAAGGGTACCGCCCTGGTGGCCCTGATCTCGGTGGCGGACCTGATGTTTGAAACCCGCCAGATCAACAACAATACCTACCTGTCCGCTCAGGCGTTCGGTACGGCGCTCATCATCTACTACATTTTTGCGCGCTTCATGGTAACGCCCACCATGCGCTGGCTGGAAAGAGTCATGGCCCGCAAAATCGGACGGTCTTGAATCATGCTCGACTGGAAACTGGACTTTACCTGGGAAATCCTGCCCCGGCTGATAGCCGCCGCGGGCAACACCCTGATTGCCGCCGGTGGCGGCTATGTCGTGGCGGTGATACTGGGGCTGGTGTTCGTGCTCGCCCAGCGCACTCCCTTCCGCGTGCTGACCTTTATCGTGCGCGAGCTGGTGGAGTTCATTCGCTCAACACCCCTGCTGCTGCAGATCTTCTTCATCTATTACGTGGGCCCCCAGATCGGCCTGCGCCTGTCGCCCTGGACGGCCGGCCTGATTGCCATCGGCCTGCACTACGCCGCCTACCTTTCCGAAGTGTATCGTGGCGGCATCGAGAACGTGCCCAAGGGGCAGTGGGAGGCGGCGCGGGCCATCAACCTGTCGACGGTTCAGACCTATCGCCGCATCATCATTCCCCAGGCACTTCCCCCGGCACTGGCGGGAATGGGCAACTACCTGGTCGGCATCTTCAAGGATACGCCGATGCTGTCCGTCATCGGGGTGGCGGAGCTGATGCACACCGCCAATTCCATCGGTGCCGATAACTACCGTTATCTGGAGCCCTACACCATCGTCGGGCTTATCTTCCTGGCCATCTCCTTGCCGACAGCCTGGCTTATCCGCCGGTTCGAATCAGCAGTACGCCGTAAAATGGGACTGACCCGATGAAAGATGACATGAGCCAATACCCGCTGAGGCTGGAAGGCGATAGCGTGCCCATGGTGCGATTCCAGAATGTGACCAAGAGGTACGGCCAGCTGACCGTACTCGACGGCCTGAACCTGGATGTCGCCGAGGGCGAGATGGTCACCATCATCGGCCCTTCCGGCTCGGGCAAGACAACCGTGCTGCGCATGCTGATGACGCTGGAGGAGATCGACGAAGGCGTGATCTATGTCGACGGCGACCCCCTGACCCATATGGAGAAGAACGGCCGCCTGGTGCGTGCCAATGCCGCTCATATGCGCCGGATGCGGGCCAAGATCGGCATGTGCTTCCAGCACTTCAACCTGTTCCCGCATATGACCGCACTGGGCAACTGCATGGAAGGGCCGGTACACGTGCTGGGCATGCCGAAGAAAGAGGCCGAGGAACGCGCCCTCGAACTCCTGGACATGGTGGGCATGGCGCACAAGAGCGACCAGCACCCTTCGCGGCTCTCCGGCGGACAGCAGCAACGGGTCGCCATCGCCCGTGCCCTGGCCATGCGCCCCAAGGTCATGCTGTTTGACGAGGTGACCTCGGCGCTGGACCCGGAGGTCATCAGCGAGGTCACCGGCGTCATCCGCAGCCTGGTCGACCAGCACAGCCTGACCATGCTGATGGTGACCCACCAGATCGGCTTTGCTCGGGATATCTCGGACCGGGTGTGCTTCTTCTATGGGGGCCGGATCGAGGAACAGGGGGCGCCAGGCATACTGCTGGACAGCCCACAAAAAGACCGCACCCGGCAGTTCCTGAGTGCGGTCCTGGAAGCCAACTGACAGGCCGGCCGCCTGGTCGCCAAGACTTAGATGGTCAGGACTAAGCCGGTCAGGGCCAAGCCGGCCAGGGCTCAGTTGGCCCGGCAGGCGGCTTCGGTGGTCAGCTCGCCAGGCAGGAAGGCTTCAAGATAGTTATCCGGGGTGACGGTTGCCATCATTTCATCGGAGCCCATGTAGTCCGCAAGGGCGTCGTTGAAGGCCTCCCGGAACGAGGCGTCTTCGGAGCGAAAGCCGATGCCGACGACCTGCTTTTCGCGACCCACAAACAGGTCCGGGTCGGAAATATCGAAGCTCTCGTCCATATCGGCGGCGTGCTTGGCTTCCAGCACGTTGATGGCGACCGCATCCGTACGCCCCGTACGCAATGCCGCCAGGGCCTGGGTAGTGCCCGGCACTTCCGTGACGCTGCTCTCGGGAACGCCGGCATCCTCGGCATCGGCCAGGGTGTTGTAGCCCGAGGGTGCCACCATGGTCAGGTCCTGGTCGATCAGGTCCTGATAGGTCTCAAGATTCTTGGGGTTGCCCGCCGGCACGACGAAGGTGTCGCCGAAGGCACCGATAGGATCGGAGAAATCCATGTTCTCGCAGCGCGCCTGGACGATATACATCCCGCCGGTCACCATGTCGACACGACCGGCCTTCAGGCTGGGAATCAGGCTGGCCCAGTCGGTCAACACGGGCTCGATGTTGCTGTGGCCCATGCGCTCCAGCACATCAACGGCAATCCCGTTGACGAACCCCTGGGGGGAGCCATCGTCACCGGCATAGGCCCAGGGCGGTGCCGCGGCAAAGCCGAGGCGAATCGTCTCGCCCTCATCGAGCCGCTCCTCCAGCATGCCGGCCTGGGCGGAGGTCGTCGCGACCACGGCACCCAACGCCAGCATTTTCATCCAGCTACTCTTCGACAAGCTCATCCTCACCTCGCTTCCATTAGTCAGTAACACCCACGCAGTATGGCATAGGCTCGGGCGGTGTCTTTCACGCTAGGCCATCGCCTTGGCCTCATCGTCCAGCCGTTGGGCAGTACGATCGACCCGGCGCAACCGGATCAGCAGCAATACGCCCAGCGCCACAAAACCACCCGCCAGCCAGAGCCCGATATCGTAATGGCCGGTGGCCTCGGCCAGCATCCCGGTCAGCGCCGGGGCGACGATCTGGGCGGCGCCGTAGGCCAGCGTCATGCGGCCCATCATGCGCGCCGGGCTCTGCGGATAGAGCCGGCCGGCCATGGTCAGCACCAGGCTGACACAGCCCAGGAAGGTGCCGCCGTAGAGCACCGCACTGGCCAGTACTCCCACCAGGTTGTCGGTGAGCGCCGGCAGCACGATCCCCACCACCTGCAGGCCCATGGCCACGATCAGTGCACCGAGATAACCGATCCAGCGGGCGATCAGATCCCACAGCATCACCGCGGGTGCCGCCGCCAGTCCTACCAGGGCGAAGGTCCAGTTGCCTGTCCCGGCCAGCAGCGGCTCGCGCTCGACGATAGCCACGATAAAGGTGGCACTGATCACATAGCCGTAGCCGGCACAGAAGTAGGCGGCCAGCATCAGTCGCATGAAGGTACGACTGGGGGGCCGAGCCTGGCGGTGCTCACTCCCGTTTCCCGCCACGGGTTTCGCGGGGCGTGGCAGCCAGCACCAGGCGGGAATCAACAGCACCACGGCCAGGCCAGCAAAGCCCCACCACTGGGCCTGCCAGTCGAGGGAGAGGCGCAGCATCCACTCCACCGCCAGGGCCGCCAGCAGCATGCCCAGGCCGACTCCGGCGAAGTGAATGCCGAGTTCGCCACGCTGCCGGTGGCTGATCAGCCAGTGCAGGATCAACCCCGAGGCGAGCAGCATGGCGCCGCTGCTGGAGAAGCCGGCCACCAGCCGCATCGTTGCCCATAGCCAGAAGTCGTCGGCCAGGGCCATGCCGGCGGTGGAGAGCAGCGCCAGCACCAGGGTAAGGCGGTAGAGCGTGTCCTTGAGCCGGATGCTGGTGATGGAAGCAGCCGTCAGCGCGCCGAACATATAGCCGGCGTAGTTGAGGGCGGCCAGCCAGCCCCCCTGGGCGTCACTCAGCCAGGTCTGCTGCTGCATCACCGGCAGCAGCGGGGTATAGGCGAAACGCGCCACCCCCACACACAGCAACTGACTGAAAAGCCCGGCCAGCAACACGCGGTAGCGCGGTGAAAGAAGAAAGGGTGTGGCCATGCCTGGCGCTCCGTGATCCTGGGTGAAGTGGTGTCGCAGGCGTGGCTCCTGGGGTCCCGCGACCCTAGAAGGTATAAACCACGCCGGCGGTGACCATGTCCAGGGCATCAATCCCGTCGGTATCGAGGTATTCGTACTCCAGCCGGCCGCTCAGGCCGAACAGGCCGGCACGCACGCCCAGGCCGTAGATCGGGTCGGTGCCCGAGTGATCCCGGCTCACGCCGCGACCGCGCTGCTCGGCGTCCCAGTCGGCCATGCCGGTCTTGGCGTAGAAGCCCAGCGGACCGAAGCTTGCCCCGGCCACCGCCATCGCCTGGAAGCTCTCCACCTCGAGGGTCGCTGAGTGGTCGCCGACCCGACCGTCTATCTTGCCGCCGTTAACGTAGGCCAGCTCGGCGCCCAGGTCGAGGAGCGGCAGCCAACCGACGTTGTAGCCGGCGACAAGTTTCCAGTGCTCGGCGTCGTCGTCGAAGGCCCCGCCGCCACTCATCTGGCCGAGGCCGCCGCCGATATAGGCGCCCGTGCTGCCGGTAGCCGCGGCGGTACCGGCAGCCATCGTCAGGCCGGCTGCCAGGCCAGCGGTGAGCAGAGCGCGGGAAAGGACCATGCGTGTCATGAGATGCTACCTGTGATCGAAAAAAGGGTGAGCAGTCTACCTGAGCCCTGGGCCGAGCCCCAGTCATCCCACTCAATGACGCCTCGGCCTCGGTGCGAAGCGGCCGCCGGCATCGACACAACCTGATATTCTCGGCGCCCCACGCCATCGAACGTGAAAGGAGATCGCATGAACCCTCTGCTCGCTCGCCTCAAGGCAACCGGCTCTCCCGCCGTCGGCCTGGGCTGCATGAACCTGTCCCACGGCTACGGCCATTCGGTCACCGAGGCCGAGGGGCGGCGCGCCCTGGAAGAGGCCTTCGAGATGGGCTATCGCCACTTCGATACCGCCACCCTCTATGGCGCCACCGCCAACGAGCGCCTGGTGGGCAAGGCGCTCGCCGGCAGGCGCGACGCGATACTGCTGGCCAGCAAGTGCGGCATGGCCATTGACCCGGAACTCGGCAGGAAGGTGATCGACGGCCGCCCGGCCACGTTGCGCCGCCAGTGCGAGGCGAGCCTCGAACGCCTGCAGGTCGACCATATCGATCTCTACTACCTGCATCGCTGGGACAAGGGGGTGCCCATCGAGGAGAGCGTGGGCGAGCTGGCCCGGCTGGTGGAGGAAGGCAAGATCGGCGCCATCGGCCTCTCCGAAGTATCGGCGGCCACGCTGCGCCGGGCACGCGACGAGCACCCCATCGCCGCGGTGCAGTCGGAATACTCGCTGTGGACCCGCAACCCCGAGATCGCGGTGCTCGAGGCCTGCCGCGAGGCCGACACCCTGTTCGTGGCCTTCAGCCCACTGGGGCGTGGCTTCCTCGCCGGTGCGGTCCGTGAGAGCGAAAGCCTGATAGAGGGCGACGTGCGCCGCGGCATGCCCCGCTTCAGCACCGAGAACCTCACGCGCAACCTGGCGCTGCTGGCCGAACTCGAGGCGGGGGCCCGCGAGCTCGACGTAACCAGCGGTCAGCTGGCGCTGGCCTGGCTACGTGCCAGGGGCGACGACATCCTGCCCATCCCCGGCACCCGCCGCGTGGCCCATATGCGCGAGAACCTCGCCGCCGCGGAGCTGGGCCTGAACGCCGACACGGTAGCCCGCCTGGATACACTGTTTACGCCTCACCGTATCGCCGGCGCACGCTATGCCGAAGCACCCCAGGCCGAAGTCGATACCGAGCAGTTCACCGAATAGCCGTATCAGCGCATGAAAAAGGCCGCACCCGGAGGTGCGGCCTTCTTAATGACTCGCGCCATCAGGATGCGCGATTAGTCATCGAGTGTTGCCGTGTAGGCGTCGGACGAGTCGCGCTCGACCCACAGCGGGTTACTCCAGGCGGTGTCACCATCCTGGTCGTCAACCTCGAGGGCAACCCAGCCCTCCACGCCGTCACCCAGCTCCAGCGCCAGCTCCGCCTGGCGGCCGTCCAGGGATACGCGCTGCAGGACCTCGCCACCGTTGCCCATCAGGCGCGCCTCGGCCAGGCCGTCAACGGCCTCGACGTCCAGCGTCCAGGTGTAGGCCTCGTCCTCGGTCAGACGCAGCGTATCGCCGAATAGTCCATTATGCGGATACAGCAGCGGCCCCTCGGTGGCATAACCATGGCCATTCTTGAGGGCCCGGGCGAAGACCCGCGGCGTCAGCTCGCCGGGCACCCTGGCCATCATGCGAATACGGCCGGTGAGATCGTTCCAGACATCGTGGGTGTCGGTGCCGGCGGTGAAGTAGACGCGCGTGCCCGCATCCCAGAGCCGGTGGGCAGTGTCCAGCGTCGGCGCATTGTCGACCTCGGCGTTGAGCTCCAGCAGGTCGAAACCGGTGGCGAAGCCGCCAGGTACACTATCGCCGGCCAGGTTACGCAGGTAGCCGTAGTCGTTGAAGGGGTGGTTCAGCGGCACCACTTCGGCGCCGAGGCGCCGGGCCTCGGCGAAGACGTCCTGCACGCTGTCGGTGCCCGGGTCCACCTCAAGTTCGCCACCCAGCTCAATGGGGAAGGGATTCTGGTGGCCCCAGGAGGGCGAGACCTCGATGGACGGGATGAAGGGCACTCCCCGCTGCTCGGAGAGCGACTGAAACTCCGCATGGTTACGCGTGGAGTCGTGGTCGCTGACGAAGGTCAGGTCGAGGTCATTGGCCAGCTGGGCGCGAACCACCATCTCCGGCGGCGTGGTGCCCTCCAGCACGTTGGCGTGGTGGTGCAGGTCGCCACCGAACCAGTCTCGCTCGTTGGGCTCGGCGAGCCGCTCGATGGCGAAGGTCTCATTCACCGTCTCGCCGGAGGCCAGGCTCACCTCGAGCTCCTGGGCCTCGGCGGTGAAGCCGGCGCCGGCATTCACGCCGAGTCGATAGTCGCCGGGCGCCAGCGCGAGCTCGGCGTGACCCACCGGCTCCAGCTCGGTGAAGAAGGTCTGTTTGCCGAGGAATTCCACCGGCGGCTGTTGGCCCTCGAGGATCGTCAGCCGGGCATCGCGCGGCACTTCGGAGCCGGCCTCATGTATCTCGAGGCTGAGCGTCCCGGGGCCCTGCAGGCCATCGACATCGAGTGTCTCTTCCTCGCCGGCCGCGATGCTCAGCAACACGGGCTCGCTGCTGGCATGCCCGAGCCCCGTGGCATAGGCCGAGTAATCGCCCTCGGGCAGATCGATGGCGAACTCGCCGCCTTCGGCCAGGGTCCAGGCGAAGGGGTGGCCGTCCTTCTCGACCATCA
Source organism: Halomonas halodenitrificans DSM 735 (assembly GCF_000620045.1). Taxonomy (GTDB): domain Bacteria; phylum Pseudomonadota; class Gammaproteobacteria; order Pseudomonadales; family Halomonadaceae; genus Halomonas; species Halomonas halodenitrificans. Next base: position 291,254 of record NZ_JHVH01000002.1, on the reverse strand, counting down.
CCAGTCCGTCCGGCGGCGTCTCGCCCTGATCATTGCGCAGGCGGCCACTCAGGTTCCCGGTGGACTCGCCGCGACGCTCGGCGGCGGCGGCGACGACCGGCGCCAGATCGCCGTCCGGCACGACCTGCAGCCAGCCTTCGAAACGGCGCGACTCGCCGGGAGCCAGATCATGTTCTCGATACATGTCCTGGCCCTGATAATTGACGCGGTCGAAATAGGGCGCATGAAGCGCGAAGGCCCAATCACGATCGTAGGCCACCATGCGGTCACTCAAGGCGTTTTCCGCAGTGGTCTCCTTGGCGTCTCCCAGGCCGGGCACGCCAAACAGGTAGCCGGTATCCGGCCACAGGGTGAAGCCCGAACGAATGGCCTCGAGCGGCTCTTCGCCGGCGTTTTCCAGCTCGGTCTGCAGGTGGATGCGGTCGCTGCCGGCTTCCAGGGTATAGGTGGTTGTCACCCAGGCGTCGGCCCAGTTGCGGCGGATGCGCACAACGGCGCGCTCGGGGGTATCCTCGACGATCTCCACCGTCTTGCCGTCGTTGGGCCAGGCGGACCAGTTGTCGGGGATGAAGTCGGCGAAGGCGATGCGATCGAGGTCGATCTCGCCCTCCTTGACCGCGGCCAGATCCACCAGGGTACCGCGCGGTACGCCCCAGGGAGGCCGCGACTCCACGGCGATGGAGAAGGCCAGCTTGTCGTTGCCGACGGTCAGGTCCGCGTCGGCCAGGGCCTCGCCGTCGGGGATGGCGGTGGCGCCGCGGGTGATGCTCACATCGGCATGTGCACCGGAAGCACCGGCGAGAAGGCCGGCCAGCACCAAGCCACTGAGTCGATGATTCATCGGGGACTCCTTTGCTATTTGTCTTATAAGGAAAGCGTTGCCTATTCAGCTTGATTTATTTTGAATGAACATTCAAACAACTATTTCATGGGCATGCGCATCCCATGGCGTCGCCGAACGCGTTATGCTGCCAGCCCCGTACAGCAATCTAGCAAGGCACCTGGCGAGGAGAGAGGCATGAACGACACCCTGGACGTGATCGTGGTGGGCGGTGGCATGGTCGGGGCCGCCGTGGCGGCGGCACTGGGCCAGGCGGGCATGCGCGTGGCCCTGGTAGAGGGCGGCGATCCACCGGCGGCAATCGCCGACGATGCCCCCTTCGACCTGCGCGTGTCGTCGCTCAACCTCGCCTCCCAGCGGCTGCTGGAGGACGTCGGTGCCTGGCCGCTCATCCCCGAGGCCCGGCGTTGCCCCTTCCGCCATATCGAGGCCAGCGACGCCGCCGAGCAGCGCCATATCCGCTTCAGCGCCGCCGACCTCGAGCTGCCCGATTTTGGCTACTTCGTCGAGAACCGGGTGATTCGTCGCGCCCTGTGGCAGCGCCTGGCCGAGCTGCCTAACGTCACGACGCTCTGCCACACCGGGCCGGTGGCCTGGGTTACCGGCGGTCACCACGGCCTGCTGGAACTCGACGACGGCCGCCTGCTGGCGACGCGCCTGGTGGTAGGCGCCGACGGTGCCGGCTCCCGCACCCGAGAACTGGCCGGCATTGCTACCCGCGACGAGGACTACGGCCAGCGCGCCCTGATCACCAACGTGCGGACCCGCCTGCCCCAGCAGGACGTCAGCTGGCAGCGCTTCGCCCCCAATGGGCCCCAGGCGATGCTGCCGCTACCCGGTCATTTCGCCTCGCTGATCTGGTACGACACCGCCGAGGCCAGCCTGGCCCGGGAGGCGCTGGATGGCGAGGCGTTGCGCCGGGCCATCGAGGACGCGTTTCCCGCCCGGCTGGGCGGCGTGGAGTCGGTGCTGGGCCGCGCCAGCTTTCCCATTCGGCGGCGCCACGCCGAGCGCTATGTGCGTCCACGCCTGGCACTGGTGGGCGATGCCGCCCATGTGATCCATCCCCTGGCCGGCCAGGGGCTCAACCTGGGCATGCAGGATGCCGAGGCGCTGAGCCGGCGGGTGACCGCCGCCTTTCGAGCGAACCAGGACCCCGGCGGCCGGGCGCCACTCGCCGGCTATGCCCGCGAGCGGCGCCCCCGCACACTGGCCATGATCGCCGCCATGGAGACCTTCCACCATACCTTCACCGGCGCCACCCCACTGCGCTATGCCGGTGCCGCCGGGATGGCCGTGGCCGAGCGCCTGGAGGGCGCCAAGCGCGCGGTAATGCGCCACGCCCTGGGGCTATAGAGCCCAGACCTTCGAAGCGCCGCCATAGGCTGGGAACCCCTATCAGTCGGTCAGTGAGATAGCAAAGTCGACCGGGTTGCGCATGGTGTTGGCCACGGGGGAGTAAAAGTTGGCGTGCTGGACAATCTCGTCCAGCGTTTCACGGGTGGCATCGCCTTCGATCAGCACTTTGACACGAATGGCCTGGAAGCCCATCTCCGGCGGCAGATTCTCGGCGCCACCCGCGCCCCAGGCCGCGGAGTTGCCAATATCGCCTTCCAGAAAAAGCTCAAGCTTGGAGAGCTTGACCTGCTTCCAGGTCGCCACAGCGGTGATGCCCACTGCCAGGCAACCGCCAAGCCCCGAAAGCACGATCTCCCCCGGTGCCGGTGCGGTGTCCTGCCCAAACAGATGCAGTGGCTCATCCACGACGACTTCATGGCCATTCACATGGCTGATGGTGCGGTACTGTCCTTCGGTAACGGTATGCACCTTGTTGGTGCCGCGCATGCCAGGATTGTTGCGGCCTTTTTCGGCAAAACCTAACAGGCCTTCGCGATCGATGGGTCGCAGGGTGGTGGTGATGGTCTGAGGGGCTTGAGTATCAGTGCTCATGGAAACTCCTTATGCACGGTTGGTTAAAGAATGACGTTGGGAAAGCGAAAAGGGTGAATCACTGGCGGATATTTCAGGCGCCTCTCTGCCAACCAAAGTGGCGTATCAGCGCCATGAGGATGGCATCCAGGGTGTAGCCGATAATTCCGATCAGCAGTACCAGCGCCGCCAACATGTCATAGGCCAGGATGTCGCGGGCATCGTTGATGGCGTATCCCAGCCCGCTGGTCACGCCAAGGTATTCGGCGGGAACCAGCACGATCCAGGCCACACCCAGTGACAGCCGCAGACCGGCCAGAATATCCGGCGTAATGGCGGGCAACACCAGACGCTTCAGGTTGGCCCACGGCGAGGCGCCGAGATTACGTGCCACCTTGAAATACACCGGGTCGATACGCTGTACGGCAAACGCCGTGGAGAAAAGAATCGGCCATACCGCAGCCATAAAGATCAAAAAGATGATGGCCCCATCCCAGGTCGAGAAAGCCAGCACGGCGACCGGCATCCATGCCAGCGGGCTGACCATGCGCAGAAGCTGGAATGAAAAACCGGTGATCTGGCGCAGTACGGAAGAGACACCCACCAGGATACCCACCGGAACCGCCACCAGGGCCGCCCAGAGCAGCCCGAAAAAGATGCGCTCGAGGCTGGGTAGCGCGGAATCGATCAGTACACCGGTAACGATCAGCCGCCACGCCTCGGGCAGCGCTGCAGAGGGCGCAAACCCGGCAAACGCCTGGGTCGTGGGCTCATTGGCGATCAGATAGCCCCCAAGCCACCACACGCTCAACAGCAGGCCTAGCCCCAGCAGGGTGTAGCCCAGGTCGCGCAGCCTGGAGAGCAGCCAGGGTGGAACGGTTGGTGTACTGACTGGCTGAAGATTCATAGGCTGATCACCTCCTCCCGGTTCCAGCGCTGAGAAGCAGGGGTTCCGGGGAGGTGAGCCTGCGGATAGCGCTCCATGGCGCGATGAACAAAACGATAATCGACCAGGTCTTGCGCCACCCAGTCAGGATCAAGATTCTTGAGAAAGGTGGTGTTACCACTGACCTTGGTGTGATTCATGGCGCGTACCAGCTCAACGGTCGCCGAAGGAAATGGATAGGGGGCGAAGTCGATACGCCCGGTTTGCCAGTTCGCATGGCGAATCGCGGGCGGATCGGTATAGTCCTCGGCGGCGTAATGGGTCATGGCGTCAGTCACGACCTCAGCCGGCATGGGCAGGTAGCCCTTGCCGTCCCGAGATAGCAGCCTGGCCACCTCCGCCTTATGTTGCTGGGCATAGGCCGAGGCCCGAACCAGGGCATTGGTTACCTTTTGTGTCCACTCTGGACGCGTGTCGCAGTCGCGTTGGTGCATGCACACGACGCAGCACGGGTGGTTCTTCCAGATATCACCGGTAAAACGCAGCACCGTGCCCTCGGCCAATAGCTCTCCGGCGGCGTTAAAAGGCTCAGCGACGGTGTAGGCATCGATACGCCCTGCCGCTAACGCCGGGGGCATTTCCGGCGGCGGCAGGATCAGCAGATTGACCTGGTTCGGCGCTAGAGGCAGAGACTGATCCTGGATCACTGCCTCAAGTCCTGCCTGACGCAGCGCCATCTGCAGCAGCGTGTTGTGAACCGAATACCAGTGGGGAACCGCGATCTGCATCCCGCCCAGGTCGGAAAATTCGCGTGCCTGGCGGTGCTTGCCAATCACCAGGCCAGAGCCGTTGACATGCGCCCAGGCCACGACCTTCACGGGAAAGTCGTTGTTGTAGCGCAGCCACACGGGAATCGGGTTGAGCAGATGCACCAGGTTGAAGCGATGACGAACAAATCCCTCGACCAGCGGTGCCCAGCCACGAATCAGTTCGGGCTCCTCCACGGCAAGGCCCTCATCTTCAAAATAACCCAGGGCATGGGCCAGCAGCAGCGGCGTTGCATCGGTAATCGGCAGGTAGCCGATACGCACGGTCATATCGGTGCTGGGTGGCGTAGCGTCGGCCATGGCACTGGGCAGCACTCCCGGCAGACTCAGTGCCGTTCCAAGCCCGCCGATAGCCGCCAGGCCATCGAGTACAAAGCGTCGACGCCCATTGTCCAGGCGATACTCCTCTAGCGTGCCGGCGCCATGACAGCCGCAGCCGGGTGCATGATGAGGAGGAGCGTGATAAGGAGGCGTGTGAGACATGAACCCTGACTCTCCTGTTGATCGCCTGAGCAGCAAACGAGATAAACAATCGACGTGCCGGACCTACCGGCTGGAGACAACGACCCGATCAGGCGCTACTCACCACGCACGAGCCGTCATCGGCTGATACACCACAGGCGGTGACCGCCGAGTTCAGTGACACTGAATCGTGGAAACGAGACATCAACTCATCGCGCAGCGCCTTGAAGGCCGGCTCCTTCGGGTCACGCGGATAGGCCAGCGATACGTCAAGCAGGCTGCGCAGGGTGCCTGGGTTCCGCCCCATGACAGCCACCTGATCCGCCATGATCAGCGCCTCGTCGATATCGTGAGTGACCAGCACCAGAGTAATGCCGTGATCATGAGCGATCTGGGTCACTTCCCGCTGCAGGGCGCGGCGAGTAAATGCATCCAGTGCGGAGAACGGCTCATCCAGCAGAATCACCTCGGGAGACACTGCCAGCGAGCGCGCCAGAGCGACTCGCTGCTGCTGACCGCCGGACAGGTCGTGGGGCCTGGCTCGGCCACGCTCTGCCAGCCCCACCAACTCGAGCATTTCCGCAACCCTGGCCTTTAGGCCTCGGGTCTGGCCGGTAAACTCCAGCCCCAGCGCAACGTTCTGCTCGACGCTAAGCCAGGGGTAGAGCGCCGGGCTCTGAAACATCATGTTCCACTCAGGGTGCGGCCGAGACACTCGTTTGTCCTGGATACGAACGCAGCCCCCACTGGGCTGCGTCAGGCCAGCCAGCATGTGCAGCAGGGTCGACTTGCCGCAGCCGCTCTCACCGATGATCGCCAGGCTTTGACCCGCAGAGATCTCCAGCGAGAAATCACGGATGACCGGGGTTGCATGCTTGTGAAAGCGATGCGTCAGTTTGTCGATCTGGATGCTGGCACCCATGGTAACGCTCCATCCTGTAGGCCATGCATGAGGGGCTAGAGCCAGGCAGAGTAGCCCGCCGGCAGAGAGGAGATAAAAGACTCTTTCCTCACCCTTATATAACTATTAAGAATGAATAGATTGAGAATATATTCTTCTATCGCATATTCCATATGGCGATGGGTGTAGGGGGAATGGTTATTTTCCAATGCTTATAGTTTTTTATAAGCTAAAAAACACTTTTTTATTCCAAAAGCAGCTTCTCCGCCGCTGCTTCTGTCACTGCCAGAGGGCCAGAGGGAGGTTTTCATGGGTGCCACCGCCGATATCACCGTAACAGCGCCCGACGCCTACTCGTCTCCACCGGCGACAGCTAGGACAGCTGACCTTCAGCAGCTGATTGCCCAGGGGCTTGCGCCTCACACCCAAACGATCGATCGCCAAGGCTACTATCCCAGCTCCTTTATGCACTCACTGGGACAGCTTGGCGGCTACTCTCGGCATCTCGCCAGCAACGGCCACGCCTTTTACGCTGCGGTTGACACCATGGCTCAGGTATCACGGGAGTGCATGTCCACCGGTTTTTGTGTGTGGTGTCAGGACGCGCTGGGCTGGTATCTGGACAACAGCGATGAGAGTGCGGTGCGGGAACGCTGGCTCCCGCAGTTTGCTTCAGGTGCCAGGCTCGGCGGTACGGGGCTCTCGAATGCGATGAAGCACCTGGCTGGTATTGAACCTCTGAAGGTACGGTTGACGCGAGTCGCTGGCGGCTACATCGCCAACGGTACCTTGCCGTGGGTCTCCAATCTGGGGCCAGAGCATGTGTTTGCGGCCGTGTTTGAATTAGAAGGAAGCGAACGCCGCGTCATGGCTCTGACCGAGTGCCATCAGCCCGGCTTCACACTCAGGGCCTGCCCCGAGTTCATTGCGCTGGAGGGGAGCGGCACCTATGCCTGCCATTTCCGCGACAGTTTCATCCCCGATGCTAACGTGATCAGCCACGATGTCGCCCAGCTGATCCCACGCATTCGCAGCGGCTTTGTCCTGCTGCAGATGGGCATGGGGCTGGGGGTCGTGCAGGCCTGCATCAATATCATGTACGCCACACGCGAGACCCACCATCACGTCAATGGCTTTCTCGATGAGCAGCCCGAGGCACTGGAAGAGGAGCTCAATGACGCCCGCAGGGCCACCAGACTGCTGGGCAGTGAGGTAGCCGGTGATCACTCCGATACGCTTTTTGCCGATGTGCTACAGCTACGCGAGGGCAGTTCGCACCTCGCCTTGCGCGCCGCTCAGGGCGCCATGCTGCACGCTGGCGCCCGCGGTTACCTTGCCGATGCACCGGCCCAGCGCAAGCTGCGAGAGGCCTATTTCGTCGCCATCGTGACACCCGCCATCAAGCATATTCGCAAGGAGTTGGCGCGCCTCGAGGCCGCCTGATCGCCATGAGCCAAGCTGCCCTTCCCTTCCGCCGTTACCTCTGTGTCGTCTGCGGTCTCATCTATGACGAGGCAGAGGGTGACCCTGATGGAGGTCTGCCACCCGGCACCCGCTACGACGATATACCGGACGACTGGGTGTGCCCCGACTGTGGTGTCGGCAAGGCCGATTTCGTGCTGCTGGAGGCCGCTCAGGAGCAAGGTCCAATGCCTGGCCGCCCAACTGCTTCCACGGCGCCCCGTGGGCTGCCGCAGTCACCCGAGCAAGTCACTATTCTGGGCGGTGGCATGGCAGGCTGGGCAACCGCCGAAGCGCTGCGCAAGCGTGACCCTGACTGCCCCATCGTGCTGGTGACACACTGTGGCGCAGACGTCTATCCAAAGCCCCAGCTCTCCAGTGCCGCCGCACGGGGCAGGACACCCGAGGCGCTGATTACCGCGACGGGTGCTCAACAGGCCGCACGCTGGAACATCACTCTACTCTCGCACACGCGAGTCCTGGAGATCGATCGACGGCATCAGCGTCTTATTACGCCGCGCGGCAGCCTGCCATACGGACGGCTGGTCCTGGCACTGGGAGGCCATCAGCCACGCCCTGCTCTGGCAGGCAGTGCGGCGGACAGCGTTCTGCAGATCAATCACCTGACCGACTATCGGCGCCTGCGGGAGCGGATCGACGCCCTGAGCCCGGCCCGTGTCTTGATTCTCGGTGCGGGCCTGATCGGCTGCGAGTTTGCCGACGACCTGAGCGCGGCAGGGCATCGCATCACCCTGGCCGACCAGGCGGCCCAGCCGCTCTCCAGGCTACTGCCACCACCGCTTGCCACTCGCCTGGCTGAGGCCCTGCGACATCGCCGGGTAGCCTTGCACACCGGCAGTACGCTTAGCGAACTGCACCATATGGACCATGTCGGCAGTGTGGAGGGCGCAAACGAGACACTACGGGCCACGCTCAGCAGCGGTGAAGAGGTTACCGCCGATGTCGTGATCAGCGCTCTGGGGCTCAAGGCCAATACACATCTGGCCAGGCAAGCGGGATTAAACATCGGCAGCGGCATCCAGGTCGACGATCAGCTCAGAACATCGGATCCCGCTATATTTGCGTTAGGTGACTGCATGGAACATCGTGGCAAGCTAACACCCTATGTGCAGCCACTGCGTGCCCAAGCAGAGGTCATCGGGTCTGTTCTGGCCGGACAGGAGGCGTGCTATTCAGGCCATGACTCGGCCATCGTGATCAAGACGCCATGCCTGCCGCTCGCCGTTTATCCGCCGCAGACACCCGGTGAATGGGTGGCTCAGGGCGACGATAACGATACTTACATCCACTATAGCGGTGACGATATCACTGGCTTTTCTCTAGCGGGCACTGCCACTTCAAGAGTTTTCAGCCTTGAAGCCCGGCTGACCCAGAAGAGTTGATCCAAGCCTCCAGGCCCAGCGGGCCTGCCGACTCAACAAGGGCCTCATCGAGAAATGCCAGCAGCTCGGGGAGCTCGGCCTGGATATGCTGGCTGAGGTCGTGATCACCGGGCAGCAGATGCAATCGAGTCGGTGTTTCGCCACGGCTGGCATAGAGCCGTTCGGCATCGCTGGGTGGAATCACGTGGTCATCACGGCCATGCACCAGCAGCACCGGGCAGTGCACTTGCGGCAGGGTGTTCAGTGGCGCGATGACATCGAAGCAATGACCGACCACCCGCTCCACATAGCGCAGCACGTACCAACCCAGGGGCAGGAAGGGCAGCCCCTTCTCCGCCAGCCATCGGCGCATCATGCCATCCGGGTGAGCGAAGGCGGAGAGACTGACCACGGCACCGATATCGTTACGCTGCGAGGCGACCAATAGCACCGCCGCCGCCCCCACCGAATGCCCGAGCAGCGCCACCGGGATATCAGCCATGCCGGGGCGGGCGCTCAACCAGGCCAGCGCTGCCTCGGTATCCTCGGCGAAGCGTGGCATGGAGGAGAAGGTGTCGGGATCGCTATCACCATGGTTACGAGCATCGAACAGCAGTACATTCCATCCCGCCGCCTGCAGCGGCCTGGCCAGGGGCAAGAGCAGTTCACGATTGGCTCCCCAGCCGTGGGTGACTACCACCGTGCCCCGCGAACCTCCAGGCAGCCACCAGCCCACCAGCTGCCTTCCTCTTCGCGAGGCAATGGTCACCGTCTCACCCGTTACTCCATGAGCCGCAAGCGTATGTGTTACCGGTACCCGCGGCGCCGCCAGGCTGACCCTCAGGCGTCGATGGAAGAGATGCAGCAGCCCGCCGCCCACACTCACCATGCCCAGAGGCAGGGCCCACCACCACGCTGCTTCCATTCCTCTCTCCCTGTTCGCTGCGTTCGTGCCCATTCTCCGCGATGGCTGTCACGGCGTCAGCCACCAAAATGTCGCGGCGAACGCTCTTGTATGCTGGTCATCCGACATTTTGTTATGTTATAACCTTTCCGCTTTCCGCCGCACACCGCCCAGAGGCCCCCATGGCACACCGCAGACACCGGCATCGCCCGGAAGGACCCTGCCACTTCTCGCTGATGTCGCTTTCGGCGACCCGTCGCCTGCTACTGGCGGCGCTGCCGCTGGCGGCCCTGTGGCTGGCGGTGGCCTGGGCCGCGGGCTGGGGGGGATGATGTCGCGCCTGCAGCTGGAGAACCTGACCCTCGCCCGTGGCGGCCGCACCGTGCTGGAGCACCTGGAAGGCCGCTTCGGTGACGGCGCCATCACCGCCCTGGTAGGCACCAACGGGGCCGGCAAGAGCACCCTGATCAGCGCCATCATGGGCATACTGCGCCCCATCTCGGGCCGCGTCGCCTGCCAGGTGCCCAAGGAGCGCCGCGCCTGGCTGCCTCAGCAGCTGGCCCTGGACCTCACCTTCCCGATGAGCGTGGAAGAGCTGATCATGACCGGCAGTTGGCCCAGCCACGGCGCCCTCAAGGGTTACTGTGCGGCCCATTATCGCCGCGGCCGCGAGATCATGTCCCGCCTTGGCATCTCGCACCTGGCACATCGGCAGCTGGGCGAGCTCTCCGGCGGTCAGCGCCAGCGCGCATTGATCGGCCGCACCCTGATGCAGGAGGCCGAGCTGCTGCTGCTCGACGAGCCCTTCGCCAACGTCGATGTCGAAACGGTCGATGTGCTGATGGACGTGCTTAGGGACATGGCCCGGGATGGCGCCACCATCGTGGTGGTGCTCCACGACCTCGAGCAGCTCTCGCGCCTGGCCGACGACGTGCTGATACTGGCTGGCGGCCATGGCCGCTGGGCGACCCCGGCCTCGCTGCTGGAGCACTACGCCGGCCAGCCGCCCCGCGCGCCACGCCTGCCCCTCACCTTCCCGGATACCTTCGATGCTGGAACTGCTTGACGCCTGGCTGCTCGCCCCCCTCGACTACGGTTTCATGCAGCGCGCCCTGGTGGCCGGCCTGGCGCTGTCACTGGCCGCCCCGCCGTTGGGGGTGTTTCTGATGCTGCGTGGCATGAGTCTGATCGGCGACGCCATGGCCCATGCCATCCTGCCCGGCGTGGCACTGGGCTTTCTGGCCGCCGGCTTCTCGCTCCCGATCATGAGCCTCGGCGGCATCCTGTCGGGTCTCTTGGTGGCGATGCTGGCCGGCAGCGTGTCGCAGATGACGGGCCATCGCGAGGATTCGGCCATGGCCAGCTTCTTCCTGATCTCGCTGGCCGCCGGCGTCATGCTGGTCTCCATGGGCGGCAGCAGCGTCGACCTCACCCATGTGCTGTTCGGCTCGATACTCGCCGTCGACACCACCGCCCTGCTGCTGATCGCCGCCATCAGCAGCCTGATCGTGGTGGCGCTGGCGGTGATCTTCCGCGCCCTGGTGGTGGAATGCCTGGATCCCCTCTTCCTGCGCGGCCAGGGCAGCCCGGTGAGCCTGGTGCATGGCCTCTTCCTGGGCCTGGTGGTGCTCAACCTTACCGCCGGCTTCCAGACCCTGGGCACGCTCATGGCGGTAGGCCTGATGATGCTGCCGGCGACCACTGCCCGCTTCTGGAGCCAGCGTCTCGAGGGCCTGATCGGCATCGCCATCCTGGTTGCCCTGGTCGCCAGTAGCGGCGGGCTGCTGCTCTCCTATCACCTCAACCTGCCTTCGGGACCGGCGATCATCCTGCTGGCGGGGAGTGCCTATCTGCTCTCGGCCCTGGTGGGTCGCCACCACAGCCTGCTTGCCCGACTGCGCCGCCGCGCGACCCCGTTAGGCGCCCCTGAATCCGACTGACCCTACCGAGACCCGTTGCCATGCGCTCGCCGATTCCTGCCATTCATGCCCTGGGGCTGGCCGCCCTGCTGGCCCTGCCCACCGCCCACGCCGCGGAGCGCGTGCAGGTGCTGACCAGTTTCAGCATCCTCGCCGACATGGTCGACAACATCGGCGGCGAACACGTCGAGGTCTCGGCCCTGGTCGGCCCCAACAGCGATGCCCACATGTACTCACCACGCCCCACCGACGCCCGGGCCCTGGCCGAGGCGGACCTCGTGGTCTTCAACGGCCTGCAGTTCGAAGGCTGGATGGAGCGCCTGGTGGCTGCCAGCGACTACGCCGGCCCCCTGGTGGTCACTACCGAGGGTATCGAAGCGCCGGCCAATGCGGACCATCAGGATCACACCGGCCCTGACGAACACGACCGCGCCAGCCATGATGCGCATGACCATGGCGACCTGGATCCCCATGCCTGGCAGGACCTCGCCGCCGGCAAGCACTACGTGGCCAATATTCGCGAGGGCCTGATCGAGGCCGACCCGAATAACGCCGACGCCTATCGCGCCAACGCCCAGCGCTATCTCAACGAGATCGAGACACTCGATGACGAGATCCGCACCCTGATCGGCGAGATTCCTGCCTCCACCAGCGTCATCACCGGCCACGCCTCCTTCGGCCACTTCGCCCACGCCTATGGGTTGCGTTTCCTGTCGCTCCAGGGGCTCTCCACCAACGCCGAGCCCAGTGCCGCCGACATGGCCGGCCTGATCGAGGTGATCCGCTCCCAGGACGTGCGCGCCCTGTTCCACGAGAACATGACCGGTCCCGCCCTGATCGAGCAGCTAGCCGAGGAAACCGGCCTGCCCGTCGCCGGCACCCTCTACGCCGACGCCCTCGCCAGCGAAGGCGAGGCCAACACCTGGCTGGGCATGCTGCGCCACAACGCCCACACCCTGCACGATGCGCTGGCCGAGCCGGGCCATAAGGATCAAGACCACGATCACGACCACTGAGCAACCGTGTTCAACCCGCCAGCAGGGGCGCCTTCGGGCGCCCCTTTGCGTTGGAGAAAACCCGCTGATGGAGGGCATCTGAAATATCATCCGGGCCTTCGCTGCCTGTGGCCGGCGCGCATTCTGTGCCACCATCCCTGGCGGAACCACATCCGCTTATTCCAGCTCCAGGGAGGTCGCCATGCTCGAGTTTCGCCAGGTATCCAAGGCCTATACCACGCCCCAGGGCCCCCTCGAGGTGCTTTGCGGAATCGACCTGACCCTGGCGGCGGGTCAGAGCCTGGCGCTGATGGGCGAATCGGGTAGCGGCAAGTCCACCCTGCTGCACCTGGCCGCGGGCCTCGACCTGCCGGATGCCGGCGAGGTACGCCTGGGAGGGCGGACCATCTCCCTTCTCGGTGAGCCCGAGCGGGCCAGGCTGCGCCGGGAGACCCTGGGGCTGGTGTTCCAGCAGTTTCATCTGGTGCCCAGCCTGAGCGTCGCCGATAATCTGCGCCTGCAGGCGCGCCTGGCCGGCGTGGAAGACGGTGCCTGGTCGGCCGAGCTGGTCGAGCGGCTGGGCCTGGCCGGGCTGGAAGGCCGCTATCCCGAACAGCTCTCCGGCGGCCAGCAGCAACGCCTGGCCATCGGCCGCGCCCTGGCGCCACGCCCGGCCCTGCTGCTCGCCGATGAGCCCACCGGCAACCTCGATGAAGGCAGCGCCGACGACGTTCTGGCGCTGCTGATGGCGCTGGTACGCGACACCGGCTGTGCGCTGCTGATGGTGACGCACAGCCTCCGGGTGGCCGCGCCGCTGGACCGGCGCCTGCAGCTATCGCACGGCCAGCTCGGCTGATCGAACGCCCAAGGACCCCGTAACGTGACTCTCTCCTCCGTCTGGATCTTCAGGGCCGGCCTCGTGCTGACCGTCGCGGTGATCATGGGCGGCATCTGGTGGCTGCTCCACGAGCTAGGCCTGCCCATGACCCTCTCCGCCTCCGGCATCGCCGACTGGTTCAGCGGCCAGGGCAGCCTGGGCCCCCTGCTGCTACTGCTGTTGATGATGCTGGCGGTGGTGGTGGGCCCGATTCCCACCCTGCCGGTGTCCGCCGCCGCCGGGCTGGCCTTCGGCCTGTTCCCCGGGGCGCTGCTGTCGGTCATCGGCGCCATGGCCGGGGCCATGATGGCCTTCACCCTGGCCAGGCTGCTGGGGCGCGAGGCGCTGCGTGCCCGGCTGCCGAGCAACCCGCTGTTCGGCACTCACGGCTCACAGCGCCTGCTGCTGCTCACGGTATTGATCACTCGCCTGGTCCCTATCTTCTCGTTTGCACTGGTCAGCTACGCCGCCGGGGTCACCGCCATCACGACGCCACGCTTTGCCCTGGGCACGCTGGTCGGCATGCTGCCCATGACCCTGGTATTCGCCGGCCTCGGCCAGGCCTTCGAGCTACACCCACTGTTCTCGATCACCGCCGCCATCGTCATTCTCATCGTGATGACCCTGCTGCCCTGGTACCTGAGCCGGCAGCGACACTCCCGGCTGGCCCGCTGGCTGCGCCTGTATGACGAGACGCCCCGGGAATAGCCGGGGCCAGCGGTCCAGCTAGCTCGGCCGAGCTCATCGGGCAGGGGCATCCGCCCTCCTCGCCCTGTCGTATCTATGCGACGATGTCGACATCAGGGCCCCAGCGGCCCCAGGCCTCCGAGTCGACGTGCCCCATGCTCACTACCCTGGCTACCCTGCTCTCCCACTACCGCCGCCACCCGGGCCAGCTGGCCATGCTGCTGCTGGGTCTCTGGGTGGCCAGCGCCCTGTGGAGCGGGGTCCAGGCGATCAATGCCTCGGCCAAGGAGAGCTACGCCCGGGCCGAGGCGCTGTTCACCACCGACCTCGACCGCCTGGAGCGCCTCGATGGCACGCCCCTCACCCGCGACGACTTTCTCCAACTGCGCCGTCAGGGCATACCGGTCTCGCCGTTGCTGGAGGGCGAGCTCACCGCCCCCGATGGCACCCGGCTGACGCTGATCGGCATCGACCCCCTGACACTGCCCGGGGACGGCGCCTTCGCCACCGCCGGCAGTGCCGCGGCATCGAGCCCGGGCGGGTCTACCGGCTTTCTGGCGCCGCCCTGGCAGACCCGAATCGCCCCGGACACCCTGCCCGCCCTGAACCTGGCACTCGAGGCGGCTCCCGGGGCGACGCCGGCCCTGGATGCGGGCCGGCTGCCTCCCTTGGTCCTGGCCCCTTCGCTGCCGCCCCACACACTGGTCATGGATATCGCCGCCGCGGCCGAGCTACTCGACCGCGGCGCGTCCCTGAGTCGACTGGTCACCGCCCCGGGGGCCCTGGAGTCGGCGCCGGCGGGCCTGACCCTGACCCGAGCGACCCGCCTGGTATCGCCGGGCCAGCTGACCCAGAGCTTCCACCTCAACCTCACCGCCCTGGCCCTGCTGGCGCTGATCGTGGGGCTATTTATCGTTCAGGCGGCCCTGGGCCTGGCCCTGGAGCAACGCCTGGAGATGCTGCGCACCCTGCGCGCCCTGGGGGTCTCGGGGCGCGCTTTGGTGGCGGGGCTGACCCTGGAACTGCTGCTGTTCGGCGTTATCGGCGCCCTGGCCGGCATCGCCGGCGGGGTATGGCTGGCCCGGGCATTGCTGCCCGATGTGGCGGCCACCCTGGGCAGCCTCTACGGCGCCGGCGTGGGCGTGGAGCTGCGCCTGCCCTGGCATTACTGGCTCGGCGGCCTGGCGGTCACCCTGGGGGGCCTGTTGCTGGCCGGCACCGGCGTGCTATGGCGGGCCGCCCGCCTGTCGATACTCGACCTGGGGCGCGCCCAGGCATGGCGCATCGGCTACCAGCGCCAGCTGCGGCGCATGATCCTGGCCGGCGGAACGGTCGCGCTCGCCGGCCTGGCGCTGTGGGTCTGGCTCTCGCGACAGCCCCCCGGCGAGGGCTTGACGGCGGGGTTCGCGCTGATGGCCTGCCTGCTGCTGGTGGGCGCCTCCTGGCTGCCGCCGCTGTTGGCCGCGACCCTTTCGGGCCTCGCGCGCCTGGCCCGCCGGCGTCCGCTGGCCCAGTGGGCCCTGGCCGACCTGCAGCTGCAGCTGCCGCGGCTATCGCTGTCGCTGATGGCCCTACTGATCGCCCTCTCGGCGAGCCTGGGGGTCAACAGCATGGTGGGCGGCTTTCGCCTGACCTTCCTGGAGTGGCTCGACCAGCGGCTAGTGGCCGACCTTTATCTGGACCCACCGGCGGAGCACTTCGATGCGGTGCATGTCTGGCTGGGCGAGCGCCCGGACGTCGACCAGCGTCTGGCCACTCGCCACGGCGACAGCACCCTGCTGGCGGTAGCCGGCCCAGGCGACGAGCGCACGCTGGAGCGCCCGGTGTCGCTATTCGGCCTGACCCCGGAGGCGCGCCTGACACAGACCTGGCCGCTGCTGGAGACCCGCCGGGGCGTGGCGGCGGCCTGGGCATCGCTGCGGGAAGGGGCCGCCTTTATCAACGAACAGCTGGCCATCGCCGAGGGTCTCTCGCCCGGGGACCACCTGACCCTGGCCGCTCCCGGCGGCCAACAGACGCTGAACGTGGCGGCGATCTATCCCGACTACGGCAACCCCAGCGGCGAGGTGCTGATGACCGCCGACCGGCTGGGCGAGCGCTTCGCCGCCCCGCCGGATTCCATCGGCATCGTGCTCTCTCCCGGCGCCGACGCCGAGGCCCTCGCCACGGCCCTCGGCGACGAATTCCCCCTGGGCCGTGACGCCCTGCGCGACCAGGGCGCGGTCAAGCGCACCGCCACCGGCATCTTCGAGCGCACCTTCACCATTACCCGCGCCCTGAATACCCTGACCCTGGCGGTGGCGGCCCTGGCGCTGCTGGCCAGCCTGCTGGCCCAGGCCCGGGAACGCCGCCGACGACTGGCACCGATGTGGGCCCTGGGCGTCCCGCGAGGCCAACTGCTGCGGGTCCAGCTCGTTCAGCTGGGCGGGGCCGCCCTGGCGGTAGGCCTGGTCGCGGTGCCGCTGGGCATCGCCATCACCTGGGGCCTGGTGGCGGTCATCAACGTTGCCGCCTTCGGCTGGCGGTTGCCGCTGCACCTCTTCCCGGGGGAGATCGCCTTGACCCTGGCCACCGCCGTGGCGGTAGCGCTGCTGGCCGCGGCACTGCCGGCGCTGCGCCTGTGGCGCACGCCACCCCGGGCGCTGCTGGCCGAGGAGGCGAGATGATGCCGCGATCACACCCGGACAGGGCGCTCTTCATGCGAAAGCCACTGCTGCCGGCCGCGCTGCTGAGTCTGTCGATCGCCCTCGCCGGCTGCGAGGAGCCGCCCCCCGAACGCTCGAGCGCCGGCTTCGCCGGGTTGGGCGAAGACAGTGCCGGCTTCATCCAGGCCAGCCCCGACACGCCCCTACGCTTTCCCGCGGATCACGGCCCTCATCCGGACTACCGCATCGAATGGTGGTACCTCACCGCCAACCTGGAGGACCGGCAGGGCGAGTCGCTGGGGCTGCAGTGGACCCTGTTCCGCCAGGCGCTACCCCCAGCAGAAGCAGCAACGGAGCAGGACCACTCCGAACCGGGCCCCTGGGTGGCCGACCAGCTATGGATGGCGCATATGGCGGTCTCCCGGGGCGAGCAGCACGCCGTCAGCGAGCGCTTCGCCCGCAGCCACTCCATGGCGCCGGTCCCACCCGCGACCCGCCAGGCCGGCGCGATTGCCCAGCCCTTCCGCGCCTGGATCGACGACTGGGCCCTGGTCAGCGACGTCGACGACCCCGGGGCCGATACCTTCCAGCGGCTGACGCTTGTCGCCTTCGACGAAGAAGACGACAGGCGCTTCGGCTATCGCCTCGAGTTGACCGCCGATGGCCCCCTGGTACGCCACGGCAACGACGGTTTCAGCCAGAAGTCTGCCGACGGCCAGGGCTCTCACTATTACAGTCAGCCCTTCTGGCGCATCGAGGGCGAGGTCATCCTGGCCGGCGAAACGCACGAGGTCAGCGGCCGGGGCTGGCTCGACCGGGAATGGAGCAGCCAACTGCTGAGCCCCGACCAGACGGGCTGGGACTGGTTCTCGCTGCACCTCGATGATGGCAGCCGGTTGATGGCCTTTCGCCTGCGCGGCGGTGGCGAGGACGGCGGCGACTACTTGTCGGGCAGCTGGATCCGGCCGGACGGCTCCACGACCGACCTCGGCGCCGGCGAGATGACGCTGACGCCGCTGGCCTACTCGGCCGTGGCCGGCCGCGAGATCCCCACCCGCTGGCGGCTGAGAGTGCCCGAACACGATCTCGACCTGATCGTCGAGGCGCCTCACGGCGAGCGCTGGATGGATACCACGGTGCCCTACTGGGAGGGCGAGGTCATCGCCCGGGACCGGGATGGCGGCAAGCGCCGGGGAGCGGGCTATCTGGAAATGACCGGCTATTAAACGCCTATCGTCATTTGGCGCGAAGCCGCTAGGCGCTGTCGGGACGCTCCAAAGCATCAAGGCCGCCCGAGGGCGGCCTTGATGCGTCAACATGGGCGCGAAGGCGCCGATGGATCAGGCGTCGGGAATCTCCAGCGCCTCCTGCACCACGGGCCAGGCGTCTTCGCTGCCGTCGCGGGTCGTCACGCCGTCCAGGAAGGCCTCAACCCGCTCCGGGTTGTCGCGCATCCATTCCAGGGCAACCGCTTCGGGCTCACGCTCTTCAAAGCTGAAGCCGTAGATCATGGCGCTCTGGTCGTCGGCGCTGAACACCAGCTGATCGAGCAACCGGACAGCATTGGGGTTGGCGTCGGCAAAGCGGCTGGTGAGCAGCGTCTTGACATCGCTGCGCCCGCCATCCGGCCCCCAGGCATCGTCCGGATCCTCGAGGAAGCGAATATCATACTCGATGCTCATCCAGTGTGGCGTCCAGGCGTAGAAGACGATCCAGTCGTCGCTGGCCATGGCCGCTCGCGCCTGGCTGAGCATGCCGGGCGTCGAGGTCTCCGACAGACTCCACTCATCCAGGCAGTAGGTGCCGCTGTCCTGCATCTCGGCCAGCATATCGCTGGTGCCCGAGCCCACCTCGATGGAGTAAAGGGTGCCGCCGGCCTTGTCGCGCAGGGTCTCGCTGCACAGATCCTCGGCCGACGTAAAGCCCGCCTCGTGCACATAGGTCGGAACCGCAAAGCCGAGTCGCGCGCCGTCGACGTTGTTGCCCAGATCCACCAGCGGGTTGTCGCTCTGCATGGCGGTGTCATACATGCCCTGCTGGGCGGGCAGCCAGCCGCCCATGAAGGCGTCGAGCTCACCCTGGGTCAAGGCCTCGAAGGTAATGGTGGAGCCAAGCTCCTGCTGGCGCACCTGATAGTCCAGAGCCTCCAGCAGCTGGGCGGCAATGTCGGTCTTGACGGTTACGCCCGGCCAGGGCGGAACGGAGAAGCGTACCTCAGCGGGTTCATCGGCCTGGGCGGTCAACGCCAGCGGCGAGGCCAGCAGGGCGCCGGCCAGCGCCAGGGTGATGGGACGACGGGGCAGATTCATCGAAACTTCTTGGCAGCTCATGCCATGGTGGAAGATGGCATGACCTTATCCACCCCGTCGCACCCCGGCAACACGACTTTACGATAGCTCGTCGCTCGCCAGGGTCGATGTTACGCCGGGCTTCAGTCGCCCTTGTCGGCCATCTTCGTGGCCTCGACTACCTCGATCCAGTAGCCGTCGGCGTCCTTCACGAAGGTCACATCCTTCATCTTGCCCTGGTCGGAACGCTTGATGAACTCGACATCGTTGGCATCGAACCAGGCCTCGGCGGCGCCGAGGTCCGGCACGCTGAAGCAGATATGGCCGAAGCCCTGAGGCTCGGCGTTGCCGTCATGATAGGTGAAGCCTTCCTGCTCCTCGGTCCCCCAGTTGTGGGTCAGCTCCAGCAGGCCCTTCTGGCTGAAGGTCCAGGCGGTTCTCTCTTCCTTGTTGTCCGGCACGGCATCGCCTTGCTCCAGCCGAGCCAGGAAGTAGAGCGAGAACTGCATCTCCTCGAAATCGAGGCGCCGCACTACCGACATGCCGAAGACACGCGAGTAGAAGGCCAGCGCGCGCTCGGGGTCCTTGACCCGCAGCATGGTGTGATTGAGGCGAAAGCCCTCGGTATCGGCCGTGGGGACCTGTGTCCCGGGATGCTGCTCACCCTGAAAACTCATGGTGACTCCTTGTGATGAGTGGAATGTGGGTTCGAATATGGGGACGATGGTGGTACTTTTCCACCAGCGGCCGTCAGGCCTACTGTAAAGGGATACCCACTAGCAAGGAGCGATTCGCATGCCGATTCGTGATCAGTGGCGAGTGTGGCTGCTAATGCTCGCTCTCGCCCTGCTCGCCGGCTGTGCCGGCAAGCAGCTGGCGGTGGAGGACCCACCGCCCCATGAGGGTCTCTCCATGGATCGGGTGTTGATTCTGGCGGCGGCCGAACGCGCCCTGGGCACGCCCTATCGCTTCGGCGGGGATACGCCCTCCGGCGTCGACTGCTCGGGGCTGGTGCAACTGGCCTACCAGGCCGCCGGCATTCCTGTTCCGCGCACCGCCGACGACCAGTTTCATCGTCTGCCGGAAGTAGATCGCGCCCGCCCCGGCGACCTGCTGTTCTTCGATACCAGCGGAGGCGGCAAGGCCAGTCATGTCGGCATCTATCGTGGTAATGGCCAGATGATCCATGCCCCCGGCCGTGGCCGTCGGGTGGAGACTTCACCGGTGGAGCTCGCTTACTGGCAGGAGCGCTTCCTGGGAGCTGCTGCCCCGGCACCCTGAGACCAACCTCAGCTGCCAGTACTCAAGGAGACAAGCCCCGATGCGCATCCTGCTGGTCGAGGATGACCCGAGCCTGGCGGCGGGTATCCGCCTGGCCCTTAGACCCGAACACTACACCCTGGATCACCTGGCGGATGGCGACGCGGCACTCGCCGCCCTGCAGGATAACGAGCCCTTCAACGCGGTGATTCTCGACCTCGGCCTGCCCGGGGCCGATGGCATGCGGGTACTGGAGGCCATACGCCATCAGGGCAACCGGGTACCGGTACTGGTGCTGACCGCTCGCGACGGCATCGATGACCGTATCGCCGGCCTGGATGCCGGCGCCGATGACTACATGATCAAGCCCTTCGAGGTTGCCGAGCTCAAGGCACGCCTGCGCGCTCTCCTGCGTCGCAGCCAGGGTCAGGCTACGCCGCTGCTGGAGTGCCGCGGCATACGGCTCGATCCCTCCCATCGCCAGGTCACCTTTCAGGGTCATGCGATCACCCTGTCGCGCCGTGAGTTCACCCTGCTTCAGGAATTCATGAGCCACCCGGGGCGGGTCTATACCCGTGACACCCTGATCCGCCTGGTCTACGGCTGGGAAGAAGAGGTGGAGAGCAACGCCATCGAGGTGCATATTCACCACCTGCGCCGCAAGTTGGCCCCCGGGCTGATACGCACGGTACGCGGCATCGGCTACGTGATGGATCGCGCCCCCCAGGGGGCCGACACGTGACCTCCATCCGTCGCCGCACCCTGGGCCTGGTGCTGCTGGTATTCGGCATCAGCATACTGGTCATCGGACTGGCCAGCTATCGCTACGCAGCCCATGAAATAGAAGAGCTCCATGATGTCAGCCTGGCCCAGAATGCCCGTCTGCTGGAGGGCCTGATCCAGGCGCCGCTGCCGGATGACCAGCGCCAGGCACTTCTGTCCAGTCTCGAGAACGCCCTGCTGGGAGCAGAGCCGTCGGACAAGCGCCTGGCCGGCAACCGTTACGCCAGCAAGCTGGCCTTTCAGCTATGGGAACGGGGACGGCTGGTACTACGCTCCACCAGCGCCCCGTCCGAGCCGTTCACCGATGCACCACCCGGCTATGCCAGCGGCCATGTCTCGGGCCACGACTGGCGAGTCTATGTCCTCGACCTGCCCGAGACATCGCGGCAGTTGATGGTCGCCGAGCGAGATGACATGCGCGGCGAGCTGACTCGCACCGTAGCCCTGCGGACCCTGCTGCCGGACGTGATCGGCCTGCCGCTGCTGGCGCTGCTGCTGTGGTGGGCCATCGGCCGAGGCTTGCAGCCACTGTCACGACTGGCCACGGCGATCCGTCAACGTGACCCTCACAACCTGCAGCCGCTGGTAATGCGCCCCCTGCCCCGGGAACTGGACACCATCCTCGGTGCCCTGAACCGGCTGCTGGAACGCCTTAGCCGTCTGCGGGTACGCGAAAAGCGCTTTATCGCCGATGCCGCCCACGAGCTGCGTACGCCACTGGCGGTGCTCGACCTCCACGCCCAGAACGCCCTGGCCGCCGAGAACCCCACCGATCGACACGAGTCGCTTCTGGAACTGCGCGGCGGCGTGGCCCGAGCCACTCGGCTGGTCGCCCAACTGCTGATCCTGGCACGCCTGGAGCCCGAGGAAGAGTCGCAGGCGACGGCACCGGATGTCATGGGCAACCTGCTGGTCGAGGTGCGCGAATCACTGGCCGAGCTCTCGCCGCTGGCCATCGAGCGCCGCCAGACCCTGGACCTTGTCGCCGATGAGTCGGAAGACTGGTGGTTGGCCGTCGAGCCGGGCGCCATCGGCATCCTGGTGCAGAACCTGGTCGGCAACGCCCTGCGCTACAGCCCGGACGCCGGCCGTGTGAGCGTGACGCTTGCCGCCGATGTGAACCGGCTGCACCTGTGCGTGGATGACCAGGGCCCCGGCATCCCCGAGGCCGAGCGCAACCGCGTCACCGAGCGCTTCCATCGCGCCGGTCCCGGGGCCGGCGCCGGCCTGGGGCTCTCCATTGTCGAACGCCTGCTGGCCCGCCATGGCGGTACGCTCGAGCTCCAAGAGGCTCCCGGCGGCGGGCTGCGTGCCGTGGCAGTGCTACCGCGGACAGTCTGAACCCTTGTGCTTCGCACCGGCACAACATTGGCCGTATCCATCGCGACACGGCCTGTGCCGGGCTTATCGCCTCACAGGTCATACCCCATCATCATCCTGCAGGTATCGGCAAAGCTATGTGCCAGCGCGACCTCCGGGGTCCCCTGTTCGACCCGCCCGACGGCCCGCCGAATATCAGCCGCCGAGACCAGGCCGCGAATGCACAGGCCGCCCTGCGGGTCGCGTTCGGTGACCAGCAAATGCTGGTCGGTCATCGATTCCAGTGACAACAACAGATCGCCAATGGTCAGCGAGGTCAGCTGTTCCAGCGGCATGGTCGAGAGCTTCTGCCAGGGTGTCATGATCATGCCCACGGTCACCTCCTCGCTCGAGAGGCCGTGCTGTTGCTGGGCAAGCGTGATACGACGACCGCCAATGACCTCGCGGGCTGCCAGCACGCCGATGCAACACTGCTGATCATCGGTGACCAACAGCAGGCGAAACCCGCCATGGCGCATCATCAGGTGGGCCTCATTGACATCGACATCGGCCCGGATCGTGCGGGGAGCCACCCGCGAGAAATCCGTGAGCATCTCGAGAGCAGGATTCGATACGCTGAATCCATCCCGGGCCGGTATGGCCAACCGTGGGGCTGCCTCGAGCCGATTGAGAGGCATGAAGGAAGCGTGTAACTGATTCATGGGGTTACTCCTGCGCGGGGTAAGTGGGTACCACCAGCATTTTTTCCACACTCCCAGAGCTCTCTTAAGACAGTCTTAAGGCGACGGAACCTACACTCCTATACTCAGATTCCCTCTTCCTCGACGACTCACTAACACCATGACATCTCTTATACCCTCCCTCCGCCAGGCGCCTCTCCGCCTTGGCGCTCTGCTGTTGCTCGGCTTGTGCTGTCTGGCCCTGCCCTCGGCCGCCATGGCCAGCGCCGGCACACTCGACCTCACCGGTTCCGGAGTCGGCGCGGTCTCGGTGGCACTCTTCGTGCTCGCCTATGCCCTGGTCATGGGCGAAGAACTGCTGCACATGCGCAAGTCGAAGCCGGTACTGATCGCCGCCGGCCTGATCTGGGCGCTGGTCGCCTGGGCTTACACCAGCGCCGGGCTGGCCGAGCAAGCCGAAACGGCCTTTCGCGAGACGCTGCTCGAATACACCGAACTACTGCTCTTCCTGCTGGTCGCGATGACCTATATCAACGCCCTGGAGGAGCGCCGAGTCTTCGATGCCCTGCGCGCCTGGCTCGTACGCAAGGGGTTCAGCTACCGCAGCCTGTTCTGGATCACCGGCTGCCTCGCCTTCTGGATCTCGGCAATCGCCAATAACATGACCACCGCCATGTTGATGTGTGCCGTGGTGCTCAAGGTGGCCGAGGGCGACGACCGCTTCATCCGGTTGTGCTGCATCAATGTGGTGGTGGCCTCCAACGCCGGGGGTGCCTTCAGCCCGTTCGGTGACATCACCACGCTGATGGTATGGCAGTCCGGCCAGCTGCCCTTCGGAGCGTTCTTCCAACTGCTGGCACCGGCGCTTGTCAATTTCCTGGTGCCGGCACTGGTGATGAACTTCTTCATCCACAACCGCAAGCCTCCGACCCTCACCGAAGAGGTGTGGCTCAAGCGCGGTGCTCGTCGCATCATCCTGCTCTTCCTGCTCACCGTGGCCATCTCGGTGCTGTGCCATTCGGTACTCGGCCTGCCACCGGCCATGGGCATGATGTTCGGCCTGGGTCTGTTGCAGTTCTTTGGCTACTTCCTGCGGCGCAGCCTGCCGCGCTCGCTGGACAGGAAGCGCACCCGTTATGCCCAGCGGGGTGACTGGAAAAAGCTCGAGCAGCTCGGCAGCGTAGTGCCCTTCGATATCTTCTCCCGCATCGCCCGAGCCGAGTGGGACACCCTGCTGTTCTTCTATGGCGTGGTGATGTGCGTGGGTGGGCTCGGCTTCATGGGCTATCTGACGCTGCTCTCGGAGACACTCTACGGCGGTTGGAACCCGCTCTGGGCCAATATCGTGCTGGGCATCGTCTCGGCGGTGGTCGATAACATTCCGGTGATGTTCGCCGTGCTCTCCATGGCACCGGACATGAGCGAAGGTCATTGGCTGCTGATCACCCTGACCGCCGGCGTCGGCGGCAGCCTGCTCTCCATGGGCTCGGCCGCCGGTGTGGCGCTGATGGGCCAGGCCCGCGGCATCTACACCTTCGCCGGTCACCTGCGCTGGGCCCCTGCCATCGCCCTGGGCTATGCGGCCAGCGTAGCGACGCACCTGATGGTCAACCACGCCCTTTTCTAGGGGCGGCGCACGGGCTTTACAGGCTTACCCGGGGCGGGGATAGTAGGGCCTGACGACAGGGGCGTCGCGGCAATGGCCGTGGCTGAGATGCACCCTTGGAACCTGAACCGGACCATGCCGGCGTAGGGAGTCGTGCCGGCCACCCCGCCGGCACCTCCCGCGCCCGGGAGGAACGATGACCACCGCCATTCGCGGCACAATCGACCCCGCCGCCCACCTGGCTCGCCTGCGCGAGCGAGCCCCGCTGATTCACAACATCACCAACCTGGTCGCCATGAATCCCATGGCCAACGTGCTGCTGGCGCTGGGCGCCTCCCCGGCCATGGCCCATGCACGCGAAGAGGCCGCCGAATTTGCGGCGTTGGCCGACGCCCTGACGGTCAACATTGGCACCCTCTCGCCCCACTGGGTCGCCGCCATGGAGGAAGCCGCCGAGGCCGCGCGGCGCACGGGCAAGCCCTGGGTGCTGGACCCGGTGGCGGTGGGCGCCACCCGCTACCGGCGAGAGGCGGGCCGGCGCCTGCTGAAACACCGGCCCACGGTGATCCGCGGCAATGCCTCGGAGATTCTCGCCCTGGAGCAGCAGGGTAGCGGCGGTCGCGGTGTCGACAGCAGCGACAGCATCGAGACCGCCGAACAGGCGGCGACCTCCCTGGCGCGGCGCAGTGCGGCGGTGGTGGCGGTGACCGGCGAGGTCGACCTGGTCACCGATGGGCAGCGGCTGACCCGGGTACCGGGTGGCCATGCACTGATGCCCCGAGTGACCACCCTGGGGTGTGCCCTCACCGGGGTCGTCGCCGCCTTCCTGGTGGACGCCGAGGATTCCTTTACCGCCACCGCGGCGGCACTGACCTGCTACGGCGAGGCGGGACGCCGCGCCGGCGAGGTGGCCGCCGGCCCCGGCAGCTTTGCGGTGGCCTTCCTCGATGCGCTCTATGCACTCGACCACGACCAACTTGCCATCCTGACCGCCCTGGAGGTGACCGATGCGCCTTGACCTTTCCCTGTACCTCGTCACCGACCCGGGCCTCTGTGCCGACCACGGCCTGGTAGAGACCGCCGTGGCGGCGGTGCGCGGTGGTGCCACGGTGATTCAGCTACGCGACAAGCACGCCGATGACGGCGAGATGATCGACCAGGCGCGGCGGCTGAAGGACGCCCTCGCCGGCAGTGGCGTGCCATTGATCATCAACGACCGCCTGACCGTGGCGGTGGAAAGCGGTGCCGACGGCCTGCATATCGGCCAGGACGACGGCGGCGTGGTCGCCGCCCGGGCGGCACTGGGGGATCAGGCGATCCTGGGACTCTCGGTGCAGACCCTGGAACAGATGACTCGCCTCGATGTCGAGCGCCTCGACTACCTGGGGCTCGGCCCGGTGTTCGCCACGCCCAGCAAGCAGGACCATGCCGCACCGCTGGGCTTCGAGGGGCTGGCGACCCTGGTGGCGGCCAGCCCCCTGCCTGGCGTCGCCATCGGTGGGCTCAAGGCGGAGCACGTCGCGGCGACGCGCCAGGCCGGCGCCCAGGGGCTGGCGGTGATCTCGGCGATCTGTGGCATGCCGGATCCGGAAGCCGCGGCACGCGCCTTCTATCCCGACTGAATCATGCCCCGCCTGAATCATGCCCCGCCTGATGCCTGGGTCAGGCGGTCGGGCGCCGCGCGAGCGAGGTGCGCCGCTCGTGGTAGGCGATCGCCAGGCCGCTGGCGATGATCAAGCTGCCGCCGACGAAGACCCAGATATCCGGCACCTCGCCCCAGAACCACCAGCCCAGCAGCACCGCCCATAGCAGCGCGGTGTAGTCGAAGGGGGCGGCCAGTGCGGCCGGCGCATAGCGAAAGGCCAGGGTCAGGCCGGTCATGGCGCCCACGCCAAGAAAACCCGCCGCCAGGAAGGCCGGCCAGTGCAGCGGCGCCGGCATCTGCCACACCCAGGGGAGTGTCGCGGCGGACACCAGCAGCGGCACCAGGGTGCTGTAGAACACCAGTGCCCAGAGATGCTCCCGGGCGCCATAGCGTCGTGCGGTAATCATCAGCAGCGCATAGAACACCGCCGCTCCCACCACCACGAGGGCCCCCAGCTGGAAGCTTTCGCCGCCGGGGCGCACCACCACCAGCACGCCGACAAAACCCAGCGTCGTGGCCATCAGGGTCGGCCGGTCGACCCCCTCACCCAGCAACGGCACCGAGAGCAGGGTGACGAACAGCGGTGCGGCGAAGGCGATGGCTGTCGTCTCGGCCAGTGGCAGCAGGGTCAGCCCCCACATGAAGCAGATCATGGTGCCGGTGAAGATCAGGCCGCGCAGCAGGTGTACGCCGGGGCGTCGGGTCGACAGAGTGCGCAGGCCACCGCTGAAACGCGCAATCAGCGCGATCAGCGGCAACGACACCAGGGTGCGAAAGAAGATGATCTGCAGCGGCGAGTGCACCTCGCCCAGCCATTTGGTGATGGCATCACCCAGTGCCAGGCAGAGCACGCCCAGGCACATGAGACCGATTCCCTTGAGCGACTCAGACATCGCGGCTCACCTTCCCGATTACTCGCATAACAAAAGCACCACCCCGACGACCGAGGTCAACGGGGTGGCTATCGAGGCGTCAGGCTAGAAGGTTCGCAGACGAGCGGCAAGGCCTAGAGGCGAGAGTTGACCACCATGCAGTCGATGCCATCTCGAACCAGGCTGCGGCAGGCCCGATAGGCCTGATTCTCGTCGAGGTTGACCAGACGGGCCCGGAACAGCGACTGAGGCCCCGGCGCCTCGTGAATATCCACGCGGGCATTGGTCAGGTCGCTGGCCAGGCGGTCGGCGGCGCGGCCAGCCAGATTGCGGGCGTTGTCGGGGTTGCTGAAGGCGCCGACCTGAACGCCCCAACCACCACTACGCCCCAGCGGCTCGAGGCGCTGACGGGTCCGGCTAGCAGGCTTATCCGCCTGGCTTATCAGCTCATGGATCGGGTCACGAGCCGAGCCCTGGGCGGTCTCGGGAAGCGGTGGTGTCGCGGGGGGCAGAGGCTCGGGAGCCTCCAGGCTGGCCACCTGAACCGCTGGCGCCGGCGGCGGCTCGGGCTCCATGCGCTTGCTGACACGAGGCGCCGGTTCGGCCGCCTGGCGACTCGCCACCTGCACGGCCGGCTGAGTCGATGGCACCACCTCACGCGACGTGGGCACTGTCCGGGGTAGATTCATGCGCTCACCGGAGAAATCCGCCTGGGCGACCCAGTCGCCACGCCCGTACAACGAGGCACGCACGAAGCCACGGTTCAGCAGATCCGTCATATGCGCATCGCGAGAGGCAGCGGTGAAGCCACCCATGACGACCGATACCAACCGACGCCCGTTGCGCACCGCCGACGTCGCCACGTTGAACCCCGAGGCGCGAATGAACCCTGTCTTCAAGCCATCGGCACCGGCGTAGTTATCGAGCAGGCGATTGTGCCCGGTGATGGTCTTGCCCTTCCAGTTAAAACGAGTGTTCGAAAAGTAGTGATAATACTGGGGGAAGTCCTGCATCAGTCGCAATGAGAGGGTCGCCATGTCGCGAGCGGTGGTGGTCTGGCCGGCGTCGGGAAGGCCGTTGGCATTGCGGAAGGTGGTATGAGTCATACCCAGGTCCCGCGCCTTGTCGGTCATCATGCGTGCGAAATGCTCCTCGCTGCCGCCAATTGTCTCGGCTACCACCACTGCCACGTCATTGGCCGACTTGATGACCAGCGCCTCGATGGCCTTCTCTACCGGAATCGTCGATCCGGCCTTTACATAGAGCTTGGAGGCCGGCTTCGATGCCGCATAGGAAGAGACCGGCATTGCGTGACGGAGACTCAGGCTACGCTCCTCGAGCGCTTCAAAGAGCATGTAGAGGGTCATCATCTTGGTCAATGACGCCGGATAGCGGGTCTCCTCGGCGTTGGCAGCATGCAGTATCTCACCACTTTCCACGTCAACGACGATGGCAGCATAGCGAGGATTGGCGGCCTGGGTTTCTCCAGCCAGCAGTATCGCCAGGCCCATCAATAGCCCGTACGCCAACAGCCTTGAACGGCTCATGGCCATGGTCGCGGTCACCATAGTCTTCTCCCTCGAATGTCCCGAAACTCTTTGGTTGAGGTTTCTAAGGTCATTATGGCCAGCATGGCGTCAGTTTACAGTGCCGTTCGTCAAAAAAAGAGGGGTTTCCAGTAACGTCACCCCGCCAGCCGGGATACCCCCAACCAGATCAGTCGCAATGCCAGCAGCGTCAAGGCCCACCTGAACAGCGTGTCGAAGCGATGCTCGGAGAGACGCCTGAGCAGGCGAAGGCCCAGCCAGGTACCAAGAAACCCCGAGGCGACCATGGCCAACATCAGTCCCAGCCAGTCACGAAACACGAAGCCGGCCATGCCGAACACGAAGGCCTTGGTCAGGTGCTGCGCGCTCATGCAGGCCGAGAAGGTGGCTACCTTGCCCAGGCGACCGACCTGCCCCTGCTTGATAAAGGCCGCCACCATCGGCCCGCTGGCCCCCACCAGGCTGGAGAGCAGTGTGGTCAGGGCCCCGGCCAGCAGCACCCCGGCACGCCCCAGGGCCCGCTTGGGCAGGCCTGGCCCCCAGCAGCTGTAGAGCACGAAAGCGGCAATGCACAGCTCCAATAGCCCGGCAGGCAGGCGCACCAGCAACCAGGCGGCGGCGAGGGCGCCCAGTACCACGCCGGGCAGGAAGGCGGCTATCACCGAGCGGTCGGCGTGTCGCCAGGTCAGCGCCAGTCGGCCGACGTTGGAGCCGGTCTGGACCATGCCGTGCACGGGAATCAAGGCCGCCGCCGGCATCACCTGGGCCAGCGCCATGATCAGCAGCAGGCCCCCTCCCACGCCTACCGCCGCGGTGAAGGCGGAGGTGAGCACGGAAATCACGATCAACAGCAGGTTGATGCCGGCGGAGAGCGGCGACAGCAGGTCGAGCAGCAGCATTGGGGCTCCCGGGGAGGATTTATTGCGGCGTCCAAGGGTAGCGAGAAAGCGCTCCGCAGGCCCTTATTTATTGACCATGTTCCGCGCCAGCCCCCACAACCGTCGTGTTTAATCAATCAAATGTCGCTTAACGCCAACAATGTGTATCGATGGCTGGCCACACTATGCGAGTCAAATCCTTCAACACAGGGAGCGGAGCATGAACCGCAACGTTATTCTGACCTGCGCCGTCACCGGTGCCGGCGACACCACCGGCAAGAACCCCAATGTGCCGGTCACCCCGCAACAGATCGCCGATAACTGCATCGAGGCCGCTCGCGCCGGCGCCAGCATTGCGCATATCCACGTGCGCGACCCGGAGACCGGCGGCATCAGCCACTCCCTGGACCACTTCCGTGAAGTAATGGAGCGCGTTCGCGAGGCGGACGTCGACATCGTCATGAACATCACCGCCGGCGGCGGTGGCGACTGGATCCCCGATGTCGAGGACCCGACCCGCGGCGGCCCGGGCACCGATATCCAGACGCCCGCCCAGCGCCACGAGCCGGTGGGCGAACTGCTGCCCGAGCTGTGCACCCTGGACTGCGGCAGCCTCAACTTCGGCGACATGGTCTATATCAACACCGCCGACTGGCTGCGCGAGCACGCCCGCCTGGTGCAGGCCGCCGGCGTCAAGCCGGAGCTGGAGTGCTTCGACCTGGGCCACGTCTGGTTCGCCCGCCAGCTGCAGCAGGAGGGGCTGATCGACGGGGACCCGCTCTACCAGCTGTGTCTGGGCATCCCCTGGGGCGCCGAGGCCGACCCGGAAACCATGCTGGCCATGCGCAACAAGCTGCCCCAGAACGCCAACTGGGCGGCCTTCGGCATCGGTCGTCACCAGATGCCGATGGTGGCCCAGGCGATGATGCTGGGTGGCCACGCCAGGGTCGGCCTGGAAGACAACCTCTACCTCGAGAAGGGCGTGCTGGCCACCAACGGCGGCCTGGTCGAGAAGGCCGGCAACCTTATCGAGACCCTGGGCGGGCGTGTCATGACCCCGGCCGAGACCCGCGCGCATCTCAAGCTGCGCGACCCGAGCACCGGCAAGATCGTGGGAGGTGAAGCATGAGCCAGCAACTGAGCGTCATCGGCACCGGCGTCATCGGTAACGGCTGGATCGCCCGGGCCCTGGCCCAGGGCTGGGATGTCGTCGCCTTCGACCCGGCGCCCGAAGCCGAAGCCCGCACCCGCGCCTTCGTCGACAACGCCTGGAGCTCCCTCGAGAAGCTCGGGCTGGCCGACGGCGCGAGCCCCGAGCGGCTGCGCTTCGTCGCAAGCCTGGAAGAAGCCGTCGAAGGCGCCGACCTGATCCAGGAAAACGTCCCCGAGCGCCTCGAGCTGAAGCGCGAGATCCTCGCGGCCCTGGATGCCGCGGCGGCGACGGAGACCATCATTGGCTCGTCGACCTCCGGCTTCAAGCCCAGCGATCTTCAGCAGGATTGCGCCAAGGCGCCCGGCCGGGTGATCGTCGCCCACCCCTTCAACCCGGTCTACCTGCTGCCGCTGGTGGAGCTGGTCGGCGGCGAGGCTACCGAGACCGCCCAGATCGATGCGGCCCAGGCCCTCTACCGGGATCTGGCCATGCGCCCGCTGGTGGTGCGTCGCGAGATCGAGGGGCATATCGCCGATCGCCTGATGGAGGCGTTGTGGCGCGAGGCGCTGCACCTGGTCAACGATGGCGTGGCCACCACCGAGGAGATCGACGCCGCCGTGGTCTACGGCTGCGGCCTGCGCTGGTCACTGATGGGCACATTCCTGACCTTCCATCTGGCCGGTGGCGAGCAGGGCATGCGGCATATGCTCGAACAGTTCGGCCCGGCGCTGAAGCTGCCGTGGACCAAGCTGGAAGCCCCCGAGCTCACCGATGAACTGATCGACAAGGTGGTCGAAGGCTGCGAGCATCAGGCCGCCGGCCGGCCGGTTGCCGAGCTCGATCGCCGTCGCGATGACTTCCTGGTCGAGCTGCTCGACCTGGTGCAGAAGTACTGGCCCGAGGCCGAAGGCCTCGAGGGACGCATCTGATGGTGATCCTGGAAAGCCGTGTCGCAGCGGAGTGGGTCGACTACAACGGCCACATGAACGACGCCGAGTATGCCCGGGTGTTCTCCCTGGCGCTGGAGGCGCTGATGGATCGTATCGGCCTGGACGCCGCGGGACGCGAGCGCCATGGCTATACGATCTACACCCTGGAGACACACCTCTGCTATCGTCGCGAGGCCCACGAGGGGCAGCCACTGAGCGTCGCCGTAACCCTGCTGGATCGTGACGCCAAGCGTCTGCATGTCTTCCTGGAGCTGCACGATGAGGAGGGCAACCTGCTGGCCACCAGCGAGCAGATGCTGATGGGCATGAACCAGGCGAGCGGCCGACCGTCGCCCTTCCCGCCGGAGGTCGTGGAGGCCATCACCACCCTGCCCCAGGCAGACGCCTCGGCCTGGCCGGCCCTGGCAGGTCGTACCATCGGCATTCGGCGCTAACGCTTGCTGTTGATCGACGACGGTGCCGCCCTCGGGCGGCACTCCGGGATCGCCGGCCCGTTGCCCGGTTAAAGAGGACAAGTCCATCGCTAATCACACACCCCCCATTCGTCCCTCATCCCCACCCAAGGATGATTCCCCCTATGTCGAGCTCGACACCGACTACATGGTCACCGAGCTGGCCCAGGGTGGATTCTTCCAGGGCATGCACCGCGGCATGACCCTTACCTCCGCGCTGCTGGTGCTGTTATTTGTGGCTTTCACCGGCTTCGGCTCGGAGACCGCAAGCACTCTGTTCGGCGCCACCCGCACCTGGATCGAAAGCACCTTCAGCGGCTACTACCTGATCACGGTGATGCTGCTGTTGACGGTCTGTGCGTTCATCGTCCTCAGCCGTTACGGCAGCGTGCGTCTGGGCCCCGATGACAGTCGCCCGGAATTCAGCAACTTCGCCTGGTTCTCGATGCTTCTTTCCGCCGGTATCGGCATCGGCATCCTGTTCTTCGGCGTCGCCGAACCTATCTTCTATCTCGACGATACCGGCGGCTTCGGCTACCCCAACAACCCCCACGCCGACATGGCCGGGGCCACCGCCATCGGCTATGAGCGGGCCATCGACGCGCTGCGAGTCACCGTCTTCCACTGGGGGCTGCACGGCTGGGCCATCTACGTGATCGTCGGCATGTCGCTGGCCTACTTCGCCTATCGCAAGGGGTTACCCCTGGCGCTACGCTCGGCACTCTACCCCTTTATCGGTGAGCGGATCTTCGGCCCACTGGGGCATCTGTTCGATATCCTCGGCGTGCTGGGCTGCGTATTCGGCGTCGCGACCTCCCTGGGCCTGGGCGTCAGCCAGATGGCCGTGGGCCTGGAGCGCCTGGTGGGTATCGGCTCGGGCCTGCCGACGCAGCTGATCCTGATCGCCCTTATCTCGGTGATCTCGATCCTCTCCGCCGTTACCGGGGTACGCCGCGGCATCCGCATCATCTCGGAGATGAACATCTGGACCTCGCTGTTCGTGGTCGGTGTCTTCCTGATCGGTGGACCCACCCTGTGGCTGATCACCGCCTTCGGCGAGACCCTGCTCGACTATGCGATCAACTTCATTCCCATGGGACTGTGGTTCGCGGACGAGCCGGCAACGGAGACGTGGCAGCAGGGCTGGACCATCTTCTACTGGGGCTGGTGGCTGGCCTGGGCGCCCTTCGTCGGGCTGTTCATCGCACGTATCTCCAAGGGCCGCACCCTGCGCGAGTTCGTGCTGGGTGTCCTGCTGGTCCCCACCCTGATCATCTTCGTCTGGCTGATCATCTTCGGCGGCAACGCCATGTATCAGGAGCTCAATGCCAGCGGCGGCCCCGGTAGCGCCGGCATCATCGAGCTGGTCAACGCCTGGCAGCTCCCCGCCGCGCTGTTTGCTACGGCCGATGGCATCGTGGGTACCGGCGTGTTCGGCTGGATACTGTCGGCGCTGATGGTCTTCCTGTTGATGAGCTGGTTCGTCACCTCCTCCGACTCCGGCACCCTGGTGTTGACCACCATCCTGTCGCTGGGTGACGACGAGCCGCCGGCACGCTTCCGGGTGTTCTGGGGTATCGTCATCGGCCTGGTGGCCGCGGTGCTGCTGGTGGCCGGCGGCCTGACGGCGCTGCAGACGGCGCTGATCGCCGCCGCCCTGCCGCTGAGTGCCGTCATTCTGGTGATGACCGTGGGGGTGCTGGTCTCGCTGCTGCGCGAGACGCGCCGAGCCAGGCAGGCCATCAAGCAGAGCTGACCCCTCGGGGCACAAGACACCCTGCCCCAATGACAAGGCCCGCCCCGGAACGTTCGGGGCGGGCCTTGTCTTTGACGGCCCGACGGCTTGCCGGGGCCCGCCTCTCGGCTCAGTAGCGGCCGAGTGTCGCTTCCAGCTTGAACAGCCGTGCAGAGAGCTCACCGGGGGTCATCACCGGGGTCTCCGGGGCCACCGCGGACGGCCATGCCTCGAGAGTCGACTCATAGGCCGCGAGCAGCTCATCATAGGTAGCCTCCTCATAGAGACCGGCCTGCTTCTCGAGCAGCGATCTGGCCGTCAGCACGAAGCCACGGCTGTCCTGATACTCGACGACGTTGACGAAGCGGCCATCATCCACCGCTTCCTCGTACTCGTGCAGTGCCTGGCGCAGCAGCGCCAGCTGGGCGCGACTCTGGAAGGCCACATCGTCGCGCAGCTCGCCATCCACGTCATGCATGGCGTCATCGATCGCCTCGAGCGCAGTCGTGTAGGCATCGGCCTTGCTCTCCCACTCGCCGCCGCCACGCATCGTCTCGACCAGCGCTTTCAGATTCGACTCCATGCCCTTCACGCCGTGCGCCTCAAGGGCCGGCTCCAGCATCTCGTAGTGCTCATGGATGGGGTGGCCGAAGTGTGGCTGGGCGGCGGCCTGCTCACCGGCCTGGTAGAGCTCGCGGGCCACGGCAAGATGGCCTTTCATCATCGCCAGGTTGGTGTAATACACGCCGGGGTTGCTGACGTCGATGGCATAGCCGCCCTCGCCGCCTTCGCCGCCCTCGCCGCCTTCGCCGCCTTCGCCGCCTTCACCGCCTTCGCCTCCGGCGGACGCGTTCAGATAGTCAAAGGCCGCATAGGGGTTGGCGCCACCGCCTTCGCCACCTTCACCACCTTCACCACCTTCACCACCTTCACCACCTTCACCACCTTGATGGTGATGGCTAGCTTCTCCGCCTTCGCCGCCTTCTCCACCGTGGTCGGCATGGGCCAGCAGCGGGCTATCACCACCCTGGGTATAGTCGGCCGAGGGCTCGGCCTCTGCCCAGCCGGCGGTGCTGGTCCCCAACAAAACGCTGGCGCCAACGCCGACCCAGAGCTTCGTGCGAGAGCTATGTGACATATAAGCCTCCTTTTGTGCGTGCAACTGACAAGGGGATAGCCGTACAGGCTAATGAATCCACGGTCGTAGGGTGCCGACTTAAGAGGCCTAATACAAACGATTCCCAGTTGTTTATAATCGGGGCTCATTTCTCGACCGACTGGAGCATCGCCCGTGATTCTCTGCATCGACCAGGCCATCTCCCCCGAGCTTCTCTCCCGCATCCGGACCACCCTGAACGATGCCGCCTTTCGCGACGGGCGCGAGACCGCCGGTTGGCACGCCCGCACGGTCAAGCACAATCAGCAGGCCGACGGACGCCACCCGGAGATCGCCGAGCTACACACGGCTGTCGCCAAGGACCTGCAAGCCGACCCGCTATTCCAGATGGCGGCACGCCCCAGGCGCATGAAGCCGATGATGTTCAGCCGCTACCGGGAAGGCATGAGCTACGGCAATCATGTGGACGATGCGATCATGGGCACTCCCCAGGGAGTCATGCGCACCGACCTGTCGTTCACGCTGTTTCTCAACGACCCCAACGACTATGATGGCGGCGAGCTGCTCATCGACTCCAGCGCCGGCGAACAGACCTACAAGCTGCCCGCCGGGGCCCTGATTCTCTATCCGTCCTCGACCCTGCACCGAGTCGTGCCGGTTAACCGGGGTGAGCGCCTGGCCGTCGTAGGCTGGGCACAGAGCCAGGTGCGTGACCCCCAGCAGCGCGAGATCCTGTTCGACCTGGATACCACCCGGCGCCAGGAGTTCGAGGCCAACGGCAAGACCCGCACCTTCGACATGCTGTCGAAGAGCCTGGCGAATCTGCTGCGGATGTGGGCCGATATTTAATTGCCGGTATCCTGAATCGGTCTCCTGACCATGAGAATCCAGCCCCCCGATACCCGCCCAGAACGCATCGGCTTCCTGCTATTACCGCGATTCGCCATGGTGGCCTTCTTCTCGGCGATCGAGCCGCTGCGCATCGCCAACCGCATCAGCGGGGAGATGCTGTTCGCGTGGGACCTGATCAGCCGTGATGGTGAGCCGGTGGCCGCCTCCAACGGCATGACCCTGAACGTCAGCTATTCGCTTTACGAGACACCGATGCTGCCCAGCCTGACGGTATGCGCCAGTTTCGAGCCACAGAGCACCATCGATGACGCGCTGATTGCCTGGCTTCATGAGCGCGCAGCGACAGGCTGTGTGCTGGGGGGCATGGATACCGGTTGCTATATCCTGGCCGCCGCCGGCCTGCTCGATGATCAGACGGTGACCCTGCACTGGGAGTGCTTGCCCGACTTCCGCTCTCGCTTTCCCCGGGTCGATGCGGTCGAGTCGATCTACGAGGTGACCACCGCGGGCTTCTCGTGCGCCGGCGGCAGCGCCGCAATCGACATGAGCCTCGACCTGATCCGCCGTCGGCATGGCAAGGACCTGGCTACCCGGGTGCGTGACCAGCTGGTCCACGACCAGGGTCGTCGGCCCGCCAGCCGTCAGCGCGATCCCGTGATTCCTCGGGAGCCACTGCTGCAGCGCGCCATCGCGCTGATGGAGGCTAACCTCGAAACACCCTTGGGCATCGGCGAGCTGGCCGACGAACTCGATATCTCCTGGCGCCGCCTCGACCGGCTGTTCGCGCGCCACCTGGATACCTCCCCCCAGCAAGCCTATCTGGCCCGGCGCCTGGACCATGCTCACCGCCTGCTGCGCGTGACGCCCCACAGCATCATGCAGATCGCCCTGGCCTGCGGATTCGCCTCGCCCTCGAACTTCTCTCGCGCCTTCAGGCGACGACATGGCCTCACGCCAAGCGAGTTGCGCCGGCAGGAACTGTCGAATCGTGCATAGTCGATGTCGAACTTCGCCAGGCGTCACGCCTCCTCCACTGGCACTCTAGGCGGTGTTGCGAATCCCCCGAAGGAGGCCAAGATGACCATCGCTCTTCCAGTGACACCCGATTACGACGCCTGGCCCATCGAGGCGCACCTCGAGACAGTATCCTTCTCGCCACGCCTGGTGACCGTGCGCTGGAGCGATGGTCGCGAAAGCCGCTATCACAGCATCTGGTTGCGTGAGAATGCCGCCGACGACTCCACCATCAACCCGGCCACCCGGGAGCGCATCCTCGACCTCTCCGCCCTGCCCGGATGGCCGGAGATCGCCGGCGCCGAGATCGATGCCGTCGGCGCACTATGTGTGGACTTTGCCCCGGAGCAACGGCGCCTGCGCTTTCACCCCGGCTGGCTGCGTGCCCACGATTACGACAATGCCGAGGATCCCGAGGCGCCGCTGGTAGCGGTACAGCTCTGGCATGGCGGCCCCGAGGCGGCCCCGGAGAGTCTCGACGCCGGCGGCCTGCTCGACACCACGCCTGACAGCGAAGCCGAGGAGACGATTCTGGCCCCCGCCCTGGAAAGCGTGCTGGGTCAGGGGATGGTGCGCCTGCGCGGCCTGCCCACCGAACCCGGCTCGCTGGAGGCCATCGCCCGGCGCATCGGCCCGGTACGCCCTACCAACTTCGGCCTGTTGTTCGACGTCAAGGCCAAACCGGATCCGGACTCCAACGCCTATACCTCGATCGCCCTGCCACCGCATACCGATCTGCCGACGCGCGAGTATCATCCCGGCCTGCAGATGCTGCATTGCCTGGAGAACAGCGTCGCCGGTGGCCAGGCGGTAATGCTCGACGGCTTCGCCGTGGCCGAAGCGCTGCGTCAACGCAATCCCGAGGCCTTCGAGACCCTGACCCGGGTTCACTGGTGCTTCGCCAACACCGCTCGGACCACCGACTACGTCTGGTACTCGCCGATGATTCGCCTGGATGATCGCGGTGAACTGCTCGAGGTACGCATCGCGGACTTCCTGCGCGGCCCGCTCCAGACGAGCTTCGATGAGGTGGAATCGGCCTATGAGGCGCTGATGACCCTGCAGGCGATGCTGCGCGAGCCCGAGTTCGCCATCCGCTTCACCTATGCGCCCGGCGACCTGGTGATCTTCGACAACCGTCGCCTGTTACACGCCCGCGACGCCTTCGAGGGCTCAAGCGGCCACCGCTGGCTGCAGGGCTGCTATATGGAACGTGACGAGGTACGCTCACGCTACCGCATGGTGCAGCGTCGTCGCCGTGAGCGTCGCGTAGCGGATCAGGGGCAAGCAGACGCGTGATGATAAGTCGATGTTGACGACCAGTGAC
Source organism: Halomonas halodenitrificans DSM 735 (assembly GCF_000620045.1). GTDB lineage: Bacteria > Pseudomonadota > Gammaproteobacteria > Pseudomonadales > Halomonadaceae > Halomonas > Halomonas halodenitrificans. The sequence continues at coordinate 253,059 of NZ_JHVH01000002.1, read as the reverse complement.
TTCATCGCTCGTTTCGAGGCAGGGCTGGCCAGCATGACCGGTCAACCCTGGCCCGAGGCGCGAGAACGCTACGATGCGTTATGCCGGACGTTCGCCCCATCCGACCCGCCGGGCATGCAAATCATCGACGAGCGATGCCGCGGCGTTGACGTCCGCCGCTTCCTGCCCGCAGGGGCTTTCTCCGGCAAGGTACTGTTTGTTCACGGCGGGGGCTTTACCATCGGTTCGGTACGCAGCCATCACGGCGCTGCCGCCAGCCTCGCCGCGTGCCTTGGGCGCGAAGTGGTCAGCATCGACTATTGCCTGGCCCCGGAAGCTTGCTATGCCGAGATGCTGGCCGACTGCCTTGCCGTGGTCGACGCCTGCGAGCCACTCGCCCTGGTGGGAGACAGCGCCGGTGGTCGACTGGTGATGGATCTGGCCGTCAAGTTACCCACAGCGCCGCCATTGGGATTGATCTACCCGCCTGTGGATGGAATCGATGAGTCGACCCTGGGCGCTTCCGCACCCTTGCTCTCTCGTGATGATGTGTTCGGTATCGCCCAACTCTGCCCCGAGGCACTCCCCTCCTACACGAAGACCGCTCCTCCCGCGAGACAGATGGAGATTCTGGCGGTCACGCATGACCCACTCACTCGTCCTCTGGCGGCCGCCGTCACGCGCTGGCGCCATGCCGGTGCCAGCATCGGCTACCGCTGCGCCGCCGGCATGGTTCACGGTGCATTGCATGCCCATGCACGACTCCCCGAAATGCGCAGCGCCTGGCAGGAATTCTGCCAGGCGCTGAAGGGGCGACTCGAGGAATAACACCGAGAGCTTACAAGTACAGGTCGCGCACCGCCTCGATGGCGGGTGTGCCGTCACGTGCCTCGACGCCTTCCAGCCAGCCGGCCACGGTATCGAGGTTTTCGCCGATCCAATCGTTGGCGACCTCGTCCGCCGGCCGATCCTCATGACTATAACCGTGGACCCAGGCGTTCTGATCCTCGATCTTCACCACATACTGTGACAGGAAGCGGTGCAGCTGAGGATCCTCTTCCGCCAGACTCGCCGGCACCACCGTCCACACCGTGCTGTCGATATCGGCAACACCCGCGCCGTCGGCGTCCTCCAGGTAGGCCAGATCAAAGCTGACGTTCATCCAGTGCGGTTCCCAGCCAACGAAGGTGATCCACTCGCCGTCGGCCATCTTGCGTTCGGCCTGGGCCAGCATGGCCGCCGTGGAACTCTCGCGCAGGTTCCAGTCGCCGAGACCCGCAAGGTCGTTATCGATAGCCGCGAGAATAGCGGTATTGATGCCGGTACCCGCCTCGATACCCTGGATCCCGCCCTCAAAGCGCTCGCGATGAGCGTCGAGATCGGCCACCGAGGTCACGCCGGCATCATGGACGTATTGTGGCACCACCAGGCCCGAGGTGGCGCCCCGGATATTGGAGACCAGCTTCTCGACCTCGCCCTCAGCCACCAAGGGTTCAACCATCTCCGTCTGCACCGGGTACCAGCCTCCCAGGTAGACATCCAGATCGTTACGGGTCAGCCCTTCGAGGATGACGCTTACCGCCAGATCGTTCTGACGTGTCTCGTAGCCCATGGCCTCGACCAGCTGGACCGCCACCTCGGACTTCACCGTGACGCCCGGCCAGGCCGGTACGCCGAAACGCACCTCGTCAAGCTCGGCCATTGCCGGTCCCGCCAGCAACATCGGTGCCAACGCGGCGGTGTATCTCAAATTCCGGGAAAAAGCACGCATCTGACGCCTCCTGTGGATAATATCTCCACAGTCTACGCCAGTGACCCGGCCAGACTGCACGCAAAGCGAACAAATATTTGCACAAAGCGAACATTTCTCGCATCAATCATGGATTCATGGGTCCTTGCCTCCCGGCCCCAATCCCATATCGCCATTCACAGCAAGTAATAGCCGCCATTGAGGGCATCGATCAGCAGGTCGAGTTCGTCATGCCGGGCATGGCGGGCCGTGATGCGCCATAGGGGCTTGCGAACGGCCTGACAACGCACCAACTCGAGCCCCGACGCGCTTCGGCGCTTCAATCGGTGGCGACGCACCTGCATCACATGCTGGCGTGCCTTGCGCTCGAGCGGAGACGTGTCGAGCTCGGGGGGTGGCAGCGTGGCGGCATCCAGGGGGGGGCCGAACTCGACGCCCTCCAGCGTCGTGCTGACCCCCTGGCAACGATCGACCAGGCAACTCATCAACTCCTGACGATCCATGCCCCAGCGGCGAGTGTTCCAGCGATAGAGGCAAAGCAGATAGGGAAAGCCAATCGGTTCGACCGCATCGACCGTCAGCTCGGGATCGATATCGGCGACACGCCGTTCGAGACCGTCGAGGGGAAGCCTGGCCTTGAGCCAGGCTTCCTGACCATCGGCGATGCCCTGGGCGGGGCTCCCCGATGGTGCGATCACGTCGTGCGCTCACGGAGCTTGAGCGTCAGCGCCTCATGTGCCATCTCGAAGCTTTGCTGCGCCTTCAGTGGCCTCGGCAGGGGGCGCAGTTCGGCGGTCTCCTCCATCGCCTGCAGGATATGCTCGGGAACGGGATGGCTGGTTTGCGTCAGCAGGCTGGCGACGACCATCGCCAGGCTGGAGAGCACCACACCGGCCAGCATGGGATGCAGGCCGGTCACCCCGTCCAGCGCCAGATACTGCCAGAAGAACGCCACCAGGCTACCGACAATCATCGAAGCCAGGGCGCCCGGGGTATTGGCCTTGCGCCACCAGACCGCCGCTACATAGGCGGGCAGGAAGGCACTACCCAGCACCGAGGTCGTGAAGACGACGATGGAGAAGATCGCCGGCGGCTCGAAGAGGGCCACGATGCCACAGACGGTTCCCAGCAGCAGCACGATCAGCTGAGACACCCTCACCATCTGTTTCTCCTCCATGTTGGGATTGATAAACCGTTCATAGAGGTCTCGAGCCGCGATGCTTCCCGTCTGCAGCAGGATCGAATCGGCGGTGGACATGATCGCCGCCATGATGGCCGCCATCACGATACCTACCACGGCGGCAGGCAGCAGATTCTGCGCCAGGGCGAAGATGGCCTGCTCGGGATCATCGAGGTCGGGCAGCACCAGGATGGCCAGGGTACCGAGAATATAGGGGGCGCTGACGAACACCAGGTTCCACAGGGTGGAATAGACGCCGGCGCGACGCGCATGGAAGGGATTGCGCATCGCCATGTGGCGAGTCACGACGTGTGGCCACCCCATATAGCCAATGGAGAAGATCAACAGGGCGCCCAGCACGATTCCCCACTGCCCTTCGTGGACGAGGTCCTTGCCCCAGACGCTGAGCAGGGTCGGGTCAATCGCCGCAATGGCCTCGTTGGCAGCCGTCAGGCCACCCACCTCCTGAAGCGTGGCGATCAGGATCCAGACGATGCCGATGAGCATCACGAAGCTCTGCAGCAGATCCGTATAGGCCACCGCGCCATAGCCGCCCATCAGGGTGTAGGCAATGATGACGCCCACGGCTATTGCGAGAGCCACTTCGTAGGGCAATCCTGTGACCAGCTCCAGGCCCTTGCCACCGGCGATGAATTGCGCCAGCACATAGGCCCCCAGCAGCGAGACCGACAGCATCGCCGCGATCAGGCGGACCCATTTGCTGGGATAGCGTTTCTCGAGATACTCGATGGAGGTCAGTGCCCCCATGATCTGGGAGAGCTTTCGCATCCGCCGGCCGAGAACCGAGAGGTTCACCACCCCGCCACCGATATCACCCGCGGCATACCAGAATCCATAATACCCCTGGGTGTAGCCGAGAGACCCGGCCCCCAGGAACATGTAGCCACTCATTGACGTCGACTGCATCGTCATGGCGGTCACCAGAGGCCCCACATTGCGGCCGCTGAGGTAGTAGCCCTCCATACTGTTCGAGCCGCCTCGGCGCATAGAGATGACGCCTACGGCCAGCATGCCGATGAAGTACAAGGCAAGAAACAGCAATACCGTCGAATTCATATTCTTTTTCCTGTTACGCGATTCTTTTTATCATGACCAGCCGCCTCGACTCAGCGACTCGACTCCGAGTCCTTGAGCCCCGGCCAGCCTCGCGTTACCCAGAGGAAGCCCAGCGTATAAAGCACCCAGAACATCGGGACACCGATGACCAGCCAGGTGGTGGATACGGGTAATCCGAACATCGTTATCTCCACGATTTATTATTGAAATTTTAAGCACTTAAATCTTCAATGACCCCGCCTAAGCGGGGTCACAACATCTCATCAAGACTCACTGATATCAGGAGGGGAAGGAGAACTGCGCTCCTTCGCGTACGCCGGCGGAGGGCCAACGCTGAGTCACCGTCTTGCGACGCGTATAGAAGCGCACCGCATCGGGACCATAGGCGGAAAGGTCACCGAACAGCGAACGCTTCCAGCCACCGAAGCTGTGGTAGGACACAGGCACCGGCAGCGGCACGTTGACCCCCACCATGCCGACCAGAATATGATCGCTGAAGTAGCGTGCCGCCTCACCGTCGCGGGTATAGATGCAGGTACCGTTGCCGTATTCATGCTCGTCGATCAGCCGCATGGCCTCTTCCATGCTGTCGACACGCATCACCAACAACACGGGGCCGAAGATCTCTTCCCGGTAACAGGTCATTTCAGGCGTTACATTATCGATCAGGGTGCCGCCGACATAGAAGCCTCTCTCGTAGCCCTCCACCTGGATATCACGCCCATCGACCAGGAGGGTCGCGCCCTGCTCCTCGGCACTGGCGATATAGCCGCAGACCTTTTCCCGATGCGCCTGGGTGATCACCGGGCCGAAGTCATTGCTCTTGTCGGAGAAGGGGCCCACCTTGAGAGACGTCATCGACTCCTGCATCTTGGCGACCAGGTTGTCGGCCGCTTCATCACCCACCGCCACCGCCACCGACAGCGCCATGCAGCGCTCGCCGGATGAACCGAAGGCGGCGCCGGTCAGCGAATTGACCACGTTTTCCATATCGGCATCGGGCATGACGATGGCATGGTTCTTGGCGCCACCCAGTGCCTGGCAACGCTTGCCGTTGGCACTGGCACGCGAGTAGATATATTCGGCGATCGGCGTGGAGCCGACGAAGCTGACGGCCTGAATGCGGTCATCATCGAGCAGGGTATCCACGGCTTCCTTGTCGCCATTGACCACATTGAGCACGCCCGCGGGCAGGCCTGCCTCAAGTGCCAGCTCGGCGATAAAGAGCGCCGAGGTCGGATCACGCTCGGAAGGCTTGAGCACGAAGGTATTACCGCAGGCGATGGCCATGGGATACATCCACAGCGGTACCATCGCGGGGAAATTGAACGGGGTGATACCCGCCACCACGCCCAGGGGCTGATGCTCGCTCCAGGAATCGATGCCCGGTCCGGTATTCTTGCTGTGCTCTCCCTTGAGCAACTCGGGTGCCCCGCAGGCGTACTCGATGTTCTCGATGCCGCGGGCCAGTTCCCCTCCGGCATCATGGGAAATCTTGCCATGCTCTTCACCGATCAGGCGCACGATCTCATCGGTGTGCTCCTCGAGCAGCTGCTTGAAGCGGAACATGACGCGAGCCCGCTTGGCCGGCGGCGTGTTGCGCCAGGCCGGGAAGGCCGCCTGGGCCGCGGCGATGGCCTCTTCCACGGTGGCCTTGGCAGCCAGGCTGACCTGCCCCTTCACTTCACCGGTGGAAGGGTTGTACAGATCCTGGGTGCGCCCTTCGCGGTCGACGCGTGCGCCGTTGATCAGATGGCCGAGTGCTGTCATGGGTTACCTCTTGCAGTTGCGTTGCTGTGGGGGAAGATACTGTTACGAAAAAGGCTCAATCCAGCTCGCCGATGACCTCGCCAAGGACATTGACGACCCGATCGATCTCCTCTTTCTCGACGATAAAGGGCAGGCCCAGCTGGATGGTGTCCGCGCCATAACGCACGTAGAAGCCCTTTTCCCAGCACTTCATGGCGATTTCATAGGGCCGACGGGCGGGCTCACCGGGATAGTGCTCGATCTGCAGGGCACCGGCGAGGCCGTAGTTGCGGATATCGCTGATGTAGCGAGTCCCCTTGAGGCTGTGCAGTGCGTCCTCGAAGACCGGGCTCATCTGGCGCACGCGCTCGACGAGACCCTCCTGCTCGAGGATATCCAGCGAGGCCATGGCCGCGGCACAGGCCACTGGATGGCCGGAGTAGGTATAGCCATGGGGCAGCTCGAGCATATAGTCGGGTCCACCCTGCTCCATGAAGGTGGTGTAGATCTCGCCGGTGACCATCACGCCACCCATGGGCACCGCCCCATTGGTGAGCTGCTTGGCGAAGTTCATCATGTCGGGGATCACACCGAAGGCATCGGCACCGGTCATGGCACCCATGCGTCCGAAGCCGGTGATCACCTCGTCGAAGATCAACAGGATGTCATGGGCATCGCAGATTTCACGCAGGCGCTGGAGGTAGCCCTTGGGGGGCGGAATCACGCCAGCCGAGCCGGCCAGCGGCTCGACGATGACCGCGGCGATATTGGAGGCATCATGCAGGGCGATCAGCTCCAGCAGATCCTCGGCCTTCTCGGCGCCGCGCTCGGGCATGCCCCGGGTAAAGGCGTTCTCGGCCATCAGGGTATGGGGCAGATGATCCGCGTCCACGCCCTGGCCGAACAGCGCGCGGTTGGCTCCGATGCCACCCAGGCTGATGCCACCGAAGTTGACCCCGTGATAGCCCTTGCTCCGGCCGATCAACTTGGTCTTGGTGGGCTTGCCCTTCTTGCGCCAGTAGGCACGGGCGATCTTCAACGAGGTATCGGCGCTCTCGGAGCCGGAACCGGTAAAGAAGGCATGATCCAGCCCCTCCGGCGTCAGCTCACGCAGCCGGTGGGCCAGCTCGAAGGCCTTGGGGTGACCAAACTGGAAGGCCGGGGCATAGTCCAGCTCGCGTAGCTGCCGGCTGACGGCATCGGCAATTTCGGGGCGAGAGTGACCGGCACCACAGGTCCAGAGCCCGGAAAGCCCATCGAAGACACGGCGACCCTCGGCATCGATCAGGTAGCTGCCCTCGGCGCCGGTAATGATCCGCGGGTCGCGCTTGAACTGGCGGTTGCCGGTGTAGGGCATCCAATAGGCATCCAGCTGCTCGGCGCTCAAGCCGGCGGCGTGGCGAAACTGCTGTGCGGTCATGACGTTGACCTCCCCTGTTTGTAACAATCTGCCGTAATAATCTGCCGTGGCGGTCTGCCGTGGCGGTCTCTTGTTGCTATCGGTTGCTGGTATCGATGTGCATTGCCACCCTCAAGCTAGCCCCTGGCTTGCATCAATTAAACCCTAAGTTGTTTAATCTCATGCAAGCGATTACTTAACTTATTGGACACCAGAGCATTCGCCGCTCAGCGCCCACAGCCACTCCATGACGGCGAGAAAATAAAGAGGAAGCCAGACATATGACCCAGCGCAGGAGTTCGCCCATGGGGCAGCCCGGGGACGCCGATCTACGACTCTTGCGGATCTACCGCAAGGTAGTGGAGTGCGGGGGATTTTCTGCCGCCGAGGTGGCACTTGGCATCAGCCGAGCCGCCATCAGCATGGCCATGAACGACCTGGAGACGCGGCTCGGCCTGCGCCTCTGTCAGCGCGGGCGCAGCGGCTTCGCCCTGACCGACGAGGGTGCCGAGGTCTACGAATCGACCCTGCGGCTGCTCGCCGCGGTGGAGGGATTTCGCACCCGTGTCAACGGCCTGCATGCCCAGCTGAAGGGCGAGCTCAATATCGGCATCACCGACAACCTGGTGACGATGCCCGAGATGCATATCACCGATGCCCTCAGCGCGCTCAAGGAACGCGGCCCCGAGGTGCGCATCAATATTCGCATGATCCCTCCCAGCGACATCGAGATGGCGGTACTCGATGGTCGACTCCACACCGGGGTGATTCCCGATATCAAGGTGCTGCCGGGACTGCATTACCTGTCGCTCTACGCCGAGGAATCGCGCCTCTACTGCTCCAGCGAGCATGCGCTGTTCGATGTAGAGAGCCTCGACGAGGCGACCCTGACCGACCATGATGCCGTGGTGCCCGCCTACGCCCAGACGCCCGAGATCAAGGAACTTCATGAACCGCTGAAGGAGGTCGCCTCGGCCAGCGACCGTGAAGGCATCGCCTTTTTGATCCTGTCCGGACGCTTTATCGGCTATCTGCCGACCCACTACGCCGAAGGCTGGGTTCGTGAAGGGCGCATGCGCGCCCTATGCCCCGAGCGCTGGCGCTACTGCACCCGCTACAGCGCCATCACACGCAAGGGCGCCCCGCCCAACTTGGTACTGGAGAGCTATCTCGAGGAGCTGACCCGGCTGGTGCAGGAATAGTCGGAGGACGCCACCTTCGCTTATAGCGATTCACTGGTTATCGTAGGTCAATACACCCTCCGCGAGATAGACACCATGACTCAACCATCCCTGATGTCCCCCGATGAGATCCGTCACCGTTTCGCCGCCGCCATGTCGGCCATGTACCAGAGCGAGGTGCCGCAGTACACCACCCTGCTGGAGCTGGTGGAGCAGGTGAACCGCGAGACGCTGGAGGCGAACCCGGCGCTGGCCGAACGACTGACCGAGGCCGATGAGCTGACGCGGCTCGATGTCGAGCGTCACGGCGCCATCCGTGTCGGCAGCGCCGAGGAGCTTGGCATGCTGCGCCGCCTGTTCGCGGTGATGGGCATGCATCCGGTGGGCTACTACGACCTCTCCGAGGCCGGCGTGCCGGTGCACTCCACCGCCTTCCGTCCGGTCGACGACGCGGCCCTGGCCCGCAACCCGTTTCGCATCTTCACCTCGCTGCTGCGCCTGGAGCTGGTCGAGAGTGAAACGCTACGCGAGCGCGCGGCGACGATCCTGGCCGCGCGCGATATCTTCACCCCGGGCGTGCGGGAGCTGATCACGCTAGCCGAGCAGCAGGGCGGGCTCGGCGACACCGAGGCCAATCGCTTCGTCGCCGAGGCGCTGGAGACCTTCCGCTGGCATCGCGACGCCACCGTGGACCTGGACACCTACGAGGCGCTGCATGCCGAGCATCGCCTGATCGCCGACGTAGTCTGTTTCCGCGGTCCGCATATCAACCACCTGACGCCGCGCACCCTGGATATCGACGAGGCCCAACGGCGCATGCCGGCGGCCGGCATGAATCCCAAGGCCGTGATCGAAGGCCCACCGCGTCGGGACTGCCCGATCCTGCTACGCCAGACCAGCTTCAAGGCACTGGAGGAACCGACTCGTTTCCAGGGCGAGCGCCAGGGCACCCATACCGCCCGTTTCGGCGAGATCGAACAGCGCGGCGTGGCCCTGACCGCCAAGGGACGCGGCCTCTACGATCGCCTGCTGGCGGCGTCTCGCAAGCAGACCCAAGGCCTCGACAACACGGCGCATCAGCGGGTGCTGGCAGAGGTCTTCGCCGACTTCCCCGACAGCGAAGACGCACTGCGTCAGCAGGAACTGGCGTTCTTCGAGTATCGCCTGACCGCCGCCGGTCGAGCCGCGGGCAGGATCACCGAGTCGGATCTCGAAACGCTGATCGAACAGGGGCTGGTGATGGCATATCCCATTACCTACGAAGACTTCCTGCCGGTCAGCGCGGCGGGCATCTTCCAGTCCAACCTGGGCGGTGGAGATAACGAGGCCTACGCCGGCAACGCCAACCGCGAGGCCTTCGAGGCGGCACTGGGCGCCCCGGTGGCCGACGAGCTGGCGCTCTACGCCGAGCGGGAACGGGCCAGTCACGATGCCGTGCGCCAGGCCCTGGCCTCCTGATCCTGGCCTATCGCCCGGTGGTTCCCAGGCTCAGCACTCGATGGCGTTGAGGGCGAGGCCGCCGGTCGAAGTTTCCTTGTACTTGGCCTGCATGTCCGCACCGGTGTCGCGCATGGTGCGAATCACCTTGTCCAGGGAGATAAAGTGCTGGCCATCGCCGCGCAGCGCCATCTGGGCGGCGTTGATCGCCTTCACCGAGGCGATGGCATTGCGCTCGATGCAGGGCACCTGTACCAGGCCGCCCACCGGGTCGCAGGTCAGTCCCAGGTTGTGCTCCAGGCCGATCTCGGCGGCGTTCTCCACCTGGTCGACGCTGCCGCCCATCAATTCGGTGAGGCCGGCGGCGGCCATGGCGCAGGCCGAGCCCACCTCGCCCTGGCAGCCCACCTCGGCCCCGGAGATGGAGGCGTTCTTCTTGCACAGGATGCCCACGGCGGCGGCGGCGAGCAGGAAGTCCACCACGTCGCGCTCGCAGGCGCCCTGGCGGAACTGCATATAGTACTGGAGCACCGCCGGGATAATCCCCGCCGCACCGTTGGTGGGCGCGGTGACCATGCGGCCTCCGGCGGCGTTCTCCTCGTTGACCGCCAGCGCATAGAGGTTGACCCAGTCCATGGCCGACATGGTGGAGGCGATCAACGAGTGGTCGTCCTTGCTGGCCAGCATGCGCTGGTGCAGGTTCCTGGCGCGACGCTTGACGTTGAGCCCGCCGGGCAGCACGCCCTCGGCTTCCATGCCCTTCTCGATGCACGCCTGCATCGCCTTCCAGATGGTCAGCAGACCCTCACGGATCTCCGCCTCGCTGCGCCACGCCTTCTCGTTTTCAAGCATCAGCTCGCTGATGCGCAGGCCGCTGTCGCGACACATGCGCAGCAGCTCGTCACCGGTCTGGAAGTCGAAGGGGATCTCGGTATGGTCAGTATCGAGCTGCCCCTCCTCCGCCTGGGCCTCGTCGATGACGAAGCCCCCACCCACCGAGTAGTAGGTATTGCGGTAGAGCTCGCCCTCGTCGCCATGGGCGAGCAGCCGCATGGCGTTGGGGTGCTGGGGCAGGCTCTCCTCGAGCAGCCGCATGTCGCGCTGCCAGTCGAAGGCAACAGCGTGGCGGCTGGCCAGCTGCAGGGTACCCGAGGACTTCAGGGCATCGATCCGCGGGGCGATGACATCCGGGTCGATCTGGTCGGGCCGCTCGCCCATCAGGCCCATGATCACTGCATGATCGGTGCCATGACCGATGCCGGTGGCGGAGAGCGAGCCATAGAGCTCGACCTCGAGGCGCCTGGTGTGCTCAACCAGCTCCCTGGCCTCGAGGTCGGCGACAAAGTTGCAGGCGGCCAGCATCGGGCCCACGGTGTGCGAGCTGGACGGCCCGACGCCGACCTTGAAAAGATCGAAGACACTGATTGGCATGGCTGTTGTCCTTGCAGAGTAATCGTTGTACGTCAGGGCTCATCGCCTCGGGGCAGCACCGGTCGTGACGGTTCCACGTCGTGCTGCCCCCGGCGCCCTTGCTATGAAGGCCTGCAGTAAACTGACCGGTGACTGACCGTGTCGTTAGCGGCCGAAGACCACGGTGCGCCTGGCGTGCAGGAAAGCGCGACGCTCCACGTGCAGGGCCACGGCACGGGCCAGGGTGAGACATTCCACGTCACGCCCCTTGGCCACCAGGTCTTCGGGATAGTCGGCATGGCTGACCGGCTCCACGCCCTGGGTGATGATCGGGCCTTCGTCGAGGTCATCGTTGATATAGTGGGCGGTGGCGCCGACCAGCTTGACGCCCTTCTCATAGGCCTGGTGATAGGGCCTGGCGCCCTTGAAGCCCGGCAGCAACGAGTGATGGATGTTGATGGCGCGGCCACTGAGCTTCTCGCACATCTCACTCGAGAGCACCTGCATGTAACGAGCGAGGATCACCAGCTCCGCCCCCGTCTCCTCGACCACCTGCCACACCTGGGCCTCCTGTTCGGGCTTGGTGTCCGGCGTGATCGGGAAGTGGTGATAGGGAAGCCCGTGCCACTCCGCCAGACTGGCCAGGTCCGGATGGTTGGAGACGATGGCACGAATATCGATGGGCAACTGGCCGATACGATAGCGGTAGAGCAGATCATTCAGGCAGTGATCGGCCTTGGATACCATGATCACCACCGGCATCCGCCGGTCCGGCGGTGTCAGCTCGAACGTCATGCCAAACTCGGCGGCACGCTCGGCAAAGCCGGTCTCGAAGCTTGCGGCCTCAAACCCTTCTGCCTCCGGCCTGAACTCCGTGCGGATAAAGAAGCGTCCGCTTAGCCGATCATCGAAGGAGTGCTGCTCGGTAATGTAACAAGCATTCTCCTTGAGAAAGCGGGTGACCACGTCCACGGTGCCGAGCCGGCTCGGGCACTGCGCGGTCATGATCCAGTTATCTGAATGACGCCCCATGCGCCTGACTCCTGTGATAGCGAAAAGCCGGGAGGGAAAAACATCCCGCCCCCCGGCCTAACCCTGCAGAGTAATAAAGCGGCTGACATCAACCGCCAACACACCGCCCTATCAACGCAATGCGAAAGATTGATTCAGGCAAAAACAAAATACTTGCGTACCGTTTCAACCACTTCCCAGGTGCCTTTGAACCCTGGCTCGACGATAAAGATGTCACCCGCCTTCAGGTGAATCGGCTCGCCATTTTCCGGGGTCAGAATGCAGTACCCTTCACGGAAGTCACAGTATTCCCACTTGTCGTAGTTCACTGCCCACTTGCCCGGGGTACAGATCCAGGTGCCCATGGTCTTGGTCCCGTCCTCCGACGCATAGGCGTTGAGGTTGACGGTATGAGGATCGCCAGAGAGTTTTTCCCAGGAGCTGGCATCCAGCAGCACGTCCGGCTGTGCGTCACGCAGTACCTTGATCTTGTCGGTCATTGTTCTTCCTTATAACGATATTGTTGATCTTGTTGCACATCATGGAGACATGCCCCTATGCCGCTCCTCGGCTCGTGATGCCGCATGCTCGCAGCGGCAGGCCTGCCTGCCCTCCTGCAGAACAGGCCTGCCTGCACAATACACAGAGAAGCGGTCTTGCTCACCGCAAGACGCCTAACGCTGCACACCGATGCCATATTCGGCGCCGGCATCCAGGATCCAACGGTAGAGGTAGTCGGCGAAGCTTCTGCGCAGCACCAGCTCGTAGCGATCCTCGGCGGGACGACGCAGGATCAGGCTGGACTTGGCGAACACCACGCTGACCGCCTTGCCCACCGGGAAGTTGCTCGGGTGGACGTCGTAGCTGGTCGACTTCATCAGCAGCTCGCGGGCCTTTTCCCCCTCCAGCGAGACCAGGGTCTGGCCGCCGCTGGCATCGACGATGGCGTAGTGGGCATCGCCCAAGGCGTCACGCAGGCGCTGCTCGACCTCGAACTCCTCGCCACCGGGCACGATCACCAGCCATTCATCCGGCGATAGCCACTGCACGCTGCGCTCGCCGCTTTCGTCCAGAGCCAGCCCCAGGGGCAGGCTGATACCCAGCACCTTACGCACGGCCTCATCGAGGACGATGGCGCCGCCGCGCAGGATCAGATGGCCCAGGAAGGCCTTTTCCTCGAGCCGAACCCCGCTGGCGTGATTCACGGCCGGGGCCGGCGTGGAAACGCTGATCTGGTTGAATGCCACGGACAGCGGCGATTCCGAGGGAATCGCGGCCTCCGGATGCGTGTTGAAGGTCGCGACCTGGCCGTAAGTGATATCAGACATGTTGACGCTCTCCCTTGGGATCGATGAATACGGGGCTGACGACCTCGACCTCATGGGCCTGACCGTCCGGCATCGGCACATGGAGCTTCTCGCCCATGCGGTCCCGACCGCCCTTGATCACTGCCAGAGCAAAACCGCTCTCCAGGTTCGGGCTGTAATAGCTCGAGGTCACATGACCCAGCATATCCATGGGAATGGGCTGGTCCTTGTCGACGACGATATGGGCGCCCTCTTCCAGCACCACCTTCGGGTCGACGGGCTTGAGCCCCACGAACTGCTTGCGGTCCTTGCGCGCCGTATCCGGACGCGTCAGGGCGCGCTTGCCGATCCAGGAGAAGGGCTTGTCATAGCCGATCGCCCAGAACATGCCCAGATCCTCGGGGGTCACCGAGCCATCGGTATCCTGACCGGCGATGATCAGCCCCTTCTCGGCACGCAGCACGTGCATGGTCTCGGTGCCGTAGGGCGTCAGGTCGTACTTCTTGCCGTGCTCGAACAGGGTCTTCCAGACGTGCATGGCGTAGTTGGCCTGGACGTTGATCTCGTAGGCCAGCTCCCCGGTGAAGGAGATGCGGAACACCCGCGCCGGGACATCGGCCACCTTGCCGTTGCGCCAGTCCATGAACTTGAACTGCTCGCGGTCGAGATCGATATCGGTGATCTCGGACAGCAGCTTGCGTGCATCCGGGCCGGTCACGGTCATGGTCGCCCAGTGATCGGTAACCGAGGTGAAGGTGACCTGCAGCTCCGGCCACTCGGTCTGGTGCCACAGCTCCAGCCACTCCATCACGCCGGCGGCGCCGCCGGTGGTGGTGGTCATCAGGAAGTGGTTCTCGCCCAGGCAGCTGGTGGTACCGTCGTCCATCAGCATGCCGTCGTCCTTGCACATCAGGCCGTAGCGCACCCGGCCAGGCGCCAGCTTGGCCCACTTGTTGGTATAGACGCGACCGAGGAACTCCCGTGCATCCGGCCCCTGGATATCGATCTTGCCCAGGGTGGAAGCATCGAGGATGCCGACGCCGGACCGTACCGCCAGGCTCTCGCGTGCCACGGCTTCATCCATGGTCTCGAGCTTGCCGTTGACCTTACGCGGGAAGTACCAGGGGCGCTTCCACTGGCCGACGTCCTCGAACTCGGCACCATTCTCCACATGCCACTGATGCAGGGCGGTGTAGCGCTCGGGGTCGAACAGCTCACGGCAATGACGTCCGACGATGGCGCCGAAGGTGACCGGTGTGTAGTTGGGCCGGAACACCGTGGTGCCCACTTCGGGAATCGACCTGCCGAGACAGCGCGCGGCGATGGCCATGCCGTTGATGTTGCCCAGCTTGCCCTGGTCGGTGCCGAAGCCCATGGCGGTGTAGCGCTTGACGTGCTCGATGGACTCGAAGCCCTCGCGGGTAGCCAGCTCGATGGCCGCCGCGGTGACGTCGTTCTGCATGTCGACGAACTGCTTGGGCGCACGCAGGGTCGGCTTCTCGTGGGGCACCTGATAGAGAGCACAGGCCTCGCCTTCGCGAATGGTCTCGGCTCGGGGCGGCTCGATGGCGCTGGCAGACTTGCCCAGCGCGGCAAGCGCCTCACTCGCCTTGGCCGCACCATCGGCCAGGCCCTCGGCCAGGTCATGCACGCCGCGGGCGCTGCCGGCGGCGTGCACCCCCCTCACCAGGCTGGGCACGAAACCGAGGATCTCTTCGTCCCAGGTGGGCCGCGCACCGGTATGAGAGGCCAGGTGGATCACCGGGCTGTAGCCGCCGGAGCTGGCGATGGTGTCGCACTCCAAAAGCTCGGCCTGACCGGTGACCTTGAAGGCCGCGGCATCGATGGTCGCCACACGGGCGCCGCTGACGCGCTTGTCCCCCTTGGCCTCGAGCACCGCCGAGCCTTCGATGATGCGGATGCCACGGGCCCGGGCCTGCTCGACCAGCTCACCATCCGGATGACGGCGCGCATCGACGATCGCCACCACCTCACGGCCGGCTTCATCCCAGTCCAGGGCGGCGCGATAGGCATGGTCGTTGCTGACGGACAGCACCAGCTTGTTACCCGGCACCACGCCGTAGCGGCGGATATAGGTGGAGACCGCGCCGGCCACCAGGTTACCCGGCACATCATTGTTGCCGTAGACCAGCGGACGCTCATGGGCCCCCGTGGCCAGCAGCACTTGCCCCGCCCGCACCCGGTGCATGCGTGAGCGCGAAGACCGATGGCCGTCGACCCGCGGGGCGGTTTCCCCGAGATGCTCGGTGCGCCGCTCGTGCAGGGTCACGAAATGATGATCGTGATAGCCATTGGCCGTGGTGCGCGGCAACAGGGTGACCTTGTCGTTCTCGGCCAGCTCGTCGATCACCCGCTCGGCCCACTCGGCGGCGGGCTGGTCATCGAGCCGCTCACGGCTGGCAAGCAGCGAGCCGCCCATCTCCTCCTGCTCGTCGCAGAGGATCACCCGCGCACCGGCCCGTGCGGCGGTAAGTGCGGCGGCTAGGCCGGCGGGGCCGGCACCCACCACCAGCAGATCGCAATGCTGGTTGAGGTGGTCGTAGCTGTCGGGGTCATTCTCCATCGGGCTGCGACCCAGGCCCGCGCCCTTGCGGATGACCTTCTCATAGGTCATCCACATGGAGGCCGGGGCCATGAAGGTCTTGTAGTAGAAACCCGGCGGCATGAAGCGCCCGCCCAGCTTGCCGACCAGGCTCATGACATCGCGCTGCACATTGGGCCAGCCGTTGGTGCTCTGTGCCGTGAGGCCCTCGAACAGCGCCTGCTGGGTGGCACGCACGTTGGGCACCTGGGCCGCCTCGGTGCTGCCCAGCTGGACCAGCGCATTGGGCTCTTCGGCACCGGCGGCGACGATGCCGCGCGGACGCGAATACTTGAAGCTGCGATTGACGACATCCACCCCGTTGGCCAGCAGTGCCGAGGCCAGGGTGTCGCCGGCATGGCCCTGATAGCGCTTGCCGTTGAAGGTGAAACCCAGGGTCCGGGCGCGATCGATGCGTCCACCCTGGCGAAGACGATTCGGCTGATTCGACTGGCTCATGCCCTGACTCCTTCCTGATCCGCGACCCTTCCCGCCTCATCGGCGACGTTTACGGCGGCCCCATGCTCGGCTGACTCACCCTGGGGATGCTCGGCGCTGAAGCGCGGCCGCTCACCCATTCGGTAGGTCTCGAGGATCTCGTAGCTCGCCGAGTTGCGTGTGATGTTGAAGAATTTACGGCAGCCGATCGCATGCACCCACAGCTCGTGGTGTATGCCGCGCGGATTGTCACGGAAAAACAGGTAGTCGCCCCACTCCTCGTCGCTGCAGGTCTCGGGGTCCTCGGGGCGGGCGATATGCGCCTGTCCCTTGGGGTGGAACTCCTCTTCATCGCGGTACTCGTCGCAATAAGGGCAATGGATATAGAACATCGTGTGTCTCCTTAATGCGCGACGCCGGCGGCGCCATGTTCGTCGACCAGGGCACCGGTGTTGAAGCGGTCGATGGAAAACGGTGCGGCGATGGGATGCATCTCGCCCTTGGCGAGGCTCGCGGCAAACACATGCCCGGAACCCGGGGTCGCCTTGAAGCCACCGGTGCCCCAGCCACAGTTGAAGAACAGCCCCTTGACCTGGGTCTTGGAGAGGATCGGACAGGCATCGGCACAGGTATCGACGATGCCGCCCCACTGACGATTCATGCGCACCCGCGAAAAGATCGGGAACATTTCGACGATGGCCTGCAGGGTATGCTCCACGGTGGCGTAGCTGCCGCGCTGCCCGTAGCCCAGGTAGCCGTCGATGCCGGCGCCAATCACCAGGTCACCCTTGTCGGTCTGGCTGATATAGCCATGCACGTGATTGGACATCACCACGGTATCGAGCACCGGCTTGAGCGGCTCGGATACCAGCGCCTGCAGCGGATGCGATTCCAGCGGCAACTTGAGACCGGCCATCTTGGCCACCACGCCGGAGTTGCCCGCCGTGACACAGCCGATGGTCTTGGACTCGATATCCCCGCGATTGGTATGCACGCCATACACCTGGCCATCACGAATCTTGAAGCCGGTGACCTCGGTGTTCTGCAGAATATCCACCCCCAGGGCATCCGCCGCGCGGGCGAAGCCCCAGGCCACCGCGTCGTGACGCGCGACGCCGGCGGTCTTCTGCCAGGAGGCACCGAGGATCGGATAGCGAGCGTTCTTGGAGGTGTCGATGATCGGCACGATCTCCTTGATCTGATCGGCCAGTATCACTTCGCTATCAACGCCGTTGAGCCGGTTGGCATGCACCCGACGCTGGATGTCGCGCATATCCTGCAGGGTGTGCCCCAGGTTCATGACGCCACGCTGGGAAAACATCACGTTGTAGTTGAGGTCCTGGGACAACCCCTTCCACAGGTCCAGCGAGTGGTCATAGAGACGCGCCGACTCATCCCACAGATAATTGGAGCGCACGATGGTGGTATTACGCGCGGTATTGCCGCCTCCCAGCCAGCCCTTCTCCAGCACCGCCACGTTGGTGATGCCGTGGTTCTTGGCCAGATAATAGGCGGTGGCCAGGCCATGGCCGCCGCCGCCAATGACGATGACGTCATAGCGCTTCTTGGGGGTGGGGTTGCGCCACTGGCGCTGCCAATTCTCGTGGTGGCTGAGCGCGTGCTTGGCCAACCCGAAGCCTGAATAGCGTTGCATGTCTCTCTCCTGGAATCGCTGCTGACGCGTAAGGGCGATCAGACCGCTGACGCGGCGTCGGCCTGGGCGGAGGTCTGGTGACCCGTGGCGGCAGAGTCGTCATAGACCGGGTGGCGTCCGCAGAGCTTGGCCACCTTCTCGCGCACCTGGGTCTCCACGGACTCCGTCGCCTCCTGGTCGGCCAGCACGTCGAGGATGTCGCAGATCCAGCCCGCCAGTTCGGCGCACTCGGCCTCGTCGAAGCCACGACTGGTCACCGCCGGAGTGCCGATGCGCAGGCCAGAGGTAACGAAGGGACTCTGGGGGTCATTGGGCACGGCGTTCTTGTTGACGGTGATATGGGCTCGACCGAGCGCCGCATCGGCGTCCTTGCCGGTCACGCCCTGCTTGATCAGCGAGACCAGGAAGAGGTGGTCATCGGTGCCGCCGGAAACGACGTCATAGCCGCGCTCCAGGAACACGCCGGCCATGGCGCGGGCGTTGTCGATGACACTTTGCTGGTACTGCACGAAATCCTGGCTCATGGCCTCCCTGAAGGCCACCGCCTTGGCGGCGATGACATGCATCAGCGGGCCGCCCTGCTGGCCCGGGAAGACCGCGCCATTGAGCTTCTTGTAGAGATCCGCATCGCCGGCGGCGGAGAGGATCAGGCCACCCCGCGGGCCGCGCAGGGTCTTGTGGGTCGTGGTGGTGACCACATGGGCGTGGGGCACCGGACTCGGGTAATGACCCGCGGCAATCAGGCCGGCCACGTGGGCCATGTCGACCATGAACCAGGCGCCCACCTCGTCGGCGATGGCGCGGAAGCGACGCCAGTCGACGACACGCGCATAGGCGGAGAAGCCGGCGATGATCAGCTTGGGCTTGTGACTGCGCGCCAGACGCTCGACTTCCTCGTAGTCGATCTCGCCGGTCTCCGGGTTCAGGCCATACTGCACGGCATGGTAGTGCTTGCCCGAGAAGTTGGGCGCCGCCCCGTGAGTCAGGTGGCCGCCGTGGGCCAGGCTCATGCCGAGGATGGTATCGCCCGGCTTGACCATCGCCATGAACGCCGCGGCATTGGCCTGGGCGCCGGAATGCGGCTGCACGTTGGCGTAATCGGCACCGAACAGGTCACAGGCCCGGTCGATGGCCAGCTGTTCGACCACATCGACGTGCTCGCAGCCACCATAGTAGCGCTTGCCGGGATAGCCTTCGGCATACTTGTTGGTCAGCTGGGTGCCCTGGGCCTCCATCACGGCGCGGCTGGCATAGTTCTCGGAGGCGATCAGTTCGACATGGGCCTCCTGGCGAGACACCTCGTCGGCGATGGCGGCGGCGATCTGGGAATCGAAGTTGGCGAGACCTACCTGGTTCATGACTGGCTCCTGTTGTTATCGATGTCGGGCAGGATGTACCTCGAATCTATCGCCTACCCATCAAAAGGAAAAATTTGAAATCCTTATGCGTGGATAACCACCACGCAGCGCGTCCGGCATAGGACTTGATTAAAGACGACGGCGACGGGGATGGATTGAACAGATGCGACAGGATTCCTGAACGCCGGGGCCTGCCGGAGGCCATTCCAGCGCCGGGTAAACCGCCGGCTGCTGTGTGCCTTCGGCAAGCGGGAAAAGGCGTGAAGCCTGGGGCATGGCCGCGGATTCAGGGGCTGGGCGGGCCGCCGATATGCAGGAAGAAGGGGTCGACCCGGTCACCGCCTGGTTTTCCGGCACGTTTGCGCATCTCCGACGGCGTCGCGTCGAAGGCCCTGCGGAAGTGACGCGAGAAGTGAGCGGTATCGGCAAAGCCGCAGCGCTCACCGATCTCGGTGATGCTCTTGCCAGTGTAGTGCAGCAGCCAGAGGCCGTAGCGCAGACGCAGGTCTCGAGAGAACTTGAGGGGGCTGATGCCGAGCGTATCGCGGAATCGCCGCTCCAGGTTGCGGCGCGAGGTGCCGACACGCTCGGCCAGCGCCTCCATCCCCAGCGCCTCCCCCAGGTGCTGTTCGAGCACCGCAATGGCGCGACGAACCAGCCGGTCCTCGACCCTGCCGAATACCACCGGCTGAGGCTGGGGATGGGTGCCGACCCGAGCCTCGTCGAGGAGCATGATGTTCAGGCTCTTCATGGCCCAGGCCTTGCCCTGGTGACGCTCAATCAGGTAAGCCGCCAGATCGGCCGCCGCGGCACCGCCGGCACAGGTCAGCCGATCACCGTCGTCGATGAACAGCCGGTCGGCCACCGGTTCGATGGCCGGAAAGCGCTGGGCCAGCTCACGGTGGTGATACCAGCTGACGCAGCAGCGCCGCCCCTTCATGAGACCCGCCTGGATCAGCGCGAACACCCCGGTACACAGCCCCACTAGCGGAACCCTGGCACCGGCCGCCTCACGCAGGTAGGTCAGGGCAGCACTATCCTGCCGGTCGCCCTCCGCCTGGACGCCCCCCACGACCACGATATAGTCGAACTCTCTCGGGTCGCTGAAAGGCTCACAGGGCGAAATGGCCGCACCGCTGCTGGAGAGCACCGCCTCGCCGTTACTGGCCATGAAGGTCCAGCGACACCGCAGCTGCCGGCTACGGTCGCCCTCATCGGCCGCCAGGCGAAGGCAGTCGACGAAGGCGGCGAATGGCATCAGGGTGAAACGGTGCAGCAGGACGAAGCCGATGGTGAGGGGAACACCTTGAGTTGCGGGGTTGAGGGTCATGTCTGGCGACACCGTGCGATAGCCCGAGAATTCGATTCCTGCTTGTCAGCATACCCCAGCGAAGCCCGGGCCTCGCCACCAAGGAAAACAGAAAGCGAGCCCGGAAAGGACTCGCGGAAACGCTAACACCGCGCCTTCCTTGCCACGAACACCCACGTCCAACCCACTATTATATTTATCTGGACATCTGTCCTGACCGGATCAAACCAACAATAAATTCCTTTCGAATTCGCCAATATGAATCATCGAAAAGGCTATCCAAGCCTTGGTAATTTCAAAAATTGATTGATACAAAACCATCTAAAAATTAGGGAATATTTCCTAAAAATCCACCACCACATCGCCCTTGGGTTTGCTGCAGCACGACAGGATATAGCCTTCTTCAATATCCTCGTCGGTGATGCCGCCATTATGCTCCATCTCTACCTCACCGGACGCGAGCTTGACCTGGCAGGTGCCGCAAATGCCCATTCCGCATGCCTTGGGAATGTGCAGACCGAGCTTGGAGGCCGCGGCATGAACGGTTTCATCGGGAAGGATGCGTACACTCTTGCCCGAGCTCCCAAATTCGATATTGAACATTTCCGCGTAATCGAGCTGTTCCGCGTCGGCTTCGGCTTGCTCGGCGAGTTCCAGCACGTCTTCCTTGACATCGACCGGTATGGCACCAAAAGACTCCTCATGATAGTGCTTCATATCGAAACCACTATCATGAAGAATACGTTTAACTGCATTCATGTACGGCGTAGGGCCACAGCAGAAAATCTCTCGCTCTCTATAATCCGGTGCCATCAGTTCCAGCATTGCCTGGGACAAGTAGCCACGATACCCGTCCCACGCCTCGCCGATATCACTCTTGTTTTCACACACGACATGCAACTTGAACTCGGGTATTCGCGAGAACATATGCATCAGTTCACGATGATATATCACATCGCGTGGGGCACGAGCACTATGAATGAACTCGAGATCGACATCGGCATTGGTATCGAAGAGCCAGCGGGTCATCGACATCAATGGCGTGACTCCTACGCCCCCGGAAAGGAAAAGCACCTTCTCGGCGGGATAGTCGATGATATTGAAATTACCCACGGGGCCGTGCACCGCCAGTTTTTCGCCGGCCTTGAGGTTTTCATGCAGCCAGTTGGACACCTTGCCGCCTGGCAATCGCTTGACCGTGATGGAGAAGCTGTAAGGAACCGACGGGGAACTGGAGATGGTATAGGAGCGCATGACCTGCTCACCCTCGATCTCCAGCTCCAGCGTGACAAACTGCCCCGGCTTGAAGAAGAACATCACCGGCTGCTCGGCCATGAAGCAGAAAGTGCTCGCATCCTGTGTCTCGCGGATCACCTTGACGCATCGCACCAGGTGCCTGCCGTTAGTCCAGGTTTGCGTCGTAATCGGGTTATAGAAGCTCATTGACATTATCGTTTCTACCTGGCAGTACCGCGGCTAGGCCTCGCTGGGCCATAGCGACCGCTACGGCTCAACCCCATCACACCAACATTCTGACCATGCGCCAGGAGACCGACTTATCTGGCAGCGACATGAACATGCCTTGCGCAACATCCAAAGAAGATATTTCCACCCAGTGCGTCGCTGGAGCGCCACTCGGTGTCGCGGGTAGATAACCGAGCCTTCGTCACAAACCTCACACTCAAAATTAATAATAAATTCACAGTAACCTGGCGTCGATCTCGTAGAGAGACGGTGATTTCGAGGACCTTCGGCATGAACCTGATTGCAAGCTCCCACCATGATGACCACCTGACCAGTGCTCGGGAGGCGACCACGGCTCTACTCAGCAATCGAGCCCCCGGCTTTTCGCTGCCTCAACCTTTTTATAACGATGCCCAGCTTTTCTCTCTCGATATGCAGGAAATCTTCGAGAAGGAATGGCTTTTCGCCGGCATGACCTGCGAGATCCCCGCCAAGGGCAACTACATGACCCTGGATATCGGCGACAATCCGGTGATTATCGTGCGTGGTGCCGAAAATCGCATCCACGCCTTTCATAATGTCTGCCGGCATCGTGGCTCACGGTTGTGTATAGAAGAGAAAGGCAAGGTGGCCAAGCTCGTCTGCGGCTACCACCAGTGGACCTACGAACTCGACGGCCGCCTGCTGTTCGCCGGCAGCGATATGGGTGAGGATTTTGATCTCACCAGCTATGGCCTCAAGCCGGTCAGCGTCAAGAATGGCGGCGGCTTCCTCTTCATCAATCTGAGCGATGACCCGCCGGCCATCGATAGTCTTCTGGAGACACTCGATCATTACCTGGAGCCCCACCAGATGGAAAACGCGAAGGTTGCCGTTCAGTCCAGCATTGTTGAACAGGCCAACTGGAAACTGGTGGTCGAGAATAATCGTGAATGCTACCACTGCAACGGCGCCCACCCGGAGCTGCTCAACTCGCTGCAGGAGTTCGACGATAGTGATGACCCTCGCGCAACCCCGGCTTACAAGGCGCTGGTTGCACGCAAACAGGTCGATTGGGACAGCGAAAACATCCCCTGGCAGCTCCAGCGCACGGGCAAGCGTAACCGCCTGACCCGCACGCCGCTGCTGGAAGGCACGGTATCGATGACCATGGACGGCAAGCAAGGTTGCAAGAAGTTGATGGGCCGGTTTACTCACCCGGATATGGGCTCGCTACGCATCCTGAACCTGCCCAACTCGTGGAGCCATTTCCTGGGCGATCACGCCGTGGTGTTTCGTGTCCTGCCGCTAGGACCACAGAAGACCGTGGTGACGACCCAGTGGTTAGTCCACAAAGACGCCGTTGAGGGCGTCGACTATGACCCGGAACAGCTGCGTAGGGTCTGGGATGCAACCAACGCCCAGGACCGCCACCTGGCCGAACAAAACCAGCGCGGCATCAACTCCAAGGCCTACCAGCCAGGCCCCTACTCCAAGACCTTCGAGTTTGGCGTCATCGACTTCGTCGACTGGTACAGCGAACGGATGCTGAGCCATCTCGATGCTTCCGCTCGTTGACTGCTCATAAGCGCCGAACCTCGGTAACCAACTGGCCCGCGTTAACGCGGGCCAGTTCATATATATCGCTCAAGTGCTTATGCATCATTAATCACGCACTCCGCGCCATCGCCACTGAAGTAGGCAATGCACCTCTGCTCTATTTCAGCAGTGCCAGGATCTGTTCTGCCGCTTCGGCGGACGATGCCGGGTTCTGGCCGGTCACCAGCTTGCCGTCCCGCAACACAAAGCTAGCACAGTCGGCGCCCTTCTCGTAGCGTCCGCCAGCGGCTTTCAGCATGTCTTCGACGAGGAAGGGCACAATCTGGGTAAGACCGACGGCCTCTTCTTCGGTGTTGGTAAAGCCCGTCACCAGACGACCCGAGACCAGCGGCTTGCCGTCGGCACCAACGGTATGACGGAACACGGCAGGCGCGTGACAGACGGCACCGACCGGACGATCGGCGGCGGCAAATGCCTCGATCAAGCGCTTGCTATCCGCATCTTCGACTAAGTCCCACAGGGGCCCGTGGCCACCGGGATAGAAGATTGCATCGAACCCGGCTTCTGTTATGTCAGACAGCTTCAGCGTAGTCGCAAGCTGCTTTTGCGTCTCGGCATCGCCCTTGAAACGACGGGTGTCGTCGGTCTGTGCGTCCGCGCCATCGCTGGTTGGATCAATAGGGGGGTGTCCGCCATTGGGCGAGGCCAGGATGACCTCAGCGCCCGCATCCTTGAACACATAGTAGGGCGCGGCAAACTCTTCCAGCCAGAAGCCGGTCTTGTTGCCGGTGTCACCCAGTTGGTCGTGAGATGTCAGAACCATTAGAATTTTCATGATTATTCCTTTCCTTGCTGGCCAACGCAGATCCCGCGTTTTCCGAAGTTTTCGCCGTTGAGAAGGCCGATAAAGGCGGCAGGAGTATAATTCTGCCAACCATTGACGCTGAGCACCCAGCCGCCTGGCGCATAGCCATCGATGCTCGGTAGCTCCTACAGCGCCGCTTCGAGAATGCGGCGGGCATCCTCGGGGCCAATGGCCTGATGTTCACCAAGTGCCGTCATGCCGTGATCCTGCAAGGCAGCAACGATATGGTCGATCCCGGACGCGGAAATATCATAGTCGCCTAACCGCGTCTTGATGCCCATCTGCTCAAAGAAGCCACGTGTCGCCTCGATTACCGCATCGATCCGCGCATCGTCAGATCCTTCACGGATATCCCAGACGTTACCGGCATACTGCAGCAGCTTCTCACGCTTAGGACCGCGTTGATCGTTCATCAGTGATGGCAGCACGATCGCCAGCGTGCGGGCGTGGTCGGTATCATTCAGTGCGGTAATCTCATGCCCGATCATATGGCTGGCCCAATCCTGGGGCACACCGGCACCAATCAGGCCATTCAGAGCCATCGTTGCCGTCCACATCAGATTGGCACGGATATCGTAATCTTCAGGCGTCTCAAGCGCCTTGGGACCAAGTTCGATCAATGTGCGCAACAGGGTCTCGGCGAAGCCGTCCTGAACCCGCGCAGCAGACGGATAGGTCAAATACTGTTCGATCGTATGGATAAAGGCATCCACCACACCATTGGCAATCTGGCGAGGCGGCAGAGTGTAGGTGGTCTCCGGATCCAGCACCGAGAAAACCGGGTAGCAATGAAGGCTACTAAACGGCAGCTTTGCACCCTTCTCAAGGTTGGTGATCACCCCGCCAGAGTTCATCTCCGATCCAGTGGCGGGCAAGGTCAATACTGAGCCGAACGGCAGCGCCTGGCTAATGACTGACCCGCGCGATGTCAGAATGTCCCAGGCATCGCCATCATACTTTGCCGCCGCCGCAATAAATTTAGTGGCGTCGATGACCGACCCGCCGCCAACGGCAAGCAGGAAAGTGATGTTGTTTTCGCGAATCATCTCAACGGCTTTCAGCGCCGTGGCATAGCGTGGGTTAGGCTCAATGCCACCAAACTCAAGCACTGTCCGCCCGGCAAGCGCCTCGCGCACCTGGCCCAGAACACCGGTACGCTCGGCACTGCCGCCTCCATAGAGGGCCAAAACCTTTGCCTCTGCAGGAATCTGATCCTTCAGCTCTGCGATGGTGTCTTTGCCAAACAAAATGCGGGTAGGGTTGTGAAAATTGAAATTTTTCATATCAGTTTCCTTTGATTTAAGCATGCAGGCGGAGATCAACACTTCCGCGGATAATGTTGGAGTATGGGCAAATGAACCGAAAATCGATCATCAGCTTAGGGCTGAGCTTTCCGAGCGTCCGTCCGTTGTCGTCGCAGCGTTTTATGAAAGCCTTTCATGGCATACCTCACGCAAACAGACCGGTCGTCTATAAACTAGTCAAAAAAATTCGATCACCCAGGAGGTATAAGTCTCTTTGTCGCTTTCATGGCGGACCTCAGCGGCGCGTCATCATGCGAAAGGCTGGCAACAAGACTGGCTCCCAGCCATTGGTGATAGATCATCTCCGCCATAGCAGCGGGATCATCGATTGAATCAATCGAACCTTCTGCAATGCCCTGCTCCAGGGTTTTCGTCAGGTGCGCGACAACTTCGGCAACGCCTAGCTGTAAAATCTTGCTCATATCCGCCGACAGGTCGGCCACTTCTGCTGACAGCCTGACCACGAGACAACGGTCTTCAGGGTTGGGACTGATCTGTTTCTGGTGCCAGTCCTCAAAATAGGCGAGAAACCGTGTGCGCGCATCCAGTGCCGAATGTGTGAGCAAACTACCAAGCCGCTCTCGATACTCCTGGACAAAATCTTCCAGCAGGGCGCACCCATAGGCCTCCTTCGAGGCGAAATAATGATAGAACGAGCCTTTTGGAACGCTCGCTTCTTTTAGCAGTATGCCAAGGCCCAGCCCTATATAGCCATGTTTGGCTGTCAGGCGGCGTCCTGTAGTCAGGATCTGGGAGCGGGTATCTTGATTGCGCATGTTCATGGCAAGCCA
Organism: Halomonas halodenitrificans DSM 735; assembly: GCF_000620045.1. Classification (GTDB taxonomy): domain Bacteria; phylum Pseudomonadota; class Gammaproteobacteria; order Pseudomonadales; family Halomonadaceae; genus Halomonas; species Halomonas halodenitrificans. The sequence goes on along the minus strand of NZ_JHVH01000002.1, from coordinate 226,255 downwards.
TTATAAAGCCACTAGACCGATTGTCTAGCGGCCCATTGAAACTTGCACAATTCCCCGGTTCTCGACAATTCCTCCAACCGTCTCCAACGCCTCCGAAAGGCCATCCTCAGGAAGGCGTCGGTCATCGAGGCGCCGCCCTCCGCCAACCCATGACGGGGCGACGCCCTACCCCGAGAAGCACAACGCCGCTTTATCGATCAGGCAGCACGTGCGGCGAGGCTACCATGAGGGTCGATGACAAACTTCTTGGCGACGCCACCATCAAAGTCGGCGTAGCCCTGGGGGGCCTCGTCCAGTGAAATAATCTGCACATTGACCGCCTTGGCAACCTGTACCCGCTCGAAGAGGATCGCCTGCATCAACTGGCGGTGATACTTCATCACCGGGCACTGGCCGGTATGCAAGGAGTGGGACTTGGCCCAGCCTTGGCCGAGACGCAAGGACAGGTTGCCGCTCTTGGCCTCATCGCTTGCGGCTCCCGGGTCCTCGGTGACGTAAAGCCCCGGAATGCCAATCTGACCGCCGGCACGGGTGATATCCATGCAGGCGTTCAACACCGTGGCAGGCTGCTCGTGAGAGTGGTCATGTCCATGGCAGCGTGCCTCGAAGCCGACGGCATCCACGGCACAATCCACCTCCCTCTCACCGAGAAGCGGCTCGAGCATTTCCGCCATGGGGGTATCCTGACGCAGGTCCAGGGTCTCACAACCGAAGCTTCTGGCTTGCTCGAGACGCTGCGGGTTCATGTCACCGACGATGACGCAGGCCGCTCCCAACAACTGGGCGGACACCGCTGCCGCCAGGCCTACCGGACCGGCACCGGCGATGTAAACGGTACTGCCCGGCCCCACCCCGGCGGTCACGCAACCATGGAAGCCGGTCGGGAAGATATCCGACAGAAGCGTGAGATCCTGCATCTTGTCCATGGCGATATCCCGGTCGCGGAACTTCAGCAGGTTGAAGTCCGCATAGGGCACCATGACGTACTCGGTCTGGCCGCCGACCCACCCGCCCATGTCCACGTAGCCGTAGGCGGCGCCCGGACGAGCCGGGTTGACGTTGAGACAGATGCCGGTTTTACCCTCTTTACAGTTGCGGCAGCGCCCACAGGCGATATTGAAGGGCACGGAGACAATATCGCCGGCCTTGATAAACTCCACATCGCGCCCGCACTCGATGACCTCTCCGGTAATCTCATGCCCCAGGACCATGCCCGCCGGGGCCGTGGTGCGACCGCGCACCATATGCTGGTCGCTGCCACAGATGTTGGTCGCGACCACCTTCAGAATGACGCCGTGCTCACACTTGCGATTGCCCAGCGCCAGCTCGGGAAACGGAATCGACTGAATGTCGACGCTACCGGGTCCTGTGTAGATGACCCCACGGTTGACTGCCGTCATGGTTGCTCTCCTTCGGTTTTTTGTTTTCAGCGGAAGCTCCGCACCTCGACCATAGCGCCTGTACACGCCGGGACTGTTCTCCATGAGGCATTGCCATATCTAATCGAGACATCGAGGCAGCAAGCCAAACTCCCGATACGGATGCCACACACGCGCTAGCGCAGCACCTTTTCGTCTCTAAGCAGCGTAACGATCGCCTCGGCGCCCTGTTCCGGCGTCATGTCGGTCAGCACCTGCCCACCGGCCGAGGCCTTGGCGGTGGCGGCCTTCATCCGCTCGGCACCGGTCTTGGCCTTGATCACCTTGAGCCGTTTCGGCCTGGGCCGCGCGGGCTGCAGTCGTGCCTCCTCCAGCAGCATGTCCTCCACCACCGCCACATCCTGCGGCCGTAACTGACCGCGCCGAGCGGGGCCAAAGGCGCTTTGCCTGGCCTCAGGCGCCGCATTATCGACACTGGCCACAAAGGGCAGACGCACCTGCAGGCGGCGACGCTGACCCCGGGGCAGGGCCTGCAGGACCTGAGCCACGCCTTCCGTCACGCTTTCCACCTCGACCAGCCCCACCACCAGCGGCCAGTCGAGCTGTTCGGCCAGCAGATAGGGCAGCATCCCGGAGCCTTCCCCGACTTCCGCCTGGCTGCCGGTCAGGACCAGTTGGGCACCGGCATCCCGCAGATAATCGCCCAGCGCCGGCACTACATCGGCCCGGGGAGGCTGTTGCAGCACCGTCATCTCCGCCAGCCCCATGCCCAGATAGGCACGCAGCGCCTCCACCTGAGGATCACCGGCGTGCAATAGTTGAAGCTCCTTGCCCGCCAGGCGCAGGCCCAACTCTACGGCCCGGGCGTCCTGCTCGGCACGTCGGGCACGCCCCGTGACCGGATGCGCACCGACGGACACCAGGGTGATGACGTTCAACAGATTATGCGGCATCGCGTATTCCTCCCTGGCGGAGCGCATCGACACGATCGATCAGCGCCTGGAGAATCGCCGTCGAGTCACCGATCACGGCAAGGTCGGCGCGCTTGACCATGTCGCAGCCGGCATCCTGATTGATGGCCACCACCTTGTCGCACGTGGCGATGCCTTGCAGGTGCTGAACGGCCCCGGAAATCCCCACCGCCAGGTAGACCCGCGCGGTGACCCAGGTGCCGGTCGCACCGACCTGACGATCGCGGGGCATGAACCCATCATCGACCGCCACCCGCGACGCCCCTTCGGTGGCGCCGAGTTCGCGCGCGGCCTGATGGAACAGATCCCAATCCCGAACACCGTTGCCACCGGAGAGAATGAACTCGGCTTCGGCCATGGGCGTCAGCGCCGGATCAACGGCGACGGCACCGCGGTTATCGAGGCGCGCCGCGCCATGAACGAGCACGTCTTCCAGTTCGATGGCGCGAACTTCGTGACGCGTATCGCCCACCGGGTCGGCACACTCCGCCGCGGCCAGTATCAATCGCGGTGCGCGACGCACCAGGTCCTGCTGCCCTCCACCGGCCCGGCCGACACACTGGCCGTCGGCCATCTGCCAGACGCGGGTGGCCGGACGCTCGCCGAGTTTGGCCGCCAGCCGGCGACCCAGCTCACCACCACCGGTGCGGCTGTCCGGTATCAACCAGTGGCGCGGGGCCAGCTGGGCATCCACCGCCCGGAGCATCATGACTCGCTGCTCCGGTGAATAGCCCGCGACGGCCTCGCTCGAGATATGCAGCAGACGGTCGATACCGGCGGTGTCGAAGGCACTCTCCTTGTGCTCCCCGAAGACCACCGCGACCACCGCGCCCTCACTGCCGGCAAGCGTGTTGGCCAGGCCGAACAGGTCCTTGTCGTGACTGCTCAGACGGCCACCGATCATGTCCGGCACCACCACGATATGAAAGGCAGGCTGCTCGATGATGTGCAGCGGCAGCTGTACCGCCGCATCGACGCGGGCACGCTGGCGGCTGCCACCCTGCTGGGCACCGCTACGGTCGATACGCTTGAGCCCATTGGGGCCAGCGAAGCCTAGCGCATGGGGGTTCTTGCGGATCAGGCCGCTGAGCCCCACCCAGCTAGCCTCGAGCGGCTGCATCGAGGCATGCAGCGGATGCAGGCGGTTACGGGCGATCCACTCGCTACGCGGGTCGCGGCGAAGACTATCGGTCATCAGTGCACCTCCAGGACGTCGGGGCGGGCCACCGGCTTTTGCGTCGCCGGCGCGGGCGCGTCAACCAGTGCGTCTGCGACCAGCTCGGCGATATCCTTGACGTGTGGCCGAGGCTCGACCACGCCTTCGAACATCGCGGTACACTGCGGGCAGCCCACGGCCACCAGCTCGGCACCGGTTTCCTTGATGTCGTTCATGCGCATATCGGGGATTCGCTGCTTACCGGGAATATCGGTGATCGGTGCACCGCCGCCGCCGCCACAGCAACGCGAGCGGAAACCGGATCGCTCCATCTCCTTGACCTCAATGCCGATGGCCTTGAGCACGCTACGCGGGGCCTCGTATTCGCCGTTGTAGCGACCGAGGTAGCAGGGGTCGTGATAGGTGACGCTGCCTCCCTTGTGCTGGCCGAGGGTGAGTCGCTTGTCGGCGATCAATTCATCCATGTAAGTACTGTGGTGCAGCACCTGATAATTGCCGCCCAGTGCACCGTATTCATTTTTCAGCACATGGAAGCTGTGCGGGTCACAGGTCACAATCCTGTCGAAGCGGTATTGCGCCAGGCTGGCAATGTTGCGCCGGGCCAGGCGCTGAAAGGTTGCCTCATCACCCAGGCGTCGCGCCACATCGCCACTATCGCGCTCTTCCTGCCCCAGCACGGCGAAGTCGACACCCGCCGCCTTGAGCACCTTGACGAAGGCCCGCAAGGTACGCTGGTTACGCATGTCGAAGGCCCCATCGCCGACCCAGAACAGAACGTCCGCCTGCTTCTTCTCGCTCATCAACGGCAAATTGAGATCGGCGGCCCAGTTCAGGCGCCCTCCGGGATTGAAACCGCCGGGATTGTCGGTGGCGATCAGGTTGTCGAGAACCTCAGCACCCTTGTTTGGCGTGGCGCCCTGCTCCAGGGTCAGATGGCGACGCATGTCGACGATGGCGTCGACGTGCTCGATCATCATCGGGCACTCCTCGACACAGGCGCGACAGGTGGTGCAGGACCATAAGGTATCGGCATCGACCAACCCCTTGCCCTGCAGATTGACGATGGGCTGGTGCGGGCCGCCACTGTGCTCCCCCAGCGGAACGCCCGGATAGGGGCTGCCGGCAAAATCGGCATCGTTGCCACCGGCCAGGCCGATGACCATGTCTTGTATCAATTTTTTCGGATTCAGCGGCTGGCCGGCGGCGAAGGCCGGGCACGCCGCTTCGCACTTGCCGCACTGCACGCAGGCATCGAAGCCGAGCAGCTGATTCCAGGTAAAGTCAGTGGGCTTTTCCACGCCCAGCGGGGCATCCGGCGCCTCCAGGTCCAACGCCTTGAGGCCGGTCGAGCGACCGCCCCCAAAGCGTTCGGCACGACGATGCCAGGCCAGATGCAGGGCGCCCGCGAAGGCGTGCTTCATGGGCCCGCCCCAGGTCATGCCGAAAAACATCTCGGCAATGCCCCAGGCCACGCCAGCCGACAGGAGCAACGCGAGGCCCCATCCCCCCACATCGCCCGGTAGAATGCCGGCCACCGGCAGGGTCACGACAAAGAAGCTCACCGAGAACATCAGCAGGCTTTTGGGTAATCGGTCCCAGGGCCCCTTGGACAGGCGCGCCGGCGGGTTGCGACGACGCTTGGCGACGAACAAGGCGCCACAGAACATCAGCACGGTGGCACCCAGCAGGGCGAAGCCCAAGAGGCGATGATGCAGGCCGAAACCGTGCACGATGATCGCCAGCAACGCCGCCAGCACGAAGCCTCCCGCAGTGGCGACGTGGGTCCGGGACATGTAGGTGTCGCGCTCCACCACCCGGTGCAGGTCGACCAGGTAGCGGCGCGGCATGGCCGCCAGCCCCCGCATCAATGACACCGGCGACGGGCGTCCCTGGCGCCACAAGCTCACGCGCCGCCAGGCACCCAGCAGCATCAGGGCCAAGGCACAGAACATCAGTATGGGCAGGAGGGTATCGAGCATTCGGGCTCACCTCGCAAACTTGGAGTTATTAGGCGACCCGGCTGCCACGCACGGGCCGCTGAAAGCGTCATGGGCGAGCGCCATAAACGTATGCCTAGAAGTCCTTGCAAAGGCGCAGGGCATCGTAAATCGCCGCATGGGTGTTGCGCGGTGCGGTACAGTCCCCCAGACGGAACAGCAGGAAGCCATCCCCCTCCTCCGCCAGACAGGGTTGTGGCTGAATGGCGTAGAGCGCCTCCAGGTCCACCTGCCCCTTGTTACGCGACTGCTCCTTGAGGCCGTAATAGAGCACTTCATCCGGCCGGATGCCGTTCTCCACCACCACCTGATCGACCACTCGCTCCTCCTGGGTACCGCTGTACTCGTTTTCGAGCACTGCCACCAGAGCGTCACCCTCACGATAGACCCGGCGCAGCATCAGGTCGGAGGTCATGATCACCTCCTTCTCGTAAAGGCTGCGGTAGTAGGTCGGGAAGGTGGTGCCCCCCGCGGCACAGCCAGGCTTGATGTCATCGGTGACGATCTCGACCTTGGCCCCCTTGTCGGCCAGAAAGTCCGCGGCGGACACCCCGGCAAACTCACAGATGGAATCGAAGATCAGCACGTTCTTGCCCGGCTCGACATGACCACTAAGGACATCCCAGGTACTGACCACCAGGCTCTCGTCAGAATTCTCGGCGTAGCCCCACTCCGCGTGCTGATCGAGGAAGGGGCGGCCACCGGTGGCCAGCACCACAATATCCGGGGCTAGATCCTTGATCGCTGCTTCATCGGCACGGGTGGCCAGGCGCAGATCGATACCGAGGCGCGTCAACTCGAGCTGATACCAGCGGGTAATACCCGCGATCTGGTCACGCTGCGGCGCCTTGGCGGCGATGGTAATCTGCCCGCCCAGGGCATCGCTTGTCTCGAACAGGGTCACGTCGTGGCCACGCTCGGCTGCCACACGCGCCGCTTCCATCCCGCCCGGACCACCGCCGACCACCACCACCTTGCGCCTGGTGCCGGAGGTCTTCTCGATGATGTGCGGCAATCCCATGTATTCGCGGGTGGTCGCGGCATTCTGGATGCACAGTACATCCACCCCCTGGTACTGGCGGTCGATGCAGTAATTCGCCCCGACGCACTGCTTGATCCGGTCGACCTGGTCCATCTTGATCTTGGCGATCAGGTGAGGGTCGGCGATGAGGCCACGGGTCATGCCGACCATGTCGACGTAACCGCCTTCGAGAATACGCGTGGCCTGGTTCGGGTCCTTGATGTTCTGCGCGTGCAACACCGGGGCCTTGACCACCGCCTTGATCCCCGCGGCCAGATGCAGGAAGGGCTCCGGCGGGAAACTCATGTTGGGAATGGCATTGGCCAGGGTGTTGTGGGTGTCGGCGCCCGAACCGACCACGCCGATGAAGTCGAGCATGCCGGTGTCATCGTAGTACTTGGCAATCTGCTTCATGTCCTCGTGGGACAGGCCATCGGCATGGAATTCATCGCCGGACAGCCGCATGCCCACGCAGAAGTCGTCACCGACCTCGGCGCGCACCGCCTTGAGTACCTCCAGGCCGAACTTCATGCGGCCCTCGAAGGTACCGCCCCACTCATCGGTACGCTTGTTGACCCGCGGGCTCCAGAACTGGTCGATCATGTGCTGGTGCACGGCGGACAGCTCGACGCCATCCAGCCCACCGGCCTTGGCCCGACCCGCCGCCTTGGCGAAGTCACCGATGATGCGCCAGATCTCTTCCGGTTCGATGGTCTTGCAGGACGCACGGTGGATCGGCTCACGGATGCCGGACGGCGACAGCAGCGTCGGCCAATCATTACCATGCCAGCTCGTGCGGCGCCCCATGTGGGTAATCTGGATCATGATCTTGGCGCCATGCTTGTGCATCGCATCCGCCAGGTTCTGAAAGTGTGGAATGATTCGGTCGGTGGAAAGGTTCACCGAGCTCCACCACTCATGCGGGCTGTCGATGGAGACCACCGAAGAGCCGCCACAGATGGCCAGGCCCACGCCACCCTTGGCCTTCTCTTCGTAATACTTGACGTAACGCTCGGTGGTCATGCCGCCGTCGGTGGCGATGACCTCAGCATGGGCCGTCGAAATCACACGGTTGCGGATGGTCAGTTTGCCGAGTTGAATCGGCTGGAACATTGCTTCGAAGGCCATAAGAGATTCCTCGACTTAGAGCGGCTTGACGATGAAGAGACCGTGATCGTGACCTTCCTGTGACGCCCCGTATACCTGTTCGGCACGCGTGCGAATGCTGCTGCCCTGGGCCTCAAGGATCTGGTCCATGGCTCCGGCGAACCAGCCGGTGAACATATAGTCGACCTTGCGCCCACATTGACCGTAGACATAGACGAAGGCGGAGTGGTCGAGGCGAACCTCACAGGTCCCCTTATCGAGATCGATCGATAGCGTCTCGAACAGACCCCAGCCACGCTGCGAGAGGCGTTTCATATAGTGCTCAAACACGGCCACGCCAGACAGGCCATGGCACTCGGCCTCCTTCTCGCACCAGTGCCAAGCCGACTTGTAACCCGCCTTATAAAGAATCTCGGCATAGGCCTCGGCGCCCAGCACCTCTTCGATCCCCCTATGGTTATTCACAAAGAAATGACGCGGCACATAGAGCATCGGCAGGGCATCGGTCGTCCAGACACCGGTTTCGCTATCAACTTCTATGGGCATCTCGGGGGCATGTGTCGCCATGTGTATAAACTCCCAGAATCGATTGATTATCTTGACCGACCAGCCCACTCGCGTGATGAGTAACCTGCGCGTGGCGCCGGAAAAGAGGCGAGTTATGCGCCCCAGACGTCCTTGAGCACGCGGGTCCAGTTTTCGCCCATTACCTTGCGTACCACAGACTCGGACATGCCTCGCCTCAGCAGGGTCTCGGTGAGATTGGGAAATTCCCCGACGGTGCGAATGCCTTGCGGATTGATGATCTCGCCGAAGCGAGTCAGGCGACGAGCGTAACCCTTATCGTGAGTCAGCCACTCGAAGAACTCCTGGCCATGGCCCTGGGTAAAATCGGTACCGATGCCAATAGCATCCTCGCCCACGATATTCATGATGTATTCGATCGCCTCGGCATAATCGTCGATGGTCGAGTCGATACCCTTGGCGAGGAAGGGAGTGAACATGGTCACACCGACAAAGCCACCATGGTCGGCGATAAACTTCAGCTCTGCGTCGGATTTGTTGCGGGGGTGTTCTTTCAGGCCGGAGGGTAGGCAGTGTGAATAGCACACCGGCTTGGAGGACTCGAGGATCACCTCCTCACTGGTCTTGCTGCCGACATGGGATAGATCGCACATGATGCCAACACGATTCATCTCGGTAACGATCTCGCGGCCGAAATCGGACAGGCCGCCGTCACGCTCGTAGCAGCCGGTACCGACCAGGTTCTGGGTGTTGTAGCACAGCTGTACAATGCCCACGCCAAGCTGCTTGAACACCTCGACGTAGCCAATCTGGTCCTCGAAGGCATGGGCATTCTGGAAACCGAAGATGATGCCTGTCTTGCCCTGAGTCTTGGCCGCATAAATATCCTCGGTAGTGCGCACCGGGATCACCAGGTCGGAGTTGTCGCGAATCAGCTTCTGGTTGGCGACAATGTTGTTAACCGTGGCCTGGAACCCCTCCCAGACAGAGACGGTACAGTTGGCCGCGGTCAGGCCGCCTTTGCGCATGTCTTCGAACAGTTCGCGGTTCCACTTGGCGATGATCAGACCATCGATAACAATGGCATCGTCGTGCAGGTCGGCTGGGGTCATGGGTGGCTCCATCATTGTTATGTAAAACTGCCACCAGCATAGCCCTCCGCCTTGGCGCCTCAGCGCCTGGAAACGACCGCAGAAATTCCAAAAACGTCATGCATGTCGAAAACGCGACACGCCCAGGGCTCCGGCGAAGATCGCGCTTGCGTGTCTATCGCTCTCTCACGAATCGAGCCGTACGCTGCCATACGTGGGCTCACCCTGCGCCTGACTCAAGGCACTCGTGGCGGCAGAGGCTGGCTCTTCCACCACGGGTACGAAAGTAGAGCCCTTTAATGCCGCCGTGACTCCCTCCTCCACTTTCACCGGCCCCCTGCCCAGCGAATGCCACCGGCGCTCATTCCTGGGCGGTATGCCGAAGTATTCGCGATAACACTTGGAGAAGTGCGGTGTGGAGACGAAGCCGCATACCATGGCCACCTCGATAATCGATATCGAACTTTGCCTGAGCAACTGCCGAGCCCGGGTCAAGCGCAATCTCAGATAGTAGCGTGACGGTGTACAGCTCAGATTATTCTGGAACAACCGCTCCAGTTGACGACGCGACACCCGCACATAGCTCGCCAGCTCATCGAGGCTGATGGGCTCCTCGAGATTAGCCTCCATCAAGGCGACAGCCTCCAACAGCTTGGGCTGCGTGGTTCCCAGCACATGCTTCAACGGTATGCGTTGCTGATCCTGTTCGCCGCGCATCCGCTCATAAATAAACATCTCAGAGATAGCCGCCGACAGTTCACGGCCATGATCGCGACCGATCAGCGTCAGCATCATGTCCAATGGGGAAGTTCCCCCCGAAGAAGTAACACGATCGCGGTCGATGGAGAACAGACGGTGAGTCAGCAACACTTTCGAAAAGGCCTCCTGCATAGCGGTTAGGCACTCCCAGTGAGTACTGACCTCGTAGCCGTCCAACAAGCCCGCCTGAGCCAACGCCCAGCTCCCGGTACAGATCGCACCCAAACGCCGTGACCGTCTCGCCTGAGACTGAAGCCAGGTAATATGCTCAGGCTTGACGCTACGCTGATGCGCTACACCACCGCAGACAATCACCGTATCCAGCGTAGGGGCTGTCGAGGTAGCCAGGTCTGGCGTAATCTGAAGGCCATCGCTGGCGTGAACCGGCGCACCATCCAGACTCAAGGTATACCAGCGGTAGAGCTTACGTCCCGTCAGCTGGTTGGCCATGCGTAGTGGACCAATCGCCGATGCCAGTGAAATCAGCGTAAAGTTGTCCATTAGCAAAAAGCCTAGAGTCTGCGGAGTAGCAGCGCTATTCACCACCTCAGGAGCCTCTTTCATGGGTACCTCCTACTTTCAGCCTACCCAACCCTAAACTAACAAGGGTAATGGGAGGTCAGTTGCATAAATTATATTTATTCAAATCATGCCCGGGACAACGAGACACCCGACGCGATTCAAGCTTTATCAAGGCGATATATACGGCTGTCGCCGAGGCATCAGGCGTTCGTTGCCCGGCTCTCTGGCCAGCCTGTTCGACTCGATTGGGCCTCAACGGCGTGCGTCGGTCAAGCCACCGCAGGCGTGGGCCACTGTCGCTGTGAAGGCCCGGGGAGGGATTCGATCATCCCTGTTGGCATCGGATAGTCGCGCGCCATGCCTGGTGCAACAAAAAGGCGCCGAGGATCCTCATCCTCGGCGCCTTGCGTCTGCCTAACGACTCCTTATCATTCCCTCCCAGGAGGTCTTGGCAGATAACACTATTGCGATGTTTTCTGGAAAGCGTTTCGCCTAGTCACCAGCGATACCCCAACATAGCAGACCGAGGACACGGCACAGCCCGTCAACGGCCCGATCAACCAGCCCACGTCGGCGAACAGCATCATGTAGCCGCTGACGGTAAAGCCGGACAGCATGGCGACCAGCGCCCCCCAGGCCGAGCCCTGCCAGAAGGTGGAGATAAACACCGGCCCGATCATGCTGGCCAGCAGGGTACCGGTGCCGAGAATCCCCAGCCAGGAGAGCATGAAGGGCGGCGCATAGAGCATCATCAACAGCGCGACGATACCCAGGGCCACGACGGCCAGGCGATTGATCCACAGCACCAGCCGCTGGCTATGGAGCAGATTGTTGAACAGGGCGAGGCGCAGGTCATGGGAGGTCGCCGAGGCAACGGTGTGCAGCAGCGAGTTCGCGGTGGACTTCATGGCGAACAGGATGAATAGGGTGATAAAGCCCTGCAGTGCTGGGTGCATGAAGTGCTCGAGATAGGCCGGCATGGCGTTGTCCGGGTCGGCCAGGTCGGGCATCTGGGCCCTCATATAGAGGCCAACGAGCGGCACCAGGCTCAACAATGCCCCGATGATCGCCACATACACGCCCGCCTTGTGCAGCTTGACGTCCGGCTTGAAGGCCAGAAAGCGGATCGCCATGAACGGCAAGACGGCGGCGAACAGGAAGGCATAGGGCAGCACCAGGAACACCGTCGCCGGGCTGTCGCCATAATGCGCCCCGGTGGTGGGATTCAGGAGTTCGGGGTCAATGGCATTGAGCGACGCCTCCCAGGTGCCGAGATCTATCGACGTGAAGATCTGCACCATGATGATGACGGCGGCGACCGACATGCCGCAGACCATCACGGTATCGGTCCAGGCGACAGCGGCCAGGCCGCCCAGCATGGTGTAGAGGATGATGACGCCGACCATCAGCAGGGCGCTCTGGGTCAGCTCGATACCCAGCCAGCTCGCCCCCAGCAGGCCGACGGCCTTGATCTGGCTAGTTAAAAACACCAGCAGCAAGAGGATGGTGATAAGCGCCGCCACTCCCTGGACGAGCCGACCCATGTTGCCGCCGCCATGAATCTGGGCGATATACTCAGGAATAGTGTTGCTGCCCATGTCGATGGCCTTGCGCTGCAGGAAGCTCGCGAAGTACAACACGGCGATCATCATCGCCGGGGCGAAGAAGAAATTGCCCAGCACCTCGATGGCGCCGAACTGGTAGGTCACGCCCGGTGACCCCATGAACCCCCAGCCGCTGAAGCCGGTGGCGACGATGGTACTGGCACCGACGAAGGCCCCCAGCGAACGCCCGGCGACAAGAAAGCCTCCTTCATCACTTTTCTGCATCATCCGGGACGAAAGGAAGCCCAGGTAGATCATCAGGCCGAAGGTGAGAAACAGAAGCCCCCAGTTGAACAGCTTGTAAGAATCCATGATTACCGCCTCGCCGACTCATTGGTGGACTTTCGTTTCAGCTCTCTGCGCAAATAGGCGGAGCCGGCATGGACCAGCATGTAGATTGTCAGTATGAGAAAGGTGGTCAGCACCCAGGAGTTCATCGTCATTTCCTCTTGTTATTGATCGACAGTAAGGCGTCTAGCCGCACATTGCCTAGCCCGGCACTTTCAAGGTATTTTAGAGCTCCTCCGGCATCCAATTTGTAACGCAAATCCTCCTATAAAGCACAAAAATGGCGCTCCAATGAAGAACATACCGACGGACCTCCTGCGTACCTTCGTCACCATCAAGGACCTGGGAGGTTTTACCAGCGCCGGCGAGCTCCTGGGCCGGTCACAGCCCGCCATCAGCCTGCAGATAAAAAAACTCGAAGCCCTCCTTGAAACACAGATATTTCTTAGGGGCGCGAGCCTTGATTTGACTGAAGATGGCGAGTATCTCTACCAGGCGGCAAGGCAGATGCTTGAAATAAATGACCGCACCGTGGCCCGGCTGAAAGGGGAAAACATATCCGGCAGGGTTCGCCTGGGCATTCCCAACGACTTCGAGCTCGCCTTTCTCCCGAAGGCATTGAGAAGTCTTGCCCGTATCTATCCTAATATTATGGTCGAGGTCGACTGCGCTATCAGCAAGGTGATCTACCAGCGTTTTCAGAAGCATCATTATGATATCTGTCTGGTCATGGAGCCGGAGAGAGAGAAGGAAGATCGAGACGATCGCGACTATCGAACCGACCGGCTGACCTGGGTAGTCAACCAGGGTCATCTTGCCGACTCGGATATCGTGCCATTGGTGACTTACCCCCAGGGCTGTGTCTATCGATCCATGCTGGAAGGATGCATGGCCAAGGGGGAAAGACCCTATCGCATCGTCTATACCAGCCCTAGCCTGCTGGGGATCATGTCGGCCGTTGAAGAAGGGCTGGGGCTGACCGCCATGGCCGCTTCGGTGGTGCCCCACCACCTCACCAAGCTGTCGGAGGCGGAGGGGCTGCCAGAGCTGGGGTCGGTCAGCACCGGCCTCTATTACCGCGAAGAGGAGCTGAGCGTGGCCAGCCGTCACGTTCTCGACTTCCTGCGTGCCGGACTGGCCAATCTAGTGCCTCACCCGATCCTTGGCGAGCACTGAGGCGGCTCAACGAATGATGTTGTGCTCCGGGCCGTACGGGAAGCCGGTGATATTGTCGGCGCCATGCTCGTTGACCACCAGGATATCGTGCTCGCGATAACCGCCGGCACCGGGTTGGCCCTCCGGTACGGTGATCATGGGCTCCATGGAGACCACCATGTTGGGCTCGATCACTGTCTCGATGTCCTCACGCAGCTCCAGACCCGCCTCGCGGCCGTAGTAGTGGCTCAGGGTGCCGAAGGAGTGGCCGTAACCGAAGGTGCGGTACTTGAGCAGGTCGTGCTTGGCGAAGATTTCGTTGAGCTCATGGGCGATGTCACAGCAACGCACGCCGGGCTTGATCAGCTCCTGACCACGGCGGTGCACCTCGCAGTTCACCTCCCACAGACGCAGGTGCTCATCCGAGGCATGGCCGAGGAACAGCGTGCGCTCCAGAGCGGTGTAGTAGCCGGAGATCATCGGGAAGGTGTTCAGGCTGAGGATATCGCCGGGCTGCACACGGCGGCTGGTCACCGGGTTATGGGCACCGTCGGTGTTGATACCGGACTGGAACCACACCCAGGTATCCATCAGCTCGCTGTTGGGGTAGGTCTTGGCGATCTCACGCACCATGGCGGCCTGACCGGCCAGCGACACCTCATATTCCGGCACACCGGCGTAGATGGCATCGCGCACGGCCACGCCGCCCACATCGGCGACACGGGCGCCCTGGCGAATCAACGCGATTTCCTCGTCGGACTTGACCATGCGCATCTGCATGGTGGGTACGCCGGCGTCCACCAGCTCGACGTTACCCAGCGCATCGAGGAGCTTCTGCTGGTTCTGCAGCGTCATGTGGTCGTACTCGACGCCGACGCGACGCTTGCCCTCGCAGAGCTGCTTGACGGCCTTGAAGAAGTTGTCCTTCTGCCAGTCGGTGTAGACGATGTTGTCGCCCAGACGGTTGCGGCGATAGGGCTGCCCCCCGTCGATATTGGCGGTCACGGTGGTGAAGCTGTCCTGGGTCACCACCAGGCCGTAGTCGCGGCCGAACTTGCAGTAGACGAAGTCACTGAAGTAGTTGATGTTGTGGTAAGAGGTCAGCACGACGGCGTCGACCCCGCTCTTCGCCATGTAGTCGCGCAGGCGAGCGAGACGCCCCTGCATCTCGTTATCGGAGAATGTCGGCACGACCTTCTCACCATTGGGAATCTCGATCAGTGACGGCAGTTGCATGTTGTTCTCTCCTCTTGTGTCAACGGAATCGTCATACCAGCCAGGCGCTTCCGGCCTTCAGTGCCGGTACCGAGACGCCCCTCGCTTGCCATGCTGTACGGGTTACTGCTGGTAGGAATGACTATGGCCAGACACCTGCCGTTGCACCAATGACTAGTGCAAATGCCCCCATTGGCGAGCGCAATATGCTTGATATGATAGCCGACAGTCGTCGTCAGGAAGCGTTGTGGCGCCCCTGCCGGCGAGCCTCCCGTGGGGCCTGGCCATGGCGTTCGCCGAAGGCCCGCGAAAAGCTGGACGCGGAGGAGAAGCCACAGGCCAGGCCGATGGCGAGCACGTCCATGTCGGTTTCGACCAGCAGGTAGTGGGCGCGTTCCAGGCGCAGGCCGAGGTACCAGCGCCGCGGGGTGGTGGCGAGATGGCATTCGAAGAGGCGCTGCAATTGGCGTAAGGAGACGCCGCAACGGTGGGCAATATCCGCTATCGACAAGGGCGCTTCCAAGTGACGCTCCATCAGCGCTACCGCCTCCACCAGGCGGCGATTATGGGTCCCCAGGCGTCGCGCCAGGGTCATTCGCTGCTGGTCCCCGCGGCTGCGCAGCCGCTCGTGGATCAGCTGCTCGGAGACATCGATGGCCAGCCGGGTACCGTGGCGCCGAGCGATCACCGCCAGGGCCATGTCCATGGCCGCGGCCCCTCCAGCGCAGGAGAAGCGCCGCTCGCCGAGCTCGAACAGCTCATCGGAGGTGGGAATGGCGGGGAAACGTTCATGGAAGGCGGGCAGGCTCTCCCAGTGCAGGGTGACCCGCTCGCCCTTCAGCAGGCCGGCGGCGGCCAGCAGGAAGCAGCCGGTATCCAGCCCTCCGAGGGCGCTCCCGGCCTGGTCGAGGCGGTGCAGCCAGGCCATCAGCGGGCGTTCGAGGTAGGCCTCGGGCTCGAAGCCGCTGCACACCGCCAGCGAGGGAAGATGGCGCACCTTGTCGATGGCGCAGTCGACGAGCAGGGTCATGTCGTTGCTGGCGGTGACCGGCTCGCCATCGACGCTGACCAGGGTCCAGTCGAACAGCGGCCGACCGCTGATGCGATTGGCGATACGCAGCGGCTCCACCGCGGCGAAGAACGCCATCATCGAGAACCGCGGCAGTAGTAGAAACCCCACCTGTTCGGGCAACGGGCCCGTATACTCCAGTCGCACGCTCTCCCCTTTTCATCGGCTGTGGCTTCTTTCACCCGCCACTCGTCACCAGGCCTTGCCACCCTACTGGCTTGGGCCCGGCTTACGCTTGGCTTGCGCCTCAGTCGTCGGTCATCATCAGGTCGCGCAGCTTCTGCTCGTCGAGCACGGTGAGTCGCTGGCGGTCGATATTGATGGCGCCGCTGTCGCGCAGCTTGGCCAGCAGCCGGGAGAGGGTCTCCGGCGTCACCGCCAGCTGGGCGGCGAGCCAGCGCTTGGGGATGGTCAGGCGAACCACCCGGGGTTCCTTGCCACGCCCCGACGGCAACTGGCGCAGGATATAGCTGACCAGTCGCGACATGGCATCCCCCTGGGTCAGCAGCGCCATGTCCTCGAGGCGGTCGGTGAGTTCAAGCGCCAGGCGACTCATGAACTCCGCACGGCATTCGGGGTGACGGTCCATGGCCTCGCGACAGCGCTCGGCGGGAATCGACAGGACATGGGTGCGACGCAGCGCCTCACAGGAGTAGAGGTACACGCCCTCCCGGGACACCATGCTCAGCTCACCCAGGGTGCCGCCGCGCTCCACGCAGCGGATGGTGGCCAGCCGGCCGTCGCCGGCGCTACGCACCAGGCGCATCGCCCCGCTGATCACGATATGCAACCACTCGGCGGGGGTGTCCTGGCGAAACAGCCATTCCCGGCTGGCCAGGGTGCGGGGCTCACAATCCTCGAGCAATGCCTCGACCTCTTCATCGGAGAGTGCGCCCAGCCACGGCACGCCGCGCACCAGATCACGCAACTGGCGCGGCTTGAACAGCAGGTCAGCGGCCGAACTGGGCGGCTGGGCATTATCCATCGGCATGTTGTTCCTCCACATCGGTATCGGCGTCGACCAGCGAGGGCTCGGCAGGACGACGGGCGCTGTCCCCGGCCGGTCGACGCAGGGGCACAGAGGCCCCTCTTCGCCCACCAATACGCCGCTTACTAGTTGCTACAGACTACCAGATTGGCCCCGCCACGGCCCTGGCCAAGGGCCCGATGCGGGTCAATCGGGGCGTCATGAGTATCAAATGGATCGCGACGTCCGGGGACGGCGCCTCCCCACGGACACGACCTAGGCGTCGGCCTCGGCGGGGACGGGCGCGTCCTCCCACAGCGGCTCGGCCTGGCGGGTGACACAGCCCGAGTCATGGGGCAGCACCATGGCCACGAAGTTGCAGGGCCGGGTGCGGGCATCGAGCTGTTCCACCAGGATACCGTCCCAGGCGGTGGCGCAGGCCTTGGGCGAGCCGGGCATGGCAAACACCAGGGTGCGGTCGATCACGCCGGCCACGGCACGGGACTGAACGGTGGAAGTGCCGATGTCGGCCAGCGACAGATGACGAAACAGCTCGCCATAGCCATCGATGGCCTTGTCGAACAGCGGGGCCAGCGCCTCCGGCGTCGTGTCCCGGGCCGTGAAGCCGGTGCCGCCGTTGACCAGTACCACCTGGATGTCGTCGCGTACCACCCACTTGGAGACCACCGCACGGATGCGATAGATATCGTCGGGCACGATGTGTCGCTCCACCAGCATATGGCCGGCATCGGTCAGGCGGGCGGAGAGCAGGTCACCGCTGCCGTCCTCGTCGAAGCCGCGGGTATCGGAGACGGTGAGCACGGCGATGCCGAGGGGAGCGAAGGGAGTCCGGGCGTGGACATGGGCCATGGGGTCCTCCTCGCCGCCCCGTCCGGGGCGGCGTGATCTGGCTGCTGGGGATCGTCGACTCGGGGTCTGACCCCGAGTCGACCTCGCGGCGCGGGAACCTTCCCGCGCCGGCGGGACTACTGCATCAGGGCGCTGCCGCTTTCGTCGTCGAGGCTGATCCCCTCGACGCCGATCTCGGACTGCAGCGCCATCAGGTAGTGGCGCAGGGCGCGGCGGGTGGACTGCTCGCGAAGGCTGTGGCGGACATGCTCGGCGACCTCTTCATAGGGGCGCTCACGTCCCTCCTGCCGGGCGTCGATGCTGATCACGTGCCAGCCGTAGCGCGAGGCGAGCGGGCGGTCGTGGAGGCCCTCGTTCAAGTGCTGCAGGGCACCGTCGAGCTCGGCCACGGTCTGTCCCGGGGCCAGCCAGCCCAGCTCGCCGCCCTCCTCCTTGGAGGGACAGGCGGAGTGGCGCTGGGCAAACTCGGTAAAGCGCTCGGGGTGCTCGACCAGCTGCTTGACGAGTTTCTCGCCCAGGCGATAGCCGGCATCCCGGGCCTCGGCGTCGTCCGGCGCCGCGGCCAGCAGGATGTGACGAACCCGCAGCCGCGTCGGCTCGCTGAAGCGCTCGGCGTGGGTGGCGTGGAAGCGCCGACAGTCCTCCTCCGAGGGCTCGGGCACGTTCAATTCCTGCTCCAGCAGGACGGCGATGACGGCGTCGTCCTCGTCGAGGTCTGCTCCGCTGGCCTCGGCCAGGCCCAGGTCGGCGGCGCGCTGGCGGAGCAGTTCCCGCACGACCAGGGCCCGGGCCGCCTTGAGCTGGGCGGTTCCGGCGCTGTCTGCCGGGTGGTACTGCATCTCCTGGGCGATGTCGGCCTCCGCAATGATGGCCTCGCCGACCCGGATGGGTGGGGGGCTCGCGCCCCCGGGAATCATCTCGATATCGATCTTTTGCATGACTAAAATCCTAGGAACTTTTTTCAAGCGGCCTGGACAAAGGGGCTTTTCCGGCGGCAGGCCTCCTCTTCGACCTGCCCCCGGCGCCCCTGCCAGAAACGTGGGCAAGACCTGTGCTCAGCCCCGCTTGCGAACCAGCTGGTAACGACGGGTCACGTAGCCGAAGGGCACGCTCCACACGTGCACCAGGCGTGAGAACGGGAACAGCAGAATGATGGTCATTCCCAGGAAGATATGCAGCTTGTAGATCCAGGAGACCTCGGCCATGAAATCGGCCGCCCCACCACTGAAGAAGATGATCGACTGCGCCCAGCTGGAGAGCGTCAGCATCATCGCCCCATCCAGGTGACCCAGCGAGAAGATGACGGTGATCAGACCCAGGAACGCCTGGAAGACGATCAGGCCAAGAATCACGGTATCCATCCGACTGGAGGAGGCACGCACGCGGGGGTTGGTGATCCGGCGATGCAGCAGCATGGCACCGCCCACGAGGCAGGCAATGCCTGCCGCTCCACCGACGATGATGGCGATCAACTGCTTGGTGCCGGCGTGCAGGAAGGGAGCATAGACCCAGTGCGGGGTCAGCATGCCGAACAGGTGGCCGAAGAAGATCACGATGATGCCGACATGGAAGAGATTGCTGGCCAGACGCATGTTCTTCGAGGTGAGCATCTGGCTCGAGCCGGTCTTCCAGGTGTATTGCCCATGGTCGTATCGCAGCAGGCTGCCGACCAGGAACACCGTACCGGCCAGATACGGATAGTAGCCGTAGATCAGGTGTTGCAGATATTCGGAAAACATGGTGATTCTCCTTAACGGTCGGTAGCGCCGCGGTCGGCGGCGCTACTTGCGGCGCTACCGGGCAGGATTCGAACGGGGTCGCTGGGCACGGTCTTCTTGCGCTCGGCCAGTCGCCGACCCTCGGCGGACTGCAGGGCACAGTCCTCGTCGGAGTTGGCGGTGAAACGCACCGCTTCCTCTTCCCAGACCTCGTCCAGTGCCTCGGCGGTGTAATCCGGCGCCTCTTCCTGCGCCGCCTGACGATGGGCGGCGACGTCGTCATCGGCACCGATCAGCGCCAGCAGCGCCAGGGGCACCAGGGCCTGGTCGGCCTCACGCTCCTCGAGACGCGCGGTCAGCAGCGCCAGGATATGACGAATCTCGCCCAGCCAGCGGCCGATCTCGGCCTCGGAGCGGGTGGAGAGATACTCGAGAAACAGCGGCAGATAGTCCGGCAGTTCATGGGCATCGAGCTCGAAGCCCGCCGCGCTGTACTCGTTCATCAGATCGACCATGGCCTGGCCGCGGTCGCGGGACTCCCCGTGCACATGCTCGAAGAGCAGCAGCGAGGTATTGCGACCCCGGTCGAACAGCGCCACGTACTCCGCCTGGAGGTCCATGATATCGGCGTCCATGAGGCGTTGGCACCAGTCCATCAGGGCGGTGCGTCGCGCCGCCGACAGGCGGCGCTCGGCGTCGAGGATCTCGATCATCTCCGGGGCGGCGGCCTGAAGCTCCTCGGTGGGGTAGTCCAGCAGCCGGGCCAGCACGCGCAGGCTCAGCATGTCGTCCACCGGCTCCCTCTGTTGTACGGCTTCAGCCATGACGGGCCTCCTCGGTTGTCTTGTCGCGCTGACCCTCGCTCTGGGCCTGCGGGTCGAAGGTTTCCACCGGTTTCACCAGGGTGGCGGTGGTCTTGCGACCGCCGAACAGACTCTCGCTGCTGTCACCGTGGCAGCCGTCGCCGAAGCTGAAGCCACAACCGCCGCGTTCGGGGAACGCCTCGGTGGCGATTTCGCGGTGACTGGTGGGGATCACGAAGCGATCCTCGTAGTTGGCGATGGCCAGATACCGATACATGTCTTCCACCTGCTGCTCGGTCAGGCCGACGTCTTCCAGCACCTCGGTATTGGCCTGGCCATCCACGTGCTTGCCGCGCATATAGAGGCGCATGGCCATCAGGCGCTTGAGCGCCAGCACCACGGGCGCTTCCTCACCGGCGGTCAGCATGTTGGCCAGGTACTTCACCGGAATGCGCAGCGACTCGATCTTGGGCATCACGCCGTCGAACTCGACCTTGCCGGCCTCGGCGGCGGACTGGATCGGCGACAGCGGCGGCACGTACCAGACCATGGGCAGGGTGCGATACTCGGGGTGCAGCGGCAGCGCCAGCCCCCAGTCCATGGCCATCTTGTAGACCGGCGAGGCCTGGGCGGCCTTGATCACGTTGTCGGTGATGCCGTCTTTCTTCGCCTGGGCGATCACCTCCGGGTCGTTGGGATCCAGGAAGATCTCACACTGGCGATGATAGAGGTCGCGCTCATCCGGGGAGCTGGCCACTTCCTCGATGCGGTCGGCATCGTAGAGCAGCACGCCGAGATAGCGAATGCGGCCCACGCAGGTCTCGGAGCAGACCGTCGGCTGGCCGGCCTCGATGCGCGGGTAGCAGAAGATGCACTTCTCGGACTTCCCGGTCTTCCAGTTGTAGTAGATCTTCTTGTAGGGGCAGCCGGAGATGCACATCCGCCAGCCGCGGCACTTGTCCTGGTCGATCAGGACGATGCCGTCTTCTTCCCGCTTGTAGATGGCGCCGCTCGGGCACGAGGCCACGCAGGTCGGGTTCAGGCAATGCTCACACAGGCGCGGCAGATACATCATGAAGGTGTTTTCGAACTGGCCGTAGATATCGGCCTGCACCTTCTCGAAATTCATGTCCTTGCGCCGCTTGGCGAACTCGGTGCCGAGTATCTCCTCCCAGTTCGGGCCCCACTCGATCTTCTTCATCCGCTGGCCGGAGATCAGCGAGCGCGGACGCGCGGTGGGCTGGTGCTCCCCCTGCTTGGCGTTGTGCAGGTGCTCGTAGTCGAAGGTGAACGGCTCGTAGTAGTCGTCGATCTCCGGCAGATCGGGGTTGGCGAAGATGTTCGCCAGCACCCGCCACTTGCCGCCGATGCGCGGCTCGATCTTGCCGTCGCGGCGGCGCATCCAGCCGCCCTTCCACTTGTCCTGGTTCTCCCACTCCTTGGGATAACCGATGCCGGGCTTGGTCTCGACGTTGTTGAACCAGGCGTACTCGACGCCTTCGCGACTGGTCCAGACGTTCTTGCAGGTCACCGAACAGGTGTGGCAACCGATGCACTTGTCGAGGTTGAGGACCATGCCTACCTGGGAACGAATCTTCATTTCACGGCCTCCTGCGCGTAGTCGTTGCCTTCGCCATCCAGCCAGTCGATCTTCTTCATCTTGCGCACGATGACGAACTCATCGCGGTTGGAGCCGACGGTGCCGTAGTAGTTGAAGCTGTAGGCCAGATGGGCATAGCCGCCGATCATATGCGTCGGCTTGGGGCAGATGCGGGTGACCGAGTTATGGATGCCGCCACGGGTGCCGGTGATCTCGGAGCCGGGGATGTTCACGATCCGCTCCTGGGCGTGATACATCATCGTCATGCCGTTCTTGACCCGCTGACTGACCACCGCCCGGGCGGCGATGGCGCCGTTGGCGTTGTAGACCTCGATCCAGTCGTTGTCCTCGACGCCGATGGATTGCGCATCGTCCTCGGACATCCAGACGATCGGCCCACCCCGGGACAGGGTCTGCATCAGCAGGTTGTCGCTGTAGGTGGAGTGGATACCCCACTTCTGGTGCGGCGTCAGGAAGTTCAGGGCGATTTCCGGGTTGCCGTTGCTGGTCGGCTCGGACACGCTCGCCGCCGCCTTGGTGTCGATGGGCGGACGATAGACCAGCAGGCTCTCGCCGAAGGCGCGCATCCAGGGGTGGTCCTGATAGAACTGCTGGCGCCCACTCACCGTGCGCCACGGGATCAGCTCATGCACGTTGGTGTAACCGGCGTTGTAGGAGACGTGCTCGTCCTCGAGGCCGGACCAGGTCGGGCTGGAGATGATCTTGCGCGGCTGGGCGACGATGTCGCGGAAGCGGATCTTCTCCTCCTCCTTGGGACGCGCCAGGTGGGTATGGTCGCGCCCGGTGATCCTGGAGAGCGCGCCCCAGGCCTTCACCGCTACCTGGCCGTTGGTCTCCGGCGCCAGGGTCAGGATCATCTCGGCGGCATCGACGGCGCTGTCGAGGCGCGGACGGCCCTTGTGCGGCCCCTCGGTCTTGCGGTGGTTGAGCTTGCCGAGCAGGTCCACCTCGGGCTCGGTCTTCCAGCTGATGCCCTTGCCCCCGTTGCCGATGCTCTCGAGCAGCGGGCCGATGGAGGTGAAGCGCTCATAGGTCTCGGGGTAGTTGCGCTTGACCTCGATCAGCGCTGGCATGGTCTTGCCGGGGATCGGCTCACACTCGCCCTTCTTCCAGTCCTTGACGTCGATCTGGGCCAGCTCGCCCGGAGAATCGTGCTGGTGCGGCAGGGTGACCAGGTCGGTCTCCTCGCCCAGGTGGCCCTCGGCGGCCTCGGAGAAGGACTTGGCGATGCCCTTGAAGATCTCCCAGTCGCTGCGCGACTCCCACGCCGGGTCGGTGGCGGCGGTCAGCGGGTGGATGAAGGGGTGCATGTCGGACGTGTTGAGGTCGTCCTTCTCGTACCAGGTCGCCGTGGGCAGCACGACATCCGAGTAGAGGCAGGTGGTGGACATGCGGAAATCCAGGGTCACCAGCAGGTCGACCTTGCCCTCGGGGGCATCGTCATGCCACTTGACCTCTTCCGGCTTCTGGCCGCCGAAGTCACCCAGGTCCTTGCCCTGGATGCCGTGACGGGTGCCCAGCAGGTACTTGAGCATGTACTCATGGCCCTTGCCGGAGCTGCCCAGCAGGTTGGAACGCCAGATGAACAGGTTGCGCGGGAAGTTCTGGGGGTTGTCCGGATCCTCCGCGGCGAAGGCGAGCTTGCCCTCCTTGAGCTGCTGGACGGCGTAGTCCTGGGTGGACATGCCGGCGACCTCGGCGGCCTTGGCCAGGCGCAACGGGTTGGTATTCAGCTGGGGCGCGGAGGGCAGCCAGCCCATGCGCTCGGCGCGGACGTTGAAGTCGATCAGGCTGCCGGGGTAGTCCTCGGCCTTGGCCAGCGGCGACAGAATCTCCTTGATCTCCAGCTTCTCGTAACGCCACTGGGAGGAGTGGTTGTAGAAGAAGGAGGTGCCGTTCATGTGACGCGGCGGACGCTGCCAGTCGAGGCCGAAGGCCAGTGGGGTCCAGCCGGTCTGGGGGCGCAGCTTCTCCTGACCCACGTAGTGGGACCAGCCGCCACCGCTCTGGCCGATGCAGCCACACATGACCAGCATGTTGATCAGGCCACGATAGTTCATGTCCATGTGGTACCAGTGGTTCATGCCGGCACCCACGATGATCATGCTGCGACCCCGGGTCTTGTCGGCATTCTCGGCGAACTCACGGGCGATGCGAATGGCTTGCTCGGCGGACACGCCGGTGATCTTCTCCTGCCAGGCCGGGGTGTAGGGCTTCACCTCGTCCAGGGAGGTGGCACCGTCATCCTCGCCAAACCCGCGGTCGATGCCGTAGTTGGCGCACATCAGATCGAACACCGTGACCGCCAGGGCATCGGAGCCATCGGCCTTCTTCAGGCGCTTGACGGGCAGGCTGTGGAACAACAGCTCGTCGCTGGCGCCGCCGCTCTTGACGTGATCGAAGTGCTCGTGGGCGATGCCACCGAAGTAGGGGAAGGCAACCCGGGCGACGTCATCGTGCTTGTCGGCCAGGGTCAGCAGCGGCTTGATCTCGGTGCCTTCGGCATCCAGCGATTCGAGGTTCCACTTGCCCACCTCGTCGCCGGTCTCGCCCCAGCGGAAACCGATGGAGCCCCGCGGCACCACCAGCTGGTCCCGGGCCTCGTCCCACGCCACGGTCTTCCATTCGGGATTGTTGCCCTGGCCCAGACTCGCCTCGAAGTCACTGGCACGCATCTGGCGACCCGGCGCATAGCTGCCGTCCTCACGCAGCTCCAGCTCGACCAGAAACGGCATGTCGGTATAGCGCCGCACATAGTCGGTGAAGTAACTGCTGCTCTTCTCGAGGTGGAATTCCTTGAGGATCACATGCCCCATGGCCATGGCCAGGGCGGCATCGGTGCCCTGCTTGGCGCTCATCCACTCATCGGTAAGCTTGGAGACCTCGGCGTAGTCCGGGGTGACCGAGACGGTCTTGGTGCCCTTGTAGCGCACCTCGGTGAAGAAGTGGGCGTCCGGGGTACGCGTCTGGGGCACGTTGGAGCCCCAGGCGATGATATAGCCGGAGTTGTACCAGTCGGCGGACTCGGGCACGTCGGTCTGCTCGCCCCAGGTCTGGGGACTGGCCGGCGGCAGGTCGCAGTACCAGTCGTAGAACGACAGGCAGACGCCGCCGATCAGCGACAGATAGCGAGCGCCGGAGGCATAGCTGATCATGGACATGGCGGGGATCGGCGAGAAGCCGATGACGCGGTCCGGCCCGTACTGCTTGGCGGTATAGACGTTGGAGGCACCGACCAGCGCATTGACCTCATTCCAGTCGGCACGCACGAAGCCGCCCATGCCCCGGGCCCGCTTGTACTGCTTGGCCTTGGCCGGGTCCTCGACGATGGAGGCCCACGCCTCGACCGGGTCCTTCTTCTCGTCCAGTGCCTCTCGCCACAGCTTGAGCAGCGGCTTGCGGATCAGCGGGTACTTGAGGCGGTTGGCGCTGTACATGTACCAGGAGTAGCTGGCGCCACGCGGACAGCCTCGCGGCTCGTGGTTGGGAAGATCGGGCCGGGTGCGCGGATAGTCGGTCTGCTGGGTCTCCCAGGTGACCAGGCCATTCTTGACGTAGATCTTCCAGCTGCACGAACCGGTGCAGTTCACCCCGTGGGTGGAGCGCACGATCTTGTCGTGCTGCCAGCGCTGCCGGTAGCCGTTCTCCCAGTCCCGAGACTCGTCGCGAAGTTCGCCGTGGTCGTTGGCGAAGGGCTCGCGGGCCTTGCGGAAGAAGTTCAGCCGATCGATGAAGTGACTCATGGTCGCTCTCCAGGCTCCTGAAAAGATGCGTGGCCGCGCCTGGGCCACTCGGTCAGCCTCGGTCGAGTGCGCACCAGGCGCGGACCAGGCCGGTTTCATGCAGGCAATTCTGGGCGATAGACGCCCCGATTACTGCCCGGTTACCTCCATATACCCCTCGCCTACCTCCAAGGAGATAGGGCCCGACAATGCCCGAGGTATGGCAGATATCAGGGCCTCGTCTGCCCTGCCTGGCTGGCGTGGTCCCACACCATCACCAGCATGCACAGCACCAGCGAGGCATAGAGGAACATGAACCCTGCGGTGCGGATGCCCACCCAGTGGTTGCCCAGGGCGAACATCACCGGCAGCAGGGCGCCAAACAGCCCGCCCAGGGTCAGCGCCAGCCCACCCACCAGGGCCAGCTGCTGGCCGTGATCACGATGGATCATGCGCATCAGGCTGCCCTGCCCGACCCCCATGACCAGACCCATGGCGACCAGCAGCGTCAGAAAGCCCCACAGCGGCGCGGAATAACGCAGCATCAGCATCCCCTCCACGCCCTCGACCCGCATGTCGAAGGGGGGATAAGAGAGCAGAAACAGGCAGACCAGCACCCAGGCGCTGACCCACCAGCGCAAGGCACGAAAGTCGTGCACATCGCCCCAGACGCCGCCGGCCACCTGCCCCAAGCCCACCGCCAGCGGAAAGGGCAGCGCCAGCAGGGCGGCGTAGCGGATGCCCAGGTCGTACTGGGCCTCGAGGTAGGCCGGCAGCCATAGCGACAGCGCCACGAAGGCGCCATAGAAGAAGCTGTAGACCACGGCCAGGCGCCAGGGGCGCCAGTGTCGCAAGGCCCTCAGCCACCCCGAGAGGCGCGGCCGGGTACCGGCGGCGACGCCGGCGAGGCCAGAGTCGACGGAGAGGTCCGGGTCATCGGCAAACAGCCACAACAGCGTCGCGACCGTCAGCACCGGCAGCAGATAGAGCAGGGGGGCGCTGCGCCAGCCATAGGCCTGGCTGACCAGGGGCAGCAGCAGATAGCTCAGTCCGGCCCCCATCATGCCGGCCCCGTAGAGGCCCAGGGCGAGGCCAACATGCCGCCGGGGCGAGAGCTCGCCGACATAGACCAGCCCCGCCGCCAGAGACCCGGCCCCCAGCCCCAGGCCGGCGCCGGACAGCAGGAAGTGTGAATAGCTGCTGGAGCGGGCGATCGCCCACAGGAAGGGACAGATCAGCAACAGGCAGGCGATCATCACGCGGCGCCCGCCATGACGCCGGGCCAGTGCCGCCATGGGTAGCGCCGCCAGGGCCCCGGTGAGCATGGGCGTGGCCAGCATGAAGGCGAAGCCGAGTTCATCCAGACCCAGCGGCTCGCGCAGCTCCAGCCCCAGCACCGCGAAGATGGTCCAGCTGGCGAACACCAGCGCAAAGACCAGCGGCGACAGCAATACCACCACCAGCGGGCGGTAGCCGACGACGACAGGATCGCGGCGGTCGGGGAGGTGTGGCATCGCGGGGCCAGGAAATGGTGGAGTGTGGTCAGAGTCTCAGTAGGCCCCGCCCCGAGGTCAAAGGGGCAGTGGGGGTATCTGCCCTACCCCCTTGGGTGTAGTAGACTCCGGGAAGCACCATGCCTAGTGCCATTCCCCCGACGGCCGGCCGATACTATGAAACTGCTTCAACACTCCCTGGTGGCGCGCATCGTCGCCTCGCTGCTCGCCATCAGCGCCATGGCCCTGGTCAGCATCGCCGTCACCATGACGGTGGCCAATGACAGCCGCGGCGATGCCGCGGCCATCAACATGGCCGGCTCGCTGCGCATGAACACCCATCAGATCCTGACCGCCCTGCTGCGCTACGACCTGCACCCGGACGCCGCCCACGACGATGGAGTGGCGGCACTGGTGGAGCGCTTCGAGACGCGCCTGGCCAGTCCCGAGCTGACCGACGCCCTGCCCGATGCCGCCGACCATGCGCTGCGCCGGCAGCATCGCGAGCTGCTCTCGCGCTGGACACACGACATCCTCCCCGCGATCAACCGAGCACGGGCGGCCGACGACCGGCAGGGGCCCGACCCGGCACCGGCCTTCGAGGCCCTGGTCGGCGATATCGACGCCCTGGTCACCCTGCTCGAGAGGAACAGCGAATCCAAGATCCAGCTGCTGATTATCCTGCAGTTCCTGTTCCTGGCGCTGACCGTGGTGGTGGTGGCCATCGCCCTCTACGATATTCGTCATAACCTGGTGACGCCGCTGCGCCACCTGCTGGTACTGGCCCGCGAGGCGGCCCGCCGCAACTTCGGTTACCGCACGCACTTCCGGGGCAACGACGAGCTCGCCCTTCTCGGACGCACCTTCGACAACATGGCCGAGGAGCTTGCCACCAGCTATGCCGAGCTGGAGGCCCACGCCTCGCTCAAGCAGGCGGAGCTCGAGAGAAGCAACCGGGCCATGCAGGTCATGCACGATGGCAGCCGCGCCCTCTACGGCGGCGGCAACGATCTCTGTGCCAGCGCCGCCCCCATGCTGCGCCAACTGGAACAGCTGCTCGACGTGGGCCCGATCCGGCTATCGCTGAACGATCCCCACGACGACCGCCAGATTCCCATCCTCGCGACCCACTCGCCGCACCGCCCGGAATACTGCCGCGACCACGAGTGCCACGCCTGCCTGATCGATCCCCAGCCGCTCAAGCTGGAGCAGGCCCA
Source organism: Halomonas halodenitrificans DSM 735 (assembly GCF_000620045.1). Taxonomy (GTDB): domain Bacteria; phylum Pseudomonadota; class Gammaproteobacteria; order Pseudomonadales; family Halomonadaceae; genus Halomonas; species Halomonas halodenitrificans. Next base: position 197,964 of record NZ_JHVH01000002.1, on the reverse strand, counting down.
GCAGGGCGAATGCCTGTTGCTGCCGGTGAGCGTCGGCGAGCTGATGCTCGGCACCCTGGAGGTGTGGCACTCCAGGAGCCAGCCGCTCTCCGATAGCGTACGCCGCCTGCTCAACGCCCTGGCCGACCAGCTGGCCACCGCGGTCTATCTGCAGCGGCGCATCGAGGAGCAACAGCAGGTAACGCTGATGAACGAGCGCACCATCATCGCCCGGGAGCTGCATGACTCCCTGGCCCAATCGCTCTCCTACCTCAAGATGCAGGTCGCCAGGCTCGAGCGCATGCAGCAGAAGGAGGCCCCGCGGGAGCGCCAGGCGGCGGTGTTCGACGAGCTGCGCACCGGGCTCGACAGCGCCTATCGCCAGCTTCGCGAACTCCTCACCACCTTCCGCCTCAAGTTGGAGGGGCCGGGCCTGGCCAGCGCCCTGCACCAGACGGCCCGGGAGTTCGGCAAGCGCCTGGGATACCCGGTCATCCTCGAGGTCGATGTGCCGCCCCACCTGCTCAATCCCAACGAGGAAATTCACGTGCTGCAGGTGGTACGCGAGGCCCTGGCCAATGTGCTCAAGCATGCCAACGCCCACTGGGCCGCCATTACCATCAACTTCCAGGAGGCCCGGCTGCATGTCGTCATCGAGGATGACGGCATCGGCCTGGATGACGACAGCTCGCCGCCCATGCATTACGGGCTGGTGATCATGCGCGACCGTGCCGACACCCTGGGCGGCGAGATGACGCTCCATAACCGACCCGGCGGCGGCACCCGACTCGCGCTGGTCTTCACGCCCCAGACCGCCCGCCTGATTCATCAACAGGTGGCGCCGCGCCAGGACGCTACCGGCGCCTCAGCCGCTGAGACAGCCGACTCTTTCCACGACGACAGGACCCCAGGATGACCGATACCACGACCGACCACCCCGCCACCATCCTGCTTATCGACGACCATCCGCTGTTGCGTCGCGGCGTGTCCCAGCTGCTGGAGCTGGAGGATGACCTGCTGCTCGCCGGCGAGACCGGCGAGCCCGAGGACGGCATCCGGCTGGCCCGGGAACTGGACCCCGACATGGTGCTGCTCGACCTCAACATGCCGGGGATGGACGGCATCGAGACGCTAAAGCGGCTGCGCAGCGGTGGCTTCGCCGGCCGGGTGGTGATGTTCACGGTCTCCGACCATGAGGAAGACGTGGTCAACGCCCTGCAGTCGGGTGCCGACGGCTACCTGCTCAAGGACATGGACCCCGACGAGATGGTGCGCCAGCTGCGTCAGGCCTCGCTGGGACGCATGGTGATCAGCGAGAGCCTCACCGCACTGCTCGCCGAGGCACTGCGCAGCCACCGCAACCAACCCGCGGCGCCGGATATCCACAGCCTGACTCAGCGGGAACGCGAGATCCTGCGCGAGCTGGCCGCGGGGCTCTCCAACAAGATGATCGCCCGCAAGCTGGAGATCACCGAGGGCACCGTGAAGGTCCACGTCAAGCACCTGCTCAAGAAGCTCAACCTGCGCTCGCGGGTCGAGGCGGCGGTGTGGGCCGTGCAGGAAGGCATCGAGCGCTAGCCGAAGGCGGGTTCTGTGTGGATACCTCCAAATACCCTCGGCCCCTCGACGCCCCCCTTCCACCCTCGGTTGTTATAAAAAAAATTCATGTAAAACAACATATTACCGACAACCAACCCATACCCCCCTGGAGGTATACCCCCCCGACGGGGAGGCGCACACCACGTTTCCCGACGTCGCCCCGCGGCGTATCTTTCCCCCATCTTCGCGCGCCTTGATATCGATCAATCCGTCTTGGCAGATGCGAGCACCGCTAGACCTCAAGGGGGAAATGTCATGACCAGGAAGAATGCCGACATCGAAAGGTGGGATGTCGAGAACGAGGAGTTCTGGGAATCGGAGGGCAAGCGAGTCGCCAACCGCAACCTCTGGATCTCCATTCCCAGCCTCCTGCTGGGCTTCGCCGTCTGGCTGATGTGGGGCATGATCACCACCCAGATGCAGAACCTGGGCTTCCCGTTCTCGGTGGATCAGCTGTTCACACTGACCGCGATCGCCGGCCTCGCCGGCGCCACCCTGCGTATCCCCGCATCGTTCATGATCCGCATCGCCGGCGGTCGCAACACCATCTTCCTGACGACCGCCCTGCTGATGGTCCCTGCCCTGGGGACCGGCATCGCGCTGATGACCCCCCAGACGCCCTTCTGGGTGTTCCAGGTGCTGGCACTGCTCTCGGGCATCGGCGGCGGCAACTTCGCCAACTCGATGAGCAATATCTCCAACTTCTTCCCCAAGAAGCAGCAGGGCTATGCCCTGGGCATGAATGCCGGGCTGGGCAACTTCGGCGTCACCACCATGCAGATCCTGATTCCCCTGGTGATGACCGTGGGCCTGTTCGGTGCCTTCGGCGGCGATGCCATGGAGCTTGAGAAGGCCAGCGGCACGCTGATCGGTCGCATCGAGGCGGGCACCGACACCTGGATCCAGAACGCCGGTCTCGTGTGGATGCTGCTATTGATCCCGCTGGCCTTCGCCGGCTGGTTCGGCATGAACAACCTGCGCACCATCACGCCCAACTCCGGCTCGCCCCTGCAGGCCTTCGGCAAGATTCTCGGCCTCTACGGGGTCGGCGTCGTGACCTCCATCGTCGGCGTGGTAGCGCTGGGCTATCTCAACATGTGGGTCGCCCTGCCGCTGACCATCGTGCTGACCGTGGTGCTGCTGCGCCTGATCCCCGGGGATATCAAGCCCGCCATCAAGAAGCAGTTCGAGATCTTCTCCAACAAGCACACCTGGTCGATGACGGTGCTCTATATCGCCACCTTCGGCTCCTTTATCGGCTTCTCCGCGGCCCTGCCCCTCTCCATCTCCGTGATCTTCGGCAACATGATGGAAGTGGCCGCCGATGGCAGCATGGTCCGGGTCGCCAACCCCGACGCCCCCAGCGCCCTGACCTGGGCCTGGATGGGCCCCTTCGTGGGCGCCCTGATCCGCCCGGTGGGCGGCTGGATCTCCGATAAGCTGGGTGGCTCCATCGTGACCCAGGTCATCACCGCCATCATGGTGGTGGGCTCCGTGGCCGCCGGCTACGTCATGATGCTGGCCTACAACTCCACCGACCCCAACCAGTATTTCTGGATGTTTCTGCTGCTGTTCATCCTGTTGTTCGCCGCCAGCGGGATCGGCAACGGCTCCACCTTCCGCAGCATCGGCTTCATCTTCGACCCACAGCAGAAGGGCCCGGCGCTGGGCTGGACCTCTGCCGTGGCCGCCTATGGCTCCTTTATCGCCCCCCGGGTCATGGGCGAGCAGATCAAGGCCGGCACGCCGGAACTCGCCATGTACGGCTTCGCGGTTTTCTATGCCGTCTGCCTGCTCGTCAACTGGTGGTTCTACCTGCGCCCCGGCGCCTATGTGAAGAACCCCTGACCCCGTGCCGGACCCCATGCCGGGCGCCATCGACGCCCGGCCGGGTCACCGCCTGATCGGTCGCCTTCAGGCCAAGACCAAGAGGTAACGCCATGCAACATCTCGAAGGAGTCACCCGGCCCCAGCAGTACCGGGCCCTGGGCCTCAGCACTCTCGCCTTCACCACCTGCTTCGCGGTGTGGACGATCTTTTCCATTATCGGCATCCAGATCAAGCAGGACCTGGGGCTCAACGAGACCCAGTTCGGCATCCTGGTCGCCACGCCGATTCTGACCGGCTCGATCAGCCGGATCTTCCTGGGCATCTGGACCGAGCAGTTCGGGGGCCATCGCGTGTTCAGCGTGTTGATGCTGCTCACCGCGGCCTGCGTCTTCCTGCTCTCCTACGTCGAAAGCTATGCCATGTTCCTGGTGGCCGCGCTCGGTATCGGCCTGGCCGGGGGGGCCTTCATCGTCGGCATCGCCTACACCTCCTACTGGTTCGAGAAGGACAAGCAGGGCACCGCGCTGGGCATCTTCGGTGCCGGCAACGCCGGCGCCGCGGTGACCAACTTCGGCGCCCCCTTCCTGCTGCTGGCCCTGGGCTGGGAGCGCACCGCCGTGGTCTACGCCGTGGTGCTGGCCGCCGTGGCCGTCGGCTTCTGGGTGTTCGCCACGGAGGACCCCCTGACCCGGGCGCGGCGTCGCGGCCAGGGAGCCCAGGCCACCTCCGCCCGGGCCCAGCTCGAGCCGCTTCGCCACCTGCGCGTGTGGCGCTTCGCGCTCTACTATTTCTTCGTGTTCGGTGCCTTCGTGGCCCTGGCCTCCTACCTGCCGCGCTACTACGTGGGCGCCTACGGCGTCAGCATCGCCGTGGCCGGCTCGCTAGCGGCCCTCTATACCCTGCCCGCCAGCGTCTTCCGGGCCCTGGGCGGCTGGATGGCGGATCGCTACGGGGCGCGGGCCGTAATGTACCTGACCTTTATCGCCTCGCTGGTCTGCCTCTTCCTGCTCGCTTACCCCGAGACCCGCTACGTGGTCCAGGGCAAGGAGGGCGAGATCGCCTTCACCCTGGCCATGCCGCTGTGGGGCGTGGTGGTGTTGACCGTGCTGCTGGGCTTCTTCATGTCACTGGGCAAGGCCGCGGTCTTCAAGCACATCCCGGTCTACTACCCGGAGAACGTCGGCTCGGTGGGCGGGCTGGTCGGCATGATCGGCGGCCTGGGAGGCTTCTTCCTGCCGATCCTGTTCGGCATCGTGCTCGACCTCACCGGCATCTGGACCAGCTCCTACATGGTCATCTTCATGCTGGTGGCGGTCTCGCTGATCTGGATGCACACGGCCATCCGCCGCATGGAACGCAAGAACGTGCCGGAGCTCGGCGAGGAGCGCTATCGCTACCTGCCCGAGATCCAGGAACCGGCCGAAGAGCATGCCAGGCGTCACGGCCCGCGGCCTTGAGGCAGGCGACGCTGAGCATCATCGAGAGGCCGCCCACGGGTGGCCTCTCGCGTTGCGGGAGGACGGGTCACCTTGACGCAGGCCAGGATTTCGGTGGGCGATATCGCTTATACTGGCATTCAGGATGCATGATTAACCGTTACGGCGCGGTCGCCATCCCCGACGGCGCCCGGAGATCGCAGGAGACTCCCCCATGTGCCACGCTTTGACCGACGGCAACCCGAAGCGCCTCGAGGGGGAAAACCCCGAGAAGCAGGCCCGCGGCCGCGGTGCCGCCATCATCGTCTACATGCTGTTCCTGGGGAGCGTGCTGGCGGTGGTCACCGCGCCTATCGGCGTACTCATTGCCCACGTCAAGCGGCGAAGCGCCAAGGCCTGGGTTCAGAGCCACCTGCAGTTCCAGATTCGCACCTTCTGGCTGGGGTTGCTCGGCGGCGCGATATTCATCGCCGCCTGGCAGCTGCTCGGGCTGGTCGGCACTCCCTCCATGGCACCATGGGCCCTGGGCTACCTCTACTTCACTGCCTGCCTGGTCTGGATGGTCGGCCGCTGTGCCGTGGGCATCGCCCGGTTGACGGCCAACCGCCCGGTGGATAACCCGCGCAGCCTGGCCTTCGGCGGCGCCCGAGTCAGCCTGAGTGACGCATGAAGGAACACGAGCTTCCCAATCCCGGCTGGGGTCCCCTCTCCGCGCTGCCCGGCAACCCGCTGATGTGGGTGCTGATCCTGAGTGAGATGCTGGTGTTCATGGCATTCTTCGCCCTCTTCTCCTCCGAACGCGCCGCCCAGGTAGCGCTGTTCGACGCCTCCCAGCAGCGGCTCGACCCCTTGATGGGCGGACTCAACACCCTGGTGCTGTTGACCAGCGGGCTCTGTGTGGCACTGGCGGTGGAGGCCACCGCCGGCCAGCGAATCCGTCGCGCCCGGCAGTGGCTCGCCGCCGCCATGGGGCTTGGCGTCCTGTTCGGGGTGATCAAGATCATCGAGTATTCCAGCAAGTTCGCCATCGGCATCACCCCGGATACCAACACCTTCTTCGGCTTCTACTACGGGCTGACCGCCTTCCACTTCGCCCATGTGCTGTTCGGCCTGGCGCTGCTGGGGCTGGTCAGCTGGCGAACCAGCCTGGAGAACGTGGAGACCGCCGCCGCCTTCTGGCATATGGTCGACCTGATCTGGATCCTGCTCTATCCGCTGCTTTATCTCTTGCGCTGAGGGCTCTCTTCTACACAGGCCCGAAGCACAATCGCAGTTGGCTCTGTCTTGATAGCGAAAGGCGCCGGGGACAGGTCGAAGAGGGGGTCCTACGCCAGGGGTGAGAAGCACTGCTTCGAACGGGCTGGCCATGGAGGGCCAGCACCGGTCCTGCAAGCGGAGCAGGATGCGAGAGCGAAGCAGGGCGTCGGTAGCGCCCAGGGAAGGGTTCACAGCGCCCCCTCGCAGGCCTGTCGCCGGAACAGCCTTGAGCGGTGATTCCATCTGCGAAAACCTCACACTGCCCCGGAGGCTTTATGACATCCCTGCCCGGCACTCGCCGCCTGCTGACCACCTGGGCCCTGCTGATGGGCCTGACAGTCGTCTCGATGGGCTCGGCGCTGCTCGACGCCGATGACTGGCAGACGCTGCCGCTGTGGTCGGCGGGCCTGGTCATCCTGGCCACCGGTTTCAAGGCCCAGCGCCTGCTGATGGTCTACCTCAACCTGCGCAAGGCCACGCCGGCCTGGAAGGGGGCCTTCGTGGGCCTGGTGATCCTCACCCTGGCGCTGATCGGCGCCGGCTATCTGGTAGGCCGGATGGCCTGAGGCCTGAACAGCCCCAAGCAAGGGGCCAGCAGGTATTGAGCTATTACAGCAACGAAGCACGAGGGCGCTGGGGGATAAGCCGACGAGGAGGTCCTATGCCAAGGATGGCATCGGTAGCGCCCAGGGAGGGGTTCACAGCGCCTCCTCAAAGGCTTACCCCCAGATCAGCCCCGAGCGATCAGAGCTATGATGTTCACTCTAGCGGCGCTGAGGATGCTTCGGCGGCGCACTCGCCCGGGCCCAACCCTCCAGGGCGCGACCCAGGCGCATCAGGCCATAGACCACCAGCGGCGCCAGCAACATCAGGCCCACGCCCCAGTCGCGGTTATTGATCAGCCACACCAGCGGCAGCACCAGCGCCACGGCCACCAGGCACCAGGCCGCTACGGCGAGGATCAATCGGTTTCGAGAGGTCATGGGCGCATCTCCTCGGCGATGGTTTAGATGACAGCGGCTCAGGTGGCGATGATCTGGCGATAGATGCTCGGCAATGCCAGCGCGAGGTGCTCGGGGCGCTGCACGATGGCATAGCCGCCACGCCCGAACAGATGGGGAATATACTGTCCCGCTTCCCGATCGATGGTCACGCCGAACACCTTCACCTCCTGGCGACGCGCCTCGAGGACCGCCTTGCGGGTATCCTCGATGCCGTAGCGACCCTCGTAGTAATCGTTATCGTTGGGCTTGCCGTCGGTCAGCATTAGCAGCAGCCGATGACGGTTGGGGCGCTCGCTGAGCTGCTGGGACAGATGGCGAATCGCCGGCCCCATGCGCGTATAGCTGCCGGGGCGAAGCGCCGAGATACGCCGTGTCACCCGGTCGCCCATGGGCTCGTCGAACGACTTGAGGGTATTGACCCACACCTTGTGGCGGCGCTGGGAGGTAAAGCTGTGAATCGAATAGTCGTCACCGCAGCCGTCCAGGCCATGCCCCAGCACCAGCAGGGCCTCCTTGGCCACATCGAGCACACGGCGATCCTGCAGCCACGCCTCGGTGGAGAGTGACACATCCACCAGGATCGACACCGCCAGATCCCGGGCCTGGGTGCGGCTAGCCAGATAGAGGCGATCACTGGCCTCGCCGGTGGCGGCCAGGTCACAGCGCGAGCGGATCACCGCGTCCATGTCGAGCTCGCTGCCATCCAGCTGGCCGCGCAGGATCTCGCGCCGCGGGCGTAGCGCCTCGAACTCGCGCCGCACGCGACGGATGCGCCGACGAGTCGCCTCATCGGGTGCCCAATCCTCTCCCTCCTCGCTCTGCATATCGCTGAGCACCAGACAGTGATCGGGCATATAGGCCTGCTTGCGATGGTTCCACTCGGGGTAGGGATGCTTGCCCTTGAGGCGGCCGCCGACGGCGTCGTCGGGAGCCAGGTCGAGATCGAGCTTGAGCTTGGAAGCGGCCTTCTTGCGGTTGGAACTCAGCACGATCTCGTCCATCTGGTCCGCCGCCTGGCGGGCGTCTTCCTCCTCCTCGTCTTCCACATGCCGATTGAGGTTCACCATCTCGGCCCAGGAGAGCATCTTCTCCATGTTGTTGAGCATCAGCGGGTCGTCGCGGTCGGCCTGGTCCTGCTCACGGCGATCGGCCTGGCGCTTGCCCTGGTCGTCATCGGCCGAGGCGGCGGCGTCGGGCAGCTCCTCGTCATCCGCGCTCTCCTCCCGGGCATCGGTGCTGGTTCCCAGGGTCACGGCCTGTCCCCAGAGTGGCACCGGAAGCGGCGGACGATAGCCGCGGGGGGCACGAAATTCCTCGAGGGGAAAATCCTCCTCGCGGATGGCACGCTGCATGGCCACCGACCAGGCCTCATCGGGGTCGGGCGCGCCCAGTTCGGCGCATAGCGCGGCCTCAAGGGCTCGCTCCATGACGGGCAGGCGCCTGCGCTGCGGGCGAATGGCGAGCAGCTCGCCGCAGAGTCGCACGTAGCGTTGGGTTAACCCGGGGAAGCGCGCCAGAGCGGCTCGGGTGGTACGACGCGCCTCACGCAGCCGCATCAGGTCGGCCTGCAGGGGGTCCTCGGGACAGGTCAGCGGCCGCGCCTCGGCCAGATAGGCGGTCAGCCATAGATAGAGGTCGCGGTTGAGGGAGGCCTCGGGGAACAGCGCCAGGCGCGGCGGCAACAGCAGATGTTCCTCGTCGCGGCGGGCCTGGTCCAGGGCCTCCTCGTCGAGGCCCAGGCGCTGGCGCAGGCTCAGCCGGTGGGCCGAGGCCCGCCGGGCAATGGCGGACACCTCGATGCCCTGCTCGCCTCCGCCGGCACGGAAGAAGACGCCGAGCATGGGACGCAGGCTATCGAGGCTGACCGCCGCCTCGGGGTGGTCGGGGTAGCTCGCGGCCCCGGAGGCCCAGCGATGCCAGAAGCGGCCGACGGTCTCCTCGACCTCAAGAAAGTCCAGCATAGGTGTTCTCCTTGAAGGAAGCGCTGACACATGTCACGAGCGACGAGAGGCTGGCTGCCGCCGGAGTGCAGCTACCTTGGGGTCAGACCCCGGCCAAGTCCGCCGGGGTCTGACCCCATACGGCAATGTGTCAACCAAACGTGGCCTGGACGGCCTCCATCAGGCCCTCCTGGACGTCGGCGTCATCGGAGAGCGGCTCCACCAGCGTGGCACGCGCGGCATCACGGATCGGCATGCCGGCCTGGATCAGGGTCGCGCAATAGACCAGCAGGCGGGTGGAAATACCTTCTTCCAGGTCCTGGCCCTTCATGGCCCTCAGGCTGGCCGCCAGGTTGACCAGCGCCGCACAACGTTCCGACTCCAGCCCACTCTCGCGGGCGACGATATCGCGCTCGACCTTCGGTGGGGGGAAGTCGAAGGTCATCGCCACAAAGCGCTGGCGCGTGCTGGGCTTGAGTGACTTGAGGATATGCTGATAGCCGGGGTTGTAGGAGGCCACCAGCATGAAATCATCCGGCGCCTCGAGCAGCTCGCCGGTACGCTCCAGCGGCAGCAGGCGGCGGTCGTCGGTCAGCGGGTGCAGTACGACAGTCACGTCCTTGCGGGCCTCGACCACTTCGTCGAGGTAACAGATACCGCCCTCGCGCACGGCACGGGTCAGCGGCCCGTCGACCCAGCGCGTCTCGCCGCCCTGCAGCAGGTAACGCCCGGTCAGGTCGGCGGCGGTCAGGTCATCGTGGCAGGACACGGTAAACAGCGGCTTGCCCAGCTTGGCCGCCATATGGCTGACGAAGCGGGTCTTGCCACAGCCGGTGGGGCCCTTGAGCAGCAGCGGCAGTCGCTGGGCATAGGCATGCTCGAACATCGCACATTCGTTGCCCACGCTGTCGTAATAGGGAATCTCCTGGTCGGCAGACTGCGCCGCCACGGTGGAGAGGGTCATGGCGTAACTCCATCAGGTTCAATCGAAGAGGGCCCCTCGCGGGGCCCTCGGTAGGTCAGGCGCGATTGGTGCCTGAAGTCAGCTGGGTTCCGCCGGCGGGGACCTGCTCACGGGCAGGGCCGAAGAAGGCGTAGAGCAGCAGGCAGGCACCGATGCCCACGGCGACGCCGGAGGCCAGACGCATGCCGTAGAACAGCACCAGCTGATCCTGCACTTCCATGAAGTTCATGCCCAGAACACGCTGCAGGTGGGTCTGCACGACCCCCGCAAAGGTCAGCGTGAAGGTCATGAAGGCCATGGCGCCGGTCATGATCCAGAAGCCCCACATGTTGATCACCTGGTTGTAGGGCTGAACGCGGCGCAGCTGGGGCATGGCGAAGCTGATGATGCCCAGCAACAGCATCACGTAGGCACCATAGAAGGCCAGATGGCCGTGGGCCGCAGTGACCTGGGTGCCGTGGCTGTAGTAGTTGACCCAGTGAAGGGTGTGCATGAAGCCCCACACGCCGGCGCCGAAGAAGGCCATGGTCGGGCAGCCGAGCGCCCACAGCATGGCGGCCTTGTTCGGGTGATTACGGCTGCCCTTCCAGAACATGGTGAAGGCAAAGATCACCATGGCGAAGAAGGGGAGCACCTCCAGGGTGGAGAAGATGCTGCCGATGGGCTGCCAGTAGCTCGGCGCACCGATCCAGTAGTAGTGGTGACCGGTCCCCAGCAGGCCGGAGAACAGCGCCAGGCCAACGATGACATAGAGCCACTTCTCGATCACCTCGCGGTCCACGCCGGTCATCTTGATCAACAGGTAACCGAGCAGGGAGGCCATGATCAGCTCCCAGACGCCCTCGACCCAGAGGTGCACCACCCACCACCAGTAGAGCTTGTCCACGGCGAGGTTGCTGGGGTTATAGAAGGCGAACAACCAGAATACCGCGGCCAGCCACAGGCCCAGCATCAGCACCATGTTGATGGCGGTCTTGCGGCCCTTGAGCAGGGTCATGCTGGTATTGAACAAAAACATCAAAAAGGAAATCGTGATCAGCAGCTTGACCCAGAACGGCTGCTCGAGGAATTCCCGCCCTTCGTGAATCCCGAACTGGTAACCGACCAGCGCCGCGGCACCGGCAAAGGCAAAGATCGCCAGCTGGATATAGGCGATGGTCGGGCTATGGATCTCGCGTTCCGCCTCTTCCGGCATCAGGTAATAGGTGGAGCCCATGAAGCCGATCAGCAGCCACACGATCAGCAGGTTGGTGTGGCTGGCCCGCATGATGTTGAAGGGCATCGCTTCGGCCATGAAGTTCGGCCAGACATAGACGGCGGCGGCCAGCAGCCCGAAGACGATCTGCAGGGCAAAGAGCGCCATGGCCACCATGAAGAATGGCAATGCCACCTTCTGGGTTTCGTATTTCATCGGTGTCGTTCTCCTTGATTCATCCGCTATCCGGCGGATCGGCGTTCAGGTGGCTTAGCCGGCGGGGTGCGGCGGCCAGTCCTGGTCGTCGATACCATCGGTCCACTCGAGGAAGTCGATCAGCGAACTCATCTCTTCGTCGGTGAAGTCGTAGGCCGGCATCTGACGGCGACCCTGGGTACCCAGCGGCTGGGCGCGAATCCACGCGGCCAGGCCGGCACGCGCCGCCTCGGGATTCTGGTGACCACCATAACGTTCCCAGACGTTACTCAGCTCCGGTGCGAAGTAGGCCCCCTCGCCCATGATGCTGTGGCAGTTGATGCACATGTTCTTTTCCCAGATGTGCTTGCCTGCCACGACCGACTCGGTGAGCCCCTCATTGTCGGTGGACTTGTTGACCATGTACCAGTGGCTGTGCGCCGTCAGGGCGGCAAACAGCAAAAAGAAGAACAACGACCCGCCATAGAAGATATTGCGGGCCGCCGACTTGGTGAGACCGTCGGCCATGAGCCTTTCCCCCTTGCTCGTCCGGCAGGCGCGTCGCGTGAGTTGCTGTTGGCGCCTGATGATTTATTAACATGCATCGCTGATACATGTTAATCCTAACAGAAGAAAGAGGCTAGAGGCTTTGACGCCGGTCAAATAGTTCAGGAGGGAACCGGCTTATCGACAAGCCTAGCACAGCCTCGCCTGTTCAGTGCCCGAGAATCTGACTGAGAAACAGCTGAGTGCGCTCGGACTGCGGATGGTTGAAGAAGCGTTCGGGAGGCGCCTGCTCGATGATCTGCCCCTGGTCCATGAAGATCACCCGGTCGGCGACGGTCTTGGCGAATCCCATCTCGTGGGTCACACACAGCATGGTCATGCCTTCTCGGGCCAGCTCAACCATCACGTCGAGCACCTCCTTGATCATCTCGGGATCGAGGGCCGAGGTCGGCTCATCGAAGAGCATGACCTCGGGCTGCATGCAGAGCGCCCGGGCGATGGCGACCCGCTGCTGCTGGCCGCCGGACAGCTGCCCCGGATACTTGTGGGCCTGATCGGCGATCTGTACGCGCTCGAGAATCTCCTTCGCCGTACGCTGGGCGTCGGCGCGGGGTTTCTTCTGTACCCAGGTCTGGGAGATGCAGCAGTTGTCCAGCACGCTCAGATGGGGAAAGAGATTGAAGTGCTGGAACACCATTCCCACGTGGCGGCGAATCTGCTCGATCCGCTTCACGTCCCGGGTCATGGGAACGCCATTGACCACGATACGCCCCTCCTGGTGCTCCTCCAGGTGGTTGATGCAGCGAATCAGGGTCGACTTACCCGAGCCCGAGGGCCCACAGATGACGATACGCTCGCCGCTGGCCACCGTCAGGTCGATGTCGCGCAGCACATGAAAGTCGCCGTACCACTTGTTGAGCCCGGCGATCTCGATCATCGGTGAGTCGGCCTGGGCGGCATTTGCCTGGTTCATGACGGGTCGATTCCTTGTGGTCAGTTACGGTGGCCGGTATGCAGGCGCCGTTCGATATACTGGCTGTAGCGCGACATGCTGAAGCAGAACACCCAGAACATCAGGGCGGCGAAGACATAGCCCTCGGAGGCGAAGCCCAGCCATTCGCTGTCGGTCAACCCCGCTCGGATGATCGCCAGGAGGTCGAAGAGGCCGATGATCAGCACCAGCGAGGTGTCCTTGAACAGGGCGATGAAGGTGTTGACGATGCCGGGAATGACCAGCTTGAGCGCCTGGGGCAGCACGATCAGTGCCGTGCGCTGCCAGTAGCCCATGCCCAGCGCCTTGGCGGCCTCCTCCTGGCCGCGAGGAATCGCCTGCAGGCCACCGCGCACGACCTCGGCCATGTAGGCGCTCCAGAACAGCATGATGCCCACCAGGGCACGCAGCAGCTTGTCGAACTCCACCTGGGTAGGCACGAACAACGGCAGCATCACCGAGGCCATGAACAGCACGGTGATCAGGGGCACACCGCGCCAGAACTCGATGAACACCACGCTGAAGCCGCGCACCAGCGGCATCTTCGAACGCCTTCCCAGTGCCAGCACCACCCCGATGGGCAATGAGCCGACGATGCCCACGGTCGCGATGGTCAGGGTCAGCATCACCCCGCCCCAGCTGCGGGTCGGCACATGCTCGAGGCCGAAACTGCCCCCTACCAGCAGGATGAAGGCGATGGCCGGGAAGCCCACCAGGGCAAACAGCCCCACCCAGCGCTTGGCGGGCAGCCGGGGAATGGCCAGCCAGGCGACCAGCGCCGCCATCAGCAGGAACACCAGGTCCACCCGCCAGCGTTCGCTCTCGGGATAGAAGCCGTAGATGATGGTCTCGAAGCGTGCGCTGATAAAGACCCAGCAGGCCCCCTCGCCGCTACACGCCTCACGGGAATTGCCCAGCCAGTCGGCCTGGATCACGGCCCACTGCAGCGCCGGCCACAGCAGCCAGGCCAGCAGCGCCACGGTCACCAGCGTCACCGCACCGTTGAGTGGCGTATTGAAGAGATTGGCACGCAGCCAGCCCACGGCGCCGCGGCTCATGTCGGGCGCACGCCGCTCGGGAATCATCTCGGTTCGCGTCGAGGTCGGTTGCATGTCACCGCTCCTTGAGCAGGGTACGGGCGTTGTAGAGGTTCATCAGCGCGGACACCACGAGGTTGATCAGCAGATAAACGGCCATGGTCATGGCGACGATTTCGATGGCCTGACCGGTCTGGTTCAGCGCGGTGCCGGAAAATACGGCGACCAGATCGGGATAGCCGATCGCCGTGGCCAGCGATGAGTTCTTGATCAGGTTGAGGTGCTGGCTGGTGAGCTGCGGAATGATCACCCGCATCGCCTGGGGGATCACCACCTTGCGCAGGATGATGCCGCCCGGCAGGCTCAGCGCCTTGGCCGCCTCCACCTGCCCCTGGGGCACCGACTGGATACCCGAACGCACGATCTCGGCAATGAAGGAGGCGGTATAGATGGAGAGCGCCAGCCACAGCGCCATCAGCTCGGGCAGCACCGTCACGCCACCCTGGAAGTTGAAGCCCTTGAGCGCGGGAATCGACCACTCCAGCGGCATGCCGGTGACCAGAAACGTGACCAGCGGCAGGCCGATCAGCAGCAAGGCCCCCAGCTTGAATACCGGCAGCGGCCGGCCGGTGCCGGCCTGGCGGCGCCGGGAGAAACGCACCAGCCACCAGGTGATGAGCACCGCAAGCAGCAACGCCCAGGGCGTGGCGGCGAAGCCTTCCAGGGGCTGCGGGTCGGGCAACACCACGCCGCGCACGTTGAGAAAGACGGTCTCGAACAGGGAATGACTGTTGCGTGGGCTGGGCAGGGCCTGCAGCACGGCGAAGTACCAGAAAAGAATCTGCACCAGCAGCGGAATATTGCGGAATATCTCCACGTAGGCGGCGGCCAGTCGGGCCAGCAGCCAGTTGGGCGACAACCGGGCAATGCCCACCAGGAAGCCGATCAGGGTGGCCGCCACGACGCCCAGGGCGGAGACCAGCAGGGTATTGAGCAGCCCGACCACGAAGGTGCGCGCGTAGGTGCTGTCGCCGGAATAGTCGATCAGGGTCTGGGGAATGGTGAAGCCGGCCCGATCCTGGAGGAAGCCGAAGCCGGTAGTGATCCCGCGGGCCTCGAGGTTGGCCATGGTGTTGGACACCACCACGACAATCAACACCCCCAACGCCAGCAGCAAGAGGCCCTGCACCAGCAGGGCGCGGAAGGTGGGGTCACGCCATAGCGGCCCCCGCTCCCGAGAGGAAGATCGCAGCATATCAAGCCTCGCAGACGTACCCGAAACGGCACCACGCCTGTTGCCATGCGTGGTGCCCGGTCATTGGACGTTCAGGGTGGGTCAGCGGACCGGCGGTGCGTAGAGGATCCCGCCCTCGTTCCACAGCGCGTTCATGCCGCGACTGATCTGCATGGGGGAATCCTCGCCCACGGTGCTGGCGAACACCTCACCATAGTTGCCGACATGCTTGACGATATTGTAGGCCCAGTCATCGCTGATGCCGAGCTGTTCGCCATAGTCGCCATCGACGCCCAGCAGGCGTGCCACCTGGGGGTTGGGCGGGTCGGACTGCATGTCGTCGACATTCTCCGAGGTCACCCCGAGCTCCTCGGCATTGACCATGGCGAAGATCGACCACTGGACGATATCCAGCCACTGATCATCCCCCTGGCGTACCACGGGGCCGAGCGGCTCCTTGGAGATCAACGTTTCGAGAATCTCGACGCTATCCGGCTCGGGCAGCTGCAGGCGCAGCGCACTGAGCTGGGAAGTATCGGAGGTCAGGATATCGCAGCGGCCGCTGGAAAAGCCCTGGGCGGTCTGGTCGGGGGTGTCGAAGGTGACGGTCTGGATCTCGATATCGCGGGAGGGGAAGTAATCCGCCAGGTTGAGCTCATGGGTGGTGCCGGACTGGATGCACATGGAGGCACCGTCGAATTCCTCGAGGCTCTCGATCCCCAGGTCCTTGGCCACCATGAAGCCCTGGCCGTCATAGAAGGTAGTGGCGGTGAAGTTGAGACCCAGGGAGTTATCCCGGGTCGCGGTCCAGGTGGTGTTACGCGAGAGCACATCGATCTCGCCGGACTGCAGGGCGGTGAAGCGTTCCTTGGCGGTCAACGGGGTAAAGGAGACCGCCTCCGAGTCACCCAGTACCGCCGCGGCGATACCGCGGCAGGTCTCGACATCGAGCCCCTGCCAGGTGCCGTCTTCGTCGGGGGAAGAGAAGCCCGAGAGGCCGACGTTGACCCCACAGCGCAGCTCGCCCCGCTCCTGCACCTCGTCCAGGGTGGCGGCCGAGGCGTTGGCGGCGAGCCCCATGCCGAGCGCCACCGCCGGCAGGGATAAGAGCATCTTGTTGTTGTAGCGCATAAAAAGACTCCAGAGTCTGTTATGTCGAGCGTTGCGGATACAGCAGACTCGAAACTAGCAGACCCTGGAGACTCGTCGCCATTCGGTGATTAAACGCTTTTCGCCGTGGCCTCACGCCGGCGGCTATCGATCAGGACTCGGTAATATCCTCGATCCAGGTGAGGGCGGCGACGCCACGAGGAAGACCCAGTGTGGGGATCGACAGCATGGCCACCTGCTTGAGAGCGTCGTGGGTTTCGCCTTCCTCCAGGGCTCGGCGAGCATGGGAATGCACGGCTCCTTCGGAGCGCGCCCCCACGGCCAGGGCCAGCTTGACCAGTCGGCGCGTGCGGGCATCCAGGGGGCCGCTCTCGGCACAGGCCTTGCCCAGCTCGGCGTAGGCATCCCACACCTCGGGGAACTGTTCGGCCACCTGGCCGGCACCGGAGGGAAGATTCTGTTTCGACATTCCAGGCTCCTTACCGCGAATGAATATGACGAATGTGGCGTCAGTATAGGTCAATCGATCGCCCTGACGTCACGTCGGGCCAGGGGAATTACGCCAGCCAGGAGAGGGCGCTGTGGCGGATGGCCGCCCCCACCATGTACAGGAAGACGAGCACCGCCGCCACGGCGGCCGTACCGCGAACGGCCGTGCTTCGCCCACGCTTGATGGCCAGCGTTCCCAGGCCGATATAGGCCAGCAGGGCAATAAGCTTGGCGGCGAGCCAGGGATGCTGATGGGGCCACAGCGAGAGCATCACCATCAGCACCACACCCAGTGTCAGCAGCAGGGTATCGATGACGTGGGGGGCGATCCTGACCCAGCGAGCCTGGAGCACCGGAGCCTCGCGCACCGACCAGAAGGCCCTCAGCATGAAGAAGAGGATGCTCAGGGTAGCGGCGGTGATATGCAGGTGCTTGATCGCCAGATAGTACTCCATCACGAGGGGTTCCTTGTCTCGGGTTAGCCGTCCTTGCCATCGGCACGCGGCGACAGCAGCGGCCCCGTATAGTGAAACAGGAAGACACCGTAGGCCAGACACCAGAAGATAATTCCCAGGTTATAGGTCCAGTGAGTAATCTGCGGAAACATCACCAGCACCGGTGAGCGCAGCAGCGCGGCGGCGACCATCAGCCCCAGGGCCACACCGATGCCGGGCAGGGTGCGAATGGGGCGTGCCGTATGCCCCAGCGACACCCGCGCCATCATCGACAGCATCATGGTGCCCATGCCACCGATGGTCAGGGCGTGCAGCGCGGCATCGGCGCGGCTGCCGGCGAGCAGCGCCAGGGCCCACATGGCGAGCCCCAGCGGAATGCAGGCATAGCTCAGATGCAGCCCCCAGAGCAGCGGCTCGCGCCAGCTGTGCTGGCCACCCCAGCGCGACAGGCGCACGGCGTTGGCCAGGGCCGAAAGCCCCATCAGCCCCGCCAGCAGCCATGTCGGCAGCGGGGCTCCCAGGACAATAAGCAGCTGGCTCGCCACCACCGCCATTACGCTGCCCAGACTCAGCGTCTCGAGTATCGGAATCGGGGCCTTGCGCGTCAGCCCCAGCCGGTTGGCGGTGAACATGGCGATCACCCGACCGCCCACCACCACCATCAGCAGCGTGATCAGCAATACCGCCAGATGGGCGGCCGGCCGGATAAGCTCCGCCTTGCCGACCAGCACCCCCAGATGCATCAGCAGGTTGGCCAGGGTCAGAAGCCCCAGGGCCGGCAGGAAGACCAGGTTTCGCCAACGCCGGGCGCGAATCACCAGGCTCGCCATCACCGCCGCCACCAGCGGCACAAAGGCGAGGTCCACCGCCGCCACCAGCCACCCCGGCAAGCCAAGGGGGAAGGCCATCAGGACACGCCCCGCAAGCCACAGGGCGACCAGCCCCAGCAGCGGGCCGCCCTTCAGGCTGGGCAGCCCCGTCCAGTTCTGTACCGCGGTCAGCAGAAATCCGGTCACCACGGCGGCGGCAAAGCCGAACAGCATCTCGTGCTGGTGCCAGAACATCAGCCCCCCCTGGGGTCGCAGCAGGATATCGCCGTGCCAGAAGGCGAACCACACCACCAGAGAGAGAATGCTGAACAGCGCGGCGAGCAGGAAGAAGGGGCGAAAGGCCAGGCGCGCCACGGGCAGCGATGTCGGCGCGGCGGCGATCTGGCTAGTGCGGGAGAAGGTCATGTCACGATACCCCGGTCAAGACGCTTGGATAGAACCATTGTGCGCCGACGAGCTCGCGACTTCCATGACAGGTATCAAAAATACTTCTTATGAGAAAGGCCGTTCATTCCTATCGCGAGCGAAGAGAGGCTGACCGCCGGCGGCCAGGATATCAAGCGCAGCAAGGAATGACGGCTTTTCTACTCAGTGGCTGGTGCCCTCTTCATAGCGGGTCTTGTTCCAGACGTTGTACTTGCCCGAGGGCTTGCTCATGGGGATGCGCTTCTCCTCCTCGAGGCTCTCGGCGTCATAGACGATGACCGCGCCATCATCTTCCCACAGGCTGAGCAGCAGTTTCTCGCCGTAGCGGTCGAACTCCACGTGGGCGGCGGTCTTGCCGGGTTCGGGGATCAGGGTTTCGACGATTTCGAGGCTCGCCTTGTCGATGACATGGACCCGGTCACGATGAGGGCCGAAGAAGACATCCGCCCAGACATAGGGCGAGTTGGCATGGCTGCGCATGAAGAAGCCGGGACCGTCGGTTTCCAGGGTCTTGATCACCTCCCAGGTGGTCATGTCGATGATCGATACCGCCGCCCGGGTGAGATGAGGCGTCGCCATGACCCGGCGCCCCTCGTGCTCCCAGGTGATACCCGAGCCGAGATGCGGCATCCCCTCCAGGGGCAGGTCGGCCACCTTCTCGCCGCTGTCCAGGTTGACCACCATGCCGCCCTGGCCGTCACTCTCTCCTCCCCGGGAGGCACCGATGACGTGGGCGTAGTCGAGGTCGAAGAAGAAGTCGTCGAGGTAGTCCGGTACCGGGATGCGCCGCACCCGGAAATTGGGCGTGTCGTGGTGGCGCTGCGGCGCCAGCGGGGTCGCCATATGGCCGGTGGAGACCACCGGTTCGGTGGGCAGTGGCCAGGGAATTTCCCACACCTCCTCGATATCCTTCAGCGCGGCAATAAAGCTGCCCCGTGGCGGGGCGGCATAGACGGCGCTGACCCGTGAGCTCTCACCGCTCTCGCCCTGCGCCGGATAGACCTTCATCAGGTCGAGGTTGTGAGCGTCGAACAGCACCAGGCTGTGGGGAAGGTAGTTGGCGGCCATCACGTAGCGGCCATCGCCGGACACGGCGATATTGCGCATGTTGATGCCGGCACGCACCTCGGCCACCACCTCCATGTTGTAGATATCGTACTTGGTGATCCAGCCGTCCCGGGAGCCGAAGAAGACATGGCGGCCGTCGGGGGTGTACTTGGGCCCGCCGTGCAGGGCATAGCGGGTCTCGAAACGATGAATCGGCTCGAAGGTATCGCCGTCGAGCAGGGTGGCGTGATGGTCGCCGGTCTCCACCACGATAAAGAGATTGAGCGGGTCGGCGTCGAAACGCGGCGTGTCCGGCAGGCTGCCATCGCGGTGATGCACCACCTGGCTGGCCAGGATCTCGTCGCGCCCCCAGATGGGTTCCTCGTCCGGCGCGCGATAGAGCCACTCGGCCAGGTCGGAGACCTGCTCCTCGTCCAGCTGGTCCGCGAAACCGGGCATCTGGCTGGCGGCACGGCCGTCGCGAATGACTCCCTCGGCGGCCGCCGGCTCGAGGCGCGAGAGGTTGCCGGGCAGCAGTGCCGGCCCGATCCCCCCCAGACGGCTCTCTCCATGGCAGGACGCACAGTGGGTCTGATAGAGCGTCTCGGCCGGCGGTGCCGGCTCGGCCGACGCGGCCGAGGGGAGCAGCATCAGGCCCGCCGCCAGCCCCGCCGCCAACAGGAGCAGGAGCCTCGATGACATGGCGAATCGTGTATCAGGCATCACAGGGCCACCCGCTCCAGGACGACATCCTCGATAAAGGCGGCCTCCTCCGGCGCAGGCTGAGCCAGGGTTCCGGCCAGGCGCACCACATCTCCCACCACGATCAGGGTGGGTGGCTTCAGGGCTTCCCGCTCGATGGTCTCGACCAGCTCCCCCAGGCAGGTGATCACCTGGCGCTGCTCCGGAGTGGTACCGCGCTCCACCAGGGCCACCGGATGCCCGGCCGGCAGGCCATGGCGCTGCAGTTCGGTACGGATCCGCTCGGCGTTGGCCAGCCCCATGTAAAATACCGTCGTCTGGTGCGGAGCGGCCAGGGAGGCCCAGTTCAGGGCCAGGTCGCCATCTCCCTTGCAGTGGCCGGTGACGAAGGTGACGCTCTGGGCATGATCGCGATGCGTCAGCGGGAAACCGCCATAGGCGGCACATCCCTGGGCGGAGGTAATGCCCGGCACGACGCGGAAGCTCACGCCGTGGTCGATCAGCACTTCGGCTTCCTCACCGCCGCGGCCGAAGATATAGGGATCACCGCCCTTGAGGCGCACCACCCGCCGGCCCTCGCGGGACAGACGCACCAGCAGGGCGTTGGTCTCATCCTGAGTCAAGGCATGACAGCGCGACGCCTTGCCTACATAGAAGCGCCGGGCCCTCGGGCTCGCCAGGGCGAGCACCTCGCGGGAGACCAGTCGGTCGTAGACCAGACAATCGGCCTGCTCGATCAGCGACAGGGCCCGCAGGGTCAGCAGTCCGGGATCACCGGGGCCGGCGCCGATGATGGTCACTTCGCCGGGCGCCAACGGCGCCTCGGCCAGGTCATAGGAAACACGGTGTGACGGCATGGCGATACTCCTCTCAGGCCTCAACTGATCTCGACGGCCTGGATGGCCTCATAGGGCGCCGCCACCCGGCGTTCACCCTCCTCGGCAACGCCGATCTCGGCGTTGGTCAGATAGCAACCAGGATCCTCTTCCCAGGGATCACCGGTGACCTTCCAGGCGCGCACCCGCGTATTGCCGTTGCAGATCGACAGGTAGTGGCACTCGGCGCAGCGGCCCTTGAGCGGTCGCGGACGCTGACGGAAGCCGACCATCAGGGGATCCTGGGTGTCACGCCAGATCGCGGAGAAGGGGCGCTCCCGGACGCTGCCCAGATCGTGGTCCCACCAGAAGGTGTCGGGGTGCACATGACCCAGATTGTCGATATTGGCGATGCGCTCACCGGAGGCGTTGCCTCCCCAGTCGAGCAGTCGCTGCTCCAGGCCCGCGGCCTGTTCGGGGAAGTGTTCACGGGCCCACATCAACAGGAAGGGACCGTCGGCATCGTTGTTGCCGGTCACGTATTCGCGCTCGACGCCACGTTCGAGCTCATCGCGACAGTGGTCGAACAGCCGCGTCATGGCGTCGCGAGTCATGCGATGCCAGGCATCCTGCTTGCTGTGACGCCGACCACGACCGCCGTAGTTGAGATGCGAGAGGTAGAACTTGTCGACGTCGTGCTCATCAAGCAGCGCCAATATATCGCCGAGCTGCTCGTAATTTTCACGAGTCAGGGTAAAGCGCAGCCCTACCTTGATGCCACGCTCCTTGCACAGCTTGACCGCATGCATGGATTCACGAAAGGCGCCCTGGCGCTGGCGGATGATGTCGTGGGTCTCCTCGAGGCCGTCGATGCTGATGCCCACATAGTCATAGCCCACGTCGGCAATGGCGTCGATATTATCCTCGGTGATCAGGGTCCCGTTGGTCGAGAGCCCGGTGTAGATCCCCAGTTCCCGGGAACGATGTGATAGCTCGAAGATATCCGGGCGCATCAGTGGCTCGCCGCCGGAGAGAATCAGTGCCGGCACCCGAAAGGCGCTCAGGTCGTCGAGCACCGCATGGGCCTCGGCGTTGGAGAGCTCACCGGCGAAGTCGATATCGGCCGAGGTGGTATAGCAGTGCTTGCAGGTCAGGTTACAGCGCCGGATCAGGTTCCAGATTACCACCGGGCCAGGCGGCTGGCGCGCCGACTCTCTAGCGGCATGACCCTGGGGGCCCGGCTCCATCAGGCTCTTGATATAGCGGGTGACGCGAAACATGGCGTTCTCCTGCTGAGAAATACTGTGCTGAGTCGCAGTGGCAAGCGCGGCTCAGCCTCGACGACCGGAATCCGTGGGGGTATCACCCGGCCGACTGCCGGTCAGGCGTAGTCCGGTCTTCTTGAGGATGCGCGAACTGTAGAGAATACGATGGCCTCGACAGGCTCCCCCCAGGCGCTCGCGAAGCACCTCGGCCTGGCGCTCGACCTCTTCCCGGCTGCGCCCATGCAGCATCGCGAACAGGTTGTAGGGCCAGCTCGGCAGGTGCCGCGGGCGACGGTAGCAATGGCTGACGCCCTCGATGGCGGCCACCTCCCGGCCCAGGCGCTCGACCTCGGCGTCATCGACGTCCCACACCGTCATGCCGTTGGCCACATAGCCGAGCCGGTAGTGATTGGGCACCGCCGCGACCCGGCGGATCACCCCGCTTGCCTGCATGGCCCGCATGCGCTCGAGCACCTCCGTCCCGCTCAGGCCCACCTCGCGACCCACGGCGCCCCAGGGGTCGGGAACCAGGGGCAACCCGGACTGGGTGGCCAGCACGATGGCGCGATCGGCGGCGTCGAGCCCTTCCTCGACCGAGGTTGAACTAGACGGGCAGGTGGAGACGGACATGGAACTCCTCCTCCTTGGGCATGTTGAAGACCGGCAGGCCGGTGGCCGCCTCGATGCCGGCGATGGTCTCGGCGATGCGCTGCGGCGTCTCGGTGGCCAGCACGAACCACATGTTGAGTTCATGTTCACGGCGGTAATTGTGGGCTACCTCGGGAAAGGCGTTGACCGTCTCGACGACCTCGTCATAGCGAGGCTCGGGCACCGCCAGCGCGGCCAGGGTCAGGCCGCCGCCCAGGCGCTCGGCGTGATACATGGGCCCGAATCGACTCAGCACGCCGGCTTCCCGCAGCCGTTCCAGCCGGTAGAGGAGATCACCCTCGGCAATGCCCAGCTCCTCGGCCACCGTTGCGTAGGGGCGTGCCACCAGTGGCAGGCCATCCTGAAGACGGTTGATCAACAGGCGGTCGACGGCATCCAGGTCATCGAGCGTCATGCCACCCCCTCGCCCACATAGCGGCCACCGCACTGGCGATAGGCCTGGGTGCTGAACAGCATGCGGTGCTCCAGGTCCTCGAGACCCTGTCGCTCGATCATGGCGGCAAGTTCCGCCTCGACCCGCTCGCGGCGGGTGCCATGGATCATGCTGAACAGGTTATAGGGCCAGTCCGGCAGGCGTCGGGGGCGGCGGTAGCAGAGCGTGACGGCGGTCTCGTGGGCCAGGCGTCGGCCCACCTCGGCGACTCGCGCATCGGGTACGTTCCAGACCACCATGGCGTTGGCCTGGATGCCCAGGCGGCGGTGCTTTACCACCAGCCCCAGGCGCTTGATCATGCCATCGGCCTGCCAGCGGCGTACGCAGGCCATCACCTGCTCCTCGCTCATGCCGGCCTGCTCGGCCAGGGCCTGCCAGGGGCGCGATGCCAGCGGCAGGCCCTTCTCGAGCAGGCCGCGCAGACGGCGTTCGGCGTCTCTCGAGGACACGGAAAGAGCAGCGCCGGGGTTGGCGTGGCCCGGGTCGTCGGTCGTCTTCATGCGCGCTCCAGCTCGGCCCAGGGAATGGGAAATGACAGATCGATATGGTAGCCCTCCAGCATCGGCAGACGCAGGATGGGCACACCCAGGCGCGCTTCGAGGTCATCGAGGCGCGCCTCCAGTTCGGCTTCATCCGGTGCGGTCATCACGAACCAGAGGTTGAAGTCATGCTCCCGGGCATAGTTGTGATTGACGCCGGGAGCGGCGTTGATGAGCTCTGCGAAGGCATCGCGTTCGGCATCGGGCACGGCCACGGCGGCGAGCAGGCTGGCACCGGCTCGGGCATGATCGAACACCGGGCCCACTCGACTCAGCACGCCCATAGCCTGGAGGCGCTCGAGGCGAGCAAGGACGTCATCCTCATTGCAACCCAGGCGTTCGGCGATGCTGTGGAAGGGGCGAATGCAGACCGGCAGACCCCGCTGATAGCTGTCGATCAGGCGGCGATCCAGCGTATCGAGGTCCTGGGCGAGACAATACGGAACTTGGCAATGCATCGGCACAGCTCACTTGCGGTGGGTGGCGGCGGGCATGGCCCGCCGCCGTTTCCCGATCAGTAGATGTCTTTCTGAGTGTTGATCACGTTGAACTTGCCGGTCGGTGTGACCAGACGCTCGTCCTTGATCACGTGCTTCAGCTCACGAGTCTCGTCGTCGACCACCACGATCGCGGAGGTGTCTTCCATGGTGTTCCACACGGAGAACCACACCTCGTCGCCGGCCTGGTTGTACTCGGGCTGGACCACACGCTTGGGACCCTCACCGACATCGGCCCACTCGGCGATCGGCAGGACCTCGAAGCCTGATTCCAGATCGTTGATGTCGTAGACCGCCACGCTCTGGCTGATGGCCTCGTTGGGGTTGAGCGCGGTATCGACGTAGAGATTGTCGGATTCCGGGTGGGTCTTGATGAACAGCGAGCCGCCGCCCTGACCTTCCAGGGTACGCACCACCTGCCAGGCGCTGTCCGGATGCCCTTCGGGGTCGGTACCGATCATCTGGATGGTGGCATCGCCCAGGTGGCTGGTGGCCCAGACCGGACCGTGCTCGGGATCCTCGAAGTTGGCGCCACGCCCCGGGTGCGGGATCTTGCCTACATCGACGATGGCCTCGAGGTCGCGATCCTGAGCATCGATGACCACCACCTGGTTGGACTCGTTGGCCGCCGTCAGGAAATAACGGCCCGAGGCGTCCCAGCCACCATCGTGCAGGAAGCGAGAGGTGTCGATCTCGACGGTGGACAGCGCATCCAGGTTCTCGTAGTTCACCAGGCGGACCTTGCCGGTCTCCTTGATGTTGACGATGAACTCGGGGTGCTGGTGGGAGCCCACGATGGCCGCCACACGGGGCTCCGGATGGTACTCCTGCTCGCCGACGGTCATCCCGCGGGTTGCCACGATCTTCTTGGGCTCCAGGGTGTGGCCGTCCATGATCACGTACTGGGGTGGCCAGTAGGCACCGGCGATCGCCAGGTCGTCCTCGTAGCCCTCGAACTTGGAGGTCTCGACGGAGCGCGCCTCCATGCCGATCTTGATGGTGGCCACGATGCTCGGCTCTTCCATCCAGAGATCGACCATATCGATCTTGGCGTCGCGGCCGATCACGAAGATATAGCGACCGGAGGCCGACATGCGTGAAATATGCACCGCATAGCCGGTGTCGAGGATCTTGACGATCTCCTTGGATTCGCCGTCGATCAGGGCGATCTGGCCAGCGTCACGCAGGGTGACCGAGAACAGGTTCTCGATATCCAGGTCGTTCATCTGCTCGGTGGGGCGATCCTCGGGGGCGACCAGCACTTCCCAGGTATCCTTCATGTCGGCCATGCCGAATTCGGGGGGCTGCGGCGGCTCGTGCATGATGTACTTGGCCATCAGCTCCACTTCGTCCTCGGTCAAGTCACCCGAGGTACCCCAGTTGGGCATGCCGGCCGGGGAGCCGTAGTGGATAAACGTCTTGAGGTACTCGAGGCCCCGCTCCTGGGTGATATCGGTGGTCAGCGGCTTGCCGGTGGCGCCCTTGCGCAGCACCCCATGACAGCCGGCGCAGCGCTGGAAGTAGATCTCCTTGGCCTGCTCGAACTCCGTATCGGTCAGATCCGGTGCACCGGGGGTGCGAACCACCTTGGCGGAGCCCGGATCCACGGCCGACTCGGTGCCCTGATAGGCCGCCTGGGTCTCGTCGAGTTCCTGCTTGTCATCCTGGGCATAAGCCGCGGTGATGCCCAGGGCGACGGTCGTGACCGCCACTGCCAAGGGCTTGAGATACCAGTCTTTCTTCATCATCATTCCACCTCTGTCATGATCCTTGAATGCGCTGTCGCCAGGACATGGGCGAGTCATTGTTGTCATTTGCCGGATGGCCAGCCGGCATCGCTTGGCCGATGACCTTCCTGCGAAGAGAGTGGCCCAATAACGCGCATAATTCATGCTTCTTTAATGCTTCCTCCTCCAATTTCCGGGAAGACTTTGATCTGCATCAAAGCACACGAAGGCTACTCATAAAGAGAAATTGAGGCGTCCAGGTTTTACTGATAAGCACTGTGATAGGTGACATTCGTTGACGTCAATCAATGCACCACAACGCCCGAGCGGGGACACTCTTGTCAGCCCTCACCTCAGGAGTCGCCATATTGCTGCCACTTACCCTTCGCTTCTCGCTGCTGGCCCTGAGCTGCATGCTGCCGCTCGCCGCCCTGGCCGAGACACCGCTCTCCACCGAGCGTGTGACCGAACTCGAGACACTGCTCTATCAGGACTGCGGCTCCTGCCACGGCATGACGCTACGCGGTGGCCTGGGACCGGCGCTGCCCGAATCGCGCATGAATGCCTATAGCCGCGACGGCCTGGCAGCGCTGATCCTCGACGGCGTCAAGGGTACCGCCATGCCCGGCTGGGACGGCCTGCTGACCGAGCAGGAAGC
Source organism: Halomonas halodenitrificans DSM 735 (assembly GCF_000620045.1). Classification (GTDB taxonomy): domain Bacteria; phylum Pseudomonadota; class Gammaproteobacteria; order Pseudomonadales; family Halomonadaceae; genus Halomonas; species Halomonas halodenitrificans. The sequence goes on along the minus strand of NZ_JHVH01000002.1, from coordinate 171,134 downwards.
CCGGTGGATCGCCGATCACCTGCAGAACGACAACCCCCTGGATGAGTGACTCTTTCATGCCCATGATGCCCCCAGCTCTTCGCAAGCCCCTCGCTGCCGTCTCGCTGCTCGTCCTTCTGGCCGGCTGTCAGGCCACCCCCACCGCCGAGCTGCGTGGTACCGGTGACCTCGGCGTGATCGTGGAGCGCGCGACCGGCAGCCTGGCGGTGGTAGACACCAGCGAACGCCGCATCCTCGAGCGTGTCGAGGGTCTCGGGGATCTCTCTCACGCCTCGGTGAAGTTCTCCCGCGACGCGCGTCATGCCTTCGTGTTCGGTCGTGACGGCGGCCTGAGCCGCGTCGACCTGCTCACCGGCGAGATCACCCACCGGGTGATCCAGTCGGGCAACAGCATCGGCGGCGCCGTCTCTCAAGACGGCTCCCTGGTGGCGGTAGCCAACTACGAGCCGGGCGGCGTGAAGATCTTCGACAGCGAGAGCCTGGAGGAAGTCGCCGATATCCCGGCGACCTGGGTCGATGACAGCGGCGAACAGCAGCGCTCCAAGGTGGTAGGCCTGGTGGATGCTCCCGGCAATCGCTTCGTCTACAGCCTGTTCGAGGCCGGCGAGATCCACCTGGTCGACATGCATGACGACACGCCCGAGGTAACGCGCTTCCCCGCTATCGGCAAGAAGCCCTACGATGCGCTGATCGGCCCGAATGGACGCTACTATATCGCCGGACTGTTCGGCGAAGACGGCCTGGCACTGCTCGATCTCTGGCACCCGGAAGACGGTGTTCGCCGCATCCTGCCCGACTACGGCCGTGGCGAGGAGCGTCTCCCGGTCTACAAGATGCCTCATCTGGAAGGCTGGACCCTGGCCGGCGACGAGGCCTGGCTACCGGCGGTGGGACGTCACGAGGTGCTGATCGCCGACAGCGACGACTGGACGCTGGTCGACCGGGTCCCGGTACATGGTCAGCCGATCTTCGTGATGCGTCGTCCCGACGAGCGCCAGGTCTGGGTGAACTTCGCCCACCCCGACAATGACGTGGTGCAGGTCATCGATACCGAAACCCACGAGGTCATCGCCACCCTGGAACCGGGCGAGGCGGTGCTGCACATGGAGTTCACCCCCAAGGGTGAGCAGGCCTGGGTCTCGGCCCGGGACAATGACCGGGTGGTCATCTACGACACCCACACCCTAGAAGAAGTCACGCGCCTCGACAGCGAGTCACCCAGTGGCATCTTCTTTACCGACCGGGCGCATCGCATTGGCCTGTAACCCGCCCTCGCGGATATGAGCCCCTGGCGGCTAGCGGCGCACGTGCAGGGGCACCTCGGAGTAGCCGCCGGCGGGATAGAGGGCGCGCACCGCGGGGCGGCCCGGCAGCGGGCCGATATCGACCGTGGCGTCGAGCAGCGCGTTCATGAAGTCCTCGAGCTCCATTCGCGCCAGCGGCGCGCCGGGGCAAACGTGGATTCCCGCCCCGTAGAGCAGGTTGTCTCCCGAATCGCGATCCAGGCGTACCTCGTCGGGCGCCTCGAACACCGACTCGTCGCGGTTGACCGAGCCCCACAGGATCGTCAGGCGCTCACCGGCCTCGAGGCGCCGGCCACCGATCTCCACCGCCCGGGTGGCGATGCGGCGGTTGGACATCAGCGGTGCATCGATGCGCAGGATCTCGTCGATGGCCCTCGACACCAGGCCACGATCGGCACGCAGCCGGCCCTGGAGCTCGGGATCCGCCGCCAGGTAACGCATCAGGATACCGATGCTCGCCGAGATGGTGCCGAGTTCGCCCACCGTCCAGTTGCGCAGGATGCTGACGATTTCTTCATCGGTCAGCGCACGCCCCTCCACGGTCTCGTTCATGATGCGGGTGGTGACGTCATCCGGAGCATCATCGCCGGCCGCACGCCGGCTGGTCAGCTGTTCGCGGATCACGCCATCGAACTCCAGCGCCAGCACCCCCAGCGCCTCGCGATCCTGGGCCAGGGTGGCCGCCTGCTGACGCTTCACCCAGGCCCGCAGCGGTTCGTGCAGCGTGGCCGGCCAGCCCATGAAGGCACACTGGATCTCCAGGGCGAAGTCCTGGCCCATCTCGGCCATGGCCTCCACCTCATCGTCGTGGGGAAGGCGGTCCACTAGCCCCTCGGCGATGGCCCGACAGCGTGGGGCGAACTCGGCCATGGCCGCGGGGCCGAAATAGGGCTCGATAATGCGTCGAAAGTGCGTGTGTGATGGCGGATCCATGGCATTGGGCACCGAAAGATGACGGCTGGCCGCATTGCTGAAGGTGTCGTGATCCTCGAGCACCCGCATCACGTCGGCATGGCGAAACAGCGACCACTGCAGGTAGTCGCTGAAGGCCATTGGGCAGCGACCCCGCATATCGTCATAGGCGGTGATCTGATCCTTCAGCACGCTCGCGGCGCGCGGGTCCCAGTCTTGATGGCGCGTATCACTCATGTCGTCTCCTCGCATGGGGTGAGAAACGCAATCAGGAGACCAGAAGTCGCCCCGATGCGCATTGACTCAGGTCAGCCGGTCCCCTCCCGGTTCAAGACGGTTCGACCCAGCCCGGCAGATGAAACTCTTCCTGGAGGTGGCGCAGCTCCGGTTGATGCAGCTCGGCGATTCGACCGGCCAGCTCGGCGCCTCGAGGCGACAGATGGACCTCGATGCGCCGACGGTCGCCGCGGCTCGCGCGGCGCACCACCAGGCCCAGCTGCTCGCAGCGATCGACCAGCGCCACCGTGCCGTGGTGCTTGGCCTGCAGCCGTTCCGCCAGCTCGCCGATGGATGCCCATTCACGCCGCTCGAATCCCAACAGATGAAGCAGCAGCTGGTACTGCAGCGACGTCAGGCCGTGTTCACGACAGATATCCTCGCTCTGGCGCAGGAAGCAGCGCAGCTGATAACGAAAATGAGACAGGCGCTGAAAATCCTGCTTGGTAAGGGCGTCATCGCTCATGAAGGGTATCCTGCGTATACATGGACAATCTCTTTACCGCTTGACAGCAGAGGGGTTGCTGCCTAAAGGTTAAGCAATAATATCACAAAGTGATACTTTTCTACCCACGAGGATACCGCCATGAACCCGCTGACCGTGATTCAACTGCCCTTCACCCGCCAGGCGGGCTGGAAGACGCTGCAAGGTCGCAAGCCGTCGATTCCGACCCTGGCCTGGTGCCTGGTGCTGCCCATGTCGCTGCTGCCACCGGTGCTGCTCTACTACGCCGGTACCCACTACGGCGATGGCTTCGTCATGGGCTTCGCCGATAGAGAGTGGCGCTTTATCACCACCATCCTGTTCCTGGCCGAGCTGTTGACGTTCTTCGTGATGGGCTGGCTGATCCAGGCCGTCGTCAACGGTACCCGCGAGCTCTCCATCGATTATCACGATGCCTACCTGCTGGCGGCCCTGGCCCCGCTGCCGCTGTGGTCATCGGCCATCGTGCTGCTGATTCCCAGCCTGCTGCTCAATGCCCTGGCGGTGCTGGTGGCCCTGGGCATCTCCTGCAGCCTCGTCTATCACGGCCTCCAGGCGCTGTGCGAACGCAGCGATAACGACATCAATACCATGTCGGCCGCCTACACCATCATGGCCGCCGGCGTGCTGGCCTGGGGCCTGTTGATGGCCATCGTCTGGGCCTACTGAGCCCGGAGCCTGGCTGCGACCCAGCGTCGCAGGATAGCTTCACGGGGAAATAAGATGTATTTTAGATGCTCTTTAAAGTCTCCCTTCCCCGATACGGAGCCCCTCGATGCTGAGCCAGGAACAGGAACACCTGATCGCCACCACCGCTCCGGTGGTGGCCGAGCACCTCGACGCCATCACCCAACGCTTCTACCCGCTGCTGTTCCAGCGCTATCCACAGGTGAAACCGCTGTTCAACCAGGCCCACCAGGTCGATGGCGGCCAGCCGCGGGCACTGGCCGCCGCCGTGCTGGCCTATGTGCAGCTGCGTCATGATCGGAACAAGGTACGCGAGACGCTGGCCGGGGTAGTCGACAAGCATATCTCCCTGGACATCCGCCCCGAACACTACCCCCTGGTGGGCGAATGCCTCATGGCCGCTATCGGTGAGGTGCTGGGCGATGCCGTGACGCCGGAGATCGCCGCCGCCTGGCAGAACGTCTACGAGGAACTGGCCGGCCTGCTCATCGAGCAGGAGGAGTATCGCTACCGGGAGTTCGAGCAGTACCCCGGCGGCTGGCGAGGGCCCCGCGAATTCCGCATCGCCGCCATTCGCCAGGAGAGTGCGGTGATTCGCTCCTTCGTGCTCGAGCCGGTAGACGGCGGGCCGGTGGCCGAGCATCTGCCGGGCCAGTACATCGGCGTGAAGCTGACCCTGGGCGATGAGCCGGTCTACCGGCACTACAGCCTGTCGGCCCTGCCCAACGGCCAGAGCTACCAGATCTCGGTCAAACGCGAGTCCCGGGGCCGTGTCAGCCGCCACCTGCATGACGCCATGAGCGTGGGTGACACCCTGGCGCTACTGCCGCCGGCCGGTGGGCTGACCCTGATCGAGGGCAACGAGCCCCTGCTGCTGGCCAGTGGTGGCGTCGGACAGACCCCGCTCCTGCCCATGGCCTGCCATGCCCTTCGCCAGGGCCGGCGGGTGGTCTACCTGCACGCCGCCCTGGATGCCGAGCACCATGCCTTCCGTGACCAGGTGGCGGCCCTGACCGCGGAGCACCCCGAGCGGCTGCATGCCGTCAGCATCCATGAGTCGGGCAATGCCGGCGACCACATCGGCCGCATCGATCGCGACCTGCTGGCCAGCTACCTACCCGAGGGCGGCCGTTGTTACTTCGTCGGTCCCCAGGGCTTCATGACCGCCATCGACGGGGCGCTGGCCGAGCTCGGGGTCCCCGACGAGCGGCGTCACTACGAACACTTCGGCCCCTCACGGCCGCTTGGCGTGGCCTGAGGCCAGCGCGACCACCTGACAGCGACACGACGACGCCCCGGCCTGGCCGGGGCGTCGTCGTTATCATCGAAGTTCCGCGTCAGTATATGTCGAGGCGGGCCAGGTCCCGGGTCTGCAGCCTGGCCTCGGCCTCCTGTGCCTCGGCCAGCTGGTGAAACAGCTCGGCCTCCTCGGGGATCGACGCCAGCTCGCTGCGTAGCCGATACATGTCCTTCAGCGTCTGGTGGGCGCTCATCACGTTAGCCAGGATATCCTGGACATCATGGCAGCCGAGACAGGGCGGGATTCGTCTCAATACGCTGGGATGCCCGAATTCCTGGCTGTCGATCAGCCAGGTGGTCAGGAGTGCATCGTCGGCATCTTCCAGATAGGCCGCCATGCCGTCGCGCAGGCGACTCTCGCGATCGGCCAGGAACACCAGCGCCATCTGCATGCGCTCATCCGGGGCCGTCTCGGCCAGCCGGGTGTACTGGTCGCCCAGTTGCCGGTGGAAATCATGAATCCACTCCAGCAGGTCCTTCACCTGACGAAACGCCATGGCCTCGCCTCCGTCCACGGATGGGTTGTCAGCAGCCTCGCTTCAGCAGCATCGCCTTGATCTGGCCGATGGCGCGCATCGGATTGAGCCCCTTGGGGCATACCCAGGTGCAGTTGGCGATCTGCCGACAGCGGAAGACGCTGAAGGGATCATCGAGTTCGGCCAGCCGCTCATCGGTGGCGGTATCACGGCTGTCGATCAAGAAGCGATAGGCCTGAATCAGGCCGGCGGGGCCGATGTACTTGTCCGGGTTCCACCACCAGGAGGGACAGGCCGAGCTGCAGCAGGCACACAGGATGCATTCGTAGAGGCCGTCGAGCTTCTCGCGCTCTTCGGGGCTCTGCAAACGCTCCCGAGCGGTCGGCGCCGAATCATTGATCAGCCAGGGCCGGATCTTCTCGAACTGGCGGAAGAACAGCGTCTGGTCGACGACCAGGTCGCGGATGACCGGCATGCCGGGCAGCGGGCGCAGGGTCAGGGTGTTGTCACCGCCCAGCACCTCCTCCACCGAGGTGACGCAGGCCAGGCCGTTCTTGCCGTTAATGCTCATGCCGTCGGAGCCGCATACCCCCTCGCGGCAGGAGCGCCGGTAGGTCAGGGTCGCGTCCTGCTGTTTCAGGTGCTCGAGCACGTCGAGCACCATGGCCTTGCGAAAGCGCGCCTCCACCTCGTAGGTTTCCATCTGCGGTAACGCATCTTCTTCGGGGTGGTAGCGATAGAGCCGCACCTTAATCATGGGAATCTCCTGTCGCCTCGTCGCTGACGGGGCCAGCCGGGGCGGCTACTCGTCTCGCCAGTAATCGTTGGCCGCGGCGACGGTCTGAAAGTGAGTGGCGATAACGTGGGAGACGGCAATCAGGCTGTCCGGGTCCTCGGCATACTCGGGCCGCTGCTCCTTGCGCACCTCGGCATCGGGTTGAGTGGTCGCCACGCCCTTCTGGGACAGCGTCACCGCCAGCGCAAAGCCTTCCTGGGGCGTCTCGGTGATCAGGCTGGGCAGCCAGGTAGCGTCGTTCGACGTCGCCTCGTGACTATCCGCTGCGGCAGTGCCGACCACCACCACCAACGTCGCTAGCAAGAGGCCAGCGACAAAGCGGATTCCGGGCGGGTGTGACTGATGGAAAGCAAGCATGCCGCCTCCTGTTTGGTCTCTGGTGCTGGCTCGTTGGCCAGCAAAAAGATGCTATGAAGATACACATTTAAAGCTAGTCGAGGATGCGCAGGCGTCAAGGGGAAGTGCCCGGATACGGATTAAGAGCGCCAGCCACGAAAGCGACGGTTACTGGCGCCGGCTACATGGCTCGGCACCACCGATGACATTCCCATTGAGGCTACTCTCGCACCGTCCAGTAGTGAAGTTGTCGACGTGCTGGACAAGATTGTCGGGGATGGCGCGGAACCGCGCCGACTGACCGAGAGTGGCGCACGACCCTCGGTCTTCGGCAAGCGGAGCATGGCGACCAGCGTCATGGCAACGCTGAATGAGGTGATCGCGCCGCTGGACATGGATGTGGCAACGCTCGAGGCCCGGGGCGCTATCGTGAGGACGTTCATTGAATCTCGCCTGTGTATCCCTTCAAAGACGGATCAGAAGCCAGCATTCGACTCCTTAATAAAGCCAAATACATACTTATTATAAATCATGAAAACAATAGCCATTGCTTGATATAAATCAAAAAGATCCAAAGCAAACATGTCAATCTAGACTGGCGTTGCATGAAGAAAGGCAAGCTTCCGGACAAACTCGAAAGTTCCGAAATTTTCTAATCCTTGCGTTGAATATTTGGCTAAGGGTAGGGGAGGTATCATGACTGATGATGCAGATGATAAAAAACACTCGGCAGTTTCGGAAAACGCTCTTGCTTCGCGATTTCCTACTGCTTACACCATCCTCTTTATCCTTATCATACTGGTCGCGGCTCTGACCTGGATAATCCCGGCGGGTCAATACGATCGCGCCATGAACGAAGAGGTCGGGCGAGAGGTAGCCGTACCCGGCACCTATCAAATGGTCGACTCCAATCCGCAGGGCTTTGTCGATATCATGCTGGCGCCTACCACGGGTTTCTACGACCCGAACAGCTATATCGCCAACGCCATCGATGTCGCCCTGTTTGTTCTGTTCCTGGGGGGCTTTCTAGGAGTGATGAACGCTACCGGCGCCATCGATACCGGCATACGCAGCGCCATGCGCCATCTGGAGGGCCACGAGATCTGGATGATCCCGATCCTGATGACGCTGTTTGCCGTGGGCGGCACGACCTATGGCATGGCCGAGGAAACGCTGGCCTTCTACGCGATCTTGATTCCCGTAATGATGGCGGCCGGTTACGACAGTATTACCGGGGTCGCCATTATTCTGATCGGCGCCGGCATCGGGGTACTTGGCTCCACCATTAATCCTTTCGCCACCGTCATCGCCTCGAACGCCGCCGATATTCCGTTTACCGACGGCATCGTGCTGCGCTTCATCCTGCTGATTGGCGGCCTGTTGATTTGCTCAGCCTACGTCATGCACTACGCCAAGCGGGTCAAGGCAGATCCGTCGCGCTCTGTCGTGGCCAAGCAACGGAAGGCCCAGCGCCGGTTCTTCCTGGGTGACAGGGAAGAAGGGGTTCATGATGCGACCCTCAACAAGACCCAGATCGTCGCCCTGGTAATTTTCGCTTTGGTTTTCGTCGTCATGATCTGGGGCGTTTCCTCCCAGGACTGGTGGATGGCTCGCATGGGCGCGCTATTCATGGGTGCCGCCATTGTGATCGGCATCATTGCCCGCCTGGGTGAGAAGAAGCTCACCGGCAGCTTTGTCGATGGCGCCCGCGACCTGCTGGGCGTGGCACTGGTCGTCGGCCTGGCCCGAGGCATCGTGGTAATCATGGACCAGGGCATGATTGCCGACACCATCCTGCATAGCGCCGAGATGTCATTGAGTGGCCTTCCAGAAGTCGGTTTTATCAATCTAATGTTCTGGATCGAAGTGGGGATGAGCTTCTTTGTACCGTCATCCTCTGGCCTTGCGGTACTGTCCATGCCAATTCTCGCGCCACTGGCAGACTTCGCCAATGTCGGGCGTGACCTGGTCGTCACGGCCTACCAGTCCGCCAATGGCCTGGTCAATCTGATCAATCCCACCTTTGCGGTCGTGGTCGGCGGGCTGGCGATTGGCCGCATATCCTATGACCGCTGGATCGCGTTTATCTGGCCGTTGCTGCTGATTCTTACCGTTTTCATTACAGCCGCCATCAGCGTAGCCACGCTTATCTGATGCAGCCCATCATGAGGAGATAAAGCATGTCTGAACAAACACTGGGCGTACATTCCGAAACCGGAGTTCTCCGCCAGGTTATCGTATGCCGCCCGGGGCTGGCCCATAAGCGACTCACTCCGTCCAACTGCGATGCGCTACTGTTTGATGACGTATTCTGGGTCAAGCAGGCTCAGGAAGATCACGATATCTTTTCCAGGCTGATGCGCGCTCAGGGCGTCGAAGTACTGGACATGAATGAGCTGCTGGCGGAGACGCTGGACATTGCCGAGGCTCGCAAATGGATCCTGGATCATCGGATTACCTGGAACGAAATCGGCGTCGGCATGATTTCCGACCTGCGCGCCTGGATGGACGAGCTTCCCGGGGAAAGGCTGGCGGAATACCTCATCGGTGGACTCGTAGTGGCCGACCTGCCATTTGACCCGACCGGGCTTTTCGGCAATCACCTGGGACACTACGGTTTTGTACTGCCGCCGTTGCCCAACTATCTCTTCACCCGAGATAACAGCGCCTGGATCTACGACGGCGTGACCCTTAACCCCATGTACTGGGCAGCCCGAAAACCCGAGACGCTGCTGATGGCAGCTGTTTACCGATTCCATCCGACATTTGCCGGCAAGGTCGACGTTGTGTGGGGCGACCCGCTCCAGGATCATGGCCTGGCCACCCTGGAAGGCGGCGATATCATGCCGGTGGGCAACGGCCTGGTGCTGGTGGGCATGGGGGAACGCTCGTCGCCACAGGCTGTTGGGCAACTGGCCAACGCCCTGTTTGAAAAGGGCACGGCGGAACGCGTCATCGCCTGCCAGATCCCGAAATCTCGGGCGGCCATGCATCTGGATACCATCTTCACCTTCTGTGGCGACAACGTTGTCACCGCCTTCAAGGAGGTGGCGGATGAAATGGTCTGCTATGACCTGCGCCCCGGCGAAGGCAAGCAGCATCTGACCTTCCGCCAGGATCCGCGGCCGATGTTCGATGTAGTGGCAGAGGCTCTTGGCTATAAGGCACTGGAGGTCGTGCCGACCGGTGGCGAGAATCCGGCAGACCGGGAGCGCGAACAGTGGAACGACGGCAACAACGTGCTGACGCTGAGCCCTGGCGTGGTGATTGGCTACGACCGCAACGTTGATACCAATGCGGCCCTGGAAGCGGCGGGCGTCGAGGTGCTGGCCATTCCCGGAGCCGAGCTGGGCCGGGGCCGCGGCGGCGGACGCTGCATGAGCTGCCCTACCATGCGTGATCCGGCCTGACGAAAAGGAAAAGAATCATGGCATTCAACCTCAAGAATCGTCATTTTCTGACCCTGCGCGACTTCTCGCCGCGCGAGATCAGTTTCCTGCTGAAACTGGCGAAGGATCTGAAAACTGCCAAGTATGCCGGTAACGAGGTACCACAGCTTAGCGGCAAGAAAATTGCGCTGATCTTCGAGAAGGATTCTACCCGTACCCGGGTCGGCTTCGAGGTAGCCGCCTACGATCAGGATGCCAGGGTCACCTACCTTGGGCCTTCAGGCACTCACCTTGGCCACAAGGAGTCGGTGAAGGATACCGCTCGAGTACTGGGCCGGATATATGACGCCATCGAGTATCGCGGCTTCGGCCAGACGGTTGTCGAAGAGCTGGCTACCCATGCCGGAGTGCCGATCTATAACGGCTTGACCGATGAATTTCACCCGACCCAGATTCTCGCCGACTTTCTTACCATGCAGGAACATGTTGAAAAGCCGTTGCATGAGGTCGCCTATGCCTTTCTCGGCGATGCCGCCAACAATATGGGCGACAGCCTGCTGATCGGTGGATCCAAGATGGGCATGGACGTGCGTCTGTGTGCTCCCCGCGCGCTCTGGCCCAGCAAGGCGATACAAGATGAGGCTCAGGCCACTGCCCGGGAAACCGGTGCCCGCATTACCATTACCGACGATGTGGAGGCGGCCGTCGCCGGGGTTGACTTCATCTACACCGATGTCTGGGTATCCATGGGCGAATCCAGGGAGCAATGGGCCGAGCGAATCAAGCTGCTGATGCCTTATCAGGTGACGGCGAAGGTCATGGAAAAAACGGGCAACCCCCGAGCCCGCTTCATGCATTGTCTGCCGGCCTTTCACAATGCGGAGACAACCCTGGGCAAGGAAATTCAGGCCGAATTCGGCATCGATGCCATGGAGGTGACCGAGGAAGTGTTCGAGAGCCCGGCATCAATTGTCTTCGATCAGGCGGAGAATCGCCTGCATACCATCAAGGCAGTGCTGGTAGCGACGCTGGGTGCCTGACCCTGACGCTGACCGTCGATAAAGGACGTACACTATGCTGATCGTTGTAGCGCTGGGCGGCAACGCCCTATTGAAACGCGGCGAACCGCTGACGGCTGATACCCAGCGCAACAATATCCGGGTCGCGGCGAAGTCGCTGGCAGAACTCGTGCGTGCCGGACATCAACTGGTCGTCACCCATGGCAATGGCCCCCAGGTGGGCTTGCTGGCGCTGCAGGGCGCGGCCTACAAGCCGGAAGAGGCCTATCCACTGGATGTTCTGGGCGCGGAAACCGGAGGCATGATCGGTTACCTGATCGAACAGGAACTGGAGAATGCCCTCGACCATGACTACCCAGTGGCGACACTACTCACCCAGATCGTTGTCGATCGGAACGACCCGGCGTTTGCCAACCCGACCAAGTTTATCGGCCCGGTCTATGACAAGGCAGAAGCCCAGTCTCGCGCCGCCGCAGACGGCTGGAAGATTGCCGCAGACGGTGACAAGTGGCGCCGGGTGGTTCCATCACCGGCTCCCCGGGAAATTCCCGACTTGCGCGTGCTGAAGCTGCTGCTGGACCAGGGGGTAATTGTCATCTGCACCGGCGGTGGCGGTATTCCAGTCCTGCGCCGCCACGACGGCAGCATGACCGGGGTAGAAGCGGTAATCGACAAGGACGCCGCCAGCGCCCTACTGGCGCGCCAACTTGACGCCGATGCGTTGTTGCTGCTGACCGATGTGGATGCGGTGTACCACGACTTTGGTACGGATACGGCCGCACCGATTCAGACGCTGACGGTTGCCGAAGCCCGCGAACTGGACATGCCCCCCGGCTCCATGGGCCCTAAGCTCGCGGCCGCCAGTGACTTCGCCAAAACGGGGGGAGTCAGCGGCATTGGCCGGCTGGTCGATACGCTTGACATCCTCGAGGGAAGAGCGGGCACACGCGTGTTCGCTAAAGCCTAGCCCGCCAACATTATGTCGCATAAATCTCATGCTCCGCATGCCCGTGCATGCCCGTATCAAGGCCGCTCATATACGGCCGACAAGATGATTCTGGAGCATACCGGGCGGGGAGTAACGCCATATCCACTGCATAGTGCATGGGCGACACCGACCGGTCATGAGGAGCGCTATCGTGAGGACGTTCATTGACCACTCCTGTTTGACACTCTAGCGAGCCGAGGGGCATGCTCGTGTGTAATATCACAAGATAATCGTGATCCAAGCACCGCGCCTTCCCCTCGACGAATTTTGCGTTGTCCCCGGCAGCGTCATGTGAGTCGCGCCGTGACAACTCCTTCCCCGGTGTGGAGGCAGCGACTCGGCATGCCACAATCCCTCAGTCACTATCGCAACATCCTCAGCATCGTCGGCGGCATCGTCCGTGTGCGTATCCCCCACGGTGAGGGAAATCAAGCCTCGCCGGCACGTTTCCGCGACCTCGCCAGCCTGAGCAAGGCCGATGGCGAGACGGTGCTAGCCCAGGTGATCCGCATCGATGACGACGTGGTCTCGCTGCAGGTCTTCGGCGGCACCGCCGGGTTGACCACCCGGGCGTCGATCCGTTTCCTCGGCCACCCCATGCAGGTCACCTGTTCCCAGAACGTGCTGGGGCGCGCCTTCAACAGCCTGGGCGAGCCCATGGACCGTGGCCCGTCCCTGGATGAAGATCGCCGTGTGGAGATCGGCGGGCCCTCGGTGAACCCCATGCGCCGAGTGATGCCCAGCCGCATGATCCGCACCGACGTGCCGATGATCGACGTCTTCAACACCCTGGTGGAAAGCCAGAAGATCCCCATCTTCTCGGTGGCCGGCGAGCCCTACAACGCCCTCTTGGCACGCATCGCCATCCACGCCGATGCCGACGTGGTGGTGTTTGGCGGCATGGGGCTGATCTTCGATGATTACCACTACTTCCGGCAACGCTTCCTCGACGCCGGGGTATTCGCCCATACGGTGATGTTCACCAATCTGGCCTCGGACTCGGTAGTGGAGCGCCTGCTGGTACCGGACATGGCCCTGGCGGTAGCAGAGCGCTTCGCCGTGGAGGAAGGCAAGCGGGTGCTGGTGCTGCTCACCGACATGACCGCCTACGCCGACGCCCTGAAGGAGGTGGGCATCAGCATGGAGCGGGTGCCGTCCAATCGCGGCCACATGGGAGATCTCTACTCCCAGCTGGCACGGCGCTACGAGAAGGCCTGCGACTTCCACGGCGCCGGCTCGGTGACGGTGCTCAGCGTTACCACCATGCCCGGTGATGACATCACCCATCCGGTGCCGGACAACACCGGCTACATTACCGAAGGCCAGTTCTATCTGCGCGACGACCGGATCGACCCCTTCGGCTCCCTGTCGCGGCTCAAGCAGCACGTGATCGGCGCGAGCACCCGGGAGGACCACGGTGCGCTGATGAACACCATGATCCGCCTCTATGCCGGTGCCCAGGACGCCCAGCAGAAACGCGCCATGGCCTTCGAACTCTCCGCCTTCGACGAGCGGCTGCTGCGCTTCGGTGAACTGTTCGAGACGCGCTTCATGGATGTGGCCGTCTCCCTGCCCCTGGAACGCGCCCTGGACCTCGCCTGGGAGACCCTGGCCGAGTGCTTCGAACCCCGGGAGCTGATCATGAAACAACACCTGATCGACAAGTACTTTCCCGCCAAGAAGCAGGAGCCCGCCGGGGACACCCGGGCTGCCTCGCAAGCCGATGGTGTGAATGCTGACTGAAGCGCCGATCGAAGATCAGAACGCCGCAGGATAGGGCAATCAGGGGGTAAGGAACCAAGGTGGCACGACTCTCACTCAACAAGACGGCCCTGCACCGGGAGCAGTCTCGACTCAAGCAGTTTCGGCGGCTGCTGCCGTCCCTGGACCTCAAGCGCCGCCAGCTGATCAGCGAGCGTTTGCATGCCCGGGAAACACTGTATGCAAGCGAGGCCGAGCTGGACGCCCTGGTGGTCGGGGTGCGCGACCGGTTGCCCATGGCCGGTGATGATACCCTGGAGTTTCACGATCTGGCCCGAGTGACCCGGGTACAGTTACGCGAACATAACCTGCTCGGCGTGCACCTGCCGATCCTCGAGAACGTCGATATCGACGTCGCCGAGTATTCGACGCTGACCACGCCCCACTGGCTGGATCGCTATCGCGAGGCCCTGCGCGACGCCCTGGCGTTAACGGTGCGTCTGCAGGTGGAGCGGGAACGGCTGCGGCGCCTGGAGCGAGCGGTCAAGCGAGTCACCCAGCGGGTCAACCTGTTCGACAAGGTATTGATTCCGCGCACCCGGGAAAATATTCGCCGCATCCGTATTCATCTCGCCGACGGCGAACGCTCCGCGGTGGTACGTGCCAAGCTCGCCAAGCGCAAGCAGACTCAGGGAGCGAGTCCATGAGTATCGTGGCACTGCGCCGGGTGACGCTGCTGGGCCGTCGCGGCGGCAAGCAGGACACGCTGCGCGATCTGCAGCGACTCGGCGTCATGCACCTGATCGACCTGAGGTCGAAAAAGCCGGATGCCCCCGCCGGAGGGGTGGCCAGCGACACCCGCAAGGCGCTGGCATACCTGCTCGACTGTCCCGTCAAGCGCCATCAGGTGCCCAGCGACCCCGACTTCGACCATCAGGCCATCGTCATGCGCGCCCTGGAGAACCAGCGCCGAACCCGGGATCTGGAGGACAGCATCGACTTTACCCGACGGCGTCTCGAGGATCTCGAGCCCTGGGGTGATTTCGAGTTCCCGCCTCTGGAGAGCCTGGCCGACCATCGGCTATGGTTCTACGAGGTGCCCCACTACAAGGCGCGCCAGCTTGGGGATGTCGCCCTGCCCTGGCAGGAGGTGCATCGCGACAACCGCAACCGCTACATCGCGGTGATCGCTCGGGAGGAACCCGCGGTGAACACCCTGCCGGTGCCGCGCACCCATACCGGCAGCGTGCCGCGCCGGCGCCTGCGCGAGGAGCTACAGCGCCTGGTGGTGCGCCTCGACGAGCGGGTCGCCGAGCGCGAGGCACTGACCCGCTGGATTCATCTGTTGCATCGCCATCAGGCCCGGGCGGAGGATGCGGCGAGCCTGGATCAGGCGCAGTGCCTCACCCGCGACAGCGAGGCGATCTTCGCCGTGCAGGGCTGGGTGCCCGAAAGGGCGATCGAGGACGCTCGACGCCTCGCCGAGCGGCGAGGGCTCGCCCTGCTCGACGAGCCGGTGGCTCCCGAGGACCAGCCGCCGACACTGCTCGACAACGATGAGCGCACCGCCGGCGGCGCGGAGATAGTGCACTTCTACCAGATGCCCGGCTACCGCAACTGGGATCCGTCCCGGGTGATCTTCTTCTCCTTTGCGGTATTCTTCGCCATGATCCTCGCCGACGCCGGCTATGCGCTGCTGCTGCTCGGCGCGGTGCTGTTCTTCTCAAAGCGTCTTGCGCGCAGCCGCGCTGGCACGCGCGTGCGCAACCTGGGCTTCGCCCTGGTGGGCTGTGCCTTCGCCTACGGCGTGCTCGCCGGCGGCTATTTCGGCTGGAACCCGCCACCGGACGCCTGGCTCGCGCGGCTCAAGCTGTTCGACGTCAACGACTTCGACCAGATGATGCGCTTGGCAATAGGCATCGGCCTGGCGCATCTGGTCGTCGCCAATGCCACCGTCGCCTGGCATCGGCGCGGGCGGACCGCGATGCTGGCGCCGCTGGGCTGGATTGTCGCCCTGCTGGCCGGCGTGATGCTCTATTACGGCATCACCGGCGGCGGAGCCGCCCTCGCCCTGGGGCTGGCGGG
This sequence comes from Halomonas halodenitrificans DSM 735, assembly GCF_000620045.1. GTDB lineage: Bacteria > Pseudomonadota > Gammaproteobacteria > Pseudomonadales > Halomonadaceae > Halomonas > Halomonas halodenitrificans. The sequence goes on along the minus strand of NZ_JHVH01000002.1, from coordinate 155,382 downwards.
CGTCGCCGCCTTCTCCGACACCCGTCCGGTGCGCGGGCCGCTGGATCTGCTCAAGCGCGCCGGCGGCGGCCTCTATGCCCTCACCGACGTGACCCGCGCCTTCGGCGACGTCCTGAGCTATCTGCGCCTGTTCGCCTTGGGGCTCGCCAGCGCGTCGCTGGCGGTCACCTTCAACCAGCTCGCCGCGGACGCGGCGGCGGCCTTTCCGAGCCTGGGCATCCTGCTCTACGCCTTGATCCTGATCGCCGGCCACGCGCTGAACTTCGTGCTGGCGGTGGTCAGCGGCGTGGTGCACGGACTGCGGCTCAATCTCATCGAGTTCTATCACTGGGGTATCTCGGACGAGGGGTACCCCTTCACGGCATTCGCGACAACGGAGACCACGCCATGGAGCAACTGATCATCGCCCTGGGTTGGGCAGGCCTGTACGGGCCCATGGCCCTGGGCGCCATCGGCAGCATCATCGGCTGCGCCATCGCCGGCCAGGCGGCCATCGGCGCCCTGCTCGAGACCGAGACCGGTCACGGACGCTTCATCGGGCTCTCGGCAATGCCCTCCTCCCAGAGCATCTACGGCATCGTGGTGATGTTCAGCCTGCAACGCCCGGTCACCGAGGCCACCTCGGCGGGGCTGTTTTCCGTGGGCCTCCTGGCCGGAGTGGCGCTGCTCTTGAGCGCGGTCTACCAGGGCAGTTGCTGCGCCTCGGCGATCAACAGCGCGAAGAGCAAGCCGGAAATCTTCGGGCTCTCCATCGCGCCGGCAGCCATCGTCGAGGGTTTCGGGGTGTTCGCCTTCATCTTCGCCCTGGTGATCAGTGGCGACATCCCCATGCAGTAACGCGGAGACAAGATGATGAACGATCAGGAAACACCTCTCCAGGGCGCCTCCTTCGGCGTCGAGACGCTGATCGAACGACTACGCGGCGAAGGTGTGGAGCGGGGTCGGGAAGAGGCCAAACGCATCGTCGCCGATGCGGAGCGGCGCGCCACCTGGATGATCGAACAGGCCGAGCGAGACGCCCAGGAATGGCGCGAGCAGGCTCGGGAAGAGGCCGCACGCCTGGAATCATCCGCCAAGGAGGCGTTGCGGGTTGCCGCCCGGGACAGCGTACTGGAGATGCAGGCCACCCTGACCCACCGCTTTCGTGACCACCTGCGCCGGCTGGTCGGCCAGACCCTGACCCGGGAAGATCTGCTGCAGCGTCTGATTCTCGAACTCGCCGCCCGCACCCGCAGCGAAACACCGCTGGAAGCGGAAAACGAGGTGGAAGTGATGTTGCCGCGAGACGTCCTGGGGCTGGAGGAGCTGCGTCGCCGCCCCGAGGAGCTCAAGGAGGGCACGCTTGCCCACTTCGTGGTCGCCCAGGCCCGCGAGGTGCTGCGCGAGGGGGTGTGTTTCACCACAGGCGACCACGCCAGCGGCCTGCGTATCCGCCTGCACGAGCACCAGATGGAGCTCGACATCAGTGACGAGGCGGTGGCAGAGCTTCTCTTGCAACATCTGCAGCCGCGCTTTCGCGCCATGCTCGAAGGCATCGTCAAGTAGCCATGTCAAAACGCCATCAGTACGTCGACCTGCTCGCCAGCCTGCCGGCCCTGCCCGCCACGCCTTTCGAGCGCGAACCCCTGCCGATCTCGGCGATCCGCCTGGCACACCGTCTCGAGATCCTGAGCGACGCCCATCGCGACAGCCTGCAGGCGCTGGAAATCCTGCTCGACTGGCGGCACCTGGGCATGGATGTCTCTACCGAAGTCCATGTCCGGCGCTATCGACTGACGGCCCCGCAACTGGTGGAGCATGGCGTGGGGGATCTGGTTGAGACCCTGCTCGAACGTCACACCCTGATGACGGCCCTGCGCCGGCGACGCCTTGGCCATCCCGCGCCGCTCCCGGGCGAGGCCTGGGGCTTCGGTCCGCGCCTGGCACATATCGGCACCCACTGGCAGGCATCACTGTTCGGCGTGGGGCCGGTCTTTCCCTGGCTCGCCGAGGCCCGCGAGCATCTGGAGCACGACCGCCCCCGGGAGCTGGAACGGCAGCTGTTCGAGGAGAGCTGGCGTTGGCTCGGTCGGGCGCAGCGCCATGATCGTTTCGACTTTCGCGAGGTCGTCATCTACTGGCTGCGCTGGCGCCTTGTCGCCGCCTGGCAACGCTACAACGCCGAGGCGGCAGAACGTCGCCTGCGAGCGGATATCGAGCGGGGGCTTGGCAATGACGGAATACCTTTTTCGGGAGATGGTAGCTGATGAATGCCTGTCACGACCCCAGCGATAGAATGGGCTCCGGGAGTTTGAAATGAGTATACAGCGAACAACCCAGCGAAATTGCCGGGTGGTCAGTGTCCAGGACGATATCGTGATTATCGAGACCCTCGAACGCTCGAAGGGGTTGATGAAGAACGAGGTGGTCTATATCCGCCCCGCCCAGGCGGAGGAAACCCGCGATATTCGCCTCAAGGGCGAGGTGCTGCGGGTGCAAGGCATGCGGGCGGACGTCCAGGTCTTCGAGGATACCGGCGGCATCAAGGTAGGCGACGCCGTGGAGCAGACCGGCGAGATGCTCTCGGTCACCCTCGGCCCCGGCCTGCTGGGGCAGATCTACGACGGCCTGCAGAACCCCCTGGAACAGATCGCCCTGCAGTCCGGCTTCTTCCTTCCCCGGGGCCTGCACCTGGCGGCGCTGGACACGACCATCAAGTGGTCCTTCTCGCCCCGGGTACGCATGGGCGCCAAGCTGCATGCCGGCGATACCCTCGGCACCGTGCAGGAGGGGCGCTTTACCCATCGCATCATGGTGCCCTTCGACGCCCGAGGCGAGCAGGAGGTCAACTGGATTCAAGAGGGCAGCTTCGCCGTGGACGTGCCGGTGGCCCGCCTCGTCGACGCGGCGGGCGTCGAGCGCCGGGTTACCCTGGCCCAGCGCTGGCCGGTGCGTACACCGCTGCCGCAGCGCCTGCTCGACAGCCACGCCAGCGAGCGGCTCTACCCCAGCCGCCCCCTGGATACCAGCATCCGCGTGATCGATACCTTCTTTCCCATCGCCACCGGTGGTACCGCCTGCATTCCCGGCCCCTTCGGCGCCGGCAAGACGGTGCTGCAGAATCTCATCGCCCGCCACTCCACCGTGGATATCGTGATCATCGTCGCCTGCGGCGAGCGGGCCGGGGAAGTGGTGGAGACCATCACCGAGTTTCCACGCCTCCAGGATCCGACCACCGGCGGCTCGCTGATGGACCGCACGGTAATCGTCTGCAACACCTCCTCGATGCCGGTGGCCGCCCGGGAAGCCTCCATCTACACCGGCATCACCCTCGGCGAATACTACCGCCAGATGGGGCTTAACGTGCTGCTGATCGCCGACTCCACCTCGCGCTGGGCCCAGGCGATGCGCGAGACCTCCGGACGCATGGAGGAGATCCCCGGCGAAGAGGCCTATCCCGCCTACCTGGACTCGGCGGTACGCAGCGTCTACGAGCGTGCCGGGGTGATCCGTAACGGCGCCGGCGACAGCGGCAGCCTGACCCTGATCGGCACCGTCTCTCCCTCCGGCGGCAACTTCGAGGAGCCGGTGACCCAGGCGACCCTGAGCACCGTCAAGGCGTTCCTCGGCCTGTCATCCGAGCGCGCCTACAAGCGCTTCTATCCGGCGGTGGATCCCCTGCTCTCCTGGTCGCGCTATCGGGCCGAGCTCGAACCCGCCATCGCCGAGCGTCTCGGCAAGGAATGGCCGGGACGCATCGACGAACTACTGCAACTGCTGCACGACGGGGAAGACGTCAACCAGATGATGCAGGTCACCGGCGATGAAGGCATCACACTCGAGGACTTTCTCACCTACCACAAGGCCGCCTTCCTCGATCTGGTCTATCTGCAGCAGGATGCCTTCGATGCAGTGGATGGCAGTACCTCCCCTGAGCGCCAACGGCGCAGCCTGGCCCTGATCCACCCGCTGGTGAGTGCGGAGTACGCCTTCGACGACAAGGACGCGATCCGGGAGTACTTCACCGCCTTGTCCAGCGCAATGAAGAACCTCAACTATGCGCCGCTAGACTCAGGCGAGTATCGGCGCCACTACGCCGAGATTGAAACACTGGCCCGGAGCTCGGGACTCGATATCAATACTCCTGCCCAAGGTTCGAGTTGATCCGCCCCGCTCTCGGAAATAGCCGATCACCTCACCCACCGACCCGAGTCGCGTGTCGGCCATGAGCTGCTTCAGGTTGACTCAGGCCTCGCTGGGCCCGAAGAAACGTTCGCTGAACTTCACGTACCAGGCCGCGGACTGCACCTGAATGATATAAGCAACGGCGACCAACAGCGCCGCATCGGCGCCGGCCTCGCCGAAGGCGTTCATGGCCAACGCCAGGGCAATCGACAGATTGCGCATCACCGTGCCATAGACCAGTGCGATGGCATCGCCCCGGGGCAGCAGCCGCCGCGCCACCAGGGTGCTGAGCATGAAATTGACGCTATAGAGCACCAGCAGCGGCACGAGAATATCGAGCAACATTGCCGGCTCGGCCACCAGCGCCGAGCCTTTCAGGGCGATGGCCACGAACACGATGCCCAGCACGCCCAGGGTCGACAGCGGCGGAAACTTCGGCGCCCAGTCCCTCTGGTAGCCCTGCTGGCCGTGACGATGAATCAGGTAGGCCTGGGTGAGCTGGCCCACCAGCATGGGCAGAAATACCACCAGGACGATCTGCAGGAAGACGGCGACCAGGTCCACTGTTACCGCCGTCCCCATCAGCCACTGCACGTAGAAAGGCGTCGCCAAGGAGCCGAGAATCAACCCCGCCACGGTCATCTTGACCGCGGCGGCCAGGTTGCCCTTGGCAAATCCGGTCCAGGCGATGGTCATGCCGCTGGTCGGCAGCAGCGCGGCCAGCAACAGCCCCAACGCTAGATAGGGTTGCTCCGGGAACCACAGTCGCCCAAGGCCGAAGGCGATGAAGGGAATGATCGCGAAGTTGATCCCCTGGGCCAGTAGCTGTGCCTTGATATCGCCGCCCTCGAACAGCTTGCTCAGCTTGAGATTGACCATCATCGGATAGACCATCAGCAGCGTCAGCGGCACGATCAGCGTGCGCAACCAGTCGCTCGGGGCCACCAGGCCGTACGCCAGACCCAGCAGCATCGTCACCGGAATCGCCAGCGTCAGATTGCGCGTCATGCGGGAAAGAAGACTCATCATCACCTCGGAAACGGAGAATCATGCGGCCAATCAGTTTGTGTTTTAATATAATATGTTTTATACAACTGTTAAAGACATCGAAAGACCATGCAAAAAGACACCGCATTGAAAATCACCCGGCTTCGCGAGAGCGCCGACGAGGCGGGACGACTGCTCAAGACGCTGGCCAACACGGATCGTCTGCTACTGCTGTGTCAACTGTCGCAGGGTGAGTTGAACGTCGGCGAGCTGCAGCAGCAGCTGGGCATCGAACAACCTACCCTGTCACAGCAGCTGGCGGTGCTGCGGCGCGATAACCTGGTGGTGACACGCCGTGATGGCAAGCAGATCTACTATCGCATCAGCAGTGAACAGGCCATGGCGGTGATTCTGACGCTCTACGAACAGTACTGCGCCTGACCGACACTGGCATCACACGTCATGGGCAAACCGCAATACATAAGAAACATACGAAGCTTGAGCAACACAAAACAAGCCGTTACGAAGCTGGAGAGTGGCAAGAAGTGACTGTTCGATAAGTAAAACTTCGCAGGAGGGGCATCATGACGGGATATTCATCGGCTCGATACGCAGCACTTGCCGCCAGGGCCTTCATCCTGGCATCGCTTGTCACACTGCTTCTTGCCATGCTTCTGGCGATCAATGCAGCACCGGCAGCCGCCGCCCTGGACCGTCAGGCTCCCTCGACGGCGGATCATGAGCACTTCGAGGAGCTGCAGGGCCCCTTCGCCTCGGGTCCCGAAGTCACCGAGGCATGCCTTGGCTGTCACACCGAAGCGGCCAAGCAGCTCCAGGCCACCACCCACTGGACCTGGGAGTATATGCACCCGGAGACCCGGCAGCTGCTGGGCAAGCGCCACGTGGTCAACAGCTTCTGCGGTTCGGTGACCTCCAACGAGCCGTTCTGCACCAGCTGCCACACCGGCTACGGCTGGGATGATATGCGCCAGGAACCGCCCACCGCAGATAATCGTGTCGACTGCCTGGTCTGTCACGACACCACCGGCAGCTACTGGAAGTCCCCCACCGGCGCCGGGCATCCCGCCTACGAGCTCCCCGATCCCAGCGACGAAGACGCCAGACAGCCGCCCGACCTGGCACAGGTCGCCCAGCACATCGGTCCGACCAGCAAGCAGAACTGCGGCAGCTGCCACTTCTATGGCGGCGGCGGCGACGGCGTCAAGCACGGCGACCTGGATTCATCGCTGATCAATGCCCCCCTGTCGCTGGACGTGCACATGTCGGCAGACGGCGCCGACTTCGCCTGCGCCGACTGCCACACCACCTCGGCTCACAGCGTCAGCGGCAGCCGCTATCTGACCACGGCCCGGGATACTCAAGGGATCGATGTCCCGGGACACACCGATTTTTCGCGGGCCTCCTGCGAGTCCTGCCACGGCGATGCCCCGCACCAGAAGACCAAGCTCAATGATCATGTCGATCAGGTCGCCTGCCAGAGCTGCCATATCCCCGAATTTGCCCGCGGCGGCGTGGCCACCAAGACCTGGTGGGATTGGTCCACCGCCGGCCGGCTCGGTGAGGATGGCGAGCCGCTCAGGATTCGTGACGACGACGGCCACCTCGAGTACCTGAGCACCAAGGGCAACTTCCGCTATGGCGAGAACGTGGTGCCCGAGTATCGCTGGTTCGACGGTGAAGTTCGCTACACCCTGCGCAGCGACTCGCTGGACGACAGCCAGCAGCCCATCGAGATCAACAGCGTCAAGGGCAGCCATGCCGATTCGACGTCACGCATCTGGCCGTTCAAGGTCATGCAGGGCAAGCAACCTTACGATCCGGTCAATCAGCACCTGCTGGTCAATCATGTCTACAGCGCCGACGACGACACCGCCCTGTGGTCGAACTTCGACTGGGCCAAGGCGCTCCGGGCCGGCACCGAATATGCCGACCAGCCCTACAGCGGTGAGTTCGACTTCGTGGAAACGCGCATGCACTGGCCAATCACCCACATGGTGGCGCCCAGCAAGGACGCCCTGGCGTGCAGCGAATGCCACTCGCGCAACGGACGGCTGGCGGCGCTGACCGACTTCTACCTTCCCGCCCGGGACCGCAGCGTCTGGCTGGATAGGGCAGGCTGGAGCGCCGCCCTGCTGGTGCTGGTCGGCAGCCTGGCCCACGCCGGTGGGCGAATCATGACTCGGCGTCGGAGGAAACGCTCATGAAACGCGAAATGATCTACAAACGCTTCGAACGCTTCTGGCACTGGAGTCAGGCGGTGCTGATCTTCTTTCTGATGTTCACCGGCTTCGAGATCCACGGCAGCTACCAGGCGCTTGGCTTCGGCCCCGCCGCCCGGCTGCACGGCCTGGCGGCCTACGCGCTGATCGGCCTGTGGATCCTGGCGATCTTCTGGCACCTCACTACCGGCGAGTGGCGCCAGTACCTTCCCACCACCGACAGGCTGGGCGCGGTGGTCCACTACTACCTGATCGGCACCTTCACCGGCGCCGAGCATCCCTTCCGCCAGACCACCCAGGCCAAGCACAATCCGCTGCAGCGCCTTGCCTACCTGAGTTTCAAGCTGTTGATCTCGCCGGCTATCTGGATCTCGGGGCTGCTGTATCTGTTCTACAACCAGTGGCCCGTCTGGCTGCAAGACAGCATCAGCCTGGGCAGCGTGGCCCTGGTACATACCGCCGCGGCCTTCGCCATGCTGATCTTCGTGATTGCCCACGTCTACATGGCCACCATGGGCAAGACGCTCTTCAGCCTGGTCAAGCCCATGATCACCGGCTATGAGGAGACTCAGGAAAAGAGAGCGTTCGAGAATCACCCGCCCAGCCGGTGAGCTCGTGAGGTCTAGACAAATCGACGCAGTGGCAGCGTTGCTCCCGAAGGGAGCAACAACACGAGGGGCGTGTTCTACCTTCTGTTGGCCATCCCTACGCTGCTGCCCCTCCAGGTGATGCCGCTGCTGTACTACCTGCTGGCGGATGTCCCACGAGTCCAGCCCCGGTCGTCAAACAGCACATAGAGTGCCGGAATCACCAGCAGCACCAGCAGGGTCGCGCTGAGCAGGCCGAACACCACGGCGATCACCAGTGGCTTGATGGCATCTGCCTGGGTGCTGGTCTCGGCCAGTAGCGGTGCCAGGCCGGCGATGGTGGTCGTGGAGGAGATCAGGATGGCCCGCAGCCGATCGCGACTGGCCTGACCGGCGGCGGCGGCCGCGTCCAGACCCTGCTCGCGGTGCGCCTTGATAAAGTGAATCAACAGGATGGCATTGTTGACCACGATACCGGCCAGCGAGGCGGCCCCGATCAACGAGGGCATGGAGAGATAGTAGCCCATCAGCACATGCCCCCAGATGGCCCCGATAAAGGCCATTGGAATGGAGAGCATGACGATCAGCGGCTCCATGTAGCTGCGGAACTGGAAGGATAGGATCACGAAGATGCCCACCAGGCCGATCAACAGGCCACGCGCGATGGAGCCGCCGGTCTCCGCGGAGCTGGCCACCTGCCCCTCGAAGGTGACGGCCACCTCGGGGTGGCGCTTTTCGAAGTCCGCCACCCAACCGCTATCCACCAGGTCGTTGACGACGGCCTGAGCGCTGGCCCGGCGGGCATCGACGTTGGCCTCCACGGTGACCGTTCGCCGACCATCGATGCGGGTAATGCGCGCCCACTCGCGGCGCTCGGCCACGTCGGTCACCACCGAAAGCGGCACCTGGTTGCCGTCGGGCAGCATCAGGGTCTGGTCGACCAGGTCATCGAGGCCATCGCGGTCGGCCTCGGCCTGGCGCACCAGCACCTCAATGTCCTGCTCGCCGATACGCTGGGTATCGGCAATCTCGCCGAGCATGGCCGCGCGCAGCTGGCCGGCCACCTCTTCGGCGCTCAACCCGAGTCCATGAGCCCCCGAGGCCATGGAGTAAGCGCGCTGAGGCTTGCCCAGGCGCTGGTCATCCATGACGTTATAGACTGCCGAATAGCCCTCGAGATATGTGGCCATCTCCAGTGCCGCCGCCTTCATGGCATCGAGTCTCTCGCCGGTCAGGCGCACCTCTATCGGCACCCCGGCGGGGCCGAAACCCGGCTCCTGGATGATCAGGCGCTGCATCCCCGCGATCTCGCCGATCGCCTCGTGCCAGGCGGCAGTCAGCGCATCCAGGGTCAGAGTACGCCTCTCGGCGGTCAGCAGATCGACACTGACCGTCGCCACATGGGGTCCTGCCTCACGCGCGCTGAGGTTATGGTTGAAGCGCACCTGCATCGCCTCGACCAGCGCCGCGCCTTCGGGCTGTTCGGGCGAATAGCGGGCATCGAGCTCATTCATGGCCGATGCCACTCGCTCGGCCACCGCCTCGGTGCGCTCGAGCGGCGTACCCTGGGGCATCAGAATGCGCGCCTCCAGCACGTCGCCGTCGATATCGGGCATCGCCTCGCTGCCAAGATGACCTCCGGCCATGAAGCCGACCGACCCCAGCATCACAGCAAGCATCGCGCCGAGCACCCCATGGCGGAAACGGATCGCCCGGTCGGCCAGCCTTCCCACGCCCTCGCGAAAGCGCTCGAAGCCGCGATCGAAGGCGCCGCGCAGGCGGGAATCATGGCCCTGCTGCAGATGCTTCACGCTCCCCTCGAGATGATGAGGCAGAATCCAGAACGCCTCGACCAGGCTCGCCGCCAGGGCGGCGATCAACACCACCGGCAGAACCTCGAGCACCGCGCCCATCTCGCCGGCCAGGAAGGAGAGCGGGACGAAGACCGAGGCGGTGGTCAGAAACGACGACAGCACCCCGGGCAGCACCTGACGGGTCCCGGAGACTACTGCTGCCAGCGGCGAGGCACTCTCCCCCGCGTGGGCGGCGATGCTGTCGGTGATGACGATGGCGTCGTCCATGACGATGCCGATGGCCATCAGCAGCCCCACCAGGGTGATCATGTTCAGGGTGAGCCCGCTGAGTCCCATCACCAGGAAGGCGCCCATGAAGGCGGCAGGCAACCCCAGCACCGCCCACAGTGCCAGGCGTGGCCGAAAGAACAGGCTCATCACCAGCACCACCAGCGCAAGCCCCATCAGGCCGTTGGCCACCAGCATCTGCAGACGGTCGCGGACGATGCCGGTCATGTCCTGGGTCAGGGTCAGCGTTACGCCACCCTCGAAGCGGCGACGCTCCGCTTCGATCAGCGCCTCAAGCTCCTCCTTTACCGTCAGGGCGTCATCGCGCAGGCTCTTGCTTACCTCCAGCACCAGCGACGGCTCGCCGTTGAAGACAATCTTCTCCTCATCGCGCTCACCGGCTTCGGCGAGGGTGGCGATATCGCCCAGCGTCAGCTCACCGCCGGCCGGGTCGGAGACCACCACCAGGCTCTCCAGCTCACGCAGCGAGCGGCGCTGGTCGGTAAAGCGCAGCAGGATATCGCGCCCGGGGGTCTCCAGGGTGCCCAGCGGCAGATCCAGGCTCTGCGCGGAGACCCGACGCGCCAGGTCGCGGGCCGAGAGTCCGTGCTGACCCAGCACCTCGCCGGGCACCTCCACCTGCCACTGGCGCTGAGACGTGCCGTGAATCGCCACATTGGCCACTCCGGGCAAGGCCATGATGCGCTCCTCCAGGCGCAGGGCGTACTCCTCGAGCTGCGAGGTAGGCATATCGGAAGAGACCGCGACTGCCGCCACCAGGTCGCTGCGATGCAGTTCGCGCACCACCGGCGGGTCTGCCCGGGCCGGAAACTCGCTGATGGCAGCGACCTCGGTATCGATCTCGCTGAGAAAACGCAGGGAATCGCCGCCGGCCTGCATGGTGGCGGTGGCACTGGCCAGATTGTCCTGGGCCACGCAGACAAACTCGTCGAGGTACTCCACCCCCTTGACCGCCTCATGCAGGCGCCGGCACACGGCATCCTCCACGTCGGCCGCGCTGGCTCCGCGGTAGACCACCTCGACGCCGACCTCCGTCGGGCGATAATCGGGGAATGTCTCGCGCTTGAGCGTTGGGGCCGCAAAGAGCCCGGCGGCGAGCAGCAGCACCAGCAGCAGATTGGCGGCGGTGGGGTGAGCGGCAAACCAGCGGATCATGGCTGCGCTTCCTCGTGTTCCTCACCCAGCGCCTGGCCGGCAATCTGCGCCTCCAGGTTCCGGTCACGCTGCCCGGCGACGGCCATCCCGGCAATTACCGTGGACAGGTCATCGACCACCACCCTCTCGCCGGGGGCCAGGCCGGCCGAGATCACCGCCAGGTCCCCCTGCTCGAAGGCCACGCTCACCGCCCGCCGTTCGAGGCGTTGATCATCACCCACCAGCCAGGCCTCGCCCTGATGCACCGCACCGGCCGGTATCGCCAGCCGGGGTGCCCGGCTCCATGCCGAGAGGCGCACTCGTATGTACATGTCGCGCTGCAGCGGTGGGCGATTCGGTGGCCCGGCATCACGGTAAGGTTGATCGACTCGCACCACGGCCCGAACCGTTCGGGTGGCCGGATCCAGCCCGCTGGCCACTCGTATCAACTCACCCGACCAGCCGACACCCTCGGCACCGACCAGAAGCAAATCGGCATCAACCGCCGAGAAGTCCAGTCGTTCGTTCAAATCATCCAGCCCCTGACCGAAGGGCTTCTCGGGCAGGATCGCGCCCAGCAGACGACGCATCATGCCGATGGGAATATGCGCCTCCACTTCGGCAGCGGCCAGGCTCTCGGCCTGGAACAGTCTCTGCCCGCTGCCCACGAACTGATGCAACTCTATGTCAACATCGCTCAGACGCAGATCATAGGGCGCCTCGAAGCGGGTATCCGTCAGGTCCTTCCGGGCCTGAGTCAGGCGCACCTCGGCCCGTTCACGCCGGGCCTGGAGCACCTCGCGCCGCGCGGGCATCAACGCCAGGGTGTTCTCAAGAGAGGCCACCGCCCGACGCTGCCCCACGGCGCTGCGCCGCTGCTCGTCGCGCCGTGAGGTGGAGACCGAACCGCTGGCGGCCAGGCGCTCGATACGCGACAGCTCCTGCTCGGTCAGGGCAAGGGCCTGCTGTTCCAGTGCCAGCAGGCGGTCGGTGTTCTTCTCCTCGGCCTCGAGCTGCGACAGCTCGCCATCCAGGCTTGAAAGCTCCGCCTCCGCCTCGACGATGGCCAGCTCATAGCGGCTGGGATCCAGCGCCACCAGCAACGTGCCCTTGGGCAGCAGGGTACCGCTCTCCAGCTCAGGGTGGCGCTCCACCACGCGCCCCGCCACGTTGGCAACCGCCTGCCAGGTCTCGGCGGGGCGCGCCACGCCGTGGCCACGCGCCTCCAGACGAAAATCCAGGGGCTGGACCGCAACGGTCCTGACCGGGGTGGCGGATACCGCCGCCTCCTGGCGCTCGGGAGCCTGGCGATTGGCCACGAAGAACATCAGCAACGCCACCCCCGCAACGAAGCCAACCAGCACCGCCAACCCACTGCTCAATTGCCGTATCCAGGGCCTCATGCACCACCTCCCGCCTCGCTGCCTTGCGCCTGTAGCCAACCAACACGGCGTCTGGACTCTGAAACAATCATATAAACTGCCCCCTCGGCTAGCCAGCCACGGCCTGACTGTCTGCCGAGCGCGCCATCAAGGCCTGGCAATGGGCCACCACGCGAATCGATGCCTGGCGCCCCGGCTCGAATCAGGCCGCCCCCTGCACCTGCCGGTAGAGCAGGTCGATGGCTTCCTCCAGCCCGGGGGCTCGACGCTCGCGGGGGTGCACGAGATAGACAGGGTAGGAAAACTCCGGCATCTCCGGCACTCGCTCGAGCAGCCCCTGCCGGAGATAGGGCTGGACGACGCTCAGGCGGAAGTACCCCATTCCCGAATGATTGAGCAGGTAATGCAGGGCCAGCGGCCCCAGGTTCACCGCGATGACAGGGCTGGCATACTGAGGCAGGGCCGCATCGTGCTCGCGGCGAAATACCTCGCCCCAGTCCACGTAGAGGTAGGGGGCCGACGAGCCCGATCCTCGCGTACGTACCATCACCAGCCGCTCCTCGCGCAACAGCTCGACCTGCAGGCTGGGCCAGTAGTCCGCCTGGTGCACCAGGGCGGCATCGAGTCCGCCATGGGTGAGGCGCTCGTGCAGTGCCTCGCGCTCTCCCACCTCGATACGCACCGCCAGTGACGGCAGGGTGTCGCGCAGCGTGTGCAGCCAGCGGGTCAGCAGCGGCTCCCATAGGCTAAGTTCGCCGCCCAGCGTAAGCACCCGTCGTATTCCCCGCGGCAGCGGCAGCTCTCGTTGTGCGCTTTCCCACAACTGCACCAGCTGCAGGGCATGCTCGGCGAAGCGCTCACCGTCCGCGGTCATGGTCACACCACCGCGGCTGCGCGCCAGCAGGCGGCAGCCCAGTCGCTCCTCCAGCTTGCGCATGCGCATGGTGACCGTGGTCTGGGTCACATGCAGCGACTCGGCCGCCGCGCTGAAGCTTCTGCAGCGCAGGATTTCCAGGAAGGTTCTCGCCAGCTCGATATCCATGCGCCCTCTGAATCAATTATTTTGATGCAACCTCGGTTTAATTTTCATTATACATTAACCATTTGTCTGCCTAGATTGAGGGTGAACTCCATCGTATCGCGCCGTCCGCGTCGCACCGACTCCAATGCGCCGGTGTGGCCATCGATCCTTGATGATGACCCGGGACGCGCGGATACCGAGCCGAAGGCACCTCATGACTCCAACCATTGCGATCCTGCTTATCATCACCTTCGTGGTGTCGGCGGTGGGCCTGCTGCTGCTGATCTGGTCCATTGCCACCAACCAGTTCGGTCACGGCTCCCTCGCCGCCCGCACCATCTTCCTCGAGGGCGAGGAGGGGCACAGCGAGGACCCCGCTCGCACCGTGACGCCCGAAACGACCGACGACAACATCGACGCCGACGAGCTCAGGGCCCGGGGGCAGGCCGATCTTTCCTCGCGTCGGGCAACCATGGCCTGGCTAGGCTCGGCGGTGTTCTGGCTGCTGGTGGGCTCCGGCTATGGCCTGCTGACCTCCGCCAAGTTTCACTGGCCCGAGCTGCTGGCCGACAGCGAGTGGCTCACCTTCGGCCGCGTACGCCCCATGCACCTCAACGCCGTGGCCTATGGCTGGGCCTCCATGGCCGGCGTCGGGACCGCCATCTTCCTGATTCCTCGCCTGTTCAAGACGGCGCTGGTCGGCGGCAGATACGCCCTGACGGGGGCGGGCATCTGGAACCTGGGCATGCTGCTGGGCCTGGTATCGATCAACCTGGGACTCTCCGACGGCGAAGAATGGCTCGAGTTTCCCTGGCAGGTCGATATCCTCTTCGTGATCGGCGGCGCCCTGTGCGCCATCCCGCTGGTGCTCACGGCGGCCAACCGGCGTGTCGCCCATCTCTATGTCACCAGCTGGTACCTGCTGGCCGCCCTGGTATGGTTTCCCATTCTCTTTTTGCTGGCCAACCTGCCCGGCCTCTTCCCCGGTGCGTCCGGCGCCACCGTCAACTGGTGGTTCGCCCATAACGTGCTGGGGCTCTGGGTAACCCCCATCGGGGTCGGCATCGCCTACTACATGATTCCCAAGATCCTGGGCAGGCCGATCATCTCCTATCAGCTGTCGCTGATCGGCTTCTGGTCGCTGGCGCTGTTCTACAGCCAGGTGGGCATCCACCACCTGGTGGGCGGGCCGGTGCCGACCTGGCTGGTCACGCTCTCCATCGTCCACAGCGTGATGATGTCGATCCCGGTGATCACCGTCGCCATCAACCACCACGGCACCATGTGGGGCCACTTCGGCATGCTGCGGCGCTCGCCTACCCTGCGCTTCGTCTGGATCGGTGCGCTGATGTACACCGTCTCGTCGCTGCAGGGCTCCATGGAGGCGCTGCGCAGCGTCAACGTCATCACCCACTTCACCCACTACACCGTGGGTCACGCCCATCTGGGGATGTACGCCTTCCTCAGCATGATCCTGTTCGGCGCCATCTACTTCATCATGCCACGCCTGCTGAACTGGGAGTGGCCCTGGCGGCCCCTCATCACCCTGCACTTCTGGCTGGTCTCGATCGGCATCCTGATCTACGTCGTGGCACTCTCGGTGGGCGGTTGGCTGCAGGGCCTGTCCCTGCTCGACGCCGACACGCCGTTCATGGACATCGTGCGCCTCACCCTGCCCTACCTGGAAGCCCGCACCCTGGGCGGTGCCCTGATGACCCTGGGGCACCTGGTCTTCGCCGTACACTTCGTGGCCATGCTGACCCGTCGCGGCAAGGACCGGCGCCAGCCGACGCTGTTCCGCGCCGGTGAACGCCAGCACAAGCACAGCAGCGTGGAGGTCCAGCAATGAAGCGTGCCTTAGCGATCATGGTCGGGGCGGCACTCATCCTGCTGCTGGCCATGCTCACCCTGGTGGCCATGCCCTATGTGCAGCTGTCTTCCGAGGCCGTCCCCGAACAGCTCGAGCCCTACACCACCGCACAGCAGCGCGGCCGGGACCTCTACATCGCCAATGGCTGCGTCTACTGCCACAGCCAGCAGCCCCGCGACCCCGGCTTTTCCAACGCCGACAGCGAACGCGGCTGGGGGCGGCCCTCGGTCCCCGGCGACTACACCTTCGACCAGCCGCACCTGATGGGGACCATGCGTACCGGACCCGACCTGTTCAATATCGGGGCGCGTCAACCCAGCGTGGACTGGCAACTGCTGCACCTCTACAACCCGCGCGCGGTGGTCGAAGACAGCATCATGCCCGCCTATCGTTTCCTGTTCCGCGTGGTCGATACGCCCGCCGAGGGCGACCATGTGGTCAAGATACCCGATCCCTACGGTCCCGAGTCGGGCACCGTGGTCGCGACTCGCGAGGCGCTGGAGCTGACCTCCTATCTGCTGGCCCTGGACCACACCTATCCCGCCTCGACTCTGCCCCAGGCGGAGGCGAGCCAGGCGCAAGGAGAAGGCCGATGAGTTCCCGTGATACCCAGCGCGCCCAGCGGCGCGAAAATCCCGAACCCAGCGAGGGGCAGCGGCCGGTACCGCGCCTGGTGATACTCTGGATTGGCGTACTGCTGGTGTGGGGGGTCGGCTACTACGCCTGGCACATCGGTGCCCCGCTGACCGGCGGCGACAGCCGTACCGCCGTGGTGCAGGAACCGGCCGGCAGTGGGGTGAACGGCGAGAAGCTCTTCACCGCCCAGTGCGCCGCCTGCCATCAGCCGACCGGCCAGGGCGTGGCGGGCACCTTTCCCCCGCTGGTCGGCAGCCGCTGGCTGCTGAACGACCCCGCCCTGCCGGTCGCCATCGTCAACGATGGCCTGAGCGGCCCCATCACGGTGGGTGGCGACGACTACCAGGGCAACATGCCCGCCTTCGGCGACAAGCTCTCCGCCGAGGAGCTGGCCGCGGTCCTCAGCTATGTCCGCGGCGCCTGGGACAACGACGCCCCGGCGATCGAACCGGCGCGGGTGCAGGAACACCGCGAGCGCCACGGCGACCACGACGCCTGGAGCGTGGAGGCGCTCGGCGACAGCTTCACCCTTCCCGAGTGACCATCGCCGTATCGAGCCCCACCGGCGGGGCCCAGGCGGCGCCCCCCGCCGACATCGAGCGGGTGCTGGCGGTCGAGGGCATGCACTGCGCCGGCTGCGCCGCCGCGGTGGAGGCGCGACTCCGACGCCAGCCCGGCGTGATCGAGGCCGCCGTCAACTTTACCGCCGACTCTGCCGTGCTGCGTTGGGAGGCCTCCTCGACCTCCTTCGCCCGACTGCAACGCGTCGTGGCCAGGCTCGGCTATCGACTACGCGACCCCGACGCGGCGGAAGACGCGGACGCCGAGATCGACCCCGTGCGGCGCTCGCTGCAGTGGCGCCTGGCGGTCGCCGTCTTCTTCGGCATGTGGAGCATGATGCCGTCCCTGCTGATCTATCTGGCGCCCCTGGGTCTGGTGGAACCCGGCGTCACCCGGCCCCTGGCCGTTGCCGCCGGGGTGATGGCCGCGCCGGTGCTTCTCTACTCGGGCACCCACTTCTACCGCATCGGCTGGCGCACCCTGCGGGCCGGCGTCCCCGGACTCGACACCCTGATCGGCACGGCGGTGATGGCGGCGAGCCTGGTCTCGATATGGCACCTGGTCCATGGCTCGTCCGCCGTCTACTTCGACGCCGCGGTGATGCTGATCACCTTCCAGTTGCTGGCCCGCCTGATCGACAGCGGCGTGCGCCGCCGCGCCTCGGCGATCATTCGCGGCTATCTGAGCCTGACGCCCGAGGAGGTGCGGATATGGCAGCACGGCGCCTGGCGCCCCACGGCGACCCGGGCGGTCGTCCCGGGACAGCGCCTGCGCCTGCAGGCCGGCGAGGAGCTGGCGCTGGACGGGCGCGTGGTGGCCGGCACCGGCGAGATGGACGTCTCGTCGCTCAGCGGCGAGACCGCACCGCGTCCCGTCGGTCTTGACGCACGGCTGGAGGCCGGCTGTCGCCTGGTCAACGGCGAGCTCGAGCTGTGCGTGACCGCCGGCGTCGGCGAGCGTCGCCTGGACGCCATCGCCCGCTCGGTGCGCGCCCTGCTCAGCCGCAAGAGTGCCATGCAGCGACTCGCCGACCGCCTCGCCCGCTGGCTGCTGCCCCTGATCCTGGCGGCCGCGGCCCTGACCGTGGGGCTGGGCATCGCCCAGGGACGGGCGCCGGACCGGCTCGTCATCGACGGTCTGGCGGTGCTGATCATCGCCTGCCCCTGTGCGCTGAGCCTGGCGATTCCCCTGGTGGTGGTGCTGGGCCACGCCCGCCTCGTGGCGCTGGGCATCCTGTTTCGCGATCCCGCCGCCCTGGAGGCCGCCGCGGCGACCGAGGTCGTCGTCTTCGACAAGACCGGCACCCTGACCACCGGCACCCCTTCGCTGGCCTCGATGGAGCCGAGCGAGGCGATATCCGCGGCGGCACTGAGGCAGCTGGCGGCCGACGCCCTGTACGGCGTCGCCCATCCGATCGCCGCGGGGCTCATGGCCGCCACGACCGTCTCGCCGCTCGCCGCCGAGGGCCGGCGCGATATCCGCCCCGGCGGCGGCATTGCCTGGTACCGAGAAGCGACGCTGACGCTGGCGGGGCGCCACGCCTGGCTGCGCGAGCACGGCATCGCGGTGCCTGCCTGTGAAGACGACGGCATGGTGCTTCACCTGGCGCAAGACGGCCGCTACCTGGGGCGGCTGCTGTTCCGGGAAACGCTGCGACCCGACGCCCGGGCCACGATAGCGCGCCTCCAGGCGGCGGGCTATCCCCTCTATCTGCTCAGCGGTGACACCCCGCGAGCCTGCGGCGAGATCGCCCATGCCCTGGGTATTCCGGTGGAGCACGTCCTGGCGGGGCGCTCGCCCGAGCAGAAGTCGCGCTTCGTGGCCTCCCTGGAGCGCCACCGGGGCGTCGCCTTCGTCGGCGACGGCGTCAACGACGGCCTGGCCCTGGCCGGCGCGCGCCTGGGCATCGCCGCGGGCGAGGCCAGCGTCACGGCGAGCCAGGCTGCCGCGGTGACGCTGCCGGACGGCCTGGCCCGCATTCCCGACACCCTGCACCTGGCCCGGCGCGCGCGCCGACTGATGCGCGGCAACCTGGTCTGGGCGGTCGGCTACAACACCCTGGCGATTCCGCTGGCCATGGCCGGCTGGATCGCCCCGGTCATCGCCGCCGTGGCGATGACGCTCAGCAGCCTGTGTGTCCTGGCCAACAGCCTGCGCATCCGACACGGGCGAGGCGGCGTCGACGCGCCGTGACCGCCCCACCATCCACGCCTCTCGAAGGGTCCCGTCATGTCCCATACTCCGACGCCTCGCCTCGGCCCCGCCACCCGGGCCATTCACGGCCAGCGGCAGCGCGATGCCTTCGGCAGCCCGCACATGCCGATCTACGACACCACCACCTTCGCCTATCCGGACAGCGCGGCGCTGCGCGAGGTGGCGGAGGGGCGTCGACGCGGGCCCCTCTACTCGCGCTACGGTCAGAACCCCACCCTCTTCGCCCTGGAGGAGACCCTGGCCGCCCTGGAACAGGCCGAAACAGCCTGGGCCTTTTCCTCCGGCATGGCGGCCATCAGCGCACTTTTACTCACCCATGGCCGCCACGGCATCGTCTGCCTCGGCGAGGCCTACGGCGGCACCATGGCCCTGCTCGAGCGGCAGTTGCCGTCCCTCGGCATCACGACCCACTGCCTGGTCGACGGCCATGACCCCGAGGCCCTCGAGGCGCTTCTCGCCTCGGGCATCAAGCTGGTCTATCTGGAGACACCCACCAACCCGACGCTGCGGCTGATCGATATCGCCGCGGTCGCCGAGCAGGCCCATCGTCACGGCGCCCTCGTAGCGGTAGACGGCACCTTCGCCACGCCCATGCTGCAGCGGCCGCTGGCACTGGGCGCCGACCTGGTGGTGCACAGCGCCACCAAGTACCTGGGCGGCCACAGCGACCTGACCGCCGGGGCGATCATGGGCGACGCCGAGCTCCTCGAGCCCATCTGGCCATGGCGGCAGAATCTGGGCACGGCGCTGTCGCCGCAGGCGGCGTCGCTGCTGTCACGCAGCCTGCGCACCCTGGCCCTGCGGGTCGAGCGCCACAGCGCCTCCGCCCTGACGATCGCCGAGGCCCTGGCGGACCATCCCGCCATCGAGCGGGTGTTCTATCCCGGCCTGGCGACCCACCCCGGACACGACCTGGCCTGCCGTCAGATGTCGGGGTTCGGCGGCATGCTCGGCATCGAGCTCAAGGGCGGCGGGGAGGCCGCCGCCCGCGTCGCCGACCGGCTGGCGCTGTTCGCCCTGGCGCCCAGCCTGGGCGGCGCCGAGAGCCTGGTGACCCAGCCCTGCACCACCTCCCATGCCGACCTGTCGCCACAGGCCCGCGCCCGGCGCGGCATCGGCGACGGCCTGCTGCGGCTGTCGGTCGGCCTGGAGGAGGCCGAGGACCTGCTCACCGACCTGGGCCAGGCGCTGGATGCGGAGGCGACGGCCTGATGGCGGCGCTGATTCGGCGCGGCGCGGTGCTGGTCGACCGCGCCGCGGCCGGGCTCTTCCCGGGCTATTTCGCGGTGATCATGGCCACCGGCGCCACCTCCATCGCCTGTCGGCTACTGGGCCTGACGGCGCTGTCCTGGGTGCTGCTGGGTGCCAACCTGCTTGCCTATGCGACGCTGTGGGGGCTGACGCTGATTCGCCTGGTGCGCTATCCCCGACGCCTGGCCGGCGATGTGGTCGATCACGCCCGCGGCCCGGGCTTCTTCACCATCGTTGCCGGCACCTGCATCCTCGGCACCCAGGTCCACCTGGTGACGGGACGCGATGACATCGCCACCGTGTTCTGGTGGCTGGGCCTGACGCTGTGGGGCCTGATCATGTACCTCTTCTTCATCGCCGTGACCACCCGGGAAGAGAAGCCCAATCTCGCCAGCGGCATCAACGGCGCCTGGCTGCTGGCGGCGGTCAGCACCCACTCGGTATCGATCCTCACCGCGCTTCTGCCCTGGAGCGGGCCGACCGACCTGCGTCTCTTCTTCGCCCTGTGCATGTTCCTGATCGGCTGCATGCTCTACCTGGCGATCATCACCCTGATCTTCTACCGCCTGACCTTCCTGGAGGTGACGGTCAAGAGCCTGACGCCGCCCTACTGGATCAACATGGGGGCGGTCGCCATCGCCACCCTGGCCGGCTCCACGCTGATCCTGCGCGCCGCCGAGGGCGGCGTGATCGCCGACTTCAAGCCGTTCCTGCTGGGGTTCACGGTGTTCTTCTGGGCCACCGCCAGCTGGTGGTTTCCGTTGCTGGTCGGGCTGATGCTGTGGCGCCACCTGATCCGTCGCCATCGCCTCGTCTACGAGCCGCAGCTATGGAGCATGGTCTTCCCCCTGGCCATGTACACCACCGGCACCCTGCGCCTCTCGACGGCCCTCGAGGCGCCGTTTCTGATGCGCATCCCGGAACCGATGATCTGGCTGGTGCTGCTGGCCTGGACCGCCACCAGCGTCGGCATGTTCTACCATCTATGGCAGCTGGCGCGGTCCGTGGCTACTTGACCCCCAGTCGACGGGCCAGCTTGTGCAGCCTGTGCAAAGTGCCGGGATCTATCTTTCGGACAGCGCCGGCATGTTCTGCCATCCCTCCATGCATGGCGGCTGGCGCGATCGGTGGCTACTTGACCCCCAGTCGACGGGCCAGCTTGTGCAGCCTGTGCAAAGTGCCGGGATCTATCTTTCGGACAGCGCCGGCATGTTCTGCCATCCCTCCATGCATGGCGGCTGGCGCGATCGGTGGCTACTTGACCCCCAGCCGACGGGCCAGCTTGTGCAAATTGCTGGGATCTATCTCGAGCCGCCGGGCGGCCGCCGCCCAGCGCCCGTCACAGGCCGCGAGGGCCTCACGGATCGCCGTCCGCTGAGCCTGGTCAACGCGCTCGCGCAGCGCCAGTGGCACCGGCGCGGCCGCCTCTTCGCGTGCCCTCTCAGCCCATGCCTTCTCCTGACGAGCGGCCTCGGCGGGAGCGGCCTCCGGCGCCGGCAGATCGAGCCACTCGGGCACCAGGGTAATGATATCGTCGCGCCGCGCGCCGTGGCTCAAGGCCTTGATCGCCGCGCGGCTGATCACATGCTCCAGCTCACGCACATTACCCGGCCAGTCATAGGACAGCAGCCGCGCCTCCGCCTCCGGAGAGAGGCGCAGGCTGCGCATCCCGAGCCGGGTGCGATTGATCTCCAGGAAGTGGCCGGCGAGTACCAGCACATCGCTCCCTCGATCACGCAGCGGCGGAATGGCCACCGGATAGACCGACAGGCGATGGTAGAGATCAGCACGAAAGCTGCCGGCACGCACCGCCTCGGCCAGTTGACGATTGGTGGCGGCGATGATGCGTACATCCACGCGGCGCGGCATATCCTCGCCCAGGCGCTGTACCTCGCCCTCCTGAATCGCGCGCAGCAGCTTGGCCTGCACCGACAGCGCCAGCTCGCCCACCTCGTCGAGGAACAGGGTGCCGCCATCGGCGGCCTCGAAGCGTCCGGCACGCGCCGCGGTGGCGCCGGAGAAGGCCCCCCTCACATGGCCGAACAGCTCGCTCTCGGCCAGCGTCTCGGGCAACGCCGCACAGTTCACCTGCACCAGCGGCGCGGCGTGTCGCGCCGAGCGGCGATGCAGGCGGCGGGCAAAGAGCTCCTTGCCGACGCCGGTCTCGCCACTGAGCAGTACCGACAGGTCCGCTCCCGCCACGACGTCGAGTTCGCGCAGCAGCCGCTGCAGCTCCCCGCTATGACCGAGGATATCGCGGGCCGCGGGGGCGGCCAGCGGCAGGCCGCTATCCTGCCTGGCCATGCGCAGGGCGCGCAGATCACGCTCCAGGCGACTGACCCTTACCGCGGATTCGACCAGCAACGCATAACGCTCCAGGGCGGCACAGGCGGCGTCATCGAAGGTTCCCGCCTCCAGTGCATCCAGGGTCAACACCCCCCAGGGCTCGCCCTCCACGTACAGGCCGATGCCCATGCAGTCATGGACATCAAGGGGCTGACCGGGCTGCTGCTCCACCAGGCCATCATAGGGGTCCGGAAGGCTGGCATCCGGGGCGAAGAGGGTGGCGCGGCGACTGGCGAAGATGGTGGCCAGGCGTGGATGCTGGACCAACTCGAAGCGACGCCCCAGCGCCTCTCGCACCAGGCCATCCAGGGCCAGCGGCACCAGGGAGCCCTCCTCCAGGCGCAGCAGGCAGACGGCACCGCACCGGAAGGCTTCGCGCAGGGTGCGTACCAGGCGCTGCAGGCGCACCGCGCTGGGCAGGTCGACCACCAGGTCTGCCAGCAGGCTGTCGTCAAGCATGGTGAGAATCACCTTGAAGGGTTTTATTCACCCTAAATCGTCCGGGTATTTTTCACCACTCTCGCCGCGCACAGAGTCCATCGTCGATGGCCTCATCGATGATTCGACGGCTGGGCCGTTCGGGGTCGGCGACAGGCCCGGAGCGCCGTCCCTTCTTCACGATGCCGGCAACGGCGCCTCCTGGCAGTCCTCTTCCATTGTCACGGATTGCCGGGAATTGGCACGCCACTTGCTTGGTAAGGGGTACCACTCGGACCGTCTTTATCCTCTGCCCCCCGGGAGCCTCTACCATGAACCTGATCGAACAGAACGTCGGCCGCATCGCCCTGACCCTGCCCGGCGCTACCCGAATCTTTCGCGACCACAACATCGACTTCTGCTGCGGCGGGCGCATCACCCTTCGCGAGGCCGCCGAGCGCATCGGCCTGGCCCCCGAGGCGCTGGCGACCGAACTCGAGACACTACCGGCCGGCGACAGTGATGCGCGCGACTGGCAATCGGCCAGCAACGACGAGCTGATCGAGCATATCCTGACCCGCTATCACGAGGTCCACCGCCAGCAGTTGCCCGAACTGGTGCGCATGGCCCGCCGCGTCGAACAGGTCCACGGCGAGCGGGACACCTGCCCCAACGGCCTCGCCGACCTCCTCACCACCCTCTATCAGACGATGGAGAGTCATATGCAGAAGGAGGAACAGGTTCTCTTCCCGATGCTGCGCCGGGGCGGTGCCGCCCAGGCCCAGGGCCCCATCGCCGTGATGCGCCACGAGCACGACGACCACGGTGAACACCTGGAGCAGCTGGCGGCACTGACCGACGATATCACCCCGCCCAAGGGGGCCTGCACCACCTGGCGCGCGCTCTACACAGGACTGGGAGAGTTCCGCGATGACCTGATGCAGCACATTCACCTGGAGAACAACCTGCTCTTCGAACGCGCCGGCTAAGCCGGCCACATAGATGACGGGGCATCGCCGCAAGCCTCGGCAATGCCCCCGGGAGGCCACATGAAAACCCTTGTTTTCGAACGCCTGCATGCCGACCATCACCGCTATGCGGCGCTGCTCTGCATCCTCGACCGCCAACTGCATATCGCCACCTGCGACGAGATTCCCGATTACTGCCTGCTGGCCAGGCTCTGCCACTACCTGACCCACCAACCCGAGGAGTGGCACTATCCGGTGGAGGACGTCCTCTTCGCCCGCCTGGCCGACTGCGATACACAGAGCGCCGACCTGCTCGCCGTGCTCACCGAGGAACACCGGCGGATCACCCGCGATGGCAAGGCGCTCGAAGCGACCTTCCACCGCTGGGCCGAGGACTCGCCACAGGCCGAGCTCGACCTGAACCGACTCAACCTTGCCCGGTCCTTCAGCGAGCTCTATCACCATCACCTGCACAGCGAGAACCGGCACGTCTATCCGCTGCTCGAGCGCTGCATCGATGCCGATCAACTGAACCAGCTGGCGCCTCGACTCTCCCTGGCGAGCCCCGCGGAAGGCAGCCCCGGCTTTCAGCGGCTCTACCGGCAGGTCGCCGACCACCACACCGGCCTGCGCCTGGGCCACGGCGAGCAGGCCGACTTCTGTCCCTTGTGCGACGCGCGACCCGACCACGCCTGACCCGCCACCCGCTGCTGCCCATCCGCGCCTCGCCTGATGCCACCCGACTCCCCCATGGGCGCTGCCCATGGGGGACTTCCCATCGAGGGCTGCCCATCGGGGTCATGAGGAGTGCCGCCTGCCGATTCTCCGATACTGCCGCGAGACTGATCTGGGTCAGGTTTCTACCCGGCTCTAAGGACTATCCTGCACGAACACAATATATGGTATTAAAAAACACAACCCACACCATATATGGACACATGCAGCGAAAAGGAGCCCCCCATGGCAAGTCCGCAGCCCGGCGCCGTCGATGTCGCCTCGACGGTCAACGAGTACCTCCAGCGCACCGACTGGCGTGTCAATGCCAACGCCAACCAGGGCTATTCCCTGGGCGGGCTGATCCTCAACGCCTCCGGCAAGCTGGTGGCCAATTACTGGCTGAACGAGGTCTATCCCGCCGCGGTGAGCGAGGCCCACCGGGAGGCCGACCTGCATATCCACGACCTGGACATGCTCGGCGGCTACTGCGCCGGCTGGTCGCTGCGCACGCTGCTGACCGAGGGCTTCAACGGGGTGCCGGGCCGGGCGGAGAGTGCCCCGCCCCGCCACCTCTCCAGCGCCCTGGGGCAGATGGTCAACTTCCTCGGCACCCTGCAGAACGAGTGGGCCGGTGCCCAGGCATTCAGCTCCTTCGATACCTACCTGGCGCCCTTCGTGCGTCTCGATGGCCTCGATTATCCAGCGGTGAAGCAGGCGGTGCAGGAATTCATCTACAACCTCAACGTGCCATCGCGCTGGGGCAGCCAGACACCGTTCACCAATCTGACCTTCGACTGGGTGTGCCCAGAGGATCTGCGCGACCGGGTGCCGGTCATCGGCGGCGAGGAGCAGCCCTTCACCTATGGCGAACTGCAGGCCGAGATGGACCTGCTCAACCGCGCCTACCTGGAGGTGATGGAGGAAGGCGACTCACAGGGGCGGGTGTTCACCTTCCCGATCCCCACCTACAACATAACCCACGACTTCGACTGGCAGTGCGACAACGCCGAGCGGCTCTTCGCCCTGACCGCCAAGTACGGGCTGCCCTACTTCCAGAACTTCCTCAACTCGGAGCTGGAGCCGCACATGGTGCGTTCCATGTGCTGCCGCCTGCAGCTCGACCTGACCGAGCTGCTCAAGCGCGGCAACGGGCTGTTCGGCAGTGCCGAGCAGACCGGCTCGCTGGGTGTGGTGACCATCAACTGTGCGCGCCTGGGCCACCGTTTCGCCGGCGACCGGGCGGGACTCTTCCAGGAGCTGGACCGGCTGCTCGAACTCGGCCGCGACAGCCTGGAGATCAAGCGCCAGTGCATCCAGGGCTGGATGGACGACGGCCTCTATCCCTACAGCCGCCGCTACCTGGGCACCTTGCGTAACCACTTCGCCACCCTGGGGGTAAACGGCCTCAACGAGATGGTGCGCAACTTTTCCGACGACCATTTCGATATCGCCGACCCCGAAGGCCAACAGCAGGCCCTGGAGCTGCTGGATCACGTCCGCGAACGCATGCGGGAATTCCAGGCGTCGACCGGCCACCTCTACAATCTGGAGGCGACCCCGGCCGAGGGCACCACCTACCGCTTCGCCAAGGAGGACCGCCGACGCTTCCCCGGCATCCTGCAGGCGGGCACGGCACAGTCGCCCTATTACACCAACTCCAGCCAGTTACCGGTGGGCCACACCGATGACCCCTTCGAGGCCCTGTTGCACCAGGACCCGCTGCAGACCCGCTACACCGGCGGCACCGTGCTGCATCTCTACATGCGCGAGCGGCTCTCGTCGGTCGAGGCCTGCAAGACCCTGGTGCACACCGCCCTCTCCCGCTTCCGCCTGCCCTATCTCACCGTGACGCCGACCTTCTCGATCTGCCCGGTGCACGGCTACCTGGCCGGAGAACATGAGTTCTGCCCGAAGTGCGACGAGGCACTCCTGGCGACACGTGCCCGGGCCGATGCCACGGCCTGAGGCCTTTCCTGCAAGACAACCAAGGTAAAAAGGAGCATCACATGCGCCATAGCGTCGAAAACCTGCCCACCGAAGAACGCCAGCGCTGCGAGGTCTGGACCCGGGTGATGGGCTATCACCGCCCGGTCGCCCAGTTCAACCACGGCAAACAGGCCGAGCATCGTGAGCGTGAGCACTTCAACGAGTCAGCTATCCGCACATGACTCTCCCATCCACCCAGGCACCCCGGCGACACCGGGGTGTCCGCCTGGAAGGCATCCATGTCAGATTTCGCCCCCCATCGGCCGTGTCTCCCCGTGGCCGGCCTGACCCCCATGACCACCCTGGACTATCCCGGCCACCTGGCGAGTGTCGTCTTCCTCCAGGGCTGCCCACTGCGCTGCGGCTACTGCCATAACCCCCAGATGCTCACCCCCAGGAAGGCCGAGCCCGACGAGTGGGCGGGGGTCGAGGCCTTCCTCGAAACGCGCCGGGGCCTGCTGGAGAGCGTGGTGTTCAGCGGCGGCGAGCCCACCCTGCACGCCGATCTGCCGCTGGCCGCCGCGCGGGTCCGCGCCCTGGGTTTCAAGGTCGGGTTGCACACCGCCGGCGTCTATCCCCGGCGCCTGGCGGCGCTGCTGCCCCATCTCGACTGGGTGGGGCTCGACGTGAAGGGGCCGGATGCACAGTTCGACGCCATCGTCGGCCGGACCGGCATGGCCGCCGCCCATCGCGAGAGCCTGGCCCGGTTGCTGGCCAGCGATATCGACGTCGAGTGCCGCACCACGGTCCACTGGCGCGACTTCGACCTGGAAGGGCTGCGGCGCCTGGCCCTGGACCTGGCCGCACAGGGCGTGGAGCACTATGCCATCCAGGTGGCGCGCGCCGAGCAGTGCCTGGATGCACGCTATGCGATATCACCGCCGGATGCCCCCTCTTCCACGGCCGTCGAGTCGCTGGCGGCCAACCTGCGCGACGCCTTCCTCCGGCTCGAGCTGCGTCACTGAGGCGCGTGCTCGGCAGACCGCCTCCGCCATGACCCGAGTCAATAGTCCGCGGGGAATAGTCGACTAGCATGGTCGGGATTCCCACGACAGGAGGCTCACCATGGAGCTCGTCTGCCCCGCCGGCAACTTGCCCGCCCTTAAGCGCGCCGTGGATGAAGGGGCCGATGCCGTCTATTTCGGCTTTCAGAACACCACCAATGCCCGCCAGTTCGCCGGCCTCAACTTCACCGACAAGCGTGCCAGGGAGGGCATCGACTATGCCCATGCCCGGGGCAAGCGGGTCTTCTGCGCCATCAACACCTACCCACAGCCGGATGGCTGGGCGATGTGGACCCGCGCCGTGGATCAGGCCGCGGATCTCGGCGTCGACGCCCTGATCATGGCCGACATGGGGCTGCTCGACTACGCCGCCCGCCGCCACCCGGACCTCGCCCGTCACCTCTCGGTGCAGGGCTCGGCCACCAGCCACGAGGCGCTGCGCTTCTATCACGACCAGTTCGGCATCAAGCGCGCCGTGCTGCCGCGGGTGCTCTCCATGACCCAGGTACGCGACCTGGCGAAGCAGAGCCCGGTGGAACTCGAGGTCTTCGCCTTCGGCAGCCTCTGCATCATGGCCGAGGGTCGCTGCTACCTCTCCTCCTACCTGACCGGCGAATCGCCCAACACCCGCGGCGTCTGCTCCCCGGCGGCCCATGTGCGCTGGGAGGAGACTCCCAGGGGTCTCGAGTCACGCCTCAACGGGGTGCTGATCGACCGCTACGGCGAGGGCGAGAACGCCGGCTATCCGACGCTGTGCAAGGGACGTTTCGAGGTGGGCGGCGAGACCTATCACGCCATCGAGGAGCCCACCAGCCTCAACACCCTGGAGCTGCTGCCGGAACTCGAGGAACTCGGTATCGCGGCAGTCAAGATCGAGGGCCGCCAGCGCAGCCCGGCCTATGTATCCAAGGTGGCCGGCATCTGGCGTCAGGCCCTGGACCGGCTGGCGCAGGCCCCGGGCCGCTTCCACACCGAGCCCGCCTGGATGACCGGCCTGGGCGAGGTCTCCGAAGGCACCACCACCACCCTGGGCGCCTACGAGCGCCGCTGGAAATAGGAGAGCCCCATGTCCGCCATCCCCACGCTTCGGCTGTCGCTCGGTCCGGTGCTCTTCTACTGGACTCGCGAGCGCTACGCCGACTTCTATCGCGAGGCCGCCGACTGGCCGGTGGAAATTATTCATCTCGGTGAGTCGGTGTGCTCGCGGCGTCGCGACATGAAGCTCGACGACTGGCTCGGCATCGGCCGTGAACTGATCCAGAGCGGCAAGCAGGTAGTACTCTCGAGCCTGAACCTGATCGAGTCCGAGGCCGACCTGCGCGATCTTCGCAAGCTGTGTGACAACGGCGAATTCCTGGTCGAGGCCAACGATCAGAGCGCCCTGCAGCGCCTCTCGGCGGCGGGCCTGACTTTCGTGGCCGGCGCCGCCCTCAATCTCTACAACCCGGCCACCCTGGCGGTCCTCTCCCGCCTCGGGATGCAGCGCTGGCAAGCCCCGGTGGAGATGTCCCGGGTCGACCTCGTTCGCCTGCTGGACGATTGCCGACAGCAGGGTCTTGACGCTCCCTGCGAGGTATTCGCCTACGGCCATCTGCCGCTGGCCTGGTCATCTCGCTGCTTTACGGCACGGCGCTACCAGAAACCCAAGGACCGCTGTCAGTTCGTCTGCCAGAAGCACCCCGAAGGGCTGGCACTGCGCTCTCAGGAATCCCAGCAGGTCTTCACGCTTAACGGCATCCAGACCCTGTCCGGGGCCTGCCAGGATCTGCGCCACGAGGTGTCCGACATGGCCGAGATGGGCGTCAACGTGGCCCGCCTGAGCCCGCGCCCGACGGGCATGGCGGAGGTGGTCGAGGCCTTCGATGCGGCGCGCCGGGGCGAGTTGCCTTCTCCCGATCCACTCAGCCTGGTCGATGCCGAAGTCTGCGACGGCTACTGGCATGCCCGCCCCGGCATGGATCACAGCCGAGCCACCCCGCCGGAATGAGTGTCGAGGTGATACCCCTGGTGCCTGAGCCAAGCCGCTCGATCCAACTGCCGATCGCCGGCTTCGACGCTCGTGACGACCACGCCTTCCCCGGGCGCCGGGCGGCAGTGGTCTACCTGCAGGGCTGCCCGCTGGCATGCGGCTACTGCGAGACGGCGAGCAGCATGGGACCGGCACGACGGCCGGCGCCGGGCGAATGGCAGGCACTCGAGGCGTTGCTGGCCGCGCGGGTCGGTGAGATCGAGGCCGTGGTGTTCAGCGGCGGCGAGCCCACCCTGCATCCGGACCTGCCCGCCGCCGCCGACGCCTGCCGGGCGCTGGGCCTGGCGGTGGGGCTGCATACTGCCGGTCCCTATCCCGAGCGGCTCGAATGTCTGCTGCCGCGGCTCGACTGGGTGGCCCTGGACACCAAGGGCCGCGGCGCCGACTTCGACCGCGTCTGTGGGCGGCCCGGCATC
Organism: Halomonas halodenitrificans DSM 735; assembly: GCF_000620045.1. Classification (GTDB taxonomy): domain Bacteria; phylum Pseudomonadota; class Gammaproteobacteria; order Pseudomonadales; family Halomonadaceae; genus Halomonas; species Halomonas halodenitrificans. Next base: position 125,350 of record NZ_JHVH01000002.1, on the reverse strand, counting down.
TGGCGCCACCACGCGCTCAGCCTGTCGTTGCTGCTGGAGGACAGGATCCCCTTCGAGTGCCGCACCAAGCTGCACTGGCGCGACTTCACCCTGGAATCGCTGGAACGACTGGCCATGACCCTGGCAGACTGCGGGGTGCGTCGCTACGCCATTCAGCCAGCCCGGCTGGAGCGCTGCCTGGACCCGGCCTACCGCAACGCGGTCGAAGACGCTCCGTCCCGTGAGGCGCTGGAGACCCTGGTACGCCGGCTGAAGCGCCACTTCGATTACCTCGAGCTTCGGGACTGACGAGGAAGAATCCGAGCGAGCTTTCATGTATCTGACACTGGTCGATCTTCTGCTGGCCACCAGCATCATCCAGTCGCTGGGCCTGGCCGCCTTCCTGCTATTGCCCGAGACATTCCGGCTGATCAGCAACCGGCTGCTGGCGGCCAGCGTCCTGACCTTCGCGGCCGGCCTGAGCGAAGTCTTCCTCTACTCGACCGGGCTTGCCCTGCAGTATCCAAACCTGGCGTATCAGGGCACGCTGCTCGGCCTGCTTCAGGCGGGCCTGCTCTATCTCTATGCCCAATCACTGATGTATAGCGAGTTCCGCCTGGTACCCAGGCACGCCGTGCATAGCCTGCTGTTCTTGGCAGTATCGGCAATTTTCCTGGTGGAGTATTACCTGCAGCCCGAAGAGATCAAGCTGCAGATCCTGCTGAGCCGCGACCACCCGGGCGTACTCACCTCCCCCTTGCTGGCCGCCACCATCCACCTGGTCTTCCTGGGCTACCTCTGGGCCACCGTTCGCGCCATCAACCGCTTCGGCACCACGGTACGCCAGCTCTTCTCCAACCTGGAGAACAAGCAGCTGGCCTGGCTACGCACGCTGCTGATCGGTTATGCCCTTGTCTGGACCCTCAGCCTGTTCTATTGCCTCTCCGCTCATGTCTTCAAGAGCGATGCCAGCGCCGCGTGGGTCTCCGCTATCGGTGGCATCACCGGTTTTCTGTTTATCAATTATCTGCTGATCCACGCCCTGCGCCAGCCCGCCATCTTCTCGGGGCTGAGCGCCGAAGAAGCGCTCCTGGCACAGGACGACAAACAAGACGCGCCAGACAGGGAAATAGATAGTGCGCTGCTTCGACGCCTTGAGAACCACATGGCCGAAGCCAGACCCTATCTGGATGCCAATCTGACGGTGGAACAGCTGGCTTGGCAGCTTGGCGTGCCCACCCGGGAGCTGTCACAAGCGATCAACCAGGGACTCGAGAAGAACTTCTTTGAACTCGTCAGCGACTACCGCGTCGCCGAAGCCCGTCGACAGCTGCACGCTGCCGAGGCAGGCACCACCATCCTGCAGGTGATGTATGACTCGGGCTTCAACTCCAAGTCGGTCTTCAATACGGCCTTCAGGAAGGCTACCGGCATGACGCCCAGCGCCTATCGTGCCCGGGGCTAGGGTTCGACTTTCAGAAAACCTTCAAAACGAACCTGTATTGCATTGTTTTTAAACAATTTTTCTAACAAATAACAACAACGTACGAAATCACGCTAAAGAACGACCCGGCCACCGCGGCTCCCTATCATGGAGACATAACTCAGCATCATCAGTGCAGGGCAAAAATTCACCAGGTCGTACCCGCACTGAGAAACTGCTCCATCCATCACGTCAGGAGTCAGCGACCATGAACAACTCCGTTTCCCTCAAGACCACCACCCTGCGCTCCAGTGAGTTTTCCTGCCCCAGCTGCGTCGAGAAGATCGAGACCAGACTCAAGGGGCTCGACGGTGTCGAATCCGCCGAGGTGAAGTTCGCGTCCGGCCGGGTGATCGTCAGTCACGACCCGGAGAAAGCCTCGATACGCAATCTTGTCGATGCCATCGCCGAGGTCGGCTTTACCGTCAAGCCCTCGACCATCTGATCCGGGTACCTGTGCCATGAAAAAAGGCATGTCCTTACGAATCGCGCCGGTAGGGCGCGATCCGTAACCCTCTTGGAATCTGGAGGTTACTCCTATGACACGCTGGAAAAACTGGGGTGTGGTGGTCGTTTCGGGGCTGTTGATCATCGCCTCCTGGATCACCGGCTGGGACGCCCTGATGATCGCGGCGGCCGTAGTGGCCGGCTACCAGATCGCCATCTCCGCCATTCAAGCGCTGCGGGTCAAGACCGTCTCCATCGACCTGCTGGTCACCGTTGCCGCCATCGGCGCCCTGTTTATCAACAACTACTGGGAATCGGCCGCGGTCACCTTCCTCTTCGCATTCGGTGGCGCCCTGGAAAGAGCCACCCTCAACAAGACCCGCAAGGCTCTGACGGACCTGGTGGATGCCGCTCCCGAGACGGCCACCGTGCTGCGTGAAGGGGAAGCACAGAGCATAGAAATCTGGGAGCTTGTGCCCGGCGACATCGTGCTGATCAAGAACGGTGAACAGGTTCCCGTCGATGGCACCGTGGTCACCGGCCACGGCGGCGTGGATGAGGCCACCATCACCGGTGAGTCCGTTCCCGCCGAGAAGGCCGAAGGCGAGGAGGTCTTCGCCGGCACCTGGCTGAGATCGGGCCTGCTGCGCGTCAAGGCGATTGGCATCGGCTCGGACACGGCCCTGGCCAGGATCATCCACCGCGTCGAGGACGCCCAGGATGACAAGGCCAGGACCCAGACCTTCATGGAGAAATTCTCCGGGTACTACACCCCGGGGGTCATGCTTACCGCACTGGCGATCGGCCTGATCACCCGCAATGTGGAACTGGCTCTGACCCTGCTGGTCATCGGCTGCCCGGGTGCCATGGTGATCTCCATTCCGGTATCCATCGTGGCGGGTATCGGCCGCGCGGCCAGGGATGGTGTCCTGATCAAGGGCGGCGAATATCTCGAAACCTCGGCCCGTGTCAGCGCCGTGGTAGTGGACAAGACCGGCACCCTGACCAACGGCAGGCCGATGCTGACCGATGTGGTCGTGCTGGATGACGCCTACAGCGAAGACCAGGTGCTCACCCTGGCCGCCGGGGCCGAGACCGCCTCCGAACATCCTCTGGCGGAAGCGATCATCCGCGGCGCCGAACAGCGTGAACTGGCCGTCGGGATGGTCGACAAGGCGGATCCGGTTGCCGGCAAGGGTATTCGCGCCACTATTGATGGACGCACCATCGCCGTCGGCACCGCCGACCTGCTCGACCAGGCCCCGGACAGGACACCCCTCCTGGAACTCAACACCGCCGGCAAGACCGCCATGTACGTCGGCGTCGACGGCTGCGCCGTCGGTATCGTGGCCGTGGCGGATACCCTTCGCGACACTGCCGGCCAGGCGGTCGAGGCACTGCATGACAATGGCATCAGAGTCATCATGGCCACCGGAGATGCCAAGCGTGTCGCCGAGAACATCGCCGTTGATCTCGGCATCGATGAAGTGCGCGCCGAGCTGATGCCCGAAGACAAGCTGGTCATCGTCAAGGAGCTGCAGAGCCGAGGCCATACCGTGGCCATGGTCGGCGACGGCGTCAACGATACCCCCGCCCTCGCCCAGGCCGACATCGGCATCGCCATGGGGGCCGCCGGCTCACCGGCAGCCATCGAAACCGCGGATATCGCCCTGATGGCCGACCGTCTACCCCGCCTGCCCTATGCCCTCGCCCTGGCCAAGCGGACGGTAAGGACCATGCATCTCAACATCATCATCGCTCTGCTGACAGTCGCCCTGCTGCTGTTCGGCGTGCTCTTCGGCGGCGTGACCATGGCCATCGGCATGCTGGTGCATGAGGCCTCGGTGCTGCTGGTCATCGCCATCGCCATGCTGCTGCTGCGCCCGACCCTGAAGGAAGGCGAGGAGACAATAACCCAGCGCGGAGCACGCAAGGAGGCTCTCGCTTCATAGTCAGCCACCTCCCCCCATAAGCACGACAAATCGTCCCGGTCCACGAGAGTGATGGTCCGGGACGATTGATTAGATTTAATAAATTAATGCTGCACTGGCATGACTTCACCCCCGGGGGGTCGAGCTGCACGACTGGATTCACTTCTTCGACGAATGCTCTATGCTGGGGGTTTCATTTTCCGCGGGGCACATGAAGATAGCCAAGGACGCCACTCTCCAGGGCCTGGCGATGTCTCGGTGTGACGCCCCGGTCAGCGTGGAGAACTAAAACATGGGGTGGATGTATGTATTTCTGGCGGCATTCGTGGAGATCTTCTGGGTGCTGGGCCTGAAGTTCTCCGACAACCTCTGGATGTGGGGTGGAACGGTCACCGCGCTGATCTTCAGCTTCTATTTCATTATCAGGGCCTGCGCCGTGCTGCCTTCCGGGGCCGTATATGCCACCTTCACGGGGTCCGGCGCGGCCGTCATCGCCATCATTGACTTCACGCTCCTGGGCGAGCCGTTTACCCTTCTCAAGGGGCTTTTTCTCTTGCTGATCATTGTCGGTGTCGTGGGCGTTCAGATGACGACACAGGCCGACGGAAAGCGTCTTGAAGAGGCGTCACCGGTGAAAGGGGATGGCGCATAGATGGCCTGGATCTACCTGCTTATTGCCAGCCTTGGAGAAATCTTCGGCGTTGCCAGCATCAACATGTACCTGAAGCGAGGCACATGGAGGTGGCTGGCGATAGTGGTCGGCGTCTTCTCGCTGGGTTTCTACTTCCTGGCACTGGCGATGCGTGAGATACCGCTGGGAACCGCCTATGCCATCTGGACCGGACTGGGTGCCACGGGAGCCGTCGTGATGGGGGTATGCTTCTTCAAGGAGCCCATGAGCCGCCTCCGTCTGCTCTTTCTTGCCTGCATCATCTGCGGGGCCGTCGGCCTGAAGGCCGTGGCGCCATAGCCAAGGATAGTGACTCCCTGTCGATAACCAGCGTCGCAATGCGAAGCGCCCGATGCAGTGCACCGGGCGCTTTGTGAACCAGCGGCGTCAGCCGGTTTCTTGATCAGGTATCCGCATCAGGTCATTAACCGCACTTGGACCAGCCGCAGCCGGAGTAACAGGTGGGGCAGCCATCCATCATGATCAACTCGCCGTTGCATTCGGGGCAATGGCCGACCACGGTGGGGCCGTCACCCTTGGCCTGCGCGGCTTCCTGGGTCTTGCGCTCGGCCTGCTCGATCTCTTCCGCGGTAGGCGGCACCCACAGGTGGCCGCTGGCCTGGCGCTGGGCATAGCGCGCCACCAGCTCCTCCACCGGGACCTGGTTGCCGTCCTGGTCGAGGAAACCGCGGCGATAGAGGATCTGCTGGATCGACCAGGCGATGGCCGCCACCTCGGAGTCGTGGAACACCGGTTTGCCCCACCGATTCATGCCGCAGCGCACCAGGCCCTTGTCCCAGGCCACCTTGCGCAGATCGGCCACCGCCTGGGTGACATAACCGCCGCGAGCGGCCAGCGACAGGCTGCGCATGGTGGCGGTGATCCACTGGTGTTCGCTGGAGAGCTGGCCGGAGGGGAAGAAGAACTCTACCGGGCGCTCGACCACCACGCGCTTGCCGTTGAGCACACCCTCCACGGGCATGAACGACACCAGCAGGTAGACCTTCTTGCGGCCCTCCGCGCCCACATAGGAGATCTTCTCCGACACGGCCTCCAGGGTACCCTCGGGACGCGAGGGAATGCGGACCGTAAGCGGGTTCTCCTCGGGCAGTGGCGGCTCTTCCACCGCCTTCTTGACGCTATAGGAAACAATCTTGGAATTGATTTCGACGGCCATCAGGGGGCTCCTCCGGAGAGTTGTTGGGTGGCACTGGGCATCCAGCGCTCGAGGCTGATCCGGCGAAGGCCGCTATTACCACTTGCCATAGGTGCCTTCCTTCAGTGCGTCATAGAGGTTGGCCGCGTTGTGCTCCTCACCGTCATAGATGACCTTCTCGTCACCCGACAGCTCGACGCTCTCGCCATTCTCCAGCTCGAACACGTAGGTGGTGTTCTTGAGATCATCCTCGCGCACCAGCACGCCCTGGAAGGCCTCCGGATTGAAGCGGAAGGTGGTACAGCCCTTGAGCTTGCTGGCATAGGCATCGAGGTAGAGATCCTTGAACTCCTCGAAGGGGAACTCGGTGGGCACGTTGACCGTCTTGGAGATCGCCGAGTCGACCCACGCCTGGGCGGCAGCCTGCACCGCCACGTGCTGCTTCGGCGAAACGGCATCGGCGGTAATGAAGTAGTCCGGCAGATCGCTCTCCACGGCGTCGGCGGCAATGAAGTGACGATAGGCCGCCAGCTCGAAGGAGACAACCTCCACCTGCTCCTTGGTCTTCTTGCCCGCCTGGATCACGTTGCGGAAATAGCGGTGCGAGAACGACGGTTCGATGCCATTGGAGGCATTGTTGCCCAACGACAGCGAGATGGTGCCCGTCGGTGCGATGGAACTGTGGTGGGTAAAGCGCGCCCCGTGCTCGGCAAGCTGGGTGACCAGCTCCGGCTCCACGTCGGCAACCTTCTGCATATAGCGGCTGTAGCGTGCATGCAGGATCCGGCCGGGGACCTTGTCGCCGATCTCGTAGCCATCCTTCTTGAGCTCGGGGCGCTCACGCAGCATCTTGGGCGTAATCTCGTAGTCCTCGGCGAGTGCCGGCGCCATGCCCTTCTCGCGGGAGAGCTCTAGGGCCTGCTTCCAGCCCTCGACGGCCAGGCTGCGGCTCACCTCTTCGGTGAAGGCGAGCGACTCCGGCGAGCCATAGGGAATCTTGAGCATGGTCAGGGTAGAGCCCAGGCCCAGGAAACCCATGCCGTGACGACGCTTGGCCTCGATCTCGCGGCGTTGCCCTTCGAGCGGCAGGCCACTGATTTCCACCACGTTATCCAGCATGCGGGTAAAGACCCCCACCACTTCACGGTAGCGTGCCCAGTCGAAGCGCGGCTTCTTGCCGAAGGGGTCGATGACGAACCGGGTCAGGTTCACCGAGCCCAGCAGGCAGGCGCCCTCAGGCGGCAGCGGCTGCTCTCCGCAAGGGTTGGTGGCACGAATCTCCTCGCAGAACCAGTTGTTGTTCATGCGGTTGACCTGATCGATCAGGATAAAGCCCGGCTCGGCGTAGTCGTAGGTGGAGCTCATGATGGTGTCCCACAGCTCGCGCGCCTTGATCACCTCGACGATACGACAGGCGACGCGGCCCTCGGCGTCGACGGTGTAGCCTTCTTCTATCACCGGCCAGTCGCGGTAGATCAGTTCACTCTCATCGACGTCATCCTTCTCGCCGGCATGCAGCGGGAAGGCCAGCGGCCAGTCGCTGTCGTGCTTCACCGCTTCCATGAACTCGTCGGTGATCAGCAGGCTGAGGTTGAACTGGCGCAGGCGCCCCGCCTCGCGCTTGGCCTCGATGAACTGACGTACATCGGGATGGCCGACATCGAAGGTGCCCATCTGGGCGCCGCGGCGACCACCGGCGGAGGCTACCGTGAAGCACATCTTGTCGTAGATATCCATGAACGCCAGGGGGCCGTTGGTGCCCGCCCCGGCGCCGAACACGAAGGCGCCCTTGTGCCGCAGGGTGGAGAAGTCATAGCCGATGCCGCAGCCCGCCTTGAGGGTCATGCCGGCATCCACCACGGAGCCGAGGATGTCGTGCATGGAGTCACGAATCGTGCGTGATACCGTGCAGTTGATCAGGCTCACCGCGGGCTTGTAGGCCTCGGCGCCGGCATTGGACATGATGCGGCCCGCAGGAATGGCACCGTTCTCCAGCGCCCAGCGAAACTTCGGCAGCCAGGTGTCGGCCTGCTTGCCTTCCACCGCGGCGAGCGCCCGGGCCACGCGGTCCCAGGTAGCGGTCACGTCCTGGTCCACGGATGCTCCATGACGGTCCTTGAGGCGATACTTGGAGTCCCAGATATCGCGGGACGGCCCCTGCAGGGGCACCTCGTTGGATGACTTCACTGCCTTGGTGGAAGTGCTCATTCGGATGACTCCGGAAGAAATGCGTTAATCGAAAAAGTCAGTTCGTGCGTCTTGCCAGTCGCTCCAGGCGGACCAGCAGTTCGCCGAAGGGACCCTGGGCCAAGCCCTCCTCGCGACCATCGAGCAGATTCTTGACCATCAGTCCCAGTTCGGTGTCGCCCTCGATCAGCAGCCGGCGCTGAAAGAACATCGCATCGGGGTCCTCGCGTCGCGTCGCCAGGCAGAGAAATTCTCTCCAGCCACCACGAATGGTGGCCTCGCCGGGCTCGGTACACACCGCCAGGCGCTCATTCTCCAGGGTCAGCGTCAGCGCCATGCCGAGATCCTCGATGGCCAGGGTGATGCGGCGCCCTTCCAGGGCGTCGAACTCCCCCTCGGCCAGAGGCTCGGCGAAGGTGCGATTGAGCAGCGGCTCCACCAGGCAACGCTTGATGCCGACCGGCACGCGCGGATCGAGGACGCGGATCAGGCGGGCGGGTGCGGGAGGACGCGGCAGGGACAGTAACGGCAGAGTCATGACAGCTCTCCTGAAGGGTAACCATGCGGCCAGGAGCCTGCCGGACTTAACGCTGATCTACTCCGAGGTCCGAATCTCTCGTTCCGATCGGTCAAGTCCGACAGCCTCTCAGGGCCGCCGAACCGTTTATCCTAGGCCGGTGCTCCCGGGGCTGCACTGACATGCGTCATGTCGGTGACAGGCCCTGTCGTCACCCGCGGGCCCGACTACCATATATAGACCACATCTCACCAGCAAGCCCCATATCTGGTGCAAGTCGATGAGCATCATGATCCATTTTCATTTGACAGCCCAAGTGCTTGAAGCAACGCCGGAATCACTCGGCGCGGCGATAGATGAGATCCCAGACGCCATGCCCCAACCGCTCGCCGCGGGCCTCGAACTTGGTCAAGGGACGAAACGCCGGGCGCGGCACATAGGGGGCGGTCTCGGCGTCGGCGGTGTTGGAAAAGCCGGGGGTGCCGTCCATCACCTCGGCCATCCATTCGGCGTAGGCCTCCCAGTCGGTGGCCAGGTGGAAGGTGCCGCCGGCCTTCAGCCGCGAGCGCACCAGCTCGACGAAGGCGGGCTGCACGATGCGCCGCTTGTGGTGCTTCTTCTTGGGCCAGGGGTCGGGGAAGAACAGCTGCAGGGTATCGAGGCTGGCCTCGGGCAGGCACTGCTCCATGACCGCCAGGGCATCCTCACGGTAGACACGCAGGTTGGTGAGGCCACGCTTGTCGGCCTCGTCGAGCAGCTTGCCGACGCCCGGCGCATGTACCTCGATGCCGATGAAGTCGGTATCGGGGTGGGTCTCGGCCTGCTCCAGCAGCGAGGCCCCCATGCCGAAGCCGATTTCCAGCACCCGAGGGGCTTCGCGCCCGAACAGGGTGGCAAGATCCTGACGCCCCTCGGCCAGGGTCAGCCCCAGGCGCGGCCATACCTCGTCGAGCCCACGCGTCTGGGCCTGGGTCATGCGCCCGGCGCGCAGCACATAGCTCTTGATGCCGCGGCGGTGCAGCGGAGCATCCGCCCCCTCCGGGCCGGTGGTCTTGTCATCGTGTCGGGGATCGGTCATGGCGCGGGGCAACTCTTTCTGGGCTGAATCGTCAGGGCCTGGATCAGGGCGCGGGTATTGTAGCGGCTAAGGCGCGTCCGGGGTACGGTAACCACCGATTCTACCCGTAATGAGGACGTTGTATGCAGGATCGGAGATGGTGGCTGGGCACGGCACTTTCCGGCGCCCTGGTGGTGGTCGCCGGCGCCTTCGCCGCCCACGCCCTGGAGGGACAGCTGACACCACGGCTGGCGGCGGCCTTCGAGACCGGGGTGCGCTACCAGGCGTGGCACACCCTGGCACTGTTGGCGGTGCTCGCCTGGCGCGGCAGCGTATGCCTGCCTGGCCAGCGCCTGGCCATGGGGTTATGGGCCGCCGGTATCGCGCTTTTCTCCGGCTCGCTCTACGCCATGGCCCTCAGTGGCGCGACCCGGCTGGGAATGATCACGCCCCTCGGCGGCGTGCTGCTGATCGGCGGCTGGCTGGCCCTGGCCGCCGCCCTGCTGCGTGCCCCTTCCCGCGCCTGAAACCCTAGTCGCGATCCGGCAGGGCATAGGTGGCGGTGACCAGGGCCACCGGCTCCTCGCTGCCGGCGGAGAACAGCTGCACCTCGCCCACCGCCAGGCGTCGTCCCAGCTTGAGGATGCGGGCGGTGGCGATGATATCGCGATCCCCCCGGGGGCGACGCAGGAAGCGACAGTGTAGATCGCTGGTCACCGCCATGGGCTCGGGACCGATCTCGGCGAGTATCGCCACATAGAGGCAGACGTCGGCCAGGCCCATCAGGGTGGGCCCGGAGACGCTGGCACCCGGGCGCAGGTGCTCGTCATCGATGGCCAGGCTCATGGTGGCCTTCATATGATCGACGGCCTCGATGGTGCCGAAACGCTGGGGAAATATCTCATCGAGGAAATCCTCGATGACGGCGGCGGTCATCACGGGCATGGCGGGCCTCCCTGCGGTGGCGAGTGACGAAGATGAGTGCAACAGGCACCACCTTAGCCGACCGTCGCCGGCGCTGACAGTTCAGGCGGCTCGTTCCCCAACGAAAGCGCCCTCCGCGGCATGACCGCGGAGGGCGCTAGATGGATGCCCCGGCGGGAGACGCCGAGGCCGGAGGCGCTTACTTGGCCTTGTGAACGGCACGCCAGTGGTGCAACAGCGGCTCGGTGTAGCCGGATGGCTGCACGCGGCCCTTGAAGACCAGGTCGCTGGCGGCCTGGAAGGCGCTGGAGCCTTCGAAGTCCGCACTCATCGGCGTGTACGCCGGGTCATCGGCATTCTGCTCGTCGACCACCCTGGCCATGCGCTCCAGGGTCTCCTGGACGCGGGCGGCATCGACCACGCCGTGATGCAGCCAGTTGGCGATATGCTGGCTGGAGATCCGCAGGGTCGCCCGGTCCTCCATCAGGCCCACGTCGTGGATGTCCGGCACCTTGGAACAGCCCACGCCGTGCTCGACCCAGCGCACCACATAACCGAGGATGCCCTGGCAGTTGTTATCGAGCTCCTGCTGCAGCGCCTCATCGCCCCAGTCGGCGCTTGCGGCCACCGGCACGCTGAGCAGGTCATCCAGAAGATCCGGCTCGCCCTGCCCTTCCAGCTCGCGCTGAATGGCGGTGACGTCCACCTGATGATAATGCAGGGCATGCAGGGTAGCCGCGGTCGGTGACGGCACCCAGGCGGTGTTGGCGCCCGCCTTGGGATGGCCGATCTTCTGCTCGAGCATGGCGGCCATCAGGTCGGGCATCGCCCACATGCCCTTGCCGATCTGGGCACGACCGCGCAGGCCGCAGGCCAGGCCGACCTGGACGTTATTCTTCTCGTAGGCCTGGATCCAGTCGGCGCCCTTCATGTCGCCCTTGCGGATCATCGGGCCCGCCTCCATGGCGGTATGCATTTCATCCCCGGTGCGGTCGAGGAAACCGGTGTTGATAAACACCACCCGGGAAGACGCCTCGGCGATACAGGCCTTGAGGTTCACCGTGGTGCGCCGCTCTTCGTCCATGATGCCCATCTTCAGGGTATCCCGGGCCAGGCCCAGCAGGTCCTCGACGCGGCCGAACAGCTCGTTGGAGAACGCGACCTCCTGCGGCCCGTGCATCTTGGGCTTGACGATATAGACCGAGCCCTCGCGGGAGTTGCGCGGCTCATTCTCGCCCTTACGGAGGTCGTACAGGGCGGCCAGGCTGGTGACGATGGCATCGAGGATGCCCTCGGGAAGCTCGTTGCCCTCGGCATCGAGTACCGCCGGCGTGGTCATCAGGTGGCCGACGTTACGCACGAACATCAGCGAGCGTCCCGGCAGGGTCACGCTACCCCCGTCGGTATTCTGCCAGGTACGATCGGCGTTGAGCCGGCGGGTGAGGGTCTTCCCTCCCTTCTCGACTTGCTCCGTCAAATCGCCCTTCATCAGGCCCAGCCAGCTGGCATAGACGCCGACCTTGTCCTCGGCATCCACCGCGGCCACGGAGTCCTCGCAGTCCATGATCGCGGTCAGCGCGGCCTCGACCACCACGTCCTTGACGCCGGCCGGGTCGGTCTTGCCGATCGGGTTGTCGGGGTCTATCTGGATTTCCAGGTGCAGACCGTGGTTGCTCAGCAGGATGGCGTCGGGGCTCTCGGCCGGGCCGTTGAAGCCCACCAGCTTGCCGGCATCCTTGAGGCCGGTCTCGCGGCCACCGTCCAGGGTGACGACCAGGTGGCCATCACGCAGCGCATACCTGACGGCGTCGCGGTGGGAGCCGGTGGCCAGCGGCGCGGCGCGGTCGAGCACGCCCCGGGCGTAGGCGATCACCTTCTCGCCACGCTTGGGATTGAAGCTGGTGCCCTTCTCGGCGCCGTTCTCTTCGGAGATGACGTCGGTGCCGTAAAGCCCGTCGTAGAGGCTGCCCCAGCGGGCATTGGCGGCATTCAGGGCATAGCGTGCGTTGTTGACCGGCACCACCAGCTGCGGGCCGGCCTGAACGGCGACCTCACGGTCGACGTTGGCGGTCGTCACCTCGACCGTTTCGGGAGCCTTGGCCAGATAGCCGACCTCCTCGAGAAAGGCTCGATAGCCGGCCATGTCGCTTATCGTGCCAGGATGCTCGCGATGCCAGCCATCGAGCCGTTCCTGCAGGCGATCACGCTCGGCGAGCAGTTCCCGGTTCTTCGGGGTCAAATCATGAAAGAGGGCATCGACGCCGGCCCAGAAGGCCTCGGGGTCAATGCCGGTGCCCGGAAGCGCCTGCTCGTTGATGAACCGGTCCAGTTCGGCGGCCACCAGGAGGCGGTGACGCGTGACACGCTGGGTCATGATGAATCTCCTCGCACGGGGCAGGCAGTGGGTGCACACCGGCTGCCATCAACAGGGTTAGGTGACTGCGTAGAAACAAGTTTGTGGAAAACACTTCCACCTGTAAAGCCAAGATCCCACCATTGCCACCGAGACTCGACCAAAAGATGATGCCCGGGGACAAATTCGCTCGGCCCGCATGGTGACGGCTCGCACTTGCCGCTAGCATGGCGACACACTTGGAGAATGCGATGAGCGATTTCACCCCGCTGCAGGCCCTGGGTCCCTTCCGCAGGATCGACCCCGCGACCGAACTGCCCGACGGCGATCATCTAGAGCGCTATCTGGGCTACTACGGCCTGGCGCCGCTGCTCGCCGGGCAGGTGGGACTGCACCTGGGCTTCCTGGACGCCGGAAACTTCCGCCTGTGGGCCTCGGTATGGAGTCCCCCGGCGCCCATCGGGACGGCCTTCGTGGTGCACGGCTACTTCGACCATCTGGGCCTCTATCGCCACCTGTTGGAGAGGCTGCTGGAACGCGGCTGGCGAGTGGTGCTGTGGGACCTTCCCGGTCATGGGCTCTCCAGCGGTCGACGCGCATCCATCGAGGACTTCGACGACTACGGCAACTGCCTGCACGCGCTCCAGGACCATCTGGAGTGTCTGGGGCTCGCCCCGCGCCCCTGGCTGGGCATCGGCCAGAGCACCGGCGCGGCAATACTCGCCACCGACGCCCTGACCCACGGCAGCGCGGATAGATGGGCCGGCCTGGCCCTGTTGGCCCCGCTGGTCAGGCCCTGGGGCTGGCGCCAGTCGAGCTGGCTTCACCTCCTGGTCGGCCCCTTCATGCGCTCGATCCCGCGCAAGTTCCGCGCCAACTCCACGGATGCCGAATTCGCGGCCTTCCTGCGCGACCGGGACCCCCTCCAGGACGATCGCGTGGCGGTGGACTGGGTCAGCGCCATGCGCCGCTGGATGCCACGGCTGCTGGCACTGCCGCCCAATCCGGTGCCGACCCTGATCCTGCAGGGGGAACAGGACCTGACCGTGGACTGGATGTGGAACCTGGAGGTGCTCAAGGAAAAGTTTCCCAACGCCGAGGTCCACCTGCATCCTGAGGCGCGCCACCACCTGGTCAACGAGGCGGAGCCCATCCGTCAGGCCCTCTTCGACACCCTGGACCGCTTCCTCGACACCCTGGCCCCCCATCCCACCGCAGAGAGTACGCCTCCATGAACGCCTCACTCCCCCGCGCAACGACCCTGCTGGCCCTGACCTGGCTGGTGCTGCTTGCCGGCTGTGCCGGTGCCCCCGAGCGTCCCGACGGCAATATCCGCCGGGCGCTGTTCACCCTGGGCGAGCGTGCCGCCGGGCATGTCATGGCGGCGCCACTGCTGCCCCGGCCGGCGAGCGACCAGGTGCTGCTGCTTGCCTCCCCCGAGGTCGACGCCGGGCTCGGCATCGGGGACGAGCGCTTCCAGGAGAGCCTGGTCCGCGCCCTGCTGGCGGTGGGCGATGGCCCCCAGGTCCTCGACTGGGGCGGCGGCCTGACGCAGGGCGGCGACAATCAGTGGCGCCTGGAGAGCCGGCTGACAGCGGATGGCCCGCGCCTCGCGCTCTCCGACCGGGAGCTTTTGCCCTACCGGCTGACGCTGACGCTGAGCCGCCCCGGCGAGGAGTCGACCCGCTGGGAGGAGAGCCTGCAGGGCGCCCTGGACGCCACGGCGCTATAGCGAGCCCCCCCGCCATGAGCGCCCCCGACCATCGACACGCCCCCGACCATCGACACGCCGCCTTGTCACGGCATTGTCATAAAACCATGTTGTCATCGTCATCAATCCGTCATTATCAGTATCCTTGACCTGGAGCCCGGGATGACCGCAAAAACCGTACTGATTGTCGATGATGAAGCCCCGATCCGGGAAATGATCGCCCTGACACTCGAGATGGCCGACTACCGCGTGCTGGAGGCGGATAGCGCCCAGGCCGCGCATGCCTTGATCGTCGATCATCAACCCGACCTGGTACTGCTCGACTGGATGATGCCCGGCACCAGCGGTATCGAACTCGCGCGCCGCCTCAAGCGCGATCCGGCGACGGCCGAGCTGCCGATCATCATGCTGACCGCGAAGGGCGAAGAGGACAACAAGGTGCAAGGGCTGGAGGCCGGTGCGGACGACTACATCGCCAAGCCCTTCTCGCCCCGTGAACTGATGGCCCGCCTGAAGGCGGTATTGCGGCGTGCTTCCCCCTATGGCGTCGATGAGACGGTGGCGGTGAACGGCCTGCTGCTCGACCCCGTCGGCCATCGCATCAGCCGCGATGACGAGACGCTGGAGCTCGGCCCTACCGAATACCGCCTGCTGCAATTCTTCATGACCCATCAGGAACGCGTCTACACCCGGAGCCAGTTGCTCGACCAGGTGTGGGGGGGCAATGTCTACGTGGAGGAGCGCACCGTGGACGTGCATATTCGCCGGCTGCGCAAGGCACTCGGCGACCCCCACCAGCAACTGATCCAGACCGTGCGTGGCACGGGCTATCGCTTCTCCACCAAACACTGAACCAGGCACCGACATGACACGACTCTGGCGACGAGACATGTGGCGCCTGGCCGCGCTGTGTGGCCTTGGCATGCTGCTTGGCTGGCTGTTTTCTGCCGTGAGCGCCGGCCTTGCCGCGGCCTTGGGCGTGTATCTCGCTTACCAGCTGCGCCAGCTTCACGCGCTGCACCAATGGCTGACCCAGCCCTCCCTCGACAAGCCCCTCGTCGGCGGCGGCGTATGGGGGGAGCTGTTCGACCATCTCCATCGCTATCAGAAGGTCCAAGAGGTCACCCAGCGGCGGCTGCGTGACACCCTGTCGCGGATCAAGGATTCTTCGGAGGCCATGCGCGACAGCGTGGTCATGCTCGATAGCCACGGCTATATAGAGTGGTGGAATAGTGCCGCGGAACGCATGCTGGGCCTCCAGCGTATTCAGGGCCGACGGCAGCACATAACCCGCCTGCTGCGAGACCCGCACTTCGAGGACTACTTGCAGGTGCTGGACTATCGCGAGCCCTTGACCCTGGCGTCGCCTGTCGATGAACGACGGGTCCTGCAGTACCAGATCACCCTTTACGGCAACGATGAGCGCCTGCTGATGGCGCGGGATATCACCCGCCTGCATCGCCTGGAACAGGTGCGCCGTGACTTCGTCGCCAATGTCTCCCACGAGCTGCGCACGCCCCTGACCGTGCTGACCGGGTATCTGGAGATCTATCAGGACATGGCCGAGGCACTGCCACCGAGGCTCGGGCGCGGCGTGTCGCAGATGCAAAAGCAGACCGCTCGCATGCAGAACCTGGTCAATGACCTGCTGCTGCTTTCCCGACTCGAAAACAACGATCGCAGCGGCGAGGATGCTCGTCTCAACCTTGCCGGCATGCTGGAGGCCGTACGCCGTGACGCCGAGGCACTGTCCGACAGCCAGCAGCGGATTACGCTGGATATACACAGCTCACTCGACCTGATGGGCTGTGAACAAGAGCTGCAGAGCGCGATATCCAACCTGGCATTCAATGCCGTGCGCTACTCCGGGCCGGGCAGCCGGATCGTCTTGCGCTGGCGCACACTCGGCGACGGCGCCTGCGTCGAAGTCGAGGACGACGGCGAAGGGATCGCGGCGGCCCATATACCACGCCTTACCGAGCGCTTTTATCGCATCGACAAGGGCCGCAGCACCGCCACCGGGGGCACCGGACTCGGGCTTGCCATCGTCAAGCACGTGCTGCTGCGCCACGAGGCACGACTGGAGATCGACTCCCGGCTGGGCCAGGGGGCTACCTTCCGCTGTGTGTTTCCCCGCCAGCGGCTGGTGGCTCCGCCGGCGTGATGTGTCTCAGCCGTAGCGACCGGTAATATAATCCTCGGCCTTGCGGGTGTGGGGGGTCGAGAACATCGCCTTGGTATCGTTGTACTCGATCATCTCCCCCAGATGGAAAAAGGCCGTGTAGTCGGCGATTCGTGCGGCCTGCTGCATGTTGTGGGTGACCGTGATGATGGTGTAACGGCGCTTGAGCCGGTCCATCAGGTCCTCGATGGTGGCCGTGGAAATCGGGTCCAGCGCCGAGGTCGGCTCGTCCATCAGGATTACCTCCGGCTGCACGGCAATGGCGCGGGCGATGCACAGACGCTGTTGCTGGCCGCCGGACAGCGAGGTGCCGGGCTGGTGCAGCTTGTCCTTGACCTCCTCCCACAGGCCCGCATCGCGTAGCGAGCCTTCCACCAGCGCCTCCACATCGGCCTTGCGACTCACGATATCGTGCATGCGCGGGGCATAGGCCACGTTGTCGAAGATCGACTTGGGAAAGGGGTTGGGCTTTTGAAACACCATGCCGACCCGGCGGCGCAGCGCCACCTCGTCCATCCCGGCGGCGTTCACGTCTTGCCCGTCGAGCTCCACCCGACCCTGGATGCGCACCCTGGGAATCAGGTCGTTCATGCGATTCAGGCAGCGCAGGAAGGTCGACTTGCCACAGCCAGAGGGGCCAATCAGTGCGGTGATATTGTTCTGATAGATATCCAGGTCGATCGATTTCAGCGCCTGGGTGTTCCCGTACCAGAGATCGAGGTCGCGGACCCGCACGCCGAGTTCATGACTGGCATCGGCGTTGCGGCTCACCGGCTCGCCGGGCGCGGACCCGCTCAGGGGCGATGGGCTCGTGGGGGAGGCGTGGCGATTCATGCGTATACTCATCTTCGCGTTCAAGCTCGTTTGTCCTCTATGACGCCTGGATTACCAGCGACGCTCCAGCCGCTTGCGCAGCATGACGGCACCGGCATTCATGGAAATCAGCACCGCCAGCAGTACCAGGATGCCGCCCGAAGTCTTCTCGATGAAGGCGCGATCCGGCTCGCCTCCCCAGGTAAATATCTGCGCCGGCATGACCGTGGCGGCATCGGTCACCGAGCCGCTGATATCGGGAATAAATGCCACCATGCCGATGATGATCAGCGGTGCGGTCTCGCCCATGGCCTGGGCCAGACCAATAATGGCGCCGGTCATGATGCCGGGCATTGCCAGCGGCAACACATGGTCGCGCACCACCTGCCAGCGCGAGCAACCGACGCCGAAGCCGGCATGGCGAATGGTGTCCGGCACGCTACGCAGCGCCGTGCGAGTCGAGATGATGATCACCGGCAGGGTCATCAGCGCCAGCGTCAGCCCGCCGGCCAGCGGCGACGAACGCGGCACGCCGACGACATTGATGAAGATCGCCAGCCCCAGCAGGCCATACAGGATCGAGGGAATCGCCGCCAGATTATTGATGTTGATCTCGACCAGCTGGGTCATGCGGTTATCCGGCGCGAACTCTTCCAGGTAGATCGCCGTCATCACGCCAATCGGAAAGGCCACGGCCAGCGTCACCATCAGGGTCAGCACGGTGCCCACGGCGGCCGAGGCGATGCCGGCGAGCTCGGGCATCTTGGAATCGCCGCTGGTGAAAAACCGTGTATTGAAACGCAGCTCGACCCGGCCCTCGGCCTGCAGCCGATTCACCGTCGCCGTGTCGCGCTCGCTCAGCTTGCTGTGATGGCCCTTCAGGTATTGATCCACCTGGCCATCGGCCAGCACCCACTCGCTGCGCGTGGTGCCCTGAAGCGCCGGGTCGTCCCGCATGCGCGATGGAATCAGGCGCAGATAGCCGCGGCTGACCAGCGGACGCACGGCATCGGATACCGCCGCCAACGGCAGTCGACTGGCCTGCTCGCTGTAGTCCACTTCCACCTGAATCTGCGCCTGCTTGAAGGCCGGCAGCCCCTTGACCAGCATGTCGGTGAAAAACAGCACCAGAAACAAGCCGGCCAGGCCAAGTGCGCCCATGGATAGCCTCTTCAGCCAGCGGGTCTTGCGATGCCGCCGCCGAAGCTGGGCGCTGATCGCGTCGAAAGAGTGTGTCATCCCAGTGATTCCTCGACTTAGAGATTGTTGACCCGATATTTCTCGCGAAAGCGGCGAATCATGATCACCGACACCAGGTTGAGCGTCAGGGTCACCACGAACAGCACCAGCCCCAGGGCAAAGGCGGACAGCGTCTCGGCGCTGGCAAACTCCTGGTCCCCGGTCAGGGCGGCGACGATACGCACCGTGACCGTGGTCATGTTGTCCAGTGGATTGGCGGTCAGGTTGGGCAGCATGCCCGCCGCCATCACCACGATCATGGTTTCCCCCAGTGCCCGGGATACCGCCAGCAGCGAGGCCGAGATAATGCCGGGCAGCGCCGCCGGCACCACCACATCGCGGATGGTCTCGCCCTGGGTCAGGCCCAGCGCCAGCGCCCCCTGGCGCATGCTGTCGGGCACCGAGTGGATGACGTCATCGGACAACGAGGAAATGAACGGGATGATCATGATGCCCATGACGATGCCCGGGGCCAGGGCGTTGTTGAAATCGGCCTCGAGGCCGAGCAGCTGTGCCGCCGTGACGATCAACGGCGCCACGGTAATCGCCGCGAAGAAGCCGTAGACCACCGTGGGAATGCCGGCCAGCACCTCGAGCACCGGCTTGGCGATGCCACGCACCCGCGAGCCGGCGAACTCCGACATGTAGATGGCCGACAGCAAACCGATCGGAATGGCCACCAGCATGGCGATCGCGGTGATCATGAAGGTGCCGGCAAACAGCGGCAGCGAGCCGAACTGGGCGGCACTGGCGCCTTCCTCGCCACGACCGGCCGCCTCCAGGAAGCTGGCACCGGGGTTCCAGACCGTGCCGGTGATGAAGTCCCAGAAGCCCTGCATCTGGAAGAAGCGCAGCGCCTCGCTGATGATCGAGACCAGAATGCCCAGGGTGGTGAGAATGGAGATCAACGCGGCACCGGCCAGCATGAAGCGCACAAACGCCTCGATGGCGCGACGCGCGTGAAACGCCGGCCTGACCATGAGGATGCCGCCCACCAGGCCCATACAGGCCACGCCGATACTGACCACCAGCAGCATGGCGGTGGGGATCGTCCCCCCGATCAGCAGCATGCTCATGGCGCCGACCAGGCTTACCCCAAGCGCCGGCGCGGCGGTCGACAGCACGCCAAACCAGCCATACTGGTCGGGCTGGGCCGTCATCGCGGTGCCGCCGGCCCGCACCCTGGCCGCCTTGGCGCGCGCCGTGAAGAAGGCGACCAGTCCCAACACCACCAGGGCGGCACAGAACAGGGCAAGGTATTGATCGGTGTACATAGCTATCTCTCGCAATGGTCATCCACGTATGCCGCCGATACCCGACGGCCGGCCCCCAGCGGGTGGCCGGCCGATGCTGCACGGTCAGGGCAGTGTTCAGTCGAGGTCACTCGGCTCAAGCGAGGCGCGGCGTTCCACCGTGTCGCGCGCATCCTCGCGCAGGCTCGACTCGGCCGGGATCAGGCCGACCCCCTTCAGATAGCCCAGATCCCCCACCATCTGCTCGCTCATGAACAGCTCGGCGTAGGCATACAGCGCCGGCACCTCCTCGGCGTGCTGGTTCTTGATATAGAAGAACAGCGAGCGGGATACCGGATACTCGCCGCTACCGATGGCCTCGGGCGTCGGTGCCACACCATCGATGCTGGAGCCCTGCAGGGTGTCGGCGTTCTCTTCGAGGAAGGAGTAGCCGAAGAGGCCAAAGGCGCTGGTGTTCTCGGCAAGGCGCTTGACGATCAGGTTGTCGTTCTCGCCGGAATCGACATAGGCCCCATCGGCGCGAATATCGGTGTAACCATCACCGCCATAGGCCTCCATTGACTCGGACGCGGCCTCCATCACCAGCTCTTCGAAGGCGTCCCGGGTGCCGGAGGTGGTCGGCGGGCCATAGACGGCGATCTCGCGGTCCGGCAAGGACGCATCGACTTCATTCCAGCGGCCATAGGGATTGTCGATTAGCTCACCATCAACCGGCACCTTGGCGGCCAGGGCCAGGAACAGCTGTTCGCGGGTCACGTCCATCGCCGGATTCGCGCCGGACTGGGCGAGGGCGATGCCGTCATAGCCGACGAAGGCTTCGGTGATATCGGTGACGCCGTTCTCGACACAGCGCTCGAACTCGGAAGGCTTCATGCGGCGCGAGGCATTGCTGATGTCCGGGGTGCCCTCGCCGATGCCGTTGCAGAACAGGCGCAGGCCACCGCCGGAGCCGGTGGATTCGATGACCGGTGTCGGATAGTCGGTGGTCGCCCCGAACTCCTCGGCCACATAGCTAGCAAAGGGGTACACGGTGCTGGAGCCCACGATGCGAACCTGGTCCCGGGCCTGGGCAATACCGACCACGCCGATGACGGCGGCTGCGATGGCGGTCGTCTTGAAGGTCGTCTTGAAGGTCGTCTTGAAGGCGCGTTGCTTGAAAGCATCGTTGTTAAAGGTACAGCTCATGGAAGGCGCTCCTGATGAGGTAGGTGTTCGTCCCTTGCGATGCCGAAGATGGCCCACGAAGGTGACAACTTCATGACAGCCCCAAAAAAACCCGTCTTACTCGCACGTCTGAGTCGCTCGCTCTTCTTACGCGCTCCCGTTGCACCCTCCTGTGAAAACCTGCCGCTGCACCGTGTGAACTGGGCCTTGGGCACCGCCCCATTGGCGAGGAGACGAAGGATCGCCGGGCTTAACCTGTTTGCAACATAGCTTCGCTAGCCTTTGAGGCTGCGACATGCCCCGCTTGTCACCCAGCAAGAGCAGGGCGTACCGACGATGACATGATCGGGCATGGGCGTGGTTGCCCATGCCTGTGGAGGGCCACCGATGACCATGACCAACAACTCCCATCGCCAGCATATTTCCTGCCAGTTCCATCAGGAGCTGGAGGCATTGAAAGCGCATCTGATGGACATGGGTGCCCTGGTGGAAAAGCAGGTGCAGGATGCGACGCGCTCGCTGCTCGAGTCGGACACGGCACTGGCGCAGCGGGTAATAGCCAACGACCGGCGCGTCAATGACATGCAGATCAAGATCGACGACGAGTGCGCCCTGCTGCTGATGCGCCGTCAGCCGGCGGCCTCGGACCTGCGCCTTGTGCTAGCGGTGACCCGCGCCACGTCGGATCTCGAGCGCATCGGCGACCATGCCAGCAACCTGGCGGAGTATGTGATCTATCTGGTCGAGGGCATGGATGTGCGCCATCAGGATATTGACGACGTAGCCTCCCGCATCGGGGCCGAGGATCCCCCTCGGCCTGAGTGAATCGGCCGCGCCAGCCATGGATTCACCCCTTCAGCAGCCGGTCGAGCTGGCGATAGCCCACCGCCTCGATCAACTGCTCCCGCTCGGGCCTGGACGCCCCCGCCAGGTCGGCCAGGGTCAAGGCCACCCTCAGCACGCGATGATAGGCCCGGGCCGAGAGCCGGAGTCGCTCCAGTACCGCCGCCAGCCAGGCGCGGTCGGCCGCCGAGAGGGCACAGGCCGCCTCCAGCCCACGCCCGGCCAGGTGGGCGTTGAGCGCCCCCCGCGCCAGCTGACGCTCGCGTGCCGCCAGCACCCGCCGACGCACCGTGGCGGAGTCCTCACCCGCCTGATTGGCCGTCAGCTGTTCCGGCGGCAGGGCCGGGACCTCCACCTGCAGATCGATGCGGTCGAGCAGCGGGCCGGAGAGGCGCGCCTGATAGCGCTGGATCTGCGCCGCCGTACAGTGGCAGGCCTGGCGCGGATCGCCCAGGTGGCCACAGGGGCAAGGGTTCATCGCCGCCACCAGCTGGAAACGCGCCGGATAGCGGCGCTCGTGGCTGGCCCGGGCGATATGGATGCGCCCCGACTCCATGGGCTCACGCATCACCTCCAGCACATGGCGCGGAAACTCCGGTAGCTCGTCCAGGAACAGTACCCCATGGTGGGCCAGCGAGATCTCCCCGGGGCGCGGCTTGGCGCCGCCGCCTACCAGCGCGACGGCGCTGGCGGTATGGTGCGGCGAGCGAAAGGGACGCCTCCCCCACTCGGCGCGCAGCGGCAATCCATTGACCGAGCGCACCGCCGCCACTTCGAGGGCCTCTTCCTCGGTCAGCGGCGGCAGGATCCCCGGCAAGCGACTGGCCAACATGGTCTTGCCGGTGCCGGGCGGGCCGGCGAAGAGCAGGTTATGGGCGCCGGCGGCGGCGACCTCCAGGGCACGGCGGGCCTGGAACTGGCCGCGCACCTCGGCGAGGTCGGGCAGTGTCTGTACCGCCTGGGGCGGGCGCGACAATCGGTGGGGGGTGATCGGGGTCTGGCCCAGCAGATGGGCCACTACCTCGAGCAGATGATCGGCGGGCAACACCTCGAGCTCACCGGCCAGCGCCGCCTCATCGGCGTTGATCCGGGGCACGATCAGGCGCCGACCGGCG
Organism: Halomonas halodenitrificans DSM 735; assembly: GCF_000620045.1. GTDB lineage: Bacteria > Pseudomonadota > Gammaproteobacteria > Pseudomonadales > Halomonadaceae > Halomonas > Halomonas halodenitrificans. The sequence continues at coordinate 102,326 of NZ_JHVH01000002.1, read as the reverse complement.
CGGCGCGCCGCCAGGGCCAGGGGTAACACCCCCTCGACACGTCGGAGTGCACCGTCCAGCGCCAGCTCGCCGACGCTCTCGATATTCTCCAGGCAGGTGGGAGGCAGCTGCCCCGAGGCCAGCAGCAGCCCCAGGGCGATGGGCAGGTCGAAGCGACCGCCCTCCTTGGGCAGGTCGGCGGGGGCCAGGTTGAGGGTGATGCGGCGCAGCGGATACTCGAAGCCGGCATTGACCAGGGCGCTGCGCACCCGTTCCCGGCTTTCCTTTACCGCCGCCTCCGGCAGGCCGACCAGCGTCATGCTGGGCAGGCCGTTGGAGAGGTGCACTTCTACCTGCACCGCAGGGGCCTCCAGGCCGAGACCGGCCCGGGTGTGCACGATCGCCAGCATCATCGGCGCTCCCTCGCGAAAGGACTGCCTTCAGGCTAGTCCAGCCAGGGAGCGCGCGCCTCAGCGTCCCGCTTCGTCGGCGTCCTCTTCCGCCCGGGTCGATGCCTCGTCAGCGGCAGATTCGCCGGACGCGTCGACCGTTCCGGCGTCAGCGGGCACGGCCCCGGCGTCGGACTGGGCTTCCACCAGTGCCTCCAGGGCCGCCACCTGCTTCTCCAGCGACTCGACCCTGGCGCGGGTGCGCTGCAGCACATCCATCAGGATGTCGAAATCCTCGCGGGAAACCAGCTCCAGGCGGTCGAAGGCCCCCCTGACGACCTGTTGAACACCTTTCTGCACCTCTTCAGGCGCCTGTGAGGCCCCCTGCAGGCGCTCGCCGATCTGCTGGGCCAACCGGCCGATTCTGTCCTGGGTCGCCATGGCGATTCTCCTGATTGGGAATGATCCCCCACAGGATACGCGTGGCGCCCCCGTGACGCATGCCCTCTTGCGGGGCGTGAGGGGTGCTCCCGGGCACCATCGGGGGGCATTGCCCCGCCGGGAACCCGGAGACGGCGGCACAGATCATCACAAAATAACTCACAGAAAGTTGATATTTATAGGGTTTTCTTTTTTTGGCATGTCATGCGCTTAGTACTTTTCAGCTGCCCCATCGGGTCGCCTCTCATCGCCAACGAGGAGACAGGACATGAAGCTGATCAGCGCGATCATCAAGCCCTTCAAGCTGGACGACGTCCGCGAGGCCCTCGCCGATAACGGCGTACAAGGCATCACCGTCACCGAGGTCAAGGGGTTCGGTCGCCAGAAGGGCCATACCGAGCTCTATCGTGGCGCCGAATACGTCGTCGACTTCCTGCCCAAGGTCAAGGTCGAGGTCGCCGTGGACGACGGCCAACTGGAAGGGGTGCTCGATGCCATCTGCGCCGCCGCCGGCAGCGGCAAGATCGGCGACGGCAAGGTATTCGTCATGCCCCTCGACGACGTGATGCGTATCCGTACCGGCGAACGCGGCGCCGATGCCGTCTAGGCATTGCCGCCCCCTCTGCCACCGCTTGGAGCCTACCCGCCTGGAGACGTCCCGTGAATGAACTGACCGAACTGAGCTATGCGCTCGATACCTTCTACCTTCTGATCTGTGGCGTGCTGGTGATGTGGATGGCCGCCGGCTTCGCCATGCTCGAGGCCGGCCTGGTGCGTGCCAAGAACACCGCCGAGATCCTCACCAAGAACATCGCCCTGTTCGCCATCGCCGGCACCCTGTATCTGCTGGTGGGCTATCACCTCATGTACGCCAGCCCCGACGGCGGCGTCCTTCCCCACCTGGGCGTTCTGCTGGGCGGCGAGAACGGCGTGGATACCGTGCTGGCCGGCGGCGTTGATGCCCCCTACTACGCCCAGCGCGCCGATTACTTCTTCCAGGTGGTGTTCGTGGCGACGGCCATGTCCATCGTCTCCGGCGCCGTGGCCGAGCGCATGAAGCTGTGGGCCTTTCTGGCCTTCGCCGTGGTCATGACCGGTCTGATCTATCCGGTCTCGGGCTACTGGACCTGGGGCGGTGGCTGGCTCGCAGCGGCCGGCTTCTCCGACTATGCCGGCTCCGGCATCGTGCATATGGCCGGCGCGGCCGCGGCCCTGGCCGGCGTGCTGATCCTGGGGCCCCGCAAGGGCAAGTACGGCAGAGACGGCAGCATCTACGCCATTCCCGGTGCCAACCTGCCGCTGGCGACTCTGGGTACCTTTATCCTGTGGATGGGCTGGTTCGGCTTCAATGGTGGGTCCGAGCTCAAGGTCTCTGACATCGGCTCCGCCAACAGCGTCGCCCAGGTGCTGGTCAACACCAACGCCGCGGCCGCCGGCGGTGTCGTCGCCGCCCTGACCGTGGCCAAGCTGTGGTTCCGCAAGGCCGACCTCACCATGACCCTCAACGGTGCCCTGGCCGGCCTGGTGGCCATCACCGCCGAGCCGCTGGCCCCCTCCGCGGCGGGTGCCGCCCTGATCGGTGCCGTGGGTGGGGCCATCGTGATCGCCGCCATCGTGGCCCTCGACAAGCTGAGGGTCGATGACCCGGTCGGTGCCATTTCGGTGCACGGGGTGGTCGGCATCTGGGGCCTGCTGGCGGTCCCCCTCTCCAATGCCGACGCCACCTTCGGCGCCCAGCTGCTCGGCATCGTCGGTATCTTCGCCTGGGTCTTCGGAGCCAGCCTGATCGTCTGGCTGATGCTCAAGGCGGCAATGGGCATCCGCGTCAGTGAAGAGGAAGAGTACGAGGGTGTGGATCTGACCGAGTGCGGCATGGAGGCCTATCCCGAGTTCAGCGTTACCGGGAAATGAAGGCAACGCGCCACGAGTGAGCCGGCGTGCTCCACCTGGCCCCCGCAAGGGGGCTTTTTTCTTCCCCGCCGGCGGAGTGTATCCTATATGCAATCCGCCTATGGCCGGCGGCATGTCCGCCCAAGAACCGACGAGGAATCAACCATGAAACTGGTGACCGCCATCATCAAGCCCTTCAAGCTCGACGACGTGAGGGAATCCCTCTCGGAGATCGGCGTACAGGGCATCACCGTTACCGAAGTGAAGGGTTTCGGCCGCCAGAAGGGTCATACCGAGCTCTATCGGGGTGCCGAGTATGTGGTGGACTTCCTGCCCAAGGTCAAGCTCGAGGTCGCCGTGGATGACGAGATGGCGGAGCAGGTGATCGACGCCATCACCAGCGTGGCGAATACCGGCAAGATCGGCGACGGCAAGATCTTCGTCACCCCGCTGGAGCAGGTGATCCGCATCCGTACCGGCGAGACCGGCAAGGATGCTGTCTAAAGCCATCACCAGCGTGGCGCTTATACCTTCAGCAAGATCGGCGACGGCAAGATCTTCGTCACTCCGCTGGAGCAGGTGATCGGGAAGCCGAACCTCCGCATCCGTACCGGCGAAACCGGCAAGGATGCCGTGTAAAGCCATCACCAGCGTGGCGCTTATACCTTCAGCAAGATCGGCGACGGCAAGATCTTCGTCACTCCGCTGGAGCAGGTGATCGGGAAGCCGAACCTCCGCATCCGCACCGGCGAGACCGGCAAGGATGCCGTGTAAAAGCTGGAAGCTGAGTCCTTCGGGGACAGACCCCGGCGGCGGAAACACCGTAAGCAAGGTGTACCAAGACGAGCCGGGACGGCTTGGCCGGGGTCTGTCCCCAGAGGGCCAGGAACCTATTCCAGCGCCCGGCGCAGCCGGGCTATGCCCGGGTCATTTCTCCACGAAGGCGCGCTCGATCACATAATCGCCGGGCTCCCCCATGCGCGGTGAGATCTTGAAGCCCAGCTCATCGAGCAGCTCGCTGGTGCTTTCCAGCATGGCCGGGCTGCCGCAGAGCATGGCGCGGTCCTGCTTGGGATCCAGGGCCGGCAGGCCGGTATCCTCGGCGAGCTTGCCACTGCGGATGTGATCGGTCAGGCGGCCCATGGTATGGAAGGTCTCGCGGGTCACCGTCGGGTAATAAATCAGCTTCGCGCTGATCTCTTCGCCCAGATACTCGTGGGCCGGCAGCTCCTTCTGGATAAAGTCGGCATAGGCCAGCTCGCTGACATTGCGCACCCCGTGCACCAGCACCACCTTCTCGAAACGCTCGTACACCTCGGGATCCTGGATCAGGCTCATGAAGGGGGCGAGCCCGGTGCCGGTCGACAGCAGATAGAGGTTGCGTCCCGGCAGCAGGTCATCGGTAACCAGGGTACCGGTGGGCTTGCGGCTTACCATTATCTGGTCACCCACCTCGAGATGCTGCAGCCGCGAGGTCAGCGGGCCGTCGGGCACCTTGATGCTGAAGAACTCCAGATGGTCCTCATAGTTGGGGCTGGCAACGGAATAGGCACGCATCAGCGGCTTGCCACTCACCTCGAGGCCGATCATCACGAACTGACCGTTCTTGAAGCGCAGGCTTCGCTCGCGGGTGGTGCGGAAACTGAACAGGGTATCGTTCCAGTGATGGACGCTTAGCACCTCTTCCAAAGCAAACTTACTCATGCCGGCTCCTTGATATTCTAAAAAAGAATAAAAATTAACTAAATATTTGAATTGAATTCTAAGTCAGGAGGCGTTATCTGTTAAATGGATTGTATGGATAACGTTTATCCATAACCTTGATATGAGTCATTGGAGTCCGCCCCATGCGCTTTACCCTGCGTCAGCTGGAGGTCTTTGTGGCAGTGGCCCAGCACGAGAGCGTATCCCGTGCGGCTCGTGCCCTGGCACTTTCCCAGTCCGCCGCCAGCAGTGCCCTCGCCGAACTGGAAAAGCAGTTCAACTGCCAGCTGCTGGACCGCCACGGCAAGCGCCTGCGCCTCAACGCCCTGGGCTTCCAGCTGCTGCCCAAGGCGGTAGCGCTGCTCGATCGCGCCGAAGAGGTCGAGGAGTTGCTCCACGGTCAGCAGGGCATCGGCGTGCTCGACGTCGGCGCCACCCTCACCATCGGCAACTACCTGGCCACCCTGCTGATCAGCGACTTCATGCAGCGCCATCCCGGCAGCCGAGTCCGGCTGGCGGTTCGCAATACTCGCGCCATCGTCGACAGCGTGCGTCATCATCAGCTGGACCTCGGATTGATCGAAGGGCAGTGTGAAGAAGAGGACGTGGTCTCCCAGACCTGGGTCGAGGATGAACTGGTGGTGTTCTGTTCACCCCGCCATCCCCTGGCGACGGCCGGGGAAGTGGAGCTGGGACGGCTAATGCGTGAGGCCTGGATCATGCGCGAGGAGGGTTCGGGGACGCGCCTGACCCTGGAGCAGGCGGCCCGCCATCGCCGTGGCCGCTTCAACGTGCTGCTGGAGCTGGAACACACAGAGGGCATCAAGCGTGCGGTAGAATCGGGGCTGGGCATCGGTTGTGTCTCACGGCTGGCGCTGCGTGATGCCTTCCGTCGCGGCAGCCTGGTGCCGATCGTGACCCCGGAACTGGATCTGAGCCGCCAGTTCACCTTTATCTGGCACCGCCACAAGTACCTTGCCACCGGCATGCGCGAGTTCCTCAAGCTATGCCGGCAAATGACCGAGAACATCACTCGCAGCGACCAGATCGATCTGCCGCCGGTGCCCTGACGGCAGGGTGAGCCACTCTCCGAACGACATCGGGCCCGGCAATGCCGGGCCCGATGTCGTTCGAGAAAATCGCCGTGATCAGCGCATATCGCTGACCGCCTCCTGGATCACCTCGAGATTCGACTTGGTCAGGTCCTTGGTCAGGGAGTGGATCACCAACTTCGCGGTGGGGCCGTCGAGCTTGTCGCGTAGCTGACCGAGAAAGCGGGCCGGCGCCACCAGAATCAGCTTTGCCAGGCTATTGTCGGTGCGCGCCCGGTAGAGTCGCTCGGCCACCTGCTTGGCGAATACCTGCTCTTCATGGGTTCGCGCCATGCTCTCGCCCCCGGAGGAGCGCGAAGACGTCCCGGTCGACTCATGTACATCGGAACCGCGATCCGTTACCAGGTCGCCTTCGTGCAGCCGGCTCTCGGAATGTACCAGGCTCTCCTTTTCGACCAGCTCCAGCGCGTCGCGGGTAAAAATTCGTGCCCGTGCCGCATCCGCCACCACGATATAGGTTGTCATAGCCACTCCTCGATACCGGTGGAACGACGGTCGGCGCCATGCCAACCGCCTCTGAAGCAACCATGGCAAGCGACTTATCCCGGGTCAACCCGCCACTGACGGCGAATGGCGACAACTGCAGAATGGCGATTTCTAGGGTAGCATTCTCGCTGGCCGGCAGGGATGTCGGCCCATCTTACCCACACGATGTAGTCCGTGAGGACCCCGATGCGTCAGTTACTCTTTCCTCGCCGCCCGCTAGCACGCGGCACCCTGCTTAGCTGCCACCTGCTGCTGCAGGTCGGTCTGGCCCTCGTGGCGGCGCTATGGATCGCTCCGCACACGCCGTGGCTGACCGCCACCACCTGGCAGGACAGCTGGCCCAGCCTGGCACTGTGCGGCGGTCTGTGGCTGCTGGGCGCCATACTGCTGCGCCTGATGGTCGAGCTCTGGCTGCTGCCCCACCATCTGGCTAACCAGCTGCGGGCCGAGCCGGTCATCACGCGCTCCTGGGAGCGCCGCCCGGCGGTGCACGACCCTCAAGCCGCCTGGACCAGCAAGGCCAGGCCGCTGTCCGCCGACGACGATGCGGTAGGCAGCCCCCGCGTGATGCGCCCCGCCGAGCCGCTACGCTCCCGAAGCAATCGCGAGCCTTCCCCGGGCTCTGCCGACGCCTCTCAGGATGCGCCACCACCTCAGGAGCCACGCCTCTAGTCACGCCTGGCAGACACCGACGAGCGCCTTCAGCCACCACGCCTTCTCTGCATCAGCCGGCGCAGGCCGACCAGCAGCAGTACCGCCGATACACCACCCAGGCCATTGGCCAGGATATCGGCCCAGTCACCCCCGCTGCGCCCCGGTATCGCCATCTGGGTGAACTCGATGATGCCGCCATAACCAACGGCCAGCAGCAGGGCAACGGGCAAGCGCACGCCGGCCAGGCCCGTCAGGCCGGCGAGACCGGCATAGCCGACGAAGTGATTCAGCTTGTCCCAGGGCAACCGGCTGGGCATTTCGCTGCCCGACGTCAGGCTGCCAAGAGCCACCACCAGCGCCACCACAACGGCCAGCGCCGCCCATAGGCGGCGCCGGTCGTGCAGGCGTTTCAGGCCATCAAGCCATGCCCTCCTAGCCATGGACAATATTGCGATGATAGGCCGGGCTCAGATCATGCAACGCATCCATGAAGGCGGTGACGTTATCGGGGTTGGTGAACTGGCTGATGCCGTGCCCCAGGTTGAAGATATGCCCCGGCCCCTCGCCATAACTCTCCAGGATACGCGCCACTTCGGCACGAATCGCCGACGGGCGAGCGAACAGCACGTTGGGGTCGAGGTTGCCCTGCAGGGCCACCTTGTGACCCACCCGAGCCCGGGCATCGGAGAGCTCGGTGCTCCAGTCCAGGCCCACGGCATCGGAGCCGGCCAGCACGATATCCTCGAGCCACTGACCGCCGTTCTTGGTAAACAGGATCACCGGCACACGGCGACCCTCATGCTCACGGATCAGGCCGGCGACGATCTGCTCCATGTAACGCAGCGAGAATTCCAGATAGGCCGGAGTAGTAAGGGCGCCTCCCCAGGTGTCGAAGATCTGTACGGCCTGGGCACCGGCGCGAATCTGGGCATTGAGGTAGTCGGTCACCGATGTGGCCAGGGTATCGAGCAGATCATGCATTACGCTGGGCGTATCATAGAGCATGCTCTTGATATGCCGGAAGTCCTTGCTGGAGCCGCCCTCGACCATATAGGTCGCCAGCGTCCAGGGGCTGCCGGAGAAGCCGATCAGCGGCACGCGCCCGTTCAGCTCGCGACGAATGGTGGAAACCGCACGCATCACGTAATCCAGGTCGCGGTCGGCATCGGGCACGCTGAGGGCCGCCACATCGTCGGCGCTACGGACCGTCTTGCGAAACTTGGGTCCTTCACCGGTCTCGAAGTAGAGCCCCAGGCCCATGGCATCGGGAATCGTGAGAATATCCGAGAAGAGGATCGCCGCATCCAGCGGGTAGCGTTCCAGGGGCTGCATCGTGACTTCGCAGGCCAGTTCCTGATTGCGGCACAGATCCATGAAGCTGCCGGCATCGGCGCGGGCGGCGCGATATTCCGGCAGGTAGCGGCCGGCCTGACGCATCATCCATACCGGAGTCCGGTCCACCGGCTGACGCGCCAGGGCGCGTAGAAAGCGATCGTTCTTGAGTTCCATGCAGGCGGTCATCCACGGGAAATGTACCCGGCATTGTACCCGATGCTTGCGCCCCGGTCGTGAGCCGCGCCCTCCTTCCTGATAGAATACTGCCCTATTCTGCGGGGCCGCCCGCGGCCTGATATCGAGGTAACCCGTGACGATTCGCTTTATCGCCGCCTCCCGGCTGCCCACCCCCTGGGCCACCTTTACCATGCATGGCTTCGAAGACGAGGCCACCGGCAAGGACCATATCGCCCTGACGCTGGGCGACGTGGCCGACGGCGAGCCAGTGCTGGGCAGGGTACACTCGGAGTGCCTGACCGGTGACGCCCTCTTCTCCATGCGCTGTGATTGCGGCTATCAGCTGCAGGAAGCCCTCAAGCGGATCGCCGAGGAGGGGCGTGGAATTCTACTCTACCTGCGTCAGGAAGGGCGCGGCATCGGGCTGCTCAACAAGATTCGCGCCTACCACCTGCAGGACCAGGGTGCCGATACCGTCGAGGCCAACGAACAGCTGGGGTTCGCCGCCGACCTGCGCCGCTACGACCTCTGCGTACCGATGCTCGAGCAACTGGGCATCGCGTCACTGCGCCTGATGACCAACAATCCGCGCAAGGTCGATGCCCTGACCCAGGCCGGCGTCGGTGTCGCGGAGCGCGTGCCGCTGACCACCGGCCTCAACCCCCATAATGAGCACTACCTCTCGACCAAGGCCGGCAAGCTCGGGCACATGATGGCGCTGGGCGACTTCACCCAGGTCGAGGATGTGCACCTCGAGCCCAAACCCAAGCCCTCCGAATCCTGAGCCGCCGCCTGGCGGGCCCCTCCGTGCAGCGAGCCTGAATCCGAGACGCCCCCGGCATGCCGGGGGCGTCTCGGATATCCATGGCTCGTCGGACGCCTCAGTCCACTTCCACCGTCCGCTCCCGGGGCGCGCCCCATAGCAGCCTGAGCGCGATGGCGATGGTCAGCAGCACGACCACCCCACTGGCCCCGCCCAGCAGGGCACTCCCCGTCAGCCCCGCGACGAAGAAGGCAACCACGCCTGCACTGCCGGCGGTAAGGGCATAGGGCAGCTGGGTGCGCACATGATCGATATGGTCACAGGAGGACCCGGCCGAGGTAAGGATGGTGGTGTCGGAAATGGGCGAGCAGTGATCACCGAAGATGCCGCCACTCAACACCGCCGCGATGGTCAACGCCAGCGGCAGGTCCATGGCCGTGGCGACCGGCATGGCGATGGGGATCATGATCGCGAAGGTGCCATAGGAAGTCCCCGTGGTAAACGCCACCACCGCCCCGATCGCGAACAGCAATACCGGCACCAGGCTGGGCGACAGGCTGGCCTCGGCCAGCGTCACCAGATAACCCGCCGTGCCCAGCTCCGAGGTCACGCTGCCGATCGACCAGGCCAGTGTCAGGATGATGTAGACCAGGGTCATGCTCTTGATGCCGTCGACCACGATATCCATGGCCCCGCGGAAATCGAACAGCTTCTGCATCATGCCCATGGTCAGGCCCACGGCCACCGCCACCAGCGTGGCCAGTAGTATCGACAGACCCCCCTTGGCATTCCCGACGGCGGTGATCAGGTCGTTGTCGGGAAAGTCGCCGGTCCACAGGAACAGCGGCGGAATCATCACCAGCAGCACGCCAATCGGCACCAGCATGTTGCGCTTGCGCGCATGCTCTTCGCTCACCGCCTCGATGCCGTCGACATGGGTCTCGGAGGGGGGCATGGCACCCGGGGCCATCACCTCGCCGCGGGTACGCGCCCGCCGCTCGGCGGTGGCCATGGGGCCAAAGTCCCACTGGGTAATCACCAGAAAGGCAATCAACCCCAGCGCCAGCCAGGCATAGAAGTTCAGCGGAATGGTCGAGAGATAGATCAGATATTCGGAACCGCTGACCCCCATCTCGACCAGCTGCGTGCCGATCAGCCCCATCACGAAAACGACCCAGGTGGATACCGGCCCGAGCAGACACATCGGCGCCGAGGTGGAGTCGACAATATAGGCGAGCTTCTCTCGGGAAACCTTCATCTTGTCGGTAATCGGGCGCATCACGCTGCCTACGGTCAGCGCATTGAAGTAGTCCTCGAAGAAGATCAGCACCCCGAGTCCCATGGTGGCGCCCTGGGCACCGCGCCGCGACCCTACCCGGTCCGAAATCCAGCGGGCAATGGCCTGGGCACCGCCCGAACGCTCCAGCACACCGATCAGCACACCGAAGAGGCCACAGTAGATCAGTACCGTCACGCTCCATTCATCCCCCACGCTGGGGATGATAAAGGTATCGAAGGTGTCATAGAGCCCGGCCGCCGGATTGCCGCCCGCCAACATGGTGGCACCCAGCCAGACGCCACAGAAGAGGGCCGGAATCACGTTACGCGTCACCAGGGCCAGCACTATCGCCAGCAGGGGGGGTAACAGGGAAAAGGCACCGAACGTCATGGTAACGGCTCTCCTGGTAATTCTTGTGCGGTTTCTTGTTGAAAGGGGAACGCCCTGGCGAGCGTTCAGGCCGTCTCGCGTGCCTTGCGGATGCGCTCATAGGCATTGCCGATCTCGCTGGTGCGCTCCCGCGCGACCTCGCGCATGCTCTCGGGCAGCCCCTTGGAGGCGAGCTTGTCGGGGTGATTCTGACTCATCAGGCGGCGGTAGGCCTTCTTGACCTCGGCGTCACTGGCATCTTCCTCGACCCCCAGCACCCGATAGGCATCGGCCAGGGTGGGGCCGCTGGACGCGCCGCCACCGGCCTGTTCACCGGCGCCATGCAGCATGGCTTCGACCTGGGCGATCTCCGCCTCGGAGCAGCCCAGTCCCCGTACCACCCGCATCAGCATCTCGCGCTCGGCGGGATGCAGCCGGCCGTCGGCGGCGATCGCCGCCAGCTGCACCTGCAAGAACACCTGGCGCAGGGCGGGCTGGCTACCCAGCAGGGCACGCACCTTCGCCAGCTCGGCATCCAGGTCGAAATCCGCCGCCTTGCCGCGGTTGAAATCGGCCCGGGCCCGGGCCCGTTGGGTTTCGTTCAGGCGCAGGCGTTCCCACAGCTGACGCGAGGCGTCCAGTTCATCTTCGGTGACCTGGCCATCGGCCTTGCACAAACAGCCCATGACCGCAAAGGTCGATGAGAGAAACTGCGTCTGAGTGGCGGCCAGCTTGCCCAGCATGCTGCGACGCAGGCGCGCGACGAGCCAGTAGCCAAGCCCGCCGCCAATGAGTCCCCCCACGGGCCCACCGATCATGAACCCCAGTCCGGCGCCGATCAGAACGACGATCCACATCAGCGAGCCTCCTCAATATGATGGTTATCGGCGGCCGCCAGGCGACGCCGGATGGCGGCCTCGATGCCATCGGCATCCAGGCCGCACTCGGCCAGCAGCTCGGCTGGCTTGCCGTGCTCGACGAAGGCGTCGGGCAACCCCAGGTTGAGCACCTCGCTGCTGACGCCCTCGGCGGCCAACAGGTCGTTGACGGCGCTGCCGGCGCCTCCGGCCAGCACATTTTCTTCCAGGGTGACCAGCAGATCATGGCCGGCGGCCGCCGCCAGCACCGCCTCGCGGTCCAGGGGCTTGACCGAGCGCATGTTGAGATGGCCGGCATCGAGCCTCGCCGCCACGTCGGCGGCGGGCGTATTGAGGCTACCGAATGCCAGCAGGGCCACGCGCCGACCCGCCTCGGCACCGCTCTCGCGACGCACCTGTGCCTGGCCGATGGGAACGGGCTCCAGGTGGGCGGGGACCTCGGTGCCGGGCCCGGTACCGCGGGGATAACGCACCGCCGCCGGGCCGGGATGGTGGTAGGCCGCGCTGAGCATCAGCCGGCACTCCGCCTCATCGGCCGGGGCCAGCACGACCATGCCGGGCACGCAGCGCAGATAGGAGAGGTCGAGGCTGCCGTGGTGGGTCGGGCCGTCCTCGCCCACCAGGCCGGCGCGGTCGATGGCGAAGGTGACATCCAGCGCCTGCACCGCCACATCGTGGATCAGCTGATCGTAGCCCCGCTGCAGGAAGGTGGAGTAGATCGCCACCACCGGCTTCATGGCCTCGCAGGCCATGCCCGCCGCCAGGGTCACCGCATGCTGCTCGGCGATGGCCACATCGAAATAGCGCTCGGGATAGGTCTGCGAGAAGCGCACCATGTCCGAGCCCTCGCGCATGGCCGGGGTGATGCCAATCAAGCGCTCATCGGCGCCGGCCATGTCGCATAACCAGTCGCCGAAGACGCCGCAATACTTGCGCGGCGTCGGGGACGGCTCAGGAGTCGCGTCGCGGCTGCCCGGGGCGGACGGTTTGAGTGGTGGCGTGGCGGCGTTGCTCGACTCGCCCTTCTCCAGCTTGGTAATGGCGTGATAGCCGATGGGGTCGGCTTCGGCGGGCAGGAAGCCCTTGCCCTTGCAGGTCTTGATATGCAGGAACTGCGGCCCCTCCAGGTCACGCATGTTGCGCAGGGTCTGCAGCAATAGCGGCAGGTCATGACCGTCGATGGGCCCGATATAGTTGAAGCCCATCTCCTCGAACAGGGTGGCCGGGCTGACCATGCCCTTCATGTGCTCCTCGGTGCGGCGTGCCAGCTCCAGCGCACCGGGCAGGTGCGACAGCACCTTCTTGCCGCCCTCGCGCATGGTGGTATAGGGCTTGCTGGTCAGGATGCGCGCCAGGTAACTGGCCATGCCGCCAACGTTCTCCGAGATCGACATCTCGTTGTCGTTGAGCACGACCAGCAGATTGGCATTGACGTGGCCGGCATGGGCCAGGGCCTCGAAGGCCATCCCCGCGGTCAGGGCCCCGTCGCCGATCACCGCACATACTCGGCGCTGCTCGCCACGGGTGCGAGCGGCCAGTGCCATGCCCAGTGCCGCCGAGAGGGAGGTGCTGGAGTGGCCCACGCCGAAGGTGTCGTACTCCGACTCGGCGCGGCGCGGAAAGGCGGCCAGCCCACCGTAATGGCGGATATTGCGCATCGCCTCGCGGCGCCCGGTGAGAATCTTGTGGGGATAGGCCTGGTGACCCACGTCCCACACCAGACGGTCATGGGGCGTCTCCAGCACCTGGTGCAGAGCCACGGTGAGCTCCACGACGCCGAGGCCGGCCCCGAAGTGCCCTCCGGAGACTCCCACACTGTAGAGCAGGTAGGCGCGCAGCTCATCGGCCACCTGTGCCAGCTGCGCGGTGGACATGGCGCGCAGCGCCGCCGGGGTGTCCAGGGTGTCGAGCAGCGGCGTGGCCGGTCGCTCGACGGGGATATCATCGAACAGCTTCATGTGGGCATCTGTCGTGTCAGTGGTCACGCTCGATCGTGTATCGGGCTAGCGCCATCAGCGGGCGAGCACGCTCGCCCAGCGGCGCCAGGGCGGCAACAGCTTCATCCACCAGACTCGCCGCCCGGATGCGGGCCCCATCGAGACCCAGCAGGCTCGGATAGGTGGGCTTGTCGCGGACGGCATCGGCTCCCGAGGCCTTCCCCAGGGTAGCAGTGTCGCCGATCACATCGAGTACGTCGTCGTGGATCTGAAAGGCCAGGCCGATGGCCCGGGCGTAAGCGTCCAGGGCGGCCAGGCGCGAGTCATCCTCGGGCACCGCGGCCAGCCCGCCCAGGCGTACCGCGGCGCGGATCAGCGCCCCGGTCTTGTGGGCATGCATGGTCGCCAGGGCCGCGGCATCAGAGTGGCCGCCCACGGCATCGAGGTCCAGCGACTGGCCGGCCACCATGCCGTCGCGCCCCCCGGCCTCGGCGAGGCCGGCGATCATTGCCGCCAGGCGCGGGTGTCGAGATTGGGCGAGCACTTCGAAGGCCAGGGACTGCAGGGCATCGCCGGCGAGGATCGCCGTGGCCTCGTCATAGGCGCGGTGCACGGTAGGCTGCCCGCGGCGCAGGTCATCGTCGTCCATGGCCGGGAGGTCATCGTGGACCAGCGAGTAGGCATGAATCAGCTCGATGGCCATCGCCGGCGCATCGAGGCTGACCTCGTCGGCGCCGAGGGCGCGGCCGGCGGCATACACCAGCACCGGGCGCAGCCGCTTGCCTCCTACCAGTACGCCATGGCGCATGGCGGCTTCCAGGCGCGGGGCCGGGGCGACGCGCTCGGCGAACAGCGTCTCCAGGCACGCATCCACGCGCGCGCTATCCTTGGCCAGCGCCGCCGGCAGATCGTCAGCGTTCACTGTCATCCTCCGACGCGGGAACGAAAGGCTCGAGCGCCATGCCACCCTGCGCGCCCTCGGTCAGGGTGCGCACCTTGAGCTCCGCCTCGTCGAGGCGATGCTGAGCATCACGGGTCAGCCGAACCCCTTCCTCGAAGGCGGCCAGGGAGTCTTCCAGCGACAGTTCGCCGGACTCCAGCCGCGCCACCAGCCCCTCGAGCCGTTCGACGGTAGCGGCGAAATCTCCGGAAGCGGCGCCATCGGCCTGCGGCGTCCGGGGCCGCTCGTTACGCTCTGCCATGCTGCTCCTTAACCGCCTCTGAAAGTCAGGAAGAGATCACTCAAAGGGCGACAGTATACACGCTCCCCCGGGGGGGGTCGTCTGCCCCACTGCCTGCCGGGGCAAAGCCGTAGCGAAAACTTGCATTCCGCTCATGTAGCAGCGCAGCATTTTCATGCTGGCCGGGTCCCCGGCTGTGTTAGAGTAAGCGCCTCACCAGTTTCTGACACAGCATGCGGCTCGCGCCGGAAGGGGTTGACGCAACCATGGCCAAAACGTCCCTGGACAAGAGCAAGATCAAGATCCTGCTGCTCGAGGGCATCCACCAGACCGCGGTGGATAATCTTCGCAACGCCGGGTACTCGAATATCGAGCACCTGCCAACGTCACTGGATGAAGCCGCACTGATCGAGAAGATCCGCGATGTGCACTTTATCGGCATTCGTTCGCGCACCCAGCTCAATGAGCGGGTCTTCGCCGCCGCCGAGAAACTGGTGGCCGTGGGCTGTTTCTGCATCGGCACCAACCAGGTCGACCTCGGGGCCGCCCTGGTACGCGGCATTCCGGTGTTCAACGCGCCCTACTCCAATACCCGCTCGGTGGCCGAGCTGGTGCTGGCCGAGGCCATCATGCTGCTGCGCGGCATTCCCGAAAAGAGTGCCCGTGCCCATCAGGGCGGCTGGCTGAAGAGCGCCAAGAATTCCCATGAAGCGCGCAACAAGACCCTGGGTATCGTCGGCTATGGCAGCATCGGTTCCCAGCTCTCGGTCCTCGCCGAATCGCTGGGCTTCGACGTCATCTACTATGATGTGGTCGCCAAGCTGGGCATGGGCAACGCCCGTCAGGTAGGCAACCTCGAGGAGCTGTTGTCGAAGGCCGATGTGGTCAGTCTGCATGTCCCCGACCTGCCCTCCACCCGCTGGATGATCGGCGCAGAACAGATCGCCGCGATGAAGCCGGGGGCCATCCTGATCAACGCCTCCCGGGGCAGCGTGGTGGTGATCGAACCCCTGGCCGAGGCGATTCGTGAGGGGCGCCTCAACGGTGCCGCCGTGGACGTCTTCCCGGTGGAGCCCAAGGGCAACGAGGAAGAGTTCGAGAGCCCGCTGCGCGGCCTGGCCAACGTCATCCTGACTCCCCATATCGGCGGTTCCACCCTGGAGGCGCAGGAAAATATCGGCATCGAGGTGTCCGAAAAGCTGACGACCTATTCGGATAACGGCACCACCGTCACCTCGGTGAACTTCCCCGAGGTGGCACTGCCCTCTCACCCGGGCAAGCACCGCCTGCTGCATATCCACGAGAACGTTCCGGGCGTCATGTCGGAGATCAACCGCGTGCTCTCGGAAAACAGCATCAATATCGCCGGCCAGTACCTGCAGACCAACGACAAGGTCGGCTACGTGGTGATCGACGTCGACAAGGCCTATGGCCCCCAGGCACTGAATGCCCTGCGCCAGGTGGCGCATACCCTGAAGGTTCGGGTGCTGTATGCCGACGGCGGACAGGACGCCTGATACCGCCACGACTGACCAGCACTGCAGCTCTCGCCGCCGCGTCTCACCGACGCGGCGGCTTGCGTTCAGGCCCAATGGAAAGCTTCCAAGGTCGCAATGCATGAGCGCGGCCCGGTGCGCTAGGCTGTGGCATCCAAGACCAGCCCAAACAACAATCAGGAGACTCCCATGAGCGAGATGACCCCGGCGGTACTGCGCCACGATATCGGCGGCTTGGCCACCCTGACCCTCAACCGTCCGGGAAGCTTCAATGCCCTCTCCGAGGAAATGCTCGAAGCACTGGGGGGAGAGCTCGAACGACTCGCCGATGACGGTAGCGTACGCTGCGTGGTGATAGCCGCCGAGGGCCGCGCCTTCTGCGCCGGTCACGACCTCAAGCAGATGCGCACCCAGGACGACAAGGCCTACTTCCAGGACCTCTTCGCCCGCTGCGCCGGCGTGATGCAGGCCATCGTCGATCTGCCGGTGCCGGTGATCGCCCGGGTACAAGGCATCGCCACCGCCGCAGGCTGCCAGCTGGTAGCGAGCTGTGACCTGGCCGTGGCCGCCCGCTCGGCACGCTTCGCCGTCTCGGGTATCAACGCCGGGCTGTTCTGCTCCACCCCGGCGGTGGCACTGTCACGCAATGTGGCCCGCAAGCGCGCCGTGGAGATGCTGCTAACCGGTGAATTCATCGATGCCGACACCGCCCGCGACTGGGCACTGATCAATCGCGTCGCCGACGATGAGCGGCTCGACGAAGCCGTCGCCGACCTCACCGGCAGCATCTGCGCCAAGAGTGCGGTGGCGGTGCGCACCGGAAAGGCGATGTTCCAGCGCCAGCTGCACATGCCCCTGGACGAAGCCTACGCCTTCTCCGGCGATGTGATGGCCGACAACATGCTGGCCGAAGACGTCGCCGAAGGCATCGACGCCTTTATCGAGAAACGCCGCCCCGTATGGCAGGATCGCTGATCCCGGAAGCCCCGAAAAGAGTTAGTGGAAGTGATTTCCGAAGACGCGACAGGTGCCTGCCGACAGGGTATGCTGTGCCTGCGAAGCCATGGCATAAGGAGCAGCAGGGTGAGTGAAGTCAAGCGCAGGACCGCGGGGCGCCCCGCGGGGTCGGGCAAGGCCAGCGGCGGCCATAGTCAGTCGCTGGTTCGCGGCCTCAACCTTC
This sequence comes from Halomonas halodenitrificans DSM 735, assembly GCF_000620045.1. Classification (GTDB taxonomy): domain Bacteria; phylum Pseudomonadota; class Gammaproteobacteria; order Pseudomonadales; family Halomonadaceae; genus Halomonas; species Halomonas halodenitrificans. Next base: position 85,076 of record NZ_JHVH01000002.1, on the reverse strand, counting down.
TGGAGCGCCTGGCCGGGCACCCCGGGGGCCTGGCGCTCTCGGAGCTCGCCGAACAGGCCGACCTGGCCCCCTCCACCACCCACCGCCTGCTGCAGGCGCTGCAGAGTCAGGGGTTCATCACCCAGGATAACGAAATCGGCGTCTGGAAGATCGACGTCAAGACCTTCCGCATCGGCAACAGCTTCCTGGAAGCGCGTGACTTCGTCGCTTCCAGCCGTCCCTTCCTGCGACGCCTGACCGCCCATACCGGCGAGACCGCCAACCTCGGCATCCGCGATGACGGCACTGCGGTATTCCTCGCCCAGAGCGAATCGCCGCAGATGATGCGCATGATCACGCGTCTCGGCTCCCGCGCTCCGCTGCACGCTTCCGGCGTGGGCAAGGCCCTGATGGCCTGGTTATCCGAGGACGAACTCGAACGCATTATCCAGGAGCGTGGTCTGCCACAGGTCACCGAGAACACCTTGCACACCATCGAGACCCTACGCGAGGGGCTCGCGGAGGTTCGTCGGCAAGGCTTCGCCTGCGACCGCGAAGAACACGCCATCGGCCTGCACTGCGTGGCCGCCTGCATCCACGATGAGCATGGCACGCCGCTGGCCGCCATCTCGGTCTCAGGACCGGTAGCGCGCATCCCCGAGGCACGCCTGCTGGAGCTGGGGGCCCTGGTGCGCGACACCGCCACCGAGATTACCGCCCAGCTGGGCGGGCACACTCCGCAGGCGCAATAATTACCAGCGGGACCTGGAAGACGCCGTCGTTTATAAAACGACTCACAACAACTGATGCAACAACCGATGAGCTCGGCCGCCCTCGGCGCTACACTAGCGGCCATCCATTCGCCCCAGCCAAGGCCACGCCGATGAGTCACCACCTGCTCTCTGTCGATTCCCTGTCCCGCGACGATGTCGACCATCTGATGCGGGTAGCCGCCCGCATGGAACCCATCGCCCAGCGACGCCAGGTTACCCGCGTGCTGGAAGGGGCCGTGCTCGGCAACCTCTTCTTCGAGGCCAGCACTCGTACGCGGGTCAGCTTCCACGCCGCCTTCTGCCGCCTGGGTGGCAGCGTCTGCGATACCACCGGATTCACCTTCTCGTCCATGGCCAAGGGCGAGTCGCTCTACGACACCAGCCGCGTGATGAGCGGCTACTGCGACGCCATCGTGATGCGCCATCCGGAACTCGGCTCGGTGGCGGAATTCGCCGCCGCCACTCACGTGCCGGTGATCAACGGCGGCGACGGACCCGGCGAGCACCCCAGCCAGGCACTGCTCGACCTCTATACGATCGACAAGGAGTTTACCCGGCTGGGCAAGGGGCTCTCCGGCGCCCATGTGCTGATGACCGGCGACCTCAAGTACGGGCGTACCGTGCATTCGCTGATCAAGCTGCTGTCACTCCATGCGCCCATGCGCATCACCCTGGTGGCGCCTCCGGGGCTGGAGATGCCCAGCCATCTGATCGACCTGGTGACCTCCCGCGGCCATCGCGTCGAGCAGCGCGATAGCCTGGCCCATGACTATGCCGATGTGGACGTGCTCTACACCACTCGAATCCAGAAGGAGCGCTTTACCGCCGAGATGAGCGAGGGCTTCAGCCTGTCACGCGACTTCACCGTGGACCGCGCCTTCCTCGACGCCCGCTGCGGGCGCGACACCCTGGTCATGCACCCGCTGCCCCGCGATAGTCGCCCCGAGGCCAACGACCTCGACGTCGACCTCAACGGTGACCCACGCCTGGCGGTATTCCGCCAGACCGACAACGGCATTCCGGTGCGCATGGCGATCTTCGCCACCCTGCTCGAGGTGGACGGGCTGATCGAAAGGGAGATGCGTCCGGTACGCTGGTTCGTGCCGCCGCGCCTGGGCGTTGACGACCCGGCGCTGTAGGCAACGCGCAGTTCTGGCGTCCTCGCCTATGCTGAGGGAAACCTTCCTCTCTGGCGGCATGAGGCACCTCGACATGAACCTTCACCGCGCCTACCGGCTCCTGGCACTCTTCTACACCTTGCTGCTGCTGATTGGGGCCATTGCCCTGCTGGCCGGCGGCGGCACCGCACTCTCACTGGTCCAGCTGGCCCTGGGAGCCGTGGCGGTGGTTGGACTCTGGGGCTATATCCTCAGGCGCGGCTTCATGAACCCGCGCCTGTGGCGACCGCTGGCGGCGGTACTGGCGGTGGCGGCCCTGGCGCAGCTGTGGGCGGTGTTCAGCATGTCCCTGCCCGGCGAACTGCTCACCTGGATGCTGGTCAGCACGATCTTCTCGCTGCTGCTGGTCGTGATACTCTATCGCTACGGCGACCGCGATCAGGCACTCTGGGCCACGCCCGAGGAGCTGGAGGCCGCACGGCAGCTGGAGAAACTACTGGATGAGAGAGAAGGCCCGCTACAGGCCAGGATCCATGATGAAGAGCGCGAATCGCGGGTCACCGTGATCAGGGCCGACGACGGCTACCACGCCAGCGTGACGCGACGCCGTCGCGCCGAGCGAGAGGCCTTCGAGGAGCACTTCCGCCATCCCGCCACCCTGGTATTTTTCCTGGAAAAGTTCGCCGGTGTCTCGGTGGGCGACTTCAAGCACGGCGACGCCGCCTGAGGCCTCAACGCCCGGGCAGCCCTTCCCGGGCGACGAACCAGCGCTCGACGATCAGTACCGCACTGATGCCATCGACGCCCTCGTCGCGCCAGCTGCCGCGATGGCCGCGCTCCCGGGCGATCACCTTGGCCTCACCGGTGGAGCCCCGTTCATCGATCATCTCGCAGGGCACCCCGTAACGACCAAACAGGCGCTTGCCAAACTTGCGGGCGCGGGTGCTCATTTCCTGCTCTTCGCCCGCCGCCGTGAGCGGCAGGCCTACCACGAAGAGGTCGGGCTGCCACTCCTTCACCAGGCGTTCCACCTGCCCCCAGTCGGGAATGCCCTCCCGAGCCGGCAAGGGATCGAGCTCCCGGGCACTGCCCAGCAGTTCGTTGCCGACCGCCACACCGATGCGTCGGGTGCCGAAGTCGAACCCCAGGATCAATCGCTCACCCTGTCTGGCCATCAGCGCCCCCGATTCATGAGTGTCCCGCCTCGCGAGTCATCAGGTTGAGGTCAACGCCGAGAACACCGGCGGCGGCACCCAGTCGCTGCTCGGGCGGCTCCTCGAAGAGAATATCGCTGCGTCCTTCCACGGTGAGCCAGGCGTTATCGAGCAGCTCGGTCTCGAGCTGGCCCGACTCCCAGCCGGCACAGCCCAGGCATACCAGGAAGTGCTCGGGACCCTGGCCGGCGGCCAGTGCCTGGAGCATATCCATGGAGGTGGTCAGGGCGACTTCATCGGTAACCTGGATACTGGAGTCCCAGTCGGCGCTGTCGCCACGGTGCAGGATAAAGCCGCGATCCTTGTGCACCGGACCGCCGAAGTAGACCGGCGCATTGCGATGCGGGCTCTCCTCGCCGCCGAGGTCGAGCTGCTCGAACAGCGCCTCCAGGGTCAGTTCGAGGGGGCGATTGACGATGACGCCCATGGTGCCCTTCTCGTCATGGTCACACAGATAGCCGAGCGTGCCGGCGAAATTGGGATCTTCCTGGTGCGGCATTGCCAGCAGGAAGTGATCTTTCAGGCCGAAGTTTTCCACGGATTGCATGAGACTCCCCGGCGGTTCTAGCGCACGCCGAAATTATTGCCTTGGCCGACTCAACAGGCGCGGACCATGAAGAATGCGTCCAGGTTGCCCAGGCCCGCATCGAAGGGGCGATACGGGCCGGCACCGTGGACGGTATCCAGCGCGGCCCGGTCGAGTTCGGAATGTCCAGACGATTGTACCATCTCCGCCCGACGCCACCCGCCATGGCGGCCAACCTCCACCCCCATGCGCCGCTGACCCCGAAGAGGACGGCGGCTCGCGCGCCTAGCCTCGCATCGTCGCCAGGCGACGCTCGATGGCATCCATCAGCAGGCCGGCGATATCGGTACCACGTTGATCATCGATCTCGCGCACGCAGGTGGGGCTGGTCACGTTGATCTCGGTAATGTAGTCACCGATTACATCGAGGCCCACAAACAACAACCCTTTCTCACGAATCATCGGCTGCACCTGGCCGATCAGCCAATGATCTCGCTCGGTCAGCTCACGGCTTATCCCGTTGCCACCGGCGGCCAGGTTACCGCGGGTCTCACCGGCCATGGGCACACGGGCCAGGCCATAAGGCACCGGCTCGCCATCCACCAGCAGGATACGAGTGTCGCCGTCCTTGATCTCGGGCAGATAGCGCTGGGCCATGATCTGGCGCCGACCACGTTCGGTGAGGGTCTCGATCACCGCGCCCAGATTGCGCCCCTCGGGCCCGAGGTGGAAGATACCGCTGCCGCCCATGCCGTCCAGCGGCTTGAAGATGACATCGCCGTGTTCGGCGTGGAAGGCACGCAACTCGGTGTCGCTGCAGGAGACCAGCGTTGGCGCACAGCACTGCGGGAACTGCTGGGCGAAGAGCTTCTCGTTGCACTCGAGCAGTGCCCGGGTGGGGTTGACCACCAGCACACCCTCTCGCTCGGCGAATCCCAGCAGATATACGGCATTGAGGAAGTCGGTATCCACCGGCGGGTCCTGACGCATCAGGATCACATCTAGCTCCCCCAGGGGCCGCGGCTCCGGCTCCCCCAGGTCGAACCAGTGGCCGGGATCGCGATGCACCTCGAGATCGCACATGCGGCCGAAGGCGCGGCCGTCGCGCAGGAAGATGTCACCGGGTTCCAGGTAGTGCAGCGAGGCGCCGCGATCCCGGGCGGCCCACAGCAGGGCCAGGGAAGAATCCTTCTTGTAGGTGATGTCCACGATGGGATCCATCACCACGCCGATCTTCAGCGCACGTTCGCTCATGGGGTCGGTTTCCGGTCGAGAGTATGAATAGGGCCAGTATGGCGCAGGGGGGTGGCGGTACCAAGACGAGCGGCCGGCTCGGCTAGTCGCCAGCCGACGCCCCGGGCACCAGGCGAATGCCGGTAGGTTCCAGGGTAATCAGTTGACGCTTGTAGAGTCGGCCGATGGCCTGCTTGAAGGCATTCTTGCTCACTCCCAGCCGCGTCTTGATCTCGGCGGCATCGCTCTTGTCGCCCAGCGGCAGGTAACCACCGCTCTCGCGAAGCGCCTTGAGCACCGTCTCGCCCACCACGTCCAGGCGCGCCTCGCCCGGAGGCAGCAGCGAGAGGTCCAGGCGTCCATCGTCGCGCCATCGCTTCACATAGCCGGTCAGGCGCTGGCCGCGGCGCAGCGGTCGGGTCAGGTCATCGCGGTAAAGCAGGCCCCAGAAGCGATGATTGACTACTGCCTTGAGGCCGAGATCGGTCTGCTCCGCGACCACCAGGGTCACCTCATCGCCGGCAGAAAGCCCCTCGGCCTCATCGGCGACGAAGCGCTCCAGCTTCTGGGAGGCCACCGGCCGCCCCTGCTGATCCTCGTAGATGCGCACCAATACCCGCTTGCCGACGCTGGGGCGGAACCGCTGCTCGCCATAGGGCAGCAGCAGATCGCTGGGCTGGCCCCAGTCGAGAAAGGCGCCGGTATCGTTGACGGTGACCACCGGCAAATAGGCTACCTCACCCACGCTTGCCTTGGGCTCGCGCGCACGGCGCATGGGCTCCCGGCGGGACGGAACGGCGCGGGCGGAACGGCGATCACGAGAGTCGGACATGAAAGTGATTTCCGCAGTAAGTGTGGCGACTAGTATGGGGGCATGTTACCAAGATACAAAGGCCCGACGTTCATTGTCCAAATACAACCTCAAGGGAGCCACCATGTCGACTCAGATTATCCTGCCCCGCCTCATGCAGATCGGCGACAATGCCAGTCAAGAACTGCCCGCCGTGCTGGCCAGCCTCGGTTGTCGGCGTCCACTGATCATCACCGACAAGACGATGGTGCAGCTCGGCCACGTCAGCCGGCTTCAAGAGATTCTTGCCGAGCACAAGGTCGTGGCAGATGTCTTCGACGCCACCGTGCCTGAGCCCACCGTCGGCTCCATTCAGGCCGGCGTGGAAATGGCGCGCGACGGCAGCTACGACGGCCTGATCGCCTTGGGCGGCGGCAGTCCCATAGACAGTGCCAAGGCGATTGCAATACTCGCCAAGCACGGCGGCGAAATGCGCGACTACAAGTTTCCCCGTCAGGTAACCGAGGCGGGGTTACCGATCATCGCGATACCCACCACCGCGGGTACCGGCTCCGAGGCCACCCGATTCACCATCATCACCGACGAAACCAGTGACGAAAAAATGCTCTGCGTCGGCATCGGCTTCATGCCGGTGGCGGCGCTGATCGACTACCGTCTCACCCTTAGCGTGCCGCCGCGTACCACTGCCGATACCGGCATCGATGCGCTGACCCATGCGATCGAGGCCTACGTCAGCCAGAAGCGTAATCCCTACAGCGACAGCCAGGCGCTCTCGGCGATGCGCTTGATCGGTCCGAACCTGCGCCGCGCCTACCATCAGGGCGATGACCAGCAGGCCCGCAAGGCCATGATGCTGGGCTCCACCCTGGCTGGAATCGCGTTCTCCAACGCTTCAGTGGCCCTGGTGCATGGCATGAGCCGCCCCATCGGGGCCCACTTCCATGTGCCTCACGGGCTTTCCAACGCCATGCTGTTGCCCAGCGTGACCGCCTATTCGATACCCGCTGCGCCTGAGCGCTACGCCGACTGCGCCCGCGCCATCGGTGTGGCCGGGGAACAGGACGACGATGATGCAGCCAACCACAAGCTGCTCGACGAACTCAGGGCCCTCAATGAAGAGCTGCAGGTACCCACGCCCGAGCAGTTCGGCATCGAGCGGAAACGCTTCTTCGAACTCATGCCCAGCATGGCCGAACAGGCGCTGGCCTCCGGTTCACCCGGCAACAACCCCCGCGCTCCCGACGCCGACGAGATCATCGAGATCTACCGGCAACTATGGGTCGACGCCTGACCCTGATCACCCGCACTACGCGCGTGCCACATCCACGCCACAGGACCGGCCGCCATGGCATTTTTCAGCCGCCTCATGCAGGGTAGGCACGTTCACTGATGATAGAGGGAGTTCCCATGAAAGCCACACGCACAGCTCGCCACTGGTTCATCGCCGGTGCGCTGTCTGCAGGCATGTTCGCCCTGCTCACGCCACTCACCGCACAGGCCGCGCCTGAGCAATCGACTCTCGATGAAGTCCGCTTCGGCGTGCCCCCCTGGCCCGGCATCACGGTCAAGAGCGAAGTGGCCAGCCAGTTGCTCGAGACACTCGGCTACAGCACACGCCAGCGCGAACTGGCGGTCAGCGTGATTCTCAATGGGCTTGCCCAGCGCGATCTCGAAGTGTATCTGGCCGGCTGGTACCCGCAGGAGCGGGATATGCTGGCCCCGCTGCTCGAGGACGGCTCGATCATCGAAATCGTCAACAACGTGCCCTCGGCAATCACCGGCATCGCCGTCAACGACGAGGCCTGGCAGGCCGGCGTGCGCAGCATCACCGACCTGGACAAGCATGCCGACAGCTTCGATAGCCGCATCTTCGGCATCGAGGCCGGTTCGGGGATCAACGACGCCGTGCTTAACGTGATCGACGAGGATCGTTTTGGCCTCGGCGACTGGCAGCTGCAGGAGTCAAGCGCCTCGGCGATGCTCGCCCAGGTGGGCCAGAAGATTGACGCCGGAGAATGGGCCGCCTTTATCGGCTGGCAGCCACACTGGATGAACGTCGCCTACGACATGCACTACCTGGAAGACGTCGACGACTCCGGCGCCGCCCAGCTGGAAGGCCATGTCGCCACCGTCGTGCGCTCCGACCTTGCCGAGCAGGACCCCAACCTGGCGCGCTTCTTCGAACAGTTCGTGGTGGGCAGCGAAATCCAGAGCCAATGGGTGAACGCCTACTCTCGCGATGAGCGCCGTGCCGACGACGTCGCCAGCGAGTGGATCGCCGAACATCAGGATGTCATTGCCGAATGGCTCGACGGCGTCACCACCCTGGAAGGCGAGTCCGCCATGGACGCGGTGCGCGCCCAGCTTTAGTACGAGCCCATATTCCCTACAGATCCCCGAAGCGCGCCTGCAGCAGCGACAGCGCCACCACCGGGGCGGTCTCGGTGCGCAGGATGCGCGGGCCGAGGGTCAGGGGTACGAAGTCCACGGCCTGGGCGCTTTCCACTTCGGCGGCGCTTAGGCCACCTTCGGGGCCAATCAGCAACGCGGCAGTAGCGGGGCGGCCTTCGCGCTCCAGCGCGCCGGGGGTGCCGGGATGCAGCACCAGGCGCAGCGCCTCGTCGCGTTCGGCCAGCCAATCGGCCAGGGTGAGGGGCGCATGCACCGGTGGCACCACGGCACGCCCGCACTGCTCGCAGGCGCTGGCCGCCACGGCCTGCCAATGGGCGATCTTCTTCGCCTCGCGCTCCCCCTTGAGGCGCACATCGCCATGCTCGGTGTAGAGCGGCGTAATGGCGGCCACCCCCAGCTCCACGGCTTTCTGAATGGCGTAGTCCATGCGGTCGCCCTTGGAGACCGCCTGGCCCAGGTGCACCCCCAGCGGCGATTCGCCGGCACCGCTCGACACGGCCTCGATGCGCGCCACCACTCGCTTGCGCGTAGCCTCTACCAGCACCGCACGCGCCTCCAGGCCCGCGCCATCGAACAGCCGCAGTGCGGCCCCCTCACCCAGGCGCAGCACCCGAGCTACATGGCGGGCAGGGCCCTCGGGCAGAACGACGTCGCCGCCGACACAGAGGTCGGCGGCGACATGGATACGCGGCGATCTCTTGATCATCACTTCAGAGCCACGTGAGCGACCTCACTGGGTCGCCGGCGCGTCCTGGCCCTGCTCGGCCTGGCGCTGCTTCTTGCGGGCGTAAATCGCCTCGAAGTTGACCGGGGCCAGCATCAGCGGCGGGAAGCCGCCGCGGTTGACCAGATTGTCGATGCACTCGCGGGCATAGGGGAACAGCACATTGGGGCAGAAGGCACCCAGTGTATGGTCGAGCTGGTCGCCCTCGATGCCGGAAATGCGGAACAGGCCGGCCTGCTCGAGCTCGGCCAGGAAGGAGGTGGTGCCTTCCTCGCTATGCGTCACCTGGGCGGTCACCTTGATGACCACCTCATAAAGGTCGTCTCCCACCTGGGTGCTGGCGGTGTCCAGCTCCAGCCCCACCTTGGGCTTGAAGGGCTGCTGGAAGACCGCCGGCGAATTGGGCGCTTCGAAGGAGATGTCCTTGACGTAGATACGCTGCACGGCAAACTGCAGCTTGGGCTTTTCCTGCTGGCCGGCAGCCTGGCCGTCGGCGCTCTGGTTATTCTCTTCCGCCATGGGAAAGGTCCTTTTGTACGGTAAATAGAGGCTATTTCTTGACCACGGGCAGGCCATCGGCCTGCCATTGTGTCATGCCACCCTTGAGCTTGAGCACCCGAGAATAGCCGGCCTTGGAGAGTTTGGCCACGGCCGCGCCGGAGGCCTGACCGTGCTTGCAGGCCACGATGATCGGCTTCTCCTTGACCTTCTCGAGTTCCCCCAGGCGATCGTCGAGGCGACTCTGGGGGATATTGCGGGCACCGGCGATATGGCCGGCCTTGAAGTCACCCGCCTCCCGGGTATCCAGCACCACCGCATCCTCGCGGTTGATCAGCTGGGTTGCCTCACCGGAGGTCACGCCACTGGCGGCGCTATTGCGCGCCTCGTAAAAGACCCAGGCGGTCAGCACCAGGAGGAAGGCGCCCACCAGCAGCGGGTGGTTCTGCACGAATTCAAACAGCTGATCGATCATGGGTGCGAATAACTCTCGTCTCGATACACGAAAACAGGGGCGCTAGGCCGCGCTCGGGCGCCTAGTATACACGAGGTCGACGCCGACGAATCGGGCCGCCTGCGGCGGGGCGCCATGGCGGTCGACCGCCGAGGGTCCATGACGCAACGATGCCGCCTGCGCTATGATGCCGCAAGATATTTCCTGCCGCGACCCCGAACGCCCAGGGTCGAAGACCCCCGAAACAGGGTCGGTATCGGCCGACGATAGGTGACAGCCGCTATCCGGGCCCGGTCGCGCTTGTTGCACACCATATTTCGAGGACACTCGCCATGACCGCCAACGCCCCGCGCCCTGTCGCCCTGATCATCCTCGACGGCTACGGCCACAACCCCGACCCGGCCCACAACGCCGTGGAGGCCGCCGACACGCCGGTCATGGACCGCCTGTGGGCCGAGCATCCCCACACCCTGATTCATACCGATGGCCGCCACGTCGGGCTTCCCGACGGCCAGATGGGTAACTCCGAGGTGGGCCATATGAACCTCGGTGCAGGCCGGGTCGTCTATCAGGACTTCACGCGGATCACCAAGGCCGTCGAGGAGGGGGAACTGGATACCATCGAGCCCCTGACCGCGCCCATCGACGCTGCCGTGGCCGCCGGCCGCGCGGTGCACCTGCTGGGCCTGCTCTCCCCGGGCGGGGTGCACAGCCACGAGGACCACATCCTCGCCGTCGCCGAACTGGCCGCCCGCCGCGGCGCCACGCGCGTCTTCGTGCACGCCTTCCTGGATGGCCGCGACACGGCGCCCCAGAGCGCCCTGGCCTCCATCGAGCGCACCAACGCCCGCCTCGCCGAGCTGGTCGGCGCCGACAATGGTTTCGTGGCCTCGATCATCGGCCGCTACTTCGCCATGGACCGTGACAACCGCTGGGAGCGCGTCGAGAAGGCCTATCGCCTGCTTACCGAGGGCGAAGGCGAGCATATCGTCGCCGCTGCCGAGACGGGGCTGCGTGCCGCCTACGAGCGCGGCGAGACCGATGAATTCGTGGCCGCCACCAGCGTGCGCCCGGCCGGCGTGCCGGTCACCCTCGAGGAGGACGACGCCGCCCTGTTCATGAATTTCCGTGCCGACCGAGCCCGGGAACTGACCCGCGCCCTCGTCGACGCCGACTTCGAGGGCTTCGAGCGCCGCGCCCATCCCCGGCTAGCCGCCGAGGGCCTGGTCACCCTGACCCGCTATGCCGCCAACATCCCCGCGCCTGCGGCCTTCCCGCCGGTGGACCTGCACAACACCCTGGGCGAAGTGGTCGAGAGCCGCGGGCTCACCCAGCTGCGCATCGCCGAGACCGAGAAGTACCCCCATGTCACCTTCTTCTTCTCCGGCGGTCGCGAGGCCGAATATCGCGGCGAGGAGCGCATCCTGGTGCCTTCCCCCCGGGATGTGAAGACCTACGACGAGAAGCCCGAGATGAGCGCCCATGAGGTCACCGACCGCCTGGTGGAGGCCATCGATTCGGGGCGTTTCGACCTGATCATCTGCAACTATGCCAACGGTGACATGGTCGGCCACACCGGCGACTTCGACGCCGCGGTCAAGGCCATCGAGACCGTCGATGGCTGCGTGGCCCGGGTGGTCGAGGCCATCCAGCGCGCCGGTGGCGCCTGCCTGGTCACCGCCGATCATGGCAATGCCGAGCAGATGATCCACCCCGAGACCGGCGCCCCCCAGACCGCCCACACCACCTTCCAGGTGCCGCTGATCCATGTTGGCGAACGCTCGGCGCGGCTGCACGACGACGGCAGTCTGTGCGATATCGCCCCGACCCTGCTGGCGATGATGGACCAGCCGGCCCCCGAGGAGATGGGCGGACGCTCCCTGCTCGGGCTCGACTGAGCGGCGGGATGGCCAGAGTCGCCACTCCCCTCGCCGCGCTGCTGCTGACGCTCTGCCTGGCCGGACCCTTGGCGGCCCAGCCCAGCGAGGAGGCCGTACAGGAACACCTCGACGCCATCGGCGACGCTATCGAGGAGGCCGACCGGCGCCTGTCATCGACACGCCAGGCCCGTGACGAAGCGGCTCGCCAGCTGAAGGCGATCGAGACCTCGCTGGCTACCACGCATCGCCGCCTCGATGCGCTACAGGCCGAGCAGCGCGAGCTGGGGGCAGAGATGGAAACCCTGCAGTCGCGTCGCGATGAGCTCGATACAGAGCGTAGCGACCAGCTCGAGGCCATCAACACCCAGCTCGATGGACTCTATCGGCTGGGTCGCTCGCCCCAGCTGAAGCTGCTGCTCAATCAGGACGACCCGGCGCGACTGGATCGCCTCCAGCACTATCTGAATCATCTGGCCCGGGCCCGCCGCGCCCGGCTCGACGAACTGGCACACCTCGAGGTCGCCCTGGCCGAGACCCGGCGCCAGCTCGACACCCGTGGCGAACGCCTCGATGCTCTCGCCGCCGAACTCGCCGAACGCAGCGCCGAGCTGGTCGACCAACGGCGCGAGCGTGCCGGCCTGATCGCCCGGCTGGACAGTCGTCACAGCGACGAGGCCGCCCGACTCGCCTCCCTGGAACAGGATCGCGAGCGGGCCGAGCAGGTACTGCGTGACGTGCAAGAGCAGCTGGCCCGCCTGCAGCGTCCGCCGCCTTCCACCGCCATCGAGCGCACCCGCGGGGAACTGCCCTGGCCGGTACAGGGCAACATCGTCTCGCGCTTCGGCGCCGGCGAGGCCGTGCATCATAACGGTATCCTGATCCAGGCCGCCGAAGGCAGTCCGGTGCACGCCGTACATGCCGGCCGGGTCGTGTTTGCCGACTGGCTACGCGGCTTCGGCAATCTGTTGATCATCGATCACGGCGATGGCGTGATGACCCTCCACGCCCACCTGCAACACTTTAGTGCCCAGGTGGGCCGGCCGGTCTCTCAGGGCGAGGCGATCGGCGCCGTGGGCATGAGCGGCGGCCATCGGCACCCGGCCCTCTACTTCGAGGTGCGCCGCGGCGGCGACCCCATCGACCCCCAGGCGTGGATCGCCCGACGCTGAACGCTTTCCATGCGCGCCGACGGCGGGCTATGCTGGGCGCTCACCGTTTTGGAACCGCGGAGTTCGCATGACCCCAGCGCTTTCCCTGCCAGGCAGGCTTTCTCGCCTCTGCTCGCCTCGACGCCTGCTGGCCGGGCTGCTGCCTCTGGCCCTGCTGATGCTGCCGCTGACGGCGCCGGCCCAAACCGTCGATGACGAGCTGCCGGTGGCCGAGATCCAGACCTTCGCCGAGGTGTTCGAGCGCATCAAGCGCGCCTACGTGGAGGAAGTCGATGATGCCGACCTGCTCCACAATGCCATGCGTGGCATGCTCAGCGAACTCGACCCGCATTCCTCCTATCTCGACCGCGAGGCGTTTCAGAGCCTGCGCGAGTCGACCCAGGGGGAGTTCGGCGGCATCGGCATCGAGGTGGGCATGGAGGACGGCCAGCTGACGGTGATCACGCCCATCGATGATACCCCTGCGTCCCGAGCTGGCCTGCAGGCCCGCGACCAGATCCTGCGCATCGATGACACGCCAACCGAGCGCATGTCGCTGCAGGAGGCCGTCGACCTGATGCGCGGCGATCCAGGCAGCGAGATCGAGCTGACCATCCTGCGTCTGAACGAAAGCTCACCGCGGCGCGTCACCCTGTCACGGGAGAACATCCGCACCGAAAGCGTGAAGAGCGAGCTGCTGGCCCCCGACTTCGGCTATCTGCGCATCAGCCAGTTCCAGACCCGCACCGGTGACCAGGTCGATGAACACATCCGCCAGCTGAACCGCGACGGCGAGCTGGACGGACTGGTACTCGACCTGCGCAACAACCCCGGCGGCGTGCTGCAGGCCGCGGTGGCGGTAGCCGATGCCTTCCTGGATGAGGGGCTGATCGTGTATACCGAGGGGCGCCTGCCGGATACCGAGATGCGCTTCTCGGCGAATGCCAGCACGACGGCCCCCAATGTCCCTCTGGTAGTGTTGATTAACGGCGGCAGCGCCTCGGCGGCGGAGATCGTTGCCGGCGCCCTTCAGGACCAGAATCGCGGCGTGATAATGGGCACCGAGAGTTTCGGCAAGGGTTCGGTCCAGCAGATCATGCCGCTGGGCAATGATGAGGGGCTCAAGCTCACCACGGCGCTCTACTTCACCCCCGGTGGCCGCTCCATCCAGGCCCAGGGCATCCAGCCCGATGTACGGGTCGTGCGAGGACGCGTGGAGGTCACCGAGAGTGGCCGCGGCGTTCGCGAGGCCGATCTGGCAGGCCACCTGGATTCCCGGGAGGCCCCGCGTGAAAGGTCGGAGCAGAGCGAACGACTGCGCGAAGACTATCAGCTGAGTGAGGCACTCAACCTGCTCAAGGCCCTCAACGTGATCCAGCAACGCGACCGCTGAGAACTGCTCAGCGACAGGTGGCAGGCAGTCGGCCCCGCTGGCCGGTGGCCTGCTGCAGCAGTATCCGCTTGAGAGGAATCAGCCGGTCCACGCCACCCATGCCCAGGTTACGCGCCAGCGTCAGGGCCGGGTGATGCGATCCGAACAGCAGTCGGAAGCCATCCATCAGCGCCAGCATGCCGGCATTGTCGCCGCGGCGGCGGCGTGCGTAGCGGGCCAGCACCCGCTCATCCCCCAGCCCTACGCCTCGCCGGCGTGACGTCAACAACTCCTCGGCCAGCACCGCGGCGTCCATCAACCCCAGGTTGACCCCCTGGCCGGCCAGGGGGTGTATGCCATGGGCGGCATCACCCACCAGGGCGAAGCCGGGCAGGGTATAGCGCTCGGCATGGCGCTGCACCAGCGGGAAACCTACCGCCTCGTCGAGCACCGTTACCGCGCCCAACCGATGATCGATGGCCGCCGCCAGCGCCTCTCCCAGGGCACCAGGATCGAGATCGGCCAGGCGCCTGGCCTCGTCGGGAGAGGTGGACCACACAATGGAACAGTGGTGCTCTTCCCCGTCCACCGCCAGGGGCAGGAAGGCGAGCGGCCCCGTGGGCAGGAAGGCCTGGCGCGCCGCCCGACCATGGGGCACCTCGACATTCACCGTGGTCACCAGCCCCACATGGCCGGTCTCGCGCTCACTGACGGCGATACCCGCCAGGTCACGCAGGTGAGAACGAGCGCCATCCGCCGCCACCACCAGGGGAGCGCTCAACCGGCGGCCGTCCTCCAGCACGATGCAGCGCCCCTCGGCGCCGCCTTCCAGCCCTTCGACCCGCGCCCCCAGGCAGAGGCGAATCGAGGGCAGCATCGTCAGGCGCTGCTCCAGCGCCGCCAGGGTGACGTCATTCTCGACGATATGCCCGAGCACCGGCAGGCCGGCTTCATCGGCGGAGAAATCGACCTCACCGCTGCCCTCGGCGTCCCATACCCGCATATAGCGATAGGGGCTGACCCGCCGGGCCGCCATCCACGGCCAGGCCTTCAGCCCCTCGAGCAGTCGCTGCGAAACCGGTGTCAGCGCACTGACGCGGCGTGCCGGCCGCCCGCACCCCACCGTCTCACCATCCAGCAGGGCGGGCCTGGCATCCACCAGCGCCACCTCAACGCCGGCCTCGCCGAGCAACACCGCCAACGCGGCCCCGACCATGCCACCACCGACGATGATCACCTCATGGTGGTCATCCGCCGCGTGCGCGGTACTCTCCTCGCCTGCATCCTTCATGCCTTCTCCTCCTGTCGCCTCTCGGCTCACCACCAGCTTCCCTTATCGCTCCAGTCCCATGGCGCGGCGGGCCAGATCACGCCGCAGCGGCCCCGCCAGATTGAGGCCGATCAATCCGGCGGCTCGCGCATGGCCGAGCAGCCGGCTGTCGATACCGAACAGCCGTACCAGGCCGTCACTGAAGCGGGTCACGTTATGCCGATCGGCGGCGCGGCGCGCATCGAAGGCCTCGAGCACTTCGGCGGCGCCTATCGAGCGCCCTTTTACCAGCCCTTCTTCCAGCGAGGCCACCAGATCCATCACACCGCGCAGCGCCAGATTGAAGCCCTGCCCGGCCACGGGATGCAGGGCATGGGCGGCGTTGCCCAATACCGCCAGCCCGGGGCGAGTGGTCTCTCGTGCGGTCACCAGGCTCAACGGATAGGCGTGGCGACTGCCCACTCGTCGAAAGCGCCCCGCGCGGTCGCCGAAGGCGGCCTGGAGTTCGGCCAGGAAGTCGCCATCGGCCAGCTCCAGGCGCCGTCGTTCTTCACCCGCGGCATGGGTCCACACCAGCTCCATGGTCTGGCCCCGCATCGGCAACAGGGCGATGGGTCCGTCGCGGGTAAACCGCTCCCAGGCGACCCCCCGATGGGGGCGGCTCATCTCGACGCCGGCGATCAAGGCGACCTGATCATAGGGCCGCGTATCGCTGATGATACCCAGACGCTCCTTCAGCCCGGAGCGCCCGCCATCGGCCAACACCGTGAGCCCCGCCTGCAGGCTGGTGCCGGTAGAGAGCGCCAGGCGATACCCTTCGGGTGTCGGCGCTATCGCCTCGACCCGATCCGGGCAATACCAGTCCACGGGGAGCCCGGTGAGGCGCCGATGCAATACTCGTCCCAGCCAGGCGTTGGGCACCACATGGCCCAGCGCCTCGAACCCGAGCTCCCCGGCATCGAGGCGGGTAGCACCGAAATGGCCGCGCTCGCTGACGTGAATGTGGCGAATGGCGGCGGCCTCCTCGGCCATCGCCGGCCACACCCCCATATCGGTGAAGCGCAGGGAAGTGCCGAGAGAAATCGCACTGGCCCGGGCATCGAAGCTCGGCTGCCAGGGCGCCGCGGCCTGGTCGAGAACGGGTGATGCCTCGATCACCGCGACCGAGAGCCGGTATCGTTCGATCAGCGGCGCCAGCGCACAGGCCAGGCTGGCCCCTACCAGCCCGCCCCCCACAATGGCGATATCCACCCTCTCTGCCGCCGGGTGTGTCATGTCGAAATCATTCATAATGTAAATTACATAAAGAAATTAAAACCATTTTATTCACGCTCACTTTTCCGCCATCAACGCTTCGATGGCGGGAATCGATTTCGGCACGGAGGCCGTCAGCACGGCATGGCCTTCATCGGTCACCGCCACGTCATCCTCGATGCGAATGCCGAGGCCGCGGAAACCCTCGGGAATATCGTCGTCATCGGGCACGTAGAGCCCCGGCTCCACGGTAAGCACCATGCCCGGCATCAAGGGCCGAGGCTCGCCATCCCGGCGGTAGGCGCCCACGTCGTGGACGTCCAGCCCCAGCCAGTGGGAGGTAGAGTGCAGGTAGAAGCGTCGATAGCTCCCGTCGTCGATACGCGACTGAACGTCACCCTCGAGCAGCCCCAGCTGGATCAGCCCGGCGGTAAGGCCACGCACCACCTCGGCATGAATCGCCGTCAGGGTGGTGCCGGGTCGAACCGCGGCCACCGCACGTTCCTGCACCTCAAGCACCACCTCGTAGAGTGCCCGCTGGGTGTCGCTGAAGCGACCGTTGACCGGAAAGGTACGGGTGATATCACCGGCATAGAGGTCGAACTCGGCACCGGCATCGATCAATACCAGGTCACCGTCCCGGAGCGGCGCACGATTCTCGATATAGTGCAGCACACAGGCATTGGCGCCGCCACCGACGATGCTGGCATAGGCCGGACCGCTGCCACCCTGCCAGAGAAACTCGTGCTCCAGCGCCGCCTGCAGCTGGTACTCCCGTAGCCCCGGGCGTACCGCACGCATGGCGCGCAGATGGCCGCGGGCCGAGACCTCGGCGGCATGACCCAGCAGGGCGAGCTCGGCCCGGCTCTTGACCAGCCGCGCCTCGTGAATCAGCGGCGCCACATCGGCAAGGGCCTCGGGAGGACACGCCCCGTGCCGCTGCCGAGCCACGAGGTCGGCGCGAATCTCCTGGGCCAGCCCCATCGCCTCGGCGCTGTCCAGCGCCAGGTAGAGCGTGCGCCGTCCATCGAGTAGCGTGACGAGACGTGCGTCGCGCTCGGCATTCTCGAAGGCCTGGTCGACGCCGTGCTCGCGAACGGCCCCCTCGGCCCCCAGGCGGAAACCGGTCCAGGCCTCCAGCATGGGGTCGCGATCCTGGCAGAACAATACGCTTTCTCCCTCGGCACGCCCCGGCAGCAGCAGCAACAGGGCATCGGGCTCGGGAAAGCCGGTGAGGTAGTGGAAATCGCTGTCCTGACGAAAGGCAAACTCGCTGTCCCGCGAGCGGGTAACCAGGGACGCCCCCGGCATCAGCACCGCGGCATCATCGGGCAGGGACGCCATCAACGCCTGGCGGCGCCATCGATACTCGGCAGTGGCGACCGGGGCCGGGCGCGGCAGGGCCTCGGGCAACGTCTCGGGCAACGTCTCGGGCAACATGGGCACTCCTTGTCGGCGTTGAAGCATTCAGTGGCGCGTGGTGGACTCGGTATCCTCGACCTGGGGTTGGCCAGGATGCTGCTCGGTATAGAGCAGCATGGCCGCCATGCGAACGTGCTCGACCAGGGCGAAGAGGTCATCCTCGTTCTCGGCATCCTCCTCGAGATCGTCCGGCATGGCGGCGATTCCACTCAGGTCTTCCAGCGCCTCGCGCAGCGATGTCGACCACGCCTCCCGAGGCGCCTCGCCGGCATCCTCGATGACTTCCAGAAAGCCCAGGGTCCACTCCTTGAGTCCCTGGGCATGCTCGCCTAGGGAAAAGAGCTCATCGGGCAACAGTGGTTCATAGCCAAGCTCGCTGCCGGAGAGGGCCTCCAGGGTCTGGCGACGCCAGGCCAGGAAGCGCTCGGCGGATGACTCGTCGCGCGGCTGCTCGACACCCAGCACACCACACACTTCCGCAAGCCAGGCGGCGGGGTCGATATCGTGCATGGCGAGCTGGGCGCACAGCCGACCATCGGTAAAGGCCGGCGACTGCATGCTGCTGTGAAGCAGGAAGAGGTCGGCGATGGTGGAAAAGTCCTGGCGTTCGTCGATCAGTGACATGGGAACTCCATGGTGGCGGAATGTGCGAAGATGATGCCAATCGTCGCTGCGCGTTGACCCCCCGAGAAGCGGTCTCTTATAGTGACGGGCCATGCGGTACTGACTGGATGTTAACGCATCGGCCCCCAGGGACGCGCGGCCAGCGTAGCCTGCCGGGTCGAGCCGGAGCCCCCCGATGAGCGATGCGACACGGCCAACCGCCGACATTACCCTGCTGGGACGCAGCTACGTCATTGCCTGCCCCCCAGAGGAAGAAGCCAAGCTGGAGCGTGCGGCCCGCTACCTGGACCGTGCCATGACCGGCATTCATTCCCAGAATAACCTGCTGGGCAACGAGCGTATCGCCGTCATGGCGGCGCTCAACATCACCCATGAACTGCTGGAGGCACTCGAGAACCAGCGTGAAGGGGAGCGCAACCTGGATGCCCTGAGCGAGCGTCTGGAGCGCGCCCTGGCCAATACCCAGCCACGCTGAGCCCGACTCACGGAATCCATTGGCCGCCTTCCTCATGCTCTGATACGATGAACTCGTTCTCTGGGGTGTTTGCCAGTCGTTATAGTCCCTCGAGCCTATGCGCAGTACCCAGGGGGCCAAATGCTAGCCGGACCCGTGTGCATGTCCGTGCGTCGGAAAGCCTGACGGTTCGGCTGCGGCCACCCACCTTGAACCAATGGGTTCAAGGGCCAGAACGACAGCGGCACTCTGGGGAACCCCGTCCACATGATCCATCTCATGCCGACACCCGCCGCACCCCCTTCTCTTGCCAGTTTCGATGGCTCGCGCCGTGAGCTGCGTCGCGAACTGCGCCGTCGCCGCCGCGCCCTGACGCCCGAGCAGCGCCGACTCGCCAACCAGCGCCTGTGCCGCCAGCTCAGACGCCTGCCCGAGGTACAACGCGCCCGACGCGTGGCGCTCTACCTGCCCAACGACGGCGAGATCGCCCCCACGCCCCTGATCGACTGGTTTCGGCAACGCGGCGCCCGTATCTATCTGCCGGTTCTCCGGCCGCTTTCCGACAATCGGCTGTGGTTCGTGCACTACCATGCCCATACGCCCATGGTCCGCAATCGCTTCGGCATCGCCGAGCCCGCCACACGCCATGGGGCCCATCGCGCACGACGACTGGCCCCCTGGGCCCTGGACCTGATCCTGCTGCCACTGGTGGGCTTCGACGACGCCGGCCAGCGCATGGGCATGGGCGGCGGCTTCTACGATCGTACCCTGGCCTTCACCCGCCGCCCGGGGCCGCGCCCGCGCCTGATAGGCCTGGCCCATGACTGCCAGCGGGTCGATTCCCTGCCGACCGCGTCATGGGACGTGCCGCTCGACGCCATCGTCAGCGATATCAGGCTAGTACGCCCCTGAGGCGATAGCTCAGGAACGCGAACGGGCCGATGCCAGCTGGCATCGGCCCGTTGCTTTCAGACAGAGGCTCGGCAGGTCGCGATCAATTGCCTACCAGGGTCTGGGCATATCCGGTTGCCACGACGCCAATACCGAACAGCAGCACCAGGGCCCAGACCACATCAGGCTTGCGCTTCATCATCGACTCCGAATAGTGAGTTCACTCAACGCGGCCGACTATAAGCGGACTGAATCGTCAGGACAACCGTTTCGACTCAACGCACCGCCCTTGAAACCTACGTCCTTCCTGGCGCACAAGGCGAGTCAGCGCTCACCTTCACTGATGTCCCTTGAGCCTTCAGGCCATGAAAAGCCGGTAGGCGATGTTATCGGACTCCTTCCAGTAACGATAACCGATGGCATCGAAGTACTCCTCGACGTGGGAGCGATCGCCATTGGGCACCTGCATGCCCACCAGCACCCGACCGTAGGCGGCGCCGTGGTTGCGGTAGTGAAACAGCGAGATATTCCAGTCATGGGGCAGATGGGTAAGAAAGTTCATCAGCGCCCCCGGGCGCTCCGGAAACTCGAAGCGATAGACCTCCTCCTCGAACTGCTGCGTGGGGCGCCCCCCTCCCAGATGGCGAATATGCAGCTTGGCCAGCTCGTTATCGGTGAGGTCCTCCACCGAATAGCCGGCATCACGCAGCCTGTCGATCACCGCCTGGCGATCCTCGCCGCCGGGCTTCACCTGAAGCCCGACGAAGATGTGCGCATTCTCCGGGTCGGCATAGCGATAGCTGAACTCGGTGACCATGCGCTTGCCGATGATCTTGCAGAACTTCTTGAAACTGCCCGGCCGCTCGCGGATGGTCACGGCCAGGATCGCCTCGCGCTGCTCGCCGAGCTCGGTGCGTTCGGCGATATGCTGGAGGCGATCGAAGTTGGTGTTGGCCCCGGAGTTGATGCACAGCAGTGTCTGTCCCTCGGCACCGGTCTGCTGAATATACTTCTTGAGGCCCGCCAGGGAGAGGGCGCCGGAGGTCTCGGAGACCGCCCGGGTCTCCTCGAAGATATCCTTGACCGCCGCACACATCTCGTCGGTCGTGACGGTGACGATCTCATCGACCAGCTCACGGGCAATATCGAAGGGCACCTTGCCGACCTGGGCCACGGCCACCCCCTCGGCGAAGACGCCTACCTGATCGAGCGTGACCCGCTTGCCCGCCTCGAGCGCCGCCTTGAAGCTGGCGCTATCCTCGGCCTCGACCCCGATCACCTTGATATCCGGGCGCAGATACTTGACGTAGGCGGCCACGCCGGCGATCAGGCCGCCGCCACCGACCGGCACGAAGATGGCATCCAGCGAACCGGCATGCTGGCGCAGGATCTCCACGGCGATGGTGCCCTGGCCCGCCACCACATCGGCATCATCGAAGGGCGGGATATAGGTATAGCCGTGCTCCTCGATCAACGTCTGCGCATGCTCGGCCGCCTCGGCGAAGGCATCCCCCTTGAGCACCACCTTGGCCCCGCGGGCCCGCACCGCCTGTACCTTGATATCGGGCGTGATGCGCGGCATCACGATGGTCGCCTTGACGCCCATCTGCTTTGCCGCCATCGCCAGGCCCTGGGCATGGTTCCCGGCCGAGGCCGCGATGACGCCCTTGGCCTTCTGCTCCTCGCTGAGCAGGGACATCTTGTTATAGGCACCACGGATCTTGAAGGAGTGGACCGGCTGCAGGTCCTCACGCTTGATCAGAATGGTGTTGCTGAAACGGCGGGAGAGAAAGGGAGCGGGCGAGATGGGGGTTTCCCGGGCGGCTTCATAGACCCGGGCCTGGAGAATCTTCTTGACGGTAGCTTCGAGCATCCTGATATCCCAGAGGCGTGACGCGAGAGGACGCAGCATGAATGCTGCAGTGCGGGGGAACCCTTATTGTTATCATCTACACCGGCTCAGCGTCCAGCAGCGGGCATCGGCAGACGGGGCCGGCTGGCCTATAATGGCGGCCCCTTGCACGCCGACCTCGCCCACATCACTCACGCTCCCAGGGAGAACGTCCCATGACTCAGGCCCGCCTATCCCAAGACCAGCTCAAGGATGCCGTCGCCTCGGCCGCCATCGACGAGGTTCGCCCTCACCTGCATCGCGACACCGTGCTCGGTATCGGCACCGGCTCCACGGCCAACCGCTTCATCGACCGTTTGGCCGAACTGCGTCACGACTTCGCCGGCACCGTGGCCAGCTCCGAGGCCAGCGCCGAACGGCTACGCGGCCACGGCATCGAGGTCTTCGAGCTCAACTCCGTGGGCACGGTGCCCTTCTATATCGACGGCGCCGACGAAGTGAACACTCACTTACACATGATCAAGGGCGGAGGCGCGGCACTGACACGCGAGAAGGTGGTGGCGGCCTGTGCCGAAACATTCATCTGCATCGCCGACGCCTCCAAGCGCGTCGACCGCCTGGGCGACTTCCCGCTGCCGGTGGAGGTCATCCCCATGGCCCGCTCCTATGTGGCCCGGGAGCTCGTCAAACTGGGTGCCGACCCGGTCTACCGAGAGGGGGTGGTCACCGATAACGGCAACCAGATCATCGACTGCTTTGAGTTCATGATCGACGACCCGGTGGCCATGGAGGCACGCCTCAACGCCATCGTCGGCCTGGTCACCAATGGCCTGTTCGCCGCCCGGGGCGCCGACGTGCTGCTGCTGGGTGGCGATCAGGGCGTGGAGCGTCTTATTCCCGCCTGACAGGCCTCCGGAGTCAGTGGGTGCTTACTTCGACGCTAATAGCGTGCCCAGGCCCTCGAGGGTCTTTACGAGGGCGCCGCGATTGGCGGCTACCACGCCACGCCCGGCCTCGCCGAGGCGATGACACTCGGCGGGGTCGGCAAACAGCCTGATCAACGCCTCGCCGAGGCCTTCTCCATCGGGCGCCTCTACCAGGGCATCGGCGGCGCGCAGCACCGCGGCCACATCGGCGAAGTTCGCCAGCTCGGGGCCGCTGAGCACCGGCACTCCCTGGGCCGCGGGCTCGAGCAGGTTATGCCCCCCGACCGGCACCAGGCTGCCGCCGACGAAGGCCAGGTCGGCCGCCCCATAGAGCGCCGTGAGCTCCCCCATGGTATCGGCCAGATAGACCGAGGTGGCGTCGCGAGGTGGCTGGCCCTGCGAGCGCCGAGCCATCGCCTGGCCCAGGCGCTCGCAGAGACTCGCCACCTCGTCGAAGCGCTGGGGATGACGCGGCACCAGCACCAGCAACGCCTCGGGGTAGCGCCGACGCACCAGCGCATGGGCGGCCAGTATCTGTGCCTCCTCGCCTTCGTGGGTGGAGCCCGCCACCCAGACATGTTGCCGACCCAACTGCCGACGCAAGCGCTTACTTACCCCCAAGGCCTCGTCATCAGCAGCGACATCGAACTTCAATGAGCCCACCACGGTGGTGCGCGAGGCCGGCATGCCCAGTTCGGCGAAGCGCGCGGCATCCTCGGCGGACTTGGCCGCCAGCCAGTCGACGCCGCCCAGCGCCTCGCGCATCAGCGGACGCAGCCGCCGATAACCATCCAGGGCACGCTCGGAGAGCCGGCCGTTGACCACCGCCACCGGTATACCGCCACGGCGGCAGGCGTGGAGCAGGTTGGGCCACAGCTCGGTCTCGAAGAACAACGCCAGCTCGGGGCGCAGGCGTTCGACGAAGCGCGCCGCCGCGCGGGGGAAATCCAGGGGCACGAAGTGATGGGCCAGCCGGCCATCCCCGCGCCCCTCTGCCAGGGCACGCAGGCGCTCGGCACCGGTGGCGGTCATGGTGGTCACGGTCAAGGCGTGATCCGGATAGCGTGCGAGCAACGCATCGATCAATGGCCTGGCCGCCTGGACCTCGCCCACCGAGGCGCAGTGCAGCCATAGCATGCGCACGTCGGAGGGTGTCTCGGGTATGCGCCCCAGGCGCAACGGCCTGGGGTCGGTAAGCGCATGCTCACGACGCAGGCGCCGCCATATCAGGGGAGCGGCCAGATGCAGCGCCGCGGAATAGGCCTGCCGGGGCCAGCCCATCAGCTCTCGCGATCGAGGATGGTGGAGATCATCGCCGTGGTGGAGACGCCATCCTCGAAGCCCAGCACCCGCACCTCGCCCCCGGCGTCGAGCACGGCCTGGCCGCCGGCAATCTCCTCGGGTCGATAGTCGCCCCCCTTGACCAGCACATCCGGCAACACCGCCTCGATCAGCCGCTGGGGGGTCTGCTCGCCGAAGGCGACGACCCAATCCACCGCTCCGAGGCCGGCGAGCACCTGCATGCGACGCGCCAGGGGGTTAATGGGCCGCTTGGGGCCCTTGAGGCGGGCGATGGAGGCATCATCGTTGACCGCCACGACGAGCCGGTCACCGAGCCTTCGCGCCTGCTCCAGATAGGCCACATGGCCGGCGTGGAGGATGTCGAAGCAGCCGTTGGTCATCACCACTCTCTCGCCGCGGGCCTGGGCGGCACGCACCGCCTCGATCAGCGGCGGCTCCTCGATCACCCCGAATTCCGCCAGCTTGTCGCCATGCAGGGCGGTATAGAGCTCGGCGATGGACAGGGTCGCCGTCCCCGGCTTCCCCACCACCAGGCCGGCGGCCAGGTTGGCCAGGGTCATCGCCTCGGGGAAGCCATGGCCGGCCGCCAGGGCCAGCCCCAGTACGCCGATCACGGTATCGCCGGCACCGGTGACGTCATAGACCTCCCGGGCGCGAGTGGGCAGGTGCAGCGGGTCATGCCCCTCGCGGATCAGGGTAATCCCCTTCTCGCTGCGGGTGATAAGCAGCGCCTCGAGTTCCAGCTCGGCACGCAGGGCCTCTCCCCTCTCGGCGAGTTCGGCATCGTCACGGCAATGCCCCATCACGGCCTCGAACTCGACCAGGTTGGGGGTGATGACGCTGGCCCCGCGATATCGCGAGAAATCACGCCCCTTGGGGTCCACCAGCACTCGCTTGCCGCTGGCACGCACCAGGGCGATCAGGTCCTCGACGCGGTTCAGGGTGCCCTTGCCATAGTCGGAAAGGATCACCAGGTCGCTCTCGGGCAGCGCGGCCTCCACGCGCTCCAGCAGCCCGGAAGTGTCCGCATCGCCCAGCCCCTCCTCGAAGTCGAGGCGGATCAGCTGCTGGTTGCGGCTCATCACGCGAAGCTTGGTGATCGTGGGCACACCCGGGCTGCGCTGGAAGTGAGTACTCACTCCGGCGTCTTCCAGGCGGCCGACCAGGCGGTCGGCGTTGTCATCATCGCCCACCAGGCCGGACAGCGCGGCATGGGCCCCCAGGGAAGAGATGTTCAACGCCACGTTGGCGGCCCCACCGGGACGGTCTTCGCTCTCCTCGACGCGCACCACCGGCACCGGCGCCTCGGGAGAAATACGCGAGGTACCGCCATGCCAGTAGCGGTCGAGCATGACATCGCCCACCACCAGCAGGCGGGAATGCTCCAGGGCAGTCAGATCAAGTCTCATCGTCGGCTGGCGTCCTTTCCATGGGGTGGTCGGCGGCGTAGCGCAGAGCCGCCTCGAGGCGCTCGATCACGTCATCGGTACGAATCAGCGACATGGCATCGGGGTGGCGGACCCGCTGGCCCCAGGAGACCGCTTCGGTCTCCTTGTGCAGATAGGTGCGCACCGCCTGAGGATAGCGATTGACCACGAAGTCGCGCCAGCGGTACGGCGCGGCACGGTCGGGATTGGTGGTGGCGTAGAGCCCCACGGTGGGCGTATTCAGCGCATTGGCCATATGCACGGGCCCCGAGTCCGGGGCGATGACGGCCTCGGCGGCATCGATCAGCGCCAGCAGCCCCTTGAGAGAGGTCTCGCCGATGGCATCGATCACCGCCTCGGCCGGACACAGGGCCTGGATACGCTCCCCTATCTCCCGCTCCTGGGTACTGCCCCCACCGGTCAGCACCGTGCACAGGCCATGCTGCTCCCAGGCGTGCTGGGCCACGGCGGCATACCCCTCGGCGGACCAGTTGCGGAAGTTACGCAGCCGCGGGTTGGCACAGGGACTCATCAGCAGATAACGCGCATCGCCGGTCAGGGAGCGCGCCTCGTCATGGGCGGCGAACGGGATCGCCAGGTTCCACTCCAGGCTCAGGTCCTCGACACCCAGCAGCCGGGCGAAATCCAGGAAGGACTCCAGCACATGGGCGCGCGGGTGGGGTGAGATCTGACGATGGGTAAACCAGTGCTGGGCATCCTTGGCACGCGCCTTGTCGTAGCCCACCCGTACATCGGCCTTGAGCCCCAGGGAGAGCGCACTGGCACGCAGCGCCTGCTGCATGTGCAACAGCACGTCGAAGCGGGTATCGGCCAGTTCACGCCACAGGGCCCGCATGCCGGCCAGGCCGCTGGCCTTGTCGTAGACCACGAACTCGACCCCGGAGAGGCCCGCCAGTAGACTGTGCTCGGCCTTGCCGACGATCCAGGTGATGCGCGCCTCGGGCCACTGGCGCTGCAGGGCGCGAATCGTCGGCACCAGGTTACAGACATCGCCCAGGGCGGAGAGTCGCAGCACGCCGATGTGGCGCGGTTGGGCGGGCAGAGGATGCTTCATGCGCTTGGCAACATTGAGAGCGGGAAAGTTCCATATTCTATATGATGCGGACAGTTTATGTGACGCCGGCGCGGCGCCACAAATCGGCCCGTCAACCTTCGACCCCGACTGGTGGCAGGCGCAGGGGAAGATCACCGGCCAGGCCCCGGGACGCGGCGCCAGCCTGTTCCTGAATGCCGGTAACGGCGAGGAGTGGGTGCTGCGCCCCTACCGCCGCGGCGGCCTGGTGGCCCGGCTCAGTGAAGCCCGCTATCTATGGACCGGCCTGGAGCGCACCCGCGCCTTCCGCGAGCTGCGCCTAACCGCCGAGCTGCATGCCCTCGGCCTGCCGGTTCCCCGCCCGGTAGCCGCCAGCGTCACCCGCCACGGCCTGACCTATGCAGCCGCCCTGATCACCGTGCGCATTCCCGGCGCCCGCGCCCTGGCCAGCCTGCTAGAGAGCGGCGAAGCCGATGACGCCCTGCTGCAACGTGTCGGCGCCACCATCCGGCGCTTCCACGACACCGGCCTCGACCATGTCGACCTCAACGCCCGCAACCTGCTGGTGGATGAAGCCGGCAAGGTGTGGCTGATCGACCTTGACCGCTGCCGGCTGCGCCCCGATGGTGCCTGGAAGGCCCGCAACCTGGAGCGGCTCGGGCGGTCGCTGGAGAAGTTCGGGGCAACCGATGTCCTGGAATCGATTCAGAAATCTTACAAGCAAGAAGGTCAGAAATAAGACAGCATGTTCATCATGCGTATAAAAGAGTCTGCTGAAGTCATCAGTGCTTATACTTGTAAGATCATCGATGTTTAGGCTAGCTATAGAGTTCCCTCCGAATAAAAGCTAGAGGAGTTCTTCCGAGATCACTCTAAGTCAGTATGACTGCAGCCTCCCTATCACGAATCGTGATAGGAAGGCTTCTGCCCGCGATGGACACCCCAGAGCACAGCTAGAAGAAAGGCATACATCATGGTGCCACTGTTATGGGCGAGGAACGCCTGGGTCAGGCTGAAATCGATGTAGGTCACACTCAACAATGCGCCGGCAACTGCCACTGAGCGCCGAGATAGATCTGGTGTACCAAAGCCACGAACAAACAACGTCAACGGCACCAGATAGAGCGCCATCAAGCTGAGAAAGCCGAGCATGCCACGCTTGGCAAAGATATCCAGGTACTCATTGTGGGCATGACTAAACTTCGCTGCGGAAGGGTCGACCACACCCTGATCGGCTAACTCCTGCATGGCAGGCCGGTAACCGTTCTCGCCCCAACCGCTCAAGGGCTTCTCATTGATCAGATGGGCCGCCCCCTTCCACATCTCGAAGCGCATCCCGACTGAGGTATTTCGATTGCCGCCAGAAAGGTACTGATCAATGTTATTCACGGCCTGTATGACACGGTTCTCAACGCCGGTCTCCTTCACCTGGTAGACAACGACAAGTGCTACCACCAGTAATGCCGAGAGTGCCAAGGCAGCTCTCATCGACAAGTCACGGCCATAGGCCCGATACAGTACCAACAAAATGAACGGCACCCCCACCCAGCCCCCACGGCTGCCCGAGAGCAGCGATGAGAGCACTCCCAGTGCGGCACCGCTACCCATCAGCAGGATCCAGGAGTACCGATGGCGCTGCACTACGGCCCACCCCAGCCCCGCCAGGCAGAGCACGCCTAGCAACATGCTCAAGTTGCCATATTGGATGGGGTTCATATCTCCGGAGGCACGAGGAACACCTTCTACGAAGCGCTGCCATATGGCCCAACAACCGGCACCAATGGCACCCACGGCCAGGCCACTCCACAGCCACGCGAGCCGTGGTGGATAAGCCATCACAAGCAGCAATACCGGCACCGCTAGTAGGAATCGCACCGGCTTATCGACGTCTCGCCAACCCTCACCTATCCACCCAGCCCAGATCATGCCTATCAGGGCCGTTACAGCCAACACCGCCATCACTGCGGCATCAACACGCTCCAAGCCGAGCCGTGGACGACGCCAGAGTAACACCCCGCTGCCGAGCAGCAGCATTGCCGCGCCAATGGAATAGCCGCTGGGCACCACCAGCGGCAAAGCCCCCAGTAGAAACACGGCAAGCCTGGTATAGCGAGCGCTCCAGGCGAACGCTGTCGGATTATTGTCGCTGCGGGGGTTGGTCTTCAAGAAGGTGATCCACTAGCTTTGTCCATTCAGGGAGGACCTATGCTAACAGAACCGGCTCGGAATTCACCGGATCAGAATAAAAAACGAGAAAACTAGAAATGGCAGTATTATATTAAAAACATATTATTTAATAAACTAGGTTTCTAGGCAAAAAATGAAAAATCCTCTCGCCAGCTTTGTAAAGCTAGCACTGACCAGAGCTCTCGAAGTATTTCTTCATAACCATGAGACTGACAAAAAGCTCTTTTCGGCTATCAAGAAACTGGAGCACATACTGATTAGCATTATGAATAACCCACTTCGCTTCGTCTGGGTGACTTGTGTAGTAGGAAACTTTCTCCTCAAGATCCGAATAATCATCTTTGACAAGCACGTAGTGGTAATCTGGAACCAGCGCCCCCTCCATGAACCAGGTTTCATATTTAGGCTTTGTCATAAAGCATAGAGAATTTGATGCCATGATCCACTTTAGATTTGTTGCAACATCATTCCCTTCAATACTCAGAACATATTTGTAGCGCAACTGTTCCGACACTGACATGGGCTCGCGGTGCCACGGCTTCCCTTCGGCTTTACGGTGTACATCACCGACATCGCAAAGCGAATGATTATGGAACGCCTCAATAAAGCGGCGGCGGTGGGGCTGATGGCAGGCTCCACGCCATACGACCTTGTTCAACTTGGCATCAAAGGGGATTCTGTCCCTGACAAAGTAGTAATGACGGACCTGGTTAAGCTTCAGTAGCACTGAATTTCTATTGTCCCCCGCTACCGGGCGGCTCTTGAGGAATGTAGGTAGCTCAGGAACTTCAGTAACATCGCCAAATTGATAGAGGAAGCGAAAATCTTCAGGAAAAAAACGTAGCAAGGACACCATATCAAGATAATAGGCCCAGCTTTTTTCACGCTTAAACTCACGAATTCTTGGTGCCGCATCAGGAAGGGCAAACGGAAAAGAGCACTGATTGTAGAAATCAACCCTGTGACACAAGGCCAGCTTTTCGACATCATCCAACCGTTCGACATGGCGCAATAAGGAATCGCGATGGCTGCGAAACCAGGCAGTTGGAAGCAAGCTACGAGCCGCGTGACGGGAGTAGAAGCTCAGTTTGTGCAGATTCTTATGACTACGCGACGAAACAGAAAGCATATCAGCTATCCAGAATAATGACTCTGAATTTCATTGTAAAGCCTCAAATAAGAGGTTGCCATGGACGTACTGGTATAATTCGCCAGCTGTTTTCTGGCACTGTTGCTCAGCGCTTTGCCTACAGAAGGATCGTCGTGCAGCCTA
This sequence comes from Halomonas halodenitrificans DSM 735, assembly GCF_000620045.1. GTDB lineage: Bacteria > Pseudomonadota > Gammaproteobacteria > Pseudomonadales > Halomonadaceae > Halomonas > Halomonas halodenitrificans. The sequence goes on along the minus strand of NZ_JHVH01000002.1, from coordinate 54,998 downwards.
GCCAAACATTCAGCCAGAGCGTTGGCATCACCATCGGCTACCAATAGTCCGGTTTGTTCATGGTGAACGATATCGGGAATGCCTCCGACGTCAGTGGCGATAATCGGGACCCCCATATCCATTACATCCAACAGGACTGAACCCAACCCCTCATAATGCGAGGGAAAGGCAAAGACATCTAAGCCAGCGATATAGTCGCCAATATTCTCCTTGAACCCCAGCCAGCTGATATTTTTCATATCAAGGGACTCATGCTTTAAAATATCTTCATCTTCCCCCTGACCCAAAAAGACGAAGTGCATATCCGGATACCGGCTAGATAGTTGACGAGCCGCCTCAAGCAGTACACGCTGGCCTTTTGCTCGATCGACCAGAGCGCCCGCATGCCCGACAATAAACTTGCCAGTTAGATTATCTCGAAAGGCCTTAGTTTTCGCGTCGTCTTGTGACAGCCCCGCCATAGCGCTGGGAATTAAATCCACGTCGCCCCAACCTCGCAAAAAAAGCGTCTCACGAATAGGACTTGAAATCGCAACACGCCTCGCCGCATGGCTGTAGCAGAGCCGGTTCGACAAGCGATTCTTCACAGGAGTATTCATCCGGCGGGTCAGAATGTATGGCACCTTGAACCACAGATGGTGCACACACGCCCAATGCACAGCCTTCGCCTCATGAGCATGAACAATCTCCGCTTTCCCAGCCGCACCATGCCCTGCAAGCTGATGATTCGCTGTCACAAACTCGAGGTTCTCGACGCCCGCAAGACGCTCCCTCATGGGAGAATCCTTTCGGCAAACAAGGGACTGCGTTAGATTAAACTGGGTTGCCAGCGCTTCGATCAGCAGTATTGTCTGCCGTTCCCCGCCTCGGAACCCCTTTGCGAGGTTGACGTGTATTATCTTCAATGGTTGATCACTAGGTCCGTGAAGGTTCCAGTAAGCATAACAGCCACGGATAGTCGGGCCTATCCCAAGGCCACATATCTCTTTCAGGGAGAAAGCCTATGAGCATTGCCATCAGCGCCGTCATCATCACACGCAATGCAGGCTCCACGTTCGAGAAGACGTTGGCATCCCTCAGTGATTTTGATGAGGTGGTGGTCTACGACAATGGCTCAATCGATGAGACGCTCGCCATTGCCGAACTCCACCCCAATGTGAGGTTGTTCCAGGGCGAGTTCTTCGGATTTGGACCAACCAAGCGTCATGCCGTATCCCTGGCTAGCCATGACTGGGTGCTGTCTCTGGATGCCGATGAACGGCCTACCCCGGCACTGATCGAGAGCCTGAGAACCTGGGATTGCCACTCTGAGCGTGACGCGGCAGCCCTGGTCCAGCGCAAGAACCTGATGCTGGGCAAGGAAGTTCGCCACTCCGGGTGGGGAAAGGACTGGCTGGTGCGCCTTTTCAACCGCCGCTTCTGCAATTTCAATGATGCGATGGTGCATGAGTCCGTGCAGACGGGTGAGAATACCCAGGTGATACGCGCGGACGGAGCCATCATGCATGATGCCGTCACTGACCTCTCCCAGTTTCTGGAGAAGGTCAATCGCTACTCCTCCATCCGAGCAGAGCACAGCCGCCGTCCCATTGCACCGCCGCTGATCGTCGCTAAGTCACTGTTTGCCTTCTTTCGCACATACATTCTCAGGCTGGGATTTCTGGATGGCTGGCGAGGCCTCGTCATCGCCTTCTCCAACGCCAATGGCGTATTCTGGAAGTACATGAAGGCATATGCACTCCACCAAGCTCCCTGACTGCATCAGAAATTGCAGTTGGGATGGTATCCATCTCATTTTACCCTACAGAAATCCATGAAACTCCCTTCCACTCCAGACCGGCTCAAACATCCCCGCTGGTGGGCCCTGCTCGTCATCGGGCTCTGCCTCGGCTATGCCATCGTCACCGTGGCGGTGCTGCCGGCGTGGAGCCTGGTGCCCATCGCCGGTGCCTGGCTCGGCCTAGGCTGGCTGCTGCGCTGGGGAGAACCGGCGACCCCCAGGCCACCGGCCCGGGTCTGGCCCTGGTCGCTGGTACCCCTCTGCCTGTGGGGGGTCTACGTCTACCTGGCCGAAAGCTTCGGCATCGTCGAGATCGGAGCGATATTCTTCCACCTGCAAGCGGGCATTGCCGAGCATGGCGGCAACGAACGCCTGCTGGCGGCAGCACTCTATACTCTGACAATGCTGGTCCTGCTGGCCGCCTTCACCTGGCTGGTGCGCCATGACCATCGCTGGCGTTTCGCGGATCGCCTGTTGGCACTGGTACTGATCGCCAGCAATCCGCTCTTCTACAGCATGGGGCAACGCAGTGCGGCCATCGTCACCGATGACGGTGCCTGGCTGGACCGCCGCTACGTGATCCCGACGATCCGAAAGGCGCCGGAAAATCCTCCCAACCTGCTGCTGCTCTACCTGGAAAGCATGGAGCATACCTATGCCGACCGCCAGCGCTTCGGCGATGCCTATGCCTTCCTCGATGCCCTGGGCCGGCGCGGCCACGTCTTCGAAGGGGTACGCCAGCTGGAGAATACCGGCTGGACCATGGCCGGCATGATCGCCAGCCAATGCGGCGCCCCGTTGATGCCGGCGGGGTTGCTCCACGATAGCCAGTTCGAACCTTTGGGCCGCGTTGTCCCCGGCGTTGAATGCCTGGGCGATGTGCTGGAAGCACAAGGCTATCGGCTCAGCTTCCTGGGAGGAGCCAGCACCGAATTCGCCGGCAAGGGCATCTTCTACGAGGATCATGGGGTCGACAGGGTCATGGGCCGGGCCGCGCTCGAGCCGCGCCTGGAGGACCCCGAGTATGTCAATGACTGGGGGCTCTTTGATGATAGTCTCTATGAGTTTACCGTCGACGAGATCCGCCGCCTGGAGGCGGAAGATACCGGCCCCTGGGGCGTGATCAACCTGAGCATCTCGGGCCATGCGCCCAATGGCTACCCGGCCCGGGCCTGCCGAGAACGCCAGGGAGAGTTCGATGGCGAGGACATCCTCTATTCGGTGGAGTGTTCGGCCTGGCTGGCCTTCGACCTGATCGACCGACTCGACAACGAGGGGTTGCTGGAGAATACGCTGGTCGTGATCGCCAGCGATCATCTGACGATGCGTGTGTCGGCCTGGGAGCAGCTGATTGCAGGCAAGCGTGACAACACCTTCATGCTATTGGGCGAGGGTGTCGAGGCCGGTGCGCGCACCCGGCGTGAGGCCGCCACTATCGACCTCTTTCCCACCATCCTGGAGGCAATGGGCTTTACCATCGAACGCCATCGAGCGGGGCTGGGTGTTTCCCTGCTCGCCGGGAAGACGACGCTGGTAGAGCGACACGGCCTGGCCGACCTGGCGGCCCGCATGCACGAGGAGACGGCACTTCAGCACCGGCTGTGGGAGGGCTTGATACCCGAGGGCAGACAGCAGGAGAGTGGGCAGGCCACTCCGCGACAGGTGCTGGAGGCGCCCGGGAACGCCGCGGACCAGGCCCCCAGCATGCACTAGCGGCGAATCAGCCCTTCACGATGGTGGCCCGCCACGCATGAATGGCCCGATGCACTCGCTCGGGATTCATCTCCACCAGGCAGCGCGTGTGTCCCAGCGGACAGACGCGTTCGAAGCAGGGCGAACACTCCACGGCCAGATAATGGATCTCGGCATTATCGGTCAGTGGCGGCGTATAGGCCGGCGACGAGGAACCATAGAGGGCCTGGATTCGCGTGCCCACCGCCGCCGCCACATGCATCAGCCCCGAATCGTTGGTCACCACCTGCTCGCAGTCGGCCAGCAGGTCGACGGCATCCGCCAGTCGCGTCTTGCCACACAGGTTATGAGCCCCCGCCAGCCCCTGGGCAATCGTATCGCCCGCCTCGGCGTCCTTGGGGCCCCCCAGCACGCGCACCTCGAAGCCCTCCGCCACCAGGGCCTCGGCCAGGGCACGAAAGTGCGCCAGCGGCCACTGCTTGGCGGGGCCATACTCGGCTCCGGGCATCATGCCGATGGCCGTGGCCGTGGAAAGTCCCAGGCGCTCGCGCAGCGCGGCCTGATTGTCGGCATCCACCATCAGTCGCGGCTGGGGAAGTGTGACACCACCCAGGGCCGACGCCTCGGCGGGCAGTCCCAGGGAAACGAAGCGCTTGACCGTCTGGTCGAGCACGCCCTTGTCGAGGCGGCGGCGCTCGGTGAGCAGCCCATAGCGCTGCTCACCGTGGAAGCCGGTGCGTCGCGGAATTCCTGCCAGGAAGGGCACCAGCGCCGACTTCCAGGAGCGCGGCAGCACGATGGCACGATCGAACCGTCCACGCAGTCCACGGGCCGTTTCACGGCGCCGGGACCAGCCGAACTGGCCATGCGCCACATCCAGGGCGATCGCCTCATCCACCTCGGGCATGCGCTCGAGAATCGGCAAGGACCAGCCCGGCGCCATCACCGCGAGAGTGCAGCCGGGGTGGCGAGAGCGTAGCGTCATCAGCAGGCTCTGGGCCATCACCATGTCGCCGACCCAGGAGGGACCGACCACCAGGATGCGCTCGCCGTTTTCTCCTCTCGAAGGGGCCGGCTCAGCCATTCAGCCACTCCAGATACTCGCGAACCCCCTCGGCCACGGTGCGGAACTCGCGGTCGTAACCGGCCTCGCGAAGCCTCGAGATATCGGCCCGGGTATAGCTCTGATAGCGCCCCTTCAGCTCGTCGGGAAAGTCGATATACTCGATGACTCCATGGCCATGGTAATCGGTCACCGCCTCGCCGATCGCCTTGAAGGGTTCGGCACGCCCGCTGCCCAGGTTGAAGATGCCGGACGCCTCTGGATGGTCGAGGAACCACAGGTTCACATCCACCACGTCCCCGATATACACGAAGTCACGGCTCTGCATGCCCGCCTCATAGCCGTCCCAGGCGCCGAATAGCTTGACGTTCTGACCGGCACTGATCTGGGTATGGTGATGATAGGCCACGCTGGCCATCTTGCCCTTGTGCTGCTCCCGGGGGCCATAGACGTTGAAGTAGCGGAAGCCCACCACCTGGCTGCGGAATGAGTTCCAGTGGACCCGCACATACTGGTCGAACAGCAGCTTGGAGTAGCCGTAGACATTGAGCGGTTTCTCGTGCTCCGGGTCCTCCTGAAACACCTCACTACCGCCGTAGGTGGCCGCCGAGGACGCGTAGAGGAAGGGAATGCCGCGTTGCTGACAGAAGTGCAGCAGTACCTTGGAATACTCGAAGTTGTTATCGAGCATGAAGTGGCCATCCCACTCGGTGGTATCGGAGCAGGCCCCCTCATGGAAAATCGCCTCGATCTCCGGGAGTTGTGCGGGCTCACCCCGCAGCTCGGCCTCTACCCGGCGACGAAAGTCACGCTTGTCCAGATAGTCGCCGAGGCTGCAGTCGGCCAGGTTGACGAACTTGGTGCCGTCGCTGAGGTCGTCGACCACCATCACGTCCTGGTGGCCGCGCTGGTTGAGTGCCTTGACTAGGTTTGAGCCGATGAAGCCGGCCCCGCCTGTTACTACGATCATGGAGAGAATCCTCTGTCTCGGGGCGTGCGCCTATAACCGATCTGCCGGTGATTGTATACTTGACGCCCTGTGAATTCATGGCCAATGGTGCTTTTCCCAATGACTCTCGCGACACCTGCGTCGACCTCGGCCTCCGGACCGACGCCCGACGCCTCAACCTTTCAGGGACTGATCCTGGCCCTGCAGCAGTACTGGGCGGAACAAGGCTGCGTGGTGCTGCAGCCGCTGGACATGGAGGTCGGTGCCGGCACCTTCCATCCGGCGACCTTCCTGCGCTCCATCGGTCCCGAGACCTGGAACGCCGCCTATGTGCAGCCCTCCCGCCGTCCCACCGACGGCCGCTATGGCGAGAACCCCAATCGCCTGCAGCATTACTATCAGTTTCAGGTGGTAATGAAGCCCTCCCCGGCACACTTCCAGGAGCTCTATCTCGGCTCCCTCAAGCGCCTGGGACTGGATCCTCTGATTCACGATATCCGCTTCGTCGAGGACAACTGGGAATCCCCCACCCTGGGTGCCTGGGGCCTGGGCTGGGAGGTATGGCTCAACGGCATGGAGGTGACCCAGTTCACCTACTTCCAGCAGGCCGGCGGCATCGAGTGCTTCCCCGTGACCGGTGAGCTCACCTACGGCCTCGAGCGTATCGCCATGTACCTGCAGGACGTGGACAGCGTCTACGACCTGGTCTGGACCATTGGCCCCGACGGCTCCAAGGTGACCTACGGCGACGTCTACCTGCAGAACGAACGTGAGCAGTCTACCTACAACTTCGAGTACGCCGACGTCGACTTCCTGTTTGGCGCCTTCGACCAGCAGGAACGCGACTGCTCGAAACTGCTCGAGGCCAACCTGCCGCTGCCTGCCTATGAGCAGGTACTCAAGGCCTCGCATACCTTCAATCTGCTCGATGCCCGCCACGCCATCTCGGTGACGGAACGCCAGCGCTACATCCTGCGCGTGCGCACCATGGCGCGTGACGTGGCCCACGCCTATCTCGAATCGCGCAAGGCCGCGGGCTTCCCGTTGGCCCCCGAGGCTCTGCGCCGCGAACTGCTTGAACAGGGAGACGCTTGAACATGGCTGCCAACACCCTACTGGTCGAACTGGGCGTCGAAGAGCTCCCTCCGAACGCCATCGATACCCTTTCCGATGCCCTGGCCGAGGGCCTGTCTCGCGGCCTGAGCGACGCCGACGCTGCCCATGGTGAGGTGCGCGCCTATGCCACGCCGCGCCGCCTGGCGGTCCAGATCGAGGGCCTGGCCGACAAGCAGCCCGACCGTGAAGTGGAGAAGCGTGGCCCGGCCCTGGCGGCGGCCTTCAAGGATGGCCAGCCCACCAAGGCCGCCGAGGGCTTCGCCCGCTCCTGCGGCGTCGGCGTGGATGAGCTGATTCACCTGGAAACCGACAAGGGTACCTGGCTCGGGTATCGCGAACATCAGCAGGGCGAGAGCATTGCCGCCCTCCTGCCCGCCATCCTGAAGAAGGCCATCGCGGCCTTGCCGGTACCCAAGAATATGCGTTGGGGCGCCTCACGGATGGAGTTTTCCCGCCCGGCACACTGGCTTGTCGTGCTCTATGGCGACACGGTCATCGAGGCCGAGGTGCTTGGCCTCGAGGCCGGGCGAACCACCCGTGGCCACCGTTTTCATGCGCCCGAACCCATCGAGCTGGCCCATGCCGATGACTATCTCGCCACCCTGGAGCAGGCCTGGGTACTGGCCGACCGCGACAGGCGCCGCGAGCGCATTCGTGAGCAGGTACTCTCCGAGGCGGAAGTACAGGAAGCCACCGCGGTCATCGACGAAGACCTGCTGGTCGAAGTCAGCGGCCTGGTCGAGTGGCCCGTGGCCCTGACCGGCAGCTTCGACGAGCGCTTCCTCGAAGTGCCCGCCGAGTGCCTGATCTCCTCGATGAAGGCCAACCAGAAGTATTTCCACCTGCTCGACGACGAGGGCCGTCTCAAGCCGCTGTTCATTACCGTTGCCAATATCGACAGCGCCGAGCCCCACCGCGTGATCGAAGGTAACGAGAAGGTCATTCGCCCCCGCCTGGCCGATGCCGCCTTCTTCTACGACACCGATCGCAACCGCACCCTGGCATCGCGCACCGATGAACTCTCCGGCGTGGTCTTCCAGAAGCAGCTCGGCACCCTGGCCGACAAGGCTCACCGCACCGCCGCCGTGGCGGCCTTCATCGCCGGCCAGATCGACGGTGATGTCAGCCATGCTCGGCGCGCCGCCGAATTGGCAAAGTGCGATCTGGTAACCGAGATGGTACTCGAGTTTCCCGAGCTTCAGGGCACCATGGGCCGCTATTACGCCGCCCAGGATGGAGAGCCTGCCGAGGTGGCCCAGGCCATGGAGGAGCAGTACCTGCCGCGCTTCGCCAGCGATGCCATTCCCCGGAGTCGTACCGGTCAGGCCCTGGCCCTGGCCGACCGCCTCGACACCCTGACCGGGATCTTCGGCATCGGGGCCCGTCCCACCGGCACCAAGGATCCCTTTGCCCTGCGGCGTGCCGCCATCGGTGTGCTCAATATCCTAATCAAGGGCGAGCTGTCCCTGGATCTGCGCGAACTGCTCGACCTGGCCGCGGCCCAGCACCAGGAGCTGCCCTACGCCGAGCATCTCGTCGATGAGGTGCTGGCCTATATGCTCGATCGCTTCCGGGCCTGGGGCCAGGGCGAGGGCATCTCCACCGAGGCCTACCTCGCGGTGCGGGCACGGCCCGTGACGCGGCCGCTGGACTTTGCCCGTCGCCTGCGCGCGGTGCAGGCCTTCACCGGCCACGCGGAGGCGGCCACCCTCGCCGCCGCCAACAAGCGCGTCTCCAACATCCTCGCCAAGCAGGCCGATGAGGTCGGTAGCGCCGTGGAGGCCTCCCTCCTCCAGGAGGCTGCCGAGAAGTCGCTGCACGAGGCGGTATCCCGGCATCGCGACAGCGTGGCGCCGCTGCTGGCCGAGGCCCGTTACCAGGAGACACTCGACACCCTGGCCGGCCTGCGTGAGCCGGTAGACGCCTTCTTCGACCAGGTGATGGTGATGGCCGACGATGAGAGCGTGCGCAGCAACCGGCTCTCCTTGCTGGCGGATCTACGCGCCCTCTTCCTCGAGGTCGCGGATATCGCGCAACTGCAGCAGTAACCGCAGAACATACCACCAACGAAGCCGGCAGCCATCGCTGCCGGCTTTTTCATGCCTCACAGAAAGCCGGCATCCAACCGTTCCACAGACAGACCGCCACGATGTTTCACGTGGAACATGACGGCACCAGGCTCGACTCGCTGCATGGCTATCGGCGCCTCTTGAACTCACCCTTCGCGTTTATGGCGACTCCTTGGCAGGCGATGTTCCACGTGAAACACTGCGATCCAGGCATAATCGGCAACAAGGAACCCTCAACCATGCACTCTCCTGACCGCCTGGTGATACTCGACCGGGATGGCGTGATCAACCGGGATTCGGACGAATACATCAAGTCTCTGGCCGAATGGATCCCCTACCCCAGCGCCATCCAGGCCATCGCACGATTAAGCCAGGCCGGCTGGACCGTGGCCGTGGCGACCAACCAGTCGGGCATTGCCCGCGGCTACTATACCGAGGCCACCCTGGCGGAGATGCACGCCCGGCTATGCCACCTGGTTGCCGAGGCCGGCGGTAACATCGCTCATATCGCCTGGTGTCCACACGGCCCGGATGACCGCTGCCATTGCCGCAAACCCCATCCCGGGCTACTGGCACAGATTCGCGACGCGCTGCACCTGGGCGAGTTATCCGGAAGCTGGATGGTAGGAGATAGCCTGCGTGACCTGCAGGCGGGCGATGCCATGGGGTGCCGGCGGGTGCTGGTGCGCAGCGGCAAGGGCGAGCGAACGCTTGAAAAGCATGCCGAGCTTGAAGCACCGGAAAGCGACACTCTGGTCTTCGATGACCTGGCTGGTTTCGTCAGCTGGCTTCTGGGCGACGAGAAGCGAGGAAATAAGGCGTAAGCCGCCAGGAGGATTGCACCTAGCAAAAAACCGGAAGCCACGGATCAGCTGCTGTTTATTGTGGCTTCAGCGATGAAAGGCCCGCCATCGGTATCGATGGCGGGCCTTTCATTGTCACCCGATGATGGGCCCTCCGGGGTCGTTCAGCCATGTTTCACATGAAACACCACATCACACATCCAGATTGGCCACCAGAGCGAAGCGTTCGATGAAGTCACGCCGCGGCTCCACTTCATCGCCCATCAGGGTATTGAACATCATGTCCGCACCGATGGCATCCTCGATGGACACCCGCAGCATACGGCGGGTGTCAGGATTCATGGTGGTTTCCCACAGCTGCTCGGGGTTCATTTCGCCCAGCCCCTTGTAGCGCTGAATGGAGAGACCGCGCTGGGCCTCGTTCATCAGCCACTCCAGGGCGCCGTAGAAGTTCGACACGGAGCGCTTACGCTCACCACGGGCCACGTAGGCGCTTTCTTCCAGCAGCCCGTCCAGGGTCTCTCCCAGCTCGATCATGGCGCGATAGTCGACACTGGTGAAGAAATCGACACCCCACACATAATCGGTGGCCACACCGTGGGCGGAAATAGTCACGGCAGGAAGGAAAAGCCCCCTTTCGCTATCATCCTCGAGGCGGAAACTGTATTGAGGCCCCCCCTCATGGGCAAGCAGCGCGTCCATTTCGCCCTGAAGATCCTCGATCCAGTTCTGCATGGTAACCCTGTCACGCAGGCTGGATTCGCCATCGAGAGCAACCGCATGAACGATCTTGCGTAGCACCTCGTTGGGATAGACCTTCGACAACCGATCGATACGCCGCATGACATCACGATACTGATTCACCACGCTTTCAAGCTGCTCACCGCCGATACCCGGCGCATCGGCATTGACGTAGAGACGAGCGCCATCCAGGGCCGTGGTGGTGAGGTAGTCGGTCATCGCCTGCTCATCCTTCAGGTAGAGCTCCTGCTTGCCGCGCTTCACCTTGTAGAGCGGCGGCTGAGCAATAAACACATGACCGCGCTCGATCAGCTGCGACATCTGACGAAAGAAGAAGGTAAGCAGCAGGGTCCGGATATGCGAGCCATCCACGTCGGCATCGGTCATGATGATGATCGAATGATAGCGAAGCTTGTCGGGGTTGAACTCCTCGCGTCCGATACCACACCCCAGGGCAGTGATCAGGGTTCCAACCTCTGCCGAAGAGAGCATCTTGTCGAAGCGCGCCTTCTCGACGTTCAGTATCTTGCCCTTCAGAGGCAGGATCGCCTGAGTACGACGGTCGCGGCCCTGCTTGGCACTCCCCCCGGCCGAGTCGCCCTCTACCAGGAACAATTCGGAGAGACTGGGATCCTTTTCCTGACAGTCTGCCAGCTTGCCCGGAAGGCCGGCGATATCCAGTGCACCCTTGCGCCGCGTCATGTCACGCGCCTTGCGTGCCGCCTCACGGGCGCGCGCGGCGTCAAGCATCTTGTTGACGATGGCCTTGGCTTCGTTGGGCTTCTCTATCAAATACTCACCGAGCAGGCGCGACATTTCCTGCTCGACAGCCGTCTTCACCTCGGAAGAAACCAGCTTGTCCTTGGTCTGGGAGGAAAACTTGGGATCCGGCGCCTTCACCGAGATGATGGCCGTCAGCCCTTCCCTGGCGTCATCGCCGGCGGTGCTGATCTTTGACTTCTTGAGCAGCCCCTCCGACTCGATATAGCCATTGAGGGTCCGAGTCAGTGCCGCGCGAAAACCTGCCAGGTGAGCACCGCCATCCCGCTGAGGGATATTATTGGTATAGCAGAAGATATTCTCGTTGAAGGAGTCGCTCCACTGCATCGCCACTTCTACCCCGACCCCGTCCTCTCGTTCGGTGTTGAAGTGGAAGACCGGGTTAAGCACCGTCTTGTTGGTGTTGAGATGGTCGACGAAGGCCTTGAGGCCACCCTCATAATGAAACAGCTCCTCCTTCCCGGAGCGCTCGTCGATCAGGCGAATGGCCACACCGGAGTTGAGGAAGGAGAGCTCACGCAGGCGCTTGGCCAGGATATCGAAGTGAAATTCGATATTGCCGAATGTCTCTGACGATGGACGGAAATGCACGCGGGTACCCGCGTTCTCGGTCTTTCCCACCGCCGAAAGCGGCGCCTGAGGCACCCCGTGGCGATAGAGTTGCTCATGCACACTGCCGGCACGCCATACCGTCAGCCGAAGCTCTTCGGACAGGGCATTGACCACCGAGATACCGACACCATGCAGGCCGCCGGAGACCTTGTAGGAGTTGTCGTCGAACTTCCCTCCGGCATGCAGCACCGTCATGATGACCTCGGCGGCGGAAACCCCCTCCTCTTCATGGATGTCGGTCGGGATGCCGCGTCCGTTGTCACTCACCGTTACCGACTCATCGGGATGAATGACGACGCGAATCTCGCTGCAGTATCCGGCAAGCGCCTCATCGATGGAGTTATCCACCAGCTCGAACACCATATGGTGGAGCCCGGTGCCATCATCGGTATCGCCGATATACATGCCGGGACGCTTGCGTACAGCATCGAGCCCCTTGAGAACCTTGATACTCGATGAGTCGTAGGCCTGTTCGCTCATTGACTGCTCCGTCATGAAATCTGTCACTCCAGTGGCAGCAACGTGCCGCTTCCGGACGCCGAGCGTTTCACGTGAAACATCTCGACCGGGGTCTCGGCCTGCCATAGATCCGCCAGGGCATCTTGGTCGATGGTGGTGATGAACACCTGGCAGCGCATATTTTCCAGCCAGCGGCAGAACAATCGCCTATGCGAGTCGTCCAGCTCCGCCGGAAGGTCGTCAATCAGATAGACGCAGCGGCGTCCCGTGCTGGCTTCCAGCAAGCGGCCCTGAGCCAGCTTCAAGGCGCTCACCACCAGCTTCTGTTGCCCCCTGGACAGAACCTCCACGGCAGGCCGCTTACCCAGCTTGATCGCCATGTCGGCACGCTGTGGGCCTTGCTGAGTAAACCCCATCTGCCGATCCACGTCGCGGCCCTGTCGTAGCAGGTCGCTCAATGATTTTCGTCGATCCCAGCCACGCGAATAACGCAGCTGAAGGTCCTTTAGCGGCAACAATCCGTTGAGGGTTTCCTCGAATACCGGGAGAAACGCATACATCCAGGCGGAGCGCATCTCATCGATTCGTTCGCTCCAGTGGACCAGCTCTTTCTCCCAGACCACCAGAGAGTCAGGATCCATTCTACCATGCCTGAGCAAGGCGTTCCGATGTTTCAACGCGCGACGCGCGCGCTGCCAGGCCCCCAGGAAGTCATGTTTCACGTGAAACACTCCCCAGTCGAGAAACTCTCGTCGTCCGGCCGGAGAGCCTTCCAGGAGCCGGAAGGCATCGGGGTTGATCAGCTGCAGGGGGAGAGTCTCTACCAGGCGTGACAGGCGGCTGACACGCTCTCCTGCAAGGCGAATCTCGAGCTCGTCCTCACGACGACGACGCCTGACGCCGAATGGCACCGCCGGGGCTCCGGCGATGCGGCCATGGGCCATCAGCTCATCGTCACCATGGGTGATCACGTGTCGCATGTTACGGGTACGAAACGATCGCCCCATGCCTAACACATGAATGCCTTCCAGCAGGCTGGTCTTGCCACTCCCGTTTTCGCCAGCAATCAAATTGATCTGCGAACCCGGTTTAAAATCAACAGGTTGAAGATTTCTAAGGCCGTGAAAAACGAGATGATCAAGGGGCATGGAACGCACAAGAGGGCGAGGCGGCCCCGAAAGGCCGCCCGGGGTGGGTCACAGACGCATCGGCATGACGACATAGAGGGCGTCTCCGCCCCCGGGCTGCTCCATCAGGGCACTGCTGTTGGAGTCTGCCAGCGTCATCTGAATGCGGTCTTCATCGATGGCATTGAGCACGTCGACCAGATACCCGACGTTGAAGCCGATCTCGAGGGAGTCTCCGCTATACTCGATGCCAACATTCTCCTCGGCTTCTTCCTGCTCAGGGTTATTGGCCATCACCTTGAGATTGCCCTCTTCGAGATGGAGGCGCACGCCGCGATACTTCTCGTTGGAGAGAATGGCGGTACGCGACAGCACCTGCCGCAGCTCGGCACGATCGGCGATAAACACCTTGTCACCGCCTCGAGGCACCACGCGCTCATAGTCGGGGAACTTGCCGTCAACCAGCTTGGAGGTAAAGGTGAAGTCGCCCGTATGGGCCCGCATGTGGCTGGCACCCAGGGTCAGGCTGACCGGATCCTCACCGTCGTCGAGCAGTCGAACCAGCTCCAGGATGCCCTTGCGCGGTACAATCAGCTTCTGGGGGGACTCAACATTCAGCTCGGCCGGACGCGAGCTTACCGCGAGCCGGTGACCGTCGGTCGCCACGGTACGGATAAGATTGTCGCGCATCTCCAGGAGCATGCCATTGAGGTAGTACCGCACATCCTGCTGAGCCATGGCAAAGGAGGTAGCGTCGATCAGCTGCTTCAGCATGCCCCGCGGCAGGCTCAGCTCGATGCTCCCCTGACTGTCCTCGATGCTCGGAAACTCCGCAACCGGCAGGGTCGAGAGGGTGAAGCGAGAGCGACCACTGCGCAACACGGCACGGCCGTCCTCGAGGGAGAGCTGGATCTCGGCCTGGTCGGGTAGCGACTTGCAGATATCCATCAGTTTACGGGCCGGCACCGTAACGCCCCCCGGCTCCTCTACCCGGGACGCCACGGTACGCCCGATGAGCTCCACTTCCAGATCGGTACCGGTCAGTGCAACCTCTTCCTCCCCTACCTGAATCAATACATTGGATAACACTGGCAGGGTCTGGCGGCGCTCCACCACGCCGGCCACCAGAGTGAGCGGTCGCAGCAGCGCTTCGCGGGAGATGGAAAATTTCATGTCGGCTCCACGTCTTGTCCTGAAGGGTTGTAGCCGGCAGGGGCCCGGCCGAACGGCATGGTGACCATTAAACCACAAGCCGGCGATGTCTCGGAGGGCGGGGCGATCAGCTGGTCAGAAGTCGCAGGAGGTTCTTGTAGTCCTCGCGGATGTCGGAACTCTCCTCCTGAAGCTGCTTCACCTTGCGGCAGGCATGCAATACCGTGGTGTGATCCCGCCCCCCGAAGGCATCTCCGATCTCCGGCAGGCTGTGATTGGTCAGCTCCTTGGCCAGGGCCATGGCGACCTGGCGTGGGCGCGCTACCGAGCGAGAACGACGCTTGGATAGCAGGTCGGCAAGCTTGATCTTGTAATACTCCGCCACGGTACGCTGAATATTGTCGACTCCGACCTGCTTGTCCTGCAGGGCCAGCAGATCCTTGAGCGATTCACGGATGAAATCCTGGGTAATCGGCTTGCCCATGAAGTGGGAGTCGGCGATCACCTTCTTGAGTGCCCCCTCCAGCTCTCGCACGTTGGAGCGAATCTTCTGGGCGATGAAGAAGGCGGCATCATGGGGAAGCTCGACCTTGGCCTGATCGGCCTTCTTCATCAGGATGGCAACCCGTGTCTCGAGCTCGGGCGGCTCGATCGCGACCGTCAGCCCCCAGCCGAAGCGGGACTTGAGCCGCTCCTCTACACCGCTGATCTCCTTGGGATAGCGGTCGGAGGTCAGGATCATCTGCTGTCCGCCCTCGAGCAGGGCGTTGAAGGTATGGAAGAACTCCTCCTGGGAGCGCTCCTTCCCGGCAAAGAACTGGATGTCATCGATCAGCAGGGCATCGACGCTACGATAGAACCGCTTGAAGTCATTGATGGCGTTGAGCTGCAGCGCCTTGACCATATCGGCCACGAAACGCTCGGAGTGAAGATAGACCACCCGCGCATTCTCCCGGCGACCCGCCAGCGCATTGCCCACGGCATGCATCAGGTGGGTCTTGCCCAGCCCTACTCCACCATAGAGAAACAGCGGATTATAGGCACCGCCGGGGTTCTCCGACACCTGTCGGGACGCGGCCCGGGCCAGCTGGTTCGACTTGCCCTCGACGAAGGTCTCGAAGGTGAAGTTAGGGTTGAGGCCACTGGTATGCTTGAGGCTGCCCTCGACCTGGACCTGACGCTCGCCTCCCGGTCGCCGGGCCGGCGGCGCCTCCTCCCGGGATGACTCGATCTCGACTTCATCGGCTACATCACCACGGGAGCGTGTATGTACCGCCGGGGCCGCGGGTTGTCGCGGCATTGCCGACACCGGGGTGCCGAGCTCGCGTGGCTGAGGCCGAGGAGCAGTGCGTCGACTCCCCACGCTCAGCACGACCTTGGGCGGACGTGCCGGCGACAGCTCACGCAGCAGTTCGGTGATCCGCTTGGCAAACTTGTCGCTGACCCAGTCGCGTACGAAGCGATTGGGTGCCAACAGGCACAGCTCTCCCCCTTCGCCCTCCTCTGCCTGGAGCGGGCGAATCCAGGTGTTGAACTGCTGCGAGCTCAACTCATCCTGAAGGGTATCTAGACACTGTTGCCAGAGAGCCAGCGACACGCGACCTCACTACATTGTCGAAAAACGGCCGTGCATTGTATCGCCCCACCACGCGGTTATCCACACCCCGTAACGCCTCCACACATCTTGTGGAAAACGGGGTGACGACATGGTGACGCATCCGCGACCGAACTGTGCGTAATGCTGGGCTGTGGAGAAGTGCCATCTTCATACACAGGTTATCCCAGGCTTGCAAACCACCCTTGCAGAGGCTGTCCACACAAGTTTCATTCATCCAATGCCTTGTAATTGATGAAATATGAAAGCTTATCCACAGAAAGTTTCCCCAGTATTAATAACAAGGCATTACAAGATATACCCTTGTTATTGTAGTTCGAGGTACGGCCTTCGAATGCTGCTTCGGAATGGATCCGACGCATTATCTCGACATGCCGAGGCGCCCCCTCCCAGCCATCAAAAGCCCAATTCATGTACGGAAAAATTGCACCGCCCAAGGGAAAACACTACAATTTCCGGTCTTGAACCGAATACGCCCGGGTTCCCGGTGGGAATCCAGGCGCCTCGAAAACGACGAATCGTCCAGAAAACCACGTGGGAATAACGACTTATGAAACGCACCTTTCAGCCCAGCGTTCTGAAGCGTAAGCGTATGCACGGTTTCCGTGCCCGGATGGCTACCAAGAACGGACGTGCCGTCCTGGCGCGCCGTCGCGCCAAGGGTCGCAAGCGCCTGAGCGCCTGATCACGGACCCTACGTGTCCCGTCAGTCGTTTCCCCGTCGTCTGCGCCTGCTGACGGCCGGGGACTACCGTCAGGTCTTCGATAACGCTGCCTTCAAGATACATGGCAAGGGGCTGATGGCACTCGCCTCGCCCAACAATCTGGGTCACCCCCGTATTGGCCTTGTCATCAGCAAGAAGAGCATGCGCCGTGCCGTGGACCGCAACCGCATCAAGCGTCTCGTGCGCGAATCGATCCGATTCCAGCAGCACCGGCTACCGGCCGTCGACATCGTGATACTCTCGCGACGCGGTGTCGGCGAGCTGGACAACGAGACCCTGCATCGGCAGCTTTTCGGGATGTGGAAAAGGCTGACGCGCGAGGCACAGAAGTCGCTCGCAAGACAACCGTCACCAAGCGCCGAGCCATCTTCATCCGATCGGAGCCCACGGAATCATGAGCGCACCCCCTCGCAAGGCAAGGCTTGACGCTGCCGGGACAACCTTCGAAAGTCCGTGTTCGGAATACAGCCTGCCCTTGGCAGGCTTTTGTCTATCTCGGGCGGCCAAATCGCCTTCCGCCCCTGGCAAGTTCACTACCCACTGGGCAGAACCCTCATGGACGTAAAACGACTCCTACTACTGATTCCCCTGGCGGTGCTCGCCTATCTGATCGTCGTGCAGTGGAACCAGGATTATGGCCAGACGGCCGTCGAGCCGCAGGCTCCCTCCATTACCAGCAACCAGTCCGGAAACGGTAGCGCCGAGCTCGAAACCGCCGAAGAAGGCCTGGCGGCTCCTGCGGCAAACAGCGGCGATAGCGGCATGGCGGAGACCATGCCCGATGCAGGCGAGACAGCCTCCGGCCGTGACCTGGTTGCCGTCATCACCGATGTACTGGACCTGCGAATCGACCCCCAGGGCGGTGACATTGTTTATGCGGCACTGCCTCAGCATGAGCTGACTCTCGACTCGGACCGCTCCTATGTCATGCTTTCCGACAACGAGACACGTAGCTATGTCGCCCGCTCCGGGCTCCAGCTGGACGGGCAATCCGGACGCATTGCCTACGCCCCCGAGAAGACCGATTACCGCCTCGCCGAAGGTGACAAGCGTCTCGAGGTCGACCTGACTGGCGAGGTAAACGGCATCGAGGTCACCAAGCGTTTCACCTTCGAGCGCAACAGCTATGCGGTGGACGTCGAGTACTTCCTGGCCAATAACACCGAATCGCCGGTCTCCGCCCGCTTTATCGGCCAACTGGCTCGTGATAACAGCAGCGACCCCTCCAGTGGTCCCAAGATGGGGATGCGCTCCTATCTCGGGGCGGCCTACTCCACCCCCGAAGATCGCTATCTGAAGGTGGACTTCGAGGATATCCAGGAAGGCAAGTTTGAAAACCGCGAGGCCGAGGGTGGCTGGGTCGCGATTATCCAGCACTACTTCGTCAGTGCCTGGGCCCCACCCCAGAACCAGCAGAACCTTTACTACGCCTCGACCGATTCTCGCGGTCGCAACGTGGCCGCCTTCGCCGGACCCGTGACCGAGCTGGCGGCGGCTGGCGAGTCACGGCTCGGTGCCACCCTGTATGTAGGCCCCAAGGTTCAGGACTACATGGAAGTGGTGGCTCCCAACCTCAAGCTTACCGTCGATTTCGGCTGGCTGTGGTTTATCGCCAACCCGCTGTTCTGGTTGCTCAACAAGATTCATGGCGTGATCGGCAACTGGGGCTGGTCCATCGTCCTGCTGACCATGCTGGTGAAGACTGCCCTGTGGCCGCTCTCGGCCAAGGCCTACAAGTCCATGGCCCGCATGCGCAAGCTGGGCCCGGAAATGCAGCGTCTCAAGGAGCAGTACGGCGACGACCGCCAGAAGATGTCCCAGGAGATGATGAAGTTCTATCAGAAGGAGAAGATCAATCCTCTGGGCGGCTGCCTGCCGATTCTGGTGCAGATGCCGGTATTCATCGCCCTCTACTGGATGCTGCTGGAATCCGTTGAGCTGCGTCATGCGCCCTTCATGTTCTGGATCCAGGACCTATCGGTGAAGGATCCCCTCTTCATCCTGCCGATCCTGATGGGGACGTCGATGTTCGTGCAGCAGATGCTCAACCCGACACCCCCGGATCCCATGCAGGCGAAGATCATGCGCATGCTGCCCATCGTCTTCACCTTCTTCTTCCTGTGGTTCCCGGCCGGTCTGGTGATCTACTGGGTGGTGAACAACGTCATCTCCATTGCCCAGCAGTACGTGATTACCCGCAAGATCGAGAACGATCCCAACATCGGGAAGGGCATGAAGACCAAGTGACCCGGCTTACCTGAGCCACTTCCAGACCCCCGCCTCGAGCGGGGGTCTGGCGTTTCTGGAGAGCGACAACGACAATGCCTTCTTCACGCTGAGGAGACCCCCATGGCCCCGCTTCACGACCAGGACACCATCGCCGCTCTGGCCACCCCGCCGGGGCGCGGCGGCGTCGGCATAATCCGCATCTCCGGGCCGCTCTGCTCGGCGATCGCCGAGGCGGTGGTGGGTCATTCCCCCGCCCCGCGCCATGCCCACTACGGGCCCTTCAGAAGCGATAGCAGCGTGATCGACGAGGGCCTCGCGCTCTTCTTCCCCGGGCCAAACTCCTTTACCGGCGAGGATGTCCTGGAGCTGCAGGGACATGGCGGCCCGGTCATCATGGACATGCTGCTTGGCCGTTGCATCGAGCTGGGGGCCCGCCCGGCCCGCCCGGGTGAGTTCTCCGAGCGCGCCTTCCTCAACGACAAGCTGGACCTGGCCCAGGCCGAGGCGATTGCCGACCTGATCGATGCCAGCTCGCAGGCCGCCGCGGAAAACGCCCTGCGCTCACTCCAGGGCGACTTCTCGCGCCGAGTCGAGGGCCTGGTGGAGCGCCTGATCGAGCTGCGCATCTATGTCGAGGCCGCCATCGACTTCCCCGAGGAGGAGATCGATTTCCTGGGGGATGGACGCGTGGCGGCGATGCTCGCCGAGGTAAAAACAGAATTGGCGGTGGTCCGCGCCGCTGCCGGCCAGGGCGCCCTGATGCGCGAGGGCATGAACGTGGTGATCGCCGGGCGGCCCAATGCCGGTAAATCGAGCCTGCTCAATGCCCTGACCGAGCAGGAGACGGCCATCGTCACCGACATTGCCGGCACGACACGCGACGTGCTGCGCGAGCATATTCATATCGACGGCATGCCGTTGCATGTCATCGATACCGCGGGCCTGCGCGACACTCCCGACGCCGTGGAACAGATCGGCGTAGCCCGGGCCTGGGCCGAGATCGAGAAGGCCGACCGTGTGTTGCTGCTGGTCGATGCCGCCGCCACCGATGCCACCGACCCCATGTCGATCTGGCCCGAGTTCGTGGCCCGGCTATCCGATCCTTCGCGACTCACTCTGGTACGCAACAAGATCGATGCCAGCGAAGAGCCCCCGGGACTCGACTTATCCACCGCCACTCCCATCGTCAGGCTATCGGCGAAGACCGTGGAGGGTGTGGATAACTTGAAGTCTCACCTCAAGGATGTCATGGGCTTCAATGCGACGGCAGAGGGTCGCTTCTCGGCCCGACGGCGCCATCTCGATGCCCTGGACCGTGCCGAGCACGCGCTCGAGAACGGCGAGGCCCAGCTGACCGGCCATGGTGCCGGGGAACTGCTCGCCGAAGACCTGCGCGATGCCCAGCAGGCACTGGGCCAGATCACCGGCGAATTCAGCGCCGATGATCTACTCGGCGAGATCTTCGGCAGCTTCTGTATCGGCAAGTAGATCGGCACACCGGTCATGGCGCTGTCAGCGCCGCTAATGTAACCCCGCTCGGCGGGGTCTTCGGCAGCTTCTGTATCGGCAAATAAATCGGCAAGTCGATCGGCACACCGGCCACGGCACTGTCAGCGCCGCTAATATAACCCCGCTCGGCGGGGTCTTCGGCAGCTTCTGTATCGGCAAATAAATCGGCAAGTCGATCGGCACACCGGCCACGGCACTGTCAGCGCCGCTAATATAACCCCGCTCGGCGAGGTCTTCGGCAGCTTCTGTATCGACAAGTAGAACGGCAAGTCGATCGGCACACCGGCCACGGCGCTGTCTGCGCCGCTAATGTAACCCCGCTCGGCGGGGTCTTCGGCAGCTTCTGTATCGGCAAGTCGATCGGCACACCGGCCATGGCCTACTCGCCTACCCACCAGTCGCCCTGGTAGCGGGCCTCGCTCGACAACAGAGGTGCTACACGCGCCATGGCCGAGGCCAGGCGCTGATCGAGCCCCCAGGGCGGATTGACCACCAGCATACCGCTGCCATACATGCCTCGTTCGCCCACTCCCGGCTCATGGAGCCTGAGCTCGCTGCGCCACACCTTGTGCAACCCATGCGCCTTGACCGCCTCGAGCAGCTCATGATGACGTCCTGCAGGCAACAGGGGATACCACACCATCACCACAGCATGGCGCGCCTTGCGCAGCGTCGTCGATAGCGTATCGGCCACCTCGACGTACTCCTGTTTAAGCTCGTAGCTGGGGTCGATCAACACACAGAGGCGCGGGGTCCTTACCGGCAAACGCTCGACGAGCCCCTTGAGTCCATCGCCGTGAATCGTGCGTACATGGCCATCCAACGTCTGGCCGGCCAGATGCTCGTGCTCCCCCGGGTGCAGCTCGAAGAGCAGTTGACGGTCCTGGGATCGCAGACGCCGCCCCATCCACCAGGGCGAGCCAGGATAGTGGCTCAACCGCTGATCGTTCGGCTGGACCTCGGCCACTGCCGCCAACCAGTCGCTCAACAGTTCATCATGATTCGCGAGCTCTTCGCGGGATTCCCACAGGGGCAGGATACCGTGGCGATACTCATGCAATCTTGAGGTCTCTTCCGCGGCCAGAGAATAGACGCCACGACCAGCATGAGTATCTATTAACGTAATGGAAGTTTCTTTACGTAATAAGTGATCGATAACTCCATGCAGAAGCAGGTGTTTATGAACATCGGCAAAGTTCCCGGCGTGATAGGCGTGCTGATAGGAAAGCATGGGTCCGGTTCCGCGAATCGGCAAGGTATAGAAAAGGCCCGCCACAAGAGTAGCGAGCCCGAGGAGTTACCGCTTGCTACCGTGGTAGCGCCTGCTTAATCGAAGCGACTCTGGATGGGAGTGAGAGTGATCTCGACACGACGGTTCTGAGCTCGACCCTGCTCGCTGTTATTGTTGGCCACAGGCTGATTTTCACCGTAGCCGGTCATGTTAAGGCGGCTACCGACCACTCCGGACTGGGAAAGATAATTGCCGACGGTCTGGGCACGACGCTCGGAGAGCCGCTGGTTGTAGCTGGCATCACCAGTGCTGTCGGTATGCCCCCCGATGTTCACGCGGGTATCGTTGTACTGGGTGAGTATCCTGGCCACTTCATTGAGGGCATTGCGGGCATTGGACGTCAGTTCACTGGAATCGAAGCCGAAGGTGACCTCACTGGGCATGTTCAGCACGATATCGTCGCCGCGACGGTCCACCCCGATACCAGTGCCCTGGGTACTCTGTCGCAGCTGCTGCTCCTGACGATCCATATAAGCGCCCACACCGGCACCCGCAGCGGCGCCCACGGCGGCACCCACCAGGGCACGATCGCGGCGGCTGGTACTGCCGTCGCCGCTCAACGCACCGGCGGCGGCACCCACCACGGCGCCAATGGCCGCGCCGGTGCCGGTCTGGTTACGGTCGGTCTGGCCACCATAGGGATCCGTGGTAGCACAGCCCGCCAGTAGCACGGCGGCAGCCAGCGGGGCGGCAAGGCGGAAAGTCTTGGTCATCGGGAATATCTCCTTGGTTCGGGGGCCCGTTCGATCATCCATGGGGCCATCAATGGCAAAAGTTGCGATGAGCCTTCCACAAGCGACATCGTCACTGCGAGTCGA
Organism: Halomonas halodenitrificans DSM 735; assembly: GCF_000620045.1. Lineage (GTDB taxonomy): Bacteria > Pseudomonadota > Gammaproteobacteria > Pseudomonadales > Halomonadaceae > Halomonas > Halomonas halodenitrificans. The sequence continues at coordinate 32,468 of NZ_JHVH01000002.1, read as the reverse complement.
TCGATGCCAGCAATTCATTCAAGAATAGTAGACCTCGGGGGGAAGCTTGAACCCTTTGGGCATCTTTCACCAATAGTCCTTTTTCACGCGCGCTGGCGAGACGCTCGACCAGCATCGCCTCCGGCAGGCCGGTAGACTCGTGCCATAGCTTCGTTGGCACGCCCTCCGGCAGTCGCAGGGCATTCATGGCGAACTCCAGCGGAAGGTCGGCCTCCGCTATCCGGAAGGCATCGGCCACGAACCCTCGAGGGTCATGAAAACGACGCAAGTAAGCCTCGGGCTGGCGACTCTTCCAACGCCGCTGGATGTGCAAGGCGCCACCCACCCCGGAGGTACTCAGCTTGCCATGGGCACCGGCACCAATCCCCAGATAGTCACCGAAGCGCCAGTAGTTGAGATTATGCCGCGAACGGCGTCCGTCTCTTGCATAAGCCGAAATCTCGTAGCGGTGGAACCCCGACGCCTCTAGACGCTCGTGCCCCTGGTCCTGAATCTCCCACAGCGCTTCCTCTTCGGGCAGCGTCGGCGGATATCGGTAGAACTCCGTATTGGGCTCGAGGGTCAACTGGTACCAGGAGAGATGCTCGGGTCCCAGTGCTATCGCCTGCCCCAGATCCTGCAACGCCAGTTCCGGGGTCTGCCCCGGAAGGCCGTGCATCAGATCGAGGTTAAGGTTATCGAAACCGGCCTGGCGGGCCTCGGCGAAGGCGGCCTCGGCGTCATCACCGCTATGAATACGGCCCAGTGCCTCGAGCTGTGCCGACTGAAAACTCTGAACGCCCAACGAGAGGCGGTTGATTCCTGCCTCGCGGTACCCGGCGAAGCGACCGCGTTCCAGAGTCCCGGGATTGGCCTCGAGGGTAATTTCTATATCGCGGGCCAAAGGGAGGCGTTCAGCCACTCCCCTTAGCAGGCGACGATAGAAGTCAGCCGAGAGCAGGCTTGGCGTGCCGCCCCCGATGAAGATACTGACCAGCTCACGTCCCGCGGCCAGCGGCAGATCGGCGTCGAGATCGGCCAGCAGGGCGGCGAGATACGCCTCTTCGGGCAATCCGGCGTCGCGTCCGACACCGTGGGAATTGAAATCACAGTAGGGACACTTGCGCACGCACCAGGGCACATGCACGTAGAGCGCCAGGGGAGGTAATACCATCACTGGGCTCCGCCAAGCCGGCGGAACTGCTCGACCAGTGTCTGCAGGGCCCGCCCGCGATGACTCAGACGATTCTTTTCCGACACGGGAAGCTCGGCGGCGCTCATGCCCTGATCGGGAAGCCAGAAGAGCGGATCATAGCCGAAGCCGCCCTCGCCACGCGGATGGGAGAGGACCTCCCCCTCCCAGCTGCACTGCACGATTCGCGGCACCGGGTCTTCGGGATGGCGTAGATGCACCAGTACACACCAGTAACGCGCCGTGCGTGCTCCTTCGGGCACCTCGGCCAATGCCTCGAGCAACCGGGCGTTGTTACGCGCATCGCTCTTCGGCTCGCCCGCATAGCGGGCGGAATGGATACCCGGAGCCCCGTCCAGAGCATCGACCTCGAGACCCGAGTCGTCGGCCAGGGCCGGCAGGCCGCTCATCCGGCTGGCCTCACGCGCCTTGAGCAGGGCGTTTTCCACAAAGGTAAGGCCACTCTCCTCTACCTCGGAGACGGCGAAGTCCGACTGAGGATGAACCTGCAACCCCAGTGGCTCCAGCAGTTGCTCGAATTCGCGCAGCTTCCCGGCATTGCCGCTGGCCAGCACCAGCTGTAGCTGAACTGGAGAAAAGGGAATATAAGGCATCGAGCTCTCCAGGGCCCAAAATGGATGGATAGGAGCTTAGCAAGCTCAATGCAAGATGGTAACAAAATCCCGGCTCGCCGTTCGACTCGACGCCGTCGGCAAAGTGGTAGCCAACCCTACTGAAGGGAGCATCAGAAGACACCATTCGCGACCCGCGATTCCTCATGAACGGAACGGGAAAAAGCCACCATGCCGACGCCATACGGGTGACCGGAAAAGCGAGGCATCCAATAAATTATTTGAATATCAAAAAGTTACACATAAGCTTAAGGCGTTAAATGATCGACACATTAAAGCACTAGAAAACTCATGCTTCGGGTGCTATAAAAACCATATGAAACATAACTTTACGAAAAGATACTTTTGTACCAACATTCTAGGGAAAAAGTAAATTCAGCTTCACCCTGAGCCAGTATATGCATAATTAGAGGCAAGCAAAATGCAAACAGCGAATGAGAACGTACTTCTGATAACTAACCAGAATCCTCAGACACAGCTGTTTGTGAATTACATTTCTGAGAGATTGGAAAGGCCAATCAATGTCTTATCGCCATGTGAAAATATTAAACCATTAGGAGAAAATCCTACAATAATACTCCTTGACTCAGATCATATAAATGAAAAAAACATGCAGGAGTGGTATAGCCACTTGATCGAAGCCGAAAACTATAAAGTAGCCGCATTTAATTTAAAAGACGAAGAACATGCTGTAAACCTTCTTTCATTCCTTCATTTGAGCGGAATATTTTATCGAACTGATGCGCTCGATCTTATCTGCAAGGGATTGGAGTCAATTTTCGAAGGCAACCTGTGGATGTCTCGCCCACTGATGACAAGAATTATAGAGCTTTTGAGGAAACAGCAATTCAATTCTTATCGGCCTGCCTGCGGGCTCACTCAGCGAGAAATAGAAATTCTAAATCTCTTGGGATCCGGTTTTTCAAATTCAGAAATATCTGAAAGTTTATTTGTCAGTGAAAACACCGTAAAATCTCATCTTTATAATATATTTAAAAAAATTGATGTAAATAACAGGATTCAAGCCGCCAATTGGGCAAGACAGAATTTGGGGGCCCCTCCACCGCTGGCTGCTTTACAAAAACAAAAGTTGAACTCGGTAAAATTCCAGGAAAGATCCGTATGAAACACTTCAGGATCATCATGCTGTAGTGGCAAAGCCCTGACGCCACCAGCGAGCCCCTCTGATGACATTGATAAGAAAACGTTGAATGATGGCGATAAAAATTCTGGGGAAGAGGAATCCAGGACAAGAACTCGGCCATAATGGAACCCCCCGGGAGATGCAGAAGACTCAGCCCGGAGCCTCCATCGATAATGGGCTGTATCAAACCATTCCACGAGTTGATGTTTTTCGTACTCGTGCCTGTATCTCCAACAGCGTGGCAGGAAATATCGACAGAGGCGCTCATGAACCATAGAGTCAATACTTTCTCATGTTTCCTCCAGTGAAGAATTATTGAAATCGATCTCTATGCATTAGCCAGAAAGCCTGACATGTTCATTCACCAAGTCTGCCAGAAGCTCACCAGCATTTCCGGCAGTGGTATCGAGATGTACCAGGTGCAGGCGTTCTTCGTCCCCGAACGGCTCGAAACGCTGCTGCTGTTGAGCCAGTACGGCGAGACTCTCTTCGACGGCGACTCCCTGCCGTCCGGCACGCTTCTCGATGCGCCGTCGCAGGGTGGCGTCATCGGCTTCGAAGTTGACCAGCAGACAGGGCAGACCACGTGCCTCTGCCTGCTGGCGCAACAGATCGCGCTGAGCGCGGGTCAGGCAGGTAGCATCCACACAGGCGGGAACACCGGCATCCAGCAGATAGCCGGCACAGCTGGCAAGCCGGCGATAGGTCGCCATGGTGGCCGCCTCACTGAAGATACCCACAACCCCCGGGGCGAAATCCCCTTGTGGATGAGCTGAGCTGTCATCGGCCTGTACCAGCCGCTGTCGCTCGGCCTCGGAGCTGACACGAATCGCACCCAGGCCGGTGACCAGCTCGCGGGTAAAACGACTCTTGCCACTGCCCGAGACCCCCACGGCAATTATCAACGGCGGAAAGCGAAACTCGGCGATGCGTTCGGCAAGCTCGAGATAACGACGGCACTCGGCCATGCTTTCGGCCAGCAGGGCAGGCTGTTCCAGTCCGAGTTTCTCGTCGAGACAGCGACGCAGGGCACGCCTGGCGGCAGTCAGGGCATGGCAGGTCCCGAACAGGGAGAGCAGTCGGGAGATCTCGTAGTCCCCCGAGTGACGCAGATAGCGGTCCAGTGCCAACCGCGTCAGCTCCGGGGTCTCGCGCCCCTCCAGGCCGACCAGCAGGGCTGCCAGATCGCTGGCGGGGTCATCGGCCAGTTCGGCTCCCGGCACCTCCAGGTCGCGCCCGATGGCATTGACCAGTAGCGGACGACCGTCGTGACAAAGCCGGCTGGCCGAATGGCCCAGCGCCCAGCTCGGCGTTCGGCGAGCGGCGCGAGCCTCGAGGATCGGCATCAGGCGTGTCAGATCCTGCTTCAGCCAGTCTCCCAGCTGGTCGAGCCGCTCACGCTCTCCTTCGTCCCACAGGGCCTCCCGGATCTCCGCCAATTCGGCCGTCATGGTCAACGTCAACGGCTGACCGGCATCCTGTGCCTCGGCGTCGTGTGAAGCCGCTCCGCGGTGATAGGCCACCAGGGCATCGATGAGTGTTTCAAGCTCCAGGCTTTCACCACTATTGGCCCTGTCGACGTCCAAGGTATGACGCATGGAGAATTCTCCCGCTGGTGATTCGGTAAGGCGTCAGTCCTGACGCTGCATGGCCGCAAAGGCCTTCTCCGCGGCATCCAGGGTGAACTGGATATCTTCCGGCGTATGGGCACTGGACATGAAGCCCGCCTCATAGGCCGACGGCGACAGATAGACGCCCTCGTCGAGCATCGCCGAGAAGAAGCGGCGGAAGGCATCGGCATCGCAGGCGGTAGTCTGGCCGAAGTTATCGACCCGGCTCTGGCCGGTGAAAAAGAGACCGAACATGCCGCCGGCACGCTGGGTGATCATCTCCACGCCGGCGGCATCGGCACGCTCCTGCAGGCCGTGGCAGAGAGTCTCGACTCGCTGAGCCAGGGCATCATGGAAACCGGGCTCACGCAACTTGCCGAGAAGCGTGATGCCCGCCGCCATGGCCAGTGGATTGCCGGCGAGGGTGCCCGCCTGGTAGATGGGACCCAACGGCGAGATATTGGACATGAGAGCCTCACTCCCCCCGAAGGCACCCACCGGCATGCCGCCACCGACGATCTTGCCCAGGCAAGTGAGGTCGGGACGCACGCCATAGTGGGCCTGGGCACCGCCCATGGCCACGCGAAAGCCGGTCATCACCTCGTCGAAGATCAACACGCTCTCGTGGGCATTACAGACCCGACGCAGGCACTCCAGGAAGCCGGGCTGGGGCGGAATACAATTCATGTTTCCGGCCACTGGCTCGACGATGATACAGGCCACCTGATCGCCGATTTCCTCGAAGCACTCCTCCACGGCATCGATATCATTGTAGGCCAGGGTGATGGTGTGCTCGGCCAGGGATGCCGGTACCCCCGGAGAACTCGGCTCGCCGTGGGTCAGTGCTCCCGACCCCGCCTTGACCAACAGCGAATCGGAATGGCCATGGTAGTTGCCCTCGAACTTGACGATCTTGTCGCGCCCGGTGACGCCTCGCGCAAGACGAATCGCCGACATGGTGGCTTCGGTGCCGGAGTTGACCATGCGGACCATCTCGATGGAGGGGATCATCTCGCAGATCAGGTCCGCCATGGTGGTCTCGATGGCGGTAGGGGTGCCGAAGGAGAGCCCGTTATCGAGTCGCCCGCGCACCGCGCCCAGCACCTCGGGATCGGCGTGTCCGGTAATCATCGGCCCCCAGGAACCCACATAGTCCACATAGCGCTTACCTTCCACATCGAACAGATAGGCTCCCTGGGCGCGCTCCATGAACACCGGTGGACGCTGTAGTCCCTTGAAGGCCCGTACCGGGGAGTTGACCCCGCCGGGGATATGCCGGCAGGCCTGAGCAAAAAGCTGGGCGGAGGTCGTCATAGGTATCCTGTCCTCAAAGCTGTGGATAATTCTCTGGATAAGCTATTCACAGGGAGTGAAAAGGCGGTAAACGTCGCCAATACATGCGCCAAGATGGCTTCCCCGTTCCTTGATCACATTCTCGATGCTCCGGCCGCCAAAGACCATCCCCTTCTCAAGAAGAAGTGGACGGCCCGACGCCGGACATCGTTGACAGACGCCACAGGCGTCGCGGCAGTGACTGTCCATCTCCGGGTCGCCAACCATGTGCCAGGGTTTCCCAGGTAAAGGCCTGGGCCTGCTCACAGGCTGCCACCAGCGACTCGCCAACGGCCAGCCGTGCCGCCAGGAAGGCCGCCATGGTACAGCCGGAGCCATGGAAGCATCCTGCCAGACGCGGCCAGTTCCACTGACGACTCTGGTCCGGTGCGTGCAGTGTATGGGTTACCCGATCCGCAGAAGCGTCAGGCACGGGATCATCGGTTCCGGTCATCAGCACGGCCTGACAACCCAGCCGCATCAGTGCCACGGCCCGCTCGGTATCCTGCTGAAGGCCTGGGGACAACCGCGCCAGCTCACCACGATTGGGGGTCAGAACATCCACTCTGGGCAACAGCCTCCTGCGGTAGGCATCGACCAACTCAATTGTGGATAACTCTTTTCCACCTCCCGCGCTCAGCACCGGGTCAGCCACTACCGGCACCCCGGGGAAGCCCTCGAGAATATCGCCGATGGCGTCCAGGGTCGCCAGGTCAGCCACCAGGCCGATCTTGATCGCCGCCACCTCGAACTCCTCGAGGGCGGCGACGCTGGCGCGCATGGTCTCGGGGGCAGCGGGTTCTACCCGCAACACATCCGAGCAGGACTGCACCGTCAGGGCGGTGGGGACGGTTACCGCCCAGCCTCCGCCGGCGGCCACCGCTTCGGCGTCGGCCACCAGGCCGGCACCACCCGTAGGATCATGGCCGGCCAGCACCAGAACCACCGGCATATGGGGCTCGTAACTCACGCTGGATGCCATCAGAACGGCTTGAGCACGGCGAGGAAGATGATGATCAGCAGGGCGAACACCGGCAACTCGTTGAACCAGCGGAAGAACACATGACCACGCCGACAGCGCGCCTCGGCAAACTGCTTCAGATAGATCAGGCAGACATGGTGATACCCTACCAGCAATGCCACCAGCAAGAGCTTGGCATGGATCCAGCCCTGGGCCAGCCAGCCGGGGTTGAGCACCAGCATGATTCCACCGAAAAGCAGCACGGCAATCATGGAGGGCGTCATGATGCCTCGATAAAGCTTGCGCTCCATGACCAGGAAGTGGTCAATCGCCTGCTGTTCACCACGATCACGTGCCTGGGCGTGATAGACGTAGAGCCGCGGCAGATAGAACATGGCGGCGAACCAGGTCACCATGGCGATAAGATGCAGGGCCTTGAACCACAGATACATGGGAATTCCTTGCGAAGCTGGACAATATGGAAGGGCGTCATCAGTCACCGACGCGATAGAAACGTTCGATGGCGCCACGCGTAATGATACCGGAAATCCGCTTCTGCTTCGGCCGATGACCATGCTCAACGTAGAGCGCATCGAGCATCGAGTCATTGAGCTTGCTGAATGCCTCGGAGAGGGTGGCCTGCAATCCTATCGGCGCGAGCTCCAGGCGCACACCGGGTATCTCCAGCAGATCCACAGGTGGCAATTCGGTCTTCGCCTTGCTCTTCCTGCGCTTCCTCGCCGCCATCTCCTCGACGGATTCGACCTTCACGCCTTCCCCTGCGGCACTCTTCTTTTCCGCCGCCTGCTCGCTGAGCCAACGGGCGAGGTCAGCGGCCTCGAGCGCCAGCACCGGCTTATCACTGCTGGAACGCTCGATCAGGATCCACACTGGCTCCGACTCCAGCAAGGCGTGAGCCTTTTCGCGGGTGACCATGCGCTGGGTACGCACCAACCGCCGTTCCATCACCGCCGGCACCGAGACCCGCGAGAGCGCCTGCATCAAAGGTTGCTGAAGAGGATGGCGCCCCGGGCCCGTCGCGCTCACGAAAAAGCCACTACAACGGCATAGCTGGCGCGAGGTCAAACAGGAAACCACCACCGCCAGCATGCCGGGCAGGATGATATTCGGGTTGTGAGTCAACTCGAGCAGCGCCATGAGCGCCGCCAGCGGTGCCTGCAGGACCGCCCCCATCATCGCCGCCATGCCCAGCATGGCGTAGAGAGCCGGGTCGGATGCCTCGATGGGCAACAGCCACTGGCCGGTCAGACCGCACAATGCCCCGGCCGCCCCACCCACGACCAGCACCGGGCCGATGATGCTCACCGGAATTCCGCAGGCCACGGTACCGGCCGTCAGCAGCAGCTTGCCGATGGCCACGGCGATCAACACATCCACCGCCACCGAACCGCTAAGGGTTGCCTGCAGGGTGTCGTAGCCCATGCCCTGCACCTGAGGATACCACCAGGCCACGACGGCGACGGCGGCGCCGGCCATCGAGAAGCGTAGCGGCAGGGAAAACGTCGCCAGCCGCGGCCCCATACGAGAGACCCGGACGAACAGGCCGGCCAGCAGACCGACGACCAGGGCACTGACGATGATCCATGGCAAGTCGAGCAGAGAGGCGAGATGCAGGTCGGGCACGCCGATGGCCGGGTCCGGCCCATAGACCATCTGTGCCACCACCGCCCCCATGGTGGAAGCCAGTATCACCGGCATGAAGCCGATGATGGTGTACTCCATCATCACCACTTCCATGGCGAAGATAACGCCGGCAATCGGCGTGTTGAAGGAGGCGGCGATACCCGCCGCCGTGCCACAGGCGACCAACACTCGCAGGCTGTTGTGGGGCAGGCGCAGGCGCTGACCCAGGCCGCTGGAGGCGGCGGCACCGAGGTGAATGGCGGGTCCCTCGCGGCCGGCGGAGAGTCCCCCCAGCACCGAGACCTGACCCACCAACCATTGAGTCAGCCAGTTGCGCAGCGGAAATCGACCCTGATGATAGGCCAGGCGGTCGATCACGTGTACCACGCCAACCTGCCGACGAGCCTGGGGGAGAAACCACATCCACAGACCGATCAGCAGCGCCGCTACCAGTGGCATCAGGCTACGCAGTACCGGCGAGATGGCTTCGAATGCCTCGGGATTGTCGGTGGGAAACAGCCATAGCCCCCCCAGATCCAACAGGCTACGAAACCCCACCATCAGGACGCCGGTCAAGACTCCTGATATCACACCCAGAACGCAGAGTTGCGGCAAGGCATCCACGTTGGCAAGCTGGTGGCGAAAGCGCTCCAGCCCTTGACCGACATCGAAGCGTGGCAAACGCGGCACGTCGTGGTTTCCTTTACGACTGAGTGACGACCCCTCCGGTCCTTCACCTGTGTATCATATTCCTGCAGGGCGATGACAGCCCACCATCCCTCAATCCAAGGAGGTTTCCGTGATCAAGGTCGGAATCGTCGGCGGTACCGGTTACACCGGTGTCGAACTGCTCAGGCTGCTGGCTCAGCATCCCGAGGTGGAAGTCGAAGCCATTACCTCACGCTCCGAAGCAGGCCTGAGCGTCGCCGACCTCTATCCCAATCTGCGCGGGCACTATGATGGCCTGACCTTCAGCGAACCCGATGCCCGGCGTCTCGGCGCCTGTGACGCCGTGTTCTTTGCCACACCCCACGGCGTCGCCCACGCCCTGGCCGGTGAGCTGCTGGAGCATGGCACTCGCGTCATCGACCTCTCCGCGGACTTCCGCCTGCGTGATGTCGTCGAGTGGGCCGACTGGTACGGCCAGCCCCATGGGGCACCCGAACTGCTTGATGAGGCGGTCTATGGCCTGCCCGAGATCAACCGCGACAGGATTCGCGAGGCTCGTCTGATCGCCGTCCCCGGCTGCTATCCTACCGCCGTCCAACTCGGCCTGCTGCCGCTGCTCGAGGCCGGCCTGATCGATGCCGATAACCTCATTGCCGACTGCAAGTCCGGCGTCACCGGTGCCGGCCGCGGTGCCAAGGTACCTTCACTGATGGCCGAGGCCAGTGAATCCATGAAGGCCTATGGCGCCAGCGGCCATCGCCACCTGCCGGAAATCCGCCAGGGACTGAGCGATGCCGCCGGACGGGCGGTGGGCCTGACCTTCGTGCCTCACCTGACACCCATGATTCGCGGCATCCATGCCACCCTCTACGGTCGGCTCAACGGCTCTCATGACGATCTTCAGGCACTATTCGAGCAACGCTTCGCAGACGAACCCTTCGTCGACGTGATGCCGCCGGGCAGTCATCCGGAGACCCGTAGCGTCAAGGGGGCCAACCTCTGTCGGCTCGCCGTACACCGGCCCGCCAACAGCGATATGGTGGTGGTGCTCTCGGTAATCGACAACCTGGTCAAGGGCGCCTCGGGTCAGGCGATCCACAACCTCAACCTGATGTTCGGCTTCGATGAGAACGCCGGCCTCGCCGCGCCGGCGCTGATGCCCTGAGCCGGCCCTCCCTCGAACATTGAGGGCGCCAAGGGGAGGTCGCAGAGGAGGTTCTGAGCCACAAAGTTGACCCTTTTGCTGGGGATTGCGGATAATGATTGGTCACACTTCCATCCTCTGGAGTCCTCCATGAGCGAAGCCGAATCCTTCGTCCCCACCCCTCTGATGCTGTCCGACAGCGCCCGGGCCCGGCTCTGCGCGCTGATCGCCGAGGAGGGCAACAGCGAACTGAAGCTGCGTGTCTATGTCACCGGTGGTGGCTGTTCGGGCTTTCAATATGGTTTCGATTTTGCCGGCGAAACAGCCGACGATGATACCGTCATCCCGTTCGGTGACGTGGCACTGGTGGTCGACCCTCTCTCCTACCAGTATCTGGTGGGCTCCATCGTCGATTATGAGGAGGGGCTGGCAGGCGCCCGCTTCCTGGTCCAGAACCCCAACGCCAGCACCACCTGCGGCTGTGGCGCCTCCTTCATGGTATAGCGCCTCCTCCCTAGGGGTTGGAGCGTGAGATCACCCAACTTGACGCTCTACGGGAATCTCGCCAAGGTTGAAAAGGCGAGTCCCATCAGAACGTCCTAAGAACAGGGGAATCTCATGAATCAGTCCAGTCCGTCTTCACTTCGTCTGAAGCACACTCTTCTGGCCAGCGCCCTGGCGCTGGGCACCGGCCTGGCCGGCTCTGCCCAGGCCCAGGACACCAGCGTCAATGTGGTCACCGACCCCAGTTTCGTACCCTTCGAAATGCTGGATACCGAGACCGGCGAGATGGTCGGCTTCGACATGGATATCATCAACGAGGTCGCGGAGCGCGCCGGCTTCGAGGTCAATCTGACCACCATGGAGTTCAACGGTATCATCCCGGCCATCCAGACCGGCAGCCAGGAGATCGCCATCGCCGGTGTCACCATCACCGAAGAACGCTCCGAGATCGTCAACTTCTCTGACCCCTACTATGATTCGGGCCTACGCATCATGGTGCGCGCCGACAATGACGACGTGGAGAACCTGGAAGACCTTGAAGGCCTCACCGTGGCCACCAAGATCGGCTCCACCAGCTACGACTTCCTCCAGGAAAACCTGGGCGAGAGCAGCGAGATAACGCCCTATCCGGGCACCTCCGACATGTATATGGCGCTGCTCGGCCGCAACGTCGATGCCACCTTCTATGACGCCCCCAACGTCGGCTACTTCGCGCAGACCCGTGGCGAAGGCCGTACCAAGGTGGTCGGTCCCCTCTATGAGGGTCAGCAATACGGCATCGTCTTCCACCAGGGCAGCGAATGGGTCGAGCCGGTCAACCAGGCGCTGGCCGCCATGAAGGAAGATGGCACCTACGACGAGATCTACGCCAAGTGGTTCGGTGAAGCGCCCAGCGAAGACTGAGACGTTTCCCATCCCGATTGTCACCCTGAGGGTGGCGTGAGTATCCGCGGGGCCGGGCGGTGTGACCACCCGGCCCCGTGCCGTTCAACACTCCCGGAGAACTCCTCGTGGACGTGACCTTCCAATTCGACTGGGCGGCCGCCTTCAGTTCGATACCACACCTGTTGCCGGGCGTTCCCTGGACGCTGCTGATCTCCTTCGGCGGTCTCGCCATCGGCTTCGTGATCGGCATCGTCTTCGGCCTCATGCGCATCAGCCCGCTGGTGTGGCTGCGCCTGCCTGCCATCTTCTATATCGAGGTATTTCGTGGCACCCCCATCCTGGTCCAGGTGCTGTTTATCTTCTACGGACTGCCACAGGTTCTTGGCGAGCCGATCAATGCCCTGACCGCCGGCATCGCCGCCATCGCCGTCAACTCGGGTGCCTATATCTCGGAGGTAGTCCGGGGGGGTGTGCAGTCCATCGAGCGCGGCCAGCGTGAGGCTTCTCTCTCCCTGGGCCTGTCGCGTACCCAGGCCTTTCGCTTCGTCATCTGGCCCCAGGCCCTGCGGCGCATGATTCCGCCACTGGGTAACCAGGCGATCATCAGCATCAAGGATACTTCGCTGTTCTCGGTGATCGGGGTTGGCGAACTGGTGCGACAGGGGCAGATCTATATCGCCACCACCTTCACCGCCATGGAAGTCTACCTGATGGTGGCAATGCTCTACCTGGCCATCACCTGGACCCTGTCGATCCTGCTGCGCCAGCTCGAGCGCCGCGGCCTGGTCGGCCAGTGAACGGGTTAACAACGCGCAAGGGAGGCCAAACACATGACCCAGAAAGACGCGACCACCACCGCCATCGTACGCATGGAGAAGGTCAACAAGCACTTCGGCAGTCTGCATGTTCTCAAGCACATCGACCTGGAGATCATGCCCGGCGAGGTGGTGGTGATCATCGGCGCCAGCGGCTCCGGTAAATCGACCCTGATTCGTTGCATCAACGGCCTGGAGGAATTCCAGGAGGGCCATATCGATGTGGACGGTAATGAGCTGACGCCCCACGGCAAGAGCGGCCGTGCGCTGCAGAAGATCCGTACCGAGGTGGGCATGGTGTTTCAGCAGTTCAATCTGTTTCCCCACCTCAGCGTGCGCGATAACGTCACCCTGGCCCCCTTGAGAGTACGCGGCTGGAGCCGGGAAGACGCGCGGGAGACCGCCGACCGCCTGCTCGACCGCGTCGGCATCGCCGACCAGTCCGATAAGTATCCGACCCAGCTTTCCGGTGGCCAGCAGCAGCGCGTCGCCCTGGCGCGAGCCCTGGCCATGGAGCCACGGCTGATGCTGTTCGATGAGCCCACCTCCGCGCTGGATCCGGAGATGATCGGCGAGGTTCTCGACGCCATGCGCGAGCTGGCCCGGGAAGGCATGACCATGATCATCGTCACCCACGAGATGGGGTTTGCCCGCGAAGTCGCCGACCGCGTCATCTATGTCCACAAGGGCGAGATCGCCGAAGAGGCGGCTCCCGAGAAGATCTTCGATAGCCCCACCGACGAGCGTACTCGTCACTTCCTGGCGCGGGTGCTCCAGCACTGATCTCGGCCTTTGCCGCTCTGTCATAACAAGGAAATATCGATAGGAAGGGTCCTGGCGAAGCTCGCCAGGGCCCTTTTTTCGCCTGTGGACAGAATTTTTCGCAAACGCCTGAATTTCCGCTGTAACCCTCATCATGGAGGGGTTCGTGGATAACCACCTCAGTTGTTCACACCCACGGGCACAAGCCAGGTACCCGACGGTGGACAAGCGGTGCAGCGCTGGCGCTGTGGACAGAACGGTATTTCATCCACAGCTTTTCGGCGGCGAGTCCGCAGGCTGCCCGCCGTTTCTCCGGAAGAGAGTCACCAGTCTATCCTTTTGATATTGCTAACATTAGAAGGCTTATCAACAGATTTCCTCCACACCAGTAGTTACAACAACAACAGAACTTCTTTATTTATATACTGATATTAATTAATAGGGAGGGATGGGGTCATGACGTTGTCGGGGCGGGTGTGGAAAACCCTGACGATTACCCACAGGAGGTTTATACTGGCGGGCTGATTTCATCCCTTGACCGCAAGACAGGCGCCCCGGCGCCAATGAGGTGCACCTTGGATTATCCCGACCGCTTCGACGTCATTGTCATTGGCGGTGGCCATGCAGGAACCGAAGCCGCCCTGGCCGCTGCTCGTATGGGCTCTCGAACCCTACTGCTGACCCATAACATCGAGACCCTCGGCCAGATGTCCTGCAATCCCGCAATCGGCGGCATCGGCAAGAGTCACCTCGTCAAGGAAATCGATGCCCTGGGGGGTGCCATGGCGATGGCCACCGATCTCGGGGGAATCCAGTTTCGCGTCCTGAACGCCCGCAAGGGGCCTGCCGTGCGAGCCACTCGCGCCCAGGCCGACCGGGTACGCTACAAGGCGGCCATCCGTGGATTGCTGGAAAATCAGCCCAACCTGACCCTGTTTCAGCAGGCCGCCGGGGACCTGATCGTCGATAACGATCGGGTGCGAGGGGTGGTCACCGAAACCGGCATCCGCTTTCTCGGCGAAACCGTCGTGTTGTGCACCGGCACCTTCCTCGGTGGCGTGATCCATATCGGGCTCGACAACACTCGCGGCGGCCGCGCCGGCGACCCGCCCTCCAACCGTCTGGCCGAACGCTTGCGTGCTCTCCCGTTTCGCGTCGACCGCCTCAAGACCGGCACCCCTCCCCGTCTGGATGCGCGGACCCTGGATTTCTCGAAGCTGGAGGAACAGCCGGGTGACACACCGACGCCGATAATGTCGTTCATGGGCAGCCGCGATCAGCATCCCCGCCAGATGAGCTGTCATATCGCCCATACCAACGAGCGCAGCCACGACATCATTCATGCCAACCTCGATCGCTCGCCGATGTATTCCGGAACGATCGAAGGAACGGGTCCTCGCTACTGTCCCTCCATCGAGGACAAGGTCCATCGCTTCGCCGACAAGGCAAGCCACCAGGTCTTTATCGAGCCCGAGGGGCTGGATACGCATGAGCTCTACCCCAACGGCATCTCCACGTCGCTGCCCTTCGATGTCCAGCTCCAGGTGGTGCGTTCCATGCATGGGCTGGAAAAGGCTCATATCACCCGGCCTGGGTACGCCATCGAGTACGATTTCTTCGACCCACGGGATCTCCGGCATTCACTGGAAACCCGGTTCATCACCAACCTGTTCTTCGCCGGACAGATCAATGGCACCACCGGCTATGAGGAAGCCGGTGCCCAGGGGCTGCTGGCGGGACTCAACGCCGCGCGTCGGGCACAGGGCCGTGAGACATGGTGCCCGGGCCGGGATGAGGCCTATCTCGGGGTACTGGTGGATGATCTGATTACGCTCGGCACACGAGAGCCCTATCGCATGTTCACCTCGCGGGCCGAATATCGTTTGCTGCTGCGTGAAGACAACGCCGATCTGCGCCTCACCGAAACGGGCCGCGAGCTGGGTCTGATCGACGACGCTCGCTGGGCGGCCTTCAGCGAGAAACGCGAGGCCATCGAACGCGAGAGTGCCAGGCTCAAGGCAAGCTGGGTGCAACCCGGCAGCGAGGCGGCCGGGATCGTCGCCGAAAGGACCGGCAAGGCCCCATCGCGGGAGTACAACCTGATGGATCTGCTCAAGCGTCCGGAGCTCGCCTACGCCGACGTGGCGGAGCTACCCGGCATCGTGGGCAGGGCGGTGGATGATGAAACCGTGGCCGAACAGGTGCAGATTCAGGCCAAGTATCAGGGATATATCGATCGTCAGCGTGACGAGATCGCCAAGCTGAAGCGCCATGAGGCGACGCCCCTGCCCGCCGATCTCGACTACGCCCATGTCGACGGACTCTCCAACGAGATTCGCCAGAAGCTGCAGGAGGCGCGTCCCGAAACGCTCGCCCAGGCCTCGCGGATCTCGGGTGTCACGCCGGCAGCGGTATCGATCCTGCTGATCCACCTCAAGAAGCGTCGACTCCTCGATGATCACAAGGCGGCTCGCGCATGATGGACTCCCAGGCAACGGTGGAAGAACGTCTCGACCATGGGCTCGCCCACTTGAACATCACCATCGATTCCGAGCAGCGCCGTCGGCTGCTCGCCCTGGTCGGGCTGTTGCACAAGTGGAACCGCGCCTATAACCTCACCGCGATACGCTCTGCAGAGGAAATGGTCTCGCGCCACCTGCTGGACAGCGCCGCGGTGTTGCCCCACATCAATGGACGCACACTGCTTGATGTGGGCGCCGGACCGGGCTTCCCCGGGCTGGTACTGGCCATTCTCAAGCCGGAACTCGCGGTGACCCTGCTCGACAGCAACGGCAAGAAGGTTCGCTTCCAGCGTCAGGCGGCGATGGAGCTGGGTCTCGAGAACGTCACGCCGGTGCAGACACGAATAGAAGCCTTCGAGGAGTGCTATGACCAGGTCATCTCCCGAGCCTTCGCCAGCCTGGGAGACTTTACCTCGCTGACTCGAGAGCGGGTGGTGGCAGGCGGTCAATGGCTGGCCATGAAGGGGCCCGCCGTGGATGAAGAGCTGGCCGAGCTGCCGGTGGAGATTGTCCCGGTAGCCCGCCATCACCTCGAAGTGCCTTACGAGGTCGGCACACGCTTGCTGGTGGTGCTAGAACGCCGGACGCAAGCCCCGGCCCCCTGACAACCCGCGTTTCCCCGCAACGGAGTTGCCCGTGACCAAGATCATCGCCCTGACCAACCAGAAAGGTGGCGTCGGCAAGACCACCACCGCGGTCAACCTAGCCGCCAGCCTGGCGGCCCTGGATCGCCGTGTGCTGCTGGTCGACCTCGATCCTCAGGGCCATGCGACCATGGGTAGCGGCATCGACAAGCACGAACTCGACGGCAGCGTGCTCGAAGTGTTGCTCGGCGAACGCGATGCCGCCGGGGTGATTCTCGACTGTCCCGAGGCCGGTTATGCGTTGCTCCCCGGTAATGGCGACCTTACCGCCGCCGAGGTGGCCCTTCTGGATCGCGAGGCAGGACGCGAGCGCTGTCTGGAAAATGCCCTGGCGGCGGTGGCGCACGAGTATGACGTGGTGCTGATCGACTGCCCGCCGTCGCTTAACATGCTGACCGTCAATGGCTTGACCGCCGCCCATGGCGTACTGATTCCTCTGCAGTGTGAGTTCTACGCCCTGGAGGGGCTCTCCGCATTGCTCGATACCGTGGAGCAGATCAAGGACAGCGTGAATCCTGGCCTCGAGATCTTCGGCATCCTGCGCACCATGTTCGATGCTCGTAACAGCCTGACCCGTGATGTCACCAAGCAACTGCGCGACTATTTCGGTGAGACCCTGCTCAAGGCGACGATCCCGCGCAACGTGCGGGTCGCCGAGGCACCCAGCCATGGTCTGCCGGTCACCAAGTATGCGCGCTTCTCGCGGGGCAGCCAGGCTCACCGGGTGCTGGCCAAGGAATTGATTCGGCGCCTGTCGCTGTAACTCCTGTTGTGCAACATCAGTGATGAGGGAATGTCGATGACGCGTAAACGCGCCCTGGGACGCGGCCTGGATGCCCTGATCGGTGGCAATGCCCGCCGCCGCGAGAGCCTCGACCTGCCCGAGGTAGAGCTTGGCGATGATGAGATATCGCCCGGCAACAATCCCGCCACCGAACCGGACCCGACCGAACGCCTCGAGCGCCTACCGCTGGGCCAGCTGTCTCGTGGCAAGTATCAGCCGCGCCGCGATATCCAGCCCGAGGCCCTGGAGGAGCTGGCCGACTCGATTCGCGCCCAGGGGGTGATGCAGCCCATTGTGGTGCGCCCCGTGGCCAAGAATCGCTACGAGATCATCGCCGGCGAGCGTCGCTGGCGCGCCGCTCAGCTGGCCGAGCTCGACGTCATCCCCGCGGTGATCCGCGAGGTCACCGATGAGGTGGCCCTGGCCCTGGCGCTGATCGAGAATATTCAGCGCGAGAACCTCAATCCTGTCGAGGAGGCAATGGCGTTGAAGCGGCTGCTGGAGGAGTTCGAGCTTACCCAGCAGCAGGTAGCCGATGCGGTGGGAAAATCCCGTGCCCAGGTGACCAATCTGCTGCGCCTGCTGGCCCTCGACCCCGAGGTACAAACCCTGCTGGAACGCGGTGATCTGGACATGGGCCATGCGCGTGCCCTGCTGGTGTTGCCTGCCGCCAAGCAGCGCAAGGCCGCCCATGAGGTGGTCAATCAGGATCTGACCGTGCGCGCCACCGAGGCGCTGGTCAGGCGGCTTGCCGAAGGAGCGCCCGGCAAGGCCGAGCCGACGCCGCCGAGTCCCGACGTCGCCCGGCTGGAGACACGCCTGGGCGAGGTTCTCGGTGCCCCGGTGAAGATCCAGCATGGACGTGGTGGCAAGGGACGCGTGACCATACGCTACTCGAGTCTCGATGAACTGGATGGAATCCTGGAGCACATTCGCTAGGCGATGGGGTCGTGATGCACGTCAAGTTGTCGACAATTTCTGCGCCTTTGGTCGAAAACCGACCAAAAATCACCTGGAAAGCGTAGCGTCTCAGTTGAAGCGCCGACGGGGGTTCCCTATAATCCGCGGTGGTTTCGGCAGTGTGCTTGATCCGACCCCGTCAGCGGTGAAAAGACGATGAAACATCCCGTGAACCGCCGGCGTACCTTGGGCTGGCGCCTGCTGCGACTGGAAGTCCTGGTAATGTTCGCGCTGGTCGCCACATTCACCATCCTGTGGGGCCTCGAAGTAGGGCTGTCGGCCCTGTCCGGGACTCTGGTCGGTTTATTGCCCCAGACGTTCTTCGTCTGGCGTAGCAGCCTGGCACGGGGTGGTAGACAGGCACATCGGTTCGTGATGAACCTTTACCGTGCGGAAGCGGGCAAGTTTGGTTTGACGGTGGCACTGCTGGCAGTGGTCTTCGTGGTCGTGCCCCCCTCAAACCCGATTTCTTTCTTCAGCGCATACGTGGCGACCCATCTCATGCCCTGGCTGGCAGCATGGCTAAGGCGCGAGCGGTCGACCCCTCAACCGAGGTGATCTTCGCATGGCAGCAGGCAGTGATAACACGGCGGCTAACTATATACAGCACCACCTCCAGAATCTGACCTTCGGCCACCACCCCGAAAACGGCTGGTCACTGGCGCATAGCGCCGCTGAGGCCAGCGAAATGGGGTTCTGGGCGATTCACCTGGATACCATGGCCTGGTCCATCGCCATGGGGGTGCTGTTCATCTGGCTGTTCCGCAAGGCCGGCAAGATGGCGACCACCGGCGTGCCCGGGCCGCTGCAGAACTTCGTGGAAGTGGTCATCGAGTTCGTCGAACTCACCGTGCGGGGTGCCTTCCATGGTCGCAACCCCGTGATTGCACCGCTGGCACTGACGTTGTTCGTCTGGATCTTCCTGATGAACCTGCTCAAGCTGATTCCGGTGGACTATGCGCCTGAGCTGTTCGCTCGCCTCGGCATCGATTACATGAAGATCGTTCCGACCACCGATCCCAATGCCACACTGGGCATGGCCATCGGCGTGTTTGCCCTGATCATCTACTACAGCATCAAGGTCAAGGGCATGGGGGGGTTCGCCAAGGAGCTCTCACTGACTCCCTTCAATCACTGGTCCCTGATTCCCTTCAACCTGGTGATGGAAATCATCGGGCTGCTGGTCAAGCCGCTCAGCCTCGGCCTGCGTCTGTTCGGCAACATGTTTGCCGGTGAGGTGATCTTCATCCTGATCGCCCTGCTGCCCTTCTGGGTGGCATGGACCCTGAACGTTCCCTGGGCCATCTTCCACATCCTGATCATCACCCTGCAGGCGTTCATTTTTACCGTGTTGTCTGTCGTCTATCTGAGTCAGGCTCACGAGCACCACTGAAGTCGACCCCCTTGCAACACCCTTAACCTTAACCCTTAACCCAAAACTACTCTCAATCAGGAGCACTACCATGGAACTCGTCTATATCGCTGCCTCCCTCATGATCGGCCTGGGCGCTCTGGGTACCGGCATTGGCTTCGCCATCCTGGGCGGCAAGCTGCTCGAGTCTACCGCACGCCAGCCGGAGCTGGGCGACCAGCTGCAGACCAAGACCTTCCTGATGGCCGGCCTGCTGGACGCCGTGCCGATGATCGGCGTGGGCATCGCGATGTACCTGATCTTCGTTGTTGCCGGTTGATGCATGACAGCACCGAGCGCCCTGCGCTCGGTTTGCTTGTTTCCGGACAACACGAACCTGTCAGAGGTACCGCCCCGTGAATATCAACATGACGCTGATCGGGCAGACGATCGCCTTCGCGATCTTTGTCTGGTTCTGCATTAAGTACGTGTGGCCGCCGATCAGCAACGCACTCCACGATCGGCAGAAGAGGATTGCTGACGGCCTGGATGCAGCCAGTCGTGCCTCACGCGACCTGGAGCTCGCCCAGGAGCGTGCCGAGCAGACGCTGCGCGAGAGCAAGGAACAGGCTTCACAGATTCTCGAGCAGGCCAACAAGCGTTCCTCCCAGATAGTCGAGGAGGCCCGCGAACAGGCCCGCGCCGAAGGCGAGCGTATCGCCGCCTCCGCCCGCGACGAGATCGAGCAGGAAGCCAATCGCGCCAAGGACGAGCTGCGTGCCCAGGTGTCCACCCTGGCGGTCACCGGTGCCGAGCGTGTCCTGGAAGCCTCCATCGACGCTAAGGCGCATCGCAAGCTGCTCGACGAGCTTGCGGCCGAACTGTGAGGAGGTGATCCATGGCGGAACTGTCTACCGTCGCTAGGCCCTATGCCAAGGCGGCGTTCGAGTACGCACGCGATCACCAGACGCTGGATACCTGGTCCGACTGGCTGAGCAAGCTGGCCATGGTGGTAAAGAGCCGCGAGGCGCTCAAGCTTCTCTCCAGCCCCAAGCTCGACGTCGAGCGCAAGGTAGCCCTGGTGGTCGAGCTGGCGGAGGTCGACCTCGATGAGGCGGCCGGTCGCCTGCTGATCGCACTGGGCGAGAAGGGACGCCTGCCGGCCCTGGCCGCCATCCACGAACAGTTCGAGACGCTGCTCGCCGATCACGAGAAGCGCGTCGACGTCACCGTGGTATCGGCCTACAAGCTCACCAAGGCCCAGCAGGAAAAGCTCTCCGGCGCGCTCAAGAAGCGCCTGAATCGCGAAATCTCCATTACCACTCAGGTGGATCCCGAGCTTCTCGGTGGTGTCATCCTGCGTGCCGGCGATACCGTCATCGACGGGTCGGTGCGTGGTCGACTGAACCGCCTTTCCGAAGCCCTTACCGCCTGAGTCTGAGGGACATGGCATGCAGCAACTGAATCCTTCCGAGATCAGCGACATTATCAAGCAGCGTATCGAGAAGCTTGATGTCGCATCTGAAGCCCGCAATCAGGGCACCATCGTCAGCGTTTCCGACGGCATCGTGAAAGTACACGGCCTGGAAGACGCGATGTTCGGTGAAATGATCGAATTCCCCGGCAGCATCTACGGCATGGTGCTCAACCTCGAGCGCGACTCCGTGGGCGCCGTGGTCCTGGGCGACTATCTGCAGCTCGAAGAGGGCATGACCGCCCAGTGTACCGGTCGTATCCTCGAGGTGCCGGTGGGCCCCGAGCTATGCGGACGCGTGGTCGATGCCCTGGGTAATCCCATCGACGGCAAGGGCGATATCAACGCCAAGCAGACCGATGCGGTAGAAAAGGTCGCTCCCGGCGTCATCACCCGTCAGTCGGTTGACGAGCCGATTCAGACCGGCTTCAAGTCCATCGACGCCATGGTGCCGATCGGCCGCGGTCAGCGTGAGCTGATCATCGGTGACCGTCAGATCGGTAAGTCGGCCATCGCCATCGATGCCATCATCAACCAGAAAGGCACCGGGGTCACCTGTGTCTACGTGGCTATCGGTCAGAAGCAGTCGACCATCGCCAACGTGGTGCGCAAGCTCGAAGAGCACGGCGCGATGGAGCACACCATCGTGGTCGCCGCCGGCGCCGCCGACCCGGCCCCGATGCAGTTCCTCGCGGCCTATGCCGGTTGCACCATGGGCGAATACTTCCGCGACCGCGGTGAAGACGCCCTGATCGTCTATGATGACCTCTCCAAGCAGGCCGTGGCCTATCGCCAGGTGTCCCTGCTGCTGCGTCGTCCGCCGGGTCGTGAGGCCTTCCCGGGTGACGTCTTCTACCTCCACTCCCGCCTGCTGGAGCGCGCGGCACGCGTGAACGCCGACTACGTCGAGAAGTTCACCAACGGTGAAGTGAAGGGCAAGACCGGCTCGCTGACGGCGTTGCCGATCATCGAGACCCAGGGCGGTGACGTCTCGGCCTTCGTTCCTACCAACGTGATCTCGATCACCGATGGTCAGATCTTCCTCGAGACCGATCTGTTCAACTCGGGCATTCGTCCGGCCATCAACGCCGGCCTGTCGGTCTCTCGTGTGGGCGGCTCCGCTCAGACCAAGATCATCAAGAAGCTCGGTGGCAGCGTGCGTCTGGCCCTGGCCCAGTATCGTGAGCTGGCGGCCTTCGCCCAGTTCGCTTCCGATCTGGACGAGGCCACCCGCAAGCAGCTGGAGCACGGTCAGCGAGTGACCGAGCTGATGAAGCAGAACCAGTACTCGCCGATGTCCGTGGCCGAGATGGCGCTCTCCCTGTATGCCGCCAATGAAGGCCATCTGGAAGGGGTCGAGGTCAACAAGATCCTGGACTTCGAGCGTGCCCTGCGCGACTTCATGAAGGCCGAGTACGCCGAGCTGCTCGACAAGATCAACCAGACCGGCGACTACAGCAGCGAGATCCAGGATGGACTGAAAGAGGGTCTCGAGAAGTTCAAGGCCACTCAGAGCTGGTAACCCCGTTGGCCTGTCCCGCTGATGGGGCGGGCCCTGGAGCCTACTGAGTGCCACGAACGGAGTAGATCGCTATGGCAGCTGCAAAAGAGATACGCACCCAGATCGGGAGCATCAAGAACACGCAGAAGATCACCAGCGCCATGGAAATGGTCGCGGCGTCGAAGATGCGCAAGGCCCAGGACCTGATGAAGTCCAGCCAGCCCTATGCGCATCAGATTCGCAACGTGGTCGCGCATGTCGCCGATGCCAACCCCGAGTATCGCCATCCGTGGATGGTCGAGCGTGAGGTGAAGCGCGTCGGTTACATCGTGGTGTCCACCGACCGCGGCCTGTGTGGCGGCCTGAACGTCAACATGTTCAAGGCCGTTGTCAAGGATGCCAAGGCATGGCGTGATCAGGGTGCCGAGCTGGATTTCTGTGCCCTGGGCAGCAAGGCAGGCAGTTTCTTCAAGAGCTACGGGGGCAACCTCGTCGCGTCGAAGAGCGGCCTGGGCGAGGCGCCCGAGGTCGAGAACCTGATCGGCAGCGTGAAGGTGATGCTGGATGCCTATGACGAGGGCCGGCTGGACCACTTGTGCGTGGTGTACAACGAGTTCGTCAACACCATGACTCAGAAACCGGTGGTTCGTCAGCTGTTGCCCCTGTCACCCGATATGGGCTCGGATTCGAACGACGAAGAAGACAAGCGTCCCGGTAGCTGGGACTACCTGTATGAGCCGGATGCCAAGGCGCTGCTGGACAGCCTGCTGGTGCGATTCGTCGAATCGCAGGTGTACCAGGCGGTGGTCGAGAACGGGTCCTGTGAACAGGCCGCCCGGATGATCGCCATGAAGAGTGCCACCGACAACGCCGGCAATCTGATCGACGACCTGGAGCTGGTGTACAACAAGGCCCGTCAGGCGGCCATTACCCAGGAAATCTCCGAGATCGTCGGTGGTGCCGCGGCCGTATAAGCGCCAGGGAGGCAAGGGTCCTCCCGGCATGCAGGTTTCATTTTCAGGTATTTGAGAGGAACCAAGATGAGCGGACGTATCGTACAAATCATCGGCGCGGTGATTGACGTAGAGTTTCCGCGGGACAATGTTCCCAAGGTCTACGACGCGCTGAAGGTCTCGAATGTCGAGACCGTGCTCGAGACCCAGCAACAGCTGGGTGATGGCGTGGTGCGTACCATCGCCATGGGCTCCACCGAGGGGCTCAAGCGCGGCATGGACGTTACCAACACCGGGGCGGCCATCTCCGTACCGGTGGGCAAGGAAACGCTGGGCCGCATCATGAACGTGCTCGGCGAGCCCATCGATGAGGCGGGCGAGATCGGCGAGCAGGAGCGCATGCCGATTCACCGCACTGCGCCGGGCTATGCCGATCAGGCGGCGTCCAGCGAGCTGCTCGAGACCGGCATCAAGGTCATCGACCTGGTGTGTCCGTTCGCCAAGGGCGGCAAGGTCGGCCTGTTCGGCGGCGCCGGCGTGGGCAAGACCGTCAACATGATGGAGCTGATTCGCAACATCGCGACCGAGCACAGCGGTTACTCGGTCTTTGCCGGTGTCGGCGAGCGTACCCGTGAGGGTAACGACTTCTATCACGAGATGACCGAGTCCAACGTTATCGACAAGGTATCGCTGGTCTATGGCCAGATGAACGAGCCGCCCGGTAACCGCCTGCGCGTGGCCCTGACCGGCCTGACCATCGCCGAGAAATTCCGCGATGAAGGCCGTGACGCGCTGCTGTTCGTCGATAACATCTATCGCTATACCCTGGCCGGTACCGAGGTCTCCGCTCTGCTGGGGCGTATGCCCTCCGCGGTGGGTTATCAGCCGACCCTGGCCGAAGAGATGGGTGTGCTCCAGGAGCGCATCACCTCTACCAAGGCCGGCTCGATCACCTCCGTGCAGGCCGTCTACGTGCCCGCGGATGACCTGACCGACCCGTCTCCGGCGACTACCTTCTCGCACCTGGACGCCACGGTCGTATTGGCGCGCTCCATCGCCGAGCTGGGTATCTATCCGGCCATCGATCCGCTGGACTCCACCTCGCGCCAGCTCGACCCGCTGGTCGTCGGTGAGGAGCACTACAACATCGCCCGCGGTGTGCAGGGGGTGCTGCAGCGCTACAAGGAGCTCAAGGACATCATCGCGATCCTGGGCATGGACGAGCTGTCCGACGAGGACAAGCTGGCCGTGTCTCGCGCGCGCAAGATCCAGCGCTTCCTGTCGCAGCCGTTCTTCGTGGCCGAGGTGTTCACCGGTTCGCCCGGCAAGTACGTGTCCCTCAAGGACACCATCCGTGGCTTCCAGGGCATCCTCGGCGGCGAGTACGACGAGCTGCCGGAGCAGGCCTTCTACATGGTCGGCACCATCGACGAGGCCGTCGAGAAAGCCAACCAGATGAAGTAATCCCGTCTACCTGGGAGACGTCGTCATGACGCAAAGCTTCAAGTGCGAGATCGTCAGCGCCGAGGAGGGGGTCTTCTCCGGCGAGATCGAGCGGATCATAGCCAACGGACGCATGGGTGAGCTGGGGATTCTTCCCGGCCACGCCCCGCTGCTGACCGAGCTCAAGCCGGGTCCGGTGAGGGTGCTACATGATGGTGGCCAGGAGGAGAGCTACTACGTATCGGGGGGCTTCCTTGAAGTCCAGCCGGACGTGGTGACCATCCTGGCCGACTCGGCCACCCGAGCCCATGATCTCGATGAGGCGGCTGCCGAAGAGGCTCGTCAGCATGCGTTGAAGAACCTCAACGACAAGTCCGCCGAGCTGGATTACACCCGTGCCTCGGCCGACCTGGCCGAAGCCGTGGCTCAGCTGCGCACGATCCAGCAACTGCGCAAGAAGTCCGGCAAGGGCTGATCGTCGCCCCTGCGTGAGTCTCGCGCCCCCTGCTCGCTGGTAACGTCGAGTACGGGGGCGTTCTTGTCTCTGCCATCTCGGTGGCCGGTTCCTGGGCGCCATGGAGGATGCCATGTCACTTACCGAGAATCTCGACACCTACCGGGCATCACTCTGCCAGGCGCTTGTCGAAGAGGATGACGAGCGCCTCGAAGCGCTGCTGTCGGAGCTACGCTCGGCGGATATCGCCTCGGTCTTCGAGGCGGTCCTCGAGGAGGACGATGATTCATCTCGTGCCCTTGGCCTGATGAGGCACCTGCCGCTGGAGCGGCGCGCCAGCATGCTGGGGCATCTGCCCGGCGATGCCCAGCTGGTACTCGCCGAGGCGATGAGCGATGAGCGACTGTTATTGATCCTCGAGGAGATGGGGTCCGATGAGCGGGTCGATTTCTTCAATCGGCTCGACGAGGATCGTCGCCAGGGCTTGCTGCGACGCATGGCTCGCCGCGAGCGCGAGGCACTCAAGCGACTGGCCAGCTACGAGGAGGGGACCGCCGGGGCGATCATGACCGCCGACTATGTGGCCATTCCCAGTGGCATGACGGTGTCTCAGGCGATGATGCGAGTGCGTCAGACGGCGCCCGATGCGGAGACGGTCTATCAGCTGTATATCATCGATGCCCGAGGGCGACTGGCAGGCACCCTGTCGCTTCGTCAGCTCATGGTGGCGCCTCCCGGGGCGGCTATCGATGAGCTGATGATTCGCGACGTTATCCACACCTCGGTCGAGGAAGCCCAGGAGGAGGTGGCGCGTATCGTCGCCCGCTACGACCTGTTGGCGCTGCCGGTCGTGGACGAAGAGGCCCGGCTGGTGGGTATCGTCACCCATGATGATGCCATGGATGTGGTCGAGTCCGAGGCCACCGAAGATATCCACAAGGGGATGTCGATCGGTGCCCTGGAGGATGGGGTCAGTCGAGTGCCGTTGTGGAGCCTGTATCGCAAGCGGGTCACCTGGCTGGTGCTGCTGGTATTCGCCAACCTCTTCTCGGGGGCCGGCATCGCCTACTTCGAGGAGACCATCGCCGCGCAGGTCGCCCTGGTATTCTTCCTGCCGCTGCTGATCGGTAGCGGTGGCAACGCCGGCGCCCAGGCCGCCACCCTGATGGTGCGTGGCATGGCCACCGGCGACGTGGGCATCAAGGATTGGAGCAAGCTGCTGGGGCGTGAACTATTGGTGGCGGGCTCGCTGGGGCTGACCATGGCGCTGGCGGTGGCACCCATCGGGATCATGCGCGGCGGGGAATTGCTGGCCATGGTAGTGGCCATGAGCATGGTGACCATCGTTCTATTCGGCAGCCTGTTGGGCATGTGCCTGCCTTTCCTGCTCGACCGTCTCGGCTGGGATCCGGCCACCGCCTCGGCGCCGCTGGTAACGACGCTGATCGATGCCTCCGGCGTGCTGGTCTACTTCGGCATCGCCACGGTAATCCTCGGAACATGAGGCCCGATTCGGTGACAAGTGAAGCGGACACTCCGGCGCCGCGGGTGTATCCTCTGCGCGGCGTGTCCCCCTGCGGGCACAAGCGATAGATAACAGGAAAAGACCATGGATTGGCTTCAGGTTGTTGTACTCTCCATCCTCCAGGGACTCACGGAATTCCTGCCGGTTTCCAGTTCTGCCCACTTGATCCTGGTGCCCGCGCTCAGCGACTGGGACGACCAGGGGCTGGCCTTCGACGTGGCCCTGCATATCGGCAGCCTGGCGGCGGTGGTGATCTATTTCCGCCAGGAACTTCTGAACATGACGCTCAGCTGGGCGGGGTCGCTGGCGGGCCGCGGAGTGGACGACGATGCGCGTCTGGCCTGGTGGGTCGTGTTGGCGACGATTCCCGTATGCCTGGTGGGGCTGGCCTTCCATGATGTCATCCAGGACGACATGCGTTCGCCGCTGATCATCGCCTTCGGACTTATCGTCTTCGGTCTGCTGCTGGCCTATGTGGACCTGCGCCACCGCGGCAATCGCGACGAGTATCAGCTGACGCTGCGCGATGCCCTGCTGATCGGCCTGGCCCAGGCGCTGGCCTTGATTCCCGGTACCTCGCGCTCGGGCATCACCATTACCGCGGCGCTGATGCTGGGCATGAATCGTGAATCCGCGGCGCGTTTCTCGTTTCTGATGTCGATCCCGGTTATTGTGCTGGCCGGCGGGACGGAGGCCCTGGGTCTTGTTCGTGACGCGGCCGAGGTGGACTGGTTTACCCTGACGGTGGGGGCCCTGCTCTCGGCTATCAGCGCCTATCTCTGCATTCACTACTTCCTGGCTTTCATCAAGCGAGTCGGTATGCAGCCTTTCGTGATCTACCGGCTGCTACTCGGTATCTGGCTGTTGTGGCTATTCTGGTAACACTCCCGGTGAGGAGCCCCCGCGTGATTCGATATCTTCTGCTGTTGCCCACCTTGCTGCTGTTGCTTGCACTATCGGCCTGTTCCGAGAGCGAACGACCACTCGACTCGCCGGTACGCCTCGAGGGCGGTGTCTTCGGCAGCTTCTATCAGGTGACCATCGCCGATCCCCTGACGCGTGGCGAGCTTAACGATCTGGAGACGGGGATTCTCGCCGAACTGGAGTCGGTGGACGCCGGCATGTCGATTTACCGCGATGACTCCGAACTAATGGTCTTCAACCAGGCACCGACGGGGGAGTGGCAGCCGCTTTCCGATAAGCTTTTCGAGGTCCTGGCCATCGGTCGGACCGTATCCGAGGAGAGCGGTGGCGCCTTCGATATGACCGTGGGCGGGCTGGTCAACCTCTGGAGCTTCGGTGCCGAGGCGCGCCCGAAGGAGGTCCCCACCGATGCCGAGCTGGCCCGTCGACTGGAACGGGTCGGTACCGATGCCCTGGAGCTCGATGCCGGGCAGCGTGAGGCAAGGCGCATGCGTGATGTGACCATCGACCTCGGCGGCGTGGCCAAGGGCCACGCCACGGATCGGGTGGCGGACTTCCTCGCCGCCGAAGGGATCGAGCACTATCTGGTGAATCTCGGTGGCGACCTGCTCGCCAGCGGTTACCGCGACGGCGAGCAGGAGCCCTGGCGCATCGGCATCGAGGCGCCCCTGGCGGATCGTCAGGAGGCCCAGTACATGCTGGCGCTGCATGATGTCTCGGTGGCGACATCCGGCGACTACCGCAACTACTTCGAAGAGGATGGACGACGCTACTCCCATACCCTGGACCCACGTACCGGAAGGCCGATTACCCATCGCCTGGCGTCGGTAAGCGTCTTCCACACGTCCAATGCCTGGGCGGATGCCTGGGCCACGGCGCTGATGGTGCTGGGCGAGGAAGCGGGCATGGCACTGGCCCGTGAGCATCAGCTGAGTGCGCTGATGATATTACGCGAGGACGATGGTTGGACGAGCCGGGTCACCCCCGCCTTCGTCGAACAGTTCGGCGATGAGCGGGTCGAGGAACTGGGACTCAATGATCAACAGAATCAGGAGTGAAGGATGACGCTTGATGTCGTGATACTGGCTGCCGGGCAGGGCACCCGGATGCGCTCGACCCTGCCCAAGGTACTGCATCGTCTGGCCGGCAAGCCCATGGTGCGTCATGTGATCGATACTGCCGTGGGTCTCCGCGCCGAGCGCACCCATGTCGTGGTGGGCCACGGTGCCGACAAGGTGCGTGAGGCACTGGCCGAGTGTCGGGTGCATTTCGCCTTGCAGGCCGAGCAGAAGGGCACCGGCCATGCCGTGGCTCAGGCACTGGACGGGCTCGGTAATGGCAAGGTACTGGTGCTCTACGGCGATGTGCCGCTTATTCATCGTGCGACGCTCGAACGGCTACTGGATGGCGTCGACGACGATCACCTGGGCCTGCTGACCGTGACCCTCGATGATCCCGACGGCTATGGACGCATCCTGCGCAACGCCGAGGGGCAGGCCGTGGCCATCGTCGAACACAAGGATGCCAGCGAGAACGAGCGTGGGGTGCGCGAGTGCAATACCGGCATCATGGCCATGACCGCCGATCAGCTACGACGCTGGTTGCCGCGGCTCTCCGCCGACAATGCCCAGGGCGAGTACTATCTCACCGATATCATCGCCATGGCGGCTGCCGAGGGGGTCCGGGTGGTCACCGCCCAGCCGGCCGACCCGGTGGAGGTAGAGGGTGTCAATAATCGCCTGCAGATGGCACGTCTCGAGCGTGCCCACCAGCAGGCCATCGCCGAACGACTGATGACCGAGGGCGTGGCACTCGCCGACCCGTCGCGCCTCGACGTGCGCGGCACCCTGCGCTGCGGCCACGACGTGGAGATCGACGTGGGCTGCGTCTTCGAAGGCGAAGTGGAGCTGGGCGAGGGAGTCCGCATCGGGCCTCATTGCGTGATCCGCAATAGCCACATCGGCGCCGAGAGTGTGATCGAGCCGCATAGCGTTATCGAAGGGGCGGTGATCGCCGGACGCGCCGCCATCGGTCCCTTTGCCCGCCTGCGACCCGGCTCGCGCCTGGCGGTAGGGGCCAAGGTGGGTAACTTCGTCGAGACCAAGAACGTCGAGGTGGGCGAGGGGAGCAAGATCAATCACCTGAGTTATGTGGGCGATGCTTGCCTGGGTCGCGGCGTCAACGTCGGTGCCGGTACCATCACCTGCAACTACGACGGCGCCAACAAGCACCGTACCGAGATCGGGGACGGCGCCTTTATCGGCTCCAACAGTGCCCTGGTGGCACCGGTAAGCGTGGGTCGAGGGGCCACGGTGGGGGCGGGTTCCACGGTAGCCAAGGACGTGCCCGACAACGCCCTGGCCGTGTCTCGTGCCCGTCAGGTCAGCAAGGCCGACTGGCCGCGACCCCGCAAGCAGGATGACTGAGGAGAAAAAACGATGTGTGGAATCGTCGGAGCCGTTGCCGAGCGTAACGTGGAAGGAATTCTTCTCGAGGGGCTCAAGCGCCTGGAATACCGCGGCTATGATTCGGCCGGCATGGCGGTGCTCGCCACCGATGGCCGTCTGCAGCGCTGCCGGGCGATGGGCAAGGTAGCGGCCCTGGAGGAGCGCCTGGTCGCCGAGCCGCTGCCGGGACGCTCCGGCATCGCCCATACCCGCTGGGCGACCCATGGCCGGCCCAGTGAGCTGAATGCGCATCCTCATCGGTCCGGTGAGCGTCTGGCGGTGGTGCACAACGGCATCATCGAGAACCATGAGGCGCTGCGCCTCGAGCTCGAGGCCGAGGGCTATGCCTTTACCTCCGAGACCGATACCGAGGTGGTGGCCCACCTGCTGGAGCGCGAGAGCCGCCAGGTCGGTGACCTGCTTGCCGCGGTGCGCAGCGTCCTGGCTCGATTGGATGGGGCCTATGCCCTGGGCGTGATTCACGCCGATGAGCCCGATGTCATCATCGGTGCCCGCAAGGGCAGCCCGCTGGTGGTGGGCGTGGGCATCGGTGAGGCCTTCCTCGGTTCCGACCCGCTCGCCCTGTTGCAGGTCACCGACCGCTTTATCTACCTGGAAGAGGGAGATGCGGTGCGTCTCTCCAGTGGCGGTCGCATCGAGGTATTCGATGCCGAAGGCGCGCCGGTGGAGCGCGAGGTGCAGGCCTTCGAGCATGGCGATGGCGCCGCCAGCAAGGGCGAGTATCGTCACTTCATGCTCAAGGAAATTTATGAGCAGACGACGGTGATCGGCGCGGCCCTGGAGGGGCGGCTGGGAGAGCATTCGGCGCTGGTGGAAAGCTTTGGCCCCGAGGCCGAGGCGCTCTTTGCCCAGGCCAGGCAGATCCATATCGTCGCCTGTGGCACCAGCTATCATGCGGGCATGGTGGCCCGCTACTGGCTGGAGCGCTATGCGGGGGTTCCGGTACAGGTAGAGGTTGCCTCGGAGTATCGCTATCGTCGGGTCGTGGTTCCCGACGGGACCCTGTTCGTGACCCTGTCCCAGTCCGGGGAGACCGCCGATACCCTGGCGGCACTGCGCTTCGCCAGGGCGGAGGGCTATCTGGCCAGCCTGGCGATCTGCAACGTGCCGGGCAGCTCCCTGGTGCGCGAGTCGGACCTCTCCTTGATGACCCATGCGGGCCCCGAGATCGGCGTGGCCTCCACCAAGGCCTTCACGACCCAGTTGACCGCTCTGCTGTTGCTGACCCTGGCACTTGGGCGCGTCAAGGACCACGACACCGCCGTCCAGGCCGAGATCGTCACGGCGCTGCGCGGCCTGCCGGCGCTGGTGGAGCGTGTACTGGCGTTGGATCCGGCCATCGAAGAGCTCTCCACGGCCTTCGCCGAGAAGCAGCATGCGCTCTTCCTGGGGCGTGGCGCTCACTTTCCCATCGCCCTGGAGGGGGCGCTCAAGCTCAAGGAAATCTCCTATATCCACGCCGAGGCCTACCCGGCGGGAGAGCTCAAGCATGGCCCCCTGGCCCTGGTCGACAGCGATATGCCGGTGATCTCCGTGGCGCCCAACGACGAGCTTCTCGACAAGCTCAAGTCCAACCTCCAGGAGGTGCGGGCCCGCGGCGGCGAGCTGTTCGTGTTTGCCGACGAGGAAGTCGGCCTCGAGGCGGCCGAGGGCATTCGAGTGCTGCATCTGCCCCGGGTACATGAGGCGCTGGCGCCGATTCTCTATACCTTGCCGCTACAGCTGCTCAGCTACCACGTGGCGGTGCTCAAGGGCACGGATGTGGACCAGCCGCGGAATCTGGCCAAGAGCGTAACGGTGGAGTGACGGCCTCCCGCGCCGAACCGCCGCTGTGGGATGGTAATAAAGTCGGTAACTAGGTGTGGGGTACCGGATGATCAAATCGCCTATAGGAGTTATCCTCTGCTAGCCGCGAGGGAGCTTCTTCAGCAATTCATCCGGGAGCAGGTTCATGGACATCAAACTGCATAAACAAGCGACGACGACACCGAAGATCCGTGCCGAGATTCAGGCAGCACCCTCCAGTATCACGGATAGCGAGCTGGCCCGTCAGTATGGCGTCGCCACCGCGACCATCCGGCGCTGGCGTTACCGTGATAATGTCTATGATCGATCTCACACGCGACACAACCTCCTGGCGACGCTCACGTCCGAGCAGGAGGAAGTGCTGATCACGGCTCGTGAGTTCCTGC
>NZ_JHVH01000001.1 GCF_000620045.1 Halomonas halodenitrificans DSM 735 | reverse complement strand
CCACCAACGATCTGATCCTGCACCTCGCCCAGCTGGCCTACAACATCCTGCGGCTGATGGGGCAGCTGGGCATGACCGGCGAGCTGAGCCCGGTGCGCCATCCCGCCAAGCGGCGCCGGATCCGCACCGTGCTACAAGAGCTGGTGCATCGTGCGGCGCTCGTGGTTCAAAAGGCGCGGCAGATCATCCTCGACTTCGGGCAGGACATCGGACGCATGACGGTGTTGAACACCCTGCGAGGCCGCCTGCGCTATCCGCGAGGCACGCCATGCTGATCGTCTGTCGGACAAAGGCACCACGCAGAGGGCTGACGGTCACCGGCAGCCAGCATCACCGTACCCGGCGGGTAGCAATGCATGAGCAAACGGGTCATCGTCGCCGGCCGATGCCGCTATGGTTGGCCATGGCAGAGATGCATTCGGCGGTTGAGACGGAATCGGAGGTCAAAAAATGCTCGCTGACGGCGATAGGGAAAGTGTCGACGCCGGCATCACGGATTCAGGCAATACTGCCTCTTTAAGTTTTTCTAGGTCTGAAACGGTATCCTCAGTAAGTGTGCTCAAGTCTATTTCAAAGAGGTTGTCGAGTTTTTCCGGCTTGTCTCCATCAACCGCATGGCTCACATAGATCTCGATAAAAATAGTGGCTCGGGTTTTTAGTCTAGCTGTGATGTCAGGTACCCAGCGCTCTATTCGACTTTCCTGCCGTACATCATGGATAGCAGTGTAGTGTGGCTGGAAATAGGCAGACCCTGCCAAGGTGATTCCTTCGGGAGAGGTGACCTGAACGCGTACACTGTACTCAGGTAGGCTAACGGCTTTGGCGTCATCGATGATCTGCTTGGCCATCCTGTGCAGTGCGGTTTCATATCCCCCAATGCACTCGGTCCTGTCGTGGTGGGCGAAGAATGCAAGGCCCCTCGAGGATCGCTTGGCAACCAGATCAGCACCGCATTCTGGACAGGTACAGCGGCAGCCGAGACCTCTTTCGACATGACCAGGAGGATATAGCCTGCCGTCGCGCTCCCCGAAAGGAACCTTTATCTCCTGGGAACGACTCGGGGAAGAGAGCATCGACTTCGGTGCTGCGTGAGGCAGGTTTTCCATGGTCCCTGCTGCTGATAAAACTTTGGTAATTGCTAATAATGTAGCATTGCTGCTGAAGGCCTGCTTGCAGACTTGTGCAGGACCCTACAGCTACGACGAGCTGATCCAGCGCGACAAGCTCAACTTGGATATCTTCTGGCTCAAGGACGACAGCCTGGAGGACATGGAAAGCCTGCCGGAGCCGGACGTGCTGGCCACCGAGATCGTCGAGAACCTGGAAGCCGCCCTGGAGCAGTTCCGCAGCGTAAGTGCGGAGCTGGCCGGGGAGGACGAGCGCACATAAGTGTCCTGTCGCTTCATGCTCTCGATGCGCAGGTGATCAAGAACTCCGTCGGCGTTCTCAGGACCCTGCTATGCCCTCGCTGTAAGCTTGGGGTCGCCGACACCGCTCATCCGCATCGGAGCCTGGAGTCTGGCCAGGCTGAGAGATGTCCTATCCTGCGCATACCTCCCTCAAGTGTGCAATGCAGCGTGAATTTTGGTAGAGTACCTAGCTTTCCACGGGATGACATGCAATTTCACCGGGCAAGCTCTGGTGCTATGAACGATGTCGATCATCGCGATAGAAGGCTAAAGCACCCCATGACAACCTCTTTCTCAGGGCTGATGACTCCGCCCTAGCGCTCCCCCCCCTTCTGGGCTCGCCCGCCGTCAACGAGGCGACACGCCCGATCCTCACGCTACGTCAAAGGCGTTACCTCTGACCCGATACGTGCGTGACTCCCACATTTCATTGCTTTGCTCTGCACCTATCTGGGTGTCGGGTGGCTGTGTGCGTCATCGCTATCGTGTCACGAGGCTGAACTGATTCATCCCCTGACTGGACCGCAGCATGTACGAAAAAATGAAATTGAGTTGGTTCTCCAATCTCAAGGGCGACACCCTGGCGGGCATCGTCGTCGCCCTGGCGCTGATCCCCGAGGCCATTGCCTTCTCCATCATCGCCGGGGTCGACCCCAAGGTCGGCCTCTACGCCTCCTTCGCGATCTGCGTGATCATCGCCTTTACCGGCGGGCGTTCGGGGATGGTCTCGGCGGCCACCGGCGCCATGGCGCTGCTGATGATCACCCTGGTCAAGGAGCACGGCCTGGAGTACCTGCTGGCTGCTACCCTGCTGACCGGGGTGCTGCAGATCATCGCCGGCTATCTCAGGCTCGCCGAGCTGATGCGCTTCGTGTCGCGCTCGGTGGTCACCGGCTTCGTCAATGCCCTGGCGATCCTGATCTTCATGGCCCAGCTGCCTGAGCTGACCGGGGTGACCTGGCACGTCTACGCCATGACGCTGGCCGGTCTGGCGATCATCTACGGCTTCCCCCTGGTACCGGTGATCGGCAAGACCATCCCCTCGCCGCTGGTCTGTATCGTGGTGCTGACCGCCGTCTACATGATGACCGGCATGGAAATCCGCAGCGTCGGTGACATGGGCGAGCTGCCCGACAGCCTGCCGGTCTTCCTGTGGCCCGAGGTGCCGCTCAACCTCGAGACGCTGATGATCATCTTCCCCACCGCACTGATGCTGACCGTGGTGGGCCTGCTGGAGTCGATGATGACCGCCACCATCATCGACGACCTGACCGACACCCGCAGTGACAAGAACCGCGAGTGCAAGGGACAGGGCATCGCCAACATCGGTGCCGGCCTGCTCGGCGGCATGGCGGGCTGCGCGATGATTGGCCAGTCGGTGATCAACATCAAGTCCGGCGGTCGCCGTCGCATGTCGACCCTGATCGCCGGCGTGTCGCTGCTGCTGATGGTGGTGTTCCTGGCCGACTGGGTCTCCCAGATTCCAATGGCCGCACTCGTCGCGGTGATGATCATGGTCGCCATCGGGACGTTCAGCTGGAGTTCCATCAAGGACCTCAAGAAGCACCCGATGAGCACCAACTTCGTCATGGTGGCCACCGTGGTGGTGACCGTGGGCACTCACAACCTGGCCATCGGCGTCTTCGTTGGCGTGCTGCTCGCCGCCATGTTCTTCGCCAACAAGGTGGGCAATATCCTCTATATCGGTAGCGAGGAGGTCGACGACGGCAATGCTCGCATCTACAAGGTGGTAGGCCAGGTGTTCTTCGCCTCCTCCGAGCGCTTCGGCAACGCCTTCGACTTCAAGGAGACGGTGGAGAAGGTCACCATCGATCTCTCCCGCGCCCATTTCTGGGACATCACCGCCGTCCAGACCCTCGACAGGGTGGTGATCAAGTTCCGCCGCGAGGGCACCGAGGTGGAGATGATCGGCCTCAACGAGGCCAGCGCCACCATCGTCGACCGCTATGCGGTGCATGATGATCCCGAAGCCGTCGAGAAACTGATGGGCGGTCACTAAGGAGCAGATACGCAATGACAGAACAGGTAATGGCCGCCATCGACGGCTCACAGTTTTCCGAAGGGGTGTGCGACTATGCCGCCTGGGCCAGCCTGGCCTTGGGCGCTCCGCTGACCTTCCTGCACGTCAACGACAACCACCTGCCGCCGGAGGAGCGCAATCTCTCCGGCAACCTCAGGGCGGGCGCCCGAGAGCGTCTGCTCCAGGAGCTCTCCCAGCTCGATGAGCAGCGCGCCAAGGTGGCCCAAGAACAGGGCCGACTGATGATCAAGGCGGCTATCGAGCGGGCCGTCGAGGATGGCGTGAGCGAGCCCGCCGGTCGCCAGCGCAACGGCACCCTGGTGGAGACCCTCGAGGAACTTCAGGAGGAGATCCGCCTGCTGGTGGTGGGCAAGCGTGGCGAGACCGCCCACCAGGACAGCGGCCACCTGGGTTCCAACCTGGAGCGGGTGGTGCGCACCCTGCATCGGCCGATCCTGATGGTGCCCCACATCTTCAAGCAGCCGGAGAAGGTGATGCTGGCCTTCGATGGCAGCAAAACCACCCGCAAGGGGGTGGAGATGCTGGCGAAGAGTCCGCTGTTCGAGGGCGTGCCGGTGCATGTGGTGATCGTCGGTGCCGAGACCGGTGACAACCGCTCCCAGCTCGACTGGGCGCTCAAGACCCTGCGCGATGCGGGTCATGTGGCCGAGGGTGCCATCCGCGCCGGTGAGGTAGAGGCGACACTCCACACCTACCAGAAGGAGCATGCCATCGACCTGCTGGTGATGGGCGCCTACGGTCATTCTCGTATCCGCCACCTGCTGGTGGGCAGTACCACCAGCGAGATGCTGCGCAAGTCGCGCATACCGGTGCTGTTGCTGCGCTGATTTTCCCGAAACCGGCCCATCGTTCCATTGGTGTGTGCCGGTTTTTTCCTTCCAGGCACGCGAGTGCCCTGTACAGGAGCCGATAGATTGACGATCACCCCGCCCTGATTCGCGCTTCCCTTATGCCCCACTCACAACGAGGACCCCTGATGACATCACCTCTCCTGGCGAGAGGGCAGAACAAGGAAGCGACCCTTGAACAGCAAGACCTTTGCTCATTCGGCTTTTTTCGATGAAACCTCTTCCTCGCAGCGCTTCG
The DNA here is from genome assembly GCF_000620045.1 of Halomonas halodenitrificans DSM 735. Lineage (GTDB taxonomy): Bacteria > Pseudomonadota > Gammaproteobacteria > Pseudomonadales > Halomonadaceae > Halomonas > Halomonas halodenitrificans. The sequence continues at coordinate 381,159 of NZ_JHVH01000001.1, read as the reverse complement.
TCGCCGAGCTGCTGGAGAGAGCGGATATCCATATCAACGGTGACCGCCCCTGGGATATCAAGTTCAACGCCCACGGCGTTATCGACGAGGCACTAGCCCGCGGCAATCTGGGCCTTGGCGAAAGCTACATGAACGGTGACTGGGATGCCGAGTGCCTAGACGAGTTCTTCTTCCGCCTGCTGCGTGCCCGTCTTCCCGAACAGGTCAACCCACGCAAGCTGGTCTTTCACCATCTGCGCACCCGCCTGATCAACCTGCAGACCGCCAGCCGCGCCTTCGAGGTCGGCGAAACCCACTATGACCTCGGCAACGACTTCTACGCCGCCATGCTCGACCCACGCATGACCTATACCTGCGGCTACTGGAAGGATGCGAACACCCTGGACGAGGCCCAGGAGGCCAAGCTCGATCTGATCTGCCGCAAGCTCGAGCTCGAGCCCGGCATGCGCGTGCTCGACATCGGCTGCGGCTGGGGCAGCTTCATGGCCTATGCCACCGAGCACTATGGTGTGGAGTGCGTGGGCCTGACCATCTCCCGCGAACAGGCCGACTATGGCAAGAGCCTGATGCAGCAGGGCCTACCGGTGGAGTTTCGCCTCAAGGACTATCGTGACGAGACCGAGCAGTTCGACCGCATCGTCAGCATCGGCATGTTCGAGCATGTCGGCCGCAAGAACTATCGCACCTACATGGACGTTGCGAATCGTTGCCTCAAGGACGATGGCCTCTTCCTGCTGCACACCATCGGCAAGAACGTGCGCGATACCACGCCGGATCCCTGGATCGACAAGTACATCTTCCCCAATGGCGAGCTGCCGGCCCTGGGGCATGTCACCGATGCTGCCGAGGAGCTGTTCGTGGTCGAGGATCTGCACAATTTCGGGGCCGACTACGACAGGACCCTGATGGCCTGGCACGAGAACTTTGAGGCCGCCTGGCCGCAGTTTGCCGAGGCCTACGGCGAGCGCTTCTACCGCATGTGGCGCTACTACCTGCTGAGCTGTGCCGGGGCCTTCCGAGCCCGCGACATCCAGCTCTGGCAGTTCGTGCTCAGCAAGAAGGGCAAGCTTGGCGGCTATCGCCGCGTCAACTGATAGCGCGTTACCACTCACTCACCTGGGATTCCCGATGAGCGAATACTCCCTGTTTACCTCCGAATCCGTCTCCGAGGGGCACCCGGACAAGATCGCCGACCAGATCTCCGATGCCGTGCTCGACGCCATCATCGCCCGCGACAAGCAGGCCCGGGTGGCCTGCGAGACCCTGGTCAAGACCGGCGTGGCGATCGTTGCCGGCGAGATCACCACCTCCGCCTGGGTCGATCTCGAGGCCATCGTGCGCGAGGTGATCACCGGCATCGGCTACACCTCCTCGGACGTGGGCTTCGACGGCCAGACCTGTGGCGTGCTCAACCTGATCGGCAAGCAGAGCGTGGATATCGCCCAGGGCGTCGACCGCAGCAAGCCCGAGGATCAGGGCGCCGGCGACCAGGGGCTGATGTTCGGCTACGCCACCAACGAGACCGACAGCTACATGCCGGCGCCGATCCACTACGCCCACCGCCTGGTGGAGCGCCAGGCGGAGCTGCGCAAGCACGGCCTGCTGCCCTGGCTGCGTCCGGATGCCAAGAGCCAGCTCACCTTCCGCTACGACGCCGCGGGCAGGCCCTGCGCGGTGGATGCCATCGTGCTCTCCACCCAGCATGACCCGGGCATCGACCAGCAGGAGCTGCGCAAGATCGTCAAGCGCGAGATCATCGAGCAGGTGATTCCGGCCGAGTGGCTCTCCGCCGAGACCAAGTACCATATCAACCCGACCGGCAAGTTCGTGATCGGTGGCCCGGTGGGCGACTGTGGCCTGACCGGTCGCAAGATCATCGTCGATACCTACGGCGGCACGGCCCGCCACGGTGGCGGCGCCTTCTCCGGCAAGGACCCCTCCAAGGTCGACCGCAGCGCCGCCTACGCCGGCCGTTATGTGGCCAAGAACATCGTCGCCGCGGGGCTCGCCGACAAGTGCGAGATTCAGGTCTCCTACGCCATCGGCGTGGCCGAGCCGACCTCCGTCTCGGTCAACACCTTCGGCACCGGCAAGGTGGATGATGCGCGGATCATCGAGCTGGTGCGCGAGCACTTCGACCTGCGGCCCAATGCCATCACTCGCATGCTCGACCTGCTGCACCCCATGTACCGGCTGACCGCGGCCTACGGCCACTTCGGTCGCGAGCCCTTCGAGACCTCCTACACCTGGACCGACACCCAGGGCCAGGAGCATACCGAGACCTTCACCGCCTTCCCCTGGGAGGCCACCGACAAGGCCGCTGGCCTGCGCAACGCCGCCAGGCTCTGACCCCCGACGACACGGAGAAACAAGATGTCCCAGAAGCTCTACTGTATCGCCAACTTCAAACCCAAGCCCGGCCGCGAACAGGCCGTGTTCAAGGCCCTGCAGGCGCTCGAGCCCAATGCGCACCGCGAGGACGGCTGCCTCCAGTACACGGTGACCCGGCATATCGATCACCCCAATGCCCAGGGTGCCAGCTACCCCATCGTCTTCCACGAGATCTGGGCCAGCCGCGAGGCCTTCGAGGCGCACTGCAACCGTCGCGAGATCAAGGCGTTCTTTGCCAGCCAGGTCGAGGCTGATGACGGCGACGTGGATCATGCCAATGTCTGCGTCTACACCGACGAGCCCCACGACTACGACGCCCCGGAACTCTGAATCCGACATAAATAGCACGGGCATGACCGCCCGTGCCCATGCATACCACAGGAGAACCTCATGACCGAGCAGAAGATGAACGTCGAGAGCTTCAATCTGGATCACACCAAGGTGAAGGCCCCCTATGTGCGCTTGGCTGACGTCAAGACCGGCGAGCACGGCGATACCATCCACAAGTACGACCTGCGTATCTGCCAGCCCAACCAGGCGCACATGGAGATGCCCGGCCTGCACTCCCTGGAGCACCTGATGGCGGAGCTGTCGCGCAACCACTCCGATAAGGTGGTCGACATTAGCCCCATGGGTTGCCAGACCGGCTTCTACGTGGCGCTGCTGAATCACGACGACTACGACGGCGTGCTCGAGCTGCTGGAAGGCACCCTCAAGGACGTGCTCGAGGCCACCGAGGTCCCGGCCTGCAACGAGATGCAGTGCGGCTGGGCGGCCAGCCACAGCCTGGAAGGCGCCCAGGAGATCGCTCGTGGTCTCCTGGCCAAGCGCGATGAGTGGACCCAGGTGTTTGCTTAATTCATCTGCTGCGCTTGCGCTACAAAATCATGGGCAAAGCGGCTACGTTGAGTCTTTCGGTCGGTGGAATCTAGTAGCGGGCCAATCCGCCGGCCCCTTTGGCTCGATCAACGAGGGGTAGAGATGAATCATCCGGAACTCGATATCGAGAAGATCACCCATCAACTCGAGGATACCAAGGCGGCGCTGATCGATCAGAGCTTCGAGAGCAAGGAGAGCCGCGCCACGGTGGTGCTGGACCAGCAGTCCGTGGGGCGCCTGTCGCGCATGGATGCCTTGCAGGGGCAGGCCATGGCCAAGGCCGAGGAGGATCGTCGGCAGCTGGCAATCCGACGTATCGATGCCGCCCTGTCACGCATCGCCCGGAACGAGTATGGGGAGTGCATCGAATGCGGTGAATGGATCGGCCCCAAGCGACTCGAGTGGGACCCTACCGTGCTGAAATGTATCGACTGTGCCGAGTGAGGAGTGATGCTGAAACTAACGCAGGACAACGTGACCATCGAGATCAGAAACCGCCAGGATCTCGATGAGGAAACACTGGATGCCGAGGTGGTGCCGGCCACCGATGCGCAGCGGCGAGACCTGGGCACTGCGGCCGTGGGGCACGCCTGGATGGCCTGGTCACCGATGGATACGACCCCTCAGCTGATCAAGTTCATGCCGCCCGAGACGGTGAACCAGGACGAGAGGCGAAAGTTGCTGCTTAGCTACCGGAATGCGTTGCGCGTGGCCGATCGTCACGAGGTGACCTCGCTGGCTTTGCCATTGCCGCAGCAGGCTGGCCTGCCCCTGCTGCAGGAGCGCCTGGTGGCAGAGCTCGCGTTGGTGCTGCTGGACACGTGCCGAAGACGCCGCCACCTGCGTCGCCTCCAGCTGATCGCCAGTGGAAATCAGGAAGCAGTGCTATATGCCAACTGGCTCGTTGAGGTACAGAACGACCGCCCCCCTTCCCTTGAACGGTCATTCAAGAGTTTGTTATCGTAAACGTCTTCTAATCCCATCTTCCAGATACCTTTCCCTGAGGTCGCTGGTAACTGCAAGGAGCAATCCGTTGGCTCAGTTACTTACCGACACCCTCATCAGTCCGCCCTAGCGCTCCCGTATCCTGCGTCTTCGACGTTTCTTCGGCACGCCACTACCGTGGCTGCCTGTCTGCCAGACAAGTAAAGGATACGTGTATGAGCGACCAAGGGGCCTTCCTCCCCGATGCCGAACGGCTATCCGCAAAGGATGGCTGGGTAAGTGTTCATGACCACCTACCCATCAACCCCCGTTCCACCCTGCTGGTGGTGTATCAGGACATGCATGGCGCCGGCGTCACCTCGGCAATCATGGAGCGTGGACGCTTCCTGAGCATCGCCAATCGTGCGCTTCTGCGCGGTGTGCGCTCCTGGCGCTACCAGGGGGAGTAACCGATGAGCTTCGAGACACTTCCATCCTCTCCGCGCATCCAGCAACTTCTGGAACTAGGCTATCTCAGCCTCGAACAGCAACGACCGAAGTCACACGACTGCGTCGATTACGACCTGCTGTTCATGGGACAACGGATATCGGGCCATCGCACCCTGTCAGGAGTGGAGCTCGAGGCAGATCAGGCGCTCAATCCCATCGATGCTGCGCTGCTACTCGGGGCGGGGCCGGGTATCCGCTCGGTATTCTGGCGCACCCATGACCCGGTGCTCTTCGCGCAGGAGGCGAGCATGGCCAGGGAGCCTTCCTGGGATTGACCGCAGATCTCTCCCGTTGCTGCGACAATTTCCGGTTCGTTTTCCCAGCAGGCCAATCATGTCAACCAACACAGCCCCCAGATCCGCCACCTCGCTGCATGGCGAGGTGGCCAGACGGCGTACCTTTGCGATCATCTCGCACCCGGATGCCGGCAAGACCACCTTGACCGAGAAGCTGCTGATGTACGGCGGCGCGATCCGTTCCGCAGGAACCGTCAAGGGCAAGAAGAGCAACCAGTTCGCGACTTCGGACTGGATGGAGGTCGAGAAGCAGCGTGGCATCTCGGTGGCCAGCTCCGTCATGCAGTTCGAGCATGATGGCTGCGTGATCAACCTGCTCGACACGCCCGGTCACCAGGACTTCTCGGAGGATACCTACCGCGTGCTCACCGCGGTGGACGCGGCGCTGATGGTGATCGATGCCGCCAAGGGCGTCGAGGCGCAGACCATCAAGCTGCTAGAGGTGTGCCGGATGCGCCGAACGCCGGTGATCACCTTCATCAACAAGATGGATCGCGAGGTTCGTGAGCCCCTGGAGCTTATCGACGAGATCGAGGAGATCCTGGGCATGCCCTGTGCACCGATCACCTGGCCCATCGGCATGGGCAAAGACTTTGCCGGCGTCTTCGATCTGGCCAGTGAGCGAATGCTCAAGTTCACCCCGGGAGAGAGCCGACCCGAGACCGATCTCGAGGTGCTGGAAGGGGAGGACCATCCCTATCTGGTGGAGCACTTCCCCATCGCCCATGCCACCTTCAAGGAGGAGGTTGAAATCGTGCGCGAGGCGGCGGAGCCCTTCGATCAAGACGCTTTCCTCAGCGGTGATCTGTCGCCGGTGTTCTTCGGTTCCGCGATCAACAACTTCGGCGTGCGCGACATCCTCAAGGCACTTGTGGCCTGGGCGCCACCGCCACGCCGGCGCGAGGCCCGCCAGCGCACGGTAAGGCCGGACGAGGAGACCTTCACCGGCATCGTGTTCAAGATCCAGGCCAACATGAACCCCCAGCACCGGGACCGCATCGCCTTCGTGAGGGTCTGCTCCGGGGCCTATCGCCAGGGGCTCAAAGCTCGACATATCCGCAGCGGCAAGCCCATCCGGCTCGATCACGCCATCACCTTCATGGCCCAGGAGCGGGCCCATCTCGCTTCCGCCTATGCCGGGGACATCATCGGCATCCCCAACCATGGTCGCCTGCGCATCGGGGACGTTATCACCGAGGGCGAGGTGTTGGAGCTGGAGGGCATTCCGCACTTCTCCCCGGAGATCTTCCGCGCCGCGCGGCTGAACGATCCCTTGCGGGCCAAGCAGCTCAACAAGGCGCTGCTGGAGCTGGGCGAGGAGGGCACCATCCAGGTGTTCGAGCCACTGGAGAAGACGGGAATGATCCTGGGTGCCGTGGGACAATTGCAGTTCGAGACCGTGGCCCACCGGCTGCAAGCTGAATACGGGGTCGATGCCGCCTTCGAGAGCGTGCCGGTGCATAAGGCGCTGTGGGTGAGCAGCGAGGATGCCGCCGCGATGAAGCGCTTCAGCCAGGCTAATGCCAACCGCCTGGCGCGGGATGCCGCCGGGGCGCTGGCCTTCATGGCGCCCAACCGCTCGATCCTCGATCTGACCCTCGAAAAGTGGCCGGAGATCGACTTCCACAGCACCCGTGAAGTTGGCGCGACCTGATCCCTTTACCCCGAATATCGACCCGAACGGACCACGATGAACCAGAAAGCCGATACCCCCGAACGGGCCGCCGAGCGGCGCCAACTCGAGCACACCCTGACACGCATCGACGCCAATCTGGCGGAGCTGGAGGCGCGCCTTGCCGACTACGCCGAGGATATCCAGGCACAGAAGGAGTATCTCTGGTCGAGCCGTGACGAGATGGACCATATCGAGAAGATCTCGGCCCGGGAGTCCATCGAGCAGTCCGTCATGTCCGGCGACAACGCCCTGGCCCGACGCCGCAAGCTCGAGAAGCTCCGGCATTCCCCCTACTTCGGTCGATTCGACTTCGCCCGTGGCGACAGGGCCGAGCCGGTCTACATCGGCATCCACCACTTCCACGATGACCTCGCTGGGGTGAGCCGCGTCCACGACTGGCGGGCGCCCATCGCCTCGCTGTTCTACGACTACGAGACCGGTCCCGCCACCTACGAGAGCCCCGAGGGGCCGGTGGCCGGCGAGATCTCCCTGAAGCGGCAGTTCCGCATCAAGGGCGGCGAGATCGAGCTGATGATCGACAGCGCGGTGCACGTGGTCGACGAGGTGCTCCAGGAGGAGCTGAGCCGCGCCTCCGATGAGGGCATGAAGAACATCGTTGCCACCATCCAGCGCGACCAGAACGCCATCATCCGCAATGACGAGGCCCAGGCGTTGGTCATCCAGGGAGTGGCCGGCTCCGGCAAGACCTCCATCGCCCTGCACCGCATCGCCTTCCTGCTCTACCGCTTCAAGGACAGCCTGAGCTCCGAGGACATCCTGATCATCTCGCCCAACCAGGTGTTCTCCGACTACATTGCCAACGTGCTGCCGGAACTCGGTGAGGAGACGGTCAATCAGGTCGGCATGGAGGAACTGGCCGATGAGCTGCTCGACGGCCAGTACCGCTTCGAGAGCTTCTTCGAGCAGACCACGGCGCTGCTGGAGAAGGACGACGAGGCCATGAAGGCGCGTCTGCGCTACAAGGCCTCGCCGGACTTCCTGACCGAGCTCGACCGCTATGCAGGTCACGTGGAGGCCAACCGCTTCGCCGCCGAAGACCTGTGGATCGCCCGGCGGCTGGTGCCCGCCTGGCTGCTCGAGGAGGTCTTCCGCAAGCACCGCCACCTGCCCACCAATGAACGCCTGAAACAGGTGAGCTGGGAGATCGAGCGCAAGATCGGCAACCAATACAACTACGACCTGGAACCCGAGGAGCGCAAGCAGCTCAAGGCGGCCGTGAAGACGATGCTCCGGCAGGCGACTCTGCGCGAGACCTACAAGGGCTTCTACGACTGGCTGGGCCGGCCGGAGCTGTTCAGGACCGCCTCGCGGGGCAGGCTCGAGTACGCCGATGTCTTTCCGCTGATCTACCTGAAGATGCGCCTGGAGGGCGTGCGCTCGCGCTGGCGCGAGGTCAAGCACCTGCTGATCGACGAGATGCAGGACTACACCCCGGTGCAGTATGCGGTGATCGGCCGACTCTTCTCGTGCAAGAAGACCATCCTCGGCGATGCCTTCCAGTCGGTGAATCCCTACAGCGCCTCGAAGGCCGAGGAGATACGCCGGGTACTGCGCCAGTCCTCCTGCGTGACCCTCAACAAGAGCTATCGCTCGAGCCTTCAGATCACTCGCTTTGCCCAACGTATCTCGCCCAATCCCGAGCTGGAGGCGATCGAACGCCATGGCGAAGAGCCGGCGGTGATCAAGGCCCGCACCCGCAAGGCAGAGCTCGCCACCATCGGCGGGCTGGCACGCGACTTCGCCGCCTCCGAGCACAACACCCTCGGCATCGTCTGCAAGACACAGAAGCAGGCAACGAAGGTCTTCGAGGCGCTGGAGAGCGGCGAGCACGGCAACTTCGAGCGGCTGCAGCTGCTCGGCGAGACGAGCAGCGCCTTTGGCCAGGGCATCGTCGTCTGCACCGCGCACATGGCCAAGGGCCTGGAGTTCGACCGGGTCATCGTGCCCGAGGTCACGGCGAAGAACTATGCCACCGACATGGAGCGCAACCTGCTCTACGTGGCCTGCACCCGGGCCATGCACCGCCTGGCGCTGACCCATGCCGGCCCCCTGACACCCTTCCTGGAGCCCGCCTGAGGGGTGGTCTCCATTTCATGCAACACACCATCTACCACGAGGATCCCCAGGTGAGTCAAACGATTGCGGTATTGAAAGGTGACGGCATCGGCCCCGAGATCATGGAGGCCACCCTGCGCGTGCTGGATGCGCTGGACTGCGACCTGACCTACGAGTTTCATGATGCCGGCCTTGCCGCCCTGGACAAGCATGACACCCTGGTACCTCCCGAGACGCTGGCGGCGATAGCGACACACTGCGTGGCCCTCAAGGGGCCGCTGACCACCCCGATCGGCAAGGGGTTCTCCTCCATCAATGTGCAGCTGCGCCGCCACTTCGACCTCTATGCCAATGTGCGTCCGGCGATCAGTTTTCCCGGTACCCGCTCGCGCTATGACAACATCGACCTAATCACGGTGCGCGAGAACACCGAAGGCGCCTATCTCGCCGAAGGCCAGAGCCTCTCCGAGGATGGCGAGACCGCCCTGTCGAGCATTCGAGTGACCCGCAGCGGCTCCGAGCGTATCGTGCGCTACGCCTTCGAGCTGGCTCGCCAGAAAGGTCGCCAGAAGGTCACCGCGGTGCACAAGGCCAATATCATCAAGACCAGCTCTGGCCTGTTCCTGGAGGTTGCCCGCGAGGTGGCCAGGGACTATCCCGAGATCGAGCTCGAGGAGATGATCGTCGACAACGCCTGCATGCAGCTGGTGATGAATCCCAACCAGTTCGATGTCATCGTCACCACCAATCTGTTCGGTGATATCCTCTCCGATCTGTGTGCCGGCCTGGTCGGTGGTCTGGGCCTGGCCCCGGGGTCCAACATCGGCAGTGAGGTGGCCATCTTCGAGGCGGTGCACGGCTCGGCGCCGGACATCGCCGGCAAGAAGATTGCCAACCCCTGTGCCCTGCTGCTGGCGGCGGCCGATATGCTCGACCATCTGGGAATGGTGGAAAAGGGCGCGAAGATCCGGGGTGGCATCCGCGAGGTACTGGAAAATGACCGCGAGCAAGTCACGCCGGACATGGGCGGCAACGGCACGACCGATACCTTCGCCGATGCCCTGGTGGCGAATCTGCGCAACTGAGGCCAGGTCGGCGCTTCGTTGATCCACGTCTAAGGCCAGCTGCCTTCCACTGGGTAGATACGAGGGACGAAAACGGCCCACGTCAGCCAGGAACCGACACGATGACTGACCAGGTGATGGCCGCATCGATGGCTTCAGGTTCTGGCCCGTTAAAGAATGTTCTGGCATTCCTGTGCTTGACGGTGGGGATCGGTGATGTAGCCTTAATCAGGCAAGCACCGCCTATGGCGGCCCGGTGGTCTCGACCGGCTCCAACCGAGGCACCCTGGCACCCAGGCGTTTCAAGGGTGCGCCGCTTGGCGGTACGCCATCTCCCAAGGCCTCGCGCATCCCGAGACGAGGCCGCCCATCCGGGCTGGATGCTTAATCTCTTCCTCGGCACTCGTGTGCCATCACCCACCAGGGGATTCACATTCCCTGGTGGGGAGGTGTGTCCCCTTTGTGCATCATCACAGGAGACTCACCATGAAATCCTACGATATGTCGTCGCTGGCTTGTGAGCATGGCTTTGTGGGCAAGGTCCGCATCAGCCAGCGGGTCATGGACGACTGCATGTATGTCGCAGAGCACGTGGTCTCGGAGCATGGGGTCACTCCCATCGAACGATTCCAGCTGCTGCTGCAGAACGTGGCAAGCCAGCTTTCCGGGTACCCGGCAGGGACCCAGGCGGTGCGGCTGACTCACCATCGCATCCCGCCAAGCGGGAACCCCCACCAGCCTCTGGCTCTCGAGCTCGAGGCGTTGGTCGTGCAAGGCGACCGCCAGCACGGTGACTACCTGCTGGTGGCACGCCACGACGAGCTGAACCACGCGCAGCTTTTCGCCGCGTAACCCTTCCTCTCTACCCACCCCGACCGGGACATCGCTCCCGGAGGGGGCGGTCTCGGTCATGTCCGGAGGTCCTGGTCATGACACACACTTCAGCAGCTGCCCTCCCGGCAGAGTCTCGCTACTCCCCATCCAACGCGCCTCAGCTGTTCGTGCGCGACAGCAACGGCAACTACCTGGCGGCCCCCGATGACCGCGTCATCGATGCGGCGCGACAGGTGGTGGAGCGCTCCGTTTCCAAGGGCATGAAGCTCAACACACCCAATCGGGTACGTGAGTTTCTGTGGCTCAAACTGGCCGGCTACGACCACGAGGTGTTCGGTGCCATCTTCCTGGACACCCAGCACCGGGTGATCGAGTTCAGCGAGCTGTTCCACGGCACTCTCGACTCCGCCTCGGTCTATCCGCGAGAGGTGGTGAAGGCGGCGCTGCACCACAATGCCGGTGCGGTGATCTTCACCCACAACCACCCGAGCGGGGAGCCCGATCCGAGCGATGCGGACCGACGCATCACCCAGCGCCTCCAGGAGGCGCTGGGTCTGATCGAAGTGCGCGTGCTCGACCACATCGTGGTGGGCGGTTCGGACTCGGTCTCCTTCGCGGAGCGGGGCTATCTCTGACACCTCGGGCGCTTGCCCGTGACTTCTTGGACGGGTGCCGGCGCTGCCGGCCCCGTCCGCTCTTTTTGCATCCTGTCGAACAGGAGTCTGGTGATGATCAAGATCCCCGGACGGCTTACCGTCCGCACCATTCATGGGCGCAACGGCCCCTTCAACGTCGGCCGGCTGGCGGCCTCGATCGGCGAGTTCGTCATCAAGGACCCCCAGCTGGACCAGTTCAGCGAAGGGGTGTTCGAGGGCGAGTTTCTGCTGCTCGAGATCCGCCCGGCGAGCTACTTCGCCAGTGGCCGGTTGGTCGTGGAGGTCCGCGCCAAGGTCGGCGAGATGCTGCTGACCGAGGACGGCATGCTGGTAACCCAGCATGGCCCGCGCTTCGACTCCGCGGAGATGGATCCGCTGGAGGAGGAGGCTGCTCCTGCGCCTTCCGAGCCAGCCCCCCCATCCACGCCTGGGCCGGGCGAGCCGGCGGCTCCGCCTGTGCCATCGTCTCAGGGTGAAGCCGGCGAGGCGTCAGGGCCCCAAGCCCCGGATGCCTACGCCTCTGGCCAGGACGCCAATCCCGATGCCGAGCTCTTCGGCCTGCTCTGGCCCCTGGGGCAGAGCGTCAAGCTCGATCCCACCGTGGACCGAGCGCTGTTCCGCCGTCAGGTGAGTCGACTGAAGGAACTGGGCTACCGATTCCAGGCGCCGACTCAGACCTGGCAAGCCGCTGCCTGAGGCAGCCACTCCCCACCGGGGCATCTCGATGCCCTGGGCTCGGGATGTCCCCATCGCTCTTCGCTAACCGATGGAGGCCATCATGCCCGAGCTCTACACCCTCGATGAGTGCCTGGACCTATACGCCGATGCGTTCTGCATTGGCCGGCAGCGTGAGTGCCTGTTTCTCTCCCTGTGGGGGCGGGACACGGCGCTGCAGGAGCTGCTGGCCAGGCTGACGCTGCCAACGGCAGACAATGGCCTGGATGCCTTGCATCTCTGCCAGGGCGACACTCGCCACCCCATGGTCTTTGGCGACATGGACCGCTACTCCCGGCGCTCCGCCCGGCTGCGCCAGACGCGTTTCGGCACCCTGGTGCACGTATGGCTCTTCGATCAGCGCTGCATCACGCCGGATCGCGCCAACCTGCACAGCATCGTCCTGCTCGACGACGAGGAGGGCGCCTGCACGGTGGATGACCAGCTGTGGCCTTGCGTGCGGGAGCTCTGCCCGCTGCCCCTGCTGGATCACTGGCAGATGCCGGTGATGACGCTGCTGCATGCCCAGCAGGCGGTACTGCCGGCCTCGTTCTCACAGGGGCCGATTCAGGCCTGGGAGATCTCACTCGATGAGAACGACCTGGCCCCGCGCCTCAGCGGCATGATTCGCGCCGGCGTGCTTACCCCCGAGCCCTGAGCTCTCGCTCCACCACGGTGCGGCCGTTCTGGCCGCGCCTACCATACCCAACCGACAGGAGGTGTCGCATGGCACTGATGTTTCAGCGCATCGCGCGCAACTTCGCCAGGAATGGCTACTTCCCCACGGATGAGGCGTCGCTCGAGCGGGTGCTTCAGGCGCTGAGCCCGGCGAGCGCCGGCCGGATGCGGGTGCTCGACCCCTGTGCGGGGGAGGGCGCTGCCATCGCCGAGCTTGCGCACCACCTGGGGCGCGAACGCGTTCAGGCCTGCGGCGTGGAGTATCACGCCGAGCGAGCCGCCTCGATGCATGGCCTGGTGGATAGAGGCCTGCAGGGCGACCTGATGGACACGGTGATCTCACCGCGCAGCATGGGCTGCCTGTGGCTCAACCCGCCCTATGGCGACCTGCTGGCCGACCACGCCGGCTACGAAAGCTATCAGGGCAAGGGGCGCAGGCGCCTGGAGAAGCTGTTCTACCAGCGCACCGTTGGCACCCTGCAGGTCGGGGGCGTGCTGGTGTTGATCGTTCCCGACTACGCCCTGGACAAGGAGCTGACCGGCTGGCTGGTCAACCACTTCACAGAGCTGCGGGTCTTCCGCGCCGCCGTGGATGACTTTCAGCAGGTGATGATCCTGGGCCGCCGGGTGCGACGCCGTGAGGCGCAGCGCAGTCAGGAGGCCAAGGCGATGCGCGCCCAGCTGCTGCGCGTGGGAAGCAAGGAGGTCATACCCGAGGTGATCCCGGAGGTGTGGCCCTTTGAACCCTACGTGGTACCGGCGGCTCAGGGCGAGCTGCGCCACTTCTACCGCGTGTCGCTCGATGCCGAGCAGCTGGCCGATGAGGTCGGGAAGCTGCAGGGGCTCTGGCCCGAGGCGGGCAGCGTGTTCGGGAAGACCGGCCTTTCGCCGCGTCCCCCGGTGCGCCGACTCTCCTCCTGGCATCTGGCCTTGTCGCTGGCGGCCGGGGCGATCTCCGGCGTGGTGACCGCGCCCAACGGCCGCTGCCTGGTGGTCAAGGGCAACACCCACAAGGATAAGGTCGCCAAGACCGAGTTCACCGAGCGGGAGGATGGTTCCATCACCGAGACCCGCGTGCTCACCGACCGCTTCGTGCCGGTGATCCGCGCCTGGGAGATGACGCCAGACTCGCCGCACTGTGGGCAGTTGCTGACCATTACCTCGACGCAGGCGGCCAATGATGGCGAGCCGGAAGAGGGTGATCAGACGGCCGATGCTGAGGCAGGCGATGCGCCTGCACCGCTCAACCGGGTCGCCGAACGTGCCGCGAGGCCGGATCTACGCCGCTTCGACGTAGGACGTGTGGTGATGACTCGGGCCGTGAACGAGCTGGTGGAGCGAGGCGAGGTCTCGCCCATGCCGCTGCTCCGACGACACGTCACCGGCGACTGGGGTGACGTGCCCGAGGAGGACCGCCAGAGCAACGAGCAGGCCCTGATTCACGGTGACAGGCTGCTCTCTTCCTACCGGATTGGTGAGTCGCTCACGGTCTGGATCATCACCGAGGCGGATCGCAGCGCCACCACGCTGCTGCTGCCAGACGACTACTGACCGGCGCCCCGGGCGCCATTCCCCACGGCGGGCCTTTCCAACCCGCCAGGGGAGGGGAGTGTCCGCCGTTTTCTTGTGCACAAGGAGACGGACATGAACGACATCACTCAACTGCCGGCGCCGGCCGGCATGGCGCAGTCTGGCGAGGTCTTCGGGCCTCAGGTGGACCTCAACGCCTTCGTGGAGGAGTTTGGTGATGGCCTGCTGGCCTCGCTTAACCGCTCCCATCCCCCGGTCTATGACGGCGAGGCCAACCCTCGTCGCCAGGCCGTCATGGCGGCCCTCAAGCGGGCGCCTTTCCCTGAGCAGGCCGAGGTGGTCCAGACCATCTCGGCGCTGCTGCTCGACCGGAACGAGCCGGCGGGCATCATCAACGCCGAGATGGGCACCGGCAAGACCATGATGGCCATCGCCACCGCGGCGGTCTGTCACGACGAGGGCTATCGGCGCTTCCTGGTGATCGCGCCGCCCCACCTGGTTTACAAGTGGCGGCGGGAGATCCTGGAGACCGTCGATCAGGCCAGGGTCTGGGTGCTGAACGGCCCGGAAACCCTGGTCAAACTGCTCAAGCTCCGTGAGGCCCTGGGCCAGCCGTCCGATGGGCGGCCGGAGTTCTTCATCCTGGGGCGTGTGCGGATGCGCATGGGCTTCCACTGGCGACCCGCAGCGGTGCGCAAGCGCGTGCCGGGCGGCGAGCTGGCGGCCTGTCCCCAGTGCGGTGGCACGGTGATCGACAGCGACAACGAAGCGGTATCGCTGTCGCAGTTTCTCCGTGAGGAGCGGCGCCACAAGTGCCGGCACTGTTACAGCCCTCTCTGGACGCTGATGCGACCCCAGCGGGCGACGGGCACCCTGCAGCGCGACCTGGTACTCAAGGCGCTGCGCAAGCTGCCCACCATCGGCAAGGTCTCCTCGGAGCGCCTGGTGCAGCAGTTCGGCGAGGAGTTCCTGGCCACGCTGCTGGGTGACAACATCCACGAGTTCATCAACCTCATGGATGAGAATGGGGAGCTGGTGTTCTCCGACCGGCAGGCGGCCCGCATGGAGCGCGCCATGGCCACGATGGAGTTCGGCTTTGGCGAAGGCGGCTATCAGCCGACCGAGTTCATCAAACGGCAGCTGCCGGATCATACCTTCGATCTGCTGATCGTGGACGAGGGGCATGAGTACAAGAACGCCGGGTCGGCCCAAGGCCAGGCCATGGGCGTGCTGGCGGCCAAGGCGCGCAAGTCGCTGCTGCTGACCGGCACCCTGATGGGCGGCTATGCCGACGACCTGTTCCACCTGCTGTTCCGCATCCTCACGCCGAAGATGCTCGAGGACGGGTATCGCCCCAACGGGCGCGGATCGATGGGCCCTGCGGCCATGTCGTTCCTGCGTGATCATGGGGTGCTGAAGGACATCTACACCGAGCGCGATGGCGAGTCGCACAAGACAGCGCGAGGCAAGAAGCTGTCGGTGCGCACCGTCAAGGCCCCGGGCTTCGGCCCCAAGGGGATCATGCACTACGTGCTGCCCTTCACCGTCTTCCTCAAGCTCAAGGACATCGGTGGCAATGTACTGCCGACCTACGATGAAGACTTCATCGAGGTGCCGATGGACGATGAGCAGGCCTTTGCCTATCGGCGGCTCGAGGGTCAACTGACCGCCGAGCTTAGACAAGCCCTGGCACGCAAGGACACCACCCTGCTGGGTGTGGTGCTCAATGCGCTGCTGGCCTGGCCGGACTGCTGCTTCCGACCGGAGACGGTCAAGCATCCGCGTTCGGGCAGCCTGCTGGCGTTCGTGAAGAGCCTATACGGCGAGCAGCAGCCGATGCCCAAGGAGCGGGAACTGGTGGAGATCTGCCGGCGAGAGAAGGCGGAGGGTCGCAAGGTGCTGGTCTACACGACCTACACCGGCAAGCGTGATACCAGCAGTCGACTCAAGGCGGTGCTCTCTCAGGCCGGCTTCAAGGTTGCGGTGCTACGCTCCAGCGTGGAGACCCAGCGGCGCGAGGACTGGATTGCCGATCAGGTCGACCGCGGTGTCGACGTACTGATCACCAATCCGGACCTGGTGAAGACCGGGCTCGACCTGCTGGACTTCCCCACAATCGTCTTCATGCAGACGGGCTGGAACGTCTACACCCTGCAGCAGGCCGCCCGCCGCTCCTGGCGGATCGGCCAGCGGCAGCCGGTGAAGGTGCTCTACCTCGGCTATGCCGGATCGTCTCAGATCGCCTGCCTATCGCTGATGGCCAAGAAGATCGCTGTGGCCCAGAGCACGTCGGGAGACGTGCCCGAGTCGGGTCTGGATGCCCTTAATACGGATGGAGACTCCGTGGAGATGGCACTGGCCAGGCAGCTGGTGACCTGAGTTAACCCAACCCATACCCCCTCTTCGGAGGGGGTAGTTCTATCAGATTGGCAAGGTGCTGCCTGTAGATGCGGCTTTAGTTGTAAGCATTATTGACATAATAATCAGATTTTTCTTAGTTAATATATGTGCATATTCCTATCGTAATAATTTCTCTGCTAAATAAAATTATGCTTTCTCTGGGTCGCATCCCACAGAAATCACGCTAGGGCAAGGAGTGCGCTGGCGTAACCCCGCCTCATCGCAATTAACGTTTCTTCTGGTGCTCCTCAGGGAGCATTGCTGTGATGCATGGACTGCATCCACAGGAGCGAAAATTGCAGATTCTCAAATTTCTACGTGGCCGCTGTAATGTGACCGTCAGTGACAGCGTCCAGGATGATGTCCACTGGGAAACTCCGCGCACCGGTGCGCAGCTGCTGGCAACGCCCTATCGGCAGCAGCTGCTCAAGGCGGTCCAGGAAAGCACCTCGCTGACAGCGCCGGTCTTCGAAGCTTACGTAAAAGAGCCTCTGCAACGCTACGCTGAGCGGGTTCAGTTGCTGCCTGCCTCGGAGTCTCACCACCATAGCTACCCTGGTGGGATGCTGGACCATGGCCTTGAGACCTGTGTGTTTGGCCTCAGGCTACGGCGGCAGCACCTGCTCCCACCAAATGAGTCGCCTGAAAGACAGTCCTCTACCGGAGAGCTGTGGAGCGTGGCGGTGATCTATGCCTGCCTGCTGCATGATATTGCCAAGGTTATCGTCGACGTCGATATCCACCTGAAGTCCGGGCGTAGATGGTGCCTTTGGGAAGGCACTATTCCCGATCAGTATCGCGTTAGATATATCAAGGGTCGCGACTACTTTCTTCACGCTGCGGCTAATCCACTCCTGTGCAAGGAAGTGGTGGGTAATGCCGGGCTCGAGTGGCTGAAGAGCCAGCCGGATCTTTTTGGTCTGCTGGTGTACGCCATCAGTGGTCACTCAGAACGTTCCGGAGTTATTGGTGAAATTGTCAGTCAGGCTGATAGGGCCAGCGTCGCCAAATCTCTGGGTGGCAAAGTCTCCAGTATTGAGAAAGCACCCAGGGAGTCTCTGCAGAGCAAGCTGAAAGTTGCTATTCGCCATATCGTTACGGAAAAGATCCGGCTTAATGAAAAAGGGGCTCAGGGTTTTGTCACCCATGAAGCACTTTGGCTGGTAACGCCGCTGGTACCTAGAGAAATAAAGAGCTATCTGCTTACCCATGGAGTTGAGAATGTTCCAACCAATGAGTCTCGTCTATACGATGAGATGCAGTCGCATGGGCTGATTATTGAGAACGCAGAGGGGCGGTCGGTCTGGAAGTGTACGATCGAAATGGGAGAGTGGAAAACTGAACTGTCTATGCTCAAGGTTCACAAGTCTCTTGTTTGGTCCGGTGATGAGCAGCCAGATGTTTTTTCAGGAAATGTCGAACCTGTTGAAGCTGCTGAAGGGAGTCAGGCGGATAGTGAAAATCACCCAGCTCCAAAAAAGTGTGAGGTGTCTTCGTCTGCGGAGAAGTCAGATGAACTAGAGGATGAAAATAGCGAGGAGACTACGCGGGGTAATCTTGAGGACTCGATCCTTGATATCGCGACAGGCGACGCTGAGAAAGAAGTGCCAAATTTGGAGAGGAAATTGGCGCCTAGTCCTGCTGATGGTGAC
The DNA here is from genome assembly GCF_000620045.1 of Halomonas halodenitrificans DSM 735. GTDB lineage: Bacteria > Pseudomonadota > Gammaproteobacteria > Pseudomonadales > Halomonadaceae > Halomonas > Halomonas halodenitrificans. The sequence goes on along the minus strand of NZ_JHVH01000001.1, from coordinate 362,880 downwards.
GATAGCTCTTTGCTTGATGCATCGTCCGAAGAGGCATCACACGGAGAAGCTTTTCTCTCCTGGCTGCGAGATGGTTTGAGAACCCACAAAATATTGATGAACGACTCAAAGGCCCTGGTGCATGCCGTAAATGGCATGCTGTTTGTGGTCAGTCCCAAGGTATTCAAGCGCTATTGCCAGGAGGTGAACGGAGAAGAGAAAGGGTGGAAAGAGGCTCAGGATTCATTCCAGAAGCTGAAGCGGCACAAGAAGAACAAGGATGGTGGAAGTTTTCACAAGGTAAAAGTGGTTGGACCAAACAAGAAGTCGAGCACCCTGTCTGGGTATCTTGTGAGTAAGGATGACCTGATGGATGAGGGGAAAGAGGTTCTTGATAACCCTTTTATTGACCTGATTGATGGGAAGAATTAAGAATGAAAACATTTACCTTTGATGACTTGTTGCAATCCTATTTTTCTGAACGCTGGCTGACAGAAAGAAGCCGGGTCTCATATTGTGTTCCTGTAAAGCTATTTCGCCGTTTTTTGGGTCAGGAGAAGCTTCCTGAGGAGGTGGGTCGTGAAGATGTCAGAAAGTGGCGAAACTTCTGCTTCTCTGAATCGGGTAGAAATCTTTCACACTCAAGTTGGAACAACTACTGTCGACACAACAGGATTCTTTTCAAGCATGCTATAGACCATGCCTTGATACCTGTTTCCTCGAATCCATTTTTGAAGATGGAGGTGAGTTCTCCTAAGAAGAGGAAAAAGACTCTGAATAAGCGCCAAGTCGAGATGGCCAGGGAAGCAATCGATTTGCATAAGAAGATTGAGCGTTACCGAAAGAAGCCATCGGTGCTACATCCTGCATGGTTCTGGGAGGTGGTGTTTGAAACGTTCTATCATACGGGAATCCGTCTGACTCAGTTGTTGCTGATGAAGCCCGAAGATATTGACTTGAAGGGTCGCGTCCTTACAGCTACCTGGCAGGGTGCCAAGAATAATCGAGAGCATTTTGTTCCAATATCTAATGCCCTTTATCCGCACCTAGAAAACCTGATGAACTCGGCAAGGATGGTGGGGGTCAAGCGTGGTGAACAGATTTTCAATGTGAACCGATTCAGTGTTCGGCACCGAATGGAGACGATGGACTCCTGGCAGGTGGAGAGTTTCTACCAGAAGCTGTCCCAGATTTGTGGCTATCAGATGAGTCCACACCGATTCCGGCATACGTTGGGTACCGAGCTGATGAAGGAGCCAGACCGCAATCTGCATATCGTCAAGGCGTTGCTTGGCCACAGCAATATCAGCACGACACTCGAGTATGTCGAGGTCGACATCGGTAGCCTGCGTAGTGTCATCGAGGGACGCGTCTAAACCCCTCTCTCAGAGGAGAGTCTTAAGTTGACCGGTGCGGTGCCGGGGCTGAAAGCCTGGCACCGCCTTTGCATTTCTTGGTGACCCTTTTGCGGTGCTCACTAGACGATAGTATGAATTAGCCTGTCTGAATGCAGGTTGACAGTTTAGCCTCCGTCCTCTTCAATAGCTACCTGATGATGCCGTGTGATGCTGGTGATAAACCCTGTTTCTCAGGTTGTCCCTGTAAGCATTTCACGAAGCCTTTTGTGCTACGTAGCACCTTGTTTTTTCAGGTTTTTTAAGTGGTGTGACTTGTAATCAGTAGGTCCCGGGTTCGACTCCTGGTGTCGGCACCATTTGAAAGCGTTAAATTTCAATCGCCCAGTGCGATTGACCGACCGCCCAAGAGGCGGTTTTTTTGTGCGTGCGTGAAACGTACCAGTCCCTTCTTTATCTGCCTCCCCTACGCCTACCTTAAGGGCGTGCTGGAACGGCTGCCCGCTCAGAAGCAGAACCGGCTCCATGAACTCCTACCGTAGAGCCGGCAAAACCTGCTTGATCATGCACCGGCAGCAATGCTCGAATGCTGATCGCCATACGGCACCGACTAGTCGTTATCCTTTACAAGCATGTCGGGGAGGTTCTCGTGGCTGCCTACCAGTCCGCAGGTGGCGTGTGGTGATTCCGGTTATCGCGGCGCGCGAGCCGTGGGGTCGCTTGCGCTCCGAGGATGGAGGCGTTGCGAAGCTCCGGGCGAACGATGTCGCTCTGGGCGAGCAGGGCGGCCAGTCCACTGCGTATTGATGCGGGGGAGGTGTCGGCAATGGCCGGCGTGGCCTGGTCGTGAGATCCGCTGGTGCGATGGGTCATGATCGTCTCCTTGTTCCCCTGTGGTGCTCTGTAGAGCGTGAGTTCGGCAAGCGCCGACTCAGGGGAGTGGAGTCGTACGCCGCTTTAGCTGCACTTGTATCCCGCCCGCAAGTTGGTGCTTAAATCGGCGGCAGCCCGTTGATCAGGCAACAAAAAACCCGCTTAGCGTGTGCTAAAGCGGGCCTCTGGCGTCGCTTTAGCTGCATTTTTAAAGCGCCCGCAAGCTGATGGTTCAAATCGGCGCTGAATCAAGAGTACTTATGGATGCCGGGTGCCGTCAACGCCTTTCGGCCGGGCCACTCTATCTCCAAGGGATCAAGCCGATACCGGGCGGGTGATACGCTTGACCTCGAGGTACGCCTCCAGGCCTTCCAGGCCCAGTTCCCGGCCGATGCCGCTTCGTTTCATGCCTCCCCAGCTGCCCTGGGGCGGCGCCAGCTGGTCGCTGTTGCACCAGACGTTGCCCGCCTCCAGTCCCCGGGCGATGGCCTCGGCGCGGTCAGGGTCTCCCGCCACCACGGTAGCCGCCAGGCCGTAATCACTGTCGTTGGCCAGCGCAATCGCCTCCTCGTCGCTGGTCACCCGGCGAGCACAGAGCACGGGGCCGAAGATCTCCTCCCGCCACAGGCGGCTGGTGGTGGGGACATCGCGATACAGTCGCGGAGAGACGAAGAGTCCACTCTCGGGCAGAGCCGGTGAGGGGGTCTCGCTATACAGGCCTTCCGTACCGGCCTGTGCCAGATAGTCGCTGACTCGTTCATGCTGAGCGGCGTTGACGAGGGGCCCCAGGGTGACTCCCTCCGCGAGAGGATCACCCGGCCGCAGCGCTGCCATGGCGGCATCGACGGCGGCATAGAGCTGGTCCGCCAGGCGCTCGTGGACGATCAGGCGGCTGGTGGCCGAGCACATCTGGCCGGCGTTGTAACAGATGCCGGCCATGACCAGGTCCCGGGCGAGCTCGAGGTCGGCATCTTCGGTGACCAGGATCGGCGACTTGCCGCCGAGTTCCAGCGAGACCGGCCGCACGCCGCGGGCGGCAGCCCGCATCACGGTCTCGCCCACCGGGTTGCTGCCGGTAAAGGAGAGCTTGTCGATGCCGGGATGCTGGCTTATTGGCGCACCGATCCCCTTGCCGTCACCATTCAGCAGGTTGAAGACCCCGGGCGGCAGGCCGGCCTCCAGCACGATCTCGCACAGTGCCTGCTCCGGCAGCGGCACCACCTCGGTGGGCTTGAACACCACCGTGCAGCCGGCAGCCAGGGCGGGGGCGATCTTCCAGGCGCTGCTGACCAGGGGAAAGTTCCAGGGCGTGACAAGGCCGGCGACGCCGACCGGTTCCCAGTAACGGTAGGCCGCCAGCCCGGGCTGACCGACTTCTTCGCGCCTGCCCTGTCGATCGTCGAGGGCTACCGCTGCCTCGGCGTAGTAGCGATAGCAGTCGATGGCGTCATCGAGGTCCTGGAGTGCCTCGTTCAACGGCTTGCCGTTGTTGCGGCTCGATAGCGTGGCCAGCGTTTCGCGACGTCGCTCGAGTCCCGTGGCGATGACCGAGAGCCGCTCGCCGCGCCAGGCCGCCGGTGTGGCACGCCAGCCGGGAAGGGCGCGCCGAGCGGCAGTAACTGCTACGTCCACGTCGGCGGGGTTGCCGCGGGTAGTCTCGCCGAGCGGTGTCTTATGATAAGGGTCGATGATCGCCAGCCGGGTATTACTGCGGCTGGGTACCCAATGGTTGTCGATAAATTGCTTGGTCAGGGAGTGCATAGCGTGATTACTCGATCTGCGGATGGTCAGCCGTTCTATAGAGGGTGGTGTTACCTCTGCGGTGGCGAGTCGACCAGGCGTCGACGCTCGGCCTGCCAGGCGCGATCGATGCCTGCCGGGCTATCGGCCCAGGCCTCGTACTGGCGTGCGACATGCTCGGCCATCTCCGGAGAGGCCAGGCGCAGCGGGCGGCCGGTCGCCTGTGCTGCCAGCTGCGCCTGGCAGCTGCGCTCGAGATCGCGCATCACGAGGAATGCCTCGCCGACGCTGCGCCCGCAGGTCAACAGGCCGTGCTGGCGCAGGATCATCGCCTGGTGGGGGCCGAGGTCGACGGCCAGGCGCTCGCGCTCGTCGAGGTCCAGGGCGATGCCCTCGTAGTCGTGGTAGGCGAGCCGGTCGTGAAACTGCAGGGCCCACTGGTTGAGCGGTAGCAGGCCCTCCTCCAGACACGACAGGGCGACGCCGGCGACGGTATGTGTATGCAGTACACACTCGACCTCTGGACGGGCGGCGTGGAGCGCGCTATGGATGGTGAAGCCGGCCGGGTTGATACCCAGCCCGGTAGGGTCATCGAGCACCTCGCCGGCGGCGTTCACCGTCACCAGGTTGTCTTCCCGCACCTCGTCAAAGCGCAGTCCCAGAGCGTTGAGCAGGAAGCGGCCGTCGTTCAGGCGTGCCGAGATGTGCGTGGAGATGCCATCGTCCATGCCGTCCAGTGCGACCAGCCGGTAGGCGGCAGCCAGGTCGCGACGGACGGCGCGTTCGTCGGGCCGGTAATCGCTCACAGGCTCTCCTCCACGGCATCCAGAGCGTTGTCACCGTCGCGGGTAGTGACGCCCTCCAGGAAGCTGGCGACGCGCTCGGGGTGGCTGGCCAGCCAGTCATGGGCCACTTCTTCGAGGTCGCCGTTTTTCAGGCTGTAGGCGCGGATGAACTCGCTCTGTTCGTCGGCCGAGAGCACGAACTGGTCGAGTAGCTTGAGCATGTTGGGGTTGGCTTGCGCGTAGGCCTCGGAAACGATGGTCTTGACATCGCTGCTGCCGTTGTCGTCACCGTAGACCCCCTCTGGATCGTCGAGAATCACGGTATTGTATTCCGGTACCATCCAGTGAGGCGTCCAGCCATAGAAGATGATCCAGCGCTCCTCCTGGACGGCCCCCTTGACCTCGCTGAGCATGCCGGGCGTCGAGGAGGGCCTGCCCTCCCAGTCACCCAGCCCGTAGACGTCGGCGTCGATGGCGGCATTGAGCATGTCGGTGACCGTGGAGCCGTTCTCGATGCTGTAGACGCTGCGGTTGAAGCGCTTGGCGATCTCCGGGTCGGCTAGCTGCTCGGCGCTGGTGAGGCCGGTCTCGGCGACATAGTCCGGCACCGTGAAGCCCATGCGCGCCCCGTTGACATTGTTGCCCAGGTCGACGATGGCACCGTTCTCCATGGCAGCGTCGTAGCTTTCCTGCTGGGCGGGCACCCAGCCGGCGAGGAAGGCGTCGGCTTCACCGCTCTGCAGGACCTGATACCCCACCGTGGAACTCACCCCCATGGCCTCGACCCGGTAGCCCAGAGGCTCGGCGAGCTGCGCGAAGATCTCCGACTTGACCGTGACACCGGGCCAGGGAGGCACCACCAGGCGTAGCTCGTCGCTGGCGTCCTGAGCAGCCTGGGCGGAGAGGGGCAGCAGGCCGGCGAAGGTCAGGGTAGTGGCTAGGGTCGTTACACGCATGTCAGGTCTCCTGAAGAATTGTGGGTAATCGGGCTCGAGCTAGAGAGCGGTGAGCCAGGCCGCGGCATCCACCTCGATCAGCAGGGGGGAGTCATCGGCACCGAGCTCGGCCAGGGCCTGCCCCAGGGAGGCGGGGCTACCCACGCACCGGTAGCGGCACGAGTAGCTGGCAGCCTGTGCCTTGAAGTCCGGTGCCGCCAGGTCGACGCCGAGATGAGGCACCTCGCTCATCGACATGTAGCGACGGATCTCGTCATAGCCGTCGTTGTTCCAGGTCACCACGGCCACGGCGCGTCCCAGGTCGCGGGCGGTGCCGAGCTCGCCGAGAACGAACTGGAGTCCGCCGTCGCCGACCAGCGCCACCACCGGGTGCTGCGGCTGAGCCAGGGCGGCTCCCAGGGCGGCGGGCAGGCCGTAGCCGAGCGTGCCGAAGCCGGTTGCGGCGTTGAACCAGCGCTGCGGGGCCGGAAACGAGGCCAGGAAGTTGCCGGCATAGACCGGGCCGGTGGAGTCGCCCACCACGATGGCGTCGGGCAGTATGTCGCGCAGGACGGCGTAGAGCGGCACATAGGGCGCGAGCTCCGGGTCGTCGCACAGGGCCAGCTCGCTGCGTGCGGTGGCGGCCCGGATTGCGCCATCGCGCTCGGCCGCCGCCGGCAGGTGCTCGAGCAGCCCGTTCATGGCCTGGCCAGCCTCGGCGAGGATGGCCAGGTCGGCGGCCTGGTTGCGGCCCAGCTGCTGGGGGTCGATATCGACGCGCACCAGGCGGCCATCGAGGTGAAAGCCATCGTCGGTGAACATGTCGTAGTCGGTTTCACCCAGCTCGGTGCCTAGCGCCAGCACCACGTCGGCCTGGGCCGCCAGCCGGCGCGCGGCTGGCAGGCTGGGAGTGGCGCCCAGGTCGAGGGGATGGTCCAGGCCGAGCACCCCCTTGGCGTTGATGGTGGTGAAGGTCGGGGCGTCGAGGCGCTCGACCAGTCGGCGGGCGGCCTGAGGCGAGGCGGCAGTGCCGCCGCCGAGCAGGACCAGCGGGCGCTGCGCGGCAGCCAGCCAGTCGGCGGCCAGTGCCAGGGCCTCGGGCGCGGGTGCCGGTGGAAAGGTGCGGGCCGGGGCTGCCGGTGCCGGAGGTGCCGGGGCGGCCATCACGTCGAGGGGAATCTCGATATGCACCGGACCCGGCCGGGCGGAGGCAAAGATCGCGAAGGCGCGACTCAGCGCCTCGGGCAACGCTGCCGGGTCGAGGAGAGTGTGGCTGAAGAGGCTGACGCCGGCCAGGGTCTGACTCTGGTGCGGCATCTCGTGCAGCCGTCCCTGGCCACGCCCCAGGGTGTGGCGCTGGTTGACGCTGGAGATCACCAGCATCGGCACCGAATCGGCCAGTGCCTGGCCCATGGCGGTGGCGATATTGGTCATGCCCGGGCCGGTGATGATGAAGCAGGCCGCCGGCTTGCCGCTGGCCCGGGCATAGCCGTCGGCCATGAAGCCGGCCCCCTGTTCATGGCGCGGGGTCACATGCTGGATTCGGCTCTGCCCCAGCGCTCGGTAGAACTCGACCGTGTGTACCCCGGGGATGCCGAAGGCGGTGTCGACGCCATATGCTTCCAGTAGGCTCAAGAGCTGCTGCGCGCAGGTCTGGCTCATGACACGGACTCCTCGGACAGCGGCTCGGGAAGGCCGCCGCGCGGGGTGCGGCCAAGCACTCTCTCCACCATCGGAACGAAGTGCTCAAGCGGGAGGGTGTCGTAGTCGGGGTCGAAGCTGGCCTGATCCCACTCGTCGCAGAAGCGCACGGTGCGCGCATAGGCGGGATGGTCGCGATACTGCTCGCGTGCAAGCGGGTCCTGCCCGAAGAAGTGCCGGTAGTGATACCCCTGAAAGAGCTCGTGGTGGCGAATCATCCAGGCATTGAGCGGGTCGATGAAGGGCTCGAGGATGGCCGCCGCGATATCGGCGTGGTTGGCCGGCGCCAGGTCGTCGCCGATGTCGTGAAGCAGGGCACAGACCACCATCTCCTCGTCGGCGCCGTCGCGCAGCGCGCGTGTCGCGGTCTGCAGGCTGTGCTCGTAGCGATCCACCGGGTAGCCGTGATGGTCGCCGGCCAGATTGTGCAGATGGGCCAGTACCCGGCGGGGGGCGTCGTCGACGTAGTCGCGGAAGCGGGCGTCGATCAGGGCCCATTCGGCATGTTGGGCCTCACCGAAGTGACGAAAGCGTGCTTGTTTCATGCGGTCTCTCCCGAGATCTGTGAGGTGGCGAGACGCTGGCGCAGCGTACGGCGTCGGCTGGCGGTGCTGTCCCGGTCCACGTACCCCTGGCGCATATGGCGTACGCCCCCGGCAAGCTGAAAGGCGCTGCGCCCATGGAGCAGGCGATAGTTGTCCATGATCAGCATCTGGCCGGGGTCGAGCTTGAGGTGCAGCGTCAGCTCCTCGCCGGTGATCAGCCGATAGAAGGCCTGGCGTGCGGCGTAATAGGCTTCGAGCTCCTCGGGAGGCAATGCCGGAACCTGCTCGGTGCGGTTGGAGTAACGTACTCGTACCGGATGGCCGTGGCTGTTCAGCTCGATCAGCGGCCCCTCGCTCTCCAGGTGGGTGTCGGCATCGTGATAGCGGAAGCCGGGAGTGACTCGGGTCAGTGTGGCGTAGGCTTCGGGGTCGCGTTCACGCAGCAGGCGAGCCGCCATGAAGCCGTCTGCCAGGGTGCTGTCCCCGCCATCGGCGGCATTGGTCAGGCAGTGCAGCCAGATGTAGCCGGGGATGGGGTCGCGGTAGGGATTGTCCGTGTGGGGCTCCAGGCCTCGCTGGGTCATGGTCAGATCATAGGCGTTGGCCACGGACTTGACGTCGGCAATGCCGCCCCAGTTGGTGCGGCGCAGCGGACCGATACGGTCGATCAGGGACTGCATCCCATCGGTCTGCGCCGGCACACCGGAGACGACCGCGAACCCATCGCGATGCAGCGCTTCCAGCATGTCCAGCAGGGCCGAGTCGTCCTCGCGCGCCGCCTCAAAGTCGGTCTGTGGAAGGGGAGCGCCGGCGGCATCCCACAGCCTCCTGGGAGGATCGCTGGGCATCTCCTCGAACAGCGCGTCGAGATCGAAGGCAGTACGATGGTCATCGCTGAAGCACAGATGAAGCTGGTCGCCCTTGACCTCGCTCGACTCGATTGTCAGTGATAGCGGCAGCTCCGCCGCCTCGATCAGGCGCTGGCCGGTACGCGGATCCAGGGTATCGGCATCGGGGCTGTGCTCGCGCAGCCAGAGGGCGGCAAACTGGCGCTGGCGGCCGACGTGCTCGATCGCCAGGTGGCGGCGATTGGCAAGGGGCATGATGTGGGTCATGGCGGTATCTCCACTGGCTGTGCTAGGTCGCTCCCTACCCTAAGGCCCCCTGCGCCGTATTACTTGATTAAGTTGGCCATAAAGTTGACTATTTTAGTCATGACTGACGTTATCGAAGGGCTTTGGCCCTACCCTCGACCCGACTCACCTCCTCTTCTGACCCCGGAGCAGGCCGAGCACACGCTCAATGTGTGGCTGGTGTCGCGTTTTTCCATGCTGACCCTGTTCTGCCTGCTGGAGCCGTTGCGAGTGGCCAATCGCTTCGGTCGTGATCTTTTCGCCTGGCGGCTGCTCTCGGCAGACGGCGAGGCGGTCGTGGCGAGCAACGGCGTGCGCATCGACGTGGATGGAGCCATCGACTCTCTGGGAGATACGGCGAGGCTGATGGTGGTGTCGTCATACGATGCAGAAGCAACCGTCCGCTTTCAGGATCGTGCCGTATTGCGGCGTATCGCCGCCCATGGCGGTTGGCTGGGCGGACTGGATACGGCCCCCTTCATTCTGGCGCGGGCGGGCGTGCTGTCGGGATACCGGGTGGCGCTGCACTGGGAAAGCGTCGCGGCCTTTCGCCGCGAGTTTCCCGATCTCGAGGTCAGTCCCGCTCACTACGAACTGGATGACACACGGCTGACGGGGTCGGGCGGTGCGGCCGGCATCGACATGATGCTGACCTGGATCGAACAGCTGTACGGGCCGGCACTGGTGGATGCCATCGGACTGCAGCTGGTCCACCAGAGGCCTCGCGGTGGAGAGGAGCTGCCGCTACGCCACGGGGAGCTGCCACGTAGCGTGATGCGGGCCCTGGCCATCATGGAGGCCAATCTCGGCAAGGCGTTATCGGTTCCCGAACTCTGTCGGTTGGTGGGACAGTCTCAGCGGCAGCTGGCGCGGCTCTTCCAGCGCCACTTCGGGGAAACGCCACAGCAATGTTATCTGGGCATGCGCCTCGATCGTGCTCGTCAGCTGCTCGCCGATAGCCAGAGCCTGGTGACAGAGGCGGCGCTGGCGACCGGCTTCACCCAGCCGGCCCACTTTACGCGAGCCTACCGTCGCCGCTTCGGCGAGGCGCCCAGCGTGACGGCAGAGCGCGGGCAAGGCTGAGGGGTCTTCATCGCTGGTGCGTACCCTGTGACAGGGTGTCACCATGGCTGGCGCGCTATAACGGAGGATACATGGACGGAGGCATTGACCAGTGCAGAGTCAGCGGGATTCAGAGCAGACAAGCGACGAGGTCATTCCCGAATCGGTGCGCTGGCGCGTTCTAGCGGTGCTGTTGGCTGCTATCGTCATGTCACTGATCGGTGTCAGCATCGTCAACGTCGCCTTGCCCTCCATCCAGCAGGGGCTGGAAGCCAGCCAGTCCGACCTGCAGTGGGTGCTCTCCGGCTATGCCCTGACCTTCGGCGTGGTGCTGGTGGCGGCCGGCCGTGCCGGCGACATCATGGGCCGTGGCGGCATCTTCATTATCGGCGTCACGCTATTCACGGCGGCGTCCATTGCCGCGGGCCTGGCCTCGGATGCCACCTGGCTCAACGTCGCCCGCTTTGTTCAGGGTGTCGGCTCGGGGCTGCTGAACCCCCAGGGGGTCGGCATGATCCAGCAGTATTTCCGCGGCGCCGAGCGCGCCAAGGCGTTCGGCTATTTCGGCAGCGCGGTGGGGGTGTCGGTAGGTATCGGCCCCGTACTGGGGGGCTTGCTGATCGAGCTTGGCGGGGTTGACCTGGGCTGGCGGCTGACGTTTCTGCTCAACGTACCCATCGGCATTGCCACCCTCATCATGGCCTTTGCCTGGTTCCCGAAACCGCTGTTCAGCCGTGCCCCGGGAGCGACGACAGGCACCTCGCAGCGTGCCCTGCGCACCGCCCTGTATATGTTCCGCAAGCTGGATCCAGTCGGCTCCCTGTTGCTGGGGCTCGCCGTATTCGCCGTGCTGTTTCCGTTCATGGAGGCGCGCTCTTCGGCGCTTACCTGGCTGCTGCTGCCGCTGGGGCTCGCGCTTGTCGCGGTCTGGGTGCGCTGGGAGCGCTACTATGCCCGCCTGGGGCGCAGCCCCATGGTGGACTTGAGTATCTTCTCCACCCACAGCTTCACCAACGGCGCGCTTATCATGACGCTCTACTTTACCGGCATGACCAGCATCTGGGTGCTGGTGGCGCTGTATCTCCAGCAGGGCCTCGGCAAGTCAGCGCTTCAGGCCGGCCTGGTAGGCATCCCGGCGGCCTTCATTTCCGCCTATGCGGCCAACTGGGCCGGCAGGCGAGTCATGGTTTACGGCCGCAAGGTGGTCATTGGCGGCCTGTTTTTCGCCATCGTCGGCCTCGCAGCGAGTGTTGCTGTCATCCTGCTGAATCAAGGGGGCCATCTCAGCGTATGGTGGCTGCTGCTGTCGCTATCGCTGATCGGCGTGGCCCAGGGCTCCGTGATCAGCCCCAACCAGACGCTGACGCTGGCAGGAGTCCCCCTGCAGTATGCGGGAAGCTCCGGCGCCATCATGCAGACCGGCCAGCGTATCGGCACCTCGATCGGCATCGCCGTGATCACGGCGGCGGTTTTCGCGGCGCTCAGCGTGGCCTCCTGGCCGGTCGCCGTGACGCTCGGGTTTGGCTTGATCGGGCTGGTCATGCTCGGTGCCCTCGGGGTCGCGTTCAAGGACCAGCGCGATCGAGTGAAGGACAGCGGGGCCGCGGCTCGGCGCTAGGGGGCCTCGGCGGTCAGCCGGCGACGGCGGCGGGCGCGCTGGACCATGCGATAGCGCGAACGCACCTCGTCACGTTCCATGTAACAGCCCTGCAGCCAGCGGTGGCCGGTGCTGCCTTCGAAGGCGTCCCGGGCGTGCAGCAGGCGGCGGTTGTCGAAGATGACGACGTCGCCGGGGTGATAGGTGAAGCGGATGGCGAACGCCGGGTCGCGCAGCAGCCGCTGCAGGGTCATCAGTGCTTCATAGGCCGGCTCGACGTCTTCGAAGGCGGTCTGCAGCGGGCCGCGGAGAAAATCGGCGATACGCACCTCGAGCAGCTCGCCGCGGGCATCGAGGCGAATCATCGGCTCGAACCAGACGTAGTCGGTGGTGCGCGCGGTGTTGGCATAACACCAGCGTACCCGAGTCAGCGTTTCCCAGGCTTCCGGGTGGCGATCGCGCAGGGCCTCGGCGATGGCGAAGCCGTCCATCATTACCGCTTCGCCGCCTTCCACGCTGTTTTCCAGGCAATAGAGCATCTGCAGGCCCGGATGATACTCCCGGGTGGGCAGGTCGACGTGGGGCGGCAGGGCAATGGACGTATAGGCGTTGGAGTCCGGGTCGGGCTTGGCCTTGACGTCGAACAGCTGACCGAAGTTGGTCGGCCGCACCGGGCCTATACGCCGGGCCAGCGACGCGATGGAGTCGGGCTCGGTGGGCAGGTTGCGCAGCCGCACCAGGCCCTTGCCGAGCACGCTTTCCAGCGCCGGGGCGAGAACGGCCTCTTCGGCTTCGCTTGCCGGCTGGGTATCCAGCAGGCCGCCGGCGTCCAGGGTGTCGGGGCCGGCATCGCTGCCGCCGAGCCAGGTGGTGACCGGCACCAGCGGCGCTTCGGGATCGTTGGCGTTGTCATAGTCGTGGGCGCGCAGCCAGCCCGGGTGAAAGCGCAGATGGCGATCTTCGGGGCTAAAGGTGATGCACAGCGCGCCGGCCTCGTCGATCTCGGCGGCGGAGACTTCCGGCCAGGCCGACAGGACGGAGAGGTCGAGAATGCGCTCCCGGGTGGCCGGGTTGACGGTGGAGTCGTCGGCGGCGTTTTCGCGCAGCCAGACGCTGTGGTAGCGGCTCTCGCGGCCGTCGCTCCAGCGTACCGTCACCAGGCGCGGCGAAAAGGAGACCGCCTCCAGGTGAGCCTCGATGGGCCAGGCATCATAGTCGGGGGTAATGGGAAGTGCTGTCGACATCTCGTGCTCCTTGATCGCTGTTCGACCATGGTGGCAGCCGAGGCCTGGCATGACGCGGCATGCTTCGACGCTTACTGTGCACGATTCGACACTCAGGAGGGGTGTCCACGGTGTCTGCGCAACGCACTCGGGGTCAGGCCATGGCGTCGACGAAAGGCCCGCGTGAAGCTGGAAGGAGAGGCAAACCCGCAGGCCAGGGCAATCCGGGTAATGTCGTAAGGCGTCTCGCTCAGCAGTCGCAGAGCATGGTCGAGCCGTATGGCCAGATAAGTGCGTTGAGGGGTGTCGCCGAGATAACGGAGGAAACGGCGTTCCAGACGGCGCCAGCTGGTCTCGAGCTCGTTCGCCAGATCCCCGATGGGCAATGGCGTTTCCAGATTGGCTTCCATCAGGGCAATGGCGCGACGGACCAGAGGGTCGAGGGTGAGTGCCGGGTCCCGCTGCCGACTGGCGGGGCGTCGACCCTGGTCGTGGAGCAGCTGATCCCGTACCCGCTCGGCCAGCCGTGCGCCGTGACGACGGTTGATCAGGTCGAGGCTCATGTCGATGGCCGAGCTGCCTCCCGCACAGGAAAAGCTGCCGGGAGTCACCTCGTAGAGCGACTCGACCGCATCGACCCGGGGGAAGTGAGCCCGGAACTCCGGCAGGCTCTCCCAGTGCAGCGTTACCGTCTGGTCGTCCAGCAGCCCCGCCGCAGCGAGCATGAAGCAGCCGGTATCCATGCCGCCGAGGATGCAGCCGGTGGCGGCGCGCTGCCGCAGCCAGTCGGTCAGCTCGGCGTCGATGCAGGCAGTCGGGTCGAAGCTGGCGCAGATGGCAAGGCTAGGCGAGAACGGTGCCGCCTGCATCGCATGGTCCACGCCCAGGGGCATGCCGTTGGATGCCGCTACCGGACCGCCATCGCGGCTGATCAGATGCCATTCGAACAGCCTTTGGCCGCCGATGCGATTGGCGATGCGCAGGGGCTCGATGGCCGAGAAGAGGGCCACCATGGCGAATCGCGGCAGCAGCAAGAAGCCGATGCGCTCTGGGGTGGGGCCGGCGTATTGGAGTCTCAACGGGATTCCCGGGATAACGGATGTTGTCGGGTGCCCTGGATCACGGCATCAGCGGCACTGCCCGTGACGCATTCTACTCATATGCCGTCCTCCGGTATAACCGAACCCGCTCCCGGTCGCGATAGCGCAGCTCCCGGTGGAGGTCGCGCAGACTCCGGCGCAGGGCGCGGCGCTGGTCGCGCTCGAGGTCATCCTGGTCCAGGCGGTGCCGATGACGGTCGATATCATGCTCGATGTCGTCGATGTCAGACTCGACGTCATGGATCGCCTCGCCCTGGCGATACGCCGCCAGGAAGGCCGGCTCCAGCTTCAGCGGGCAGACACCGCGATAGGAGCGGCCCTCGCGTCCCTCCTCGAAGCCCCGTCGTGGCGTGCAGTAGCGCTGGAGTCCCGCTTCACGCCCCGCGTAATAGCGTTCCGGCAGGGGACGGATGCCGTATTCGGCGCAGGCCTCCTGATGCTTGTAAAGCCGGGCGCGGTCCAGGCCGTTGCTGCCGTCCTGGCGGCCGATCTGATGCCAGTCGGCGGTACGACACTGGCCTTCCGACAGCGTGGCGCAGCCGCCGAGGACGACTGCCGCGATCAGCGAGAGGGCCAGCAGGCCGCTGTGAAGTTGGGGTCGCATACCGGCGCCGGGCCTCCGTGTCGTACAGGAATATGGTGAAGCATCAGGGTGAAGCATGGGGGTGAAGCATGAGTACGGCTATCCGACTTATATCGAACCCTTCGCCCGTCGGCCCCCTTTAAACGCAGGGGGCTAGGGTAGGCCGCGGAAGGCCGGCGGTGTGGTGTGTGTCGTCGACTGCGCTAGACTGGGCGTCTGCCGTGATTCGCGGCACACCCCCAAGAAGGAGATGATGCGCCATGCGCTTTGTGCCCCGCTTTACCGACGGTCAGGCCTATTCCGAGCGGCTCGGCAAGATCGTCTGTGTCGGTCGCAACTACGCCGATCACGCCCGGGAGCTCGACAACCCGGTGCCCAGCGAGCCGCTGCTGTTCATCAAGCCGGCGACGAGCGCCGTGCCCCTGGAATCGCCCATCGAGACACCCGCCTGGCGGGGGGAAGCCCACTATGAGACGGAGCTGGCGTTGCTGATCGGCGAGGAGCTGACTCACGCGACCGCCGATGAGGCGGAACGCGCCGTGGTGGGGATCGGGCTGGCGCTCGACCTGACCCTGCGCGATGTCCAGTCGCGGCTCAAGGAGAAGGGACATCCCTGGGAGATGGCCAAGGCCTTCGATGGTGCCTGTCCGTTATCGCCCTTCCTGCGCCTCTCCCAGGTGCCCAACTGGTGTGCGCTCTCCTTTACCCTGGAGGTGGACGGTGAGCTGCGCCAGCGCGGGGAGGGCGCCGACATGCTCTTTCCGGTGCCGACCCTGCTGGCCGAGATGAGCCGTCACTTTACCCTGGAGCCCGGGGACGTGGTGCTGACCGGTACCCCGGCGGGGGTAGGCCCGCTGACCCGGGATACCGAGCTGCGCCTCACCCTCACCGGGGGCCTCGCGCTGACGACCCGCGTGGCGGAATAACGGCCCGCTTCTGCTGTTCCGACGGACGGGCTACTCCAGGTAGGTATAGCCGGCCAGGCCCTCGGAGAGGTCATCGAGGAAGCGCTGCTGCTCGGCCTCTTCCAGGCCGCTGGCGGCCAGCTGTTCGGCCAGGTGGCGACGCAGCAGCTCGGCGTCGAAGTTGACGTAGCTCAGCACATCGGCGACGCGATCGCCCTGCTGGATATGACTCAGGCTCCAGCTGCCGTCCTCGTTGAGGAGGGCGTCCACCGAATCGGTATCGCCGAACAGGTTGTGCAGGTCGCCGAGGATCTCCTGGTAGGCCCCCACCATGAAGAAGCCCAGCAGCCGCTCGTCGCCCTCCTGCCATTCCGGCAGCGGCAGGGTGGTCTCCACGCCCTGGCCATCCACATAGCCGTCGATGCGGCCATCGCTGTCGCAGGTGATGTCCTGGATGACGCCGCGGCGCACCGGTTCCTGGTCGAGGCCGGTAAGCGGCACCACCGGGAAGATCTGCTGGATGCCCCAGACATCGGGTACCGACTGGAACAGCGAGAAGTTGACGAAAAGCTTGTCGGCGAGCTTCTCCGCCAGCTCATCGCCGATCTCGCGGTGCACGCGATTGCGGGTGTCGAGGCGGGCGCGCAGGCGGGCGCAGGCGGCGAAGTAGACCGCCTCGCCTTCGGCCCGGGCGGTGATGTGGGTCAGCCCCATGACGAAGCGTTCATGCAGGTCGCCCATGGCCTGGGCGAGGTCGTGCCAGGCCTCGACCAGGCCACGCTGATCGGGGGAAGCGCCGAGCAGGTCGTGGACCCGCCACAGCTCGTCGACCTGGGAATCGCCCTCGACCCGGCGTTCCGGGGAGGCGTCGCTGACCCGCTCCTCGCCGATCACGTTGGTGATCAGCACCGCGTGATGGGCGGTCAGTGCCCGGCCCGATTCGCTGATCAGGTGGGGTTGGGGGAGGTCGTTCTCCTGACAGGCCAGGCGGAAGGCGTAGACCACATTGCGGGCATACTCGAGCATCGAGTAGTTGGCCGAGCAGAAGCTGCGCGAGCGGGTGCCCTCATAGTCGACGCCCAGGCCGCCACCCACATCCACGGTGTCCACCGGGGCGCCAAGCTCCACCAGGCTCTGGTAGAAGCGGGCACACTCGCGCAGGGCGCGTTGGATGTCGCGGATATTGGCGATCTGGGAGCCCAGGTGAAAGTGCACCAACTGCAGGCTGGCCAGGGCATCGGCCGCGCGTAGCTGCTCGACCACCTTGAGGATCTGGCTGGCGGTGAGACCGAACTTGGATTTCTCGCCGCCGGTGTTCTGCCAGCGTCCTCGGCCCACGGTGGCCAGCCGGGCGCGCAGGCCGATGCGCGGCGTGACGCCCAGTTCGGCCGCCTCCTCGAGGATCAGCGGCAGCTCCGAGAGCTTCTCGACCACCAGGTAGACGCGGTGGCCGAGCTTCTCGCCCATCAGCGCCAGGCGCACGTACTCGCGGTCCTTGTAGCCGTTGCAGACGATCAGCGAGGGGCCATCGCCAGACAGCGCCAGTACGGCGAGCAGCTCCGGCTTGCTGCCGGCCTCCAGCCCCACGCGGTCGCGGCCACGCTCGGGGGTGGCCAGTATTTCTTCCACCACCCGGCGCTGCTGGTTGACCTTGATGGGATAGACCGCCGTATAACCGCCGTCGAAGGCCTCCTCCTGCATGGCGGTATCGAAGGCGTGGCAGAGCTGTTCGACCCGGTCGTGAAGGATATCGATAAAGCGTACCAGTACCGGCAGGCGCAGGCCGGCGGCTTTTAGTTCGCTCACCAGGTCGTTCAGCGGCAGGGCCGGGCCCTCGGCCTCGCTCCCCAGGGGGCGCACCAGGGCATGGCCGGCGTCGTCCACATCGAAGTAGCCGCTGCCCCACTGATCGATATTCCAGACGCGGCGCGCACGCCGGGCGGGGCCGCTGGTCGTGGTGAGGCTCATGAGCCCGCCTCGGGCACGGACAGGGCGGGCTGTTCGATGCGCGCCTTGAGGATGGTGCGGAAGCTGTCGGGGTCGTGGGGGGTCAGGTCGTGGGCCGGCGGGTCCACGTAGACCACCAGCAGGCGCGACAGCCAGTAGCGCAGCGCGGTCATGCGCAGCATCATCGGCCAGGCCTCACGCTCGGCATCGACCAGCGGGCGGTGTGCCTGGTAGGCGGCGAGGATGGCGGCGTGGCGTTCGGCATCGAGGGAGCCGTCCGCCTTGCTGGCCCAGTCGTTGATGACGATGGCCAGATCGAACAGCAGGTCGCCGGTGCAGCCGTTGTAGAAATCGATGATGCCGGTCAGGCGGTCGCCGTCGAACAGGGTGTTGTCGCGGAACAGGTCGCCGTGCAGCGCCCCCTGGGGCAGCTCGAGGCCGCCGCCGAAGACCTCCTCGTAGAGCTCCACCTCGTCCTTCATCAGCGTCTGGTCTTCCGCCGAGAGGTAGCCATGCACCTTGGGGTGCAGGGCCAGCAGCCAGTGCAGGTCACGCGGATTGGGGCGATGGCCGGTGAAGCGTTGCGCGATGGCATGCAGGCGCCCCAGCGTGCTGCCAAGCTCGCGGCACTGGGCCAGGCTGGGCGCGTGTGGGTGCTTGCCGGGAAGTCTCGGGAACAGCAGGGCCGGCTTGCCGGCCAGGCTGTGAAGTGCCACGCCTTCGCGGTCGTGCAACGGCCCGGGCACCGGCAGGCGGTGCTCGTCGAGGTAGTCGAGCAGGTCGACGAAGAACGGCAGCTCCTCGTGCTCACCCTGCTCGAAGAGGGTCAGCACCAGCTCTCGCCGGTCGGTGGTGACGAAGAAGGTGCTGTTCTCGGTACCGGCGGGAACGCCCACCAGGGAGACCAGGGAGCCCGCGTCGAAGCGGCTCAGAAACGCCTCGACCTGGGACTCGGTCAGCGGTGTGAATACGGCCATGTGTCTCTCACCCGGATATGCCAAGCCGTCTATTGTAGCGACTTGCGACAGTGATGCACGCTTCGTCTAGCGGCATTAGCGAGTCTTCAGGACCCATTCGGGTACGGCGATGCGCTCCCCCTGCTGGCGCTCGAAGTTGCCGTTGCCGTCATGATCGACCAGATAGTAGGACGAACCGTTCGAGGGGCGGATCTCGATGGCGTAGAGCTCGCCGTCGATCCGATATTCGCGCAGGGTGCGGTCCGCCTCCTGACGCGTGGTGATATCCGGTGTCGGTTCCGAGTCGGACTGGGCCAGGGCCGGCAGGGCGACGGCCAGCGACAGGCCCGCGGCCAGCAGCAGGGGGGTAATCAGGCGAATGGCGTGCATGGTGATCTCCAGACCGCCGGGGCGGTGAGATGGTATGTGCACCTAGTGTAAAGCGTCGCCGCCGCCGGGCCCAACGACCGCGGCAAAATGGCGGCGCTATGCGTATCATGGTCGCCCGGACTCACTCTTCGCTCAGCTTCAATGGATGCCTCCATGGCCGACACTCCCATCGTTCTCGTCGACGGTTCTTCCTATCTTTACCGCGCCTTCCACGCCCTGCCGCCGCTGACTACCTCGGAGGGCCTGCCCACCGGGGCCATCAAGGGCGTGCTCAACATGCTCAAGCGGCTGATCAAGGACTATCCGGACAGCCCCATGGCGGTGGTCTTCGATGCCCCGGGCAAGACCTTTCGCGATGAGCTGTTCGAGGCGTACAAGGCTCAGCGGCCACCGATGCCGGATGAGCTGCGCGACCAGGTGCAGCCGCTGCACGACTGCGTGAGGGCGCTGGGCCTGCCGCTGCTGTGCATCGAAGGGGTCGAGGCCGACGACGTCATCGGCACCCTGGCCCGCCAGGCCACCGAGGCCGGCCGCGATGCGGTGATCTCCACCGGCGACAAGGACATGGCCCAGCTGGTCAACGGCCATATCACCCTGGTTAACACCATGAAGGACGAGACCCTGGGCGTCGACGGCGTCGAGGAGAAGTTCGGCCTGCCCCCCGAACTGATCATCGACTTCCTGGCGCTGATGGGCGACAAGGTCGATAACATCCCCGGTGTGCCCGGGGTCGGGGAGAAGACCGCCCTGGGCCTGCTGCAGGGCATGCAGGGCGGGCTCGATACCATCTATGCGGATCTCGAAGCGGTCAAGGCGCTCGGCTTCCGCGGTGCCAAGACGCTACCGAAGAAGCTGGAGGAGCATCGCGACCAGGCCTTCCTGTCCTACCGGCTGGCCACCATCAAGACCGACTGCGAGCTGCCGGTAGGGCTCGATGACCTGGAGATCGCCCATCCGGATCGCGAGGCGCTGCTTGCACTGTATCGCCGCTTCGAATTCAGGGCCTGGCTGTCGGAGCTGTTGGAGGGCAAGGACGAAGGCGTCGACGACGTCGCCGGCGGCACCACGACCCCGGCTGTCGAGGGAGAGGAAGCCGAGGCTACCGAGGCCGGCGGTGCCTCCCGTGAGGATCACGTCATCCTCGAGCAGGCCGAGCTGGACGCCTGGCTCGAGCGGCTGCGGGCCGCCGAGGCCTTCTGCTTCGACCTGGAGACCACCAGCCTGAACTATATGGAGGCACAGATCGTCGGTGTCGGGCTGGCGCTGGACGCGGGGGAGGCCGCCTATATTCCCCTGGCCCATGATTATCTCGACGCCCCCGGCCAGCTCGACCGCGACGCGGTGCTGGCCGCCCTCAAGCCGCTGCTCGAAGACCCCGGCAGCACCAAGATCGGCCAGAACCTCAAGTACGATATCTCGGTGCTGGCCGGCTATGGCATCCGGGTGGCCGGCACGCTCGAGGACACCATGCTCGAGTCCTATGTGCTCGACTCCACCGCCACCCGCCATGACATGGATTCCCTGGCGCTCAAGTACCTGGGCGAGAAGACCACTTCCTTCATCGACATAGCGGGCAAGGGTGCCAAGCAGCTCACCTTCAACCAGGTGGCCCTGGAGCAGGCGGCCCCCTATGCCTGCGAGGATGTCGATATCACCCTGCGCCTGCACCATGAACTGCGTCCGCGGGTCGCCGAGGAGGGCCGGCTGGCCCGGGTGCTGGAGACGGTCGAGCTGCCGCTGATTCCGGTGCTGTCTCGGATGGAGCTGACCGGTGTGGCCCTGGATGCCCAGCGCCTCCACGAACAGAGCCGGGAACTCGAGGCGAGAATCAACGCGCTGGAGGCTCGGGCCCACGAGCTGGCCGGGCGGGAATTCAACCTGGGCTCGCCCAAGCAGCTCGGCCAGATCCTGTTCGAGGAACAGGGCATCCCGGTGCTCAAGAAGACCCCCAAGGGGGCGCCTTCTACCGCCGAGGCGGTGCTCGAGGAGCTGGCGCTGGACTACCCGCTGCCCAAGGTGATCATGGAGCACCGTGGCCTGGCCAAGCTGAAATCCACCTATACCGACAAGTTGCCGCGGCTGGTGAACAAGGCCACCGGGCGCCTGCACACCAGCTATCATCAGGCGGTCACCGCCACCGGCCGGCTATCCTCCAGCGACCCCAACCTGCAGAATATTCCCATCCGCACCGAGGAGGGGCGCCGGATTCGCCAGGCCTTTATCGCTCGCCCCGGCTATCGCATCGTCGCCGCCGACTACTCCCAGATCGAGCTGCGCATCATGGCCCATCTCTCCGCGGACGAGGGGCTGCTGACGGCCTTCGCCGAGGGGCGCGATATCCACGCCGCCACCGCCGCCGAGGTATTCGGCGTGGCGCTCGACAAGGTGACGGTCGAGCAGCGGCGTAGCGCCAAGGCGATCAACTTCGGGCTGATCTACGGCATGAGCGCCTGGGGACTGGGGCGGCAGCTGCATATCGAGCAGAGCCAGGCCAAGGTCTATATCGAGCGCTACTTCGACCGCTACCCCGGGGTGGCGAACTATATGGAGCGCATTCGCGCCCAGGCCGCCGAGGATGGCTTCGTCGAGACGGTATCCGGACGGCGCCTCTACCTTCCCGAGATTCGCTCCCAGAACCGTGCCCGCCGACAGGGCGCCGAGCGCACGGCCATCAATGCCCCCATGCAGGGCACTGCCGCCGACATCATCAAGCGCGCCATGATCGAGGTGGCCGCCTGGCTGGAAGAAGGCGAGATGGACGCCTGGATGGTGATGCAGGTCCACGACGAACTGGTGTTCGAGGTGGCCGAGGCCCAGGTAGACGATTTTATCGAGCAGGTGAAGGCGCGCATGCAGGCCGCCGCCGAGCTGGATGTGGCGCTGATCGTCGAGGCCGAGAGCGGGGCGAACTGGGACGAGGCGCACTGACGCGGCGCCTGCCCAAACAGCAAGGCCCGCGGCGGATGCCGCGGGCCTTGCTGTTGTTACTATAAGAAATTTTCGATTTACACCACGAGCGCGGTGGTCAATCGATCCATCTTAACGCCAGCCGACGCGGTCGAAGATCTTGATCGCCTCGGGGTTGTTCTCGCCCAGCTTGCTGATGTTGAGGTCATCCTTCTTGAAGTTGCCCCATGACTCCAGCACCGGGTCCTTCATCACGCCCTCGACCACCGGGAACTCGTAGTTGCCGTTGGCGAAGATCTCCTGAGCGGTATCGGAGGCCAGAAACTCGAGGAAGCGCACGGCATTCTCCCGGTTGGGCGCGCCTTCGACCACGCCGGCCCCGCCCACGTTGACGTGGGTGCCGCGGCCATCCTGATTGGGGAAGATCACGCCGACACGCCGCGCGGCCTCACGGTCTGC
This sequence comes from Halomonas halodenitrificans DSM 735, assembly GCF_000620045.1. Classification (GTDB taxonomy): domain Bacteria; phylum Pseudomonadota; class Gammaproteobacteria; order Pseudomonadales; family Halomonadaceae; genus Halomonas; species Halomonas halodenitrificans. The sequence goes on along the minus strand of NZ_JHVH01000001.1, from coordinate 340,705 downwards.
CTCGTCGTTGGAGTGCAGCAGGCGCACATAGTAGTAGTGGTTGGCCACCGCCAGGGAGCACTCGCCGCTGGCCACGCCCTTGATCTGGTCGGTGTCGCCACCCTCGGGGTCGCGTGCCATGTTATCCACCACGCCCTGGGCCCATGCCTCGGCTTCCTCGGCACCGTGGTGCTCGATCAGCGAAGCCAGCAGCGACTGGTTGTAGATGTTGTTGGAGGAGCGGATGCACACCGCGCCCTCGAACGTCGGGTCGGCGAGCTCCTCGTAGTCGCTGATCTGGCTCGGATCGAAGTTCTCGCGGTCATAGAAGATCGCACGGGCGCGCTGGCTGAAGCCGAACCACAGCCCCTCGGGGTGGCGCATGGCCTCCGGCAGGCGCTCGCTCAGCGTTTCGGAGTCGACGCTCTGGAAGATATCTTCCTGCTCGGCGCGCCACAGGCGGCCGGCGTCCACGGTGATCATCACGTCGGCGGGGCTGGCCACGCCCTCGCGGGTGATACGCTCGATCAGCTGGTCCGAACCGCCCTCCAGCAGGTTCACCTCGATGCCGGTCTCTTCGGTGAAGGCCTGGTACAGGGCCTCATCGGAGTCATAGTGACGCGCCGAATAGACGTTCAGCTCGTCGGCGGAGGCGGAGGCGGCGGTGGCGAAGGCGGAACCGGCCAGCGCGACGGCGATGGGAGCGGCGAGACGAGCGTGCTTGATCATCATGACCTCTGTGGTTTGTGGCAGAGCATTGATAGTGGAATGATAATACGTTGCATTCCTGGTGCTTCTATTGAAGCCCCGTACATCGGTGGCGTCAAGGGGTTGGGGCGAGATTACTTGCGCTGAAGCAGATAAGTATTGAATGCGAGTCGCTTTCAAACGCATTAGCGCTCGTGATCGGTTATGATGGAGTCACTTCCACCGACACGACGTCGAGGGTCCGATGAAGCCGAACCCGCAACAATCGCAAGTCTCCTCCGCTCAAGTGCTATCCATGCAGGGAATTCACCACGCCTTTGGCAAGCACGAGGTGGTGAAAGGCATCGATCTGGAAATACGCTCGGGAGAGGTGGTCTGTCTGCTGGGCCCCTCGGGCTGTGGCAAGACCACCCTGCTGCGCATCGCCGCCGGCCTCGAGAAACTGCAACGTGGCCGCGTCGTTCTGGAAGGCGAGGAGGTGGCCCGTCCCGGCGGTCGCCATCTGCCGCCCGAGAAGCGCAGCGTCGGCCTGGCCTTTCAGGATTCGGCGCTCTTCCCCCATCTCTCCGTGCGGGATAACGTCACCTTCGGTCTCAAGCATCTGCCCACGGGTGAACGCCGACGGCGTGGCCTGAGGCTGCTCGAGCAGCTGGGCATGGGGGAGCATGCCGATAGCTATCCGCATACGCTCTCGGGTGGCCAGCAGCAGCGCGTGGCGCTGGCGCGAGCCCTGGCGCCCGAGCCACATCTGATGCTGCTCGACGAGCCCTTCTCCAGCCTCGATGCGCGGCTGCGCGACCAGATTCGCGACGATACCCTGCACGTGCTCAAGGAGGTCGGGGCGGCCACCCTGCTGGTCACCCACGATCCCGAAGAAGCCATGTTCATGGCCGACCGCATCGCCCTGATGCGCGACGGTCATATCGTGCAGGTGGGGACCCCGCGGGAGCTCTACTGCAATCCCAGCGACCCCTTCGTGGTGACCTTCTTCGGCGAGGTGAACGAACTCTCCGGCGTGGTTCGCGACGGCAAGGTGCTGACGCCGGTCGGCATCGTGGACGCCGGCTGGCTGGCCGAGGGCAGCACCGCACGGGTGCTGGTAAGGCCGGAGGCGCTGCAGGTGTCGACGCTGGATGTGCCGGTCGAGGCCCATGCCCACAGCCATATCGTCATGGCCAAGCTGCTGGGGCGCAGCAGTCTGCTGCATATCTGCGCCCATGATGCCGACGGCGACGAGGCGCATGTCCATGCCCGGGTACCGGGAGTCTTTCTGCCCGCCGAGGGGCAGCCCATCGCCCTGCGGCTGGACCCCTCCCAGGTGTTTGTCTTTCCCTCAGCCCCCGCCGGGGCGCGAGCGGCGCATGGCCAGGCTAAGCAGGATCACCGGGATTATGCCCACGACCACGATGGCTAGCGAGGCCGTGGAGGCCTCGGCGAGCCGCTCGTCGGCCGCCAGGTTGTGAGCGCGCACCGCCAGGGTATCGAAGTCGAAGGGGCGCAGGATGATGGTGGCCGGCAGCTCCTTCATCACATCGACAAACACCAGAATACAGGCGGCCAGCAGGCTGCCGCGCATGATCGGGGTATGCACCCGCTTGAGCGTCCCGGTGGCGGTCTGGCCCAAGGTGCGTGAGGCGGCATCCATGCTCGGAGTTACCTTGCCCAGGCTCGCCTCCACGGCATTGAACGACACCGCCAGGAAGCGCACTACATAGGCGTAGATCAGGATAAACGCCGAGCCGCTGAAGATCAGCCCAATCACCTCTCCGCCGTTCGCCAGTAGCCAGGTGTTGATGGTGTTATCCAGCCAGGCGAAGGGAATCAGTATCCCCACGGCCACCACCGACCCCGGAATCGCATAGCCCATGGCCGAGATGCGCGTGGCCATGCGGGTCAGTCGGGTATCATCGAGACGCACCCCGTAGCTGAGCACCACCGCCAGGGTCACCGCGACCAGTGCGGCGATGGCCGCCAGTATCAGGCTGTTGCGGGCATAGCCGATAAAACTGGCGCCGAATAGCGAATCGCCCTGCTGAATGGCCAGCTCGGCGAGGATGCCGCTGGGGATGAGAAAGCCGCCGAGGATCGGCAGTAGACACGCCAGAACGGCCCCCGCCGAGGCCATGCCGCCGAGGTGAAATTCGGGGAGCTGTTGATAGCGGCTGGAGGTGTGGAAGTAGCGACGCTTGCCCCGCGACCAGCGCTCCAACAGCACCAGGGCGATCACGAAGGTCAGCAGGCAGGCGGCCAGCTGGGCCGCAGCGGCTTGCTCGCCGAGGCCGAACCAGGTGCGGTAGATGCCGGTGGTAAAGGTATCCACCCCGAAGTACTGCACCGCACCGAACTCGTTCAGCGTCTCCATCAACACCAGGGAGACACCACCCACCAGGGCGGGGCGCGACAGGGGTATCGCCACGCTGCCGAATAGTCGCCAGGGGCCACGCCCCAGGGTGCGGCCCACATCCAGCATGCATACCGACTGCTCCATGAACGAGGCGCGTGCCAGCAGATAGACGTAGGGGTAGAGCACCAGGGTAATCAGCGTTGCCGCGCCGCCCAGTGAGCGGACCTCGGGAAACCAGTAGTCGCCGAAGCCCCAGCCGAAAAGATCACGCAACCATCCCTGCAGCGGACCGGAAAACTGCAGGAAGTCGGTGTAGGCGTAGGCGATCACATAGGTCGGCACGGCCAGCGGCAGCAGCAGCGCCCACTCGAACAGGCGTCGACCGGGGAAGCGGCACATCACCACCAGCCAGGCGGTACCGGTGCCGATGATCAGGGTGCCGAGCCCCACCGTGATGACCAGGAACAGGGTGTTGACCAGGTAGCGAGGCAGCACCGTGCTGGCCAGGTGCGGCCAGACCCCATCGGTGGGAACCAGGATGTGGGACAGCACTGCCAACACCGGGAGTGCCACGATCAGGGCGACCCCGAGCAGCAGGGCGGTCCAGGGAGTGAAGGAGGAAAACAGCCGACGCGGTAAGGCGGGCTGGCCGCCACTGGTGGGTCGAGACAAGGGGAGGCTCCTTGCGGGCGCAGGATGACAAATGCGAGGCGTTGACGACGGCAAATGGTATCAGTTGCGCTCGTTTTCTGCAGGTAACTTCCGCTGACCGCAGGATTATCATCGTTACCGCACCCCCGCCGTTCATTGACGGCGGGGGTGCGGTTCACCGCAGCGAGATCAGTAGCCGATCAGCATCGATGGCAGGCCGGTCACCAGGACCGGGAAGAAGGCCATCAGCAGGCAGGCCAGCACGATCAGGGCCACGAAGGGGATGACCGCCCTGTAGAGGTCGACGATCTCCACCCCGGGGGGCGCCACGCCCTTGAGATAGAAGAGCGCATAGCCGAAGGGGGGCGTCAAGAAGGAGGTCTGCAGCACCACCGCCACCATGACCACGAACCACAGCATGTCCACGCCCATGCTGTCGACGATGGGCAGCATGATCGGGAAGCTGAGCAGCACGATGCCGGTCCAGTCCAGGAACATGCCCAGGATAAATACCAGAAACAGCATCAGTACCAGGGCGCCGATGTTACCGCCGGGCATGGCCATCACGACATCGTGGATGACCTCCATGCCGCCGCCGATGGAGAACACCCCGGTGAAGGCGGTCGCCCCGACTACCACCAGCATCACCATGGTAGTGGTCTTGCTGGCCTCGATCAGGGTGCGGTAGCAGGTCGACGCCTTGCGGTCGCCGAAGATCATGAACAGCACGAAGGCGATGGCCACCCCGATGGCCGAGGCCTCGGTGGCGGTGGCGATGCCCAAAAACAGCGAGCCCAGCACGCCGAGGATCAGCGACATGGGCGGCAGCACATACTTGGCGAGCATGACCAGCAGCTGGCCGGTGGAGGTCTCGGCGCGCTCCTCGGCGGGCACGGCCGGGCCGTAGCTGGGCTTTATAAAGCAGATGATCAATACGTAGAGGGCATACATCACGCCCAGCATCACCCCCGGCACCAGCGCGCCGGCGAACAGGGCTCCCACCGAGACCGGCGAGTAGCTGGCCATCAGGATCAGCATGATGCTGGGGGGGATCAGGATCCCCAGGCAGCCGCTGGCCATGATCACCCCGGCGCTGAGTTCCTTGTTATAGGAGTACTTGAGCATCGGGACCAGGGCGATCATACCCATCACCGCGATGGAGGCACCCACGATGCCGGTGGTGGCGGCCAGCAACACCGAGACGATGACCACGGTCAGGGCCAGACCGCCGCGCAGGTTGGCGAGCAGCAGGCGCATGGTGTCGAACATCTTCTCGGTGACGCCGGAATCATTGAGAAAGCGCGCCATCAGCACGAACAGGGGAATGGCCACCAGGACATAGTTGTCCATGGAGTTGCCGTAGATATTGTTGATCAGGATGCCCAGCGTCTTGGCGCCGGGGCCGAGCCAGGCGCCGAGCACGGCGACGCCGCCGAGCACGAAGGCCAGCGGGTGACCCATGAACAACCCGATCAGAAGGCCGCTGAACATGAACAGGGTGAGGATCTCGGGGCTCATGCGGCACCTTCCTTGCGCAGTTCAGTGCCGGCGCGGATGACGATGGCGGCGCCCTGCAACAGCAGCAGCAGGGCGGCCACGACGATGACGCCCTTCACCGGGTAGACCGGGATGGACATCATGCCGTAGGTGGTCTCGCCGCGGCTGAGGGAGCGTTCGAAGAAGGCCCAGCCGAAGGTCAGCAGCATCCAGATGAAGGGCACGAAGAAGAGCAGATAGCCGAGCAGCTCGAGAGTCGCCTGTTTGCGGCGGGACAGCAGGCGCTTGAGCACGTCGACTTCGACATGGGCATGATGGCGCAGGCCATAGGCCGCCATCAGCATGAAGTGGGCGCCGAACAGCATCTTGGTGACATCGAAGGCCCAGTCACTGGGGCGGCCGATAAAGAAGCGTGCGGCGATATCGTAGATCACGATCAGCGTGATCACGGCAAGGAGCGGGGCGATCAGGCGTCCGAACCCCTCGTTTAGGGCATCGATGGCCCTGGCAATGGCGTTCATGGTGAGGCTCTCGGAATCGATCTTGTCAGACGAACACAGGGCGCTGAAGAGGCCGCCGGAAGAGGGAGGCCGGGCACTTTGGGCCCGGCCCGGTTCGCTTACTCGTTCATGCAGCTCTCGAGTTTCTCGAGGGACGGCAGGTTGTCCATGGTGCGGCTCATGTTGAAGGGCACGGTCACATCACGCCAGTTGGCGTAATGCTCCAGGTAGCCGACCATGGAGTGGTAGATCTTGGCGTGCATCGGATCCTCGCAGGCACCCTGCAGGATCACCTCGTTGGTGATGTCCTGGATGCGCGCCAGATCCTCTTCGGACAGCTGGTTGATGGTCATGCCATCTTCCTTGAACTTGACCGTCGCCTCGGTGGACTGCCGCTCGGACCACGCCAGTGACCAGGTCATGGTCGCTTCGGCGGCGATCTTCAACTTCTCCTGGGTCTCCTCGGAGAGGGCATCCCAGGCATCCTTGTTGATCATCACGCCGAAGACGCTGGCGGACTGGTGCCAGCCCGGGGTGGACCAGTAGTCGGCGACCTCGCCGAAACCGGCCTTGTAGTCGACCCCCGGCGTGGAGAATTCACCGGCGTCGATCACGCCCCGCTCAATGGCCTGGTAGACCTCGCCACCCGCCAGGGTGACCTGGGAGCCGCCGAGCTTCTCGAGTACGCGGCCCTGATCGCGGCCGGAAAGGCGCAGGCGCTTGCCCTCCAGGTCAGCGATGCTCTCGATGGGCGTGCCACCCATGAAGCCGGACTCGTTGTTGGTGATGCCGTAGGGCAGGTAGACCATGTCATACTCGCCGTAGACCTCCTGATACAGCTCGAAACCGCCCCACTGGTTGATCCAGTTGAGGTAGTCGACGCCGTTGAACAGGCTGGTCGTTGTGGCCAGCGGCGAGAAGGCGGGGCTCAGGCCGGCCCAGTAACCGGGCCAGTCGGCGGCCGCCTCGATGGCGCCCGTCTGGGTGGCATCGAAGACCTCGCTGCCGGGCATCAGGGTGCCGCCGGCGCGGAAGTTGATGTTCAGCTCATCACCGACCAGCTGATTGGCCAGCTCGACCCAGTGACGATCCATCTGGATGAGATCGAGGTTGTCGGGCCAGGTGGTGGTCATGGTCCACTCTTCCTGAGCCTGGGCAGTAGTGCTCAGCGCGGCCAGGGCCACGCCGGCAGCCAGGCCGGTAAGTGTGAAGGAGCGCAGTGCTTGCATATTGTTTTCCCTTCGGTTCTGAGCGGGCGTCGGCGCCGACCGGACGAGGCACGATGGCAGGGGGCGCCGACGAGATGCATTGGCGAATTCGTAACTACGCTTGCAAACTAACACTCTGCAGGCCTGCAAGACGATTCCGCTTTTGTGCGATGCCTTGCCTTTTGAGCCAGAAAGCAGACACATTGCCGGTGGCCGTACAGGCAGCGGTGCTTTCGGGAATGATATTTTTATCAGATAGTTAGATGTTAATTACGTTGACGTAAAGGTAAGTCTTCGGGGCTGCCGCCAGCGTTGAACACTGCATCGCCATAAGACTAAAGTGCCAAGTGGCCGGGGCTCATGGAGAGGTGTCAGGAGAGGGCGATGACCGAGAGGCAGGAAGAAGGAGGCAGAGAAGGGCGAGAGTGGGGCGCCGCGGCCCGGGTGATACTGGACCAGGTCCCGGGGCTCGCCCTCCGTCGTTGGCGAGGCCTGATATGGTTGCAGGGAACGCCCCGGGCGTGCTGTGAGGCCGCCGGCGAGCTATGGCGAGCCGGCCGATGGCACTCCCCCCTCTGGGTCGCCCCCGAGGCGCCGCGGCGGATCGAGGCGGCGCATTGGCTGGCGCCCGCCCGGGCCCGTACCCGGCTGGGGGGCGAGCATGACCTGCTGATCATCGATGCGGTTTCCGAGGCGGCGGGCTTCGACCCCGATGCGGTCGCGGCCCTGGCCGGCACGCTGCGTGCCGGTGGCCTGCTGGTGCTGATGACCCCCAGGGCGTGGGGAAGCCGGCCGGATGCCGACTACGCGCGGCTGGCCGAGCATCCCTGGCGTCCCGAGGCACTGACGAGCCGCTACCTGGCCCGGCTGGCGCGCCTGTTGGAGGCCGACGACGCGGTAATCCGCTGGCATGTCGGAAAGTCGCCGCTGCTGCCCCGTTTTCCCACCCACCCGGGGCCCGCCGAAGCGATGCCCGCGGATCCGGACTGCCTGACCGAGGACCAGGCCCGGGCGGTGGGCCGCCTGGCGCGTCTGCGCCGCCGTCGTCCCCTGGTGATCACCGCCGACCGGGGACGCGGCAAGAGTGCCGCCCTGGGCATCGCCTGCGTCCGTTGGCTGGCCGCCGGCGAGCCCGAGGTGCTGGTGACCGCGCCGCGGCCCGCCGCGGTGGAGAGCCTGTTCGAACGCCTGGCGACGCTCTGCCCGCACGGCGAGAGGCGCGGGAACGCCTTCTCCACCGAGCAGGGGCAGGTGCGCTTCGTGGCTCCCGATGCCCTGGCCGAGCTGGCCCGGCAGGGTGAGGTCGGCGGTGCCGGCCGACTGCTGCTGGTGGACGAGGCGGCGGCCATTCCCGCCGGGCTGCTCGGCGAGTGGCTCGATGCCTTCCCGCGCATCGCCTTCGCCACTACGGTGCATGGTTATGAGGGCTCCGGGCGTGGCTTCGCCCTGCGTTTCCGCGAGCGTCTCGACCGCACCACGCCGGAGTGGCGGGGGCTGCATCTGGCGACGCCGATTCGCTGGGCGAGTGATGACCCTCTCGAGCCGTTGATCCATCGCTTGCTGATGCTGGATGCCGAACCTCTCGAACCGCCGGCTGAAACCGCCGGGGACGTGCACTGGTTGCCGCGGGAGACTCTGGCCGCCGATGAACCTCGCCTGCGCGCCCTGTTCGGCCTGCTGGTACAGGCCCACTACCGCACCACTCCCAGCGATCTGCGGTTGCTGCTGGATGGCCCCGGCCTCGCCGTCAGCGCCCTGACGGCGGAGGACGTACCGCTCGGGGTCGTGCTGACCGCGGATGAGGGTGGCTTCGATGCGGGGCTCGCCGAGCAGGTGGCGCGGGGCGAGCGCCGCCCACGCGGTCATCTTATGGCCCAGTCCCTGGCCGCCCACGCCGGCTCCCGAGAGGCCCTCACCGCTCGCCTGCGTCGGGTCGTACGCATCGCCGTGGCACCCCGGCGGCGCCGCGAGGGGTACGGCCAGGCCCTGATGACGGCGGAGCTGGAGCGTGCGCGACGGAACGGTTGCGACCTGTTGGGCGCCAGCTTCGGGGCCGAGCCGGCGCTGATTGCCTTCTGGCGGCGCCAGGGATTTCGCGTCGTGCGTCTCGGGCTGACCCGCGAGACGTCCACCGGTGAACACGCCCTGATGGTGGCGCGGGCCACCAGCCAGCGTGGCGAGTCGCTGCTGGGCTCGCTCGCCGAGCGCTTCCGGCGGGCCCTGCCCGGCCTGCTGGCTTTCGAGCTGCGTGGCCTGGCGCCGGAGGTGGCCAGCACGCTGCTGGCGGAGGGGCGCGACGCCGAATTGACGGATAGCGATCGGCGGGACGCGGAGGATATCGCCGTCGGCCATCGTGACCCGGCGCTGGCCCGTCCGGTGCTGCAGGCGCTGGTCCGCCACGCCCTGGCCGGCGGCATGGCGCCCGACGATCCTCATCTGGTATTGCTGGTGGCTTGGGGCTTTCAGGGCCTGGCCGGTGAGGCCCTGGCCAGACATCTTGGCGTACCGGGCCGACGCCAGGCCACCGCCCGGCTGCGTGAGGCAGTGGCGATACTGTTGTCCCTCTCTTCCCCTACAGCGGCATGCTGAGTAAGGTAGATCGGCAACCGAGGAAGAGAACATCATGAACGAACATCTCGACCGGCTGGCACCGCAGCCGCTCTGGCGTCATTTTCGCACCCTCTGCGAGACCCCGCGTCCCTCCGGCCACGAGGCCGCCCTGGCGGCTCGCCTCGAGGCCTGGGCCGACGAACAGGGGCTGGCGCATGAGCGTGACGCCTTCGGCAATCTGCTGATTCGAAAGCCTGCCTCCAAAGGCAGTGAAGACGCTCCGGGAGTGATCTTCCAGGGGCACCTGGACATGGTGCCCCAGGCCAACAGCGGCCATCCCCACGACTTTACCCGCGACCCCATCGAGACCCGGCTGGGCGACGATGGTTGGCTGCGTGCCCGGGATACCACCCTGGGCGCCGATAACGGCCTCGGCGTGGCCGCCGCCCTGGCCATTCTCGAGGATGGCGATCTTGCCCATGGCCCGCTGGAGGCGATCTTTACCCTGGAGGAAGAGTCCGGCATGGGCGGGGCGCTCAACCTCGCCGAAGATTGGCTGACGGGGCGTTATCTTCTCAATCTCGATTCCGAGGATCGCGGCGAGGTCTTTATCGGCTGTGCCGGCGGCACCGACGTGGTGGTGGAAGCTCAGCTGCCGGCCGCGCCCAGGGCCGACGACGAGGTGACGCTGCGCCTGTCGCTGACGGGCCTGCGCGGTGGCCACTCGGGGATCGATATTCACAAGGGGCTGGGTAACGCCAATCGGCTGCTGGTACGGGCGCTGCGCCTCCTGGAGCGCCTGGATATGCGGCTGGTTGCCTATCAGGGCGGCAACTTGCGGAATGCGCTGCCGCGGGAGGCGTTCGCGGTACTGACGCTGCCCGAGGAGGAGCGGGAGGCCGCGATGGAGGAGGTGGCCGCCTTGCAGGCGACCTTGCGCCAGGAGTACGCCGGGGTCGATGATGCGTTGGCGCTGACGCTCGAGGCGGTTGATGCATCCGCCGATGAGCCGCTTACCGCTCAGGCGACCCATCTGTTGCTGGCCGCGCTGCACGCCGCTCCTTGCGGCGTCGAGCGCATGAGCCACGAGGTGCCCGGCGTGGTGGAGACGTCCAATAACCTGGGCGTGGTAGGCCTCGAGGCGGGGCGCTTCCACCTCGGCGCCCTGGTGCGCTCCCTGCATGACAGTGCCGCTCAGGACCTGGCCGACCGCCTGCGTGCCGTGTTCGAACTGATCGGTGCCAAGGTGCGCCTCGCGAATGGCTACCCGGGCTGGGCGCCGCAGCGGGACAGTGAGCTGCTGACGCGTTTTCGGCGCGTGCATCATGACACGCTGGGCAGCGAGCCGGCGGTCAAGGTGATTCATGCCGGGTTGGAGTGCGGCATCCTGGGCGGCAAGTATCCGGCGCTTGAGATGATCTCCTTCGGGCCACTGATTCGCGGCGCTCACTCGCCGGACGAGCGGGTCGAGGTCGCCTCGGTGGAAGAGTTCTGGACGCTGTTGCGCGCCCTGGTCGAGGATCTGACGCGGTGATTCGCCGGTAATCGAGGCGGGTCGCCAGACACACGAGCGCCGGACCTGGGGCAGGACTATAGAGATTGCTTGCCGTGCTAGGGGCTTATCTGGCGGCAAGCCTTCGAGGAGGCGCTGTGAACCCCTCCCTGGGCGCTACCGATGCCATCCCTGGCATAGGACCTCCTCTTCGGCTTGCCCCCAGCGCCCCTCGCCGTTGATAACTGTGCTGGATCAGGCCAGGTAGCTGGCCAGCATCCAGACGGTCTTCTCCTGCTCGCGGATATAGTCGCCGGCCTGGGCGGCGGTGCCTTCGTCGTCGGCATCCGCGGCCAGCGAGAGGATCTCGCGCTGCAGTTCGATCAGCACCTGATAGCCTGACAGCACGCCCTCGACGCAGGCCTTGCCGTCCGAGACGTTCTTGTCCTCGGCGATGCGGGAGGTCGTCACATAGTCGCTGTAGGCGTGCAGCGGCTGGTGGCCCAGGGTCAGGATCCGTTCGGCGACCTCATCGACCTTGGCCAGCAGGTCGGTGTAGAGCTCCTCGAACTTCTCGTGGAGCTGGAAGAACTGCGGACCCTTCACGTTCCAGTGATAGCCGCGCACGTTCATGTAGAAGATCTGGTAGTTGGCCAGCAGCTCGTTGAGCTTTTCGGCCAGCTGGCTGGCGCTGGCTTCGTGCAGGCCGATACGGTTGGTGTCGCTCATGCGAATGCCTCCTTGGTTATCTGGGTATCCATGATCAGCGTACCGCCCGATGGCGGACAGTGAATTCTGACCATGAGCATCATAGCCTTGTTTCATCATGTCTTGGCGGGCAAGGCCGATTTCAAGTGCCCCGCGTCAACCCGCCACGCCACGAGGCGTCGCTATTCTGGGTGCTGGCACGATGTTCCCCCTCGCCGTTGTCCTGCGTACACTGAAGTCGTCCAATCTCGGGAGTGAGATCATGCGTCCCTGGCCCCTGCTTGCCATGCTGGCCCTCGTAGGTTGTCAGTCCGTTCCTGCCACCCTGCCGGTGGCCGACCCGCCTCCCGCGCCGGCATGCCACTGGCGCAGCGCCGCAGTGCCTGCCGACGAGATACTGCGACGCGCGGTAGTCGCTCTGGAGAATGATGGTTTTCTTATTCGTCATACCGCCACCGCGCCGGCACTGGTGAGTGCCGAGCGCACACGTATCCTGCCCGGTTATGGCAGTCGCGATGATGGTTGGGGGCGCCACGGTGTGTTCGGGGGTATCGGCCTCAATGGCGGCCGCGGCGGTTTCGGTGGCGGGGTGATGATCGGCTTCGGCGGTGTGGGTAGCCTGACTCGTGATGCCACCGAGCTGGAGCGGGTCTCGCTGCTGGTCAGCGGCAGTGAGGTGCGAGTCAGTCGTGACCTGCAGGTCATCGATTGGCGCGGAGAGCTGGCAGAGGCGCGCAGCGCCAGTACCGACGCCTTCTGTGGCGACCTGCGCAGGGCCATGCGTGCCGGCAGAGGTACGCCATGAGGCCTCTGCTGACTGCGTTACTGGCGGTGGGGCTCCTGACCGGTTGTGCAACGCCTTCATCGCCGCCACCGGCGGCGGTACTCTCTGTCGGGGCGTCTTCATCCTGTGCCCTGGAAGCCGCTGCCGAGGCACTGATGGCGAGCGGCTATGTGGTGCGTTACGCCGATGCCTCTCTGGGGCGCCTGGAGGCGGTGTTCTCTCGCTGGCCGGGCTATCGGGTTCGGGTTCGGATCGAAGGGGTGGGGTCGGGCAGCCGCCTGGCGCTGACCGCGACCCGTGGAGGGAGAGCCTTGCCGCCGGACACCCTGGAACGGCTGGTAGCGGATATCGTGGCGCTTCAGGTAGCTTCCGACGGGGGATCGAGGACTCAAGAGTCCCGCGATTCGTCGGGTTGCAGGTCGAGCCCCTCGACCATGGCCAGTACCCGGTCGCGCATGGTGGCCAGGGCATCGAGATTATAGGGTTTCGGCTCTCCCTGGCCCCAGACCGGCCCCGGCCAGGCGTCGTCGTTCGTGCGGCGCAGCACCAGATGGATATGCAGCTGCTCTACCACGTTGCCCAGGGTCGCCACGTTGAGCTTGTCGGCCTCCATCAGCGTCTTGAAGGCCTGGCCGATGCGGCTCGCCTCCCGCCAAAGCTGCTGCTGTTGTGCTTCGCCGAGCTCGAAGAGCTCGCTGACGCCATGTCGCCGGGGAATCAGCAGCAGCCAGGGGAAGCGGGTGTCGTCCATCAGCCGTAGCTGGCACAGCGGCAGCTCGGTGATCGGGTAGCTGTCTTCTATCAGGCGGGGGTCGGGCTCGAAGCGGTTCATCGGGGCTCTCCCGGTTAATCAACGGTGGTATCGCCTGCCTGGCATCATGCCACAGAACGGCAGGGAGTTTTCCTCGGCTCTCCGGGCGGCTAAGCTGTGCACTCCGATTTCCTAGGACCCTCTCCCATGACCCTGATCGAGGCGCTGGCCCTGCTGCTGATCGGCGCGCTGGCCGGTTTTATCAATGTGCTCTCTGCCGGTGGCTCCATGCTCACCCTGCCCCTGCTGATGTTTCTGGGCCTGCCTCCTCAGGAGGCCAACGGCACCAACCGCGTTTCCATTGCCCTGCAGAGCGTCTCCGCGGTGTATAACTTCTTTCGCGCCGGGGCGCGCCATCTCGGGCTTTCGCTGCGCCTCTCCGTGCCGGCGGTGGCGGGGTCTCTGGTCGGGGCCTGGCTCGCCCTGCGCACCGGCGATGCCCTGTTCGAGGCGATCCTGATCGTGGTGATGGCGGCATCGGCGCTGCTGATGCTGCTGCCCCAGCCGCGCCTGGATACCCGTCCGCTGACGCCAGAACGGCTGACCCCCGCGGTCTACCTGGCGATGTTCGGGATCGGTCTCTACGGCGGCTTTATCCAGGTGGGGGTGGGGGTCCTGTTCATCGTGGTGCTCTATCGCATGCTCAAGATCGACCTGGCCCAGGTCAACGTCTTCAAGGTGCTGATCGTGCTGGTCTACACGCTGCCGGCGCTGGTCCTCTTCCTGGTCAATGACCAGGTACGCTGGAGTCATGGCCTGGTGCTGGCGGCCGGTAGCATGTCGGGAGCCTGGCTGGCGGTGAGGGTCAACGTCAGTCCGCGGGGAGCCTTCGTGGTCAAGTGGCTGACCGTGGCGGTCATCGCGGCGATTATCCTGCGGTTGCTGCTGGGCTGAGGCGCGCTTTGCCGTGAGCTGCTAAATTACGAGAGCAACATTTGAAATTCACAAGGAGGTCAATCATGAAGCGTACACTGATGATGCTGGTGGCGGCGCTGTTCGCCGTTTCGCTGCTCTCCGGCTGCAATACCGTGCGCGGTGCCGGCCAGGATATCGAGCAGGGCGGAGAGGCGGTTCAGGACGCCGCTTCCTGAGCCGATGCCGGGGGGATGCAACGGCCGGAGCGGTGAAGCCGCTCCGGCCTTCTGGTATTGATCGAGGAAACTCAGATGTTGGTGACAAGACTCACACCGGTGCTTATCGGGCTGTTGCTGGCCGGCTGCAGCGGCATGCATTCGACGCCGAGCCCCGACCCGGCGCCGCCGCCTCCCCGGGTGGAAGCCGGCGGCGAGTGTAGTGCCGAGGGCGTTGATTCCCGCGTCGGGCACACCTATAGCGAGGCACTCGACGAGAAACTGCGCGCCGCGAGCGGTGCGGCCGCCATGCGGGTCATCCGGCCCGGCGATGCGGTGACCCTCGACCATCGGCCCGAGCGTCTCAATGTTCGCCTGGACGAGGCGGATACCATTACCGCCCTGAATTGCGGCTAATCACTCTACCTCTCTGGCGCCGTGTTCGACCTGGGTGCGGCGCTCCTCCTCTTCGGCCTGCTTGCGAAGTTTCTTGCGCAGGGCCGCCTTCTCGAAGCGTAGCTTCTGTACCTGTGTGGTAAGCGCCAGAGGCGGCACCGGGGCCGGTTTGCCATCGTCATCCACCGCCACCATGGTCAGGTAGCAACTGTTGGTGTGCCGGATCAGCTTGTTCTGGATGTCCTCGGCCACCACCTTGACGCCGATTTCCATGGAGGAGCGGCCGACGTGGTTGACGCAGGCCAGGAAGGTGACCAGCTCACCCACGAGGATCGGTTGCTTGAACAGCACCTGGTCCACCGAGAGAGTGACCACATAGTGGCCCGAGTAGCGGCTGGCGCAGGCATAGGCCACCTCGTCGAGCTTCTTGAGGATGGCGCCGCCATGTACCTTGCCGCTGAAATTGGCCATGTCGGGAGTCATTAACACGGTCATCGACAGCTCATGTTGGCCGGGCAGGGCGCCGGACAGGTCGTGGTCGTCCATGGGTTCTCCTAAGATGTTATCCACAGGGCGCCACCCCGCCCCGCCTGGGGGCAGGGTGGCTGGGGGTCAGAACCAGGTCAGACCGATGGAGATCAGCACCCCGGTGATCAGCAGCTGGATCAGGCAGAAGCCCATGATGTCCTTGGCCTTGAGCCCGGCGATGCCGAGTACCGGCAGGGCCCAGAAGGGCTGCAGCAGGTTGGTCCAGGCATCACCCCAGGCCACGGCCATGGCCATCCTTGGAATATCCACGCCCAGCGCCTGGGCGGCCGGGATCATCACCGGAGCCTGCACGGCCCACTGGCCGCCGCCGGAGGGCACGAAGAGGTTGACGATGCCGGCGCTGATGAAGGTCCAGAAGGGCAGGGTGGTCTCGGTGGCGAAGGAAACCAGTGCCTCGGACATGCTGGCCGCCAGGCCGGACTGCACCATGATCGCCATGATCCCGGCGTAGAACGGAAACTGGATGACGATGCCGGCTCCGCCCTTGATCGCCTCATGCAGGCTCTCCAGCAGGCTGCGCGGCGTGCGGTGCAGCACGATGGCCAGGAACAGGAACAGGAAGTTGACCACGTTCAGGTTGAGTCCGCCGCCGCGCAGGAAGAAGTGGTCGACCAGGAAGATCAGCCCCGGGATGCCGACCAGCCAGGCCAGCACCACGCTGTTCTCCATGCGTTCGGCGGGGCGGGTAATGCGCACCCTGGGCTCCTCATCATCGCCGAGCAGCTTGGGGTCGACGAACACGCTATCCTTTTCGTCGGGTAGCATCATGCGGTTGACCAGCGGCACGGCGATGAACAGCATCACCACGATGGCCAGGTTGAAGAAGGCGAAGATGGTAGAGCCGGTGCCGATCACACCGATCTGGTCGGCGCTGAAGTGGCCGTCGGTGGCGACGGTCAGTGGCACCGAGCCGGCCAGGCCGCCATGCCAGACGATAAAGCCGGAGTAGGCGCTGGCCACCAGCAGGCGGTAGTCGACACGCACCAGGCGCGCCAGCTCCTTGGCGAACAGTGCCCCCACCACAAGGCCGAAGCCCCAGTTGATCCAGCTTGCCGCCAGCGATACATAGGTGACCAGCAGGATGGCGCCGCCGGGACCCTTGGCGAGGGCGGCAAGACGCTGGAGCAGCCTCTTCACGGGAGGGGAGCTGGCCAGCATATAGCCGGTGACCAGCACCAGCAGCATCTGCATCGAGAAGGTCAGCAGGTTCCAGAAACCGTCCCCCCACATGCGCATCACCGCCAGCGGCGTCTGGCGCTCCACGGCGATGGCGGCCACTGCGGCGATGATGGTCAGCAGCAGCACGAAGATATAAGGGTCGGGAAGATAGCGTTCGACCAGCTTGACCGCTGGCCTGGAGAGAGCCTTGAGCATGGTGATCCCTTGCTGTTATGGATGTTATTGGATGTTCATTACATAAAATAGCGCAGCATCAGTATCTTGCGCTATTCACTCGCCAACGGTCCAGGCGGACTAGACGCCAGGGCAGCCGTCGCTAGCCATCTCGTTCCAGTCGGTGCGGCGTCGTTGATAGTAGTAGGCGGCCAGCGTCACCGAGCGAGTCAGCATAAACAGGGTGAAGGCGAGCCACAGACCATGATTGGCGAGGGCCTCGGGCAGCAATGCCTGGCCCAGCCACCAGACGGGGAGGTAGACGGCAAGCCCGACAAAGATGCTGTTGCGCATCTCGCGGATCGCCGTGGCGCCGATAAAGACGCCGTCCAGCAGATAGCCCCATACCGCGATCAGCGGCATGACGACCATCCACGGCAGATAGGTGGCGGCGGTGTCGCGTACTTCCGGTAGACCCGTAAGCAGGGCGATCAGCGCTTCGCCACCCCGAGCAAAGGCCAGACAAGCGATGCCGGCGGTGATCAGGGAAAACCAGGCGGCGCTGCGCACCGCCAGGGCGAACTCCGCCCAGCGTTTCGCGCCTACCGAACGCCCGGTAAGCGCTTCGGTGGCATGGGCAAAGCCGTCAAGGGCGTAGCTGGTCAGCATGATGAACTGCAGCAGCACGGCATTGGCCGCAAGGACGGTATCACCCTGAGCGGCGCCGCGTGAGGTAAAGAAGGCCATGGCAAAGAGCAGCCCCAGGGTGCGCACGAAGAGGTTGGCGTTGACCGAGAACAGTTCACCGTAGGCGGCAATCGCCAGCAGTCGACTGCGCAGGAAGCCACCCGATAGCCATCTGAGCTGGCGCGAGACCAGCCACAGGCCGAAGATCAGTGCCGTGTAGTCGGCGATCACCGTGGCCCAGGCCACGCCATCGCTGGTCATGCCGAGGCCGATGACAAACCCCAGATCGAGGATGATGTTGACGCCGTTGGTGAGCACCAGGATCGACAGGGTGACCCGCGAATTCTGCTGACCCAGGAACCAGCCGAGGATGGCATAGTTGGCCAGCACCGCCGGTGCGGAGAGGATGCGGATGCCGGCGTACTCGGCGGCCAGCGTCGTGGCGACCTCACTGCCGTCGAGCAGCCACAGCCCCAGCGTGATCAGCGGCCGTGAAAACACGACCAGGGCCACACCGATGCCCGCGGCCAACAGTAGTGACTGACCCAGAAGGTTGCGCACATCCGAGTCATTCTCGCGCCCTACCGCCTGGGAGGTGAGGCCGGTAGTGCCCATGCGCAGGAACCCGAAGCCCCAATAGAGAAAACTGAACAGGGTCGCCCCCAGGGTGACCGCCGCCAGATAGCGGGCGTCCGGCAGGTGGCCGACCACGGCGGTATCCACCAGCCCCAACAGCGGCACGGTGATATTGGAAAGGATGATTGGCCAGGCCAGCGTCAAGATACGCCGGCGCACGGCCCCGGGTGACGAAGTGTCCGAGCGGCTCACGAAGGGGCTCCCGAGGGTGACAAGCCGGGCAGCATGGCCGGCAGTGGTATATAACGCAACCGCCCCGCACAAAGGCGGGGCGATGTCGAGTGTGGCGAAGCCGAAAGGAGAACCCGTCAGGCGGCGGTGATGCGCTCGTACTTGGTCATCAGTTGCTCCTGGCTCTCTTCCCGCTCCGGGTCGAGGGGAATGCAGTCCACCGGACACACCTGCTGGCATTGAGGTTCGTCATAGTGGCCGACACACTCGGTGCACAGCTCCGGGTCGATGATATAGATCTCTTCGCCTGGCGAAATGGCCCCGTTGGGGCATTCCGGCTCGCAGACGTCACAGTTGATACACTCGTCGGTGATCATCAGGGCCATGGGGCACCTCACGGAAGTCGCTGGCCGCGGTCGTCGGGGTCTGCTCGGCATAATCCCGAGCCTGATACTCAGGTATTATAATGGCTCTTCAGCGCTGCCGCGACCCTGGGGTGCACGTGTTGCGCGACGTCACCACCCAGCTTGGCGATTTCGCGAACCAGGGTAGAGGAGATATAGGAGTTTTCCACCGCCGGCGTCAGGAAGACGGTCTCCAGTTCCGACATCTGGGCGCGGTTCATGTTGGCCAGTTGCAGCTCGTACTCGAAATCCGATACCGCCCGCAGGCCACGTAGCAGCACGCGTGCCTGGTGTTGCTTCATGAAGTCGGTCATCAGGCCCGAGAAGCCGACGACGTCAACATTATCCAGGTCGGAGACGACGTCCCGGGTCAGGGCGATTCGTGTATCGAGATCCAGCATCGGGCCCTTGCCGGGGCTGGTGGCGATGGCCACCAGCACTTTGTCGAACAGCCTGGCGGCACGCTCGATCAGATCGAAGTGGCCATTGGTAATGGGGTCGAAGGTGCCGGGATATACGGCGATATTCATTGCCGTCACTCCTCGAGTTTGCCGAAGGGGTTGTCGACTGCCAGGGAGACCGGGCGGGCGTAGCCGGGGATCTGGATCTCGGCATCGCTGATCGAGAGCTCGGGCCCTTCCAATACGCCTTCGCCGAAGCGGTAGCGTGGGGTAAAGCGGCCCTGATCGGCCTGCTGGCGGTAGGCGGCAGCCGTCTCGCGGGTCGCCTCGCGGCGTACTCGCCAGGCGGCGACGGCGGCTTCGCCGTGGCGCTGCACCAGCAAACGCTCGGTTACGTCAGGGGAGAGCAGCACCCCGGTCGCGTTATTGCCGCCGAAGCCCTTGGCATTGAGGAAGGCGGCGTCGGCCTTGAAGGCCCGCGTCTCTCGGGACAGCCCCAGGCGTTCTGCATGGACGTCGTCGGCCACGGCATCGAGGTTGGCGATGCCGGGGAGCAGGTCGTGGGCGAAGCTCCCCAGCGCACTGGTCAGTTGATCGCCTGCGGCACTGCCTTGCGAGTGGCCCACATAGGACTTCACCGCCACCACCGGCCAGCTGTCGATACCATAGGCCTGGGCCACCTGGTCGAGGACGTGGGACTCGGTCTCCCGGTTCTTGGGCGTGCTGGTGCCATGGGCGTGAATGAAGGTGCGCTGGCGCAGGGCCTGCTCGCCGAGCATCTCCCGCACCAGGGAGGCGGCCTTGCCCAGGGTGATGTAGTTGCCGATACCCGGTGCGGAGATCGAGCGTTTCCAGCCGTCGGCATTGACGAAGACCTCCGGGACGCTGCCCAGGACCTCGGCGCCGACCTCCATGGCCAGGGTGTCATCCATCAGCATCACGAACTGGCTGGATTCGGCGATGGTGAAGCCGCAGTTGCGGGCGAAGGGACGGCAGCTCTTCTGGTAGTCGGCGTCGGTCAGCAGCTCCAGGGCATCCAGGGCGCGCAGGCTGTCGTCGTCGGCCAGGGCGCCCATGGTGCGGAAACCTTCGATGATTTCCGGGGTGACGGGGGCGTCGGCGGTACCCACTATCGCTACCCGGCAGCGTCCGCTGCGGATGTCTTCGACGCCCAGGCGCAGGTTGTAGAGAAAGCTGGCGCAGGCGCCCATGGCCGCACCGGTGCTGCCCACACTGCCCAGTACATAGGCATTGAGGAAGTCGGCGGGCATCTGCCCGTAGCCCAGCGGCATCTGCTTGGAAGTGGCGCGCTTGCCGGAGGCGAAGCTCTTGAGCAGCCCGCCCCAGCCCTCATCGTCGAGCTGGCCAATGGAGTTGCCGGCATAGACGGCCACCTCGTCGGGGTCGAGGCGATCGCTCAGTGAACTCCAGTCGAGACCGCTGTCACCCAGGCAGTCGCTGGCAGCGAAGATCGCCATGGAAAGCCCGCGTGGATGATGCACGCTGCGGTAGAGCTGGCTGGGTTCGAAACCACTGGGCAGCTGGCCGGCGGCGCGCACCTGGGCGGGGCGGTGCTCGGGCAGCATCACGTTCATCTCGCCGGCGGGTACCGTCACCTCCAGCAACTTGCCGTCGAGTTCTCGCACCTGCCAGGCCTCCGGAAGGTCCAAAGGCAGCTGGCGGCGGCGAACGCGGAAGGTGAGCGGGGCATCCAGTTCCAGGCTGGCCCGACGGTTGGCGGGCAGCCCCGGAGCATTGAAACGCGGGTCCTCTATGCGGCGGATCAGGGTATGGTCGAGAACCTGCTGACGGGTCTGCTCGACGATGGTGGCAGGATCCAGAGGGTGCCCTTCGGCGTCCTGCCAGCAACCATCTTCCTGGCCGCTGGCCAGACGCATCATGGCAGCCAGGCCCAGCAGGGCTCGGGTCTGGTCCTCCACGGGCAAGGCGTCGAGCACGGTACGGCGAAAAGCCTGGTGGCCCGAGGTTCTGCCGGCAGGGTTCACGCCGCCCATGCCGACGATCACCGGTAAGTGTGACAAGCCGGGTTCCTCGTTGTGCTGTTGGTGTCTACGAGTACTTCATCGATGGGGGATCATAGCACCCGGCCAGCGGCGGCGTCATGCGCCGGCATGGGACGCAGCGATCTTCGCTCGCTGCCGGTTATAGATAAAACGTATGTTTGAAATTTGTGTGTGGCTCGGCTAGCCTAAGATGGCTGTTTGAGTCATACGAGTGCTTGCATGGGCGCCTTTCTTCGGAGGGCGCCCTTTTTTTGGCCACCAGGGTCGCGGCTCGGGCCAGGCCTTGCTCAAGCATGATCCTGGGTGCCCTCTGGGTGGAAAAGCGCCGCGATGAGCGCTAGCTTGTTCTTGGCCAACACCGCTGTTTGTCACTTTTTCATGCTTCTCAGGAGGGAACGCAATGCAGCGTACTATGACACGGAAGCTTTTCCTGGCCTTGCTGGCCGGCCTGCTCGCACTGGGCCTGGCGGCGTGCGAGGACGATCAGGGGCCCGCCGAGAAGGCCGGTCAGGAGATTGATCAGGCGGTTGAAGAGGCGGGTGAAGGTGTCGAGGAGATGGGCGATACCATCGAGGATGCCAGCGAGGGCAACTGACATCGATTATAACCGTCACCGATACAACAGGCCGGGCCATATCAGCCCGGCCTGTTGCCTTTACAGGAGCTGCTGAGTGCGTCAGCCGTTCTGTTCGATGCCCTGAACATGCCAGGGCGCGCCATCGCGGAGCTCGCGTGTCAGGTGCCAGGTCTCGTTGAACTCGTTGTGCTCGCCATTCTCGTCGAGGATGCCGTGGAAGATCACGCTGGCCTCGGCTTGCTGGCCCAGCTCCTGGACCATGCCCAGTTCGGCAAACAGGCGAACGACCTCGGTACGATTATTGGCCGGGTGCTACTTGCGCTCCTCGCGCAGCAGGTTGTAAAGCGCCGGCGTGACGTATTCCTGGATGCCGCTAAGGTCGTTATTGTCCCAGGCGCGCTGCAGGGTCATGAAGTGTTCCTTGGCACCGCCGAGGAAGCGGTCGCGGTCGAACCATTCGGGTTCGCTGGCGAAGGCGCCGCCGGCCGGGGCGGTGCTTGCCTGGAAGGGCTGGGCGGTGTCGCTGGCGGAGGATGTCTCGGCGGCCGGCGAGGGGCCACCCGCCATGGCCGTCCGGCGGCGCGCCAGCAGACGGAAGAGCAGGAAGGCGATGCCGGCCATCATCAGCATGTCCATCAGTCGCAACTCATCGAAGGCGCCGCCGAAGAACAGCGCGGCGAGCAGGCCCCCGGCGAGCAGTCCGCCGAGCATGCCGGGCATGCGTGACCCGGTGCGGCCCTGGCCGGCGCGAGAGCCCGTTGCCTGGCCCTGGGTAGCAGAGGGCTGCTGTTGCACGCTGCGTGATTGGCTGCCGAAGCTCTTGCCGCCACCCAGGCGGCGGGCCTCGGCGTCTTGTATCGCCGGCCCCAGGGTCAGCAGGCCGGCCACCAGGATGATCAGCAGGTGGCGTATCAGGGAGGTCTCGCGGAGTGTCGAAGTCATGGAAGTTTCGTCGATGGTTTGGTGGTGAGGCGATAATAGTGAGGGGTGGGAGATAAATAGTGAAGCGTGAATGATGAGTGGTGAGTCGCTACCGGCTATGCTGATGGGCGCCATGACCATTCATAGCACAAGGGAGTCGAGTGCCATGCGTCTGAAGCGTGAAGATAGCCTGTTGTTGATCGTCGACCTGCAGGCAGGGTTGTTGCCGGTGATCGAGTATGCCGATCAGGCAGTAAACGAGGCTGTCTGGCTGGGTGGCCTGGCCGAGACCATCGGGGTGCCGACATGGGTCACCGAACAGTATCCCGACGGGCTGGGTGGCAGCGAGCCCCGCCTGCTGGAGGCGCTCCCGAGCCATCGGCTATGGCAGAAGCTGACCTTCGACGCCTGCGCGACCCCCGAGTTCATGGCGGCACTCGAGCAGAGCGGCAAGCGTCAGGTGGTGCTGTGCGGCAGCGAGGCGCATATCTGCGTCATGCAGACCGGGCTCGGGCTGCTGGAGGCGGGCCTCGAGGTCTACTGGCTCAGCGAGGCCTGCGTCAGCCGCCGCTCCGCGGAAGCCCGTCTGGCCAGGGAGCGCATGGTGCAGGCAGGGGCCGTGGCGGTAAGCGCCGATATGGTGGCCTACGAATGGCTGCAGCGCTGCGACGACGAACGCTTCAAGCAGGCCCACCGCGACTTTCTCAAGGGGCGCTCCGCCCGCCCGCTGGTGTTTACCTGACCGGGGGCCGGGGACAGTCCCTGGCGGGACGGGGACGATGGCCGAGGTGGCCGAGGGACTGTCCTGGTGTTAGGCGGCGCCTTCGGGGCGGGTAAAGACCAGGGTGTCGCCTTCGCTTAGCGCCGGGTTATAGGCGTAGCCGGCGACATCGAAGTCCTTCAGCCCCTCCGGGTCGTCGAGTCGCTGACGAATCATCCAGGCCGCCATCAGGCCGCGGGCCTTCTTGGCGTAGAAGCTGATGATCTTGAGCTTGCCGTTCTTCTCGTCCTTGAACACCGGGGTGATCACCCGCGCCTCGAGGCGCCTGGTGTCGATGGCCTTGAAGTATTCATTGGAGGCGAGGTTGACCAGTACCGGGCTCCCGCTGGCCGCCACGGCGCGGTCGAGCTCGGCGGAAAGGGTTGCCTTCCAGAAGGCATAGAGGTCCTTGCCTGCGGAATTCCCCAGCTTGGTGCCCATCTCCAGGCGATAGGGCTGGATCAGGTCCAGGGGGCGCAGCAGGCCATAGAGCCCGGACAGGATGCGCAGGTGTTCCTGGGCGAAGGCGTTGTCATCATCGCTGAAGGCATCGGCCTCGAGGCCGACGTAGACGTCACCCTGGAAGGCCTGAGCGGCGGGCTTGGCGTTGTGCGGCGTAAAGGGAGTGTGCCATTCGCCGTAGCGGGCGGCGTTGAGGGCGGCCAGCTTGTCGCTGATGCCCATCAGCTCGGAGAGCCGCTGGGGTGAGTGGTCGCGCAGGATCTCGATCAGTTCCTGGCTGTGTTCGAGAAAATCCGGCTGGGTGTACAAGGCCGTGGTGGCCGGGGTCTCGAAATCCAGCTTCTTGGCGGGCGAGATCACGCTCAGCATGGGGCGCTCCTGATCCGATGGGTTAACAACGAGTATACCAATGCTGTCCCGCCCCATGGACTATCGAGGTGATAGTCGAGAGGCGGGGCGTCGGTCTCAGGGCGCGGGGTTGGAGTAGCGACGATGAACGTCCTCGATGGCCTCGAGTACCTCGCCGTCGAGGCGCAGGGACTCACTGGCCAGGTTGCTCTCCAGCTGTGCCATGCTGGTGGCGCCGATGATGTTGCTGGTCAGGAAGTCACGCGAGTTGACGAAGGCTAGTGCCATGCGTGCCGGATCCAGATCGGCGTTCCGGGCGATCCTCACGTATTCGGCGGTGGCGGCCTGGGCCTGGGGGTTGGTGTAGCGCTGGAAGCGCTCGAACAGGGTCAGGCGTGCCCCCTCGGGGCGAGCGCCATCGAGGTACTTGCCGGAGAGCATGCCGAAGGCCAGCGGTGAGTAGGCCAGTAGGCCCACCCGCTCGCGGTGCGCGATCTCGGCCAGGCCCACCTCGAAACTGCGGTTGAGCAGGTTATAAGGGTTCTGAACCGAGGCGACGCGTGGCAGGCCCTGGGTCTCGGCCAGGTGCAGGGCACGCATCACGCCCCAGGGGGTGTCGTTGGAGAGTCCGATGGCGCGTACCTTGCCGGCCTCCACCAGCTCCTTTAGAGCGGCCAGGGTCTCCTCCAGTGAGGTAGTGTCTTCCTCTTCGTCGTAGGCATAGCCCAGCTTTCCGAAGAAGTTGGCGTTCCGCTCCGGCCAGTGCAGCTGGTAGAGGTCGATATAGTCAGTCTGCAGCCGGGCGAGGCTTTCGTCGATGGCCTGGTGAAGGTGGTCGCGGCTCAATCGTGGGCCGCCACGAATATGGTCGGGGCCGGGCCCCGTCGCCTTGGTGGCAAGGATGATGTCGTCACGGCTGCCGCGGCGCTTCAGCCAGCTGCCGATATAGGCCTCGGTGCGCCCCTGGGTTTCCGCTACCGGTGGCACCGGGTACATCTCGGCGGTGTCGATGAAGTTGATGCCGAAGGCCACCGCACGGTCGAGCTGCTCGTGGGCCTCGGCCTCGCTGTTCTGTTCGCCAAAGGTCATGGTGCCCAGACAAAGGCGGCTGACCTCGATGCCTGTATCCCCCAGCGGTCGCGTCTGCATCCTGGCGTCCTCGTAAATCCTGAAAGTGAATCGGCATGGTAGTCAGGCACTGCCGGGGCGGCAAATCGCGAGGGTTGAGTCGGCGCAAAGGCGGGCGTATGCTGGCCGGCCGTTGCGCCCCGTGGAGCGGGGCTGGTTAGTCTTCAGACGCCGCGCACAGGGTGGTGCCGGGTGTCTTTTCTTGCGATACAGGATTCGGTAGAAGGCCATGACACAGGCTTCATCACTGTTCACACGGCTAGAGTACCGCCTGGCGGAGCAGCTCTTCCATACTCGCTGGCTGCCTCGTTCGCCGCGCACTCAACGCCTGACCATGCATCTCTTCCAGCGCTGCGCCGATGCCGGCCATCCGGCGGCACTCTCCACCTATGGTCATATGCTGTTCCATCGGGGTCGGACGCCCCAGGACAAGGCCCGTGGTGCGCGCTATGTGCTCGAAGCGGCCCATGCCGGTGATTCCCGTGCCCAGTATCAGGCGGGGCAGATCTACGAGAATGGTTGTGCCCTCTACCCGAGCCGTGACGACCATGCCGTGACCTGGTATGCCCGCGCCGGCGAGGCGGGCCACCCACTGGCCGCTCAGCGACTGGCGCGCGCCTACCGCGAGGGGCAGCTGGACCTGGCGGCGGATGCCGAGCGTGCCGCCCACTGGCAGCGCCTTGCCGACGAAGCCGCGGGTTTCGGTGAGGCGCTGGACAGCGTGGAAGACGAGACGCGACACTAACCCGCAAGGCGCCGACGCAATGGCGCCTCTTTCCTGTTTTCCGCCGCCAAGGATGCCCGCCTGCCGTGACGCTACCGACCCTGCTCGATATCGAGGCGTCCGGATTCGGGCGCGGCAGCTACCCCATCGAGGTGGGGTTGGCCCGCCCCGATGGCAGCAGCTGCGCCTTCCTGATTCAGCCTCTCGCCGAGTGGACCCACTGGGATCCCAAGGCCGAGTTGCTGCATGGCATCAGCCGTGCCCGCCTGCGGCGCGAAGGGTATCCGCTACGTCAGGTCGCGCAGTGGCTCAATGACGAACTCGGTGAGCTCAAGATCTGTTACAGCGACAGCTGGGGATACGACAACACCTGGTTATCGCTGCTCTTCCATCATGCCGGCATGCTGCCGGCTTTCCGCCTGGAGGCGCTACGCAAGTTGCTTAGCGAGGCGCAGCTGGAGCTGTGGAGCGCCACCAAGGAGGCCGTGATCGAGGAGCTGGGCATTCACCGGCACCGGGCCGGCGAGGATGCCCGGCTGTTGCAGCTCACCTATCAGCGCACCCGCGAACTGACCGGCGAGGCCTGACGTCGCGGGTCGACTCGGCGGGCCGAGTCAGCGAAGCCGGGCCAGACGGGCCTCCAGCCCATCCAGCAGGTCGAGAGGGTCCGCCGCATCGAGCAGCTCGCCCCGGGTGCGCGCATCGAGAAAGCCCTGCTCCACGGTATTGTCGAGGAAGCTCAGCAGCGGCGCATAGAAGCCCTCGCTGTCGAGCACGCCGATGGGTTTGTCATGAAGCCCCAGGTAGTGCCATGTCCAGGCTTCGAAGAATTCCTCCAGGGTGCCGATGCCGCCGGGCAGCATGATAAAGGCGTCGGCATGAGTCGCCATGCTGGCCTTTCGCTCGTGCATGTTGCGCACGCGAATCAGCTCGGTCAGGCCATGATGAGCCTGCTCGCGCTCCACCAGATGGTCGGGCATCACCCCGACTACCTTGCCACCGGCCGCCAGGGCGGCATCGGCCATGGCGCCCATCATGCCGATGCGGGCGCCGCCGTAGACCAGGGTGTGTCCACGTGCCGCCAGCGCATCGCCTAGCCGGCGGGCATGGGCCAGGTGCTGGGGGGCATGACCCTCGCGTGACCCCAGAAAGACGCAGAATCTCGACATGCTCTTCTCCTCGACAATGGTGTCCATCCTGGCGGGCCCGGTCTTGTCCTGCAACACCTTGAAGTATCACGATAAAGGGCGCCTGTTGGCGCCCTTTATTGTGGCGAAGGCCTGGCCTAGCGAACGGAGTCGGCGTCCCGCTTCATGGCATCGCGCATCAGCTTGACGCCGACAGCGGAGATACCGACCAGGCTGGCCACCAGGGCAATGCTTGCAACAACATAGATATCGACGTACATCAGGGGTTTCCTTTTTTTTGGGGGAATAGTGAGTGGTGGGTCGTGAATAGCGATATCAGGGCAGGGTGTCGGCGATGCCGTATTCGGCGTCCATCCACTGGCCGATGACATTGTTGCCACACAGGTGATGGGCATACTGGGTATGCAGGCAGCGTATCTGGTCCCAGTTGGCGATGCCGCCGATGCCGCGGGTCGTCAGCAGGCCGCTATAGCCGAGCCGGCTTATCTCGGCTTCCTGTGCCGGGCTCATGTGCCGCCAGCGTGTGTCGACATAGTCGCGATGACTGGCGTGGTAGGCGGCAAGCAGCTCGGGTTCCTCGCGCAGCCGGGCCTCGAGTCGCTTGATGGCCCCGTCGGCCTCGATGCGCGAGATCACCACCTTGAGATGCTCGGAGCTCAGCCAGTAGAGGGTCGGGAAAGGCTTGTCGTCGACGATCGGCGCCATGCGCAGCACCAGGGGGGTCCCCGCGCCGTCGGTGGCCGCCACGGCCTCGATGCCGCGGGGCGCGCGGCCCAGCTGCTCGGTGATGATCGCCAGCTGGCGAGGGTCGGGCGGATTATCGGTGTGGATCACCATCGTCGGGTTCTCGTAGAAACTTGTTGGACTCGCCTACGGCCAGGAAGAAGGCGCGATTCAGCTGTTCGGGGGTGGGTACGTAGCACCATTCCCGCTCGCAGTATTCTGCGGCCCGCGCGATCAGTGCGTCGTGGAGTCGGTTGAATGGCGCATCATAATCGTAGGGGTCATCACCGAACAAGCGGATATGCGGATAGTCGGCGAAGCGCTCGACAAAGTAGTGCAGCAGCTGCGCCTCCATGGCGCGGTGGCGGCCGATATCCTCGGGGTCCAGCCACAGGGTGTAGCGGATAGCCATGGCGAGCTCCTGTCGGTATGTGATCCGGTCGTTCCTCGGGCACTGGGACAGCCAGGAGAGGAGGCCGGCTCAGTCGCGGGCGATGGGTGCCAGGCGTCCGCCTGTCAGCTTGAGCAGGGCGTCGGGCGCCAGGCAGATTTCCAGGCCGCGACGGCCACCGCTGACATGGATCGTCGCGAGGGCGTCGGCGCTGACGTCGAGGAAGGTGGCGAGGCGCCGCTTCTGGCCCAGTGGGCTGATGCCGCCCACCACATAGCCGGTAGCCCGCTGGGCCTCATCGGCATCCGCCATCCTGGCCTTGCGGGCGTTGGCGGCGCGGGCCAGGGCCTTGAGGTCGAGCTGGTGCGATACCGGCACGATGGCCACCGCCAGGCGGCCGTCATCGAGCCTGGCCAACAGGGTCTTGAACACCTCGTCGGTAGACAGCGCCAGTGCCCGGGCCGCTTCCTCGCCATAGGCGGGGCTGCGAGCATCATGGGCGTATTCGGCCAGGGTGAAGGCGATACCGGCCTTCTCCAGCTGCTTGACGGCGGGGGTCATGCCTCGGCGGGCTCCTCGTGGACGTGTGCCTCCAGGGACTCACGCAGCTCACCCGTGATGGGGGTAGCCTGCTTGGCGTCGTGATCGAAGTGCACCATCACGGTGTGGCCCAGGTTGGTGAGCCGGCCATCCTGGTGTGCCTCCTGGCTGACGGTAAACGAGCTATTCCCCAGCCGCGAGATATAGGTGCGAATCTCGATTTCCTGCCCGTACTGCAGCTCGGCGCGATAGTCGACCTCCATGCGAGCCATGATCAGCCGCCACTTGCGTGGGTCCAGGTCCGGGGTGAACAGGCGGAAGAGGTCGTTGCGGGCCAGCTCGAACCAGGCCGGCAGCCGCGTATTGTTGATGTGACCCAGGGCGTCGGTATCGTAGAAGGCGGGCTCGACTTTACGGATAAACATCGGGTGTTTCCTCATGGTTATCTGGGGGTGCTCCAGACTGGGTAGCCTTGCGCCTATCAAGCGCTCGGTCAAGCCCTCGCCGCCCGCCGGGAACCCCGCCATGCCTGGAAGCGCGTCCAGCCAAGCAGCCACAGGGTGGCCACGGCGAAGCCCGTCAGCGTGCCCAGCGCCGGGCCCAGGGTGGGGTAGGTGAGGGAGACACACAAGGCATAGCTGAGCAGTGAACCCAGCCCCATCGGGTAGTGCTTGATCACCGTGGCCACCGGGCCGTGGCCGTGGGTAAGGTGAAGGATGACCAGGAAGGGATACATGGTGACCGGGAAGGCGGCCATCACGCCGGCCCAGGCCGCCGGCATCACATGGGCCAGGCCGGTGATGACGAAGATGATCGCGGCGGCGAGGAGGGCGCGTATCATCAGCGCCCCCCAGGAGAAGCGTCCGGCGGGTCGCGCGACGCTCTCCGGCACGTGGCGGTACCACCAGGTGAACAGGGCAATGGCGGCCAGGGTGGTCAGGGTGCCACTAAGGCGGTCGAACTCTATCCGCGTCAGTACCAGGCTCACCGCCAGGAAGGCCGCCAACCCCGCGGCGGTGCCGGCCAGTACGCCGGGCAGGCCCGGGCGACGCCCCGCCAGCAGGTAGCCGCCACCCAGCGCCAGGGTGGCGGTAAAGCCGGCCAGGGTGTGTACGGCGCTTTCGGCGGCGAAGCCGGGCGAGAGCTCCAGGCCGATAAAGAACAGTGCGATGGCGGTGCCCAGGGGGTAACCCGCCAGCAGGCCGGCGACCCGGGGGCTGACGCGCACGGCGATGGCGCCAAGCCCCAGCACCATGCCGATCGAGACCACAAGCTTGGCCAGCTGCCAGCCTAGGGGGACGTCCATAGCATTTTCCTTATCGTTGTGGCGCGGTCGTTTTCCTGACCGTGTCTCACCGGGCGTGAATCGGTCCATCATTGTCGCAGCTGCGAGGCCCCGATGGGGCACCCTGAGATTCCCACCTTCGTCGCATGGTTGGCCACCACGCCAGCCGTCATCACCCAGGCGCGTGCCCCTTGGCATGGGCGATATCCTGGGGCATGGTCGAGGGCCTGAGGCCGTCCCGGTCTTCCCAACGAGAGGAATGTTTGCATGGTGCATGACTTTGTCACGCCGGTGGAGCGGCGGTATCCGTCCGGCCACTGGCCCTCGCAGAAGTGGCATCGCTATGACGAGGAGGTGCTACCCCTCTGGGTGGCCGATATGGACTTCGTTTCGCCTCCGGTGGTGGCCGAGGCACTGCATGAGCGGGTCGACCACGGCATCTTCGGCTACGGGCTGGTGCCGGATTCGCTGCGCGAGGCGTTATGCGCCTGGAGTTCGACGCATTATGGCTGGAACATCGAGCCGGCGTGGCAGCACTGGCTACCCGGCGTGGTACCGGCACTGCATCTTGCCAGCCTGGCACTGACCGAGCCCGGCGACGGAGTGCTGACGGTCACGCCGATCTACCCGCCCTTCCTCAAGGTGGCCGAACACACCGGACGCACGCCCCAACAGGCGCCGATGCGCGAGCCGTTGTCATCGGAGGAGCCCTGGCGGCTCGATCTCGAGGCGCTGGAGGCGGCGATTACCCCGACGACGCGGCTGCTGCTGTGGTGCCATCCCCATAACCCCACCGGGCGGGTGTGGCGTCGTGATGAGCTGGCCGGGCTGGCCGAGCTGGTGGAGCGTCACGACCTCTATGTGGTCTCCGACGAACTGCACTGCGACCTGCTGCTGGACGCCGGTGCACACCACGAGCCCCTGGCGGCCGCCTTTCCGGCGCTGGCGGCCCGTACCATCACGCTCTGGGCGCCCTCCAAGACCTTCAATCTCGCCGGGCTGACCTCCGCCTGTGCGGTGATTCCCGATCCGTCGTTGCGCCGGCGCTTCGCGGCGACGGCGAAGGGCATGATGCCGGACGGCAATGTGTTGGGGCTGGTGGCCGCCGAGGCCGCCTATGCGAGGGGCGAGCCCTGGAGACAGGGGCTTCTCGAGGTGCTGCGCGGTCATCGGCAGACGCTGGAGGCGCGGGTGGCATGCTGGCCGAGGGTGGAGATGAGCCCGCCCGAGTCCACCTATCTGGCCTGGCTGGACCTGCGCCATGCCGGGCTGGGCGAGTGTCCCCAGAAGAAACTGCTGGAGCAGGCCGGGGTGGCACTTTCCGACGGTGCCGACTTCGGTCAGCCGGGGTTCGTCAGGCTGAACTTCGGCACCACCGCCGCCCAGCTGGAAACCGCGCTCTCCCGGCTCGATCGCGTTCTCAAGGCCTGAGGCCTATCCATCAATTAACGCGACTGCGGTATCGAATCGTAGGAGCCGAAGTTATCCGACCCAGGGGGCGCCGGTGTGTAACCGGTGCCCCCTGGGTCGGTGATTCATCAATCGCGCGGTGGTGGTGGGGATGGTATCGAGTCGCAGGCGTGGGATCAGTAAAGCATCGCAAAGAGCTTGCGGCGATAGCTGACCGTCAGCGGGTGGTCGGCGCCCAGGGCATCGAAGACCCGCAGCAGCGTCTTGCGGGCGGCATCGTCGCCATAGGCGCGGTCTGCCTTCATGAGGGCCAGCAGGCCCTCGAGGCCCGCCTCATAGTCGCCGTCGACGACGTGGCGCAAGGCACGCAGGTACATGGCCTCGCTGTCATCGCGCTCGCTCAGGGCCGCAACCTCCTCGGTGGAGGGCGCCTCTTCGCCGAACTCGATGCTGGCGCGCACTCCGCGGGCCGGGGCGGCGTTGCGTTCCTCCGGTGGCAGGTTGTCGAGCACGCTGCGGGCCTCGTCGGCCCGCTCCTCGGCGACCAGCGTGCGGGCCAGTTCCACCTGGTAGGAGGTGTGGTCCGGATACTGCTCGACCAGCTCCTGAAAGATGGCGCGGGCGCCGGCGGCATCGCCGGCGGCCAGGGCCTCGGCGGCCTGATCCTCGGGGCTGGCCGGGACGTCTTCCGGCGCCGGGAAGTAGCGCCCCAACCACTCGCGGATCTCCTTCTCGGGCAGGGCGCCCTGGAAGTGGTCGACCAATCCCCCTTGGCTGACGAGCTTGACGTCGGGTACCGAGCGTACGCCCAGCTGAGCGGCGATCTCCTGGTTCTCGTCGATATTGAGCTTGGCCAGGAGGAAGGCGCCCTGATATTCGTGGGCCAGCTTCTCCAGTATCGGCATCAGGTTCTTGCAGGGCTCGCACCAGGGGGCCCAGCAATCGAGCAGCACCGGCACCTGCATGGATAGCTCCAGCACCTGCTGGATGTTGCTGGCATCGACGTCGATGACGACCTCGGGTGCCTCGCCGGCTTCCATCTGAGCCGATGGCTGCTGGGCCTCCTGCGGGGCACTGGTATCGGCGGTGAGCGGCTCACCGGTACGTGGATCGACGATGGACATGATGGGATTCCCGAAAACGAGTGTGTTGTATCAGGACATGCGGGTGAAGGCCGGGAGATTCAAGGGGCGGTGTGTCCCCGGGCGATCTGCGCGTCTACCCGGGCGGACAGTGCCTTCATCCGGCGGATAATGGATAAAGAGATGGCGCGGGCCGGCTCAAGAGAGCTTTAGCCGTGGTTCCTCGAGTCCGCGAATACCATGAGGGGAAAGGTCAACGGCGAACAGGCTGCCGTCGGAGGCGCCGGGGGATGTCATGCCTTCCCGCGCCGTGGTGATGTAGAGCGTGCCAAGATCGCCGCCGCCAAACACCGGACACGACGGCTGAGATGCCGGCAACGCGACATGGGCGATCTCACGGCCCTGGGAGTCCAGTCGCGCCACACGCCCGGCGCCCCACAGGGCGACCCACAGGCAGCCCTCGGCGTCGATGACCGCGCCGTCCGGGCCGCCACCGGCATGGCGCAGATCCGCCCAGGGCTCCGGCGCTTCGACGCCGTCATCGGTACCCGCTGGCCAGCCTTCCGCGTCCAGCCGCCAGCGCATCACCCGGGCCGTGGGGGTGTCCGTGTAGTAGGCGTATTGGCCATCCGGAGAGAAGCAGATCGCATTGGGAATGCTCAGGTCACACCGCAGGCGGGTCAGTTCACCGCGATGCAGGCGATACAGGCTGCCCGCCCCCGGCTCGGCGTTGAGCCCCATGCTGGAAAGCCACAGGCTGCCATGGGTATCCACTCGCGCATCGTTGCTGCGGGTCAGGGGATTATCCGCCTCGAAGGGCAGGACAGTGTGGCTTTCGCCTGTCGTCGGGTCGAAACGCGCCAGCCGATCTTCCGCCACCAGCAGGTAGTCGCCATCGGCGGTCAGTGCCGCGTAAGAGGTCTTGCGCTCCAGCCGGCTTGTGCGATGTTGGCCGCCATCGGCGGCGGCACGATGCAGTTCGCCACCGAGGATATCCAGCCAGCGCACTTCGTTGCGGGCGGCGTCCCAGCCTGGCCCTTCACCCAGTTCGCAGGCCGAGGCCACCCTGACGTGTGCCTGGGCAAGGCAAGGGGATAATGACGCCTGGTTCATGATGCACTCCTTGTCCTGTCCGACCGACGAATCAATGGTCCGCCGCATTCCAGGCGGCGACCAGCTTGCGCGCCCGCTCGCCGACCTGGGCGGCGCTCGACCCCGGCGTATAGAGAGCGGTGCCGAGGCCGGCGCCGTGCACTCCCGCGGCACGCCATTCGGCGAAGTTGTCGACGCCGACACCGCCCACGGCGTAGAGCTCGGTAGCCGGAGGCAGGACCGCCTGCATGGCCTTCATGTTGGCGATGCCGACCTGACTCGCCGGGAACAGCTTGAGCCCCGATGCCCCCGCCGCAAGGGCGGCAAAGGCCTCCGTCGGCGTGACGATGCCGGGCATGGAGACCATTTCCAGGCGGCGAGACTCACGAATGACATCGGTATCCGCATTGGGCGAGACGATCAGGCGACCGCCGGCGGCGTGTACATCGCGTACCTGCTCGGCGGTCAGCACGGTGCCGGCGCCTATCAGGATTCCGTCGCCATGCGTTTCGGCGCAGTGACGCGCCAGCCTGGCGATGCTGTCCAGCGGCTCCGGCGAGTTGAGCGGCACTTCGATACGGGTGATGCCGGCGGCGATGACCTCATCGGCGATGGCGAGAATCTCGTCGGGCTTAACGCCGCGCAGGATGGCGACCAATGGCAGTGTCATGAGCAACCTCTTGTGTTGAACAGTCATGTCGAACAGGAAGTGAGGCCGCGCCTATCAGGGCGTAGCCGAGAGATGACGAATGTGCCCCAGCCCGGCGAGAACCATCTCCGCGTTGGCCTCCAGGCTGACCGCAAACCCCAGGTGTTCCAGCGCGATCTGATAGCGCCGGCACAGCGTTTCCTCGCCGATCAGCACCACCTGGCTGCCCGCCGGCAGGTCGGCCGTGGCGCCGGCCAGCTCCAGGCCCAGCACGAGGCCCGAGAGCCGAGCGCCGAGCCGGGCGCCGCGGGTATCATCCTGGGGCAGGCGCGTATCGAGCAGGTCCCGGGCGCGAATGCCGAACAGCTCCGCGCTCAGTTGTCCCGGCGCGGCGAGGGCGGCATCGAGCCCCGCCAGGAAGGCGGCACGCTGGGCGGCATCATCTGGATCGTCACCGCGCAGGGAGTGCTTCAAGACCGAGTCGTGTCGGAGCAGCTTGAAGAGTTCGCCGCTCATGAAGGTCGTAAAGCCGGCGATGTTGCCGTCTTCCAACCGTGCCCACTTGGCGTGGGTGCCCGGCAGGCAGACCGCGCCGCTGAAGGTCGCACGCTTGGCGATCAAGCCGGCGAGCTGGGTTTCCTCGCCGCGCATCACATCGAAGGCGTCATCGCCCAGGGAGTCCTGGTGCTGACAGAGCCCCGGTACGATCCGCACCCGGAGGCGCGAGTCCTGCGTGGTGACCGGCGCCAGCCGGCTGGCGAGGCGGTCGAGCAAGTCGCCGGGGGTGTCGTCCAAGCGCAGGTAGGCGGCCTCCACCCACCCCTGGCGTGAGCCGGCCATGCCGCAGACCAGCACCGGCAGGGGAGCCTCGCCGCTGGGCGGCAGCCAGTCGGCGATTACCTCCAGCAGCGCCCCCTCGAACGCCTCGGGTGCCAAGCCCAGCATGCCCCTGGGGCTGCCGGTCTGTGCGATGACGTGGTCATCCTCGTCCAACGCCCAGGCGCGCAGGTTGCTGGAGCCCCAGTCCACGGCGATCCAGGCGGGTGCGCCGTTCATACTCGCCCTCCGTCGACCACCATGGGCTGGCCGGTCATCATGCGCGACGCGGTAGACGCGAGGAACAGGCAGGGGTTGATCATGTCCTCCTCGGGAATCGCCTCCTTGAGGCACTGCTGGTCGATGCACTCATTGAGGTCCTTGTCGTTGACCCACAGCTCGCGCTGACGCTCGGTCATCACCCAGCCGGGGATCAGGCAGTTGACGCGGATGGCATCCGGCCCCAGCTCCCGGGCCAGGGCCTTGGTCAGCCCCATGATGCCGGCCTTGGCGGTGACATAGGTCGGGTAGCCGGAGAGCCCCAGCAGGTAGCTGTTGGAGGACAGGTTGATGATGGCGCCGCCGCCGAGCTGGCGCATGTCTGCCGCCACGGCCTGGGCGGTGAAGAACTGCGGGCGCAGATTGGTGGCGATGGACTCGTCCCACTGCTCCACGGTCCAGTCTTCCAGGCGATGGCGGGTGTCCCTGGCGGCGTTGTTGACCAGCACGCCGATGGGGCCGTGGGCCTCGCGCGCCTGGGCGACGGCCCCACGCAGTGCCTCGATGTCCTGGATATCGCACTGGATGAACAGCGGGCGGCTCGCGTACTTCGCCTCCATGGCGTCGCAGAAGCCCGTGGCATCGGAGAGGCCGACGAAAGCGACGCGGGCGCCCTGGGCGAGGAAGCCCTCGGTCAGGATGGCACCGATACCGGAGCCGCCGCCGGTGATGAAGACGCTGGCGCCATCCAGGTCCGGATAACGAAAGTCTGGGAAGGAAAAGGCCATGGTGTCTCTACTCCAGGGGGAATGTTGTTCGGTCGTGGCTTACCACTCGGCAACGGAGCCGTCTTCATGGGTCCACACCGGGTTGCGCCAGCGATGGCCGACCTTGGCACGCTCCTCGACGAAGGCCTCGTCGATCTCCACGCCCAGGCCCGGGCCCTGGGGAATGGCGCAGAAGCCGTCCTCGATTGCCAGGGCGCTCTTGTCGACCACATAGTCGAGGACGTCGTTGTCCTGGTTGTAGTGGATGCCCATGCTCTGCTCTTGAATGAAGGCGTTGTGACTCACCGCGTCCAGCTGCAGGGAGGCGGCCAGCGTCAGCGGGCCGAGCGGGCAGTGAGGCGCCAGCGCGACATCGTGGGCAGATGCCAGGGTGGCGATCTTCAGGCCTTCGCTGATGCCGCCGCAGTGAGACAGGTCCGGCTGGACGATATCCACCATGCCCTCCGCGAGCAGGTCGCGGAACTGGAAGCGCGTATGCAGCCGCTCGCCGGTCGCCAGCGGATAGCCGATGCCCTCGGCGATATGCTTCAGGCTGGGCAGGTGCTCCGGCGCCACCGGCTCCTCGACGAACATCGGATGAAACGGCTCGAGTTCCCGCAGCAGCACCTTGGCCATGGGGCGGTGCACGCGACCGTGAAAGTCGATGCCTATCCCCACGTCGGGTCCTACCGCATCCCGGGCTTCGGCCACCCGGGCCACCGCATCATCGACCTTCTTGTGGGAGTCGACGATGGCGAGCTCCGGCGTGCCGTTCATCTTGAAGGCGGTGAAGCCCTGGTCCACCAGTGCCTTGGCGCCTGCGCCCACATCCGAAGGGCGGTCGCCGCCGGTCCAGGCGTACATGCGCATCTTGTCGCGCACCGGGCCGCCAAGCAGCTGGTGCACCGGCACGCCAAGGTCGCGCCCCTTCAGGTCCCACAGCGCCTGATCGATGCCGGCGATGGCGGACATCAGGATCGGGCCGCCGCGATAGAAGCCGGCGCGATACATGACATTCCACAGGTGTTCGATATGTCGCGGATCCTGGCCGACCAGGTAGTCGGAGAGTTCGTGTACCGCCGCTTCCACGGTGGCGGCGCGACCCTCGATCACCGGTTCGCCCCAGCCGTAGCAGCCTTCGTCGGTTTCGATCTTGAGGAACAGCCAGCGCGGCGGCACCTGCCAGGTCTTGAGTCGTGTGATCTTCATGAAGAGTTCCTTGTAGGGAAAGTGAGGGAAGGAGAGGGCGTTGTTGCTGTGTCAGTTGCTGTGACCGCCGCTGAGACAGTTGCTGAGATCGCTATTGAGATATCTGCTGGGATAGCGAGGTCGGGCGCCGGAGGCGACGCTCCCCGTTATCGATATTCAGGTCGTCGGCCGTGCGCGCCAACACGCGTTCGGTGGCCTCGCGTGCCGCCTCCGGCTGGCGCAGGCGGATGGCCTCGAAGACGCGATAATGGCGATCCAGGCTATCGTTCAGCGAGGGGGCGTTATGTTGCGAATAATGAATCAGGGCCACGATCGAGGGGCGCAGCAATAGCCCCATCTGGCGCCAGACCAGGTTATGGCTGGCCTGATAGATGGCCTCATGGAAGGCCACGTCGTGGTTGGCGTGTTCCTCGCGCCGCGCCGGGTCCGCGGCGCTGTCGCGCATGTCGTCGAAGGCCGACTCGATGCGCGCCAGGTCCTGGGCATCGGCGGCCAGCGCGGCCAGCTCGCTGACGAAGGGCTCGACGGACAGGCGAAAGGTAAAGATTTCCCGGACCAGCTGCGGATGGGGGGAATCGAGCCCCGCCATCCACTCGCTCATCCGCGGGTCGAGCAGGTGCCAGTTCTCGATGTCGCATACCACCGTCCCCCTCCCGGCGACCCGCTCGATCAAGCCTCGGCTGCTGAGGCCGGCCAGCGCATTGCGCACGCGGTTGCGGCTGATCGAGAAGTGTTGGCACAGGTCCAGCTCGCGGGGGAAGGTGTCACCGCTCGCCCATTTGCCCGCCAGGATCGCGTGTGCCAGCGTTGTCGCCAAGGCCTTGGCGCCTTCGGAGCCAGAGGATGACGGAATATCGGACAAGCGGTTCATGACGAGTGCTCCCTGAATATCTGATGATGCTTCATGTATATCAGACAATTATACAGGCCTTAAATAAAGCTGATGTAGATGCCGATGACCAGTATCAGCAGCCCCAGCCCGGCATACTTCGCTCCTGTCCAGGGCGTCATGTCGATGGCCTTCACGTCTTCCTGCACCCAGGGCTGGGCGCGCGGTGCATACTTGCCGAAGGCCAGCATCATCACCACCAGAGCCACCAGCACGCTGAGCTCCGGCCAGCACCCCTTGTCCATCGCTGACGGCATTCAGGCCGAAGTAGACGATCAACATGCCCCCCGGCCAGCAGACCGATGCCGTTCAGGGTGTCGGAGATGGCGATCGAGCGCAGCCCGCCGAATAGCGCATAGATGGAGCCGCCTACGCCCACGGCGATGATCGTGCCGACCAACAGGACCTGCGTCGACTCGATCCCGGTGAGGGTCTGGAGGTCGAGCAACCCGATCAGCCCCAGGGCCCCGGAGTAGAGGATGCTCGGCAGCAGGATCACCGCGTAGGCGACCATGAACATGACGTTGGCGATCAACTGGGTGGTGCGATCGAAGCGCAGCGCCAACAGCTCCGGGATCGTGGTGATACCACTCTTCAAGAAGCGCGGCAGGAAGAACAGCGCTGCGGCCACCAGTGCAACCACCGCCACGACCTCCCAGGCCATGACCGACAGGCCGTCGGTGAAGGCGGCGTCGTTCAGGCCCACCATCTGCTCCGTCGAGAGGTTGGTCATCAGCAGCGAACCGGCGATGATCGGAAAGGTCAGGCTGCGCCCCGCCAGGAAGAAGCCTGTGGAGTGTTGGTGATCATCGTGTCGGGTCATCCGCCAGGTGGTGAAGGCCACCAGGGCGGTGAAAAAGACGAATGAAATCAGGGTTAAGGCATTCATGGGTTGTCTTTGTCCTGGACGCAAGCAGCGACTCTAGAGGGTAGTGCACGTCAGTGTAGCCAACCAAAGGACCGACACCATTATATATTTGTCTTACATTTTGTGATTAATGTCCAGGTTGATGATGTCTCGACTCATGATCGGCCCCGAGCCATCGCGCTGTCAGGCTAGCGACGATCGCCCTGGGGATTAGGTGGGCTGAGTGGGGAGAGTGGACGTGGGCGGCGGCGGGAGAGTAGCATTGAGTGATCACTCAAGTTGCGTTGCTACGCTGAAATCATGGGACGCCACTATGTCTCGCACCACACTGCATGACCGGCAAGACTCTCTGGAGCGTGCCCTGGGACTATTCTGGCGCAAGGGGTTTCATGCCACCTCGCTGAAGGATATCGAGGGCGCCCTGGATATGCGTCCGGGGAGTATCTATGCCGCCTTCGGCAGCAAGGGTCAGCTATTCCAGGAGGCGCTGGAGCGTTATGCCCGCCTGGCGCTGGCTGAGCTCGAGCGTGTCCTGGCGTCTCATGAATCACTGCTGGCCGGGTTGGCCGCTTACCTGCGCCAGCTGGGTGGGCTCTGCGATCACGAAGCACCCAGTCGTGCCTGCATGCTGGTCAAGAGTCTGCTGGAGCTGGGGGAGCAGGAGCGGGTCGCCCGGGGCAAGGCCGAGGCGCTGCTCGCCGGGATGGAGGCGCGCTTTATTGCCTGCTTCGCCAAGGCGCAGGAGGCAGGCGAGCTGGACCCGCGGCTCGACCCCGTCCGGCTGGGCCGACGCTTGCAGGCCGAGGTGATGGGGCTGCGCTCCTTCGCCCAGCGCGATATCGAGAGTGCGGCCGTCCATGCCGTGGCCGAGGATATGGCCGCCTCCCTGGAGGCGCTTCGCTCCTCTACCGCCTGACCCTTCCAGGCGTGGCCCAGTGAATGGATATGATGCCTTCACTGGGCCACGCTGTGTCGCTCGATATCCAGGCTTCTTGGCCTTAGATATGGCGGG
Organism: Halomonas halodenitrificans DSM 735; assembly: GCF_000620045.1. GTDB lineage: Bacteria > Pseudomonadota > Gammaproteobacteria > Pseudomonadales > Halomonadaceae > Halomonas > Halomonas halodenitrificans. The sequence continues at coordinate 300,783 of NZ_JHVH01000001.1, read as the reverse complement.
TCAGAAGAGCGTCGAAGTTTTCCTTGGGCTGCACGCCGCTGAGTGCTTCGAGCCTTTCCCCACCCTTGAACAACATCACGGTAGGCAGGCCGCGCACGCCGTTCTGAGCGGCAAGGCCCGGCGCCTCGTCGACGTTGAGTGTCACCACCTTGAGGGCCTCCCCCCGCTCCTCGGCGATGGATTCGACCACCGGGTCGAGTATCTTGCAGGGCGCGCACCATGGTGCCCAGAACTTGATCAGCACCGGTGTCTGGCTTTCCACGACCTCTTTGGTATAGCTGCTCTCATCGACCGCTGTCAGGTGTTGCATATCGTTTTCCTCTTCAGCTTGCCTTGTGCCACTCGAATTTCTGGAAGGGCTTGTCGATCGGCGTCTCGGCAAGGTGGTTGGTGTAGTTGCTCATGACCTTCTGGGCACAGGCCAGGACCACCTCGAGGATCTGACGCCTGGTGAAGCCCGCCTCCAGAAACGATTGAATGGCGGCGTCGTCGACGTTGCCACGCCCGCGTACCACGGCAAGCGTGAAGTCGCGCAAGGCTTCCAGGCGTTCCGTGGGCAGCGGCGTCTCGTTGCGCAGGGCATCGGTGATGGCATCGTCGATCTTCATGCTCTTGGCAATGCCGGTATGGGCAGGCACGCAGTAGTGGCATTCATGCTCCACGTTGATGGTTTGCCACACCACGGTCACTTCGTCGTCGTTGAAGCTGCTGTCCAGGAACAGCTGATGGAGCCGCTGATACCCTTCCAGCAGTCCGGGCGCCTCCGCCATCACGGCGTGGAGCCCCGGCACCATGCCGAAGGCCTGGATGGAATTATCGAGTAGCGGCTGGCTGTCCGCCGGTGCGCTTTGCTGGTCGTGAAGAGTGAATTCGGTCATGGAATGACTCCTTCAAGCGAGAACAGGGCTGCCAGATGGCAGCATAGGGTGACGCCGATGATTTTTGAGTGATCGCTCAAAAAAGGGCGAGAAAAGCCCTCGGCGTGCTGACGACATCACCCTAAATCATTTTGAGTGATCGCTCAAATGTTGGTGTGACGTTCTCGGTTAGCCCTGCGGGGCATGATTGTGCGCCTGGCAGAGCCTCGGCATCGCTGTTGGCTTAAGGCATCCGCCGGATGATCGGCACGAAAAAAGCCGACTCCCCTAGGAATCGGCCTTCTCGGAATATGGGTAGCGGGGACCGCTGGTTCTGAAGCGAGAGGGAACCGATGACCGCCGGGTGATCGGCACGAAAAAAGCCGACTCCCCTAGGAATCGGCCTTCTCGAAATATGGGTAGCGGGGACCGCCGGTTCTGAAACAAGAGCGAACCGATGACCGCCGGGTGATCGACACGAAAAAAGCCGACTCCCGTAGGAATCGGCTTTCTCTGAATATTGGTAGCGGGGACCGGATTTGAACCGATGACCTTCGGGTTATGAGCCCGACGAGCTACCAGACTGCTCCACCCCGCATCAATGTAGGGCGCATTCTACACGGGATTCACCTTTAGTCAAGGGTTGACGTCAAACGCTCGTCCCTCATGCCTTCCTTGCGCCATACTGCCCTTGGCTTGTTATCGGTTTGATGAGCTGACTGATATCAAGGCGCCGCCGCCAGGCCTGGTCGGGGCGCAGTGTCATCATTTTCTTCAGGGGGATAAATATGGCCAACTCATCACGCGTTGCTTGGGTCACCGGTGGTACCGGCGGTATCGGTAGTGCGATCTGCCGTTCACTGGCCGCTGAGGGCTATAAGGTAGTGGCCGGTTATCACAACCCGGAGAAGGCCAAGGCCTGGCTCGAGGAGCAGAAGGCCGCCGGCTTCGACAACATCGACATCGCCGGGGTCGACCTGGTCGATTACGATGCCTGCGTTAAGGGCGTCAAGGAGATCGAGGAGAAGCACGGGTCCATCGCCGTGCTGGTCAACTGTGCTGGCATCACTCGTGATGGCACCATGAAGAAGATGAGTACCGATCAGTGGCATGAGGTCATCGATACCAACCTGAACAGCGTCTTCAATACCTGTCGTAGCGTGATAGAGGGCATGCTCGGCCAGCAGTATGGCCGCATCATCAATATCTCCTCGATCAATGGCCGCAAGGGGCAGTTCGGTCAGGTGAACTATGCCGCCGCCAAGGCGGGGATGCATGGCCTGACCATGTCCCTGGCCCAGGAGACTGCCACCAAGGGCATCACCGTGAACACCGTGTCGCCGGGCTATATCGCCACCGACATGATCATGAATATTCCGGAGAAGGTGCGCGAGTCGATCCGTGAAACCATTCCGGTCAAGCGTTATGGCAAGCCCGAGGAGATCGGTCGCCTGGTGGCCTATCTGGCCGACGAGGAGTCCGGTTTTATTACCGGCGCCAATATCGACATCAATGGCGGCCAGTTCATGGGCTGATGCGGACCGTTTCCCGTGTATAGCGGGGCGGCGCACAACAGGAGCACAGGGGAGACCCTGTGCTCCTGCTCCGTTTTGGACCGGCGAATAGCCTCAGGGAGGCGGGAGGCTCGAGAGTCGTTCCAGCAGGCGATCCAGCTCGCCGACCCGGTACTCCCAGAGCGCCGGCGGCACCGGGCCGATGGCCAGGAGCTCGACCAGTACGCTGCGTACCTCCTCGGCGCGAGACAGCTCTCGCCCCAGGCTGTCGTTGAGGCGTTCTACCTGAATCGCCAGGCGCAGTGGGTCATCGCGATGGCTGACGCTGCCCTCGGCCAGCAAGGACAGATGAACCCTGACGCGGGCGAGGCGCTCCTCGACCGTATCAGTCGAGGCGGCGTCCCGGCGGGCGGCGTTGCGCCGGCGATGAGCGTCATGCAGGTCTTCCTCGAGCCTCGGGGTTTCCGGAAGCGGTACGTCCCGGGGGGCGTTGCCGGCCAGGTATTCGGCGTCGGCCTGCAGGTGGGCCTCGAGCAGGTGGCGTACTGCCTGCCAGGCCGTTACCGCTTCGGCCACTGCAAGCCGTTCCAGCCGTTGGCGTCGGGCGCGTACGATGCCTGACCAGCGTCGGCGCATGGCCTCGCTGCGGCGCCCGCCGGGGAGCGGCTCCAGTGCCGCGGCCTCGCTAATCGCCTGGGTCAACACCGCCTCGTCAGTGGGCCGGGTCGGCTGCCAGCCATCCATGCGGTCAATCAGTGCCTGCATGGCGTCGACCCGCTCGCCGGCACGGCGAGCGTTATCGTTTCGAGCCGCCTCACGGCTGGCGAAGATGGTGTCGCACAGGCCGCGGAACTCCCGCCATAGCGCCTGTTCCTCACCCTTGGGCGCCCGCCCAAGCTCCCGCCAGCGGCGTTGCAGCGCCTTGGCCTGTTCGGCGCGCCGGGCTGCCGGCATGTCGCCTTCCGATAGCTGCCGAGCCTCGTCGATAAGCTTGCCCTTGGCCGCGGCGATCTCCTGGGCGCGCTGGTCGATCAATGCCTGGAGTCGATGGCGAATGACACCGAACCGCCGGCCGATGGCCTCCGCCTGATGGCGAGGAACCGGTGACGCCCGCCGCCACTGATCCCGGGCACGGTCGCGGATTTCGCGCAGGACGTCGGGGTCGGCCTCCTGGGCAGGATGGTCGAGCAGGGTCTCGAGTTGCTCACAGAGGGCGGTGCGTGTCGCCAGATTGTTGTCCCGCTCGCCCTCCAGGCGCTCCCGCCAGGCCGCCAGGCGTTGATGGATGCGGTCCGAGGCGGTGCGGAAGCGTGCCGCCTGTTCGCGGTTGGCGGCGGCGTCGCCCAATGATTTCCACTCCTTGACCAGCTGACGATGGCGGCGGTCCAGGGAGCTTTCCACGATAGCCTCGTCATCGGCCAATGATTCGATGCTGGCCACCAGTTGTTCGCGCTTGGGGCCGGCCACGAAGCCGCGCCAGTCACGGAGTTCGGCCAGTCGCGCACCCAGTCGCCTGGCTCGTGCTTCCAGGGGGCGGAGCCGAGTGGAATCGGCTTGTTCGATAAGTTGTCGCAGGCGTTGGTGCAGTCGGCTGGCAGGCTTGAAGGCGCCGCGCTCGAGCAGGCGTTCTAGCTCGTCCAGCTGTTCTTCGACATGCTCCGCCGTTACTTCAGAAGTCGTGACGCGGTGCTCGAGGTGCTGGCGAGCCTTGCGGAGCAGCGGCGTGGGCGCCAGATTGTCGGGCCAGTCGATTGCCGCAAGCAGCTCCCGCATGCGTGCCTCATCGTCGTCTTCGAGGGCCTGCCTCAGGTCGTCGGCGTGTTGGCCAAGACGCTCCCAGGCGGCGCCGATTGCCTCGAAGCGGTTCAGGGCATCGTCATAGCGTCGGCGCAGCGCCTCGTCGGTAAGATGCTGGTCGGCGAGCTCCTGCCAACGCTGGGCCAGGAGTCGCTTCTGGGAGCGCAGGCTGGCGAGGTCCTGGGCACCCAGCGTCTCGCTTCGCTCGAGTGCCTCGAGGCTCTCTTCCAGCGCCTCCACCAGGCTCGTGCGGGCCTGCCTGGCATCCTCCCGGTGCCGGTGGGCCGCGGCATTGGCGCGCTCCTGCGCCTCGTGGTCCTCGACCACCTTGCGGCACCGCAGGCAGGCATCATGATAGCGACGCTCCAGGCTTGCCTCGGGGGTGTCTTTCGATTCTTGCCACTCACGCATCAGGTGGCGCAGACGCCCCGCATAGAGCGGCTCCCAGGGGGCGTTGGCATGCCGTTCCAGGGCGCTGACCAGTGCCTCGCGGCGCTCCTTGGCAAGGGCCAGCTGGGCGGCATCGGCGCGGCGGCGATTGAGTCGCTCGCGGGCCTGGCGCATCACCTGGCGGTCGCGCTTCGCCTCGCGCACCAGGCGCGCCAGGCCGGCATCGCTGTCGACCCTGGCCGCCGCGGCGTGGCGCACGGCAGCGATGCCGTTGTCACAGGCCTGGCGTACCAGGCTCGCCTCGTCGGGAAGGCGTTCGATCGCCGCCAGCCGAAGCTGCTGGTTGTCGCCCTCCAGGGCGATCGCCTCGAGCAGGTCGGGGTCGTTCAAGCGGCCCACCATGGCGACTCGGGCGGAGAGCTCCAGGTGGCCCTCCTTGCCGCATATCAGCGCCGTCAGGCGGCGCTGGAGCTCAGGGGGGCGTGCTTCATCATCGAGCAGGGATATCAAGCTCTCGGGATCGTCGAGGCGCATGAGTGCCGCGGTGCGCACGCTCGGGTCGGCGTCCGCCGCCAGTCGCTCCAGGGCGTGACGCTGGTCGTCACGGCCGGGGTCGAGACGCTCGATGGCCTGGCGGCGGACGCCGGGGTCGGGGTGTTTCCAGCGGGGCGCGAAGAGACGGCGTAGGAGTCCGGGCATTGGCTATCCTGGCGAGAAGGGCGGACGTGCCGTGGCGCGTCCGCTCAGGTCGTTGTGGGTCAATCGAGCATAGGCTATCTAAGCATGCGACGCGCCTGGGGAAAAGTCCGTGTCTTGCGGTGTCTGTGGTCGTATGGCGGCACTGACATGGAGGGGTGTCGCGGGTATGATGGTGTTGCAGGGGAGGTGCGAGTCGCTTAGCTTTGACTCTACTCTCATCACAGCGACATGGAGTTCGGTAATGAGCCTCAAACTGGACAGCGAAAGCACGGCCTTCACCTTCAAGGGAGGCATGCTGCCGATGACGGTCATGGAGCTGGCCAGTGCCGACCCCGAGCTGATTCGTGACCATCTGGCCGGCAAGCTCAGCCAGTCTCCGGCCTTCTTCGAGCATACGCCGGTGGTGCTTAGCGTCGAGAAGCTCGACGAGCCCTACCTCGCTCTGGAGCGTATCTGCGCCGTATGCCGGGCCCACAAGCTGCTGCCCGTTGCCGTGCGGGGTGGTGCCGATCCGGTCAAGCAATCGGCCTGGGCCCTGGGTCTGGGCTGGTTTCCCCCTCAGGAGGCCGGCAGGGGGCGCTCCCTCGAGAGCGTGGCGACCGGCGAGGATTATTTGCCACCAGACGAACCGGCTGAGCCGACGCTGCCGCCGGATGTCGCCAGTGGAGGGCGCATTTTTCGTGGCACGGTGCGTTCCGGACAGCAGCTTATCGCGCCCAGCGGTGATCTGGTGGTGATTGGAGCGGTCAATGCCGGCGCCGAGGTGCTCGCTGCGGGCAGCGTTCACGTCTATGGTGCCCTGCGTGGCCGGGCCCTGGCGGGTATTCATGGGGACGCCGAGGCCGGCATCTTCTGCCGCGAGCTCCATGCCGAGCTGCTTTCGGTGGCGGGTGATTACAAGCGTCTGGAGGACATCGACCGACGGTTGCTGGGGACTCCAGTGCAGGTTCGTCTCGACGGGGATCAGCTGGGCATCACGTCGCTCGCCTGAGCGACTCGCCCGTCGGTAGCCCGATCCAATTCAACAATACGACAGGAAGTGACTCTTGGCCAAGATCATCGTTGTGACCTCCGGCAAGGGAGGCGTCGGCAAGACAACCAGCGCGGCAGCCATTGCCACTGGCCTGGCTCTGCGCGGCAACAAGACCGTGGTGATCGACTTCGATGTCGGTCTGCGTAATCTGGACCTGATCATGGGCTGTGAGCGGCGCGTGGTCTACGACCTGGTGAATGTCATCCAGGGCGAGGCGGGGCTGAGCCAGGCATTGATCCGCGACAAGCGGGTGGATAACCTGCATATCCTTCCGGCTTCCCAGACCCGCGACAAGGAGGCCTTGACGCAGGAAGGGGTCGAGAAGGTACTCGACACCCTGAGCAAGGACTTCGACTACATCCTCTGTGACTCGCCCGCCGGCATCGAGGGTGGGGCGCAGCTGGCCATGTACTTCGCCGACGAGGCGATCGTGGTCACCAACCCCGAGATCTCCTCGGTACGTGACTCCGACCGTATTCTCGGCCTGCTGGCCTCCAAGACTCGGCGTGCCGAGCGTGGCGAGGATCCGATCAACGAGCACCTGCTCATCACCCGCTACAACCCGCTACGGGTCGATACCGGCGATATGCTCAACCTCGAGGATATCCGCGAGATTCTGGCCATCAATCTGATCGGCCTGATCCCGGAGTCGGAGGCGGTATTGCGCGCCTCCAACCAGGGGGTGCCGGTCACCCATGACGCCGTCAGCGATGCTGGCCAGGCCTATGCCGATACCGTGTCACGACTGATCGGTGAGGAAGTGCCCCTGCGTTTCCATGAGTATCAGAAGAAGAGTCTGCTCAGTCGCATGTTTGGAGGAGGTCGTCGGTGAAGCTGCTTGAATTCCTGAAGCGGGAGCGCAAGAAGTCCGCGCCAGTCGCCAAGGAGCGGCTGCAGATCATCGTGGCGCATCAGCGCAGCCAGCGAGGCAGGCCTGACTACATGCCGATGCTGGAGCGTGAGCTGCTGGAGGTGATCCGTCGCTATGTGCAGGTGGATGATGATGCCATCAATATCAATCTCGACAGCGAAGACAACTGTTCGGTGCTGGAGCTCAACGTGACGCTGCCCAAGGGGTCGCCGGGCTAAGCCTGTCTGGCTGAGTGATTCACTGGGCTGTGCTAGGCTGTGTCGTCCATGTTGAATCGCCGGAGAGACCTTGATGGCGCCGCCTGACGCCCCGCAGACCTTCCTGTGGCACGACTACGAAACCTTCGGTGCCGATCCGCGTCGCGATCGTCCGTCTCAGTTTGCCGCGATCCGCACCGATGCCGAGTTCAATGAGATCGGCGAGCCGGTGACCTGGTATTGCCGTCCGGCGGATGATTTCCTGCCGCATCCCCAGGCATGCCTCGTCACCGGTATTACCCCCCAGCAGGCGCGTCGCCGTGGATTGCCCGAGGCGCAGTTTGCCGGACAGATCGAGGCACTGATGAGCGTGCCGGGTACCTGTTCGGTGGGCTATAACAGCGTACGTTTCGATGACGAAGTCAGTCGCCATCTCTTCTATCGCAATCTCCTCGACCCCTATGCCCGCGAGTGGCAGAACGGTAACTCCCGCTGGGACCTGATCGACGTGGTGAGGGCCTTTCATGCCCTGCGCCCGGAAGGGCTCGAGTGGCCGCGCCGCGAGGATGGGGCGCCGAGCTTCCGACTCGAGGACCTCACCGCCGCCAACGGCATCGAGCACGCCGGGGCCCACGACGCCCTGGCCGACGTGCGCGCGACCATCGCCCTGGCCAGGCGCCTGCGCGAGGTCAATGCCAACCTCTTCGACCACCTGTTGAAGCTGCGCGGCAAGCGTGCCGTTGGCAAGCTGCTCGAGTCATCGGGGCGCAAGCCGCTGCTGCATATCTCGCGGCGCTACCCCGCCAGCCGTGGCTGTGCCGCCCTGGTGGTCCCCCTGGGGAAGCATCCCACCAACCCCAACGGGGTGATCGTCTATGACCTCTCGGTGGACCCGGCGCCGCTCCTCGAGCTTTCCGCCGAGCAGATTCGTCGGCGAGTCTTCGTCAGCAATGATGATCTCGCCGAGGGGGCCGAGCGTATTCCGCTCAAGGTTATCCATATCAACAAGTGTCCCGTGCTGTTTCCGGCCAGCGTCTTGAAGGATGTGTCGGGGCCGAGGCGCGGGGAGCACGGCGATATCGTCGAGCGCCTGGGCCTGGATATGGCGTCCTGCCGCGAGCACTGGAAGCGCCTGGCGGGCCACGCCGAAGTGGGTGACCGGGCCGCCGAGGTGTTTTCCGAACCGCCGCCGGAAGGGCCCCGGGACCCCGATGTGATGCTCTATTCGGGTGGTTTCTTTTCGCCCGCCGATCGCCGCCAGATGCAGCAGGTGCGAGAGATGGAGCCCTGGGACCTGGTGGGGGCGCGTTTCGCCTTTCAGGACCCGCGCCTCGAAGAGATGCTGTTCCGCTTCCGTGCGCGCAGCTTTCCGGAGACGATGGAAGGCGAGGAGCTGGCCCAGTGGGAGGCCTACCGCTGGGCGCGCATGAACGATGCCGACGTGGCCAGCCTGACCCTCAAGGGGTTCGCCCGGGAAATCGAGCGGCTCAACCATGTCGAGCTGAGCGACCGCGACCGTCAGGTCCTCGAGGAGCTGGTGATGCATGTCGAGGCCATCCTGCCGCCCCAGGCCTTCGATGCCGATTGACGCGTCGCCTTCCCCTTCGTAGCCGCTTTTGCCCGGCCTTCAATCGCCAGTGCCACATCACAGTGATGTGGCACTCTTCCGGCTTATAGCTCAGGTATTCACTCCTCACACCTTACTCTTCACCCCTCACTCTCCACCCTCAGGCAGCGGCTCGAGATCAGCGGTAAGCGCCAGCACGTCGTCGGGCGCATCACCCGGGTCGAAGGCGACGCGTATCGTGGGGCTGGCCATCAGGGTAGTCCAGGCCTGGCGCAATTCGTCGACGGACACCTTCAACACGCGCTCGGCGAGCCGTTCGCGGCGATCGAACTCGGTATCACCATAGGCCAGGGCGCGCCACAGTCGATTGGTACGGCCGCCCAGGCTGGTATCGCGCCGGGTCAAATCGGCGTAAACCGCCTGGCGATAAGGGGCCATCGCCTCCTCATCCAGTGTCTCCAGGGTGTTGGTGAACGTCTCCAGGAAGCGATCCATATGGTCGGCGATCTTGTCGCTGTGGGTCTCCGGTGACTGGACCAGCAGGGCGAGGCCCGGGGCATCCAGCATCGGAGAGTAGCCGGCATGGACCACGTAACCGAGCTGCTGTTCGGTGCGCAGGCGCTGATAGAAGGGGGTGTCGATCAGCTGGCCCAGCAGCGCCAGTCGTGCCTGGCTGTCCAGGGAGCGGTCCGGGCCCTGCAGGTAGCGCAGCAGTATCGACTCCTCGCGGCTGGTGGGCGGCGCCAGGCTGGGAAGATCCGGCGCGACATCCAGCGGGACCAGGTCGGGAATCGCCGCCGCCGTGAGGCTCGGTGCCAGGGCCTTGGCCACCCGGCGCGCGAGGGTGTCGGCCTGTTCGGTGCCAATATTACCGACCGCCATGGCCTCCAGGCGCAGCTCATCGAGGAAGGCGTCGCGGAAACGGCGCAGATCGTCGGTCGTCAGGTCCTTGCTTGCCTCGAGTAGTGCGGCGCTGGGCCATTGGGGGCGTACCAGGGCCTCGGCCAGGGTGCGGTTGGCCTGGCGGTGAAGCGAGTCCTGGGGGGCGTTTCGCCACTGGCGCTGCAGGCGGTAGCGCACACGCTCGAAGGTGGCCGGTTCGATGGAACCGTGCTGTAGCTGCTCGATCACCCGCTCCATCACCTTGTCCTGGCGGTCGCGCCAGCCGGAAAAGGCCAGGGTCATGCCCCTGGCGTGGGCATAGGCCTCGAGGCCCTGGCCGGCCAGCCGTGCCGGATAGAGGGCCTCGTTAAGGCTGTCCTCCAGCCATCCGGCCAGCAGGCGGGCCTGCACCGCCGCGCGAGGCGCCTCGGCGGCTCGCGGGTGCTGGAGGCTGAAGCGCCATTCTACCTTGGGCGTATCGAAGCTGGCGTCGGACATCTGCCAGAAGGCGAAGGCGGGCTCGTCGATGCGCTGGTGAGGGCGCTCATCCTGGGCGTCGAGCAGCGCAAGATCCTCGGCGATATAGGGATTGGGTTCGGGCAGCGCCAGGTTGCCCAGGACCGTGGCGTCGTCGGCATGCGAGTCGTCGCGCCAGGGGGCATCGAACCACGGCGAGGTCTGCTCGCCTTCGATGTCGGGCGCGCTATAGAGGCGGATCAGATTGTCGGGGGTGAGGGTGGCGAGGTAGTGGCGGGTACGCTCGCGATCGAAGCCGTCCATGCGGTAGTCGGCGTATTGCACGTCCTCAACCGGGAAGCGGGCCAGGTTCATGGCCAGGCGCATGGCGTCCTGCTGAGGCGAGCCGTGTTGCTGGAATTGAAAGCTCTGCTGGGCCAGGCGTGCCTGCTGGTCGTAGCGCCATGCCTCGGGGCCGGCCTCGCGAATGGTCTCGACGGCGGCGAGCAGGCTGGATTCGATGGCGTCACGGTGCTCCGCTCCTTGAGGGGTCAGGCTGATGCTGACGGTAAACAGGGCGTGGCTTCCATCGCCCCGGGAGACGCCCGCGGAGAGGCCGTCGGCCCAGCCTGCTTCGCGCAGGGCGGCGAGCAGGCTGCCTTCGCCCTCATGCCCCAGCAGGTGGGCGATCAGGTCGGCGGGCTTGTGCCGGTAGTCGGTGATGGGGTCGGGCACGGGGAAAAAGAAGTTCAGCTCACGGCTGTCGCGCAGCGACTTCACCGCGACCCGCCGGGGGAGCTGCTCCGGCACGGCCAGCGGGGCGGCGATCTCCGGGCGGTCGAGCCCGCGGTCGAGCACGCCCGCGAACCGCGTGGCGACCAGGTTCTCCAGTTCGTCGAGGGGCTGGGGGGCGACCACCGCCAGGTGCATGACGTTGGCGCCGTAATGGGATTCATAGAAGTCGATGACGCGCTCGCGCAGGCTGGGCTCGTCGTCGGGGCGGTCGGCCAGGGTGCGGCGGCTGCCAACCGAGAAGCCGGTAAAGGGGTGGTCGGGATTTAACAGGCGGTCCAGCACGTCGTTTTCGCGCCGTCCCTCGTCACGGATGCGCGCCATATACTCGGAGTGCACCACGTTGCGTTCACTCTCCAGGCGGTCGGCGTTGAAGAGCGGGGCGATAAAGAACTGGCTGAAGCGATCCAGGGCGCCCTCGAGGGCATCGGGCTCGATGGTAAAGAAGTAATTGGTGTCCTGGGGGGCGGTAAAGGCGTTGTGGTTGCCGCCATGCCGGGTCAGATAGCCCTGGTAGGCGTCGGCCTCGGGATAGGGTTCGGTGCCTAGAAACAGCATATGCTCGAGGAAATGGGCGAGGCCGGCCAGGTCCTGTGGGTCCTGGGCGCTGCCCACCGAGACGTTGAGCGATGCCGCGGCCTTGTCGGCCTCGGGGTCGCTGACCAGCAGGGCGGTCAGGCCGTTCTCCAGGGTCAGCACACGGTAGTCGCGTTCGTCGTGGGGGCTGACCCGTGGCGCGATGCTCGCGTCGATCGCCTCGGCCGCGGCGGGCATTGCTTCGGAGGTCTGGGGCTGGGAGGCCAGGCCAGGTGACGACAGGCCCAGCAGCACCAGCAGCGAAGGCAGTAGTCGCCCACAACGGGCGACGGACAGGGTAGGCAAGGTTCTCACTCCTTGTGCGGTGACTCGGCTCAGGCGTCGTGGCGCAGCATGGGGCCGACCGGATGGGCGCAGGCCGCGTCCTGGTTCGCCGGATGATTAACACGTCTTGATACCGGAAAAGCGCCCAACAGTTCCCTGGGCGCCGGCGTGAGCATGGCCTGGGCCGCCTCGAGGGGCGTCTGCGGGTCGAGCCAGCGCCCTGCGTCGGCGGGCGAAATGACCGCCGGCAGGCGGTCGCTGAGCGGTGCCATCAGGCCGTTGGTTGGCACCGTGATCAGCGCCATGGAGTCGGTATGCTCGGCCAGGCTGGTATGGAATCGACACCAGAGTGCGGCCAGCAGCAGGGGGCCACGATCCACCCGGGTGACCAGGAAGGGCTGCTTGAACCGCGGCTGGGGTTTCCATACATAGACGCCGGTGACCGGCACCAGGCAGCGACGAGCCTGGAAGGCCTCGCGAAACATTCGGCGCGAGGCCAGGGATTCGGCGCGCGCGCAGTGGGGCGCGTGGTCCAGCACCTCCAGCCAGGGGGGCGTCAGCCCCCAGAACAGCTGCCCCAGGCGAAGGCGGCCGGCCTCGAGGCGAATGCCCGAGAGCATGCGGCGAGGAGCCAGGTTGGCGCCGGTCACCAGGGGGGTGTCTGTTGCCAGGTCGGGCAGCAGCTGGCTGATGTCGAACGGGGCGATATGCAGTCGGCCGGCCATGGGATCTCCGGGTCTTGGAGCATCAGGGTAACACGGCTATCGAAAACAGTGTTCGATGTGCGCTATCCTTGGGGACCTTCAAGCAACTGCCCGCTCCGGCTCGTGAGGATCTCGATGGCTCGTCCCAGACAGCACGCCCCCGAGGCACTGCATGCCCAGGTCATGGCGGCCTGTGACGCCTGGCTGCAGGAAAATTCCGTACACGGCCTGTCACTGCGCGCCGTGGCACGCGAGGTGGGGTGTGCGCCCAGCACGCTGCTCAAGCTCTATGGCAGTTTTCACAACCTCCTGCAGCACGTCAATATCGAGACCCTGGGCCACCTGCGAGAAGTCATCGAACCGTTGACCGGCCAGGCAACCCCCGAAGAGCGGCTGCGTGCCCTGGCGCGTGCCTACTGGCAGTTTGCCCAGCGGGAGGCCTTCCGCTGGCAGCTGCTGTTCGATTTTCCGCTGGCTCAGGAGGGAGAGCTGGATCAGCGTCAGAACGAGATGATCGAAGCCCTCTTCCGGCGTGTCGAGCTCACTCTCAAGGAGCATCAGCCGGCCCTGGATGATCTCGAGGCGCGTCGTCTGGGCCGCACCCTCTGGGGTAGCGTGCATGGCCTGGTGCTGCTGGGCCTTAACGAACGCCTGGGCTATTGGCAGGGGCAACAGCTGGAAGTGGGTGAGCTGCTTGATCAGCTTCTCGTGACCCTCCTCGCCGGCCTGCGGGCCAAGTAGGTGCCGTGGTGACGGCGTTGTTCTCGATTCCGCTTGTCTGTGGGGCGCTATGGCTTGCCTGGCGCATCATGCGGGCGCCACGCCCGGCGGTGCGCCTGCTGATCCATCTGCTGGTTCGCACCCTCTATCGGCTGCGCCTGACGGGCCTCGAGCATCTTCCCAGGCACGGGGCGGCACTGGTGGTGTGCAACCACGTCAGTTTCATGGATGCCCTGGTCATGGGGGGCGCGAGTCCGCGGCCGCTACGCTTTCTGATGGACAAACCGATCTATGACTCGCCCTGGCTCAACTGGCTGTTTCGACTGGTGGGCGCGATTCCCGTGGAGTCGGAGCGCAATAATCCCGGCTGTTTGCGCCGGGCCCTGGCGGAGGTGAGCCGGGCGCTGCGCAATGGCGAGGTGGTGATGCTGTTTCCCGAGGGGCGATTGACCCTGGATGGCGAGGTGCAGGAGTTTCGTCGCGGCCTCGAGCTGATCCTCGCTCGTGACCCGGTGCCGGTGATACCGGCGAGCCTGTCCGGGTTGTGGGGCTCATGGACCTCGCACTGCCACGGCCGCGCGTTGAGCCAGCGTCCGCGTCGTTTTCGCGCTCGAGTGATGCTGCGCCTCGGTGAGCCGCTATCCCCCGGGACGGCCACTCGCCGCCACCTAGAGGCGCGGGTTCGGGAGCTCAAGCAAGAGGGCGATGCCTGGACGCAGCCGGCCGCCGAACAGCAGGCCCTGAGTCGCTGAGAGGCGTCTTATCGACGCCGCGGCGCCGGCCAGCAGCGGGCGGCGGTGATCAGGTTGTCGCGCACTTCCTGAATTTCCATGCGCACATCGCCCACCTGGAGCGAGGCGGGGCCCTCCGGGAAGGCCTCCAGGTGTTCGAGGATCAGGCCGTTGAGCGTCTTGGGGCCGTCGGTGGGTAACTGCCACCCCAGCGACTTGTTGACGTCGCGGATGTTGGCGGTGCCTTCGATCACCACGCTGCCGTCTTCCTGGTGGTGGATATCTTCATGCATGCCTGCCACGTCGGTGGTGAACTCGCCGACGATCTCCTCGAGGATGTCCTCCAGGGTGACCAGCCCCTCCACGTCGCCATATTCGTCCACCACGATGCCGATGCGTCGCTTCTGCTTCTGAAAGTTGAGCAGTTGGGTGTGCAGCGGGTTGGACTCGGGAATGAAGTAGGGTTCCCGGGCCTCCTGGACGATGGCGGCCTTGGTCACCTCGCCGCGGGAGAGGAAGCGTGCCGCATTGCGCAGATGCAGCATGCCGATGATGTTGTTGATGTCGCCCTTGTAGACCGGTAGCCGCGTGTGCTGACTGGTGCGAATCTGGGCCAGGATCTCGTCGAGCTCGTCGTCCAGGTTGATGCCGACCACCTCGTGGCGAGGCACCATGATGTCGTTCACGGTGACGTTCTCGAGGTCGAGAATGGAGAGCAGCATGGTCTGGTGACGCTGGGGGATCAGGGTTCCCGCCTCGTGGACCACGGTGCGGAGTTCATCGCGGGTCAGGTTGTCGCCATCGCCATCGATGCTGCGTACGCCGATTAGTCGCAGCAGGCCGTTGGAGATGATGTTGACCAGCCATACCAGCGGGTAGAGCAGCTTCAGCAGTGGCTCGAGAATCAGCGAGGCGGGATAGGCGATGCGCTCCGGTTTCACCGCCGCATAGGTCTTGGGCGTGACTTCGGCGAAGATCAGTATGGTGATGGTCAGCGCGGCGGTGGCCACGGCCGGGCCGGTAACGTCGCCGAGGAAGTGGATGGCGATAATGGTGGCAATGGAGGCCGCCAGGTTATTGACGAAATTATTGCCGATCAGGATGACGCCGATCAGTCGGTCCGGGCGAGCCAGCAGCCTGGCGACCCGCTGGGCGCGAGTCTCGCCGCTGTTGACCCAGTGGCTGAGGCGGTAGCGGTTGATCGACATCATGCCGGTCTCGGAGCTCGAGAAGAAGGCCGACAGGCAGACAAGCAGGAACAGCAGGCCAAGCAGCAGTCCCAGAGGGAAGTCGTCGCTCAAGTCGAAGGGTCCTCGGTCGCGGGTCAGGCTCGATTTGACGGGTAGTGGGCGCGAGGCGTCAAGATGCCAGAGTGGCCACGTTAGCCGTGGCTAAGCAGCACTTCAAGCACGAAGAGGCTGCCGAAATAGGCGGCCAGCAGTACCGCGCAGCCGCCCAGGGTCCAGCGCACGGCGCGCATGCCGCGCCAGCCCAGGCGGTAGTGGCTGAACAGAAGAATGGCGAAGATGACCCAGGCGGCCAGCGAGAGAATCGTCTTGTGAGCCAGATGCTGGGCGAACATGTTGTCGAGAAAGATAAAGCCGCTGAGGATCGACAGGGTCAGCAGCGCCATGCCGGCCCAGATCAACTCGAAGAGCAGGCGTTCCATGGAGGTCAGCGGGGGCAGGGCCTGGACGAGGCCGCGTATATGGTGGTGGCGCAGGGCGTGATTCTGCAGGCCGAGTAGCGTGGCCTGGGCGGCAGCGATGGCCAGCACGGCAAAGCCCAGCAACGAGCTGATGGCGTGCAGGGCGATGCCCGGAGGAAGCGTCTCGGCAGGCGGTGGCGCCGGCACCGTGGCCGCCAGCAGCAGGGCGGCCCCCGCCAGCGGCAGGATGCCCGTTGCGGCACTCAGCACCGGCTTGAACAGGCTGATGCCCAGCAGTATCGCCACCGCCATGGCGCTGATCAGCACCATGCTGGCGTAGAGGCCGGGCAGCACCTGGGCGTCATGGCCGAACAGGCCGGCCACCAGGGGCAGGTGGCAGAGCAGGCCCAGCAGCGCCAGGCCGCGTACCAGCAGCGGCTGTGGTGCGACCCGGCGAGCCAGGGTCAGCCCTTGCCAGGAGGCGGCGGCGGTATAGAGAAGAAAGGCCGTTATGGCCAGGGCGAGCGCCTGCATGGGGTGCGATCCGTGCGCTTGAGAAAAGGTAAACAGCATAAGCCTGACAGCGGTGTGCTTACTATACCCAATCACCCGCCTGTCGCACAGGTCGTGAACTGTGGCGCCTCGCCATGGTGGTCGCTTTCGGGTTGGGCCGGGTGCATGGAGACTCGAGGCCACAGCGCGTATAATCGCTCGCAACCTTAAGGCCATCGCATATGTGGAGAGGCCCATGTTTCAGAATCTCAGCGAGCGCCTGTCGCAGACGCTCAAGTCGATCAAGGGTCAGGCCCGCCTGACCGAAGATAACGTCAAGGACACCCTGCGCGAGGTGCGCCGCGCGCTGCTCGAGG
Source organism: Halomonas halodenitrificans DSM 735 (assembly GCF_000620045.1). Classification (GTDB taxonomy): domain Bacteria; phylum Pseudomonadota; class Gammaproteobacteria; order Pseudomonadales; family Halomonadaceae; genus Halomonas; species Halomonas halodenitrificans. Next base: position 284,195 of record NZ_JHVH01000001.1, on the reverse strand, counting down.
CGGATGTCGCCCTGCCGGTGGTCAAGGACTTCATCGAGCGGGTGCGCGAGCGTGCCGTGGGCCAGGAAGTCTCCAAGAGCCTTTCGCCCGGCCAGCAGTTCGTCAAGATCGTCCAGCAGGAGCTGGAAGTGACCATGGGCGAAGCCAACGAGGGGCTGACCCTCAAGGGTTCGCCGGCAGTGGTGCTGATGGCCGGCCTGCAGGGCGCGGGCAAGACGACCTCGGTGGCCAAGCTGGCACGCTACCTGCGCGAGCGTGAAAAGAAGAAGGTGCTGGTGGTGTCTGCCGACGTATATCGTCCGGCGGCCATCGATCAGCTCGAGACCCTGGCGAAGGAGGTCGAGGTCGACTTCTTCCCGTCGCGCTCCGACCAGCAGCCTGTGGCGATCGCCGATGCCGCGATCAAGCACGCCAAGATCCAGTTCCACGACGTGGTGCTGGTGGATACCGCGGGTCGCCTGGCCATCGACGAGGCCATGATGGCCGAGATCCAGGCGCTGCATAAGGCCGCCTCGCCCCAGGAGACGCTGTTCGTCGTCGACGCCATGACCGGCCAGGATGCGGCCAATACCGCCAAGGCCTTCCATGAGGCGCTGCCATTGACCGGGGTGATCCTCACCAAGGCCGATGGCGATGCCCGCGGCGGTGCGGCGCTCTCGGTGCGTCATGTCACCGGCAAGCCGATCAAGTTCATGGGCGTGGGCGAGAAGGTCGATGCCCTCGAGCCCTTCCACCCGGATCGCGTCGCGTCGCGCATCCTCGGGATGGGCGACATGCTGTCGCTGATCGAGGAGGCCGAGCGCAGCGTCGACAAGGGCAAGGCCGAGAAGCTGGCCAAGAAGGTCAAGAAGGGCCAGGGCTTCGATCTCGAGGACTTCCGCGAACAGCTTCAGCAGCTCAAGAAGATGGGCGGCATGGGCGGCCTGCTGGGCAAACTGCCCGGCATGGGGCAGATGGCCGAGATGGCCCAGGGGCCGGGGCCGGAGAAGGAAATGGGCAAGCTCGAGGCGCTCATCAACTCCATGACGCCCCAGGAACGCCGCAAGCCGGAGGTCATCAACGGCTCGCGCAAGCGGCGCATCGCCGCCGGTGCCGGCCTGCAGGTGCCCGACCTGAACCGTCTGCTCAAGCAGCACAAGCAGATGCAGAAGATGATGAAGAAGGCGGGCAAGAAGGGCGGCATGCAGAACATGATGCGCGGCATGTCCGGCATGATGGGCGGCGGTGGCCCGGGTGGCCCCGGCGGCATGGGAGGAATGGGCGGCCCCGGTGGCAAGCCCTGGCAATAGTTCCGGACCCGATAGCAGGTGCTAGCCGCGAAAGGCGCTGGGGGTAAGCCGCAGAGGAGGTCCTATGCCAGGGTGAGAAGCACTGCTTCGAACGGGCTGGCCATGGATGGTCAGCACCGGTCCTGCAAGCGGAGCAGGACGCGAGAGCGAAGCCAGGGCATCGGTAGCGCCCAGGGAAGGGTTTACAGCGCCTCCTCGAAGGCTTGCCGCCAGATCAGCCTTGAGCGTAATAAGCAATTTGCGATAACCCCGAAAAAGGTTCCCAAGCGGGACTGTTTTCCGTAGAATGCTGCGTCTTGACTGACAGGACCGCGAGTCTCGCGGTCATCGTCGTGACCGAATCCCAATCAACCGAAGGACTTAATAGGCCATGGTTACCATTCGTCTGGCTCGTGGTGGCGCCAAGAAGCGTCCCTTCTACCACCTGACCGTTACCGATTCTCGCAAGGCCCGTGACGGCCGCTTCATCGAGCGTCTCGGCTTCTTCAACCCGGTCGCCCGTGGTCAGGAAGAGCGCCTGCGCATCGACCTCGACCGCATCACCCACTGGCAGAGCCAGGGTGCCCAGCTCTCCGGCCGCGTGGCCGAGCTGGTCAAGGAAGCTCGCAAGCAGGCCTGAGTCTGATGCGATGGTTGTCTCGGTCCCGAGGTCGTCGATGAGCGAATCCGCAAAGGCCAAGCCCGCCGACGATCATGTGGTGCTGGGAAAATTGACCAGCCCCTATGGCGTGAAGGGCTGGCTCAAGGTGTACTCGTACACCAGCCCCATGGAGGGCATCCTCGACTACTCCGACTGGGTCGTGCGCCACGGCAAGACGCTGGAGCGCCGTCGCCTGATACAGGGGCGTCGCCACGGCAAGGGCCTGGTGGCTCGGCTCGAGGGATGTGATTCTCGCGAGGCTGCGGAAGCGCTGGCCGGCGCCGAGATCGTGTTCCCCAAGGCCGAACTGCCCGAGCTCGGCGGTGATGATTTCTACTGGCACGAACTGGAAGGCCTGCGGGTCGTGACCCGTGATGGCAGCGTGCTGGGTCGCATCGATCATCTCTTCGAGACCGGTGCCAATGACGTCATGGTCGTGAAGGGAAGCCTCGAGACGGACGCTATCGATGCCCGCGAGCGGCTACTGCCGTTTCTGCCCGAGGAGGTAATCCTCGAGGTGGACTGCGCCGCCGGGGTGATGCGCGTCGACTGGAATCCCGAGTTTTGACGGAGCCCGGTTCGATGATGACCGATTCGATGCCATCCGAGCGGGTGGCCGACATGTGGATCGGGGTCGTTTCGCTGTTTCCGGAGATGTTCGAGGCGATCACTCGCCATGGGGTTACCGGAAGGGCCGTCGACAAGGGGCGTATCGCGCTGGAGATCTGGAACCCGCGCGACTTCGCCATCGATAGGCATCGCACCGTGGACGACCGCCCCTATGGCGGTGGACCGGGGATGCTGATGAAGGTCGATACCCTGCGGGCGGCAATTCATGCCGCCAGAGCCAGGGCCGAGCAGGCCACCGGGCAGCGCCCGAAGGTGGTCTATCTGTCGCCCCAGGGGCGGCGGCTCGACCAGGCCGGCGTGCAGGAACTGGCCGTCGGACCGCCACTGGTCGTGGTGGCAGGGCGTTATGAAGGCATCGATGAGCGCGTGGTAGAGGGCGACATCGATGAGGAATGGTCGATCGGCGACTATGTGTTGAGCGGCGGCGAGCTGCCCGCGATGGTGCTGATCGATGCCGCGGCAAGGCTGGTGCCCGGGGTGCTGGGCCATCAGGATTCCGCGGTCGAGGACTCCTTCAATGATGGGCTGCTGGATTGCCCGCACTATACTCGCCCGGAGGAAATCGACGGGCGACAGGTGCCGGAGGTGCTGCTGAGCGGTAACCATGGCGCTATCCGGCGCTGGCGGCTGAAGCAGTCGCTGGGGCGTACCTGGCAGCGGCGCCCCGACCTGCTGGAAGGCAGGGAGTTGAGCAAGGAGCAGCATAAGCTGTTGAAGGAGTTCCTCGAGGAGCACGCGCTGCCCGCCAGATAGGGCAGGGCGGAGGTGCGGGACCGCTGAGCCTGATCGCTCATTGCCCCGCGTCACCCATTATCTCCCGAGCCCTCGAGTCAGCTCGAGCGCCGGGGTCACGATTCATCGGCACCCCAAGCGATCGATGAGTCAATGTTATCCAGGAGTCATTGTCATGAGCAGCAAGAACAAGGTGATCCAGGCGCTCGAAGCCGAGCAGATGAGCAAGGAGATCCCGACCTTTGCCCCCGGCGATACCGTCATCGTGCAGGTCAAGGTCAAGGAAGGCTCCCGTGAGCGTCTCCAGGCCTTCGAAGGCGTGGTGATCGGCAAGCGTAATCGCGGTCTGAACTCCGCCTTCACCGTGCGCAAGATCTCCCACGGCGTGGGCGTCGAGCGTACCTTCCAGACCTACAGCCCGCTGGTCGATTCCATCAGCGTCAAGCGTCGCGGTGACGTGCGTCAGGCCAAGCTCTACTACCTCCGTGAGCGCAGCGGCAAGTCGGCGCGCATCAAGGAAAAGCTGGCCTGAGGCCACGCCTCGGCGCCCTCGAGCCGGGGCCAGGTCCCGGCTCGACCCAGAAGCCCCGTCACCGCTCGCGCGGGGCGGGGTTTTCCTTTGCCGAGGCGGGTTAGCCGGAGTCCGACATGAGTGCGCCCGACGCGACCATCATCGACGCCTTCCTCGACGCCCTGTGGCTCGAGCAAGGGGTGAGTGACCACACCCTGGCCGCCTATCGCCGTGACCTGACGGCCTGGGCGGCACACCTCGCCGGGCTCGACGAGACGCTGGTCGAGCCGGGGCCCGCGAGCCTGTCCGCCTGGCTCGATGAGCGCCGCGAGGAGGGCTACCGACTGCGCAGCAATGCACGGCTGCTCTCCAGCCTGAGACGCTTCTATCGCTGGGCCCTGGAAACGGGGCGCATCGAGCGAGACCCGCTGGCCGAGGTCAAGCTGCCGAGGGTGCAGCCCGCCTTGCCCGAGACCCTGGATGAGACCGAGGTGGAACGATTAATCGCCGCGCCGGATATCACGACGGACCTGGGCCTGCGCGACCGTACCATGCTGGAGGTGCTCTACGGCACGGGGCTGCGCGTCTCGGAGCTGGTGGGGCTGACGACCGATGCCGTGAACCTGCGTCAGGGGGTGGTCAGGGTGCGAGGCAAGGGCGACAAGGATCGCCTGGTGCCAATGGGTGAGGAGGCCGTTCACTGGGTCTCGCGTTACCTGCACACCGTCCGTCGGGCACTGATGTCCGATGCCTCCCGGCCGACACTCTTCCCCGGGCGGGGTGATCGCCCGCTGACGCGGCAGGCATTCTGGTATCGGATCAAGCATCATGCCCGGGTGGCCGGTATCGATCGGCCGCTGTCGCCGCATACCCTGCGTCACGCTTTCGCTACCCATTTGTTGAATCATGGTGCCAATCTGCGTGTCGTACAGTTGCTGCTGGGGCACAGTGATCTCTCCACGACCCAGATCTATACCCATGTGGCCCAGGCGCGTCTGGAGCGCCTGCATGCCGACCACCACCCACGAGGATGAACCATGATGACCCTTTCCCGGACCCTTCTTCTCGGCCTGTCCGCCGTGCCGCTGGTGGCCCTGCTGTCGGCGCCCGCGATTGCTCAGCAGGACGGGGCCGAGCGCCTTGCCGAGCGTCTCTCGGTCAACGGCCAGGCGATGCCGGTCAGCAGCGTGCGCGAGGCGCCGATGGAGGGTCTCTTCGAGGTGCGCCTGGAAACCGGCGAACGTTTCTACAGTGACGCCACGGGAGAGCACTTTCTGGTAGGCGACCTTTATCGCAATGGCGAGCAGGGCCTGGTCAACCTGTCCGAGGAGAGCCTCAACGCCGAGCGTGCCGAGCGTCTGGATCGGGTGCCGGAGTCGGAGCGGGTCATCTTCCGCGGCCCCGAGAGTCGTGCCGAGGTGCTGGTATTTACCGATACTACCTGCCCGTACTGTCGGCAGCTTCACGAAGAGGTGCCGCGGCTCAACGAGTTGGGTATCGATGTTCACTACCTGGCCTTCCCGCGCGGCGGGATGAGTGGCCAGGGGGCTCGATCCCTGCAGCAGGTGTGGTGTGCCGATAATCCCGCCGAGGCGATGAGCGCCGCCAAGCGCGGTGATTCGCTTTCGGCCTCGGCAGACTGCGACAATCCGGTCGAGTCGCAGTATCATCTGGGGCTGGAGCTTGGCGTCCAGGGGACGCCGGCAATTGTGCTGCCCGACGGCCGCCTGGTGCCGGGTTACGTACCCGCCGAGCGCCTGGCCGCCATGCTGGGGCTCGAGGAGTAAGGCGTAGGCCTTCGGCTGCGCACGCCTGGACACGACACGCTATACAACGAACTCGGACACGCGAGCAGGAGCATGACATTGAAACCGGTGAGAGTAGGAATCTGTGGGCTGGGGACCGTCGGTGGCGGAACTTTCAACGTGCTGGTGCGCAATGCCGACGATATTGCCCGTCGGGCCGGGCGACCGATTGCCATCGAGCAGGTCGCCTATCGCACCCCCAATCCCGAGTGTGACCTCACCGGTATCAATACGACGGCGGATGTCTTCGAGGTGGCCAGCAACCCCGACGTCGATGTGGTGGTAGAGCTGATCGGTGGCTATGATATTGCGCGTGAGCTGGTGCTGGCCGCCATCGACAACGGCAAGCATGTGGTGACCGCCAACAAGGCGCTGATCGCGGTACACGGCAACGAGATCTTCGAGGCCGCCCACGAGAAGGGCGTGATCGTGGCCTTCGAGGCCGCGGTGGCCGGTGGCATTCCGGTGATCAAGTCGCTTCGCGAGGGGCTGGGGGCGAACCGCATCGAGTGGGTGGCGGGCATCATCAACGGTACCGGCAACTACATCCTGACGCATATGCGCGACGAAGGCCGAGCCTTCGATGACGTGCTCGCCGAGGCCCAGGCATTGGGCTATGCAGAAACCGACCCGACTTTCGATGTGGAAGGTATCGATGCCGCCCATAAGCTGACCATCCTCGCCTCCATCGCCTACGGGGTGCCGCTGCAGTTCGAGAAGGCCTACACCGAGGGGATCTCGCGGGTGACCGCCGAGGACGTTGAGCAGGCCGATAATCTGGGTTATGTGATCAAGCACCTGGGGATCTCCAAGCGTACCGAACAGGGGCTGGAGCTGCGTGTGCACCCCACCCTGATTCCCAAGGAGCGCCTGCTGGCCAACGTGCACGGCGTGAAGAACGCCATCGCCGTGATGGGCGATGCCGTGGGGCCGACTCTCTACTACGGGGCTGGTGCCGGCGCCGAGCCCACCGCCTCCGCCGTGGTGGCCGACCTGCTCGACGTGGCCCGGGATATCACCACCGACCATCACTATCGGGTGCCCTATCTGGCCTTCAGCGGCATCAGCGAGGACGTCAGCCAGCTGCCGATCATGCCCATGGAGGAAATCACCACGGCCTACTACCTGCGCCTGCTGGCGGTGGACCGCCCCGGGGTGCTGGCACGAGTGGCGACCATCCTCTCGGAGCAGGGCATGTCCATCGAGGCATTGATCCAGAAGGAGGCCACCGAGGGCGAGCTGGTGCCGATCATCCTGCTGACCCACCGCACCCTCGAGAAGAACATGAATGAGGCAATCCGCCAGATCGAGTCGATGGCCGATGTCGCCGGTCCGGTGACCCGGATTCGCGTTGACTCCCTGGATGAGCAGGGGTGACCGGGCACCGCCCGAGCAAAGGAACACAATGATGCGCTATATCAGTACCCGCGGGCAGGCGCCCGCGCTCTCCTTCGAGGAGGTCGTGCTTACCGGCATGGCCAGCGACGGTGGCCTCTACGTACCGGAGAGTGTGCCCGAGCTTTCGCATGAGGAGCTGGCGGGCATGGCCGGGCTCTCCTATGCCGAGATCGCCTTCCGGGTGATGAAGCCCTTCGTCAACGGCGAGATCGACGACGCGACGTTCCGTGAGATCGTCAGGGAGGCGTATGCCACCTTCAGCCATGACGCGGTGGTGCCGCTAAACCAGCTCGATGCCAATCACTTCCTGCTCGAGCTGTTCCACGGCCCGACCCTGGCCTTCAAGGATGTCGCCCTGCAGCTGTTGGGTCGCATCCTGGATCACTTCCTGAAGAAGCGTGGCGAACGGGCGGTGATCATGGGGGCGACCTCCGGCGATACCGGCTCCGCCGCCATCGAGGGCTGCCGCCACTGCGACAACCTCGATATCTTCATCCTCCATCCCCACAACCGGGTCTCGGAGGTGCAGCGCCGCCAGATGACCACGGTGCTGGCCGACAACGTCTTCAACGTCGCCATCGAGGGCAACTTCGACGACGCCCAGGCGATGGTCAAGGCGAGCTTCGCCGATCAGTCCTTCTTGAACGGCACCCGGCTGGTGGCGGTGAACTCCATCAACTGGGCGCGCATCATGGCCCAGATCGTCTATTACGTGGCATCTGCCGTGGCGCTGGGCGCGCCCCGGCGCAAGGTCAGCTTCTGTGTGCCGTCGGCCAACTTCGGTAATGTCTTCGCCGGCTATATGGCCTATCGCATGGGCCTGCCGGTGGAGCGTTTCGTGATCGCCACCAACGCCAACGACATCCTGCACCGCACCCTGGCCGACAACGACTTCTCCAGGCAGGAGCTGGTCGCGACCCTGGCGCCGTCCATGGATATCGTGGTCTCCTCGAACTTCGAGCGCCTGCTGTTTGAAGCCTATGACCGCGATGGCAAGGCCGTGGCTGAATTGCTCGAGCGTTTCCAGGCCGAGCCCTCGGCCCTGGCCGAGGCGCCGCTCTCGCGCCTTCGGGAGCGCTTCGCCAGCCACAGCGTCGACGACAGCACCATCCTGGAGGTGATCCGCGAGGCGCATCATCGCACCCAGGAGATCCTCGACCCGCACACCGCCACGGGCTATCGCGCCGCCGAGCGCGAACGGGGCGACGCGACGGTGCCGATGATCACCCTGGCCACCGCTCATCCGGCCAAGTTCGCCGAGGCGGTGGTCAAGGCCGGCTTCCCGGGCGTGCCGCTGCCCCCGCATATGGATGATCTGCTGGAGCGGGAAGAGCGCTATACGGTGTTGCCGGCGGAACTTTCCGCCGTGCAGCAGTTCGTGGCCGACAACCGCCGCTGAGGTCACCAGTGGCTGTCAGCCTCGAGTTTGTATGCCGCTCGGGGCTGATCCGGCGACAGGCCTGCGAGGGGGCGCTGTGAACCCCTCCCTGGGCGCTAGATGCCCTGCTTCGCTCTCGCGTCCTGCTCCGCTTGCAGGACCTGTGCTGACCATCCATGGCCAGCCCGTTCGAAGCAGTGCTTCTAACCCCTGGCATAGGACCCCCTCTTCGGCCTATCCCCGGCGCCCCTCGCTGGGTCAGCGGCCTACAGTCACAGACTTGAACCAGAGGAGCTAGGCTTGGACGCCACACGCGACCCCGTTGATCTGAGCGAGCGCCTGAGACCGCGGATCCTGCCGCGGCCCCGGGATGCCGCCCTCTATGCCCGTGCTCAGCGCGAGGGCCTCAGCGAGCTGCAGGCCCGGGTGCTGGCCGGGCGCCTGGCGGGCTACCCGGGCGATCTCGACCCGCTGGTCTCGCCCAGCCTGCGCCATCTGACCCACCCCGAGAAGCTGGCCGACGGCCGTCGTGCCGCCGAACGCATCGCCCAGGCGGTGGTCGACGGCGAGCATATCGGCATCCTGACCGACTATGACGTCGACGGCATCACCTCCCATGTGGTGATCCGGCGTACCCTGCACGAGCTGTTTGGCGTGCCGGAGGCGAGGCTGCACAGCCTGATCGGCCATCGCATCTTTGATGGCTATGGCATCAGCCTGCCGCTGGTGGAGCGCACCCTGGCCCTGTCGCCGCGGCCCAGCCTGGTGATCACCGCCGACTGCGGCAGCAGCGACGAGCCGCGTATCGCCCGGCTCAAGGCCGCCGGCATCGAGGTGGTGGTCAGCGACCACCACGCCCTGCCGGTGGAGGGGCCGCCGGCCTCGGCCCATGCCGTGGTCAATCCGACGCGCGACGACTGCGACTATCCCGACCCGACCATCGCCGGCTGCATGGTGGCCTGGCTGGTCATGTCGCTGACCCGCGGCGTGCTGGTCGAGTGGGGCGTGCTGGCCCGGGAGACGCCCAAGCTCTCCCCCTGGCTCTCCTATGTGGCGCTGGGCACGGTGGCGGATTGTGTCTCCCTGGGGGGCAGTCCCGCCAATCGGGCGGTGGTGAGCCATGGCCTGGCATTGATCAATCGCATGGAGGCGGCCTGCTGGCGTGCCATGGCCCAGCGGCTGGGCGCCGACAGCGTGCCCTTCGATGCCGAGACCCTGGGCTTCCAGATGGGGCCGCGGATCAATGCCCGCTCGCGCCTCGACGACCCCTATGCCGCGCTTCACTACATGCTGGCGGCGGATGATGCCACGGCGGCGCGGCACCTGGAGACGCTGGATCAGGACAACCAGTCGCGCAAGGCCATCGAGGCCGATATGGCCGAGGAGGCGAAGGCGCTGGCGATGCCGGCGCTGGCCGCCGACGCGCCGGCCATCGTGGTCTTTCTTGAGAGTGGCCACCCGGGCGTGCAGGGCATCGTGGCGTCCCGGCTGGTGCAGGCCTATGGGCGCCCGGCACTGGTACTGACGCCGGCCGCCGCCCCCGGCATGCTGACCGGCTCCGGGCGTTCCGTCGAGGCATTGCATCTGCGCGATGCCCTGCAACGAACCTTCGAGCTGGCCCCCGAGGCGCTGCCGCGCTTCGGGGGCCACCGTGGTGCGGCCGGCGTCGGGGTGCCCGCCGAACGGCTCGACGCCTTCAAGGCCGCCTTTCTGGAGGCGGTGGCCGAGCAGCTGGGCGATGCCGAGCTCTATCCCAGGATCCTTACCGACGGGGACCTGGCCCCCGAGCAGCTGAGCCTGGCGACCCTGGAGGAGCTGCAGGCGCTGGGGCCTTATGGGCGCGAGTTCGACTCGCCGTTGTTCCAGGGCGAATTTATCGTCGAGCGTCTGCGCCCGGTGGGGGCCGATGGCACCCACCTGATGCTGGAGCTTTCCCTGGGTGCGGTCGTCCATCGGGCCATCTGGTTCCGGGCGCTGACGCCCGGTGAGGTGCCGGCCTTCGGCGTGGGGGACCGGCTCCGCTGTGCCTACAAGCTCAACCGTAATCGCTGGCGGGGAAGGGAGAGTCTGCAGCTGATGGTAGAGCACGCCGAGCGGGTCTCCTGATACCCGGCTGCGTTCGTCATCCTCGCCACCGGCCTCCGGTCGCCCGCGGCGGATAACAGGGCACAAGATAAAAGGAGTCAGGCATGGATCCCCAGGAACTGCCCAAGGACCCGCATTCCCGCTGGGAAGACGGCATGGCGATGCTGGTGGGCACGCTGTTCGTGGCCCTGGGGGTCACGTTATACACCCAGGCAACACTGCTGACCGGCAGTACCGCCGGCATGGCCTTTCTGCTGCAGTACGCCACCGGCTGGTCCTTCGGCGCCTGGTTCTTCCTGATCAATCTACCGTTCTACTGGCTGGCCATCCGACGCATGGGGTGGTCGTTTACCCTGCGTACCTTTGCCGCCATCGTCCTGGTATCGCTGTTTTCCGAGCTGACCGGCCGTTGGGTCAGCATCGACTCGCTGGCGCCCTTCTACGGGGCGCTGATGGGCGGCTGCCTGATCGGCATCGGCATGCTCATCCTGTTTCGCCACCGCGCCAGCCTCGGCGGGGTCAACATCCTGGTGCTCTACCTTCAGGACCGCTACGGCCTGCGAGCCGGCTATGTGCAGCTGGCAATCGATGGCGCCATCATGCTGGTCGGCCTGGCGTTGCTACCGGCCGACCGGATCGGGCTATCGGTACTGGGCGCGGTGGCACTCAACCTGATCATCGCGCTCAACCATAAACCCGGGCGCTACATGGGGGTCAGTTGAGCCCGCAAGGGTTCAGCGCCTTCCCCAGAACCACCAGGCGATCAGGCCGATCAGGGCGAGTCCTGCCAGATTGATGATCCAACTCATGAGATAGCCTCCTTGTGTTGACGGTCGCTCTCTTCGCCGCCCTCGGTCTCACCGGAGGGGCGGAACAGCCGCAGGCGGTTGGCGTTGCTGACCACGGTGATCGAGGAGAGCGACATCGCCGCCCCGGCGATCATCGGTGACAGCAGGGTGCCGGTGATGGGGTAGAGCGCGCCGGCGGCGATGGGGATGCCCAGGATGTTGTAGCCGAAGGCGCCCATCAGATTCTGCTTGATATTGGCAAGCGTGGCGCGGCTGACCTCGATGGCGGCGGCCACGCCATGCAGCGAACCACGCACCAGGGTGATGCCGGCGCTCTCGATGGCCACGTCGGTGCCCTGGCCGATGGCGAAGCCGACGTTGGCCTGGGCCAGGGCCGGGGCATCGTTGATGCCGTCGCCCACCATGCCGACGATTTCCCCCGTCTGCTGCAGGCGCTCGATCTCGGCGTGCTTGTCTTCCGGCAGCAGGCCCGCGCGGAAGTCATCGATACCGACCTCTCCGGCGATGGCGGCGGCGGTGTGCTTGTTGTCGCCGGTCAGCATCACCACCTTGAGGCCGTCCTCCTGCAGGCGCTTGACCGCCTCGATGGTGTCGTGGCGCAGCGGGTCGCTGATGCCGAACAGCGCCGCCAGCCTGCCGTCCACCGCCAGGTAGACCACGGTACGCGCCGTCTTCTCCAGTTCTTCGGCGGTCTGCCGGGCCTCGCCGAGGTCGATGCCGGCCTCTTCCAGGAGCCGGGCATTGCCCAGCAGCAGTGGCCGGCCGTCGCTGGACTGCGCCGTGACGCCGCGGCCGGTGACGCTGTCAAAGTCGCTGACCTGGCTGTCGGTCGCATCGCGTTCCTCCGCGTAGGCAAGCATGGCGGTGGCCAGCGGGTGCTCCGAGCCACGCTCCAGGGCCGCCGCCAGCCCCAATACCTCCTGCTCATCGCCGGAGAGAATGTTGGCTTCGGTGACCCTCGGCTTGCCCTCGGTGAGGGTGCCGGTCTTGTCCACCACCAGGGTGGTAAGGCGGCTTGCCGTCTGCAGCGACTCGCCGTTTCTGACCAGCACGCCGTGCTCGGCGGCCTTACCCACGCCGATCATGGTGGAGATCGGCGTGGCCAGGCCCAGGGCACAGGGGCAGGCGATGATCAGCACCGTGGTGGCGGTGACCAACATATGAATGACCCGCGGCTCGCTGCCGACGTTGAACCAGGCAAGTGCCGTGAGCACGGCGATGATCATCACCGAGGGCACGAACACGCTGGAGACCTTGTCGGCCAGGTCACCAATCGGCGGGCGTGAATTCTGGGCGCTGGCCACCTGTTCGGTGATCTGCCCCAGGCGGGTATCGCTGCCCACGCGGGTGGCACGATAGACCAGGCCACCGCGACCGTTGACGGTGCCGGCGCTGACCTCATCGCCCTGGCCCTTGGCCACCGGCAACGGCTCGCCGGTGAGCATCGACTCGTCGATATGACTCTGGCCCTCGGTCACCTCGCCATCCACCGGAAGGCGCTCGCCGGGGCGCACGCGGATGTGGTCGTCCTGGCGCACCGCGTCGATGTCGATCTCGCGCTCCTCGCCGTCGCGAATCACCCGCGCGGTCTTGCTCTGCAGGTCGAGCAGGCGCTTGAGCGCATCGCTGGTGCGACCCCGAGCGCGCAGCTCCACGGCGTTGCCCAACAGAATCAGGCCGATGACCATGGCCGAGGCCTCGAAATAGATGCCCCGGGCGGCCTCGGGCAGCCAGCCGCCGAGAAACACCACCGCCATGGAATACAGCCAGGCGGTGCCGGTGCCCATGGCCACCAGGGTGTCCATGTTGGCCTGGTGATGCCGGAAGTTCTTCCAGGCACTGACGAAGAAGTGACGCCCGGGGAACACCATGACTGCAAGTGTCAGCAGGCCGATCACGCCCCAGTAGAGGCGACCGATACCCACCGGCTCGGGATGAAAGACGAACATGCTGGCCATCAGCGGCACCGCCAGTGCCAGCGACCAGAAACTGCCGTGCAGGCGCTTGTTGTATTCACGCTGCTCCTTGTCGGCACGGCTGACCTCGGCCTCGCGCATGTCGACGATGGGCTCGGCGCCGTAGCCGACGCTGTCCACCGCGGCAATCAGCGCGTCTTCACCGGCGCTGCCATGAACCTGGGCGGTGTGAGTGCCGAAGTTGACCGACGCCGTGGCCACGCCCGGCGTCTTTTCCAGCGCCTGCTGCACGCTCTTGACGCAGCTGGCGCAGGTCATGCCGCTGATGGAGAGCCGCCGGGTGGTGGCGCGTTCACCGTCTGCCGCCTCGTTCTGATCGGCAGGGGCCTCGTCCTGATCGGTCGCCGCCTCGCTTTGATCGGCCGCCGCCTCGCTCTGGTCGGCAGGGGCCTCGTCCTGGTCGGCAGGGGCCTCGTCCTGATCGGCCGACGTCTCGCTCTGGTCGGCAGGGGCATCGTCCGTGGGATAGCCGGCCTCGGCAAGCAGCCTATCCAGGGTCTGGCCATCCAGTCGGGTGACAACGTCGAGGCGTTTCTCCGTCGGTTCGCCGGTTACCTCGGCGTTCGAGTCCTCGGCCTGAATCGCCTCGCGCATGCGCTTGACGCAGCCCTGGCAACTCATGCCGGGCACTTGACGTTCGAGGGTAGTATTCATGGCTTCTCCTTGGTGGAGGGGGCGTCGGCAAGGCCCTTTTCATCGGTCTGCAGAGGTTCGGGGAAACTCTCGATCAACCGGCACAGGCTGTGGCCATCCGGGGTACCGTCGGGCATGTCGGCCCAGGTTTCGAGTGCCTGCTCCATGCGTTCGGCCAGCGCCTGTAGTTCGGCGATACGCGCATGGATCTGCGGCAGGCGGCTGGCCAGCAGGTCGCGCACCATGGGGCAGGGGGAGTCGCCATGATCGGCATGGTCGAGGATGTCGCGTATCTCGGCCACGCCGAAGCCCAGGGTGCGGGCACGCTGAATAAAGCGCAGCCGCTCCAGGTCGGGTTTGGCGAACAGCTGGTAGCCGTTGTCGGGGTGGCGCTCGGGATGCAGAAGCCCCTCGCGTACATAGTGGCGCACGGTCTCGGCGGTAACGCCGGCCCCCTTCGCCAGTTCACTGACCTTCATGGCGGTGTCTCTAGAGAATGGCATGCCTGTAGTGTAAAACCTTTGGGTAACACAAAGGTCAAGCTTTCCGGTCATGAGCCTGGAGGCATGTCGGTACACTTCTCAAGGTGTTATATAAGCTCCTGAAAGTTCACGATATCAGGTGAGTGTAGGACCAAAGTATTAGCAGTTTTAGCATTAAAACGAGCGTTTGGGGTTGAAACGAACGTTGGCATACGCGAAAAGGGGAGGGCACGCGCTCGCCTCCGGGGAGAGGCTTCGCCAGCGCCAACGTAATAACAGCACTGCAAGGGGTGGATCTTATGAAGAATAAATTCAATCGCCTGACCCTCGCCGCCGCCGTGACGGCGGCGGCCTTCGCCAGCCAGGCCCAGGCCGGTGGGTTCCAGCTTAACGAGCAAAGCGTCAGTGGCCAGGGCTATGGCCACGCCGGGCGCAGCTCCAACGTCCACGACGCCACTATCGTCTATGGCAACCCGGCCGGCATGTCGTTCCTGGATCGCGCCCAGCTTTCCGCCGGTGCCACCTATCTGGTCGTCAATAACGATATTAAGAACGCCAGTACAAGCAGCGCCGTAACCGATGGAGAAGGTAATGTTGTTCAGCCATTGGGTGGGGCACAAGGCAGTAATGACGGCGATATGGTGGGCAACAAGACGGTGCCCTTCGCCTTCTATGCCCATCCGGTCAATGAGAAGCTGGCCTTCGGCTTCGGCGTCTATGCGCCCTTCGGCTCCAAGACCGATTATGAAGATAGCTTCCAGGGGCGCAACCAAGGCAACTTTACCGAAGTTGCAGTTGTAACGGCTCAGCCGACGGTATCTTATCGCTTCAATGAACAGTGGTCGGTCGGCGCCGGTATTACCTATAACCGTGTGGATGGTGAGCTTCATCGCCAGGTGCCTGTTGCTACCCCAGTGGGGCTTACAGAAGTCGACTCACGTGTAGAGGGCGATGATGAAGCCTGGGGCTATAACCTGGGGGTGATTTACCAGCCGGTTCCCGAAACCACTCTGGGCCTGACTTATCGCTCAAAGGTGGACTACACCTTGGAGGGAAGCTTTACTGCTACATCTCCTGTGCTGGATCAACTTGGAATCGGTACCGTTACCGATGATGCTACTCTAGACCTGACAACGCCTGAGATAGTTAACTTCTCCATCACTCAGCAGATGACGGATCGTCTCAAGCTAATGTTGGGTGCTTCATGGGCGCGATGGAACCGGTTTGAACGGATACTGGTCAACGGGGATGAGCGTGGTGAAATCACTAATGAGGAGCAGCACTACTCTAACTCTTGGGCGTTTTCAGCTGGTGGTGAGTACCAGCTTAACCCCCAGTGGGCACTTCGCGCAGGGGTAACCATCGATAACACCCCGACCAACGATGATACTCGCAGCGTGCGTATTCCTTCGGATGATCGCCGAATTTTCTCCCTGGGTGCCGGCTGGACGCCGATTGAGAGTCTAACTTTGGACTTTGCCTATTCCTACCTGACTGAGCGCGGCACGCATGTGAATCAGACAAAGACTGATAGCTTCACTGTGAATGGTCAGCAGACCCCGACCATTGCCTCTACCTACTCCGCCGACTACAAGAACGAGGCCCATGGCTTCGGCGCTCAGCTGACCTATCGCTTCTAGGCGATAAACTGCCAGGTGCAGGACGAAGACCCCGGCCAAGGCCGGGGTCTTCGCGTCAGGGCCGCGAGAGCGCGGCGGATGGATGCGGCCCGCGGCGGCTTTCGTTACAATGGCGTCTTTTCCGTGCCGCCGCGGACCGGTCTCTTGCCGGTCTGCAGTGGCCGCACGTCCACCCGAATTCAGGCGAGACGCCCCATGCTGGAAACCAACCCGATTCACAACCTCCTCAAGGACCTGTCCGAGCGGACAGACGTCCTGAGGGGGTATCTTTGACTATGCCGAAAAGAAGGATCGGCTAGAGGAAGTCACCCGCGAGCTGGAAGACCCCAACGTCTGGAACGATCCGGACCGTGCCCAGAAGCTGGGCAAGGAGCGCGCTTCCCTCGAGACCATCGTGGCCACCATCGACGAGCTGGACCAGGGGCTGGGCGATAGCCGAGACCTGCTGGAACTGGCCGAGATGGAAGACGACGAGGACACCGTCGCCGAGGTCGAGAAGGAGCTCGAGAGCTTCCATGCCAGCCTCGAGAAGCTCGAGTTTCGACGCATGTTCTCCGGCGAGATGGACGAGAACAATGCCTATCTCGACATCCAGGCCGGCTCCGGCGGTACCGAGGCCCAGGACTGGGCCAATATCCTGCTGCGCATGTATCTGCGCTGGGCGGAGCATCACGGCTTCAAGGCCGATATCATCGAGCTCTCCGGCGGCGACGTGGCCGGCATCAAGTCGGCCACCCTGCATATCCAGGGGGACCATGCCTTCGGCTGGCTGCGTACCGAGACCGGTGTGCACCGCCTGGTGCGCAAGAGCCCCTTCGACTCCGGCGGGCGTCGCCATACCTCGTTCGCCTCGGTGTTCCTGTCGCCCGAGATCGACGATAGCTTCGAGGTCGATATCAACCCCTCGGACCTGCGCGTCGACACCTATCGCTCCAGTGGTGCCGGTGGCCAGCACGTCAACACCACCGACTCGGCGGTACGCATTACCCACGAGCCCACCGGCATCGTGGTGGCCTGTCAGAGCCAGCGTAGTCAGCATGCCAACCGCGATTTCGCCATGAAGCAGCTCAAGGCGCGGCTGTGGGAGCATGAAATGGAGAAGCGCAACGCCGCCAAGCAGGAGGCCGAAGACTCCAAGTCCGATATCGGCTGGGGCAGCCAGATTCGTTCCTATGTGCTGGATGACCAGCGCATCAAGGACCTGCGTACCAGCGTGCAGACCAGTAATTGCGACAAGGTGCTGGACGGTGATCTCGATCAGTTTATCGTCGCCAGCTTAAAGCAAGGATTGTAGCGATATGGCCAACGAAAGCCCCTCAGCGGAAAACCCGCAGAACGATGAGAACCGCCTGATTGCCGAGCGCCGTGCCAAGCTGGCGGCGCGGCGTGAACGGGCCGCCGCCCAGGGCGAAAGCGCGTTTCCCAATCACTTCCGCCGGGACAGCCAGGCCGCCGAGCTCGATGCGGCGCTGGGTGACAAGGACAAGGCCGAGCTGGAGGCGCTGAATCATCCGGCCGGTGTGGCCGGGCGCATCATGCGCAAGCGCGGCCCCTTTATCGTGATCCAGGACGTCAGCGGCCAGATCCAGCTCTACGTGGACAAGAAGGGCCTGCCCGCCGAGCTTCTCGAGGAGATCAAGGGCTGGGACATCGGCGATATCGTGGCGGGGCGTGGCCCGGTGCACAAGTCGGGCAAGGGCGACCTCTATGTGAAGATGGAGGAGGCGGTGCTGCTCACCAAGAGCCTGCGGCCGCTGCCTGACAAGTTCCACGGCCTCACCGACATGGAGGCCCGCTACCGCCAGCGCTATGTGGACCTGATCATGAACCCCGACTCGCGCCGGGTGTTCGAGACCCGGGCCGGGGTGATCAGCGCCATGCGTCGCTTCTTCGAGGCACGGGGCTTCATGGAAGTGGAAACTCCCATGCTGCAGGCGATTCCCGGCGGCGCCACGGCGCGTCCTTTCGTGACGCACCACAATGCGCTGGATCAGGACATGTATCTGCGCATCGCCCCCGAGCTCTATCTCAAGCGCCTGGTGGTGGGAGGCTTCGAGAGGGTCTTCGAGATCAACCGCAACTTCCGAAACGAGGGGCTCTCCACGCGCCATAACCCCGAGTTCACCATGATCGAGTTCTATCAGGCCTATGCGGATTATAATGACCTGATGGACCTCACCGAGGAGATGCTGCGCACCCTGACCCAGGAGGTGTTGGGCACCACCACCGTGGTCAATGCCGTTCGCAATCGTGACGGCGAGGTGCTGGAGACCTTCGAGTACGACTTCGGCCAGCCGCTGCGCCGGCTGAGCGTTTTCGACTCGATTCTCGAGTACAACCCCGACATCCACGCCGAGGCGCTGGCCGACGAGGCCGCGGCGCGCCAGATCGCCGAGCGTCTGGATATCGACGTCAAGGATGGCTGGGGCCTGGGCAAGGTCCAGATCGAGATCTTCGAAAAGACCGTGGAGCATCGCCTGCAGCAGCCCACCTTTATCACCGAGTATCCCACCGAGGTGAGCCCCCTGGCGCGGCGCAAGGATGCCAACCCCTTCGTCACCGAGCGCTTCGAGTTCTTCGTCGGCGGCCGCGAGATTGCCAATGGCTTCTCGGAGCTCAACGACGCCGAGGACCAGGCCGAGCGCTTCCGCGAACAGGTGGCCGAAAAGGAGGCCGGCGACGACGAGGCGATGTATTTCGACGCCGACTATGTGCGCGCGCTGGAGTATGGCCTGCCGCCGACCGCCGGCGAGGGCATCGGCATCGACCGGCTGGTGATGCTGTTGACCGACAGCGCCTCGATCCGCGATGTGCTGCTGTTCCCGGCCATGCGGCCCGAGGTGGAGTGAAGGGTGCATCACAGGCTGGCGTGAAGCCGCTGGGTTTTGGCCCTTCGGGGCCAGACCCCGGCGGTGGATATTGGCCGGGGTCTGACCCCAGGGGGCCATGCCACCAGCCTTCGGTAAGTACGGGAAGCATTGGTAAACGCCGCGGGCAGCGCCCATAATGGTGGTCGTTTCGACGTCGAGGAGACCACCATGAAACTGCTCAATCGCTCCGCCCTGAGCGTCCGCCCGACCCAGCACTTCGTGGACTGGATCAACGGGCTCGAGCCCACCCTCGGCAACGAGGACTTGACGCTGTCCGACGTCGAGCACGAGAGCACCGTCTATCTGATTCCGGAGATGGATACCCCCGAGGCCCTGCAGGGCTTCGTGCGTGAGCGCTATCTCGAGGTCCTCGAGACCGAGCTACGCGCCTGGGAAGAGGATCAGGAGCAGTGGCCCGATGTCCTCGACTGGTCGCTGTTTCAGCACTTCCTGCGGCTCGAGCACAGCTATCTGGCCATCGACCTCGACACCGAGACGGCCCTGGAGATCTCCGAGATCG
Source organism: Halomonas halodenitrificans DSM 735 (assembly GCF_000620045.1). Classification (GTDB taxonomy): domain Bacteria; phylum Pseudomonadota; class Gammaproteobacteria; order Pseudomonadales; family Halomonadaceae; genus Halomonas; species Halomonas halodenitrificans. Next base: position 264,797 of record NZ_JHVH01000001.1, on the reverse strand, counting down.
ACGATAGCCTGTTGCTGGAATCTTCGGACTAGACCAGTAAGTGCCGGCCCTAGTCGTAGGCGCCGACGATAACGCTTGACGCCTTGAAGATGGCGCTGGCCGGTTGTCCTTCGGCCAGTCCCAGGCCTTCGGCGCTGGCATGGGTGATGATCGCCGCCAGATGGCCGCCGCCCTCAAGCGCCAGCACCACCTCGCTATTGACGGCTCCGGGCTGCAGGCGTTCGACGCGGCCTGCCAGGCGGTTGCGGGCCGAGAAGCGGGCGCCCTCGGCCTCGGTCACGACGATCACCGACGAGGCCTTGATCAGCGCGAACGCTTCGCTGCCCACCTCGAGCCCCAGTGTTTGGGAGCTTTCGCGGGTGATCACCGCCACCAGTCGTTGGCCGGGGAAGATTTCGATCTCGACTTCATCGTTGACCGCGCCCGGCGTCAGCGCCGTGATCCGGCCGCTGAAGTGATTGCGCGCACTGCTTTTCATGCTCAGCCTCCTGATCATCGCCACGTCATCGGTCAGGCTGCCCGCCTGTCGGTTCAGCTCATTGACGAAGTGCTTGTGTAGCGCTTCCAGGCGGTGGAAGTTGGCCACCAGCTGGTGGCCACGCGCGGTGAGCCGCGTGGCGCCCCCTCCCTTGCCGCCGACGCTGCGCTCCACCAGCGGTTCTCCTGCCAGATTGTTCATCTGATCCACCGCATCCCAGGCGGCCTTATAGCTCATCTTCATGGCTTTGGCCGCCTGGGAGATTGAGCCCCGTTCGGCGATATGGCTCAGCAGGCTGATGCGGCCATGGCCGCCGAAGCGACGCTCGTCGGTGTTGAACCAGATCTGTCCTTCCACGCTGATGGGTGGCGGGGGAGAGGGCATCGCGGCGACTCCAGGAGGCGTAAAGAGGAGATGTAGGTGCCTCGCGATTATATCAGCTGATATAACGCCGATGTGATAACCGCTCGCCTTCGTCGCTACAGTGGCGTACCGCCAAAGCGGCGTATATCGGAAAACAGCGCCAGGGACACCTCCGTCAGTATCGCCCGCAACAACATGGCACGCTCGTAGTCGCCGTTGAACACCGAGTTATCAACCACCAGAGACAGAATGTTTGTCGGGTCCCTACAGATAGCAAACGAATGTTAGCCCCCCGCACTGGGCGATGCCTTACGCGCGGATTGGTAAGCGGATGTCTAGGAGGGGCTCGGCGGTGTCCAGCTGACCAGCGCCCAGCGCATCGGTGCGCCGCCCCGGGCCGCACGCTCGGAGTCGGTGCTGTACCAGTGATGCAGTCGGGCGCGCTCCTCGTCGTCGAGCTCACCCAGCGACCAGCTAACCCGCTGGGCAAATTCGTCGAAGTCGCTGGCGCCGGCCAGGCGGCTGGGCATCTCGATATAGCTGAGTTCGGCGTGAATGCCCTGGGTGTGCAGCAGTCCCAGGGTGTAGAGGTGATCGGGAAACGAGCGCGGTTGGCGGCCCAGGGCGACAATCAGTTCGGGGTCCATGAAATGTCCGCCCACCAGCTGGGTCATGTAGACCTTGTGCCGCGCATGGGCGTTGAGCTTGATCAGTGCCTCGGCCAGGTCAGGCACCATGCCGGACCGCGAGGCCACGGCAATATCGCATACCGGCACCTCGCTCCAGTCGTCTTCCCAGGCGCATTCGAGCGGAGTGACGTTGGACAGGCCCAGGCGCCGGGCGTTGACCATCAGCTGCTCCAGCATGCCTGGGCTGTAATCCAGCCCCACCACGCGATGCATGTGCGGGGCCAGTAACAGGGCGATGGTGCCCGGGCCGCAGCCCACGTCGAGCACGCTGCGGCTGCCGGCGAGCTGCATGCGTTCCACGAAGGTGTCGGCATAGGGCCCGCCCAAAGATTTGCGACCCATCCTGGGGGCGCGCCGGTCCCAGTCGGCAGGCGCTTTTGGTTGGCGCTGCGACTGGCTCAGGTGCTGGCGGTAGAGCTGGGCAAAGTCGATGTCGTCGAGGGTCAAGGCAGGCCTCCCGCGGTGCGCTGATAGCGGTCGATGGATGACTCATGGTCGATTGTCGCATCTTCGTCACTCGGGCTCAGTGCCGGCGAATATCGAAAGAGACCGTGCGGATCAATGCGGTCACCGACATGCCCGGCGCCAGCTTCAGTTCGGCGCAGGACTTGCGCGTCAGTCGCGACCGCAGGCGATGCCGGCCGAGGCCGAGCAGCAGTTCCATGGCGGAATCATCGTCGGGTGAGGGTGCGATTCGCTCGACGCTGGCCCGAAGCTGATTGCGATAGCTGGTCGCCGTTATCGGCGCCAGGGCCAACCCCACGTCGCGTGCCGGAATGCGCACCCGCAGTTCGCTGCCCGGCGGCGCGGCCAGGCGCGGCACCACCAGCGTCTGGCCATCCTCGAGCGCCAGGTGAGTCAGTTCATAGGTGGCATCGTGTCCGGCGATCCGGGCCGGCAGCACCGAGGCCAGATCGAACCCACCCAGCTGGGGCGTCAGGTCGAGGCGCTGCAGCACCGTTTCCAGGGAATCGCTGGCCAGCACGCGCCCCGCCTCGATGACCACAAGGTGATCGGCAATAGCGATGATTTCGCCGGGATCGTGGCTGATATAGACAATCGGAATCTGGATGTCGCGCACCAGCGACAGGATGAAGGTCAGCAGCTCCTGCTTGCGAGCCCCATCCAGGCCGGACAGCGGCTCGTCCATCAATAGCAGCTGAGGATCGCTGAGCAGTGCACGGCCGATGGACACACGCTGGGCCTCGCCGCCGGACAGGGTGCCCGGAAGGCGATCGAGCAGCGAGCCGATACCCAGCAGTTCGACAATGGCGTTGAATCGTGGACGCGCATGGGCCGGCATGCCGTAGGTGAGGTTGCCGCGCACGCGATAGTGGGGAAACAGGCGCGGCTCCTGGAAGACGATGCCGATCCGTCGTTTGTTGGGCGGCAGCCATTGGCCCTGAGCGACGTCGACCAGGGCACGTTCACCGAGGCGTATATGGCCGTGATCGGGTCGGTCGAGGCCGGCGATGAGGCGTAGCAGGCTGGTCTTGCCGCTGCCCGAAGCGCCGAACAGGGCGCTGACGCCGCGATCGGGCAGGGTGAGGTCGGTTTCCAGCTGGAAGCCGCCCAGCCGCTTGCGAAGGGCGAGCCGTAGGCTGGCCGCTGAGTTCATACGGGGTCTCCAGGCGCGATGCGAGGGTGCGAGGCCATTGATGATGCCCGGTCGTCGATGGTATCCGGCCTTAGCCATCGCGCTGGCGCGTACGCTGTCGGGCGCGTCGTGCCAGCGTTTCCGAGGCGATCAGCGACAACATGGCGATGATCACGGCGAGCAGGCAGAGCCGCGCGGCGGCAGCTTCCTTTCCCGGCATCTGGATCAGGGTGTAGAGCGCCAGCGGTAGCGTGCGCGTCTCGTGGGGAATGTTGGAGGCAAAGGTGATGGTGGCCCCGAACTCGGATAGGGCCCTGGCGAAGGCCAGCAGGGTGCCGGTGAGCACGCCGGGTATGGCCAGCGGCAGGGTGATGGTGCAGAAGATGCGCCACCGGCCCGCGCCCAGGGTGTTGGCCGCCGCTTCCAGCTTGGGGTCGACCGCCTCCAGTGACAGGCGCACGGCGCGCACCAGCAGCGGAAATGCCATCACGCCGCTGGCTACGGCGGCGCCCTGCCAGGTGAACGGCAGAGACACGCCCAGTCCTTCATGTAGCCACTGCCCCAGCCAGCCCTGGCGTCCCAGGGCGATCAGCAGCAGATAGCCGATTACCACCGGAGGCAGCACCAGCGGCAGGTGCACGATGCCATCGAGCAGGGCCTTGCCGCGAAACTCGCGGCGGGCCAGCAGCCAGGCGATAGCGATGCCCGGCGGCAGGGTCCAGGCCACGGCGCTCATGCCGATCCTCAGGCTGAGCAGAATGGCATCCCACTCGGCCTGGGACAGGGTCAACGACGCGAGCATGTCGGTGCCTAGCGTGAATCGGTCGCGGCCGGTGAGAAGCCGTGGGCGTCGAAGATCGCCATGGCGTCCTCGCCATCGAGCCAGGCGCGAAACGCGGCGGCCTCGTCACTGACCCGGTCGCCGATCAGCGTGGCGGGATAGAGGATGGGGGCGTGGCTGTCGGCCGGGAACAGGCCCAGGGTGCGCACGCGGTCGCTGGCGTTGGCATCGGTCTGATAGACGATACCCAGCGGCGTCTCGCCGCGCTCGACCAGCGCCAGGGCGGCGCGTACGTCGCTGCCGCGAGCCAGTCGTGGCTCGAGATCCGCCCACTCGCCCAGCGATTCCAGGGCCTCGCGGGCATAGATGCCGGCCGGCACATGGTCCGGGTCGCCAACCGATAGCCGGTCGCCCTCGTCGAGACGCTCACTCAGGCGACCATCCTCGCCGGGGACGAAAGCGTCGCCGCCGTCGGCGGTGGCGATAAGGGCCAGGCGATTGCGCAGCAGGTTGGCCCGCTCCTGGAGGGTGACCCCCTGGTTCTCCAGCCAGTCCACCCACTGGATATTGGCCGACACGTAGAGCTCGGCGGGGGCGCCGTTGGCGATCTGGCGCGCCAGGGTAGAGGATGAGGCGTACACCGGAACCACGCTGAGGTCGTCGTGTTGGCCGGCATAGGCCTCGATGGCCTCGTTCATGGCATCGGTCATCGACGCCGCGGCGGCGATGTGCAGGGTTGCGGCCTGGCTGGCGCCTGTGCCGCCCAACAGGGCCAGCGCCAGGGCGGCGTGAACGCCGTATCGCAGCGGCTTGAGGTCGGCGATGGCCGTGCAGAAGGGAAGACGGAAAGACATGAAAATCTCGCTATATACGAATGAATATAGCGGAGCCTACCCCGGAGACAAGCTCGGAGGCAAACGGGATCCAGCGTACAATGTGATCTTTCGGGCCAGGCAATGATGCCGGTCGGCGGGGTACATGAGCGTCGCATCGAGCCGCGCCATGAGCCTTGAACATCAAGGAGACAGGGGTGAAGAGTCGACTCTTCGAAACGCGTGCCGGCGACGATGGCCTGCCCGGCCCGGAGCGGCGTCTGGCCGTTCTGGCGCTGATTCTCGGTACCCTGATGGCGGTAGTGGACACCACCATGGTCAATATCGCGCTGCCATCCATCGCCACCGGCCTCGAGGTGTCGGCCTCCCGGGTGGTCTGGGTCACCAACCTCTTCCAGGTCAGCTCGGCGGCTTTTCTGCTGGTGTTTGCTGCCTTGAGCGAGCTGCTCAGTCGACGACGGCTCTATGTGGCGGGGGTGGCGGTTTTTACCCTGGCCGCCCTGGGCAGCGCACTCTCGACGTCGCTGGAAAGCCTGCTGGTATTTCGTGCCCTGCAGGGGCTGGGGGCGGCGGCGATGCTTTCCATCGGCCCCTCGATCTATCGCCAGATCTTTCCGACGCGGTTGCTGGGTAGCGCCCTGGGGCTCTCGGCCATGGTGGTAGCGGCTGGCTATGCCGCCGGCCCGGCCATCGGGGGTGCCCTGCTGTCGGTGGCCGGGTGGCCATGGTTGTTTGCGCTGCACCTGCCGCTGGGCGGGGTCGCGGTGGTTCTGGCCTGGAGAGCGCTGCCTCGCGAATCGGCGCGCCCCGGTGGCTTCGACTGGCAGGGTGCGCTGCTCTCGATCACCATGCTGGGCGGCCTCTTCGTCGCCATGGATGGCCTGGGCCACGATATGCCGGTCTGGGCCCTCGTGGCGTGGCTGGGCACCAGCCTGGCGGCGGCGCTGCTGTTTGTGCATCGTCAGCGACGGGCGCCTCATCCGCTGCTGCCGCTGGCCATCTTTGCCGAACGGCGCTTCAGCCTGGCGTTGGCCGCCCAGGGGAGCGCCTTCATCGGCCAGGGGCTCGCCTTCGTGGCGCTGTCCTTCCTGTTCCAGCAGCGGATGGGCTTCACTCCCCTCGAGACCGCTTGGCTCTTCACCCCCTGGCCGCTGGCGATCATGCTGGTGGGACCGCTGGCGGGCAGGCTGGCGGACCGGGTGAATCCCACCCTGCTGGCGTCCCTGGGCCTGATTCTGCTGATGGTAGGACTGATGGCGCTGGCCTGGCTCGACCTCGAGGCCGGCGTGGGCGAGGTGCTGTGGCGCATGGCGCTGTGCGGGATGGGTTTCGGCCTGTTCCAGCCACCCAATAATCGCGAGCTGATCGGCAGCGTGCCGCTGGCGCTCAGCGCCAATGCGTCCGGGACCATGAGCACGTCGCGTACCGTGGGTCAATCACTGGGGGTCGCCCTGGTAGGCGCCTTCCTGGCCGCCGGCGTGGCGGTACAGGCCACGCTATGGCTCGGAGCCCTGACGACCCTGGCGGCCCTGCTGTTCAGTCTGCTGCGGATCCCGCTTGCCGAAGCCGCTCGGCGTGGGTAGCGTCGTCGGGCCAAGGCGGCCTCATCGTTTGCGCTGCCGATAGCGAGTACAATGGGCATTTACCTTCACCACGTCGGGAAGCCTTCAATGAGCATCCAGTCAAGCATCGAAGAGAAGCTCCAGGCCTTCGAACCCGCCTTTTTGCAGGTGGAGAACGAGAGCCATCGGCACGCCGTGCCACCCAATTCCGAAACCCACTTCAAGGTGACGCTGGTCAGCGATCGCTTCGAGGGGCTGATGCCGGTCAAGCGCCACCAGCAGCTCTATGCCCTGCTGGCCGATGAACTGTCCGGGCCGGTACATGCGCTAGCCCTGCACCTTTATACCCTGCAGGAATGGGAAGCCAGCGGTCAGGCACGCCCTGACTCACCCGACTGCCGGGGTGGCGGTCGGTGACAGGCGAACCACAACGCCTCCAGTATCTGGAGGCGATGGGGCTCACCGCCTGGGTAGCGCGCTATACGCTGCCCAACGCAAGCCCTACACACGCCTGCGACTGGGAGCCTCCCGAGCCACCGCCCGAGGTCGGTCATGGCGAGCGCCTGCAGGCGCTGCTCGACGAGGCACGGGAGCAGCCGGCCGCCTCGCCCCCCGAGCCCCCCGCTCAGGAGCGCGCCGCGCGTGCACCGCGACCTGGCAAGGCGCGAGCGGCTCTGCTGGGCGATGACGCGCCGCCGGCGGCGCCTGCCACCGACATCGAGGTGGCAGGCCCCGATGCCGATAGAGCGCCCCAGGAGGCCCTGCGCTTCGCCTTTCAGGTGGCCTGTCTGGAGGGGCGTTGGCTCATGTTGTTGCCAGGTGAGCAGGCGCCGGGGCGTTCTCAGCTGAGGCTGCTCGCCAACCTGCTGCGCGCCGCGGGCATTGACTCGCCGTTGCCGGTCTTTCAGGACTTTCGCTGGCCGCTTCAGGAGGGACTATCGGTACAGGAGCCGCTGGAAGAGGCCCGGGAGGGCTTAAAAGCCTTTATTGCGGGGGCCGGTCGTCGTGGCTGGGCACCGCAGCGGCTGCTGATATTCGGTCGAGACGAGGTGCTGGACCGAGTGCTGGCGCTGGAGAATGAGCGCTGTCCTCTATTCGAGCTGCCCGCCTGCCAGGAGCCGTCACTGGCAGAGCTCGCGACCAGTGCCGACGCCAAGCGTGCGCTGTTGCCGCGGCTGCTGATGCTGGGCGATGCATGGCGAGACAGGCGAGACGAGGGTGCGAATGAGTCATGAAGCACCGGAGAAACCCCCGGTGCTGATGACGCTGTCGGACGCGGACCTCGAGGCGCTGGCGGCCCTGGAGGCCGCGCATGGCTGGGTGACCGCCGGGTCGGCCGCCCGGCTGGCGGCTAGCCTGCGGGCGCCTGGAACGCTCGTGTTCGGCCTGGTAGCCGACGATGCCGTGGTGGGCTATGCCGCGATGGATCGTCAGCCCTTCGAGGCGGAGCTGCAGGCGGTGCTGGTGGATACTCGCTGGCGTGGCCGAGGGCTCGCCCGCCGACTCCTGGCCGAGGTGGTCGAACAGGCCCGAGCCTGGGGCAGCGAACGCCTGTTGCTGGAGGTGCGGGTGGGCAACGCCTCGGCCATTGCGCTCTATCGTGGGGCAGGCTTCGAGGATGACGGCATTCGTCGCGGCTATTACCCGCCCCGGCAGGCCGGGGCGGTCAGGGAAGACGCGCTGCTGATGTCGCTGGCGCTGGAGTGACGCCAGCGGATCAGGGCCTCAGCCCTGGTCGTTGGTATCCAGCTCGTCCAGCTTGCCCAGCACGGCGGTCAGGCGGCGCTCCCATTCCTCGCGCTCCTGCTTCAGGCGGCTGTTTTCCTCGCGCAGCTCTTCGGCTTCCATCTTCAGCAGTTCCAGGGCCTCCACGGCGCTGGTGACCTTTTGTTCGAGCCGGTTGAAGAGTTCGATGCTCATCCTGTTCTCCTGAGGTGTCGTTCCGGTAGTCCTTGGGGCCGAGCCGGTGCCCATGGAGGGCGATCCAGAACCGCAGGGTAACGCCGAGCTTCCGCCTCAGCAAGCGTCGCCGCGCGATGACAGGGAAGTGGCCTCACGCTTGTAGAGCCGTCCGTGGCTGTCGCCGGCCTGCATTTCCCGGTGCAACTGCCAGCTGGTGGGAACCCGCGGCTCGAGTCCGGCCTCGGTTTCCAGGTAGACAAGGGCCTCGGTCGTCAGCCAGCCCGACTCCAGGGCGGCACAGCAAGGCTCGGCGAGCCCCAGGCGGAAGGGAGGGTCGAGAAAGACCAGGGTAGCGGGAGTGGGAGTGGCATCCAGGAAGCGTGCGACGTCGGCGTTGATCACTCGTCCGCGTGATGTGGCCTTCAGGGCGCCGAGGTTGTTGCCGAGCTGGTCGGCGACCCGGGCGTCGCGTTCGACGAAGACGGCCTCTCGAGCGCCGCGGGAGAGGGCCTCCAGGCCGAGGGAGCCGGTGCCGGCGAAGAGGTCCAGCACTCGGGCGCCGGGCAGGGCGGCGCTAATCCAGTTGAACAGTGTCTCACGGACCCGGTCGGGGGTGGGGCGCAGGCCGGGGCTGTCGGGCACCGGCAGCAGGCGGCGGCGGTAGTCCCCGCCGATAATGCGAAGGCGACCGGTGCCGGTAGCGTGTTGGCCGGCACGTCGGCGACCAGTGGTCTTGCCGTCTCGCCGACTGGCGGCCGCGGGTTTGCCTGAGCGGCGGGGGGAGCGTCGTTTCATGGGGGAGATTGTAACCGGCGGCTTGTCCACAGTCATGGTGGGCAGTGGTAGGATGTGACGATTCGTTCATCCGCGAGGCTGATGCTGTCCATGTTCGGTTTTTTCAAGCGCAAGAAGAAGCAGGAGCAAGAGGCGACCCGAGAGGAGCCGGAACTCCAGGAAGAGGACGCCTCGCCCCCCGGCGAGGAAGACGTCGCCGAAGGCGAGAGCCCCGGCGAGGGTGGGCGCGCCGCCGAGACAGAGGCGCGGCTCGAGCCGGAACCGACACCAGAAGCGGAGCCCGACCCGGAACCCGAGCCCGAACCGGAGCCAGAGCCTGAGCCCGAGTCGGAACCGGAGCCAGAGTCGGAACCGGAGCCCGAGCCGGAACCAGAACCAGAACCCGAGCCGGAACCCGAGCGCGCGGCTCTCCAGGAAAAGCCGGCCGCCAGCGAGAAGAAGGGCTGGTTTGCCCGCATTCGTTCGGGCCTGGGCAAGACGCGAGCCAATCTGACCGATGGCCTGGCCGACCTGTTCCTGGGCAAGAAGCAGATCGATGATGACCTGATGGAAGACCTCGAGACCCAGCTGCTGATGGCGGATGTGGGCATCGAGGCGACCACCGAGATCATCGATCGCCTGACCGAGCGTGTCTCGCGCAAGGAGCTCAAGGACAGCGAGGCGCTCTATGGCGCCCTGCAGGAGGAACTGGCCGCCATGCTCGAGCCGGTGAGCACCCCCCTGGCGCTGCCGCCCAAGGGGGAGGGGCCCTTCGTGATACTGGTGGTTGGCGTCAACGGCGTGGGCAAGACGACTACCATCGGCAAACTGACCCAGCGCTTTCAGCGCGATGGACGCAGCGTGATGCTGGCCGCCGGTGATACCTTTCGTGCCGCGGCGGTGGAGCAGCTCAAGGTATGGGGCGAGCGCAACGAGGTGCCGGTGATCGCCCAGCATACCGGTGCCGATAGCGCCTCGGTGGTCTATGATGCCGTGGCAGCCGCTAAGGCCCGCGGTGTCGACGTGTTGATCGCCGATACCGCCGGACGCCTGCATAACAAGGCGCACCTGATGGAAGAGCTCAAGAAGGTCCACCGGGTCATGGGCAAGCTCGACGCCGAGGCGCCCCACGAGGTGATGCTGGTGCTCGATGCCGGCACCGGGCAGAACGCCCTCTCCCAGGCCAGTACCTTCCATGAGGCCGTGCCGATCACCGGAGTGACCCTGACCAAGCTGGACGGTACCGCCAAGGGGGGTATCATCTTTGCCCTGGCCAAGCAGCTGAGCACGCCGATCCGCTTTATCGGGGTCGGCGAGACACTGGATGACCTGCGTCCCTTCGCGGCGGATGAGTTCGTGGATGCCCTGTTCGACCGCGAGGACGGCACCCAGGGATGATCGTCTTCGAGCACGTGGGCAAGCGCTACGGCGGACGTTTCGAGGCCCTCGCCAATATCGATTTTCGCGTGCGTCGCGGCGAGATGTTGTTTCTGACCGGCCACTCCGGGGCCGGCAAGAGTTCGCTGCTGCGCCTGGTCATGCGCCTGGAACGCCCCACACGGGGGCGTATCCTGGTGGCCGGCCATGATATCGATCGGCTCCACCCGAGCCAGGTGCCGTTTTATCGCCGCCAGGTCGGCGTGGTCTTCCAGGACCACCAGCTACTCTATGACCGCTCTATCTTCCATAACGTGGCGCTCCCCCTGACGATTCAGGGCATCGAGCCCCGCGAGTCGGCGCGTCGAGTCCGGGCGGCACTGGACAAGGTCGGATTGCTGCACCGCGAGAAGGCGCTGCCTATCGAGCTTTCCGGCGGCGAGCAGCAGCGTGTGGGCATTGCCCGGGCGGTGGTCAACAAGCCGGCCCTTCTGCTGGCCGATGAACCGACCGGCAACCTCGATCCTCAGCTTTCCGCCGATATCATGGCGCTGTTCGAGGACTTCAATCGAATCGGCACCACGGTGATGATCGCCAGCCACGATCTGGCGCTGATCGCTCGGTTGCAGCATCGTACCCTGCGCCTGCGCGAGGGTCGCCTGGTGGGCGACCAGGAGGCCGCATGAACCGTCGTGCCTCGCCCTCCCCGCGGGGCGCGCGTACGCATCGCGCGCGTTCTTCGAGCCGTTTTCGTGGCTGGCTTCGTCATCACCGGGCCATGTGTCTGGATAGTGCCTGGCGGTTGCTGCGAACGCCCATCTCCAGCCTGGTAACCATGCTGGCCATCGCCATCGCCATGGTGCTGCCCGCAGCGTTGTGGCTGACGTTGGACAGTGCAAGACTGCTCGATGCCGAGCTTGCCGAGAGCGCCACTCTTACCGCCTATCTCGCGCCGGGCATCGAGGACGGTGAGGCGGCACGCATAGAAGAGGCCCTGGGGGCTCAGCCGGGCGTGGTCCACACTCGACTGATCACCGCCGCCGAAGGCATGGCGGAGTTCCAGCAGGCACTGGGACTGGAGAATGCCCTGGCACGACTCGACGATAATCCCCTGCCGGCCAGCGTGGTCGTGACTCCGGAGTCGCCGGCACCGGAAGCGGTGCGTGACCTGGCCGAGGCGCTGGGCGCGGTGTCCGGGGTGGACGAGGTGCGCCTGGATCTGGCCTGGCTCGAGCGCCTGCGAAGCCTGGCCGAGCTGGGCCGGCGTGTGGTGCTGGCGCTGGCCGTGCTGTTCGGGGGAGGCGTGCTGCTGGTGGTGGGCAATACGATACGGCTGGCAGTGGAGAGTCGCCGCAAGGAGATCGAGGTGATTACCCTGATCGGCGCCACCCATGGCTTCGTGCGGCGCCCCTTCCTCTATAGCGGGGCCTGGTATGGCCTGGGTGGCGGTCTGCTGGCCTGGGTACTGCTGACCCTGGGCGGCGGCTGGCTGGCGTCACCGGTCTCGGCGCTGGCGGAAAGCTACGGCGCCAGCTTCAGCCTGCCGCAGCTAGGAGCAGGCGGTTCCGCCGTCCTGGTGGGCTGTAGTATACTACTAGGCTGGTTGGGTGCCTGGATCGCGGTCAGCCGCCACCTCGCCGAGGTGAAGCCGCGCTGACGCCAGGCCGCCGAAATGACGACTCCATGGGGTAGATGGAGCGTGAAATTTCACGGAACCTTGCACCGATTCAGGTGTCTTAGGTGCCGCATGCCAAGACATTTATGGGCTGATTGAGGAGACATCCTGCACATGAGCAACAGTCTTCTTCCGGTGGGCCAACTCTCCCCGGGGCACGACCTTAACGGCTATATCCGGGCGGCCAATGGCATCCCCATGCTCACCTCCGACGAGGAGAGTGAGCTGGCCTTCCGGCTGCACGATGAGGGCGATCTGGAGGCGGCGCGCCGGCTGGTGCTGTCGCACCTGCGCTTCGTCGTGCACATTGCCCGCAGCTACTCCGGCTATGGCCTGCCCCAGGCAGACCTGATCCAGGAGGGTAACATTGGCCTGATGAAGGCGGTAAAGCGTTTCGATCCCCACCAGGGAGTGCGGCTGGTCTCCTTCGCCGTGCACTGGATCAAGGCGGAAATTCACGAGTTCGTGCTGCGTAACTGGCGCATCGTGAAGATCGCGACCACCAAGGCCCAGCGCAAGCTGTTCTTCAACCTGCGCAGCGCCAAGAAGCGCCTGGCCTGGCTGAATAGTGACGAGGTCGAGGCGATCGCCAAGGACCTCGACGTCAAGCCCGAGGTGGTGCGCGAAATGGAAGGCCGGCTCGCCTCCCACGATGCCGGCTTCGATGCAGCGCCCGGCGAGGATGACGAGAGCAGCTGGCAGGCACCGGTGCATTATCTGGACGATACCTCCGCCGACCCGGCTACCCAGATCGAGGCGAGTGACTGGGAGGGCGACTCCACCCGCCGCCTACAGCTGGCGATGGAGGGCCTGGATGAGCGCTCGCGTGACATCCTGCAGCGTCGCTGGCTCAGTGAGCCCAAGGCCACCCTGCATGATCTGGCCGATGTGTATGGCGTTTCCGCCGAGCGCATCCGCCAGCTCGAGAAGAATGCCATGAAGAAGATCAAGCAGCAGATCGGTGACGCCCTGGTGGCGTGAATGAGTCGAACGCGCCGATGCCGCGCGCTGGTCAACATTCAAGGCCCCGTCGAATGTCTTCGATTGGGCCTTGGTGTTTTTAAGACGAGTGCCTCTGGAAAGTGTGTCTCTGGTAGGCACTTTCCGGCAGGAAGGGGCCTTTCAAGCGCCTGGAGCCTCACGCGGGTTGGGGGCTTTCCTCCAGCAGCTGGGCCGAGAGCAGCGCCCACTGCACCTGCCAGTGTTCGGTGGGGCGGCGCTTGAAGTCGCTCCTCACGTACTGACTGATGCGTCCCTCGGCGGTGGACAGCAGGAGATTGGCGGCGGTGGCGGCGGGCAGGCGGGTGCGACGCTTCTCGCGTAGCTCGGCTTCGCGCAGGATCTGCTTGAGCTGGGTCTCGAGCCGCTCGAAGAGCTGATGGATGCGGACTCGCAGCCGCACCGTCTCGCCGGTGAGCACCCCTCCGTCGAGTAGCCGTGAGAGACCGGGGTTCTTCTCGGCGAACCCCAGCAGCAGGGTAAGCAGGGCCCCGCAGCGCGGCAGTGCCTCATGCTCCTCTTCCAGGATGCGCCCGATGCGGGCGAACAGGGAATCCTCGATAAATTCGATAAGGCTCTCGAACATGCGTGCCTTGCTGGGGAAGTGGCGATAGAGAGCGGCCTCGGTAACGCCGACCTGCTTCGCCAGGGCGGATACGGTGATGCGCTTGCCGCTGTCCTCTTCCAGCATCATGGCCAGTGCCTGGAGGATCTGCTCGCGACGACTGGGAGTGGGGGTTGCCTGTGTCATGGGAGGATCAGCTTTCGTCGGTGATCAGGGTGCCGACACCGGCGTTGGTGAAGATCTCCAGCAGCGTGGCGTGGGGAACCCGGCCGTCGATGATATGGGCGCTCCTGACGCCGTCCTTCACCGCGTCCAGGGCGCAGCGGATCTTCGGCAGCATGCCGCCGTGGATGGTGCCATCGGCGATCAGGGCGTCCACCTGGGCGGTGGTCAGACCCGTCATCACCTCGCCCGAGCCGTCCATCAGGCCGGCCACGTTGGTCAGCAGCATCAGCTTCTCGGCGGAGAGAGCTTCGGCCACCTTGCCCGCCACCAGATCGGCGTTGATGTTGTAGCTGTGGCCTGCCTCATCCACCCCGATGGGGGCGATGACCGGGATAAAGTCACGCTGGGCAAGCATGTCGATCAGGTCGGTGGAGATATGCTCCACTTCGCCCACATGGCCGATATCGATGATCTCGGAGGCGGCCATGTCCGGCGTCTGGTGCTCCACCCTGAGCTGGCGGGCGCGGATCTGGGCGCCGTCCTTGCCGGTCAGGCCGATGGCCTTGCCGCCGCACTGGTTGATCAGGTTGACGATGCCCTTGTTGACCAGCCCGCCCAGTACCATTTCCACCACGTCCATGGTCTCGGCATCGGTGACCCGCATGCCGTTGACGAAGCGCGACTCGATATTGAGCTTGCCGAGTAGTTCGCCGATCTGCGGGCCGCCGCCGTGGACCACCACTGGATTGATGCCGACTTCCTTCATCAGCACGATATCCCGGGCGAAGGAGTCGATCAGGGTGTCCTCGGTCATGGCGTTGCCGCCGTACTTCACCACCACGGTCTTGCCGGAAAAGCGCTGAATATACGGCAACGCCTCGGAGAGCACCTCCACCACCAGGCGGGGGTCACGGGTCTGTTCGGTCATTGCGGATTCCTTTTTCATTCTGACAGCACCACGTCCAGCTCGGGGGCTACCTGGGTCAGGGCGTCGGCGAAGCGGGCCTTGATACGCTCGAGAGCCGCCTCGCTCTTGCCCTCGAAGCGCAGCACCAGCACCGGGGTGGTGTTGGAAGCGCGGCACAGGCCCCAGCCGTCGGGGTAATCGACGCGGATGCCGTCGAGGGTGGTCTTCACGCCCTCCTCGCCGAAGTCGCCTTCGCGAGCCAGGCGCGCCACCAGGTCGAACTTGGTCTCGTCGGTAACGGGGATATTGATCTCCGGCGTGCCCTTGTCCTGGGGGTAGCGGTCGAAGAAGGCATCGGCTTCCAGCTCCTGACGAGAGAGAACCTCCAGCAGGCGGGCGGCGCTGTAGAGACCGTCGTCGAAGCCGTACCAGCGCTCCTTGAAGAAGATATGACCGCTCATCTCGCCGGCCAGCAGGGCGCCGGTCTCCTTCATGCGTGCCTTGATCAGCGAGTGGCCGGTGCGCCACATCTCGGGCTCGCCGCCGGCCTCATCGATCACCCGGGCCAGGTTGCCCGTGCACTTGACGTCGAAGATCACCCTGGCGCCCGGGCGGCGCTCGAGCAGGTCCTCGGCGAAGGCCATCATCAGATGATCCGGATAGATCAGCCGGCCTGAGGGGGTGATCACGCCCAGGCGGTCACCATCGCCGTCGAAGGCCAGGCCGATATCGGCGTCGTTTTCCCGCACCGCCTGGATCAAGTCCCGGAGGTTCTCCGGCTTGCCCGGGTCCGGGTGGTGATTGGGGAAGGTGCCGTCGATCTCGGCGAACAGCGGCAGTGTCTCGACGCCGAGTTTCTCCACCAGCTGCGGGCCGAGCTCGCCGGCCACGCCGTTGCCGCAGTCGACCACCGCCTTGAGCGGTCGCGCCAGGTGAACGTCGGCCAGGATGCGTGCCAGGTAGGTGTCACGAACGTCCACGTCGCGCACGCTGCCTTGGCCCTCGGTCAGGTCGCCGGCGACGATGCGCTCGTGCAGGCCGGTGATCGCCTCGCCGGAGAGGGTCTCGCCGCCGAGCACGATCTTGAAGCCGTTGTAATCCGGGGGGTTGTGGCTGCCGGTCACCATGACGCCCGAGGCGGTGCCATCCAGCGTATGGGTGGCGAAGTAGAGCACCGGGGTGGGGACCATGCCGACATCGATGACGTCGCGGCCGGCGGCGTTCAGGCCGCGCACCAGGGCGTCCTTGAGGCGCTCGCCGGATAGCCGGCCATCCCGGGCGACCACCACGCAGGATTCGCCGCGGGCGGCGGCCTCGCTGCCGATGGCGCGACCGATGAGCTCGACGTTGGGTTCGGTGAGCGTGTCGTCGACGATGCCTCGAATATCGTAGGCGCGGAAGATGGAGGCGGGTACGGTCTGGCTATCTGCGGTCATCTAGGGTCCTTCCCTCTAGGGTGATAACTGGCGGAGTCAGTGGCGGCCGGAGCTGCCGAAGCCACCTTCCGCGCGCTGGCTGGCGGTGAAGTCGTCGACAACCTCGAGTTCGGCCTGAACGATCGGTACCAGCACATACTGCGCCAGGCGCTCGAAGGGCTCGAGGGTGAACGAGGCCTGGCCGCGGTTCCATACCGAGATCATCAGCTCGCCCTGATAGTCGGAGTCGATCAGCCCCACCAGGTTGCCGAGGACGATGCCATGCTTGTGGCCCAGGCCAGAGCGGGGCAGGACCAGGCCGGCGAGGGTCGGGTCGGCGATATGGATGGCCAGGCCCGTGTGCACCAGCTCACACTGGCCGGGGACCAGCGTCAGGGGGGCATCGAGCAGGGCGCGCAGGTCCATGCCCGCAGAGCCCTGGGTGGCGTAGTGGGGCATGTAGTCGTGCAGGCGCTCGTCGAGGAGCTTCACGGCCAGGCGGGGCTTGGCATCGAGTTGGGGCATCGGGGGTTCCTGAGGGGATCGGAGTCATGGGGCGTCGGGCTTAGGCGGTACGCTCGGCCAGGCAGGCCAGGGCGCGGCGCATTATCGCCCGGGCCATGTCGGATTTGGGCTGGGCCTCGAGGCTTTCTCGGTCCTCGCCCGCGGCGCCACGCCAGAGCAGGAGGGCGGCGTTCCGGTCGCTGCCGAAGCCGAGGCCTTGGCGAGAGACATCGTTGGCGACGATCATGTCGAGCCTCTTGCGAGTCAGCTTGTCCTGGGCATAGGTCGCGATGTCGCGGGTCTCGGCGGCAAAGCCGACCACCAGGGGCCGCCGTGACTCGGGTAGTGAGGCCACCGAGGCGATGATGTCGGGGTTCTTCACCAGGCGCAGCGTCAGGGCGTCCTCGCCTTCGACCTTCTTGATCTTGTGTTCCGCTGCCGCCTCGGCGCGATAGTCGGCAACCGCGGCGCAGCCGATGAAGATATCGCTCTTCGGGGCGAGTCGCGACGCCGCCGCGTGCATCTCGAGCGCCGTCTCCACCGGGATTCTCTCCACGCCGGCGGGGCAGGGCAGGGTCACCGGGCCGCTGATCAGCCTGACCCTGGCGCCCAGCGCCGCGGCCGCCATGGCCAGGGCATAGCCCATCTTGCCGGAGCTATGATTGGAGAGGTAGCGCACCGGGTCCAGCGGCTCTCGGGTCGGGCCGGCGGTAATGGTGACGTTCAGGCCGGCGGCCGGCCCGGCATCGGGCGCCTGAAGGGACGCGGCATCGGGCGCCTGGAGGGAAAGCAGCCCCTCGAGGATCGCCTCGGGCTCCAGCATGCGGCCGGGGCCGGTATCGCCACAGGCCTGGTCGCCGCTATCCGGTCCCAGCAGGCGCCAGCCGTCATCCACGAGTCGTGCGGCATTGCGCTGGGTCGCCGGGTGGCGCCACATGGCCTGATTCATGGCCGGGGCCATGACCGTCTCGGCGTCGCTGGCCAGGCACAGGGTGGTGAGCAGATCGTCGGCATGGCCCTGGGCGAGGCGCGCCATCAGGTCGGCGGTGGCCGGGGCGACCAGGATGGTGTCGGCCCACTTGGCGAGCTCGATATGGCCCATGCCGGCCTCGGCTTCGGGGTCGAGCAGAGACGTGCGCACGGGCTCGCCGGTCAGTGCCTGCAGGGTCAGCGGCGTGATGAAGGCCTGGGCCCCCTCGGTCATGACGACGCGCACCTCGCAGCCTGCCTGGGTGAGCAGGCGGGCGAGCAGGGCACTCTTGTAGGCGGCGATGCCGGCGCTGATGCCGAGCAGGACTCGGCGGCCGATGAGTCCGGTTTCGGAGAGCGATGACATGGATTGGTTCCCGACGGTAATCTCAACCGCCTACCTTATCATTGGCGCCCTACCTTGCGTAGCCGAGACGAGACGGCGGGCAGGGCTGCCGCCGTCCCGGCTCGGCTCGCCTGGCGTCACTGCGATAGCCCTACGAGCCAGCGGAAGTGTGGCTACACTGAGGGCAGGCGGAGCGGGGGGATGGCGATGTCGATCAGGGACTGGCCGGAGGGGGAGCGACCCAGGGAAAAATTGCTGGCACTGGGAGCCGAGGTGCTGTCGGATGCCGAGCTGCTGGCCATCTTCCTGCGGGTGGGCGTGCGGGGCCACTCGGCGGTGGACCTGGCGCGGAACCTGCTGCTGGAATTCGGCGGCCTGCGCCAGCTGCTGGAGGCCGAACGCAAGCAGTTCTGCACGGCGCGGGGCATGGGCGATGCCAAGTATGTGCAGCTTCAGGCCTGCCTCGAGCTGTCGCGGCGGCATCTGGCCAGCCAGCTGGCCCGGGGGGAGGCGCTGACCTCGCCGACGCTGGTGCGTGCCTATCTCTCCAGTCAGCTGCGTCACCTGGGGCACGAGGAGTTCGCCGCGCTCTTCCTCGATGCCCAGCACCGGGTGATCCGCTACGAGTCGCTGTTCCGCGGCACCCTGGACAGCGCTTCCGTCTATCCCCGTGAGGTGGCGCGACGGGCCCTGGCCCTGAGCGCCGGGGCAGTGATTCTGGCGCATAATCATCCCTCCGGCGTGGCCGAGCCCAGTGACGCCGACCGGCGCATCACCGACCGCCTGTGTGAGGCGCTCGGTCTCTTCGAGATCCGTGTGCTGGATCACTTCGTGGTCGGAGATGGCGAAGTGGTGTCCTTCGCCGAGCGGGGATGGCTGTAAAGCATGACGCGGGGCGCGACTTGCTCTATAATGTTGCCTCGGCTGCGCCCGGCCCCCGAGAATTTGGGGCTGCCTGCCAAGCACCTGCCCATCGTCAGTCGCCTTTCGCGCCGTACTCGCCGTCGCTGGATATATATGTCCTTGCGCTCCGGGCTTGTCCGGTGAGGCGGTCTCTGGTATAAAGTGCAGCCTTTGAATTCCCTTGGGTCAAATGTCACGGGATCTCCCGGTTTGCCCGACAGGTTTTGAACACAACAGGTGATTGACACCTGGCCAGTGGTTGGAGGCTCCCATGTCCAAAGTATGTCAGGTTACCGGCAAGCGCCCGGTGACTGGTAATAATGTTTCACACTCCCAGCGCAAGACCCGCCGTCGGTTCCTGCCGAACCTGCACTCACACCGTTTCTGGGTGGAGTCCGAGAATCGCTTCGTCAGGCTGCGCGTCTCTTCCAGGGGCATGCGCATCATCGACAAGAAGGGTATCGATGCGGTTCTCAGCGATCTCCGCAAGCGCGGTGAAGCCGTCTAAGCGATTCGCTTTCTAGCGATCCATTCAAGGGGAGCAAACAGTCATGCGTGACAAGATCAGAATGGTGTCCAGTGCCGGTACCGGTCACTTCTACACCACCGACAAGAACAAGCGGAACACTCCGGATAAGCTGGAGATGAAGAAGTTTGATCCGGTCGTCCGTAAGCACGTGATGTACAAGGAAGCCAAGATCAAGTAAGCCTTGATCCTCTTCCGCAGGTGTTCAAGCCTGTCGACCTGAACCCGACTGATCCCTCAGTCGGGTTCAGGTGTTTCTGAGGCAGCCGCAGAGCCCACCGCCGATGCCCGAACTTCCCGAAGTCGAGACCACCCGCCGCGGCATTGCCCCCCATGTCGAGGGGCGCGAGATCGGTGAGGTGATCGTGCGACAGTCCCGCCTGCGTGTGCCGGTTCCTGCCGATCTGGGCGAACGGCTGGTGGGTTCGCGGATCGGCACCCTGGCCCGCCGTGCCAAGTACCTGCTGCTGCCCGTCTCCGGGGGCGACGCCGGCGAAGCGACCCTGCTGTGCCATCTGGGCATGTCCGGCAGTCTGCGTATCGTGCGCATCGGCGAGCTGCCCGGAAAGCACGATCACCTGGACCTGGTGCTCGACGACGGTGGGATACTGCGCTATCACGACCCACGCCGCTTCGGTTTCGTCGACTGGCTGGCGGGTGATGCCGAGCGGGATTCGCGCCTGTCGCGGCTGGGGCCCGAGCCCCTGTCGGAGGCCTTCGACGGTGAGCGGCTCTATCGGTTGTCCCGTGGCCGCCGCCTCGCGGTCAAGCCCTTCCTGATGGATAACGCCGTCGTCGTGGGGGTGGGCAATATCTATGCGTCCGAGGCGTTGTTCATGGCCGGCATCGATCCGCGCCGGGCCGCCGGACGCATTTCGCTGGCACGCTATGAACGCCTGGCCGCCGCCGCCAAGGAGGTGCTGGCCGCCGCCATTACCCAGGGAGGCACCACCCTGCGCGACTTCGTCGGCGGTACCGGCGAGCCCGGCTACTTCAAGCAGCGGCTCAATGTCTATGGTCGGCATGGTCAGCCCTGTCGGCACTGTGGCGATGAGCTGCGCCTTATTACTCTCGGGCAGCGGGCCAGTGTCTACTGTCCCCATTGCCAGACCTGATTTTCCGGAGACCCCATGACTCTGCCCTCTCTGCGCCTGAAGAAGAACGCCGACCGTCGCCTCAAGGCGGGCCACCTGTGGCTCTATTCCAACGAGGTCGATACCGGCGCCACGCCGCTCAAGGGCCTGGAACTCGGCCAGCAGGTGGTCGTGGAGGCCGCCAACGGCAAGGCCATGGGCGTGGCCTACGTCAATCCCAACTCGCTGATCTGCGCACGGCTGGTCTCCCGGGACCCGAAGCAGGGGCTCGATCGCTCCCTGCTGGTGCACCGCCTCAACCAGGCGCTGGCGCTTCGCCAGCGGCTGTTCGCCGCGCCCTATTACCGCCTGGTACACGGTGAAGGCGACCTGCTGCCCGGGCTGGTGATCGATCGCTTCGACGCGACGCTGGTGGTGCAGGTCAATACCGCCGGCATGCAGGCGGTGCTGCCCGAGCTGCTCGACGCCCTGGACAAGGTGCTCGCGCCCTCCACGGTGGTGCTGCGCAACGACACCTCCGGGCGCCGCCAGGAGGGGCTCGAGCGCTTCGTGGAGGTGGTCAAGGGCGAAGTGAGCGACCCCGTGCTGCTGGAGGAGAATGGCGTGCGCTTCTCGGCGCCGGTGCTCGATGGCCAGAAGACCGGCTGGTTCTATGACCACCGCATCAATCGTGCCTGGCTCAACCAGTTCGTGGCCGGCAAGCGGGTGCTGGACCTGTTCAGCTATGTCGGTGGCTGGGGCGTGCAGGCCGCGGCTAACGGCGCCCGGGAGGTGCTCTGCGTGGATGCCTCCGTCCCGGCCCTGGAGCGCGTCGCCGATAATGCGGCCCTCAACGGTCTTCAGGAGCAGGTCGCGGTGGGCGAGGGTGATGCCTTCGAGGTCCTGGCGGCCCTCAAGGCCGAGGGCGAGCAGTTCGATGTGGTGATCCTCGACCCGCCCGCCTTCATCCAGAAGCGCAAGGATATCCCCAACGGCGAGCGCGCCTATGGCAAGCTCAACCGTGAGGCGATGCGCCTGCTGGGGCGTGATGGCCTGCTGCTTTCGGCGTCGTGCTCCATGCATCTGGCGCCGGAGCGCCTGGTGGATGTGGTGCGTGGCGCGGTGCGCCACCAGGACCGCCATGGCCAGATCCTCTTCCAGGGCCACCAGGGACCGGACCACCCGGTGCATCCGGCGATTCCCGAGACCGCCTACCTGAAGGCCCTTGGCGTGCGAGTCTTCCGGGATTGATGGGAGGGAGTGAGCCGGTGCGGGTCTTCGCCCACAGCAATGCGCTGCTGGTCAGCCATGTGCATAACCTGCTCGAAGCGGCGGGTATCCCCGCGGAGTTACGCAATATGACCCTGGGTGGCGGCGCCGGTGAGCTGCCCCTGGGGGAGTGTGAACCCGAGGTGTGGGTGAAGCCCCATAATCGCGAGCGTGCCGAGTCCTTGATAGACGATGCCCTGGCGGGCAGGAGCGAGGCGGCCGCCTGGCGCTGCCCGGATTGCGGGGAGCCCCTGGACGGCGTCTTCGACGCTTGCTGGAACTGTGGGGCGCTGCGCCCTTGAGGCGTATTGGGCCAAGGGGCGCTGGGGATAAGCCCCGACCTATCGAGCCGTCAAGCCATCTGCGAGTGCCCGGGTCGGGCCGTCCCGGTCGCCTTGTGGGGGCCTGCGCGTTATCATGGCGGCCATTTCCGAACCGCAGAGTCCACTTTCCCCATGAGTGCAGCTTCCGAGAAGACCCGCGTTCTTACCGGCATCACGACCACCGGCACCCCGCATCTGGGCAACTATGTCGGCGCCATCAAGCCCGCCATCGAAGCGAGCCGGGACCCCGGCGTTCAGTCCTACTACTTCCTCGCCGACCTGCATGCGCTGATCAAGTGCCAGGACCCGAAGCGTGTGCAGGCATCGCGCCTGGAGATCGCCGCGACCTGGATGGCGCTGGGCCTGGATACCGACAACGCCATTTTCTATCGCCAGTCGGATATTCCCGAGATCCCGGAGTTGGCCTGGATGCTCTCCTGCATCTGTGCCAAGGGGCTGATGAATCGTGCCCACGCCTACAAGGCGGCGGTAGCCGACAACGAGGCGGCCGACGACCAGGATCCCGACAAGGGTATCACCATGGGTCTGTTCGGCTACCCGGTGTTGATGGCGGCCGATATCCTGATGTTCAACGCCAGTCGGGTGCCGGTGGGGCGCGATCAGGCCCAGCATATCGAGATGGCTCGGGATATGGCCGGACGCTTCAATCACCTCTACAAGGGGCAGTACTTCACCCTGCCCGAGGCGGTGGTGGACGAGGAGGGCGAGCTGTTGAGGGGGCTGGACGGTCGCAAGATGTCCAAGAGCTACAACAACACCATCCCGCTGTTCGTCTCCGAGAAGAAGCTGCTGAAGCTGGTGCGCAAGATCAAGACCAACTCGCTGGAGCCCGGCGAGCCCAAGGACCCCGATGCCTGCACCCTGTTTCAGATCTATTCGGCGTTTGCCTCGGCCGAGGAAGTGGTGGCGATGCGTGAGGAGTACGCCAACGGCATCGGCTGGGGCGAGGCCAAGAACCGTGTCTTCGAGTACCTCAACGAGCACTTGCGCGAGCCTCGTGAACGCTACCAGGCGTTGCTGGAAGACCCGGGACATATCGAGCGAGTATTGCTGAAAGGAGCCGAGCGGGCCCGGGCGGAGGCGGCGCCTCTGATGGATCGCCTGCGTCAGGTCGCGGGCCTGGGGCGCTTTGTCTGATCGGATGTTGCCCCTCGACCATGGACGGGCGCCCTGCGGGGCGCCCGTCGTGCTTAGGTGTCGGGTCCCGTGTGATTAACCACCCGCTTGGTAAATAACTCAGGACGTTTGACCTGCCATTCCTTCATCACTGCAATCGGCGACTGATGGTGCAGCGCCTTCTGCGGGATATGGTGATTGTACAGCCAAGCGTAGCGTTTGAGTGTCTGTTCCAGATCCTCGCCTGAAACATAGCGCCGGGTCGAAAGCACGTCGCTGATCCGGCCGTTGAAGCGCTCTACCATGCCATTCGTCTGCGGCCGTCCCGGCTTGATTAGCCGGTGCTCGATACCATGGGCCTGGCACTCCTGATCGAAGAGATGGTGACCGCTGGGCTTGCGCTCGCCTGCCCGCGTGAAGCGATCGGTGAACGACTTGCCGTTATCGGTGAGCACCGTTTGGATCGTGAAGGGGGCCTTCTCCTCCACTCGTTTCATGAACGCCCGCGCATCCTTTGCGGACTGACTGTGCCTGACTTCCAAGTAAACCCAGCGCGTGGCACGATCGATGGCGACGTATAGGTAGCGCTTCTGCTGCTCGTCCGGCATTTGGGGAAGGTGCTTGATGTCGATGTGCACGTAGCCAGGCTCGTAGTCCTTGAAGGGCTTGTGCCGAGGTTTCTCGTCGTCACCGGCGTTCTGCCGCGCCAGTTCCGCCAGCGTCGGCACTTCACGCCGTTTGAGCATGCGATGCAGGGCAGAGCGTGACAAGCGGGGATTCAGGAACTCACGCGCAACGACCAGAAGGTCATCCAGGCCGAGGCGCAGGAACTCACGAGCCGTGATCAGCACTTCCTCCTGCTCGGACGTGAGCGTCGCCAGGAGGTTGTGTCGCGTGTGAGATCGATCATAGACATTATCACGGTAACGCCAACGCCGGATGGTCGCGGTGGTGACGCCATACTGACGGGCCAGCTCGCTATCCGTGATACTGGAGGGTGCTGCCTGGATCTCGGCACGGATCTTTGGTGTCGTCGTCGCTTGTTTATGCAGCTTGATGTCCATGAACCTGCTCCCGGATGAATTGCTGAAGAAGCTCCCTCGCGGCTAGCAGAGGATAACTCCTATAGGCGATTTGATCATCCGGTACCCCACACTTAGGGGCATACACCCCTGATATCTTATTCTTTTTTTGAATTATAAATTTCATTTAAATTCTTTTGCGTGATGTCCTGGTGTCGTTATCCTGCACGGTTACCCGGGGCGCCCTGCCCCCAGACCTGCTTACGTGAGCCTGCCATGAGTGAACTCGCCTTGACCCAACGCAACCGAATCTCCCTTCCCGTCGTGGCCGCGGGGGCCCTGCTCCTGGGGGCCCTGGCCGTGGGCGCCGTCTTCGGCGCGCGGCTGGGCGCCCTGATGGTGGTGGGCGGCCTGCTGGGCATGGTGCTCTACCATGCCGCCTTCGGCTTTACTGCCGCTTGGCGGGTCTTTATCACGGAACGGCGAGGGCGCGGCCTGCGCGCGCAGATGGTGATGCTGGCCATCGCCGTACTGTTGTTCTTCCCGGCGCTGGGGGCCGGCAGCCTGTTTGGTCAGTCGGTTAACGGCTTCGTGGCGCCCATCGGCATGTCGGTGGTGTTCGGGGCCTTCCTCTTCGGGATAGGCATGCAGCTGGGTGGCGGCTGCGCCTCCGGCACCCTGTTCACCGCCGGAGGCGGCAATGCACGCATGCTGATTACCCTGGTGTTTTTCATTATCGGCTCGCTGATCGGCACGGCCCACTTCACCTGGTGGCAGAGCCTGCCGGCGTTCCAGCCGGTATCACTGGTCGAGACCGCGGGCACCGGTGGCGGCATCGTCGTCAGCCTGGCGTTGTTTGCGGCCATCGCCGTCCTTACCGTGATGATGGAGAAGCGCCGCCATGGGCAGCTGGAGCGTACCGCGAAGCGCGATGTCGGCAATCGGCGCTGGCTCACCGGCCCCTGGCCATTGCTGGCGGGGGCCGTGGCCCTGGCGCTCTTGAACTTCGCCACCCTGGCCCTGGCCGGCCGACCCTGGGGGGTTACCTCGGCCTTCGCGCTATGGGGCGCCAAGGGCTTCACGGCATTGGGGGGCGACGTCAGCCAGTGGGGCTACTGGCAGGCCTCGTGGAATGCCACCGCCCTGGAGACCACGATCTGGCGTGATATCACCAGCCTCATGAATATCGGCATCATGGTGGGCGCCCTGATCGCCGCCTCGCTGGCCGGCCGCTTCGCGCCCAATTTCCGCATCCCGCTGCGCTCGGTGCTGGCCGCCGCCATCGGCGGCATCATGCTCGGCTACGGGGCGCGTCTTGCCTATGGCTGCAATATCGGCGCCTACTTCAGCGGCATCGCCTCCGGTAGCCTGCACGGCTGGATATGGTTGGTGGCGGCCTTCGCCGGCAATATGCTCGGGGTGCGGTTAAGGCCCTTCTTCTTCACCGGAGAGGCGGCCCGCAAGCCGGCGGCGAAGACCTGCTGAGCCGAACTCGCCGCCTCGATAACGGCATGTTCCGCGCCCCGGCTCTGGTCGGGGCGCTGTCGTTGTGTGCATGTTAGAGTACTCGGATGGCGCCGGTAGGGCGCCGCTGGCCCGTTCCCGTCAACCGATCGAGAGCTGAGATGACTACCGAAGCCAAGCGCCCCCTGTATATTCCCTATGCCGGTCCGCCGCTGCTGGAGATGCCGTTGCTCAACAAGGGCAGTGCCTTCAGTCAGGAAGAGCGCATCGAGTTCAACCTGATCGGCCTGCTGCCCCAGTGTGTGGAGACCATCGAGGAGCAGCTGGAGCGGGCCTACCGCCAGTATCAACAGTGCCAGACCGATCTCGACAAGCATATCTATCTACGCGCCATTCAGGACGATAACGAGACCCTCTACTACCGGCTGGTCTCGGAGCACCTCGAGGAGATGCTGCCCATCATCTATACGCCCACGGTGGGCAGGGCGTGCCAGGAGTTCTCGAATATCTATCGAAATCACCGTGGCCTGTTTATCAACTACGGCGACCGTGATCGCATGGATGACATCCTGCGCTCCTCCACCAAGGAGAAGGTCAAGGTGGTCGTGGTTACCGATGGTGAACGCATTCTTGGCCTGGGAGATCAGGGCATCGGCGGCATGGGGATTCCCATCGGCAAGCTGGCGCTGTATACCGCCTGTGGTGGCATCAGCCCCGCCTATACACAGCCGATCATGCTCGACGTGGGGACCAATAATCAGGCACTGCTCGATGACCCCATGTATATGGGATGGCGGCACCCGCGGGTCTCCCAGGAAGAGTATGACGCCTTCATCGAGCAGTTCATCGCGGCGGTGAAGCGACGCTGGCCGGGGGTGCTGCTGCAGTTCGAGGACTTCGCCCAGGCCAATGCCTTGCCGCTGTTGACGCGTTATCGTGATGAGCTGTGCTGCTTCAACGACGACGTTCAGGGTACCGCCGCGGTGGTGGTGGGCACCCTGATGGCGGCCTGCAAGGCGCGTGGCGAGAGTATCGCCCAGCAGCGCGTGGTGTTCGTGGGGGCCGGCTCTGCCGGTTGTGGCATCGCCGAACAGGTGGTGGTGGCCATGCAGGCGGAGGGGCTCACCAACAAGGAGGCACGCGCCCGCATCTATATGGTCGATCGGGAAGGCCTGGTCACCGATGATCAGGACTGGCTGCGCGACTTCCAGGTCCGCCTGGCCCACGAGGCTACCCTCACCGAGGGCTGGAGCGGTCAGGAGCTGCTGGAGACGGTTCGACAGGTCAAGCCGACGGTGATGATCGGGGTATGCGGGCGACCGGGCATCTTTACCGAGGAGGTGGTGCGAACCATGCACGCCGGCTGTGAGACGCCGGTGATCATGCCGCTCTCCAACCCTACCTCCCAGGCCGAGGCGCTGCCTGAGGACGTGATCCGCTGGACCGATGGTGCGGCCCTGGTCGCGAGCGGGAGCCCCTTTGCCCCGGTGGAACATGAGGGCCGCTCCATCCCCATCGCGCAGTGCAACAACGCCTATATTTTCCCCGGTATTGGCCTTGGGGTGGTGGCCGCCCAGGCGCGTCGGGTGACCGATGATATGCTGATGGCCGCCTCTCGGGCGCTGGCCCGTGAGGCCCCGATCGTCAAGGAGGGCAAGGGGGCGCTGCTGCCGCCGCTGGGCAAGATTCGCGAGCTTTCCAGCGTGATCGCCTTCGATGTGGCCGGCCAGGCCCAGGGCGAGGGAGTGGCGCTCAAGACCAACGGCATCAAGCTGCGCGAGGCCATCGAGCGCAATAGCTGGACGCCGGAGTACCGGCGCTACCGCCGCCGGTCCTTCTAGGCCACCGCGACGGGAAATCAAGAAGGCCCCGCCAGGTTGAACCGACCCTCAACAGTTGGGCGGTTCACTCCCTGGCGGGGCCTTTTGCGGTCTGTTTTACCTGGAGAAACTCAAGACCATGTCGGCGTCAGGGGCCTACCCCCGACGCCTTTCGCCTAGATACTATCAGGCCGATCCAATCATCTTGCGCAGCACATAGTGCAGGATGCCGCCATGGCGGTAGTACTCCAGTTCGTTGGCGGTATCGATGCGGCACAGCGCCTCGATCGTCTTCTCGCCCTTGTCGCTCTTGATGGTGACTTTGGCGCTGCCACCGGGGGTGAGGTCCGCGAGCCCCTCGATGGAAATTTGCTCGTCGCCGGTCAGGCCCAGCGACTGGCGGCTTTCACCCTCGGGGAACTGCAGCGGCACCACGCCCATGCCGATCAGGTTGGAGCGGTGGATGCGTTCGTAGGACTCCGCCAGCACGGCGCGTACGCCGAGGAGCAGGGTACCCTTGGCCGCCCAGTCGCGGCTGGAACCGGTGCCGTATTCCTTGCCGGCGACCACCACCAGCGGCGTGCCCTCCTCGCGATAGCGCATGGCGGCGTCGTAGATCGCCATCTGCTCGCCCGATGGCACGTGGCGCGTTTCGCCGCCGACCACGCCGTCGAGCATTTCGTTCTGGATGCGCACGTTGGCGAAG
Organism: Halomonas halodenitrificans DSM 735; assembly: GCF_000620045.1. Classification (GTDB taxonomy): domain Bacteria; phylum Pseudomonadota; class Gammaproteobacteria; order Pseudomonadales; family Halomonadaceae; genus Halomonas; species Halomonas halodenitrificans. The sequence continues at coordinate 236,653 of NZ_JHVH01000001.1, read as the reverse complement.
GTGCCGCGCATCATCACTTCGTGGTTACCGCGGCGCGAGCCGTAGGAGTTGAAGTCCACCGGCTTGATGCCGTGCTCCTGCAGGTAGCGGCCGGCCGGGCTGTCGGGCTTGATGGCGCCGGCGGGGGAGATGTGGTCGGTGGTCACGGAGTCACCGAGCATGGCCAGCACACGAGCGTCCTTGACGTCCTCGACGGTATCGGGCTTGCGCTGCATGCCCTCGAAGAAGGGGGGATGCTGGATGTAGGTGGAGTCCGGCCATTCGTAGACCTGGCTCTGGGGCACTTCGATGGCCTTCCAGGTGTCGTCGCCTTCGAATACCGCCGAGTACTCCTTGTGGAACATCTCGGTGTTGACCCGCGCCACCGCCTCGGCGATGTCAGATTGGGACGGCCAGATGTCCTTGAGGTAAACCGGCTCGCCGTCCTTGCCGGTGCCAAGCGGTTCGCCGGACAGATCGAGCCGCACGTTGCCGGCCAGCGCATAGGCGACCACCAGGGGCGGCGAGGCCAGCCAGTTGGTCTTGACCAGCGGATGCACGCGGCCTTCGAAGTTGCGGTTGCCCGAGAGTACCGATGCCACGGTGAGGTCGCCGTCGGTGACGGCCTTCTCGATCTCGTCGGGGAGCGGTCCGGAGTTGCCGATGCAGGTGGTGCAGCCGTAGCCCACCAGGTTGAAGCCCAGGGCGTCGAGGTCATCGCTCAGCCCGGCGGCAGCCAGGTAGTCGGTGACCACCTTGGAGCCCGGTGCCAGCGAGGTCTTGACCCAGGGCTGGGTACCCAGACCCTTCTTCAAGGCGTTGCGGGCCAGCAGGCCGGCGGCCATCATCACGCTGGGGTTGGAGGTGTTGGTGCACGAGGTGATCGCGGCGATGACCACGGCCCCCGGATCGAGCTTGAACTCCTCGCCGCGGTAGTTCACCGGCTGGCTGTCGGCGTGCTCGTAGCTGCGCTCGACGCCCACGGCGGTCTGTCCACCCTCCGAGAAGAGGCGTCCCTTTTCCTCCGACGGTGTACCCTTGCCGTCGTTTTCCATGACCTTGGCGAAGGCCTTGGGCATGTCGCCCAGGGTGACGCGATCCTGGGGCCGCTTGGGGCCGGCCAGGCTGGCTTCCACGTCGCCCATGTCCAGTGCCAGCGTATCGCTGAAGATCGGCTCGTCGCCGGGCTCGCGCCAGAGCCCCTGGGCCTTGCTGTAAGCCTCCACCAGCGCGACCTGTTCGTCGTCGCGGCCGGTCAGGCGCAGATAGGTCAGGGTCTCGTCGTCCACCGGGAAGAAGCCGCAGGTCGCGCCGTACTCCGGCGACATGTTGGCGATGGTGGCGCGGTCGGCCAGCGGCAGGTCCTTGAGGCCGTCGCCGTAGAACTCCACGAACTTGCCCACCACGCCATGGTTGCGCAGCATCTCGGTAACGGTGAGCACCAGGTCGGTAGCGGTGATGCCTTCGCGCAGCTTGCCGGTGAGCTTGAAGCCGACGACCTCGGGAATCAGCATGGAAACCGGCTGACCGAGCATGGCCGCCTCGGCCTCGATGCCGCCTACCCCCCAGCCGAGGATGCCCAGGCCGTTGATCATGGTGGTGTGGGAGTCGGTGCCGACAAGGGTGTCGGGATAGGCGAGCGTCTTGCCGTCTACCTCCTTGGTCCACACCGTCTTGCCCAGGTATTCCAGGTTGACCTGGTGGCAGATGCCGGTGCCCGGCGGCACCACGCGGAAGTTGTCGAAGGCATGCTGGCCCCAGCGCAGGAACTCGTAGCGTTCGCGATTGCGCTGCATCTCGATTTCCACGTTGTCGGCAAAGGCCTGGGGATTGCCGAACTTGTCTACCATCACCGAGTGGTCGATGACCAGATCCACCGGGGACAGCGGGTTGATGCGTGCGGGATCCTCGCCGAGTTTCTGTACTGCATCGCGCATGGATGCGAGATCGACCACCCCGGGCACGCCGGTGAAGTCCTGCATCAGCACGCGAGCCGGACGATAGCCGATTTCGCGATCGGAGCGTCCCGCCTTCTGCCAGTCGACCAGGGCCTGCAGGTCTTCCCGGGAAACGCTCTCGTCGTCGGCGAAGCGCAGCTGGTTTTCCAACAGGGTCTTGAGAGTCTTGGGCAGGCGTTCGAGGCTTCCCAGCGCCTCGGCGGCCTTCGCCAGACTGTAATAGTGGTAGGTGTTACCCGCGGCCTCGAGGCGCTGCAGAGTATCGGAAATGGCGTCGGTGCTCATCATAGTCCTCCACATCGGAGAGTGATCGAACCTTCCTGGTACGTCTGAGTATAGATGGTCATGATAGGCAGGGATTTCAACTGTTGCCCGCCGGCAGGCTTGAAATGGCAGCGTTGAGTCGCCATCTCTCATTGCGGTACGGCCATCTCGGGATGGCGTCGTTTCATGACAGGCCGACAGCGGCCGGGGAGACCCCATGCATGAAGAAGCGCTGATGCCGCGGCGGGTGCGCTGCCCCTACTGCGATGCCCCCTTCGACCTTCTGCTGGATGTCTCCCAGGGCAGCCAGCTCACCTGGGAAGACTGCCACGTTTGCTGCGCGCCTATCCAGGTGCGAATCGAGGCCGACCCCGGCGATCCTGACGACCTGACGGTGGCGCTGGGGCGCGACGACGAGGTGCTCTAGCGTCGCACCTGCCCCCTCGAGGCGGCGTGCCTGTTACAATAACGCCACTTTTCTCGAACGTTACTGCCACGAGGTCTCCCCATGAGCAATGCGCGTCATGAACGCCTGATCATTCTCGGCTCCGGCCCGGCGGGCTACACCGCCGCGGTCTATGCGGCCCGCGCCAATCTCAAGCCGCTGCTGATCACCGGCATTCAGGCGGGCGGGCAGCTGACCACGACCACCGACGTGGACAACTGGCCCGGCGACGATGTCGGGGTGCAGGGTCCCGAGCTGATGGAGCGCATGCAGCGCCACGCCGAACGCTTCGATACCGAGGTGCTGTTCGATCACGTTCATGAGGTAGACCTTCGTGAGCGCCCCTTCACCCTGAAGGGCGACAATGGCTCCTACACCTGCGATGCCTTGATCATTGCCACCGGCGCCAGTGCGCGCTACCTGGGTCTGGCGTCCGAACAGGCGTTCATGGGGCAGGGCGTATCGGCGTGCGCCACCTGTGATGGCTTCTTCTACCGCAACCAGGAAGTCGTTGTTGTCGGCGGCGGTAACACCGCCGTGGAAGAGGCGCTGTATCTGTCCAATATTGCCTCGAAGGTGACCCTGGTACATCGTCGCGACAGCCTGCGTGCCGAGAAGATTCTCCAGGACAAGCTGTTCGAGAAGGCCGAGGAAGGCAAGGTGGTGCTGGAGTGGAATCACACTCTGGATGAGGTGCTGGGCGACAACAGCGGCGTGACCGGCGTACGCCTCAAGTCCACCGAGGATGGTGAGTGCAAGGAGCTTGCGGCGCCGGGCGTGTTTATCGCCATCGGCCATAGCCCTAATACCGGTATCTTCGAGGGGCAGCTGGACATGAACGGCGGCTATATCCGAGTCCAGTCGGGCCTCGCCGGTAACGCCACCGCTACCAGCGTGCCGGGCGTGTTCGCCGCCGGCGACGTCATGGACCATGTCTATCGCCAGGCGGTCACCTCCGCCGGCAGTGGCTGCATGGCCGCCCTGGACGCCGAGCGCTATCTCGACGAATTAAGCTAGTAGCCGGAAGAGCGTCGCTTCGCTCCTGGAAGCTGGAAGAAAAAGCTTACTCCAGCTTCCGCGTAGCGGCTGAACGCGGCTAATAATGCGGTGGTAGCTCGTCCTCGGCGCTTGGCGCCGCCGCATCGCCTTCCTGCAGCGCCTGCTGCTTTTCACGAATCTTTCGCTGCATCAAGACGTTGATGCGCTCCAGCTGGGTCAGCCGGGCCTCCTGTGCGGCTACCGCCTGGTCCAGGGTGTCCAGCCAGTGTTCCTGATAGGCGATACGGCTCTCCAGCGCCGCCAGGCGCTTCGCCCATGTCCACGCGGTACAGCGCCGCGGATCACCGAGGGCCTGAGTCTGCTCGTGGTCGTGGCCGTCGGAGAAAGCATTGCGGCGCAGTTCACGACGGATCGTGCCGCTGTGGAAGCTCAGCGTCCTGCCGATCTGTCGTTGGCTCATGCCCAGGTCATAGCGGGCGCTGACCCTCCTGCCTCCACTGCGGTGTCCAAAGTGCTGCGGTTATTCTATGAACCCAGGAATAAAAGCCGGACAGTTGTTGCCGCCCAGAGCGATGATAGTGAAAATCAGGATAAGCCCCCTTATCTTGAATGGGTGTGCGGGATGTTGCGTGCGCGATTAGAGTCGATAGCCACGTAATCCGGTCTCCTGGAGAAGTTACCAAGACTTGCCCAGCGGCCCGGCGCAACTGCACTGGGGCGGCGTCTCGGAAACGAAAAGAGCTGCGTCGATCGACAGATCGACCTGCGCATCACAGATGCGTTGCCACCCGCCAGGGTAGCTTAAAGCCCCGGCATGACGGGCTTTGTAGCTCGCAAAGCGGTACGGATAGCCGTCAGGCCAGCTAATCGGAGTTAACCGAGCGACGCGTAGCGTCGCCCAACACCTGGAAAGCCCCGATTTTTTTGGAGAGCCCCCCCAGACTGACTTTATATGGGGGAGGATAGGGGTAAAAATGGCATTCTCAGCGACAGCTCAGCGCGAACACACATGCATCCAGCTGCTCTTGAGCAACTTGGCGACGTTAATTTCGTTAGCAAGATAATTTTTTTGTTTCTACACTTTTGTTGCACTTTTGTCGTAGATAATACCTACATAACTTAACAAGCCTCCCTCTCCCCGACGTCATCGTGACTGTTACCCAAGGAGGCAAGACATGAAGGTGCTAAAACCCTGGCAAACCGTAGCCATCACGGTCGCTGTCAGTTTTCTGCTGGTGTTGTGGGATGTACCCACCTCTACCTGGGTTACCTCGGCTACCCTGAGCCTGGCGTCTGGAGTGGCGGCTCTGGCGCTGATGGCCACTTCAGCCATCCTGGCCAGTCGCTGGGCCTGGGTGGAGCGGTTATTGGGCGGGCTGGATCGGGTCTATCTTGCCCATAAGTGGATGGGCGTATGGGCGTTAGGACTGGCTTCGTACCACATGATATTCAAGGCCGAGCTTGGCGTCTGGGAGGTAGAGCCAATTCTTGAGATCAGTAAGTACTGGACTCGCCTGCTACGCCAGACGAGCTTCGTGGCGCTGATGTTCATCATCTTACTGGCGCTTAATCGCAAAATTCCCTATCACCTGTGGCGGGGCTGGCATAAGCTCTCCGGCCCATTGTTTGTGGTGGTTATCCTGCACTGGTTGACCTTCAAATCACCCATTGTTTTGAACGATCCCGCCGGCCTCTGGCTTGGGGCACTTTCGATACTTGGCGTTTCGGCAGCGGCCTGGAAGCTGCTGCTTTATCCGTATTTCGCTCGACACGGCGAGTACGAGGTGGTGAAGGTCTCGCCGGGAGCCGGGGCGGTTCGCCTTAGTCTGGCTCCAGTCGGTGGCGGGGTAACCTTCCAGCCTGGCCAGTTCGGCTTCCTGCGGCTGAAGGAGGAGGGGCTGCGAGAGCCGCACCCCTTCACCATCGCCTCGGCCAACCAGGAGAGCGGCGCGGTGGAATTTTTTATCCGTGGGCTGGGTGACTACACGCGCAAGCTGGTCAGCGAGAGCCGGGTGGGCATGCGCGCCGATATCTACGCGCCCCACGGGCACTTCACACGGCCAGAGCGGGCCAGCCATGAGGTATGGGTCGCTGGGGGCGTGGGGATATCGCCGTTCATCTCTTGGCTTCAGGATCCTGAAGCTGAATCGCTGGAACGGGTCACCCTTTTTTACTGTTATACCCTGGGGCGTGAGTTTCCCAGCGTTGAGACCTTGCAGACTCAGGCCGACGCGCGAGGCGTGGAGTTGGTGCCGGTGCCTACCGGGCCGAACAGCGTGGCCTTCCGCGAGCGGCTGGCCGAGATCGCCCATGACGTGCCGGCTGACAGCGTGGAGGTTCGCTTCTGCGGTCCCCAGGGGCTGAAAGAAGCGGTGAGCCAGCAGATGGAGGAGTTGGGGATTCCGCGTCGTAATCTGGCCTACGAGTACTTCGATTTTCGATAGCGTAACCACTGCTCTCAGTTCACCACCACGTATCCGTGACTGACAGGAACTTTGACACCAGCCCCCCAGGCTTTCTGAGGGGCTGGTTTTCCGTAAAGAAATCGAGCCAACCTTGCCACGCAAAAAAACGGGATCTTCCCCGTTCCGGCGCTCGTGATTGGCAGTGCCTGCAGTGACGAGCACACTGTCTGCTTTCTAATCAGAACCCGGACAGTCCCCGCGACCAGGAGTGCGCCCGCTCGTGCCCGACAGGCACTGACACTCTGCTTCGACAGCCACTGAAATCTGGACAGTGCATAGTCGCACCGCCAACAATGCGGCCCGCGGTCGTCAGCATCTGAGCCGTGATGAGGTGTACCGACTGATACGCGCCGCCCGCGACAATCGATATGGCTAGCGCGACGCACTAATGCTGCGTCTGGCCTTCGAGCATGGGCTGCATGTCTCGGGTCAGTGCCGACGATTTCCGGCGCCTGCTGTGTCGTTTCAGCAAGCCGAATTAAGCGAGTAGCCGGAAGAGCGTCGCTTCGCTCCTGGAAGCTGGAAGAAAAAGCTTACCCCGGCTTCCGCGTCGCGGCTGGAAGCGGCTAATAATGCGGCGGTAGCTCGTCCTCGGCGCTTGGCGTCGCCGCATCGCCTTCCTGCAGCGCCTGCTGCTGTTCACGAATCTTTCGCTGCATCAAGGCATTGATGCGTTCCAGCTGGGTCAGCCGGGCCTCCTGTGCGGCCACCGCCTGGTCCAGGGTATCCAACCAGTGTTCCTGGTAGGCGATACGGCTCTCCAGCGCTGTCAGGCGCTCGTCCAGGGCGTCAGACGCCTGTGTCTGGCTCATGCTAGAATCCTCTTGCTGTGTGTCACCGTTCACCGTGGCACCTTCCAGGTGGTTATCAAATATCGTTCATTACCAATATGAGAGTCATTCGAGTCCATGAATCGCAAGCTTATGTTTCGCTGTAGTCTGGTCAGCCTGCTGCTCGCCGCTCCGGCCCCGCTGCTGATCGCACTGTTCATTCACCTGGCCGGCGGAGCCCTGTCCGAGGCGCTGTTCGATAGCCTCCGGGTGGGTGGCGTGGCCGTGGTCTATGCCGCCGCGGCCCTGGCGGTCTTCTTGGTGCTGCTGGCGGGTACCCTGGCGGTCAATGCCCTTAGCCCCCAACTGGTCAACCTGGCCGAGATCGAGAGCGATGATCGCGAGCTCGGTGAGGTGAAGTGGTTCAACGTCAACAAGGGATACGGCTTTATTACCCGCGACAGCGGTGAGGATGTCTTCGTGCACTTCCGTGCCATCCGCGGTCGTGGTCATCGCACCCTGGCCGAGGGGCAGAAGGTTCGCTATTACGTGATGGAAAACGAGAAGGGGCTGCAGGCCGACGACGTTACCGTGATCACCTGAAGCGACGCCCCTTCAGCCTGACGATGTTCGCGTCCGTCAGGCTGCCGGCATCGCACCGGCCACGACATCGCCCCGCACTCGCGGGGCGATGTCGTTTGCGACTACCGGCCGGAGTCGGGCCAGTGGATCTCTTCCTCGCGTCCGTCGGGTAGCACACTGAGGAAGCGGTCGGGCTCGTCGCCGGGTTGCCAGCCGCCCAGCGAACAGCGCACCTCGCCACCCAGCCGCAGGGCAGCGGCGTGCGCACAGGCGGCGTCATTCAGCCAGGGCGTCCGGGCACTATCGAACCAGAGGCTGGCGAAGCCGTCGGCGGCACGCTCCACCAGAAGTACCGGGATCTCGCTGTCGTCGAGTCGGCCGCGGGTACGCCACTTGCCCTTGCCGGCAGGGGCCAGGGGCTCGGCGCCGATGGCCGTACCCAGCCAATCGTTCAACGCCTCCATGGGGGCCTTGGCCAGGTAGACCTCGATGTCGGGATAGCGGTTGTCGCTGTCAGCTGTCATGCAAGCCTCAGGGTCTGGCACTGCCGTTGATGAAAAGGTGCTTCATGATGGCCTCATAGGTGCGGCTCAGCTCGTCCAGGTCGGCGGCGCGTACCCGCTCGTTGATCTGGTGGATAGTGGCGTTGAGGGGGCCCAGCTCCACTACCTGACTCCCCAGGGTGGCAATAAAGCGGCCATCCGAGGTGCCACCGCTGGTGCTGAGCTCGGGGGGCTGGCCGGTGACTTCTTCGACGCCGCGCATGCAGGCCTCCACGAGCTCCCCCTCGGCGGTGAGGAAGGGCTCGCCGTTGAGGGTCCAGTCCAGCTCATAATCCAGGCCGTGCGCCTCCAGGATGGCCTCGGTACGGTCCTTGAGCTGCTCGTGGGTGACCTCGGTGGAGAAACGGAAGTTGAAGACCACTTCCACCTCGCCGGGAATGACGTTGGTGGCGCCGGTGCCCGAGCGAAGGTTGGAGACCTGGAAGCTGGTAGCGGGAAAGAAATCGTTGCCGGCGTCCCAGTGCTCCCGAGTCAGCGCATCCAGGGCGGGCATTGCCTGGTGGATGGGGTTGCGTGCCAGGTGGGGGTAGGCCACGTGTCCCTGGATTCCCTTGATATGCAACACGCCGCCCAGCGAGCCGCGCCGTCCGTTCTTGACCACGTCGCCCAGGCGGGCGGTGGAGGAGGGCTCGCCGACGATACAGTAGTCGAGGCGTTCGTGGTGCTCGCGCAGATGCTCCACGACGGCGCGAGTGCCGTCCATCGCGGGGCCTTCCTCGTCGGAGGTGATCAAGAACCCCAGCCGGCCGTGGTGGTCGGGGTGGTCGGCGATAAAGCGTTCAACCGCGGTGATCATGGCCGCCAGGCTGCCCTTCATGTCGGCGGCACCGCGCCCACGCAGCATGCCGTCGTCGTCGAGGCATGGCGCGAAGGGCGGGAAGTCCCATTGCGTATGGGGGCCACTGGGGACCACGTCGGTGTGACCGGCGAAGGCCAGCAGCGGCCCCTGGTGGCCGCGGGTGGCCCAGAAATTCTCGACATCGCCGTACGGCAGGCGTTCGACATGAAAGCCGAGCGCCACAAGGCGCTCGATCATCAACTCCTGACATCCCAGGTCGTCCGGCGTCACCGAGGGCCGCGCCAGCAGGTCGAAGGCGAGTCTCAGGGTGGACGAGAGGCCGGCAGGATCAGTTGTGGGCATGCAGTGCCTCATTGAGCGCGATGGCGCTCTTGTTGGTCAGGCACTCGATGCGGCCGTTTCGGGAGTTGCGGCGCAGCAGCAGGTCGTCCTGGTTGGCAAGCTCGCGGGCGGCCACGGTGCCGGCTTCCTGGCCCTGGGCATCGAGCAGGGTGACCTTGGCGCCGGCGGTGATGTAGAGGCCCGCTTCCACGGTGCAACGGTCGCCCAGGGGAATGCCAATACCGGCATTGGCACCGATCAGGCAGCCTTCGCCGACCTTGATCACGATATTGCCACCCCCGGACAGGGTGCCCATGGTGGAGCAGCCGCCGCCGAGATCGGAGCCCTTGCCGACCATTACCCCGGCCGAGATTCGACCCTCGATCATGCCGGGCCCCTCGGTACCGGCGTTGAAGTTGACGAAGCCCTCGTGCATCACGGTGGAGCCTTCGCCCAGGTAGGCGCCCAGGCGCACCCGGGCGGTATCGCCGATGCGCACGCCGCCGGGAACCACGTAGTCGGTCATCCTGGGGAACTTGTCGACACAGTCCACGGAGAGGTGGCGGCCTTCCAGGCGCGCCTTGAGACGGCGTGCAGGCAGTTCCTGGACGTCGATGGCGCCCTCGTTGGTCCAGGCGATGTTGCGCAACAGGCCGAACATGCCGGTAAGGTCGAGGCCGTGGGGCTTGACCAGACGATGGGATAGCAAATGCAGCTTGAGGTAGACCTCCGGGGCGCCCTGCGGGGGCAGGTCCTCGGCGATAAACATCGCGACCAGCGGGCGCGTGGCCGCGGCGAAGGCCTCGGCCAGCTGGGCCTGCTCGGTGTGGCCGGCGGCCTTGAGGGCGCCGGCCAGCTCGCCGCATTGTTCGGGCAGGAAGCTGACCGCGGCGTTACCCTCCGGTACGTCCAGTATCTGCTTGACCGCCTCGATCAGGCCGTCATCGGGGTCGAGCAGCGGCGCCGGATAGTAGATCTCCAGCCAGTCGCCCTGGGTGTTCTGGGTGCCGGTTCCGAGTGCAAAGCTCAGCATGTCGCGAGTCCTTGTTGAATCGAGTGATGGGGTCAGTGAGAGGGGCGCTTAGCCCTGAAGGTCGTCGTAGTCGCCGTCGCGGTAGCCCACGCGGATATCGTTCCCGGTATCCAGCAGGGGTCGCTTGAGCAGGGTGGGGTGGGCGAGCAGCAGCTCGCGGGCGCTGTTGGCATCCACCGCCTGCTTCTCTTCGTCGGACAGGTTGCGCCAGGTGGTGCTGCGCTTGTTGAGTGCCGTCAGGACCGGCACCTTGTCGAGGATATGCTCGAGCAGCGGTGCGGAGAGGCCATCCTCGCGCAGGTCGTGGAACTGGTAGGGAACGCCGGAGTTATCCATTGCCTTGCGCGCTCGGCGGCAGGTGTCGCAGTTCTTGATGCCGTACAGGGTAAACATCACAGCCTCCTCTCAATGAAGTCGCGAAGGCGGCGTGCCGCCTCGGCGGTGGCCCGGGGCTCGGCAACCAGTGCCAGGCGCAGGCGGCCGCTGCCGGGGTTGGCGCCATTGGTGCCGGCACGGCCCATCCCGTCGTCGGCAGCGGGACGACCCATATAGGAACCGGGGAGTACGCCGACGTTAGCATGACGCAGCAGTTCCCGCGTAAAGCCCACGTCGTCGCCGCCGGGCACCGCCGGCCACAGATAAAAGCTTGCCTCGGGAGTTGGAAATGCCATCACCGGGGCGAGTATTCGGGTCACGGCGTCGAACTTCTCGCGGTAGGCGTCGCGGTTGGCGCGCACATGCGCCTCGTCGCTCCAGGCGGCAATCGATGCGTGTTGCACCGGAAGCGCCATGGCGCAGCCGTGGTAGGTGCGGTAGCGCCTGAAGGAGGCGATCACCCCGGCGTCGCCGGCCACGAAGCCCGAGCGCAGCCCCGGCAGGTTGGAGCGCTTGGAGAGGGAATGGAATACCAGGCAACGGCGATAGTCGTGACGGCCCAGGGCCGCACAGGCCTCGAGCAGCCCGGGAGGCGGCGAGGCCTCGTCCAGGTAGAGCTCCGAGTAGCACTCGTCCGAGGCGATCAGGAAGTCATGCTCGTCGGCGAGCTCGATCAGGCGCTGGAATTCGGCTAGCGGCGTCACTGCCCCGGTCGGATTGCCCGGCGAGCAGAGAAAGACGATCTGTACCTGGCGCCAGACATCCGCGGGCACGGCATCGACGTCGGGACGAAAGCCGTTCTCGGCGCTGCAGTCGAGGTAGTAGGGCTCGCCGCCGGCAAGCAGGGTGGCCCCCTCGTAGATCTGGTAGAAGGGGTTGGGCATGGCCACCTTCGCCGGGCGCGTGCGGTCCAGCGCCGCCTGGACGAAGGCGAACAGTGCCTCGCGGGTGCCGTTGACCGGCAGCACCTGGGTGTCGGCGTCGAGGCCACTCAGGTGGAAGCGTTGCCTGGCCCAGCCCGCGATGGCCTGGCGCAGCGCCGGGTCGCCGGCGGTGGCCGGGTAACGGGCGAAGTCGGCCCGATGCGCCTGCAGCGCCTCGAGGGCCGCGGCATAGGGGGCATGCTGGGGCTCGCCGATGGTCAGCGAGATGGGGGCGAGCCCGGCGGGTGGCGTCACATCGGCCTTGAGAGCGGCGAGTCGCTCGAAGGGGTAGGGCTTGAGGGCGTCGAGATCGGGGTTCATGGGTGTCCAGGCGCGCCTCTTGGGCCTTGGCCGCGGGCGTCATCGTTATGGGGTGTCTTGGCGTAGTCGCAAGACGCTCGATTATAGGGAAGCCCGCAGAAGGCCTCAAACGCGAGGCTGTTGCCCCGGCGCCTCTCGCCTCCTGTTGTGATAGTCCTGCTGTTGCGGTCTCGCGGCTAGCCCGAGACATCGAGCACTTCCACCAGGCGCTCGCGCAGCCGTGCCTGGCGCCCGGGGTCGGTGAGGGGGCGGCCGGCCTTGTCGGTAATAAAGAAGACGTCCTCCACCTTCTCGCCCAGGGTGGCGATCTTGGCCGCGGAGAGGGCGATATCCTGTTCCATGAAGATACGTCCGACCCGGGCCAGCAGGCCGGGGCGGTCCGGGGCGATCAGCTCCAGCAGGGTGCGCTCGTTGGCCGGGTCCTGCTCGATGATGACCTCGGTGGGGACCTTGAAGTGTCTCAGCTGACGCGGGGTGTGACGGGTCACGATCTGCGGGTAGTCGTCGGGGTCGTCGAGCTCCTCGACCAGATGAGCGCGGATCTCTTCCAGGCGGACGGGGTCGCGAATGGGGCGCCCCTGATCATCGAGCACGATAAAGGTGTTCAGCGTCCAGTCGTTGCTGGAGGTGGCGATGCGGGCGTCGTGGATGGAGAGACCCAGCTGATCGAGGGCGGCGGCGGTGGCAGCGAAGAGGTCATCCACCGAGCGGGTGTGGATAAATACCTTGGTGCCGCCTTCGACCATTCCCTCGGCCGGGGCACTGAGCAGGATCAAGGGCAGCGGGCTCTCCTCGTGGCCGAGGATGCCTCGGGTCTGCCAGGCGATCTCGCTGGGGGCGTACTGCAGGAAATACGCCTCGCCCAGTGACTCCCATAGCCGCTGCACGCGCGCCATGTCGGCCCCTGTCGCGGCGAGCAGCGAGAGCGCCTCGTCGCGGGTTTCGTTGACCCAGTCGTTGCGCTCCAGCGGGTTCTCCAGGCCGCGGCGCAGGGCGCGTTTGGTCTCGGCGTGAAGCTGGCGCAGCAGCGAGGCGCGCCAGCCGTTCCACAGGGTGGCGTTGGTGGCGTTGATATCGGCCACCGTGAGCACGTAGAGATAATCGAGGCGCGTCTCGTCACCCACCAGACGGGCGAAGTCGGCGATCACGTCGGGGTCGGTGATATCGCGTTTCTGGGCCACCATCGACATGGTCAGATGCTGTTCCACCAGCCAACTGACCAGGCGAGTATCACGGGGTGAGAGGCCATGGCGTTCGGCGAAGGCCTCCACGTCCCGGGCGCCGAGGAGGGAGTGGTCACCGCCGCGCCCCTTGCCGATATCATGGTAGAGCCCGGCGATCCACAGCAGCTCCAGCTTGGGCAGCTGGTGGATGACATTGGCGGCCACCGGGAAGGCCTCCCGGGCCTCGGGCTTGCGAAAGCCATGGATGAACTTCAGCAGGTGCAGGGTGTGGGCGTCCACGGTGTAGATATGGAAGAGGTCGTGCTGCATCAGGCCGATGGCGCGGCCGAATTCCGGCAGGTACTTGCCCAGTACCCCGTAACGGTTCATGCGCCGTAGCTGGCGCGCCACGTTGCCGCCGGAGCGCAACAGCTCGAGGAACAGGCTCTGATGGCGCACGTCGTCGCGATAGAGGTCATCGATCAGGTGGCGATGATCGCGGATCTGGCGGATGGTGTCGGCGCGCACGCCTTCGATCTCGGGATGCTCGGCCATCAGCAGGAAGAGCTCGAGCAGTGCCGAGGGTTGATCGCGGAACACGGTGCGTGACCGGGCCTGGATAAAGCCGTCCTTGATCTCGAAGCGTTCATTGAGCGGTTCGACCGGCAGCACTTCACCGGCGTGGATGATCGCCTCGTCGAAATGCTGCAGCAGCATGTCGTTGAGGCCGGCCAGTGCCGTTACATGGCGGTAGTAACGATTCATGAACTGCTCGACGGCGAGGCGTTCAGGCGTGTCGCGAAAGCCAAACAGCTCGGCGATGGTGCGCTGATGATCGAACAACAGGCGGTCCTCGGCGCGGCCGGCGAGCATGTGCAAGGCATAGCGTACCTGCCACAGGAAGGCCTGACCCTGGCTGAGGATGCGTAGCTCCGCATCGTTCATGAAGCCGGTGGCGACCAGATCCTCGTAGCGTTCGCTACCGAAGTGGCGCTTCGCCACCCAGCCGATCATCTGAATGTCACGCAGCCCACCCGGCGCGCTCTTGATGTTGGGTTCCAGGTGATACTCGGAGTTGTTGTGCCGGTAGTGGCGGTTGATCTGCTCCTGCCACTTGGCCTCGAAGAAGCGCTTCGCCGGCCACATGCGCTCGGCGGCCAGGCGTGCCTTCATCGCCTTGCGTAATCGTTCCGGGCCGGCGACGGTGCGGCTCTCGAGCAGGTTGGTGATAACGGTGAGGTCGGCCTCGGCCTCGCGCTCGCAGTCGGCAAGCGAGCGAACACTGTGGCCGATCTCCAGGCCGATATCCCACAGGAAGGTGATAAAGGCCGTCAATGGTTCGCGATAGGGCGCATCATCGTCGTGTTCGAGCAGCAGCAACAGGTCGACGTCGGAGCACGGGTGCAGTTCGCCGCGGCCGTAGCCGCCCACGGCGAGCAGGGCCACGCCGTCATCGGGCCAGGAATGGTGCTCCCAGGCCACGGCAAGCAGCCGGTCCAGGCACCAGGCGCGGCCATGGACCAGGTCGCGGATATCGGCGCCGGCTCGCAGGCGCGCATCGAGTCGCGCCTGGATCTCGCCGAGGGCCGCCTTGAAGGGGGCGATCAACGAGCGGTTGCCGGAGAGCTCCGCCCGGAACCTCTCGACGTCAAACAGGGTCTCGTCCGGCACGAAGCGGTAGTGGTGGAGCAGCATTGGCTCAGGGCTCGAGGAAGGAGAGGTCTTCGTCGCTACGTGCGGTCAGTACCTCGATGCCGGTCTCGGTGACCAGCAGGGTATGTTCCCACTGAGCGGAAAGACTGCGGTCGCGGGTCACGGCGGTCCAGCCATCGCGTAGCACCTTGGTGCGGTAGCCGCCGACGTTGATCATCGGTTCGACGGTCAGGCACATGCCGGGGGCGAGCTCGATATCGGCCTCGGGGGCATAGCCATCATAGTGCAGGACCTGGGGGTCTTCATGGAAGCTGGCGCCGATGCCATGGCCGCAGAAGTCGCGTACCACCGAGTAGCCGTTGGCCTCGGCGTGCTGCTGAATGGCGCGAGCAAGCGCCGAGAGACGCACACCCGGGCGCATCAGCGCCATGCTCTTGTAGAGGCACTCCTGGGTAATGCGGCACAGGCGCTCCCCCTGGATGGTCTCGCCGATCACGAACATCACGCTGGAATCGCCGTGGTAGCCGTCGGCAGTCTTGACGGTGATGTCCAGGTTCATGGTGTCGCCGTTCTTGAGCCGCTTGGCCTCGTCGGGGATGCCGTGACACACCACATGGTTGATCGAGGTGCAGACCGACTTGGGGAAACCATGGTAGTTAAGCGGGGCAGGGGTGGAGCCCAGCTCGTTGACGATAAAGTCGTGGCACAGGCGGTCGATCTCGCCGGTGGAGATGCCGGCCTTGACGTGGGGGGTGATCATCTCGATCACGCGGGCGGCCTGACGACCCGCCTCACGCATCTTTTCGATTTCGTCGGGCGTCTTGATGGGTACGTTCATGGGGTCTCGAATTCTGGGGTGGGGCGTCTATGTACAGGAGCCAGGACGCGTGGACAGCTTCATCTCGGCACCATTCCATGGTATAAAGCTGCGCGCCTTCCTGCAATCGCCTAGCCTTACGGCAGCGACTTCCTGCGATCCTCCGGTTGCGTTGTCGTGTCGGTTGACCGCGGTAGCGAAGGCGTAAATCAGCATAACGCCTTGAAAACACACATGCACCGGCACATGGTCCCGGGTGCTGCGGCGTCTTCGGATGGAGATGCGGCGGTCGGATCCATGGGGTGCATGGAGGCCTAACCCGATATTTCAGGAGTCATCCATGGCACACGTCAATATGCGTGACCTGCTCAAGGCAGGTGCCCACTTCGGTCACCAGACCAAGTACTGGAACCCGAAGATGAGCAAGTTCATCTTCGGCGCCCGCAACAAGATCCACATCATCAACCTCGAGCACACCCTGCCGGCCCTCAACGAGGCCATCGATGTGGTCGAGAAGATGGCGGCGGCCAACAACAAGATCCTGTTCGTTGGCACCAAGCGCAGCGCCAGCAAGATCATCAAGGAAGAGGCCAGCCGTGCCGGCCAGCCGTTCGTCAACCATCGTTGGCTCGGCGGCATGCTGACCAACTACAAGACCATTCGCGTTTCCATCAAGCGTCTGCGTGATCTCGAGGCCATGCACGAGGATGGCACCTTCGAGAAGCTGACCAAGAAGGAAGTGCTGATGGCGACCCGCGAGCAGGACAAGCTCGAGCGCTCCGTGGGTGGTATCAAGGAGATGGGTGGTCTGCCCGACGCCCTGTTCGTGATCGATGTCGACCATGAGCGCATCGCCATCAACGAGGCAAACAAGCTGGGCATCCCGGTCATCGGCGTGGTAGACACCAACTCCAACCCGGATGGTGTCGATTATGTGATCCCCGGCAACGATGACTCCATCCGCGCCATTCAGATCTACGTCAAGTCCGTCGCCGATGCCTGCGCGCGTGCCAAGGAAGGTCGTCCCGACGAGTTCGTCGAGGTGAGCGAAGAGGCCACTGCCCAGGAAAGCGATAGCGCCGCCGAGTGATCGCGGCCCGTCCCGCCGGCGGCTGTACTCGGTCAGCCATGCGGCTGACATCGATGTCGGTGGGACGACAAGGGGGCCACGGCCCCCTTTCTTCTCCCTATTTTCCGGAGTCTCCAGAGAGGAGAGTCCGGTCCACTTCCCGAAAGATTCAGAGGTGACACCCATGGCAGCTATCAGCGCCTCCCAGGTCAAGGAACTGCGCGAGCGTACCGGGCTCGGCATGATGGAGTGCAAGAAGGCCCTCACCGAGACTGGCGGTGACATCGAGCAGGCCATCGACAATCTGCGCAAGAACTCCGGCCTCAAGGCCGCCAAGAAGGCCGACCGCACCGCCGCCGAAGGCGTTGTGGTGACCCGCGTGGCCGATGATGGCGGCTATGGCGTGATGGTCGAGATCAACTCCGAAACCGATTTCGTCGCCCGTGACGATAACTTCACGGCCTTCGCCGCCAAGATCGCCGATGCGTTCTTCGCCGCCAAGAGCGAGGACGTGGCCGCCGTGATGGCCGGTGAGCTGGAAACCGTTCGCGAGCAGCTGGTGCAGAAGATCGGCGAAAATGTCGACGTGCGTCGCAGTGTGGTGATCGAAGCCGGTGCGGACAGCCTGGTCGGCGCGTATGTCCACGGCGGGCGTATCGGTGTGCTCACCGAGATCAAGGGTGGCAATGCCGAGGTGGCCAAGGATGTCGCCATGCACGTCGCCGCCATCAATCCGGCCGTGGCCCGCCCCGAGGACATGCCTCAGGAGCAGCTGGACGCCGAGAAGGCCGTCATCCTGGCGCAGCCCGATATGGCCGGCAAGCCCGAGCAGATCGCCGAGAAGATGGTCCAGGGTCGTCTCAAGAAGTACCTGGCCGAGAACAGCCTGACCGAACAGCCCTTCGTCAAGAACCCGGATCAGTCCGTGGCCGAGTTCGTCAAGGCGGCCGGCGGCGAAGTGATTGGCTTCACCCGCTTCGAAGTCGGTGAGGGCATCGAGAAGGAAGAGGTCGACTTTGCCCAGGAAGTGATGGAACAGGCCAAGCGTAGCTAAGGTCAGAAGTTCCGTTAAGTTGATGGCGTGCGCGCAAGCGCACGCCATCGCGTATCCGGCCGGCCGATCTGGCCGCCCCGTCATGCTACCGAAGATGCCCAGGAGATGTTTCCATGTCCCACGCCGAGCACCTTGAACCGCCCGCCAAACCACGCTCTCAGAAATCGAAGTACAAGCGTATCCTGCTCAAGCTGTCCGGCGAGGCACTGACCGGGGACGCCGAGTTCGGCATTGACCCCAAGGTGCTCGATCGCATGGCGCTGGAGATCGGGCAGCTGGTGGGTATCGGTGTACAGGTGGGGATCGTGGTCGGTGGCGGTAACCTGTTCCGGGGAGCCGCCCTGCACGAGGCCGGCATGGAGCGGGTGACCGGTGATCATATGGGCATGTTGGCCACGGTGATGAATGCCCTGGCCATGCGCGATGCCCTGGAGCGCTCCAATATTCGTTCGCGGGTCATGTCGGCGATTCCCATGAGCGGCGTGGTGGAGCACTATGATCGTCGTACCGCGATTCGTTACCTGACCTCCGGTGATGTGGTGCTGTTCTCCGCGGGCACGGGAAATCCCTTCTTTACCACCGACTCCGCGGCCTGCCTGCGCGGCATCGAGATCGATTCCGATGTGGTGGTCAAGGCCACCAAGGTGGATGGGGTATATGACAAGGACCCGGTCAAGCATTCGGACGCGGTCAAGTATGACCAGCTCAGCTATGACGACGCGCTGGACCAGAAGCTGGGCGTCATGGATTTGACCGCCATCTGCCTGGTGCGGGACCATGACATGCCGGTACGCGTCTTCAACATGAACAAGCCCGGCGCCCTGCTCAATCTGGTGGTGGGCGGCGAGGAAGGTACGCTGATAGATAGAGGCTGATATCGTGATCAATGACATCAAGAAGGACGCAGAGAGCCGCATGAAGAAGAGCGTCGAGGCGCTTCACGGCAATCTGAACAAGATTCGTACCGGGCGGGCCCACTCCAGTATCCTGGATGCGGTAACCGTCGAGTATTACGGCAGCCAGGTTCCCCTGAACCAGGTGGCGAATATCAATACCGAGGACGCGCGTACTCTCTCCGTGGTGCCCTGGGAGCAGAGCATGGTGCCCAAGATCGAGAAGGCCATCATGACGTCCGATCTCGGCCTGAACCCCTCGACCGCCGGCAACAATATCCGTGTGCCGTTGCCCATGCTGACCGAAGAAACCCGCAAGGGCTATATCAAGCAGGCGCGCCACGAGGCCGAGAACTCCCGGGTGGCGGTACGTAACGTGCGTCGCGATGCCAACGGGGATATCAAGGCCCTGCTCAAGGAGAAGGAAATCAGCGAGGACGAGCAGCGCCAGGCAGAAGAGGCGATCCAGAAGCTGACCGACAAGCAGATCGCCGAGATCGACAAGACGCTGGAGTCCAAGGAACGCGACCTGATGCAGGTCTGAGGACATCCGCCCGGCCCGCTCGCGGCCGGGCGTGGCGACACACTCAAAGCGAGACCCCATGACGTCAACGCTTCCCCCCAGCGCCGGCTCCGATGCCGGCGCTTCCAGCGCCTCCGGGGCCGGTCTGCCGCGCCACGTGGCGATCATCATGGATGGCAACAATCGCTGGGCCAAGGCTCGCGGCATCTCCGGCGTGCGCGGCCATCACGCCGGCGTCGAGGCGGTGCGGGCCACCATTCGGCGCGCCGCCGAGCGCGGCGTCGAGACACTGACGCTCTTCGCCTTTTCCAGCGAGAACTGGAAGCGGCCCAGGGCGGAGGTGCGTGCGCTGATGGAGCTGTTCCTGCTGGCGCTCAAGCGCGAGGTCAACAAGCTCCATGCCAACGGCATCCGCTTGAGCGTAGTCGGCGATCGAAGCGGCTTCTCCGAGGCGATTCAGACGCATATTGCCCGTGCCGAGGCGAAGACGCGCGCCAATACTCGTCTGCACCTGGTGATCGCCGCCAACTATGGCGGTCAGTGGGACCTGGCACGAGCGGCGCGCCGCCTGGGTGAGCGGGTCGCCGCCGGGGAAATGGCTCCGGATGCCATCGACGAGGCGGCCTTTGCCTCCGAGCTGTACCTGGCCGGCGTGGCGCCGGTGGACCTGTGCATCCGTACCAGCGGAGAGCAGCGTATCTCGAATTTCGTGCTCTGGGAGCTGGCCTACGCCGAGTTGTACTTCACACAGTGCCTGTGGCCTGATTTCGACGCCGATGCCTTCGATGCCGCGCTGGAAGACTTCCGGCGCCGCAAGCGGCGCTTCGGCATGACCGATGACCAGATCGACGAGGCTCAGGGTGCTTAAACAGCGCATTATCACCGCCGCCTGGCTGGCGCCGCTGATGCTGGCCGGGCTGTTCGGCCTGTCAGGCAATGCCTTCGCCGGCTTTACCGCCGCCATTGTGCTGCTGGGTGGCTGGGAGTGGACCAACCTGGCGGGCATCGCCGGGCGAACCCGGCGCCTGGGACTGGTCGGCGTCCTCGCCCTGGCCATGGCGCTGCTGTGGGGTGGTGGCGCCACCCAGGCCGCCTGGCCGCTGTGGCTGGGCCTGGTCGGCTGGGCACTCAACCTCTACTGGGTCATCCATTACCCGGATCGGCTCGGCCAGTGGTCCACGACTCCGCGGCGTCTGGTCATGGGAGTGTGGGTGCTGCTGCCGGCCTGGGTGGGCCTCAACGTACTGCGTGAGGTCGGTGGTATCTGGCTGCTGTTCGTGCTGCTGCTGGTGTGGAGTGCCGATATCGGGGCCTACTTCGCCGGCCGCACCTTCGGGCGACGCAAGCTGGCGCCTCGCGTCAGCCCCGGCAAGAGCTGGGAAGGTGTGCTGGGCGGCACGGCCGCCACGCTGTTCCTGGCCCTGGTGTTCGCCTTCGGCCAGGGCCTGTCTCCCGTGGAGGCCGTCCTGCTGGTGCTGACCACCCTGGCGGTGACGCTGGTGTCGGTGCTGGGAGACCTGCTCGAGAGCATGCTCAAGCGCCACCGAGGCATCAAGGATTCCAGCGGCCTGCTGCCCGGTCACGGTGGCGTGCTCGACCGTATCGACAGCCTGACCGCGGCCTTGCCGCTGTTTGCCCTGCTTGCCCCGGGAGTGATCTAGATGGATGGAAGTCCCGTCGTCCCGCGTTGCCAGGGGGTTACCGTGCTGGGGGCGACCGGGTCCATCGGTACCAGTACCCTGGATGTGATCGAGCGCCACCCGGAACGCTATCGGGTCCACGCCCTGACCGCCCATCGCTCTCGTGAATCGCTGCTGGCGCTATGTCGGCGACACCGACCTGCTGTGGCGGTGCTCGAGCACGAGAGGGATGCCGGCTGGTTGCGTGAGCGTCTCGCCGAGGAAGGCGTCGCCACCGAGGTGCGCAGCGGCGCCGAGGCGCTGGTGGAAGCCGCCGAAGCGGCCGAGGCCGACGTGGTGATGTCGGCCATCGTCGGTGCCGCGGGCCTGTTGCCGACGCTGGCCGCGGTGCGGGCCGGCAAGCGGGTGCTGCTGGCCAACAAGGAGGCCCTGGTGATGTCCGGGGCGCTGTTCATGGAGGCGGTGGCACGCCATGGGGCGACACTATTACCCATCGACTCTGAACATAACGCCATCTATCAGTGTCTACCCGTGGAGCATCGTGGCGGGCTGGCTCGTCACGGGGTGACCCAGTTGTTGCTTACCGCCTCCGGCGGCCCCTTCCGAGGCTGGTCGGCCGACGCACTGAGCGGCGTCACGCCGTCCCAGGCCTGTGCCCACCCCAACTGGAGCATGGGACAGAAGATCTCGGTGGATAGTGCCACCCTGATGAACAAGGGGCTCGAGCTGATCGAGGCGTGCTGGCTGTTCGATGCCAGCCCCGACCAGGTGCAGGTGGTGGTGCACCCCCAGAGCGTGATCCACTCCATGGCCGCCTATAACGATGGCTCGGTGATCGCACAGCTCGGCAACCCCGACATGCGCACGCCCATTGCCTATGGCCTGGCCTGGCCCGAGCGTATCGATGCCGGCGTGCAGTCACTGGACTTGTTTGCCGTGGCGCGCCTGGACTTCGAGCCGCCCGATGAGGCCGCCTTTCCCTGCCTGCGCCTGGCCCGGGAGGCTATGGCCGAGGGGGGAACGGCGCCGGCGGTGCTCAATGCCGCCAATGAGGTGGCGGTGGCGGCCTTTCTGGCCGGGAAGCTGCCCTTTACCGGTATTGCCGAACTGGTGGCGAGGGTACGCGATGCCCAGCCGGTGCATCCGGCCACCGAGCTCGAGGCGGTCCTGGCGGCCGACGCCCAGGCGCGGCGTGCCGCCGAGCGACGCCTGGCAAGTTTATGAGACAAGAGCGTTTATTCAGGCCATCGATGATGTCAGGAGGAGAATGACTTGGGCGTGATCCAGAATATCCTGGCCGTGATCGTGGTACTGGGCCTGCTGATTACCTTTCACGAGTTCGGCCACTTCTGGGTGGCACGGCGCTGTGGTGTGAAGGTACTGCGTTTCTCGGTGGGCTTCGGCACGCCGATATGGTCGCGGCGTGACCGTCACGGCACCGAATACGCCATCGCCGCTATCCCCCTGGGGGGGTACGTCAAGATGCTCGACGAGCGTGAGGGTGCGGTGGCCCATGAAGAACGCGACCGCGCCTTCAACCGCAAGAGTGTCTGGCAGCGCATCGCCATCGTGGCCGCCGGCCCGTTGGCCAACTTCCTGCTCGCCCTGGTGGCCTACTGGGCGCTGTTCGTTGCCGGTACCACCACGGTGGCGCCGGTGATCGGAGAGGTGGCCCCGGGCTCGCCTGCCGAGCAGGGTGGGTTGAGAGTCGACCATGAAATCACCGCCGTTCAGGGCGAGGCGGTACGTTCCTGGGAAGAGATCAACCTCAAGCTGGTGGCGGCCATCGGCGAGCCCGAGGCGCTTTCCATTGCCACCCGTCCGAATGCCACCGCCGAGCCGCGTGAGCACCGAGTGCCGGTAGACAACTGGCTGGTGCGTCAGGATCCGCCCCGGCCGTTGGCCACGCTCGGAGTCGCGCCCTGGCGGCCGTCGATGCCGGCAATACTCGGCCAGGTCGTGGAGGGTGAGGCCGCAGCGGTCGGGGGGCTCGAGGCGGGAGACGAGATTCTACGAGTGGATGGTGAGGCCCTGAATGGTTGGCGGCACTTCGTTGAAATCGTGCGCGCCAGTCCGGGGCAGCCGCTCGAGCTCGGAGTGAGCCGGGATGGCCGACAGCTGTCGCTGACCGTTACGCCGCGCAGTCGTGAGCAGGAAGAGGGCGTTAGCATCGGCTATGTCGGTGCGGGGGTCGCGCCGGTGGAGTGGCCCGAAGAGTATCGTCGTGAGGTTCGCTATGGGCCGGTTGCGGCGGTCGGTGAGGCATTCGCGCGCACTGGCGAGATGGTCGCCCTGACCTTCGGTGCGGTGCGCAAGATGCTGGTAGGGTTGATTTCACCCTCCAACCTCTCGGGGCCGATCACCATCGCCCAGATCTCCGGCGATTCGGCGCGTGCCGGTCTGGAGAGCTTCATCAGCTTCATGGCTTATCTGTCCATCAGTCTGGGCGTGCTCAACTTGCTGCCCATTCCGGTGCTGGATGGCGGCCACCTGCTCTACTATGCCGTGGAGGTGGTACGCGGCAGGCCGGTCTCGGAGCGTACCCAGGCCATCGGCCTGCGCATCGGGCTGGCGCTGGTGGGCAGCCTGATGCTGATGGCAATCTATTTCGATCTGATGCGGCTCTGGTAGGCACTTTCCCGCCTTGTCAGTAGACTGCACAAATGTATAAGGTGCCTGTCTGGACAGGATTGGCAGATCAACGCGAGCGAATCGACTGCATGAAAATCAAGACCATCGGACTGGCGGCGCTGCTGCTCGCCGGGGCCAGCGTGGCCCAGGCGGAACCTTTCAACGTTGCCGACATTCGGGTAGAGGGCCTGCAGCGCATCTCTGCCGCTTCCGTCTTCAACGCCTTTCCTGTGACGGCTCGCGATCGTGTCGACGAGCGTGAACTTGCCGAGGCCGCTCGCGAGCTCTTCGCCACCGGGCTGTTCGAGGATGTCAGGCTGGCCCGGGAAGGGGATGACCTGATTATCCAGGTGGTGGAGCGTCCTACCATCAGTCGCCTCAATATCGAGGGCAACCGCCAGCTCGAGGATGGTCAGCTGCGCCAGGGGCTGCGTGAGGCCGGCCTCGACGAGGGGCAGGTGCTGCAGCTCTCGACGCTGGAGGAGATCGAGCGTGAACTCGAGGGCGTCTATCAGGCCCAGGGCCGCTACAGTGCCGATATCGAGACCAGCGTCCGCGAGATCGACGAGGGGCGCGTTCAGGTCGATATCGAGATCGATGAAGGCGCGGTGGCCAAGATCCGCCAGATCAGTATCGTCGGCAATCGCGCCTTCGATGATGAGACCCTGCGCGAGGTATTCGAGCTCAATGATCGCCCCGGGCGCATCTTCGGCTGGTTCTCCAAGGACGAGTATTCGCGAGAGGCGCTGGCCGGTGACCTCGAGCGTCTGCGCTCGTTCTACCTGGATCGCGGTTACGTCAACTTCAATGTCGAGTCGACCCAGGTCTCGATCAGTCCCGACAAGTCAGAGATCTTCGTCACCATCAACGTCGACGAGGGTGCCGAGTATCGCCTCGGCGATGTACGCTTCGTGGGGGATCTGACGATCAGCGAGCGCGAAGCGCGTGAGCTGCTGGAGGTTACTCCCGGCGAGACCTTCTCGCGCAGCGACGTTACTGCCTCTACCGAGGCCCTGCGCGCTCGCCTGGGTGCCGATGGCTTTGCCTTCGCCAGCGTCGATGGCATACCCGAGACCGGCGCCGACGGCGAGACCGTCGACCTGGTGTTCAGGGTCGACCCGGGGCGGCGTGCCTATGTGCGGCGCATCGAGTTCGTCGGTAACACCACCACCATGGACGAGGTGCTGCGCCGCGAGATGACCCAGATGGAGGGTGCGCCGGCTTCCACCGAGGCGATCAGCCAGTCACAGCAGCGCCTCGAGCGCCTGGGGTTCTTCAAGCAGGTCGAGGTCGAGACCCAGCCGGTGACCGGTGAGCCCGACAAGCTCGACGTTACCTACAGCGTCGAGGAGCAGCCTTCCGGCTCCATTTCCGCCAGCATCGGCTTCTCCCAGAGTGCCGGCGTGATCTACGGCGTGGGCCTCTCCCAGAGCAATTTCCTGGGCACCGGCAACCGGGTGAATATCGGCGCCCAGCGTAGTGATACCTACACCAGCCTCAACTTCGGCTTTACCGACCCCTACTGGACCATGGACGGGATCTCCCGAGGGTATAACCTCTACTATCGCGAGTCCGACTACGAGGACTCCGATATCTCGACCTATTCCACCGATGCCTATGGGGCGGGAATCAACTTCGGTTATCCCATCAACGAGATCACTCGCCTGAATTTCGGTACCGCGATAGAAGACCTGACCATCAAGACCTACAGCGATACGGCGTCCGAGATCAAGCGCTACGAGGAGGACCAGGGAAGCGATGCCCAGTCCCTGAAGCTGACCGCGAGCTGGACGCGCAACAACCTCAACCGCGGCATCATGCCCACCGACGGCAGCTATCAGCGCCTGTCGCTGGAGACCGCGGTACCGGGTAGCGATGCGGAATATGCCAAGCTGCGCGCCCAGGCCCGCCAGCTCTATGCGCTGAATGATAACCATGACTGGGCGCTGAAGTTCAGCGGCGAGCTGGGCTATGCCGACACCCTGGGCGGAGACGATCCCTATCCGTTCTACGAGAACTTCTACGCCGGCGGGCTGGGCTCGGTGCGTGGCTTCACCAGCAACACCCTGGGCCAGCCCACCACGCCGTCGGGTAACTCCACCCGCGACCGTACCCTGGGGGGTAACGTGCTGGTGCAGGGCAGCGCCGAGCTGATCTTCCCGACCCCCTTCGTGGGCGATCAGCGGTCGGTACAGAGCTCGCTGTTCGTGGATGGTGGCAATACCTTCCTGACCGACTGCTACCCCGTGGAAGATGGTCTCAGCTCCAACTGCAGTTCGGGGGTCGACTTTGGCGACCTGCGCTACAGCGTCGGCCTGGGACTCTCCTGGCTGACCCCGGTGGGCCCCTTGACCTTCAGCGTGGCCGAACCGCTCAATGACGAGAGTGGCGACGACACCCAGTTCTTCCAGTTCTCCCTCGGCCAGAGCTTCTGACCGGGCGCCGATACGTTTTTTACCCTGGCCGCCATCGGCGGCCCCAACAGGAGTCCTACCATGCGCAAGTTGACCGTTGCCTTCACCCTGCTGCTGCTCTCCGCCATTGCCCTGCCGGCGCTGGCCGCCGACGTGGCCGTGCTGGACTGGCGCCGTGCGCTGATGGAAACCAATGTAGCCCAGCGCTCCATGAGCGACCTGGAGAACCGTGTCGGCAGTCAGCAGCAGCAGGCTCAGGCCCTCGAGCAGGAGCTCAACCAGCTGCAGCAGCGTGCCGACAGCCTCAGCGACAGCGAGCGCCAGCAGGCCAACCAGAAGGTCGCCGAGCTCAATCGCCTGATGGGCGAGGTCATGCAGGCACGCCAGGAGTCCGAGCAGGCCCTGTTGCAGCGCGCCGAGCCCAAGCTGCAGCAAGCGGTGGACCAGATCATCGCTCGCCACAGCATTCAGGTCCTGGTGGAGCCTCAGGCAGTGCTGCATGCCGAAAGTGACCTGCAGAACGTCACCGCCGAGGTGACCGAGATCCTCAACAGCATGCTGTAACCGCCGGGACCCCTTGCCATGACGCGACGCGCTACCCCCAAGATGACCCTGGGTGACCTGGCCGAGCAGCTGGGTGCCCGCCTGGTGGGTGATGCCCATCGCCAGGTCCATGGTCTGGCGACGCTCAATGCGGCCGAGCCCGGCGAGGTGGCCTTCCTGGCCAACCGCGCCTATCTCAAGGACCTCCCTGGAACACATGCCGGTGCCGTGTTGCTGCACCCGCAGCATGCCGAAAGCTGCCCGGTGGACCGACTCGAGCTCGACAATCCCTACCTGGGCTATGCCGCGGCATCGCGGCTGTTCGACCCGTTGGCGGGCCATGAGCCGGCCGGCATTCACCCTTCGGCAGTGGTTGACCCCACGGCGACGCTGGGCGCGCGGGTCGAGGTCGGGCCCCAGGCGGTGGTCGAGGCCGGGGCTTGCCTGGGCGATGACGTCAGCGTCGGTGCCGGCTCGGTCGTCGGAGCCGATACTATCATCGGCGACGGTACGCGCCTGCATGCCAACGTCACCGTTTATCATGGCGTGGTGATCGGCCGCCGGGCCATCCTGCACAGTGGCTGTGTGGTGGGCGCCGATGGCTTCGGCTTCGCCCATGATGGCAGCCGCTGGCACAAGATTGCCCAGCTGGGCGGTGTGGTGCTGGGCAATGACGTCGAGGTGGGTAGCGGCTCGAGCATCGATCGCGGTGCGCTGGGCGATACCCTGATCGGCGATGACGTCAAGATCGACAGCCAGGTGCAGATCGCCCACAACGTGCAGATCGGCGAGCATAGCGCCCTGGCCGGCTGCGTGGGGATCGCGGGCTCCACCAGGGTGGGGCGCCACTGCATGCTGGGTGGCGGTGTAGGGCTGGCCGGCCACCTGACCCTCTGCGATGGGGTGCAGATCACCGGCATGAGCCTGGTCACCAACTCGATCCACGAGCCCGGGGTCTACTCCTCGGGGACCGGCGCCATGCGCAACGCCCAGTGGCGCAAGAATGCGGTACGTTTCAAGCACCTGGATGATATGGCCAAGCGCCTCGCCCGTCTCGAGAAGAGGCATGGCACTTGAGGGCCCCGAGAGGGGCGCTATAATCCCCGCCTGACCGGCATGATCGCCGGCTCACGCCTGTCGAGACGACAGGCACTCCGAGACTTCAGAGGTTGTAACGATGGTAATGGACATCAACGAGATCCGTGAGTATCTGCCCCACCGGTATCCTTTCCTGCTGGTGGACCGGGTCACCGAACTGGCCCTGGGCGAGACCATCGTTGCCTACAAGCATGTCAGCATCAATGAACCTTTCTTCAATGGCCATTTTCCCCATCATCCCATCATGCCCGGGGTGCTGGTGATCGAGGCGCTGGCTCAGGCCTGTGGCATCCTCGGCTTCAAGACCGTCAACAAGCTACCCGCCGATGGCTACGTTTACTACCTGGTCGGCAGCGACAACGTACGCTTCAAGCGCCCGGTAATGCCCGGAGACCGACTCGACCTGCGCGCCGATGTGGTGCGCGAGAAGCGCGGGATCTGGAAATTTGCCTGCAAGGCCAGCGTGGAAGGCGAGCTGGCCTGTGAGGCCGAGATCATCTGCGCCGAGAGGAAGGTCGCTTGATTCATCCCACCGCCCTTATCGACCCCGCCGCACGGCTGGCCGACGATGTCGAGGTCGGCCCCTTCACCGTGGTCGGGCCCGATGTGACGATCGGCCCGGGATCGCGAATCGGCCCCCACGTGGTGATCAAGGGGCCGACGGTGCTCGGTGCCCGCACGCGCATCTTCCAGTTTGCCTCGGTGGGCGAGGACTGCCAGGACAAGAAGTATGGCGGTGAGCCGACCCGGCTGGTGATGGGCGATGACAATGTGGTTCGAGAGGGCGTGACCCTGCACCGTGGCACCGTTCAGGACCGCGGCGAGACGACCATCGGCTCGCGCAACCTGTTTATGGCCTATGTTCACGTGGGCCACGACTGCGTGATCGGCAGCGACTGCATCCTGGCCAACCAGGTGACCCTGGCGGGCCACGTCAAGATGGGCGACTTCGCGATCCTCGGCGGCCTCACGGCGGTCCACCAGTTCTGTCACTTCGGTACCCATGCCATGGCCGGAGGCGGCTCCATCATCACCAAGGACACCCCCGCCTACGTGATGCTCAGCGGCAACCCGGCCCAGGTGCATGGGCTCAACCTGGTGGGCCTCAAGCGTCGCGGCTTCTCCCGGGATGCCCTCAAGGCGCTGGGTGAGGCCTACAAGCTGGTCTATCGCCAGGGACTCACCGTGGAGCAGGCACTGATCGAGATTCGCGGCCGCTTCCAGTACCCCGAGACCGAGGCCTTCGCCGCATCCATCGAGGTCTCGACCCGCGGCATCATCCGCTGATCATGCCCGGCGACGAAGGGACCGTGCGGCGCGTCTATCTGGTGGCCGGCGAGCTTTCCGGTGACATCCTCGGTGCCGGTCTGATGCGCGCCCTCAAGGCGCGTCACCCCGGCGTCGAGTTCCGTGGCATCGGCGGGCCTCGCATGATCGCCGAGGGCATCGACAGCCGTTATCCCCTGGAGACCCTGTCGGTCATGGGCCTGGTCGAGGTGCTCAAGCACCTGCCCAGGCTGCTCGGCGTGCGTCGCGAGCTGCGGCGCGATGCCTTGCGCTGGCGGCCCGATATCATGATCGGCATCGACGCCCCCGACTTCAATCTCGGCCTGGAGCGCCAGCTGCGGGAGTCGGGACTGACGACCGCCCACTACGTCAGCCCCTCCGTATGGGCCTGGCGCCAGGGGCGGGTCAAGGGCATCGCCCGTTCCGTCGACGCCATGCTGACCTTTCTACCCTTCGAGGCCGCCTTCTATGCCCGGCATCGCGTCCCCGTGGCCTTCGTCGGCCACCCGCTGGCCGATGAGCTTCCCCTCGAGAATGACCGCCCCGCGGCCCGGGCGGCGCTGGGCCTGACTGGCGATGCCCCGGTGCTTGCCGTGCTGCCCGGCTCCCGGGCCGGTGAGATCCGCTTTATCGGCGATACCTTCCTCGCCGCCGCCGAGCGCCTGTGCACCGCACGCCCCGAGTTGCGGGTGGTGATCCCGGCGGCTACCCCGGAGCGTCGCGGCGAGCTCGAGGCGTTGCTCGCCGGCTATCCCGCCCTGGCCGAGCGCGTGACCCTGCTCGACGGGCGGGCCCGGGATGCCATGGTGGCCGCCGATGCGGTGCTGCTCGCCTCTGGTACCGCCGCCCTGGAGGCGATGCTCTGTCACCGCACCATGCTGGTGGCCTACCGCATGGCGACGGCGACCCATTGGCTGGCCAAGAAACTGGTCAAGACCGAATGGATCTCGTTGCCTAACCTGATTGCCCGGGAAGGTCTGGTGCCGGAATTGATTCAGGAAGCGGCGAGCGCCGAGGCGATCGCCGCTCGGCTCGGCGAGATGTTCGATGATGCCTCGGGTCGTGAGGCGCTGGAGGCACGCTTCGCCACCATGCATGCCGGCCTGCAGCGCGATGCCAGCCGCCGCGCCGCGGAGGCCATCGAGGCACTGGTGGCGGGACGTTCGCTGCCGGCAAGCGTAACCCCCGAGCACGGCGAGGAGGTGGCGTCTTGACCCGGACGAAGGCGACGAGTGCCAGGCCCACACGTGACCTGCCACCGCTGGTGGTTGATTACCGCGGGGAGCGTCTGGCCGGTGTTGACGAGGTCGGGCGAGGCCCCCTGGTAGGCAGCGTCGTGGCCGCGGCGGCGATTCTCGACCCGGCGCGACCCATCGACGGGCTCAACGATTCCAAGGCGCTGACGGCGAAGCGCCGTGAGGCGCTGGACGTCGAGATTCGCGAGAAGACCCTGGCCTTTGCCGTCGCCGAGGCCTCTGCCGCCGAGGTAGACGCGCTCAATATCTTTCACGCCACTCATCTGGCCATGTGCCGCGCCATCGATGCCCTGACCCCGGCGGCCGAGTATCTGCTGGTGGACGGCAATCGCCTGCCCGGGCATCATGTGCCGGGTCAGGCGGTGGTCAAGGGCGACGCCCGCCATCCGGCCATCGCGGCGGCGTCGATACTCGCCAAGGTGGCTCGTGACGCCCAGATGCTGGCGCTTGATGCCCGCCACCCAGACTATGGCTTTGCCCGCCACAAGGGCTATCCGACCCGTGAGCATCTGGCCGCCCTGGAGCGCCTGGGGCCGTTGCCTGAACACCGCCGCTCCTTTGGTCCGGTCAAGCGCCAGCTGGCGCTGTTCTAGGCTTTTCAAGCAACACCACGAGAGGCGCCGGCAGCAGGTCGTAGAGGAGGTCCTATGCCATGGATGGCATCGGTAGCGCCCAGGGAGGGGTTCACAGCGCCTCCTCATCGACCTGCTGCCGGGATTAGCCTCGAGCTTCCTGTATTGACTATTCACCGCCAAGCCCGAGCCCCCTATGACCACGCCCTTCGTTCATCTGCGCGTCCATACCGAATATTCACTGGTCGATGGCCTGCTGCGCCTCAAGCCGCTGGTCAAGCAGGCGGCCGGACTCGGCATGCCGGCACTGGCCGTTACCGATGAGGCCAACCTCTTCGGCCTGGTCAAGTTCTATACGGCCGCCCAGGGGGCCGGGCTCAAGCCGATCATCGGCGCCGACCTGTGGGTGACCAACCCCCACGACGAGAGCCAGCCCTGCCGGGTGACGTTGCTGGCCATGAATGAGGTGGGCTATCGGCACCTGACGGAATTGATCTCTCGAGGCTGGGTGGAAGGGCAGCGTCTGGGTCAGGCGCGGCTCGAGCGCGACTGGGTGCTCGAGCGCAGTGAGGGGCTGATCGCGCTCTCCGGCGGACGCGATGGCGACATCGGGCGCCATCTGCTCGGCGACCATCCCGACGATGCCCGGGAAGTCCTCGCGCAGTGGAATGCGGCCTTTCCCGGGCGTTTCTACCTGGAGCTGTCGCGTACCGGCCGTCCCGGGGAGGAGGAATGTCTGCATCTCTGCGTCGAGCTGGCCGCCGAGACCGGCACGCCGGTGGTGGCCACCAACGACGTTCGCTTCCTCGAGAAGCAGGACTTCTGGGCCCATGAGACCCGTGTGGCCATCGGCGAGGGCAAGGCGCTGGACGACCGACGGCGGGAGAAGAAATATACCGAAGAACAGTATCTGAAGACTCCCGAGGAGATGGCGGAGCTGTTCGCCGACATTCCCGAGGCGTTGACCAACAGCGTGATGATCGCGGCGCGCTGCAGCGTCGACGTGCGCCTGGGCGAGATATTTCTGCCCGAGTTCGAGATCCCCGAGGGCCTGACCCAGGACGAGTACTTCCGCAAGGTCTCCCACGATGGCCTGACCGACCGCCTGGACTTCCTCTTCCCCGCGGCGCGTTATCCCCGAGACGGCGCCGAATATGCCGAGATCGATGCCCGCTATCGCGAGCGTCTCGACTTCGAGCTCGAAATCATCATCCAGATGGGGTTTCCCGGCTATTTTCTGATCGTGATGGACTTTATCCAGTGGGCCAAGGATAACAACGTGCCGGTCGGCCCCGGGCGTGGCTCCGGTGCCGGTTCGCTGGTGGCCTATGCCCAGAAGATCACCGATCTTGACCCCATCGGCTATGACCTGCTGTTCGAGCGCTTCCTCAATCCCGAGCGGGTCTCGATGCCCGACTTCGACGTCGACTTCTGCATGGAGAAGCGCGACCGGGTGATCGACTATGTGGCCGACCGCTACGGCCGCGATGCCGTCTCCCAGATCGTCACCTTCGGCACCATGGCGGCCAAGGCGGTGGTCCGCGATGTGGCTCGTGCCCAGGGCAAGCCCTACTCGCTGGGCGACAAGCTTTCCAAGCTGATTCCCTTCGAGGTGGGCATGACGCTCGGCAAGGCCATCGAGGCCGAGCCGGCGCTCAAGGAGTTTCTCGACAACGACGAGGAAGCCGCCGAGATCTGGGAGATGGCGCTCAAGCTCGAGGGCATCACCCGCGGTACCGGCAAGCACGCCGGGGGGGTAGTGATCGCCCCCACCAAGCTCACCGATTTCTCGCCGCTACTCTGCGATGAAGACGGCTCGGGGCTGATGGTGCAGTTCGACAAGAACGACATCGAGGATGCCGGCCTGGTCAAGTTCGACTTCCTCGGCCTGCGCACCCTGACGATCATCGACTGGGCCCTGGAGATGGTCGACAAGGTACGGGCCGTCGACGGAGAGGACGCGCTGGATATCAACTCGATCCCGCTGGACGATGCGCCCACCTTCGAGATGCTCAAGCGCGCCGAGACCACGGCGGTATTCCAGCTTGAATCCCGGGGCATGAAGGAGCTGATCAAGCGGCTATTGCCGGACTCCCTCG
Source organism: Halomonas halodenitrificans DSM 735 (assembly GCF_000620045.1). Taxonomy (GTDB): domain Bacteria; phylum Pseudomonadota; class Gammaproteobacteria; order Pseudomonadales; family Halomonadaceae; genus Halomonas; species Halomonas halodenitrificans. The sequence goes on along the minus strand of NZ_JHVH01000001.1, from coordinate 204,144 downwards.
AGGACATGATCGCCCTGGTGGCGCTGTTCCGTCCCGGGCCCCTGCAGTCGGGCATGGTCGACGACTTCATCAACCGCAAGCACGGCCGGGCGGAGATATCCTATCCTCACCCGGATTACCAGCACGAGCTACTCGAGCCGGTGCTTGGTCCCACCTACGGCATCATCCTCTACCAGGAGCAGGTGATGCAGATTGCCCAGGTGATGGCCGGCTACAGCCTGGGACAGGCCGATATGCTGCGCCGCGCCATGGGCAAGAAGAAGCCCGAGGAGATGGCCAAGCAGCGGGCCGGCTTCCTGGAGGGCTGTGAAGCCAACGGCATCGATGCCGATCTTGCCGGCAACATCTTCGATCTGGTGGAGAAATTTGCCGGTTACGGCTTTAACAAGTCTCACTCGGCGGCCTATGCGCTGGTCTCCTATCAGACGGCATGGTTGAAGGCGCATTATCCCGGCCCCTTCATGGCGGCGGTGATTTCCACCGAGATGGATAATCTCGACAAGGTGGTGCCGCTGATCGAGGAGTGTCGAAATCTCGGCCTGACCGTGACACCGCCGGACGTCAACGTCGGCAGCTACAAGTTCAGCGTCGATGACCAGGCGCGGGTCATCTACGGACTGGGGGCGATCCGCGGGGTAGGCGAGGGGCCCATCGGTGCCATCGTCGAGGCTCGCGAGGCCGGCGGTCCCTTTACGGATCTCTTCGACTTCTGCCGTCGCGTCGACCCCAGGCGAATGAACAAGCGCACCCTGGAGGCCCTGATCCGCTCCGGGGCCCTGGATACCCTCGGCCCCAATCGCGCGGTGTTCACCGCCGCCATGGACGATGCCCTCAAGGCCGCCGCCCAGACCCAGACCAATCAGAACCTGGGCATGATCGACATGTTCGGTGAAGCCTTTACCGAGCCCTCCGAAGAGGGGGAGGCCTACGCGGAATACCGTGGGGTGCGTGAATGGAGCGACAAGCAGCGCCTGGCCGGCGAGAAGGACACCCTGGGGCTCTATCTCACCGGCCACCCCATCGATGAGTACGAGAAGGAGCTCGAGCGCTTCGTCTCCACGCGCATTGCCGACCTCAAGCCCTCCCGCGAGCCCCAGCGAGTCGCGGGGCTGGTCGTGGGTGTGAGAACCATGAAGTCCAAGCGTGGCGATACCATGGCCTTTCTTACCCTGGATGATCGCACCGGCCGCATCGAGGCATCGCTGTTCGGCGAGGTCTTCGACCAGATGCGTGGTCAGCTGGACGCCGATCAGGTGCTGATCGTCGAGGGTGAGGTCGCAAGCGACGACTACTCGGGCGGCCTGCGCCTGCGTGGCAAGGAGGTCACCCCCATGGTCGCCGCGCGCACTCGCTACGGCCAGGCGGTGGAGCTTTCCCTGGACGGCTCGGCGGTCAACGGACGGCTGGTGGACTCGCTTCGCGCGAGCCTCGACCCTCACCGCGATGCCGAGGGGTTGCCGGTGCGGCTGCGCTATCGCAACGCCGAAGCCACCGGCTGGCTGGAGCTCGCCAAGGAGTGGAAGGTGGTTCCCAGCGACGACCTGTTGATCGGCCTGCGCGAGGTCCAGGGGCAGGATGGGGTACGGCTGAAGTATCGGTAAACCGGCGATAAGCCATGGATGCACCGTCTTGCGTGGCACGTTGAGGGTGCGATAATGCCAGCCACTTTCTTTTTTACGTGCCGGCCGCCTTTCCCGCGGCCGCCGGCAGAACATCACAAGGCCTCCCGTCAATGAATCCCAACTATCTCGACTTCGAACAGCCCATCGCCGAGCTCCAGGCCAAGATCGAGGAGCTGCGCCTGGTCGGTAACGACAGCCAGGTCAGCCTCAGTGACGAGATCGAGCGCCTCGAGGAAAAGAGCCGCAAGCTCACCGAGTCGATCTTCAAGGACCTCAGCCCCTGGCAGGTCTCGCAGCTCTCTCGCCACCCCCAGCGACCCTACACGCTGGATTACCTGGAGCATGTCTTCAGCGACTTCGACGAGCTCCACGGCGACCGGCGCTTCGCCGATGATGCCGCCATCGTCGGCGGTGTGGCACGCCTGGACGATCGTCCGGTCATGGTGATCGGTCACCAGAAGGGGCGCGATGTCCACGAGAAGGTGCGTCGCAACTTCGGCATGCCGCGTCCCGAGGGATATCGCAAGGCCTGCCGCCTGATGGAGATGGCCGAGCGCTTCGGCATGCCGGTGCTGACCTTTATCGATACGCCCGGGGCCTACCCCGGCATCAATGCCGAAGAGCGTGGCCAGTCCGAAGCCATTGCCTATAATCTCGGGGTCATGTCGCGCCTGCGTACGCCGGTGCTGGCCACCGTGGTGGGTGAGGGCGGCTCCGGCGGGGCGCTCGCCATCGGTGTCTGCGACGAGCTGGCCATGCTGCAGTATTCCACCTATTCGGTGATCTCCCCCGAAGGCTGCGCCTCGATCCTGTGGAAGAGTGCCGAGAAGGCATCCGATGCCGCCCAGGCCATGGGCATCACCGCCGAGCGACTCAAGGAGCTGGGGCTTGTCGATACCCTGATCCCGGAGCCGCTGGGTGGGGCCCATCGTCAGCCTGTCGCCACCGCCGAGCGTGTCAAGGAGGCGCTGCTGGCCAGCCTCGATCGCCTCGACGCCATGGACACCGAAACCCTGCTGGAGCATCGCTATCAGCGCCTGATGAGCTATGGCGCACCGGCCTGACGGCATGCCCCTCCAGGCCTTGATCGACGACGCCCTGGCGCAGACCGCGCCGGGGCGTTGCGTATGGGTGGCACTGTCCGGGGGCCTGGATTCCTCCCTGCTGCTCTCCCTGGCGGCCGACGCCTGCCGCCGTCACCCCCGCCCGCTGCGTGCCCTCCATGTTCACCATGGCCTGCAGGCGGCCGCCGACGATTTCGAGGGGCATTGCCGGGAACTGTGCGAGCGGCTTGGCGTGGCGCTTCGTGTGGCACGGGTGGAGGTCGATCGCGTCAATGGCCAGGGGCTCGAGGGTGCCGCCCGGGAGGCACGTTATGCCGCCTTCCTTCGGCATGTGACCGCCGGTGAGAGCCTGTGGCTGGCCCAGCATCGCGATGATCAGGCCGAGACCCTGATGCTCGCCGCCCTACGGGGGAGCGGGGTGCGTGGCCTGGCCGGCATGCCGGCGGCACGCGACTGGCAGGGTCGGCGCCTGCTGCGGCCGCTGCTGGATATTCCCCGGGCGCGGCTCGAGGCCGCCGCGGCGCGCCGCGGCCTTGCCTGGACGGAAGACCCCAGCAACGCCGAGTGCGACCAGGACCGCAATTACCTGCGCCATGCCGTCCTGCCGCGGCTCGCCGAGCGCTGGCCACAGGCCGGCCGTTCGCTTTCGCGCAGCGCGGCGCTGTGTGCCGAAGCCGATGGCCTGCTGGCAGAGCTGGCGGGGCTCGATCTGGCCGGGCTGGGCGGCGACCCGGGGCGACTTTCGCTCGACGGCCTCTCTCGGCTGTCGGCGCCGCGTCGACGCCTGCTGGTGCGTCACTGCTGTGAGCGGCTGGGCCTGGCGCTGCCGCCGGCGCGTCGCCTGGAGAGTCTGCTGGCCCAGCTGGGCGCCAGGGTGGACGCCGAGGTGCGCGTCGCCTGGGATGGCGGTGAGGCGCGAGTGTGGCGTGGTCATCTCTATCTGCTGGCGCCGATGCAGGTTCTGCCGTCGACCTGGGAAGTCGAGTGGGATGAGTGTGGGCCGCTGGTCACGCCCTTCGGGCGGAGTACAACCGCGCTGGTCGGGCCGGGGGGCGGGTCGGAGACAGGCGAGCAGCGGCTGCGGGCGACGCCTCGCCGCGGCGGAGAGCGCCTGCGGCTGGCCGGGCGGGGGCGACGTGACCTCAAGCGGCTGCTCCAGGAGCTTGAGGTGCCACCCTGGAGACGCGAGCGGCTGGTAGTGGTGTGGTCAGGCGCCGCGCCGGTGGCGGTGCTCGACCCGGTCGACGAGCAGTGGTTGGTGTTGTCCGAGGGATGGCGGGCCTCGCCGCCCTAGCGGTGGCGTTCCATCAGCTCATGGAGCACGCCTTCGCGCAGTGCGCCATCGGCATAGCGCAGGGACTCGAGCTCGAAGGCCTCGAAAATGGCGCCGAGTATCGCCATGCCGGCGGGAAAGACCCGTGCCCGATCGGGATTGAGGCCTTCAAGTGCGACGCCGTCCAGGTGCTTGAGCTCGATCAGGCGGCGGCGAAGCTCGAGCATGCCCTCGCGGGTGATCACGTCCTCCCCGGGGCCGGGGGTGTCACCGGCGGCCAGTACGGCGGCGGCGGCCTTGATGGTGCCGCTGGTGCCGATGGCCTCCTGCCAGCCCAGCTTGAGATAAGCCGAACGGAGGCCGGCCAGCGTGGAGAGGGCGGCAAGCTCCGCCTGGCGCATATGCTTGTCGGTGATCGTGCCATCGGCGAAGAAGCGTCGAGTGAAGGTGACGCAGCCCAGGTGCTGGCTTTCCAGAGTCAGCGGTTCGAACCCCTCGCCGATGATAAACTCGGTGGACCCGCCGCCGATATCCACGACGAGTCGCCTGTGGTCCTTGTCGAGGGCTTGGTCGGCAAGAGCTTGATCGGCCAGGGCATGGGCGGCGCCGAGGTAGATCAGGCGCGCCTCCTCGTCCCCGGTGATGACCTCGATGCGATGCCCCAGGCCGGCCCTGATGCACTCGATAAAGGCCTCACGATTGATGGCCTCTCGCAGGGCATTGGTGCCCACGATCCGCAGGCAATCCGGCGACACTCCCTGGAGCAGCGGGGTGAAGCGTGACAGGCACTCCAGGCCTCGCGCCATGCTCGCCTCGTCGAGGACACCGCCTTCGTCGAGCCCCGCGGCGAGCTGAACCTTCTCGCCGTGGCGGGCCACGATCTCCAGGCGGTCATTTTGATAGTCGGCCACCAGCAGGTGAAAGCTGTTGGAGCCCAGGTCGATGGCGGCCAGGCGGGGAGGGCGGGAGGCAACCTGGGAGGCGGTGGCCGGGTCCTGTGGCGCGGTCATGGATCTTCCTTCAAAGGTTCTCGAAAAAGGGTGCGGCCAAGTGGCGGTGCTGTCAATCGCCGGCGGGGGCAGGGCTTGCGTTCATCGGCGGGCTTGTCTAGTATCAGGGCGTTCGCCTATTCCAAATGCTTTCCGGCCGAACCGGCAATCCCGTATCGGTCATTTCCAAGTCGTCAGACAGCCCTCTGTATCAGTTCGTGTTCCCGGCCTGGTGGCCCCGAACCCCTGATCAGGCGAAACGAACCTGCTTCCTCGCTTTCGATATCGGCCCGGTGGCCCTGCAATTCTTGTGCGGCCTCCCGCCCATGGCCATTCGATGCATCATGACCAGAGGTGGCCTGTCCGGGCTCTGAACGCACTACAGGGCGTCTTCTTCTCGCTTCCTGTCGCTTTTCCTCACGGCGCATGCCGCCCGGCTTACCAAGAGCAACGTCTGAACACACCGATGAATCTTACCGAACTCAAGCAAAAGCCCGTGCCGGAACTGCTGGAGATGGCCCGCGAGATGGGCATCGACAACCTGGCACGTTCTCGCAAGCAGGACATCATCTTCGCCATCCTCAAGAAGCACGCCAAGAGCGGCGAGCCGATCTTCGGTGATGGCGTGCTGGAGATCCTCCAGGATGGTTTCGGCTTCCTGCGCAGCGCCGATAGCTCCTATCTGGCCGGGCCCGATGATATCTATGTCTCGCCGTCCCAGATTCGCCGCTTCAACCTGCGCAAGGGCGACTCCATCTCCGGCAAGATCCGCCCGCCCAAGGACGGGGAGCGCTACTTCGCCCTGCTCAAGGTCAGCCAGATCAACTTCGATCGGCCGGAGAACGCCAAGCACAAGATCCTGTTCGAAAACCTGACGCCGTTGTTCCCCCAGGAACGCCTGCGTACGGAGATCGGCAATGGCTCCACCGAGGATCTCACGGCGCGAATCATCGATCTGGTAGCCCCCATCGGCAAGGGCCAGCGCGGCCTGCTGGTCTCGCCGCCCAAGGCGGGCAAGACGCTGATGCTGCAGAATATTGCCACCTCGATCACCCGTAACAATCCCGAGTGCCATCTGATCGTACTGCTGATCGATGAGCGCCCCGAGGAGGTGACGGAGATGTCGCGCACGGTGCGCGGCGAGGTGGTGGCCTCGACCTTCGATGAGCCGCCTGCCCGCCACGTCCAGGTCGCCGAGATGGTGATCGAGAAGGCCAAGCGCCTGGTGGAGCACAAGAAGGACGTGGTGATCCTGCTCGACTCCATCACCCGTCTGGCGCGTGCCTACAACACCGTGGTGCCGAGCTCCGGCAAGGTGCTCACCGGTGGCGTCGACGCCCACGCCCTGGAGAAGCCCAAGCGCTTCTTCGGCGCGGCGCGCAACATCGAGGAGGGCGGCAGCCTGACCATCATCGCCACGGCGCTGGTCGATACCGGTTCCAAGATGGACGAGGTGATCTTCGAGGAGTTCAAGGGGACCGGCAACATGGAGGCGCACCTCGATCGCAAGCTGGCCGAGCGTCGCGTCTACCCGGCGATCAATATCCGCCGCTCCGGTACGCGCCGCGAGGACCTGCTGGCCTCCGAGGACGAGATGCAGCGCATGTGGATCCTGCGCAAGCTGCTCAACCCCATGGAGGATACCGCGGCCACCGAGTTCCTGATCGACCGCCTCAAGGATACCAAGACGAACATCGAGTTCTTCGAGGCGATGAAGCGCCGCTGACCCTCTGGCCATGGCGCGGTCAACCCGGCGCCGCTTACACTGGCAACTCATCAGACCTATTCAAGGGGCGTGCTATGCTGCCCCTTTTCGTCATTCTGGGATCGGGAAATCCGAATGAAGTACAAGGATCTGCGCGAGTTTATCGCCGCCCTGGAGGCGCAGGGGGAGCTCAAGCGTATCAGCGCCGAGGTGGACCCCTATCTCGAGATCACCGAGATCTGCGACCGTACCCTGCGGGCGGGAGGTCCGGCCCTGTTGTTCGAGAACGTCAAGGGTCACGACATGCCGCTACTCGGCAACCTCTTCGGCACGCCGCGGCGCGTGGCCCTGGGCATGGGCCAGGACTCGGTGGCCGCCCTGCGCGAGGTGGGCGAGCTGCTTGCCTTCCTCAAGGAGCCGGAGCCGCCCAAGGGCTTTCGCGACGCCTGGGACAAGCTGCCGATCTTCAAGCAGGTGATGAGCATGGGCCCCAGGACGGTGCGCTCGGCCCCGGTACAGGCGCGGGTCTATGCGGGGGAGGAGGTCGATCTCGATCGCCTGCCGATCCAGCATTGTTGGCCCGGCGATGCCGCGCCACTGGTGACCTGGCCGCTGGTGATCACCCGGGGGCCCCACAAGAAGCGCCAGAATCTGGGCATCTATCGTCAGCAGAAGCTGGGGAGAAACCGGCTGATCATGCGCTGGCTCTCGCAGCGCGGTGGGGCACTGGACTTTCAGGAGTTTCAGCAGGCCCATCCCGGCGAGCCCTTTCCGGTGGCGGTAGCCCTGGGGGCCGACCCGGCCACCATCCTGGGGGCCGTGACACCGGTGCCCGACTCCCTGTCCGAGTATGCCTTCGCCGGACTGCTGCGCGGGTCACGCACCGAGCTGGTCAAGTGTGGCCACGCCGACCTGGAGGTACCGGCCTCGGCGGAGATCATCCTGGAAGGCTTTATCTATCCGGATGATATGGCGCCGGAGGGCCCCTATGGCGACCATACCGGCTACTACAACGAGGTGGACAGCTTCCCGGTATTCACGGTGACACGCATGACCATGCGCGAGAATGCCATCTACCACTCCACCTATACCGGTCGACCGCCCGATGAGCCGGCGATTCTGGGCCTGGCACTGAACGAGGTGTTCGTGCCGATCCTGCGTCGCCAGTTCTCGGAAATCGTCGATTTCTACCTGCCCCCGGAGGGCTGCTCCTACCGCATGGCCGTGGTGACCATGAAGAAGCAGTATCCCGGCCATGCCAAGCGGGTGATGATGGGCGTCTGGAGCTTCCTGCGGCAGTTCATGTACACCAAGTTCGTGGTGGTGCTCGACGATGACGTCGATGCCCGGGACTGGAAGGATGTGATCTGGGCCATCACCACGCGCATGGATCCGGCTCGGGATACCGTGCTGGTGGAGAATACCCCCATCGACTACCTGGACTTCGCCTCGCCGGTCTCCGGCCTGGGTTCCAAGATGGGACTGGATGCCACCAGCAAGTGGCCCGGTGAGACCGACCGTGAGTGGGGCGTGCCCATCGTCATGGACGAGGCCGTCAAGACGCGTGTCAGCGAGCGCTGGAACGAGCTGGGCATCGACCTGCCCGATACCACGACATCCCAATAATCGTACGAGGCCATTCATGACGCCAAGGATCTTGACCTGCCCGGTCACCGAGGTCGAGGACCTCAGCCCGGACGTCTTCCGCGTTCGGCTCGACGGGCGCGCCGAGGCGGCTGTCCACGACCCCGGCCAATACCTGGAGCTCAAGCTCGCCGAGGATACCTGGGTGCCGTTCTCGATCGCCAACGCCTGGCGCGGCGACGGCGAGATCGAGCTGCATATCCAGCACTGGCCCGAACGGGGCAATTCCGCCCGATTGCGCGAGATGGTCAAGGTGGCCAACCACCTGACCCTGCGCCTGCCCGGTGGTGACTGCGTGCTCGACCCCGACAGCCGGCGCCCCCTGTTGTTGGTCGCCGCCGGCACCGGCTTCGCCCAAATGAAGGCGCTCGTCGAGGGCGCGCTTGCCGCCGCCCCCGACCGCGAGATCACCCTGTGGTGGGCCGCGCGGGAGGAGCGAGACCTCTACCTGGAGAGCCTGCCCCGGGAGTGGGCCGAGGCGCATCGCCATTTCCATTTCCATCCGGTGACCGAAGTGGCCCCGGCGCTGCCCTGGTCCGGCGACCGGGTGACGGGATATCACGGCCGCATCGACCAGGCGCTGGCCCATGGGTTCGAGGATATCTCGGCCTATGACGTCTACCTTTCCGGCTCGCCGGGCATGGTCTACGCCTGCGTCGATGTGCTCGCCTCGCTGGGGCTTTCGCCTAGTCGGGTGTTTTCCGATGTGTTTGCCTATGCGCCCCGCGATCCCATCGTGCCCACGGCGGGTAGCCTGCGACGCGAGGCCGATGCATGAGTGCTTCACCGATCCTGATTACCGGCGGCGCCCAGCGACTGGGTCGCCACTGCGCGGAACAGCTGGTCAATGACGGCCATCCGGTGATCATCAGCTTCCGCCGCGAGCGTCCGGAGCTCGAGGCGTTGCGCGAGCGTGGCATCGTCACGCTTCAGGCCGACTTCTCCAGCGAGGCAGGCATTCTCGATTTTCTTGCGCGGCTTAAGGGCGTAACGTCGTCGCTGCGCGCCATCGTGCATAACGCCAGCGACTGGGCGCCGGACGCCACCGGAGAGGAGGCGGGGGCGGTCTTCGAGCGACTCTTCCGGGTGCATATGCAGGCCCCCTATCTGATCAACCTGCACGCCCGTGAACTGCTCGAGGCGTGCAGCGAACCCCAGCGCGATATCGTGCACATGACCGACTACGTGGTACAGAAGGGGTCCAGGAAACACGCCGCCTATGCCGCCAGCAAGGCCGGGCTCGATAATCTGACGCTGTCGTTCGCCGCCATGTATGCCCCCGATATACAGGTCAACGCCATCGCTCCGGCGTTGATCATGCTGGGGGAAGACGACGACGAGGCCTATGCCGAGAAGGCCCGCGCCAAGTCAATGATGCAGCGGGTGCCCGGCCCCGGGGTGATCTATCAGACCCTGCGTTACCTGCTCGATAATCGCTACGTCACCGGCGCCACCCTGCCGGTGGATGGCGGGCGCCACCTGCGCTGAGCCGGCGCGCCGTTTCATCATGGTCGACCATGGGGGCCGTGCCGGTGGCCGGCGTTTTCGTTAGAATGATGCCTCCCCCTGACCCAACAGCCTGATGCAATCGAAGGAGTGACACATGGCAGGACACGACGATAATTTCCGCGACAGCAGCGGCCTGTTTTCCATCATCATGGGCCTGGTTGTGCTGGTCGCCATGAGCTGCCTGCCGGCGACCATCGGCTGGTTCCAGCTGTTCGCCGGCTAAATCGCCCGGCCTTTCGCCGGGTGGGCCTTGTCAGCCATGCCGCGATACGGCACGATACAGTGACTGCTCAGGAGAACCTCATGACCGCATCCGCCACCCACCGCCGTTGTTGCCACGCCGAAGCCGAGCGTGCGCCATTACTGTGCGTGGCCGGCAACGGTTTCTGGTATGGCTATTTTATGACCGGTGTGCCGGCGGCCATGTCCTGAGCTAAAGACGCGACATCGCCGGAGGCACACCCACCAGGGCCGCCTCCACCAGAACCCCCGGACGGCAGCCCCGCCCGGGGGTTCTGTGTTTCACGGCATCCGTCATCATCACGGCGACAACGCCGGTTAGCAGCGTAGATTTCGAGGAGAGACATCATGACCGCATCCACCGCCATCCGTCAGACCCTGAGCCGTGTGGGCTATTACGGCTACTGGCGATTTAGCGAGCTGCGGTCGGCTCCCTCCGCCACGCCCGACCGTAGCGAGATCGGTGGCACCCGACCGACACGATGTATGATCGCTACCCGGAGTTGAAGACGCCATGAATGCTACCCTTGCCGCCACCCCCCTGAACGACGCTCTGTACCCCGCCACCGAGCCCGCCCGGACATTACCCACCCCCGGCGAGCTGTGTCGTGAGCTGCCGCTCTCCGCCGAACTGAGGCGTCGCATCGAGGGGCAGCGCCAGGCCGTGCACGATATCCTCGCCGGTCGCGACGATCGCCTGCTGGTGGTCGTCGGTCCCTGCTCCATCCATGACCCCCAGGCGGCCCTGGAGTACGCCCAACGCCTGGCGGCGCTCTCGGCGAGGGTGGATGACCGCCTGCTGCTGGTGATGCGCGTCTATGTGGAGAAGCCACGCACCACCGTGGGCTGGAAGGGGCTGGCCTACGACCCAGACTTCGACGGCACGGGGGACATGGGGCGCGGCCTCGAGGCCGCGCGGCGCCTTATGCGTGACGTGGCCGCACTGGGCCTGCCGGTGGCTACCGAGCTCCTGCAGCCGATGCTGGCGCCCTATCTCGAGGATCTTCTCTCCTGGGTGGCGATCGGCGCCCGTACCACCGAGTCCCAGCTTCACCGTGAGCTGGCCAGCGGCCTCTCGGCGGCGGTGGGCTTCAAGAACGCCACCGGCGGTGATATCGGTGTGGCCCTGGACGCCATGCGTGCCGCCGCCCATCCCCACAGCCATTTCGGCATGGATGCCGGAGGGCGCCCGGTGATCCGCGATACCGCGGGCAACCCCCATACCCAGTTGGTGCTGCGTGGGGGCCACGGCGAGCCCAACTACCAGGCGCACCACGTCCAGGCGGCGCGCCGCGCCCTGGAAGAGTCCGGCCTCTCACCGCGGCTGATGGTGGACTGCAGCCACGCCAATGCGCGCAAGGACCACCGCCGCCAGAGCGAGGTGCTGCTCGACGTGCTGGCCCAGCGTGAGGCCGGCGAGACGGCCGTCGCCGGGCTGATGCTGGAGAGTCATCTGCATGAGGGCAAGCAGGCCCTGGAGCCCGGGCGGCTGCGCTATGGCGTGTCGGTTACCGACGCCTGTATCGGCTGGGAGGCCACCGAGCGTCTGCTGCTCTCCGCCGCCGAGCGGTTGCGCTGAAGGCGCGTCCCGGTTGCGCTGAAGGCGCGTCCCGGTTGCGGGGGGCGCCGCGCGAGATGGGTGACGGTGGACGCTGTACCGCCGATGGCGATGTCGGGATAATACGACCCATCAACGATTCGCCACCCAGGAGAGCGCGATGCCGTTTCACTTCGAGGAGCACGACCCCGAGGCCTACCGACGCAAGGGGCGCCTGATCAGCCTGGCCATGGCGGCCCAGCTGATCGTCTTCGGGCTGGTATTTGCCCAGCTTTTGCAGGTCGCCTTCGACGGCGGCTTCTGGTTCAACGTGCTGGGCGTGGCGCTGGGACTGGTGGCGACCAGCCTGGTCTTTGCCGTGGTGCGCGAGCGCCCCTGGATGACGGAGGTGCGTTATGTCTGGCAGCTCAAGCATCATCTCTCCCGGGTCAGCGGCTACCTGCCGGCGTTGCGGCGTGGCGCCGAAGAGGGCAATGAGGCCGCTCTGGACCTGCTTGCCTTCTACCATCAGGGCATGCTGCAGCTCGCCGAGCTCAACGGCCGCACCCTGGATGACGACGCCGAAGCCGTCGCCGAGCGGCTGAAGGTGCACCAGGCACGAGAGGAGCGTGGCCTGCCCCAACATGTCGAGGGGCTCGACCCCCACGACCTGGCGGCCTTCAAGCGAGGGTAACCAGGGCGGCTTGCCGCCCTGGTTGCCGGTATGGTGCCGGCGCGGGCTAGCCGCTCGGCGCTACGGCTGCTGGGTGAGCAGTCGTGCGGCCCGCTTGGCGAAGTAGGTCAGCACGCCGTCGGCGCCGGCGCGCTTGAAGCACAGCAGGGATTCGAGGATCACGCTGTCGCCATCCAGCCAGCCGTTCTCGAAGGCCGCCATGTGCATGGCGTACTCGCCGCTGACCTGATAGGCATAGGTGGGCACCTTGAGCTCATCCTTCACCCGGCGCACCACGTCGAGATAGGGCATGCCGGGCTTGATCATCACCATGTCGGCACCCTCGGTCAGGTCCATGGCCACTTCATGCAGCGCCTCGTCACCGTTGGCCGGGTCCATCTGATAGGTGCTCTTGTCGGCCTTGCCCAGGTTGGCGGCGGAACCCACCGCGTCGCGGAAGGGGCCATAGTAGCGCGAGGCATACTTGGCGCTATAGGCCATGATACGGGTATTGACCAGTTGCGCCTGTTCCAGCACCCGACGAATCTCGCCGATGCGGCCATCCATCATGTCGGAGGGAGCGACCACGTCGGCACCCGCCTCGGCGTGGGAGAGTGCCTGCTTGAGCAGCGTCTCCACGGTGCGGTCATTCTGCACATAGCCCCGGTCGTCGAGGATGCCGTCCTGGCCGTGGCTGGTGTAGGGGTCCAGGGCCACGTCGGTGATGATGCCGAGCTCGGGCAGGGCCGCCTTCAGGGCCCGCACGCTACGTTGTATCAGGCCATCGGGGTTATAGGATTCCTCGGCCAGCTCGCTCTTCTGAGGCGTGCCTACTACCGGGAACAGGGCCAGGGCGGGAATGCCCAGCTCGGCCGCTTCACGGGCCTCCTCGATCAGCAGGTCCAGGGACAGGCGCTCGACGCCGGGCATGGAAGGCACGGGCTCGCGCTGGCCCTCACCCTCCAGGACGAAGACCGGCCAGATCAGGTCGGCCGGGGTCAGCACGTTTTCGCTCATCAGGCGGCGCGAGAAGGCATCGCGGCGCATGCGGCGCATGCGGGTGGCGGGGAACTGGCGTGGGGTCGTGAAGCTCAAGGTCTCTCTCCGGCTATGGCGCCGTCGATGGAAATCCGGCGCGGTGTAATGACAAGAGTATGCTGACAAGAATTCGCTGGGGTTGCCTGGGAGTATATCAGGGACACCTTGCGCCGAAAGTCTCGCCTTGTCGCACTCGAGGGATCGCTCTAGAGTGTGATATCAAATTATTGGCCCTGTCGCCGGTTGGCGGGGGGACTTCTTCAAGGAGATAAGCATGAGCAAACAGGTGGCGGTGATCCTCTCGGGCTGCGGCGTCCATGATGGCTCCGAGATCTATGAAACCACCCTGACCCTGCTGCGGCTCGATCAGCTGGGCCTCGGCTATTGCTGCTTCGCCCCGGATATCGCTCAGCATCATGTCATCGACCACCGCAGCGGCGAGGAGGTGGAAGGGGAGTCGCGCAATGTGCTCGTCGAGTCGGCTCGCCTGGCGCGAGGCGATATCCAGTCGCTGGATGAGCTGGAGGCCGACGAGTTCGATGCGGTGATCATGCCCGGAGGGTTCGGCGCCGCCAAGAACCTCTCCAGCTTCGCCATGGATGGCGCCGAGATGCGAGTGCTCGATGAGCTCAAGGAGGCCCTGGAGGGGTTCCATGAGGCGCGCAAGCCCATCGGCCTGATGTGCATCAGCCCGGTGATGGTGCCGCATCTGCTGGGGCCGGGGATCGCCGTCACCATCGGCCAGGACCCCGGCGTATCCGGTGCCCTCAGCGCCATGGGTGGCCTGCACCGTACCTGCAGCGTCGAGGATATCGTGGTCGACTTCGAGCACCGGGTGGTCACCACGCCGGCCTATATGCTCGCCACCCGCATCAGCGAGGCCGCTAAGGGCATCTTCAAGCTGGTCGACCGGGTCGATGAGCTGATGGACCTCTAGCCCCTACGCCAAAAGCTGGAAGAGCGTCGCTTCGCTCCTGGAAGCGAGAAGCTGGAAGAAACCCCTTGACCCCAATGCCGGTGGGTTCCAGCTTCCAGCTTCCAGCTTACGAGCGGTCCTTGAGTTCGCGCCGCTGTTTCTTGCGCCTGGCCAGGCGGCCGAATAGCAGGCCGACCTCGTAGAGCAGGTACATCGGGATTGCCAGCAGGCTCTGGGAAATCACATCCGGCGGGGTGAGCAGCATGCCGACCACGAAACAGCCCAGCACAACATAGGGGCGCTTCTTCGACAGGCTTTCCACCGTGGTGGCACCCGAGGCGATCAGCAGGAAGGTGGCGATGGGAATCTCGAAGGCCACGCCGAAGGCAAAGAACAGCTTCAGCACGAAGTTCAGGTAGGCGTTGATATCGGTCATCACCGTGACGTTCTCCGGCCCGGTCTGGGTGAAGAACTCGAACAGCAGCGGGAAGACCACGAAGTAGGCGAAGGCGGCCCCGGCATAGAACAGCAGCACGCTGGAGGCCAGGATCGGTATGGCCAACGCCTTTTCATTGTCATAGAGGCCCGGGGCCACGAAGGCCCAGGCCTGGTGGAGGACATAGGGCACGGCGATGAATACCGCCGTGACCAGGGTCAGCTTGAAGGGGGCCAGGAAAGGCGACGCCACTTCGGTCGCGATCATCTGCGAGCCTTCCGGAAGCAGCGCCATCAGCGGCTGAGCCACGAAGATATAGATATCGTTGGCGAAGGCGTAGAGGCCTAGGAAGATCACCAGCACCGCGACCACCGCGCGCAGCAGCCGCGAGCGCAGTTCGATCAGGTGCTCGATCAGCGGGGCCTGGTGCTGTTCCTTGCCGTCACCGGGATTGCTCATCGTTCAGGGGCGTCCTTGTCGACAGAGGAGGGCTCGGAGGCGACGTCGGCCCCCTCGCGGGCACGTGACAGGGCATCATCCAGGCGCTGTTCCGGCGTCGCTGGGGGGGCCTCCTGGCGGCGCTGTTCGGCGTCCCGGGAACCGTGCTCAGGCTCGGCGATACCCTCGACGCCGCGCTTCACCTGGTTGACGCTGTCGTCCAGTTTCTTCTGCTGGTCGTCGAGTTTCTGGCGCAGGTCTTCCGCTTCCAGCTGAGCGCTGATTTCGCGCTGCATGCCGGAGACGGTTCGCTTGATCTTGCCGATCCACAGGCCTAGCGTGCGTGCCGCCTTGGGCAGCCGCTCCGGGCCGAGTACCAGCAGGCCTACCACGCCGAGCAGCAGGAGTTCGAGAAAGCCGATATCGAACATGGCGGTTTATTTGCGCTCTTCTTGTTCCTCGGGCTTTCGCTCGGCCTGAACGTCGTAGGTATTGGGCTCTTCCTCGTGCTCGACGCGGGCCTGCGCTTCGGTTTGCGTTTCATTCTTGTCGTCTTGCTCGCCTTTCTCGTCCTCGTTTATCGCCTTCTTGAAGCCCTTCACGGCGCCACCCAGGTCGGTGCCGACGTTGCGCAGCTTCTTGGTGCCAAAAACCAGGATAATGATGCCGAGTACGATCAGCAGCTGCCAGATACTGATACCACCTAACATTAGCGCTTCCTCTGATTGGGGTTCCGGTTCATCCGAAACGGGCAGTGATGTTGCGTGCAGCGAATCATGGCGTGCGCGCGGCTTTCTCGTCGTGGCCGGATATGCCGAAGCGGCGCGCCAGTTCGTCAAGTACCGCGTCATGCTCGAGCCCGAGATGCGACAGCATCACCAGACTATGAAACCACAGGTCGGCCGTTTCGGCGATCAATGCCTGGCGTTCGGCATCGCTGCCAGCCTCGGCGTCCTTTGCTGCAAGCAGTGTCTCGGTGGCCTCCTCGCCGACTTTCTCGAGTATCTTGTTCAAGCCCTTGTGATGCAAGGCGGCGACGTAGGAGTCGGCGGGATTCGCTTCGCGGCGTTGATCCAGGACAACCTGTAGTCGTTCGAGAATATCACTCATCGATGACGTCTCCATGAAAGATGGCGAGCAAGAAATGAAATCAGTGCCATGCCAGCAGCGCCAGTCCGACGGCTGCGGCGACCAGCGCCGGCAAGGGTTGCCCGTCGGCCCACTCGGCCAGCGGCTGCCAGGCCACGCCCAGCACGACCAGCAATACGCCCAGCCGTATCCGGCGGTGGTGACGTCCCTGATGTTCCAGTTGGTGCTGGATGCCGCCGA
Organism: Halomonas halodenitrificans DSM 735; assembly: GCF_000620045.1. Classification (GTDB taxonomy): domain Bacteria; phylum Pseudomonadota; class Gammaproteobacteria; order Pseudomonadales; family Halomonadaceae; genus Halomonas; species Halomonas halodenitrificans. The sequence goes on along the minus strand of NZ_JHVH01000001.1, from coordinate 187,731 downwards.
GCGCCTCGCCCTGGAGTCGGCGCTGGCGCTTCTCCAGTTCGGCCTGGCTCAGCATCTGGTGAGCCAGGCTGGGGAGTTCGGGCAGTTGGTGGCTGAGCTCCGGGGCCTGTCGCTTGAGAGACGCCCAGAAGCCCTTGACCCCGGCACGCTCCTCCATCCAGCGTTCCAGATAGGGCTTGGCGGTCTTCCACAGGTCGAGCTCGGGGTATAGTTGACGCCCGAGACCCTCGATATTGAGCAGGGTCTTCTGCAGCAGCACCAGCTGGGGTTGTACCGTCATGTCGAAGCGCCGGGCGGTCTGAAACAGGCCCAGCAGCACCTGGCCGAAGGAGATGTCCTTGAGCGGCTTCTCGAGGATCGGCTCGCAAACGGTGCGAATGGCCGCGGCGAACTCGTTGGCACGGGTATGTTCGCCGACCCAGCCCGACTCGATGTGCAGCGCCGCGACCTCGTAGTAGTCCTGGTGAAAGAAGGCCAGCAGGTTACGGGCCAGATAGTCCTGATCCTCACGGGTCAGACTACCGACGATGCCGCAGTCGATCGCGATATATTGCGGGTCGTGGGGATGCTTGCGGGAAACGAAGATATTGCCCGGGTGCATGTCGGCGTGGAAGAAGTTGTCGCGAAAGACCTGGGTGAAGAAGATTTCCACGCCGCGTTCGGCGAGCTTCTTGAGGTCGGTACCCTGAGCCCTGAGTGCGTCGAGGTCGGCCACCGGCACGCCGTAGATGCGCTCCTGAACCATCACCCGGTGGCGGGTCAGGTCCCAATGGATGGCCGGCACATAGAGCTGAGTGGAGCCCTTGAAGTTGCGCTTGAGCTGGGAGGTGTTGGCCGCCTCCTTGTGCAGGTCGAGCTCGTCGAACAGGGTCGTCTCATAGTCGCGCACCACCTCCAGTGGCCGCAGGCGTCGTGCCTCCGGCACGATACTCAGCAGGCGAGCGAAACGATAGAGCAGGGCCATATCCTGGCGCATCACTCGTTCGATGCCGGGGCGGATGATCTTGACCACGACTTCCTCGCCGTCGTGCAACCGTGCGCCGTGGACCTGGGCAATGGAGGCAGAAGCCAGCGGCTCGGCGTCGAAGCGTGCGAAGGCCTCGGTGACCGGCAGGCCCAGCTCCGACTCCACCACGTCGCGGGCCTCATGGCCGGGGAAGGGCGGCACCTGGTCTTGGAGGCGCCTGAGCTCGTCGGCCACATCCTCGGGAAACAGATCGCGACGAGTGGATAGCACCTGGCCGAACTTGACGAAAATGGGGCCAAGCGACTCCAGCGCCAGGCGCAGGCGTTCGCCGCGGGAGCGCTCGCCGATGGGGATCAGGCGCAGCGGCGAAAGCCTGAACAAGGTCCGAAGCGGCCAGGGCAGGCGCTCGAGAGGCAGCAGGGTGTCGAGGCGATAGCGGGTGATTATCCTCAGGATGCGCAGCAGGCGTAGCAGGATCATGCCGTCACCCTGTTCGACAGGCGTCGGTGCAGGCGGGTCAGCCGTGCCTCGAGACGGTCGGCGGCCACTTCGAGCTCGGTCAGATGGTCGCGCAGGACCTCGAGCTGGGGACGCCCCGGTAACAGGCGGGCCTCCTCGACCAGGTACTCGGAGAGGTCGGCGCAGAACTCCTCGTGAGTGCGCAGCCCGAAGCGCCCCAGGCGGCGTAGCCCCTCGGCCAGGCTATGGGCGGGGAGGTCGCCGAGCCAGCGAGCCAGTTCCCCTTCCCAGTCGAGGTCGAGGTCGAGGAGCAGGTCCCGAGTCGCCTCCAGCAGCGGGATCCGGCCGCGCACCGCGAGTTGCCCCTGGAACATCAGCCGCTCCAGGGAGGCGCCGCCCAGCAGGGCGCCGAGGGTCTCGGCGTCCAGCTCCACCACGGCATCGTAGGCCTCTTCGGTCGTGTCATCGGGGCGCAGCAGGTCGAGGCCGCCAGGATGACAGTGCAGGGCCAGCGCCAGTTCGGGGTTCTCGAGGCGCAGCAGCAGGCGCTGGCCGGCGAGGCGGGCCAGGCGCGCCGGTGCGGCGGGGTCGCGCGCCAGCAGGGCGTTCAGGGTTCTCTCAAAAGCAGCGAGCATTAACATTATAATTTAATGCCGCGATGCAGGGCGACGATGCCCCCGGTCATGTTGGTGTACTCCACTCGCTCGAGTCCTGCCATCTCCATCATCGACTTGAGCGTCTCCTGGTCGGGATGCATGCGGATCGACTCGGCCAGATAGCGGTAGCTGTCGGCATCGCTGGCCACCACCTGGCCGATCTTCGGCAGCAGGCGGAAGGAGTACTCGTCGTAGGCGCGGGTGAGCAGGGGGTTGCGTGGCTTGGAGAATTCCAGCACCAGCAGGCGACCGCCGGGCTTGAGGACCCGGGCCATGGAGCGCAGGGCGGCATCCTTGTCGGTGACGTTGCGCAGGCCGAAGGCAATGGTGATGCAATCGAAGGTGTTGTCCGGGAAGGGCAGACACTCGGCGTTGGCCTGGACATACTCGACGTTGCCGCCCACGCCGTGGTCGAGCAGCTTGTCGCGGCCGACGCGCAGCATCGATTCGTTGATGTCGGCCAGGACGACGCGGCCACGGGGGCCTACCGTACGCGAGAACTTCTGGGTCAGGTCGCCGGTGCCGCCGGCGATGTCGAGCACGCTGTGGCCGGGCCGCACGCCGGCCCGCTCGATGGTCAGTCGCTTCCATAGCCGGTGAATGCCGAACGACATCAGGTCATTCATGACATCGTAGCGGGCCGCTACGGAGTGGAACACATCGGCCACCCGGGAGGCCTTCTCCTCGAGGGGGACCTCCTGATAGCCGAAATCGATGGTCTGCTTGTCCCTGGAGCTGGGGTTGGCGCTCATGCGATGGGGCTCCCGAATCGCTGCATGGGGGCGAGGTCAAGGCCTCGAATGGGCGACATTGTAGCCTTCCGCGGCGGCGATTGTCTTGACGGGGGTTAGAGCTGCTTGATTTCTATTCCCAACGGCTCGCGGCTGGCGCCGGCCGCTTCCAGGCGCTGCAGGTAATCGGCCCAGTTGGACTCGCGGTGGTTGATCAACCACCACAGGTAGTCCCAGCTGAACAGGCCGCTGTCATGGCCGTCGTCGAAATGCAGCTTGAGGGCATAGCGGCCGACAGGCGTGATGTCCTTGAGGCCGACGAATTTCTGGCCCGTCTGCAGGGTCTCCTGGCCCTTGCCGTGGCCGCGTACCGAGGCGGAGGGAGAGAAGACCCTCAGGTATTCGATGGCGAGCCGGTAGCTTTGGCCATCGGCATAGCCGAGCTCCAGCTCGCGAGCCTTGCGGTGGTAGTGGACATTGGTGGGAATAGGGGCTGGCATAAGCGCCTCCGGTACCGGGCTTCGCCCGGCGCGTTAAGCTGTAAGCTTTAAGCTGTAAGTGGACTTCGGCTAGCCCTGGCTCGTAACGCCTTACCGTGGCGCAGCTCTGTGCTCGTCATGCTATCAGGGCTGCGCCATCGGGGGGCTTACAGCTTATCGCGTAAAGCTTACGGCTGGGTTTACAGGATATACCGAGACAGGTCCTCGTCCATGGCCAGCTCGCCGAGCTGGGAGTCGACATAGGCGGCGTCGATGGTCAGCGGGGAGCCGATATCGCTGCCCTGGAAGGAGGCTTCCTCCAGCAGACGCTCCATCACGGTGTGCAGGCGACGCGCGCCGATGTTCTCGGTGCCTTCGTTGACCTTCCAGGCGATTTCGGCGATGCGCTCGATGCCGTCATCGGTAAAGGCGACCTCCAGCCCTTCGGTGTTCAACAACGCCTGGTACTGCTTGGTCAGCGCCGCGGAGGGTTCGGTGAGGATGCGCTTGAAGTCGTCCGGGGTCAGGGCATTGAGCTCGACACGAATCGGCAGGCGGCCCTGCAGCTCGGGGATCAGGTCTGACGGGCGCGACAGGTGGAAGGCACCGGAGGCGATGAACAGCACATGATCGGTCTTGACGATGCCGTACTTGGTGGAGACCGAGGAACCCTCGATCAGCGGCAGCAGGTCGCGCTGCACGCCCTCGCGGGAGACTTCGCCACCGCTGGACTGGCCGCCGCCCTTGCAGACCTTGTCGATCTCGTCGAGGAAGACGATGCCATTCTGCTCCACCGACTCGATGGCGCGGGCCTTGATTTCCTCCTCGTTGACCAGCTTGCCGGCCTCCTCGTCACGCAGCAGGGCGAAGGCATCCTTGACCGCCACACGGCGTGACTCGGTCTTCTGCTTGCCCATGCCCGAGAACAGGCTCTGCAGCTGATTGGTCATTTCCTCCATGCCCGGCGGGGTCGCGATGTCGACATTGGGCCCCTGTTGAGAGACCTCGATATCGATCTCCTTGTCATCGAGCTGTCCCTCGCGCAGTTTCTTGCGAAAGACCTGGCGCGTGGAGCTGTCCTGGCGGGGCTCATCCTCCTGGCCGCGGGGCGGGGGCAGCAGGGCATCCAGGATGCGCTCCTCGGCGGCATCTTCGGCGCGGTGGCCGACTTCCTCCTTGGCCTGCTCGCGGACCAGCTTGATGGCGGCCTCGGTGAGGTCGCGCACGATCGACTCCACATCGCGGCCCACATAGCCCACTTCGGTAAACTTGGTGGCTTCGACCTTGATGAAGGGCGCGCGGGCGAGCCTGGCCAGCCGGCGGGCGATTTCGGTCTTGCCGACGCCGGTGGGGCCGATCATCAGGATGTTCTTGGGTGTCACTTCCTGGCGCAGGTCGCCTTCGAGCTGCATGCGCCGCCAGCGGTTGCGCAGGGCAACGGCGACGGCGCGCTTGGCGTCCTGCTGGCCGATGATGTACTGGTCCAGGGCGTGGACGATCTCGCGGGGGGTCATCTGGGTCATGGTGTCGGCCTTAGCCTGCCTTGGCAGGCAGTTCCTCGAGGGTGACGTTATGATTGGTGAACACACAGATATCGCCGGCAATCGCGAGCGACTTCTCGGTGATCTCGCGGGCCCCCAGGTCGGTGTTCGCGAGCAGGGCACGCGCCGCAGCCAGGGCGTAGTTGCCACCGGAGCCAATGGCGATGATGCCGCCCTCGGGTTCCAGCACATCGCCGTTGCCGGTGATAATCAGCGAGGCGTCCTTGTTGGCCACGGCAAGCAGCGCTTCCAGCCGGCGCAGGGCGCGGTCGGTACGCCACTCCTTGGCCAGTTCCACGGCGGCCTTGACCAGGTTGCCCTGGTATTTCTCCAGCTGCGCCTCGAACCGCTCGAAGAGGGTGAAGGCATCGGCGGTACCGCCGGCGAAGCCTGCCAGCACCTCGCCGCGATAGAGGCGACGCACCTTGCTGGCGTTGCCCTTCATTACGGTGTTGCCCAGCGACACCTGGCCGTCGCCGGCCAGCGATACCTGCTCACCGCGGCGCACGGATACGATCGTGGTCATGGAGGAACTCCTTATGGGAGCGGGTGAACGGCTCCCGATGACTTTCGGCGCCCGACGGGCGCCGTAACGAATCTGTCTGGGAGGAATAGGTGCGGGCGTGCCGTCAAGAATTCAAGCGGTCAACGTGTGGGCAGAGAGGGTCGGTTCAGTCGTTGAGCTGAATAAGCAGAGGTTCTATGCCCTGGGTGACCATCAGGTCCTGGGCCCGGGATATCTCGCGACGGTCCTCGTAGGGGCCCACCTGGACACGGTGCCAGGTCTGGCCGCCTCCGGCCTTGACCTCGCTGACCTGGGCCAGCAGGCCGAAGTCGCGCAGCCGGCCGCGCAGCTGCCGAGCATCGCCGGCCTCGCGAAAGGAGGCAGCCTGGAGCATGTAACGCTGCCCCGAGGCGCTGGTGGCGGGAGTGCTCTGCTGCCGGGATGACGACGCGGCTTGCCGAGATTCGGCCTGGCGGTCACTGGCCAGGTTGGCGGCGATCACCTCGGCGATGGGGTCGTCGGTGGAAGACGACGCGTCCTCGTCAGTCGATGCCGTCTCCGGCGGTGGCGGCGGGGTCGCCGTGGAGGGCGGCATTTCACCATCGGGGGCGATCACCTCGGACTCCGGTAGCAGGGTGTAGAACTCGAAGGTCGGCATCGGTGGCTCGCTGGGCTCGGCGGGAGCTTTGGGCTTGCTCTCCGGCGAGGTGTCATGCGGCAATACCGTGGCCAGCGGTGAGTCCTCGACCTGCCAGGGCGCCACCCCGTGCTGATGTTGCGAGAGCAGGAAGCCGGCAACCAGGCCCGCCAGGCCCCATACCCAGCCTGGCAGGCGCCATTCGCGGCGGGCCTTCTTGCTGGGCTGGCGCCGGCTGTTGGTGGCGCCGCGCTTCTTTTGCGGTTGTTTGCGAGTCGCCATGGTTTACATTTCCTCCGGGGCGCCGACTCCCATCAGCTCCAGTCCGTTGCGCAGCACCTGGCGTGTAGCCAGGCCCAGGGCCAGGCGGGCGTTGCGCAGGGCATCGTCCTCGACCATCACCTTGACCGCGTTGTAGCAGGTGTGGAAATCGGCGGCCAGGTCGTGAAGGTACTGGGCAATCTGCTGAGGTTCGCGGGCGGCGGCGGCATGGGCCACGGCGTCGGGGAAGCGGGCCAGGCGGTTCATCAGGGCCTTCTCCTGGTCTGCCTCCAGGCGGCCCAGGCTGTCCATGGCCTGGGCATGGTCGAAGGTCAGGCCGTCGCTCTGGGCGCGACGTTCGACGCTGCAGACCCGGGCGTGGGCGTATTGCACGTAATAGACCGGGTTGTCGTTGGACTGCGAGCGGGCCAGATCGATATCGAAGGTGAGCTGAGAGTCCGCCCGGCGAGCGGCCAGGAAGAAGCGCGTCGCGTCACGGCCTACCTCGTCGATCAGGTCGCGCACGGTCACGTAGCTGCCGGCACGCTTGGAGAGTTTTACCTCCACGCCGGAGCGGGTGACCATGACCATCTGGTGCAGCACATAGTCGGGCCAGCCCTGGGGGATGCCGGCCTCCAGGGCCTGCAGGCCGGCGCGCACCCGGGTCACGGTGGAATGATGGTCGGCACCCTGCTCGTCGATCACCGTGGTGAAGCCGCGCCGCCACTTGTCGAGATGGTAGGCGACATCGGGCAGGAAGTAGGTGTACTGCCCGTCGGTCTTGCGCATCACCCGGTCCTTGTCGTCACCGAAATCGGTGGTGCGCAGCCACAGGGCGCCATCCTGCTCGTAGGTATGGCCCTTCTCGATGAGGCGCTCGACGGCGGCCTCTACCTTGCCGTCCCGGTACAGCGAGGACTCCAGGTAATAGACATCGAAGTTAACGCCGAAGGCCTTGAGGTCGAGGTCCTGCTCGCGGCGCAGATAGGCCACGGCAAACGCCTGGATGGCCTCCAGGTCGTTCGAATCGGCCTGGGCGGTGACGTGGCGGTCGTCGGCGTGCACGGTCTCGCCGGCCAGATAGGCGTTGGCCACATCGACGATATAGCCGCCGCGATAGCCGTCCGTCGGCCAACCCTCATCCTCGGGGCCGATTCCCTTGGCCCGTGCCTGGACCGAGAGTGCCAGGTTGGTGATCTGGGCGCCGGCGTCGTTGTAGTAGAACTCGCGGGTCACATCATAGCCGGTGGCCTCGAGCAGGCGGCACAGGCAGTCGCCGATGGCGGCACCGCGACCGTGGCCGACGTGCAGCGGCCCGGTGGGGTTGGCGGAGACGAACTCCACCTGCACCTTCTGCCCCTGACCGGTGAGGCTGCGGCCATAGGCGTCGCCCGAATCGAGCACCTGGCGAACCACCTGGGCGGCGGCGTCGGTGGCGGCAAAGAAATTGATGAAGCCGGGGCCGGCGATCTCGACCCGGCTGACCGCCTGGCTCGCGGGTAGTGCGTCCACCAGGGCGTCGGCCAGCTCGCGAGGCTTGCGGCCGGCCGGCTTGGCCAACATTAGCGCCAGGTTGGTGGCGTAGTCGCCGTGGGCCTTGTCCTTGGTCGGGTCGACCTTGATGGCCGGGGCGAGTTCGGCGGGCAGTACGCCCTGCTGCCTGAGGGATTCGAGGGCGTCCTCGAGCAGCGCAACGATGGTCTCTTTCATGGGGCGTTGGATGTCCTGTGGCGTCGGGATAAGCGGCCGATGAACCGGCGATACGCTGCGCTCGGCCCGGCGTAGGCATGGAAACGGAGCCCTGAATGGGCATGGCCGGCCATTATCGGCAATTGTGGGGCGGCTTTAAAGCCCGACCGGGCTACGCAAGTGTCTGGGGGTCGATATCCAGCGACCAGCGTATCCGGCGTGCCTCGGGGGTGGCCTCCAGCCAGGCGGTGAGCCAGGCGCAGGCCTCGTGGAGGGCGCTGCGCTTTCCGGCGCCGAGCATCAAATGCAGGTGATAGCGGCCCTGGCGTCGCTCCATGGGCGCCGGCACCGGGCCCAGGCAGTCCACGCTCAGCCCGCGTTCGCTCAGCCAGGTGCGCAGGGCGGCGGCGGCGCGTCGGCCCAGCGCTCCGACGGTGTCTTCCTTGGCGCCTTCCAGGCGCAGCAACGCCAGGAAGCGAAAGGGTGGCAACGCGGCTGCGCGACGCTCCTCCAGCAGTCGGTCGGCGAGAGCGGCATAGCCCCGCTCGGCCAGCAGGTGCAGATGAGGGTCGTCGGGATGCATCGTCTGGACCAGCACCCGGCCGGGGTGTGCGGCGCGGCCGGCGCGGCCGGCTACCTGTACCAGCAGCTGGGCCCCTTGTTCCAGGGCGCGGAAGTCGCTGGCGTAGAGGCCGGTGTCCGCATTGACCACCACGACCAGGGTGACGTGGGGCAGATGGTGCCCCTTGGCCAGCATCTGAGTGCCGACCAGCAGACAAGGCTCGCCGCGCCTGACCTCGGTCAGGGTTTTTTCGAAGGCGTCGCGGCGTCGAGTGCTGTCGCGGTCGATGCGGTGTACCGGCACTCTGGGGAAGCGTTCGGCGAGGGTCTCCTCGGTACGCTCCGTGCCGCTGCCCAGTGGGCGCAGATCGATGCTGCTGCACTCGGGGCAGCTTTCCGGCAGGGCACGGCGGCGGTCGCAGTGGTGGCAGGCCAGCAGTGGGGGCTGGCGATGCAGGGTCATGCGGGCGTCGCAGGCATCGCATTCGGCGAGCCAGCCGCAGGCGTGACAGGCCAGGGTCGGAGCGAACCCGCGGCGGTTGATGAAGACCAGCACCTGATGGCCGGCCTCGAGCGTCTCCGCGATGGCCTCCAGGGCGGGAGGCGCCAGGCCACCCAGGCGCGGGCGCCCACGCAGGTCGAGCAGCTCCAGCTTGGCGGGGGCATGGCGAGTGGCGCGGCGAGTCAGTGGCAGGTGGCGCCATTCGCCGCGGTGGGCACGGGCCAGGCTCTCGAGCGACGGGGTCGCGCTGCCCAGCAGCAGCGGGATGCCGTGGCGGTGGGCGCGGGCTACGGCAAGGTCCCGGGCATGGTAGCGCAGTCCGTCCTGCTGCTTGTAGGAGGCGTCGTGTTCCTCGTCGACGATGATCGCCCCGGGGCGGGCCAGGGGGGTGAAGATCGCCGAGCGGGTACCGATCACGATGGGGGCCCTGCCGCTGGCGGCGGCCTCCCAGGCATCCAGCCGCTCGTGGTCGGTGAGCCCCGAATGCAGCGCCACTACCGGTACCCGGAAACGCTTGCGGAAGCGCGTCAGGGTCTGGGGAGTGAGGCCGATCTCGGGTACCAGTATCAGCGCCTGGCGGTGGCGCCCTACCACCGCCTCGATCAATTGTAGATAGACCTCGGTCTTGCCGCTTCCGGTCACCCCGTCAAGCAGGCAGGGGTGATAGGCATCGAGTCCTTCGTGCAAGGCCGAGAGAGCATGGGCCTGTTCGCGGTTGAGCGGCAGTGCCGGATCGGCCAGCAGATGGTCGGCACCGGGCTGGGGAGCGGCGGTGCGATGTTCTTCGTGACGTTCGATAAGATGCTTGGCGGCCAGGGCCTTGAGCTGGTCCCGGCTGAAGGATTGGGCGAGGATCGCCGGGCTGGCCAGGCCGTGTGGGTGCTGACGCAGCATCTCCAGCAGGGCCGCCTGGCGCGGGGCGCGAGACAGGGTGTCGCTATCGGTGGCGTGTCCCGCGGGGGTGAGGATCCATCGTTCGCGAGTGCGTGCCGCAAGGGCGCGGCCCTGGCGCAGCAGCACCGGCAGCGCCTGGTGAAGGGTGTCACCCAGCGGGTGCTGGTAATAGCGGGCGGTGAAGCGGCACAGCCATAGCCAGTCCTTCGGCAGCGGGGCGTCGTCCAGGCAGGCCGTCACCGGCTTGAGGTCGGCCAGGGGGAGGTCGCTCTGTTCGCAGCACTCCACCACGATGCCGACTACCTCGCGGCGGCCGAAGGATACCCGGACTCGCAGCCCCGGTCGCCAGCCGCAGGTCGGCGTTTCGCGGGCGGGGCGATAGTCAAAGAGGCGGTGAAGCGGCGAGGGAATGGCGACGCGCAGCACGCGCGGAGCGGGTGATTCAGGCAATTGGCCTCCGGCGATGGCTCTGGTAGAATGCGGCGCTCCCCGGCGCCTGGCTGGCGTTTCGGGGGTCCCGGTGAGTTCCATGATTGCCCGACATCCGCTAGCTCAGGTGTCCGGCAAACGATAGACAACCGTATGCGGTGCTCGGCACAGGATCGGGTGGCGGCATACAGCGCAACGAGGCTCAAGATGAAACAAGGTATCCACCCCGAATACAAGACAATCAGTGCGACCTGCTCCTGCGGCGCCACCTTCGATGTCGGCTCCACTGCCGGCCGTAACCTGGAGCTGGACGTCTGCTCCCAGTGTCATCCCTTCTATACCGGCAAGCAGAAGCAGGCGACTACCGGTGGTCGCGTCGAGCGCTTCAACAAGCGTTTTGGCGCCGCCCTCAAGCGCTGATTTCGAACGCTTACGGTCAGCCGTCTAGAAAACCCGCCTCCATGGCGGGTTTTCGCGTTTTCACGGAAGGGTGTTAACCATGGCATCAAGAATGCCCTCAAGGGGCGTGATGCCTGGCTCTGTTCAGTAGTGGAATATTTTTCTATACTTGTTCGACACGACACCTCCCGACGGATTTCGAGTATGACTGACGCAAGACAGGCGGCGCTTGATTACCATGCGAAACCCATTCCCGGAAAGCTTTCCATCGAGCTGACCAAACCCACCGCAACCGCCAGGGACCTGGCGTTGGCTTACAGCCCTGGCGTGGCCGAGCCGGTGCGCGAGATCGCTCGAGACCCGGGAAATGCCTATCGCTACACCGGCAAGGGCAACCTGGTGGCGGTCATCTCCGATGGCAGTGCCATTCTGGGCCTGGGCAACCTGGGGCCGCTGGCCAGCAAGCCGGTGATGGAAGGCAAGGGGGTGCTGTTCAAGCGGTTCGCCGGCATCAACTCCGTCGATATCGAAGTCAATGCCGAGAGCCCTCAGGCCTTTATCGATACCGTTGCCCGCATCGCCGATTCCTGGGGAGGCATCAACCTCGAGGATATCAAGGCGCCCGAGTGCTTCGAGATCGAGCGGATGCTTATCGAACAGTGCAGCATCCCGGTGTTCCATGATGACCAGCACGGCACGGCCATCGTTACCGCGGCCGGCATGCTCAACGCCCTGGAGCTCGCCGGCAAGGGTCTGTCAGAGGCGAAGGTTGTCTGCATGGGAGCCGGTGCAGCGGCCATCGCCTGCATGAAGCTGCTCGTCTCCTGCGGGGCGCGTTCCGAGAACATCGTGATGCTCGACCGCAAGGGTGTGATTCACAATGAGCGTGAGGATCTCAATCAGTACAAGGCGATGTTCGCCGTGGAGACCGACAAGCGCACACTCGACGATGCCATCGACGGTGCCGACGTCTTCGTGGGGCTCTCCGGCCCGGGCCTGATGAGTGCCGACCATCTGCGCAAGATGGCGCCGAACCCCGTGGTCTTCGCCTGCACCAATCCGGATCCGGAAATTCATCCGGCGCTCGCTCACCAGACCCGTGACGATGTCATCATGGCCACCGGGCGTTCGGACTATCCCAATCAGGTCAACAACGTGCTGGGGTTTCCGTTCATCTTCCGCGGCGCCCTGGATGTCCGCGCTACCCGCATCAACGAAGACATGAAGGTGGCGGCGGTGCATGCACTCAAGGACCTGGCGCGTGAGCCGGTGCCCGAAGCGGTGCTCGAGGCCTATGACAGGAAAAGCATGAGCTTCGGCCGCGACTACATCATTCCCACGCCGGTCGATGTGCGTCTGCTTGATCGGGTGACGTCCGCCGTGGCCCAGGCCGCTGTTGACTCCGGCGTCGCGCGCAAGCCCTATCCCTCCCACTACCCTCTGGCGTCCGTGGATGAGGTCCACGGCGTCTGAACCTCAGTGGGCTCGCCGCTCTTCATGACGACGCCGGTCGCAGAGCCGGCGTCGGTATCTGTGGGCTGCTGGTCTACCAGTCGTAGAGAATAGAGGCGCTGGTGGTGTGGTCGGTGCGCGCCTCGGCGTCCGCCGGTGGGCGAGAGGTGTCCTTGATCTCGTGGGATAGCTTCAATGCCAGGTGTGAGTTGAGCCGGGCGGTAAGCGACGATAGTGAGCGTGAAGTGGTGTTGTCGTCTGTGACCTCCATTGAAAGCTCCTGCTTCAGGCTGGAGGTCTTCGTGAAAGCCCATTCGTAGGCCAGTGCACCATATGCCACGCCTAGAGAGGCGTTCCCCTTTCCCTCCTCGATGCGGTCGTAGCGATACCCCGGGCCCGCTTCCAGTGAGAGTTGGTGACGCTCGTCGTCGACCAGGTCTCGTCCATAACCGCCGATGGTGGTGAATTGATGGTCATAGCCACTGAAGCGATCCCTCTCTGCGCGAGCGAAACCAAAGAGGTAGTGGGGCCCCTGGAGGTCAAAACGCTCGCGGACGGCCATCAGATACTATTCGGCGCTGGTCTCGCCGTCACGACTGACATTGCGCACCTCGCCGCGCAGGGTATGCGTCCAGCTACCGGTTAGCCAGGCGAGCTGGCCCTTTGCGATCAGGGTCTGGCTGTCGGTGTTTCCAGACAGCTGGGTATAGCCCAGTTCGATGTTGCCGCTGAAGGCCTGGTCGTCCTCGTCGGGCAGCGGCGGTGCGTAGAAGGGGTTGGACTGCACCTTGCCAGCGACTACCAACAGGCCTAAAAGCGCCAGCCATCCAGATATGCAGGACCGTGTCGCGGAAGACGGCAATGGTCGGTCTCCTGGGTTGCCAGTTGTCGAAAGTGGTGAGCGGCTCATGCCAGGATGGGTTGAAGCGTTAGAAGATCGCCTCGTAGGCGCCCGTCCCCTGGGAGCCGCTGCGCTGCTCGACCTCGCGTTCCACGCGGCGAGGCTGCTGGCTAGGCAGGTGATCGGGATGGAAAAGCTCGCTGATGCCTCCGTTGGACAGGCGCCTGCCGGTTTCGGGATCGATTCGAGCAGTGACCAGCGCTGCCGGTGCTTCAGGCATTGCCGGCGGCTTCCCGTCGAGGGCCTCTCCCATGAAAGTCATCCAGATGGGCAGGGCGGCGTTGGCACCGTACTCGGCGGTGGTGGTGTTGTCATCCTTGCCCAGCCAGACCGTGGCCACCAGATTACTGTTGAAGCCGGCGAACCAGGTGTCGCGCTGGCCGTTGGTGGTGCCGGTCTTGCCGACGATATCCTCGCGGCCCAGTTTCAGGGCGCGGCGGCCGGTACCGTTCTCGATGACGTCACGCAGTATGTCGCGCAGGATATAGAGATTGATCGGGTCAACCACGCGCTCGGCAACGGGATGACGCTCACCGTCGAGGGTCACTTCCTCTTCGCCGGGGCTGCAGTCGCGACAAGCCACGGCGGTGAGTGTCTCCTCCACGAGAGTCTTGCCCTTGGCGACGCGCTTGATGAACCAGGGAGAGACCTTGAAGCCGCCGTTGGCCAGTATCGCATAGGCACTGGTCATCTCCAGGGGCGTCAGGCTGGCGCTACCCAGGGCCAGCGACAGGCCGTGGGGCAGGCGTGATTCGTCGAAGCCGAAGTCCTCGAGGAACGTTATGGTCTCGCTCAGGCCTACCTCGCGCAGCACGCGGATAGTGACCAGGTTGCGGGAGCGGGCGAGGGCGTTACGCAGGCGCATCGGGCCGAGGAAGTCGCCGCTGGCGTTGACCGGGCGCCACAGCTCATTGCTGCCGTCGTTGATCACGACCGGGGCATCATTGACCACGCTGGCGGCCGTCATCGTGCCGCTCTCGAGGGCCGAGAGATAGATGAAGGGCTTGAAGATGGAGCCCGACTGGCGGCGGGCCTGCACGGCGCGGTTGAACTTGCTGGCATTGAAGTCGAAACCGCCCTGGAGGGCGAGGATGGCGCCGGTGTCGGGCTGCATCACCACCAGCGAGCCTTCGGCGTCCGGGCGCTGGGCCAGGCGCAGGCTGCCGTCCTCGCGCTCCATGACGCGCACCAGATCACCGCGGCCGGCGATCTCGGCCGCCGATCCCGGCTGGGGACCACGATACCGGGCATTGCGATACTCGCGAGCCCAGGAGAGGCCATCCCACTCGATGGTGCGCAGCTTGCCCTCGGGCATCAGCACGCGCATCTGGCGGCCCTCACTCTCTACCACGATGGCCGGATAGAGAAGACCATAGCGCGGCGTGCGATCCAGTACCTGCACCCAGTTGCTGACGTCGCCGTCGACGCCCTCGACGTTGACCTCGCTGCGTTCGGCGGCTCGTCGAGCGGTCTCCAGTACTTCGGGGGACTCGTCCAGTTCTTCCTCCAGGCCGCTGCGTTCGGTGCGATCCTGGGCCTCGGCCAGGCTCGGCGGCAGCGCTTCTTCCTCCGGACCGCGCCAGCCATGGCGAGTGTCGTAGTCGATCAGGCCCTGGGCAAGCGCGTTGCGCGCCATGGGCTGGAGCTCACTGCTCAGGCTGGTAGTGATGTTGTAGCCCCCGGTATAGGCTTCGCTCGCGCCGAAGCGTTCCACGGCATATTGGCGGGCCATCTCGGCCACATAGTCGGCATTGACTTCAGCCTGTGCCACGTAGCGTTCGGCGGTGATCGGTGCCTGGACGGCCTCGTCATAGGTAGTCTGGTCGATATGTCCCAGTTCGCGCATGCGGAACAGGATCCAGTTGCGGCGAATCAGCGCTCGCTCCGGATTGGTCAGCGGGTTGAAGTTGGAGGGCGCCTTGGGCAGGCCCGCAATCATGGCCTTCTCGGCAAGGGTCAGTTCGGCGAGGGGGCGGTCATAGTAGATCTCGGCGGCGGCGGCGATACCGTAGGCGCGGTGGCCAAGGAAGATCTTGTTGACGTAGAGCTCGAGGATTTCTTCCTTGCTGAGTACCTGTTCCATCTGCAGGGCGAGCAGGATCTCGCGAATCTTGCGGGTAAAGGTGCGGTCCAGGGTCAGTAGATAGTTACGTGCCACCTGCATGGTGATGGTGGAGCCACCGGATTGAATCTTGCCGCCGCTGGCCACGAGTTCGCCGGCCGCCCTCAGCAGGCCCATGGGATCGACGCCACGGTGCTCGTAGAACCCATCATCCTCGGCGGCCAGCAGCGCCTCGATGAACTCGGCGGGAATTTCTTCATGATCGATCGGCAGGCGACGTTCTTCCCCGTATTCGCCGATCAGCTTGTCGTCACGCGTATAGATGCGCAGCGGTGAATGTAGCTCGAAGTCCTGGAGCTGGCGCACGTCGGGAAGTCCGGGAGCGAAATAGAGGGCCGCACCCACTACGCCGAGCCCGGCTGCGGCAATCAGCGAGATCGTGAGCCAGACTAGGGAGAAGAGTAGGGTTCTGATAAACGTCATGAAGAGGCGGTGTCCATGCAGGTAACTGGAGCGGGTGTGAAGCGATGACGAGATGTCCGGTTGCGCGGCCATTATATGAAGCCAGGGCCCGGGTCACCAGCATTGACGGTGCTAGCTTCATTGTTGTTCGAGTCATGGCAAGTTCCTGCAGCCTCATGCTACAAGATAGAAACAACAATCGAGACCTGTCTGCGTGCTCGAGGCAGGCATCATAACAACGCTGGCGAGTCGCGGACTCAGCAGGGCAGGGCCGCAATGGGATTGATGGCATCCAGAGGTGCGCTGATCGGTGTCGACATTACCTCGGCTACGGTGAAGCTCGTGGAGCTCAGACGAGCTGGCGGTACGTATCAGGTGGATAGCTATGCGGTCAGACCGCTGCGTGAGTGCGCAGTCGTCGAGCGCCGCATCCACGATATGGACGAGGTGATAGACACCCTCGCCCAAGCCGTGCGGCAGGCCAGGCCCTATGCCCGGAAAGCAGTGATAGCCGTGCCCGCTGGCGCGGCGATCACCAAGACTCTTGCGCTTCCGGCATCACTCAACGACGACGAGATCGAGGCACGCATTCAGCTCGATTCAGACAAGCATATTCCCTTTCCGTTCAGTGACGTTGCCTTCGATTTTCAGCGTCTGGGGCTCAACGCTCGCTATCCCGACCAGCAAGATGTCCTGCTGGTGGCCTGTCGGCAGCAGGACATCGGTCAACTTACCGAGGTCGTCATGCAGTCCGGCCTGACGCCGGCAGCCGTGGACGTCGAGACCTTCGCCATGGAGCGCGCCTTCACCGAAGTGTATCGCCAACTGCCGGTATTCGGCGGCGAGGACGACGGGGTGGCGCTGGTGAGCGTCGGGGCTACCATGAGTACCTTTCACGTGTTGTGTCAAGGGCGTGTCGTCTACAGTCGCGATACCGTGTTTGGCGGTCGCCAGCTCACCGAGGAGATTCGCAATCGTTACGGCTTGAGCCTCGACGAGGCGGGCCTGGCCAAGAAGCGTGGCGGCCTGCCCGATGACTATCGGGACAGTGTCCTCGCTCCCTTCCTCGATACCCTGGTCCAGCAGGTGGGGCGTTCGCTGCAGCTCTACACCACCACCGGCCGCCAGCAGCAGGTGCGTCATATGGTGCTGGCCGGTGGCTCCAGCGTGCTGCCTGGGCTGGCCGACTACCTGGCCCGTGAAAATGGCATAGCGGTTTCCATTGCCAATCCCCTGGCGCGCATGAGGGTCAATCGCCGCCTCGATGCGCAAGCCCTCTCCCGCGATGCGCCGGCCATGCTGACGGCCTGTGGCCTGGCAATGAGGGCACCGCCATGACCATCGAGATCAACCTGCTGCCATGGCGAGAACAGCGGCGTGAACGGCGCAGCAGGCTATTCTACAGGATCCTGGGGTTGGCGGCACTGCTGGGGCTCGGCGGAGGCTATGGCATGACCTGGCACTATCAGCAGGAGGTCGAAACCCAGCGTCAACGTAATGCCCATATTGAAGCCCGGAGCCGCCGGCTCGACTCGGTGATCCGCGAGGTCAGCGAGCTCGAGCAGGTTCGCGAACGAATGCTCGAGCAGGTGCGTGTCTTTACCCGGCTGCAGAGCGGGCGTGCCCGGACGGTGCAGGTGATGAGTGATCTCACCGTCAGTCTCGTGGACGGAGTGTATTACACGCAGCTTGACCGGCAGGGGGATAACCTCGACCTGTCGGGAGTGGCCGAGAACAACCGGCAGGTGACCGATCAGTTACGGGCCCTGGCATCTGCTGCTTCCTTCAGTGAGCCCATGCTCTCCGAGGTCGAGGTTGAGGATGGCGGCCAGAGGCGCAGTTTTAGCCTCAGCATGCGTCAGCGGATACCGGGTGGCGAGGCGGGAGGCTCGGACGCCGGGCCGGTGGGCGGAGCTGGGTAGGGAGGGGCGTATGAGCCTCATTGTCGAGATGCGGCGCCTGGGCGAGCTGGACTGGCGCGAACTGGATGTCAAGGAGGCCGGGAGCTGGCCGTGGTCGCTACAGCTACTGCTCTGTTTACTGGTGCTGGGCGTGATGTTCTTCGGCATGCACTGGTATCTGGCTGCATCCGCCAAGGAACAGCTCGATCAGGTCCGGGCCGAAGAGTCGCGGCTGATTCTTGACTACCGCAGCAAGACGGCCCAGGCCGCTAGTCTCGAGGCCATGCGCGAGCAGATGAGCGTCCTCGATGCGAGCATGGAGACACTGCGCGAGATGTTGCCGACCGGGTCAGAGGTGCCCTCGTTGCTGGATAGTATCAGCGAGGCCGCCATCGACCATCAGTTGGCTATCGATTTTCTTCGTCTGCGCTCCCAGGTGGAGAAGGATCACTATACCGAGAGGCCCTTTGATATTCAGGTGCGTGGTGACTATCACCGGATTGGGGCCTTTCTGGCGGATGTGGCCAGCATGCCAAGGATCGTGACGCTCCATGACCTGACGCTGACTCCCGAGGAGAACGGCCAGCGACTCAGGCTCTCCATGCAGGCGAGAACCTACAGTTATCGTCAGCAAGACAGGGGAGAGACATGATGCTACCCGGCGAGTCCAGGCGTCTTTTCCTGTTCGTGGCATGCGTGTTGATAACGGGCTGCAGTGATCCTCGTCTCGACGAACTCGACCGCCGGCTGGCCGCCTTGCGCGATGACCCGGGAGCGGCGCCGTCTTTCGAATCCCCTGTCATTCCCGAACCCGATGTCGTGAATTATCTGCCTTTGGAGAAGCGCAGTCCCTTCCGGCCCCGAGCGCTTGATACCGCTCGTGAAGCGTCGGTTGACTCATCGATCATGCCGAGGGCCGGTCGCCAGCGGGACCGGCTCGAGGCCTATGCCCTCGATGCGCTTGACCTGGTGGGGACCTTGATGGTGAGGGGGGAGCCGTCGGCCCTCTTCAGGGAGCCCGGTGGGCGAGTGCGCCGGTTAAGGGTTGGCCATCATCTAGGGCGTGACCATGGCCGCATCCTGGGCATCACGAGAACGTCTGTTCTGCTGGTGGAACTGGTGATGATGCAGGGGACCTGGGTCGAGCGTCACCGAGAGCTGACGTTGGAGTGAAACGGTCGCATGCCCGGACGATCGCTGACGATGGGGGCAGGAATGAAAAAATCCAGAAAGGCTATCGGGTTACTCGTAACAAGGCATGCCGTCATGGTCGTTGCCATGCTGGCGGTGTCGGAAAGCGTCCAGGCGGCCTCGACGCTCGAAGACCGCGACTTCCTGCAGAACGCAAGCGCCGACATTCGAGGTGGTGGGGGCTATGTCGGCGAGCGGATCACCTTGAACTTTCAGGATATCGAGGTGCGCTCGGTGCTGGCGATCATCGCGGACGTCACCGGCCTGAACCTGGTGGCCAGCGATGGTGTACAGGGTCGCGTGACCCTTAACCTGGAGGATGTGCCCTGGGACCAGGCATTGGACCTGGTGCTCGAGAGTCATGGTCTCTCGAGTCGCCAGGAGGGCAACGTCATCGTGGTGGCCCCCTCTGCCGAGCTGGCTCGACGCGAACAGCTCGAGATCCAGTCCCGCGAACAGTGGGAGTCCCAGGCACCGCTGGAGACTGAGTATATTCCGCTGAATTACGCCAAGGCGGCAAATATCGCCGCGCTTCTTCGGGGTGGAGACGAAGGCTTTGGGCTTCTCACCGAGCGCGGCAGGGTGGCCGTGGACCCGCGTACCAACACCCTGTTGCTGCAGGATACGGCCGAGCAGATTGTCAGCATCCTGTCGACCCTGGATCGACTGGATGTCGCCGTGCGGCAGGTACAGATTGAGGCGCGTATCGTGATTGCCAGCGATAGCGCCTCTCGGGAGCTCGGGGTTAACTGGGGCATCTCCTCTCCACGCGGCAACGGAAGGTTTGACCTGGGGGGTGCCTCGCAGGGCCGGCCAAGGGTGACGTATGGCGACGGCTTTTCCGGGCAGCGGGAGTCGCGTGGCGAATACATCGGTGGCGCCGATGGCCCGAGCGGAGAGACCTTTCGCCGCGGGGGGCTGGCCGTCGACCTCGGTAGCGCCAACCCCATGACCCGCTTCGGGTTCGGCTATCTGTCCGGTGATATCCTGCTGGATCTCGAGTTACGAGCTCTTGAGAGCGAGGGGAAGAGCTACACCATCTCTCAGCCGCGTGTGATCACCGTCAATCAACGGCTGGCGTTGATCAAGCAGGGGCAGGAGCGTGCCTATGTGGCGTCGGATGGTGATAGCGTGAGCACCGAATTCAAGGAGGCCGTGCTGTCGCTGGAGGTGACGCCCCAGATCACCCCGGATGACCGTATTGTCATGGATGTGGCGATCACCAATGATACCTTCGGCGACTTCAGGACGGGCGAAGAGCCGCCCATCAACAAGAATGAGATCCAGACCCAGGTACTGGTCGATAACGGTCAGACCGTGGTACTGGGGGGTATCCTGCAGACCGAGGAGATCGAAAGCCTGGCCAAGACGCCCTTTCTTGGAGACCTGCCGGTGCTGGGGCGGTTGTTCCGCTATACCCAACAGAGCAACGAAAAGGTAGAGTTGCTAGTGTTTATCACCCCACGAATCCTTGACGACGGTGTGGCCCTTCGCTGATGTTGGCACTACCCAAATTGATACTGATCGGTCCCATGGGGGCCGGAAAGAGCACCATCGGCCGCCTCCTGGCGGCCGAGCTTTCTCGCGATTTTCTGGATACCGACCACGAGATCCAGGCACGCTGCGGTGCCGATATTCCCTGGATCTTCGATGTCGAGGGCGAGGGGGGATTTCGCGACCGCGAGAGCCTGATGATCGATGAGCTGACTCGCCGTGAAGGGGTGGTAATCGCGACCGGCGGCGGCGCCGTGCTGCGCGAACAGAACCGTCGCATGCTGCGTGAGCGTGGCACCGTCATCTACCTCTTTACTACCGTGGAGCAGCAGCTCAAGCGGACCGCCAAGGACCGCAGCCGCCCCTTGCTGCAGCGCCCCGACAAGGAGGCGGTGCTGCGGGAGATGTTTGATCAGCGTGACCCTCTCTATCGTGCCACCGCCGACCTCACCGTGCGTACCGATCGTCGCGGTCCTCGCTCGGTGGTCAATGATATCGTCCGCCGCGTGACGCGGCTGGTCGACCCTCTGCAAGCCAAGGCCTGAACCATGACCCAGACTCCTTCCGGCCCGCACACCCTAGAGGTGGCGCTGGGCAGCCGCAGTTATCCCATTCATATCGGTCCCGGTCTGCTCGGTGAGCCCGGTATTCTGACACCCTGGCTGGCCGGTCGGCAGGTGATGATCATCACCAATGAAACGGTGGCGCCGCTCTATCTCGAGCGCTGCCGCGGCGCCTTGCCCGAAGGTGTGGAGGTGCATGAACTGGTGCTGCCGGATGGTGAGGCCACCAAGAATCTTGAGCATGTCTCGCGCATCTGGGATGCGCTGCTCGAGGCGGGCTTCAACCGTCGCTGCACCCTGGTGGCCCTGGGGGGCGGGGTGATCGGCGATATGGTGGGCTTCGCTGCGGCCTGTTATCAGCGCGGCGTGGCCTTTATCCAGGTGCCTACCACCCTGTTGGCGCAGGTGGATTCCTCGGTGGGCGGCAAGACCGGGGTCAATCATCCGCTGGGCAAGAACATGGTCGGTGCCTTCTGGCAGCCCCGCGGGGTGTTGATCGATACCGATACCCTGGAGACGCTGCCGCCCCGCGAGCTGTCTGCCGGCCTGGCCGAAGTGATCAAGTACGGCCTGATTCGTGATGCCGACTTTCTCGCCTGGCTGGAGCGGGAGGTGCCGGCGTTGCGTGGCCTGGATCCGGAGGCCCTGGCGCATGCCATTCAGCGCAGCTGCGCCCTCAAGGCCGAGATCGTCGCCGAGGACGAGACCGAGCAAGGGGTGCGGGCGTTGCTCAACCTGGGTCATACCTTCGGCCACGCCATCGAGGCGCACCAGGGCTATGGTGCCTGGCTGCACGGTGAAGCGGTGGGCGCCGGCATGTTGATGGCCGCCGAACTCTCGGCGCGCCTGGGCTGGCTCGACGAGACAGATGTGGCCCGGGTGAGGGCGCTGCTCGAGGCCGCCGCGCTGCCCTTGGCTGCCCCGGGGGACATGGGCGTCGATGACTTCCTTGCCCGCATGCGCCTCGACAAGAAGAACGTCGACAGCCGCCTGCGCCTGGTGCTGCTGCATGCCCTGGGCGCCGCCTGCGTGCATGACACCACTCCCGAGGCGACCCTGCGGGGTCTGCTGGAACGCTTCCCCCGCGCCTGACTCTTCCTCTCTGCCGTTGCCTTCGCCGGCCCATCACGCCCGCGCCATCCTGGTGCGGGCGTGCTCGTTTATGTCGGGTGAAATCGCGAGCGATGTCGGTCAGATTCTGTTAATCAGCATGTGCCATGCGTTATCGGCATGGATGTTTCGATGGGGATTAGACTAAAGTCTAGCGAGTCTTTTATTTCGTTTATTTTTCGTTTATGGGTAGTGCAAGTCATTGAGTGAGTGGGTTTTTTGTTTCGATGAGGGTAGGTAACTAACGGATTTAACGGTGATTCTTGAGGAGGTGTCGAAGGTTTTTATTGCGCGAAAGTGCGGCCGCTGACTATGCTTGGCTCCCGTTTGCCGCGCAGATCGGCGCGAACAAGGTATCAGTGTCGATAAAATAAAAACTTTAAAATATAGCACGGTATTTGTATTAAAAAAAACCACTTCTTCGAGGCGAGCCCATGAACAGAGGCCTTCATCAACCCGGCGAGTTCCGTGACAACTGCGGGTTCGGCCTGATCGCTCATATGGAGGGGCGTGCCAGCCACGAGCTGCTGCGCACCGCCATCGAATCCCTGACCTGCATGACCCACCGTGGTGGTATCGCCGCCGACGGCAAGACCGGCGATGGTTGCGGCCTGCTGCTGCAGTTGCCGGGCGCCTTCATGCGCCATGTCGCCGAAGCCGAGCTGGGTGTCGTTCTCGGCGAGCGCTTCGCGGTAGGGGCGGTATTCCTGCCCGACGATGATGCCCGTGCCGATCATGCCGCCAGGGTCCTCGAGGGGGAGTTGCGTGCCCGAGGCCTGGTGATCCGTGGCTGGCGCGAGGTGCCGGTGGATGCCTCGGTGTGCGGTCCCATGGCGCTCGAGTGCCTGCCGCGCATTCGTCACCTCTTCGTGGAGCCCGGCAAGAGCGCCGACCCCGCGTCTTTCGATGTCGACCTCTTCATGGCTCGCCGTTTCGCCGAACAGGCGCTGCGGGACGAATCCGAGTTCCATGTCTGTTCGCTTTCCGAGAAGGTGCTCTCCTACAAGGGGTTGGTGATGCCGGTGGACCTGCCGGCCTTTTACCGGGATCTCGGCGATGTGCGCCTCGAGACCGCCATCTGCGTCTTCCATCAGCGTTTTTCCACCAACACCGCGCCACGCTGGCCGCTGGCCCAGCCGTTCCGGCTGTTGGCCCACAATGGCGAGATCAACACCATCGAGGCCAATCGCGGCTGGGCCAACTCCCGCAAGGAGAACTTTGCCTGCGAGCGGCTGCCCGATATCGCCGAGCTCGACGAGATCGTCAACACTCAAGGATCCGACTCCTCGAGCATGGATAACATGCTCGAGGTGTTGTTGATGGGGGGCATGGAGCTGCACCGCGCGGTGCGCATCATGGTGCCGCCGGCGTGGCAGAACGTCGAGCTGATGGATGCCGAGCTGCGTGCCTTCTACGAGTACAGCTCCATGCATATGGAGCCCTGGGATGGGCCCGCCGGGGTCGTGATGACCGACGGCCGCCAGGCGCTGTGCATGCTCGACCGTAACGGCCTGCGCCCGGCACGCTGGGTGGTCACGAAGAACGGCTTCATTACCCTGGCCTCGGAGGTAGGCACCTACGCCTACCAGCCCGAGGACGTGGTGGCCAAGGGGCGCGTGGGGCCGGGTCAGATACTCGCCGTGGACACCGAGACCGGCGAGGTGCTGCATACCGACGACATCGACGCGCGTCTCAAGTCGGCCTACCCCTACAAGCGCTGGCTCAAGCAGGAGGCCCAGTACCTGGAGTCGGCGCTCACCGAGCTGGCCAGCTTCCACCCTATGGATGCCGACGCCCTGGCCGTGGCCCAGAAGATGTTTCAGGTCAGCTTCGAGGAGCGCGACATGCTGTTGCGCCCGCTGGGTGGGGATGGCCAGGAGGCGGTGAGCTCCATGGGCGATGATACTCCCATGGCGGTCCTCTCCGCCAAGCCGCGCCTGCTCACCGACTATTTCCGCCAGAAGTTCGCCCAGGTCACCAATCCGGCCATCGATCCGCTGCGCGAAGCGATCGTGATGTCGCTGGAGACCTGCATCGGCGCCGAGCGCAATGTCTTCAAGGCGACGCCGGAGCACGCCCACCGCATCATCCTGACCACGCCGGT
The DNA here is from genome assembly GCF_000620045.1 of Halomonas halodenitrificans DSM 735. Classification (GTDB taxonomy): domain Bacteria; phylum Pseudomonadota; class Gammaproteobacteria; order Pseudomonadales; family Halomonadaceae; genus Halomonas; species Halomonas halodenitrificans. Next base: position 163,781 of record NZ_JHVH01000001.1, on the reverse strand, counting down.
CCTCTCGCCACGCAAGTTCACCGCGCTGGTGGAACAGGACGACCCGGCCTATGCCTGTCACCGCCTGCGCATGGCCTATGAGCCCGAGCGCCATGGCCTGCAGGCGGCGTTGCGCAAGCTCTGCGGCGAGGCCGAAGAGGCGGTGCAGGCGGGGAAGGTGCTCCTGGTGCTCTCCGATACCGGCCTCGAGCGTGACGAGCTGCCGATCCATGCCGCCCTGGCCGTGGGCGCCGTGCACCATCACCTGGGTCGGCTGGCGCTGCGCCCGCGTTGCAATATCGTGGTGGAGACCGGCTACGCCCGGGATGCTCACCAGATGGCGGTGCTGTTCGGTGTGGGCGCCACCGCGGTCTTCCCGTGGCTCGCCTATCAGGTGATGGCCGACATGCATCGTACCGGCGAGCTGGTGGGCGACCCCGCCGATGCCCGCGAGAATTACCGCAAGGGGCTGCAGAAGGGGTTGTTCAAGATTCTGTCCAAGATGGGAATCTCGACGCTCGCTTCCTATCGCGGCTCCATGCTGTTCGAGGCGGTGGGCCTCGGCGACGAGGTGATGGCGCTGTGCTTCCCGGGCATGGCCTCGCGGATCCAGGGTGCCGGTTTCGCCGAGCTGCAGTTGCAACAGGCGCTGCTCGCCCGGGACGCCTGGATTCCGCGCAAGGGCATCAGTCAGGGAGGACTGTTCAAGTACGTTCATGGCCACGAGTACCATGCCTTCAATCCCGACGTGGTCAAGGCGCTACAGGAGGCGGTACAGGGGGGCAGCTACGCCAAATGGAAGCATTTCGCCGCGCTGGTCAACGAGCGTCCCCCCGCCACCCTGCGTGACCTGCTGCGCCTCACGTCGGCTGCCGAACCGCTGCCTCTCGAGGAGGTGGAGTCGGTCGAAGACCTGCTGCCGCGCTTCGACAGCGCCGGCATGTCGCTGGGTGCGCTGTCCCCGGAGGCCCACGAGTCGCTGGCCCAGGCCATGAACGAATCCGGCGGACGCTCCAACTCCGGCGAGGGCGGCGAGGATCCGGCTCGTTACGGCACCATCCGCTCCTCGAAAATCAAGCAGATCGCCTCGGGGCGCTTCGGCGTCACGCCGGCCTATCTGGTCAATGCCGAGGTGTTGCAGATCAAGGTGGCCCAGGGGGCCAAGCCCGGGGAGGGCGGCCAGCTGCCCGGCGGCAAGGTGAACGAGTTGATCGCTCGGCTGCGCTATGCGGTGCCCGGCGTGACCCTGATCTCGCCGCCTCCCCATCATGACATCTACTCCATCGAGGACCTGGCCCAGCTGATCTTCGACCTCAAGCAGGTCAATCCCGATGCCCAGGTATCGGTGAAGCTGGTCTCCGAGCCCGGGATCGGCACCATCGCCACCGGTGTGGCCAAGGCCTATGCCGATTTGATCACCGTCTCCGGCTACGATGGCGGTACCGCGGCGAGTCCCGTTACCTCCATCAAGCACGCGGGCTCGCCCTGGGAGCTGGGCCTGCCCGAGGTGCACCAGGCGCTGCGCATCAATGGCCTGCGCGACAAGATCCGGCTGCAGGCCGATGGCGGTCTCAAGACCGGCCTCGATGTGGTCAAGGCCGCGATTCTCGGTGCCGAGAGCTTCGGCTTCGGCACCGCCCCCATGGTGGCGCTGGGTTGCAAGTATCTGCGTATCTGTCACCTGAACAACTGCGCCACCGGCGTAGCGACCCAGCAAGTCTATCTGCGCGATAAACACTTCCGTGGCACCGTGGATATGGTCAAGTACTACTTCCGCTTTATCGCCGAGGAGGTGCGCGAGCTGATGGCGATGCTCGGCGTGCGAAGGCTCGCCGATCTGATCGGCCGCACCGAGCTGCTCGAGGCGATCGAGGGGGTGACCGCCTCCCAGGGCAAGCTCGACCTCTCCCCGCTGCTCGGCAACGACCATGTGCCGGCCAAGGCCCCGCAGTTCTGCCGGGTGAATCGCAATGAGCCCCACGACCCGGGCGCCAAGAACCGAGAGGTGCTGGAGGCGTTCCGTGAGGCGATCGAGCACAGGACCGGGGCGGATGCCGCGTTCGTCATCACCAATTGCGACCGCAGTGTGGGGGCGCTGACCTCCGGCGCCATCGCCAAGCGCTACGGTGAGGCGGGGCTCGAGGAGGCGCCGATCACCGCCCGCTTTACCGGTGTGGCCGGCCAGAGCTTCGGGGTGTGGAACGCCCGGGGGCTCAATCTCTACCTGGAGGGTGACGCCAACGACTATGTCGGCAAGGGCATGAACGGGGGCAAGGTGGTGATCACGCCCCCGCGGGGGAGCCGGTTCGAGAGCCACGAGACGGCCATTATCGGCAACACCTGCCTCTATGGCGCGACCGGCGGCAGGCTGTTCGCCGCCGGCACCGCGGGTGAGCGCTTCGCCGTTCGCAATTCCGGCGCTCATGCGGTGGTCGAGGGGGTCGGTGACCACGGTTGTGAATACATGACCGGTGGCCTGGTGGCGGTACTCGGCAAGGCCGGGGACAACTTCGGGGCGGGCATGACCGGTGGCTTCGCCTATGTGCTCGATGAGAATCGCACCTTCGTCGACAAGGTCAATCACGAGCAGGTGGAGATCCAGCGAATCAATACCGAGGCCATGGAAGCCCACCGTCGCCATCTGCGTGAGGTAGTCGAGGAGTTCGTCGCCGAGACCGGCTCGGCCCGAGGTCGCGCCATCCTCGAGGACTTCAGCGATTTTGTCCGTCATTTCTGGCTGGTGAAGCCCAAGGCGGCGAGCCTGAAGAGCCTGTTGGCCCAATCCCGGCGTCAGCCGGAATAGGAGGCGGCGTCAGCCGGAATAAGAGACGGCGTCGGCCGGAATAAGAGGCGGCGTCAGCCGGAATAGGCGGCGGCATCGGCCGGCTAGAAAGCTGGCAACAGCCTGCATCGTCAGGGTGATCAGCGCCCGCCGGGTCCGTGGCTCGGCCGGGTGGCCGGCAGAATTTCCAGGAGTAGACAGCATGGCCAATCGTTTGAACAACGACTTCCAGTTTATCGATGTGGGGCGTCAGGACCCCGAGAAGAAGGACGCCCGCATCCGTGTGACGGAACTCACCGAAATCTACGAGCCCTTCAAGCCCCAGGAGGCGGCGAGCCAGTCGCATCGCTGCCTGCACTGCGGTAATCCCTACTGCGAGTGGAAGTGCCCGGTGCACAACTATATTCCCAACTGGCTGCAGCTGGTCAGCGAAGGGAACATCCTCGAAGCGGCAGAGCTGTGTCACAAGACAAACTCGCTGCCCGAGGTGTGTGGCCGGGTCTGTCCCCAGGACCGTCTCTGCGAGGGGGCCTGCACCCTCAATGATGGCTTCGGCGCCGTGACCATCGGCTCGGTGGAGAAGTACATCACCGACACCGCCTTCGACATGGGGTGGCGCCCGGACATGTCCCGGGTGACCTGGACCGACAGGCGGGTGGCAGTGATCGGCGCCGGCCCGGCGGGCCTCGGCTGTGCCGATATCCTGGTGCGTAACGGCGTCAGGCCGGTGGTGTTCGATCGTCATCCGGAGGTCGGCGGCCTGCTGACCTTCGGTATTCCCGAGTTCAAGCTCGAGAAGAACGTCATGGAGCGTCGCCGCGAGATCTTCGAGGAGATGGGAGTCGAGTTCCGCCTGGGCGTGGAGGTCGGCCGCGACATCGCCTATGACGCCCTGCTCGAGGAGTACGACGCCATCTTCCTGGGCATGGGAACCTACAAGTATATGGAGGGAGGCTTCCCGGGCGAGAACCTGCCCGGCGTCTACAAGGCCCTCGACTTCCTGGTCGCCAATGCCAAGCATTGCCTGGGGTTCGAGAAGGACCCCGCCGAGTACATCTCCTTCGAGGGGCAGCGGGTGGTGGTGCTGGGTGGCGGGGATACCAGCATGGACTGCAACCGCACCTCGATTCGCCAGGGGGCTGTCAGCGTCACCTGTGCCTACCGCCGCGACGAGGAGAACATGCCTGGCTCGCGCAAGGAGGTGGCCAACGCCCGCGAGGAGGGCGTGGAATTTCTCTTCAATCGCCAGCCGGTCGCGGTGGTGGGTGAGAGCCGGGTCGAGGGCGTCAAGGTGGTACGCACCCGCCTGGGTGAGCCCGACGAGAACGGCCGTCGGCGTCCCGAGGTGGTGCCGGGCTCCGAGGAGGTGATTCCCGCCGACGCCGTGGTCGTCGCCTTCGGCTTCCAGCCCGACCCTCCCGAATGGTTCGCCGAGGCGGGGGTCGAGGTCGACGAGCGGGACCGGGTCAAGGCCCCGGAGCAGAGTGAATTCGCCTTCCAGACCAGTCATCCGAAGATCTTCGCCGGTGGCGATATGGTGCGCGGCTCCGACCTGGTGGTCACCGCCATCTACGAGGGGCGTCAGGCGGCCGAGGGCATCCTGGATTACCTGGGAGTGTAGGGCCTGAAGCCGGTGCTCGAGGTGGCCAGGAGCGAGGGGCGACGGGGCCGCCCCGGGCGGTCTCCGGTGTCGCGATGGCCAGGCCAGGCCATCGCCCAAAATTGAGCCGTTGGGCGTGTTCTGCTACTCTATCGTCCCATCCTGGCTCGGCTTTCTGCCGGGCCTACCGATCATGCTTCGAAGGTTCCTCATGACACGATATATCTTCGTGACCGGTGGCGTTGTGTCCTCTTTAGGCAAGGGCATCGCGTCGGCCTCGCTTGCGGCGATTCTCGAGGCCCGCGGCCTCAAGGTCACCATGCTCAAGCTCGACCCGTACATCAACGTGGACCCGGGCACCATGAGCCCCTTCCAGCACGGAGAGGTGTTCGTTACCGAGGATGGCGCCGAGACCGACCTCGACCTGGGCCACTATGAGCGCTTTATTCGCACCAAGATGACCCAGGGCAACAACTTCACCACCGGTCGGGTCTACGAGCACGTGCTTCGCAAGGAGCGCCGCGGCGACTACCTGGGCGGCACCGTGCAGGTGATTCCGCATATCACCGACGAGATCAAGCGCCGCGTCTACAAGGGCGGCGAAGGTTTCGATGTGGCGCTGGTGGAAATCGGCGGCACCGTGGGCGATATCGAGTCGCTGCCCTTCCTGGAATCGATCCGTCAGATTCGCAGCGAGCTGGGGGCGAGTCGGGCGATTTTCATGCACCTGACCCTGGTGCCCTATATCAAGACGGCCGGCGAGACCAAGACCAAGCCCACCCAGCATAGCGTCAAGGAGCTGCGCTCCATCGGTATCCAGCCGGATATTCTGATCTGCCGCAGCGAGGTGGAGCTCGAGGAGAGCGAGCGGCGCAAGATCGCCCTGTTCACCAACGTGGAAGAGCGCGCGGTCATCCCCCTGCAGGATGCCGATACTATTTATCGTATCCCGCTGATGCTCCATGAGCAGGGCCTGGACGAGATCGTCTGCGACAAGCTGCGCCTGACGGCCGCTGAAGTCGACCTCAGCGAGTGGGTCCATGTGCTCGACGCCAAGCTCAACCCGCTCAAGTCGATCAATATCGCCATGGTCGGCAAGTACATGGAGCTGCTCGATGCCTACAAGTCGCTCAACGAGGCGCTGATCCATGCCGGCATCCAGACCCGCGTGAAGGTCAACGTCGACTATATCGACTCCGAGGATATCGAGCACCACGGCGCCGAGCGTCTGGCCGGCAAGGATGCCATCCTGGTGCCTGGTGGCTTCGGCGAGCGCGGCGTGGAAGGCAAGATCGCCGCGGCGCGGTATGCCCGCGAGAACGGGATTCCCTACCTGGGCATCTGCCTTGGCATGCAGGTCGCGGTCATCGAGTTCGCTCGTCACGTGGCCGGCTGGGAGGATGCCGACTCCACCGAGTTCACCCATGATACTCGGCATCCGGTAGTTGGCCTGATCACCGAATGGTTTAGCCCCGAAGGCAAGATAGAGCTGCGTGACGAGGCCTCCGACCTCGGTGGCACCATGCGCCTGGGTGGCCAGGTCTGCCAGTTAAAGGCTGGCAGCAAGGCGTGCGAGGCCTATGCCGCCGATGAGATCGTCGAGCGTCACCGCCACCGCTTCGAGGTCAACGAGCAGTTCGTTGACGAGCTCGAGCAGGCCGGCCTGGTGGTCTCCGGCAAGAGCGTCGATAACTCCCTGGTCGAGGTGATCGAGCTGCCCGACCATCCCTGGTATGTGGCCTGTCAGTTTCATCCGGAGTTCACGTCGACGCCCCGGGATGGCCATCCGCTGTTCACCGGTTTCGTCAACGCGGCACTGGAGCACAAGGCGGCACGCGGTCGCGCCCAGTCCTCCCACCAGGAGTGAGTTGGATGAGTGTCCCCGAGAGAACCATCGAGTTTGCCGGCCTTAAGGCCGGCAATTCATTACCGCTGATGCTGTTCGGTGGGATGAACGTGCTGGAATCCCGTGACCTGGCCCTGGAAGTGGCCGCGGCCTATGTCGAAGTGACCGGCAGGCTCGGCATGCCCTATGTGTTCAAGGCGAGCTTCGACAAGGCCAATCGCAGTTCCATCCATTCCTTTCGCGGCCCTGGCCTGGAGAAGGGGCTCGAGATGCTGGCCGAGGTGAAGGCACGCTTCGGGGTGCCGGTCATTACCGACGTCCATGAACCCTGGCAGGCAGAACCGGTGGCCGAAGTGGCCGACGTGATTCAGCTGCCGGCCTTCCTGGCTCGCCAGACCGACCTGGTGGTGGCCATGGCCAGGACCGGGGCGATCATCAATATCAAGAAGCCGCAGTTCCTGGCGCCTCACGAGATGCGCCATATCGTGCGCAAGTGCGAGGAGGCCGGCAATGACCGGGTGATCCTCTGCGAACGTGGCTCGAGCTTCGGCTACAACAACCTGGTGGTGGATATGCTGGGCTTCGGCGAGATGAAGCAGAGTGGCCTGCCGCTGTTGTTCGATGTGACCCACTCGCTGCAGCGCCCCGGCGGACGCACCGACAGCGCCGACGGCCGCCGTGCCCAGGTGGCCGAGCTGGCGCGTGCCGGCGTCGCCGTGGGGCTCGCCGGCCTCTTCCTGGAGGCCCACCCGGATCCCGATAACGCCAAGTGTGATGGCCCCTGTGCCCTGCCGCTGGAGCGGCTCGAGCCCTTCCTGACCCAGCTCAAGGCCCTCGATAACCTGGTAAAGGGCTTCGCACCGCTAGAGATTTCATGACACTTCAACGCCGACACGACTAAGGAAGATTCGCATGACCAAGATCGTCGATATCCGTGCCCTCGAGGTACTCGATTCCCGCGGCAACCCCACCGTTCAGGCCGAGGTTCAGCTGGAGAGCGGTGCCGTGGGCGTGGCCTGCGCCCCCAGTGGTGCTTCCACCGGGTCCCGTGAGGCCCTGGAATTGCGTGATGGCGACAAGGCGCGCTATCTGGGCAAGGGCGTGCTGAAGGCCGTCGAAGCCATCAATGGCGCCATTCGTGGCAAGCTCGTCGGCATGGATGCCCGGGATCAGCGCGGCCTCGATGACGCCATGCTGGCCCTCGATGCCACCGACAACAAGGCCAACCTCGGCGCCAACGCCATCCTGGCCGTATCGCTGGCGGCGACCAAGGCGGCGGCCAACGCCAAGGGGGTGCCGCTGTATGCCCATATCGCCGAGCTCTACGGTCGTCCGGGTCAGTACAGCATGCCGGTGCCGATGATGAATATCCTCAACGGCGGTGAGCATGCCGACAATAATGTCGACATTCAGGAGTTCATGGTGCAGCCGGTGGGGGCCCCCAACTTCCGGGAGGGCCTGCGCATGGGCGCCGAGATCTTTCATGCCCTGAAGAAGGTGCTCTCGGCTCGCGGCCTGGCCACCTCGGTGGGCGATGAGGGGGGCTTTGCTCCCAACCTGGCTTCCAACGCCGAGGCGCTGGCGGTGATCAAGCAGGCGGTGGAAGCGGCCGGCTACACGCTCGGCAGCGACGTGACCCTGGCGCTGGACTGTGCCTCGTCCGAGTTCTTCAAGGAGGGTCAATACGACCTGTCCGGCGAGGGCAAGCAGTATGATGCGCAAGGCTTTGCCGACTATCTGGCCGGTCTGTGCGACGACTACCCCATCGCCTCCATCGAGGATGGCATGGACGAGTCAGACTGGGACGGCTGGAAGGCGCTGACCGACAAGCTCGGCGATAGGGTGCAGCTGGTGGGGGACGACCTTTTCGTGACCAACACTCGCATCCTCAAGCGCGGCATCGACGAGAAGATCGGCAACTCCATCCTGATCAAGTTCAATCAGATCGGCTCGCTTTCCGAGACGCTGGACGCGATTCGCATGGCTCAGGATGCCGGCTTCACCGCGGTGATCTCGCATCGCTCCGGCGAGACCGAGGACACCACCATCGCCGACCTGGCGGTCGGTACCAGTGCCGGCCAGATCAAGACCGGCTCGCTGTGTCGCTCCGACCGGGTCGCCAAGTACAACCGCCTGCTGGTCATCGAGAGTGAGCTGGGTGATGGCGTGGTCTACCCCGGCCTGTCGGCGATCAAGGGTCAGTAGTCTAATGTAGGAAATCGCTGACAAAATGGCGGCGTTTTTGTCGTCCGCCAAGAAAGCCGGCCGGCACCCAGGATGCCGGCCGGTTTTTTATCTTTTTGAAATTAATGGGTTAGTTGTTCGATATTGCGGTTCACCACGGACAACGATGCCGGGGGCGGTGATGCTCGGTCCTGCTTGTGCCGCCCCGGGTATCTGACAGAATTGGCGTCCTTCCGGGGCGTGAGACGCCGCCTCGACAGGGTGCAATGGGATGCATCGGGTGATGCGTCCGGTGCGGCAGGATGCCGTTCCCGGACAGGGACGCCATCACGGGAGTTCGAGTGGAAGGAGCCGCTCGAGGAATCGCATGGAGCCGGCGGCCTCAGGGCCGCCTTTCTTCTTTATAAAACAATGCCGGCCGTCGCAAGACGGCCGGCATTGTTTCTTGATGTGGTGCGCGCGAGGCGCCTCAGCGCTCCAGCTTGTCCAGCTTGCCGGGCGTGCCATCCCACTCCTCGGCTTCGGGCAGCGGGTCCTTCTTCTCGCTGATATTCGGCCATACGTCGGCCAGCTCGGCGTTGATCTCGACGAACGGTTCCTGGCCGTCGGGCAACTCATCCTCCGAGAAGATCGCCTCGGCGGGACACTCCGGCTCGCACAGGGCGCAGTCGATGCACTCGTCGGGGTGAATGACTAGGAAGTTGGGCCCTTCGTAGAAGCAGTCCACCGGACACACCTCGACGCAGTCGGTGTATTTGCATTTGATGCAGTTCTCGGTGACGACGAATGTCATGCCACTCTTCCCTCCCTCATGGCCTGATTCGCGCTGTCGTGGCGGATCCCGACCGATGTGAATAATAAAAGGTAATAAAAACCATGGTTTTTATTCTATGAATTCCATATATCCGTTCATTTTAGTCGCCGCTGCCCGGCCGCCGCAAGCAAAGGCGCGTTCTTGTCAGGGCGATCGCCGAGCGCCTGGCAGCCTGGCGGCCTGTGGCTGGCCGGGAGAGGCGCTATCTTGTCTCGGGGCGTCCCCGGCAGCCCTTGGTTCTGGTGGGAGCGATGGCACTATCCCGTCACAGTGCCTCCCGCCAGCGGTAGAGAAGCGCCAGGGCCTGACGCGGGCTGAGGTCGTCGAGGGCGAGGCCATCGAGCTCTTCCACCAGCGGGTGAGGCGGGCTGGCGAAGAGGTCGTTCTGTAGGGGCGCCGCCGCGGGGCGGTCTGCGACGCTCGTCGGGCGACTGCCCTGGTCGACCTCCTGCTGTTCGAGCTGAGAGAGCTTTTCCCGGGCGCGGGTGATCACCCCCTGGGGTACGCCGGCCAGCTGGGCCACCTGCAGGCCATAACTCTGGCTGGCGGGGCCTTCTTCCACCCGGTGCATGAAGACGATGCCGTCCTTGTGCTCCGCCGCGGTCAGGTGCACGTTGGCCACACCCTCGGCCAGCTCGGCCAGGGCGGTCATCTCGAAGTAGTGGGTGGCGAACAGTGTAAAGGCACGGGTGTGGGTCAAGTGCTCGGCGCTGGCCCAAGCCAGGGAGAGGCCGTCGAAGGTGCTGGTGCCACGCCCGATCTCGTCCATCAGCACCAGGCTGTGGTCGGTGGCGTTATGCAGGATATTGGCGGTCTCGGTCATCTCCACCATAAAGGTGGAGCGGCCGCCGGCCAGGTCATCCGACGAACCGATGCGGGTGAAGATGCGGTCCACCGGGCCGATCTCGGCCTCGTCGGCGGGCACGAAGCTGCCGGTATGAGCGAGGAGTACGATCAGCGCGGCCTGTCGCATATAGGTGGATTTGCCGCCCATGTTGGGGCCGGTGATCACCAGCATGCGGCGTTCGTCACCCATGTTCAGGTCGTTGGGCACGAAGGGCGTATCGCTGACTCGCTCCACCACCGGGTGGCGGCCGCCGTGGATGGCGATGCCCGGCGCCTCGGCGAGGCGTGGACGCACGAGCTCCAGGGCATGGGCGCGCTCGGCGAAGCTACATAGCACATCCAGTGCCGCCAGGGCCTGGGCACTGGCTTGAAGGGCGCCGAGGTCGGCATTCAGGGTGTCGAGCAGGCCCTCGTAGAGCAGCTTCTCGCGGGCCAGGGCCCGGGATTTCGCCGACAGGGCCTTGTCCTCGAACTCCTTGAGCTCGGGGATGATAAAGCGTTCGGCGTTCTTCAGGGTCTGGCGACGAATATAGTCCGCCGGCGCCTCCTTGGCCTGTGCCCTGGGAATTTCGATGTAATAGCCATGTACCCGATTGTAGCCGACCTTGAGGCCGGGCAGGCCGGTACGCTCGCGCTCCCGGGTCTCGAGCCTGACCAGGTAGTCGCCGGCATGCTCGGCGAGGCCGCGGTGTTCGTCGAGCTCGGCGTCGAAGCCATCGGCGAGCACGCCGCCGTCGCGGATCACCACCGGCGGGTTCTCCATCAGGGCGCGGTTCAGGGTGTCGGCGAGTTCGGGGTAGGGGTGAACATGGCGCTTGAGCTCGTCCAGGGCGGAGCCCTCGGAGTAGCCGGCGAGCCGGGACGCCAGGTCGGGCAGGGCGTTGAAGGCATCGCGCAGCCGTGCCAGGTCACGCGGTCGCGCGCTGTAGAGGGCGACGCGGGCCAGGATGCGTTCCACGTCGCCGATCGCCTTGAGCGAGTCGGTGAGCGTCACGAAGCCGTCCGCCTCCAGCAGCAGGGTGACGGCGGACTGGCGGGCCTGGACACGCTCGCGGTCGCGCAGCGGACGGTTGAGCCAGCGCTTGAGCAGTCGCGAGCCCATGGCGGTGGCGGTGGTGTCGAGCACGCTGGCCAGGGTATTGTCGCCGCTACCGCCCAGGTTGGTATCGATCTCCAGGTTGCGGCGACTGGCGGCGTCGATGACCACGGTGTCATCGCGGCTTTCCACGCCGATGGCGGTGACATGGGGGAGACGGGAGCGCTGGGTATCCCGGGCATACTCCACCAGCACGCCCGCGGCGGTAATCGCGCCGGTCAGGTGCGCGCAGCCGAAGCCACGCAGGTCCTGTACGCCAAACTGGTCGCACAGCAGGCGGGTCGCGCCCTCGAGGTCGAACAGCCAGTCGCTCTGGCGGCGCAGCCCGCGGCGCCCCTCCAGGCTCGGCGGCAGGCTCAGGCTCTCGGCCACCAGCAGCTCGGCCGGGTCGAGGCGCTGGAGCTCGGCCAGCAGCTCGCCTTCGCTTTCCACCTCCAGCACGCTAAAGCGCCCGCTGGAGAGCTCGAGCCAGGCCAGGCCGATGCGCTCGCTGGTGACATGCGCGGCGACCAGCAGGTTGTCGCGGCGGGCGTCGAGCAGCGCCTCGTCATACAGGGTGCCGGGGGTGACGATACGTACCACGCGACGCTCCACCGGCCCCTTGCTGGTGGCCGGGTCGCCGATCTGCTCGCAGATTGCCACCGATTCGCCGGCGGCCACCAGGCGCGCCAGGTATCCCTCGGCACTATGGTAGGGGATCCCGGCCATGGGGATCGGCTGGCCGGCGGACTGGCCGCGCTGGGTCAGGGTAATATCCAGCAGCGAGGCGGCGCGCCTGGCGTCCTCGAAGAAGAGTTCGTAGAAGTCGCCCATGCGATAGAAGAGCAGCACCTCGGGATGTTCGCGCTTGATCTTCAGGTACTGGGCCATCATCGGCGTATGCTGGGTGCTGGCCTGGGACATGGTGATTTCCGGGCTCCTGGTATCGTTGAGCGATCAACGGGTGGGCGAGCGGGGGTAGCGCCTGCATCCCCTCGGCAAAGGCAGTATTCTACGCAGATGGCCTCGCCTCGTCAGGCCTGCCTTCGATTCACCGTGCAGGAGTCATTATCATGTCCCACTCAGTCGCGAGTCTCGCCAACCTCGATCTGGCCACCCTGGCCGAGCGCCTGGGGAGGCTGTGTCGAGACCGGGGCGTCGCCATTACCTGCGCCGAGTCCTGTACCGGCGGCGGGGTGGCCAGCGCCATCACCTCGGCAGACGGCTGTTCCGACTACTTCGAAACCGGCTACGTGACCTACTCCAATGCGGCCAAGATGCGCCTGCTGGGCGTGGCCGAAGCCTTGCTCGACACGCATGGCGCGGTAAGCCGCGAGGTAGTGGAGGCGATGGCGGTCGGCGCCTGTCGCGACAGCGGCGCCGATCTCGGTGTGGCGATCAGCGGCGTGGCCGGCCCCGGTGGTGGCAGCGCCGACAAGCCGGTAGGCACGGTGTGGCTGGCCTGGGGCGATGATACGGCGGCCGAGGCGGAGTGCCTCTGCTACCCTGGCGACCGCCGCGCCGTACGCGAGCAGGCGGTGCGCGAGGCGCTGGTCGGCCTGGTGCACCGCCTCGAGGCGCGCTGAGAGGAGGCATCCGGTTGGTCAACTTTCGCTGGCCGAGACCGCCATTTTTCTCCATACTGCTGTTCAGTCATACAGTATTTAGAGACCCAGATTGAGGAGGCCCGTGATGGCTCAGGAAGACAACCGTTCCAAGGCGCTGGACGCCGCCCTTTCCCAGATCGACCGTCAGTTCGGCAAGGGTACCGTGATGCGTCTGGGCGATGCGCCGCGCGTGGTAATGCCCTCGGTCTCCACCGGCTCGCTGGGCCTGGATGTCGCGCTCGGCATCGGTGGCCTGCCATTGGGTCGTGTCGTCGAGATCTTCGGCCCGGAGTCTTCCGGCAAGACCACCCTGACGCTTTCGGTGATCGCCCAGGCCCAGAAGCAGGGCAAGACCTGCGCCTTTATCGACGCCGAGCATGCCCTGGACCCGAGCTATGCCGAGAAGCTGGGTGTCAATCTGGATGACCTGCTGGTCTCCCAGCCGGACACCGGCGAGCAGGCCCTGGAGATCTGCGACATGCTGGTGCGTTCGGGGGGGGTCGACGTGATCATCATCGACTCGGTGGCGGCACTGACCCCGCGGGCCGAGATCGAGGGCGAGATGGGCGACTCCCACGTCGGCCTGCAGGCGCGCCTGATGTCCCAGGCGCTGCGCAAGATCACCGGCAATATCAAGAACGCCAACTGCATGGTGGTGTTCATCAACCAGATTCGCATGAAGATCGGCGTGATGTTCGGCAGTCCCGAGACCACCACCGGCGGCAATGCGCTCAAGTTCTACTCCAGTGTTCGCCTGGATATCCGGCGTACCGGCTCGGTCAAGCAGGGCGATGAGGTGACCGGCAACGAGACCCGGGTCAAGGTGGTCAAGAACAAGGTGGCACCGCCCTTCCGTCAGGCCGAGTTCCAAATCCTCTACGGCAAGGGGATCTATCATGCCGGTGAAGTGGTCGACCTCGGCGTGCAGTGCAAGCTGGTCGACAAGGCGGGCGCCTGGTACAGCTACCAGGGCAACAAGATAGGTCAAGGCAAGGCCAACGCCGCCCAGTTCCTCGAGGATAACCCCACGGTGATGGAGGAGATCGAGAGCCAGATTCGCGCCCAGCTGCTCGCCACGGCAGAGCCTGCCAAGGAGGAGGCCGATGATGCCGCCTTGCCGGCCGGTGGCGACCCGGATAGCAAACCGTCATAAGTCATGTTCGAGCGCGGTGCAGGGGGCTCCACGCCCCGTGATGATGCTATCCGGCTGCTGGCTCGGCGCGAGCATTCCCGCGCCGAGCTGGAAGACCGCCTGGCGGCCAAGGGGCATGCTGGCGAAGCCGTCGCCGAGTGCCTCGATGAACTCGCCGAGCAGGGGCTGCAGTCCGATGCCCGCTTCGCCGAGAGTTTCCTGCGTTCACGCCTCTTTCGCGGCCAGGGGCCCGTCAAGATCCGCCTGGAGATGGAGCGCCGCGGTCTCTCCCCCGAGGAGGTGAAGGAGGCCTTCGCGGCGGGCGAGGTGGACTGGCGGGCCCTGGCCTGCGAGGCGCTCTCGCGGCGCTTCTCGGGCCCCGGTGAGTCTCCGCGGGAGCGCGCCCGCCGCGAGCGCTTTCTCGCCGGCCGGGGCTTCGATTTCGACCAGGTGCGCCACGCCCTGGCACACGCCTGGGAAGACGGCGCCGACGAGGCGTAGGGCAACGTGCCTCGGGGCATCCTGGCCGCTGTCGGCGTGACTGCCCCTTTAGTCCCTTGACAACTGCGCTATAATAGCCCTCTTTGCGAACGCCCCGGGTGGCATCCCGAGGCACCGTTATGCGCCCGATTTCGGTGTGCCACGGTGCCCGCCTCGAGCCAGCGTCGCCCGCCGGGTCACCCCGTTCATCGCCACGGATACCCCATGAAAAGCGCAGACATCAGACAGGCCTTTCTGAGTTACTTCGAGGCGCACGACCATAGCATCGTGCCCTCCAGCTCCCTGGTTCCCGGCAACGACCCGACCCTGCTGTTTACCAATGCGGGCATGGTGCCCTTCAAGGATGTCTTCCTGGGTCGCGACCCGCGCCCCTATGTGCGTGCCACCTCCTCCCAACGCTGTGTTCGCGCCGGGGGCAAGCATAATGACCTCGATAACGTCGGCTATACCGCACGTCATCACACCTTCTTCGAGATGCTGGGTAACTTCAGCTTTGGCGACTACTTCAAGCGTGACGCCATCCGCTTCGCCTGGGAGTTCCTGACGGAGACCCTGGGTCTGCCGAAGGAAAAACTGTGGGTCACGGTGCACGTCAGCGACGACGAGGCCGAGCGCATCTGGAAGGAAGAGGTCGGCATCGACCCCGAGCGCTTTTCCAGGCTCGACGAGGATAACTTCTGGCAGATGGGCGATACCGGCCCCTGTGGGCCGAGTTCCGAGATCTTTTACGACCACGGCCCCGAGGTATGGGGAGGGCCGCCCGGAAGCCCCGAGGAAGATGGCGATCGCTATATCGAGATCTGGAACCTGGTGTTCATGCAGTTCGACCGCGATGCCGAAGGCAATATGCACCCGCTGCCCAAGCCCTCCATCGATACCGGCATGGGGCTTGAACGCGTCGCCGCGGTGATGCAGGGCGTGCACTCCAACTACGAGATCGACCTCTTCCAGAACCTGCTGGCGGCGGCGGCTCAGCATACCGGCCACGAGGATACCCGCAACCCGTCGCTGCGGGTGATCGCCGATCATATCCGCTCCTGTGCCTTCCTGATCGTCGATGGCGTGCTGCCCTCCAACGAGGGGCGTGGCTATGTGCTGCGTCGTATCATCCGGCGCGCTATCCGTCACGGCCACAAGCTCGGTGCCCAGGACAACTTCTTTCACAGGCTGGTGGCGGCGCTGGATGCCGAAATGGGGGCGGCCTACCCGGAGCTGCGGGAAGCGCGGGCCCAGATCGAGCGCGTGCTGCTCAAGGAGGAAGAGCAGTTCGCCCGGACCCTGGAGCATGGCATGGGTCTGCTCGAGGCGGCGTTGGCCGACCTCGACGGCGAGGTGCTGCCCGGCGAGACGGTATTCAAGCTCTATGACACCTATGGTTTCCCCTTCGACCTGACCGCCGATGTCTGCCGCGAGCGCGGCGTTACCCTCGATGAGGTCGGCTTCGAGCGTGCACTGACGGCCCAGCGCGAACGCGCCCGCGCGGCCAGCCAGTTCGGCGCCGACTATGGCGGTGTCCTGGAGCTGGAGGGCGCGACCGCCTTTACCGGCCATGAGCGCCTCGAGGACCGGGCCACCGTTACCGCGCTGGCCGACCGCGAGGGCAATGCCCTGGAGCGGCTTGTCCCGGAGCACAAGGCGGTCGTGGTGCTCGACCGCACGCCCTTCTACGGCGAGTCCGGCGGTCAGGTAGGCGATACCGGTTATCTGCACCTCGACGGTGGTGGCCGCTTCCTGGTGGAGGATACCCGGAAGCAGGGCGACCACCATCTGCATCATGGGGTGCTGCTCGAAGGCGAGCTGGCCCCGGGGGAGACGGTGCGCCCAGCAGTTGATGCCGGTCTGCGCGCCGCGACGGTGCGTAACCACTCCGCGACTCACCTGATGCACAAGGCGTTGCGCATGGTGCTGGGCGACCACGTGGCCCAGAAGGGCTCGCTGGTCACGCCGGAGCGGCTGCGTTTCGACTTCAGCCACTTCGAGCCGGTGAGCGCCGACCAGCTCGCCGAGGTGGAGCGCCTGGTCAACGCCCAGGTCCTGGCCAACGCACCGACTCGCACCGAGCAGATGACCCTGGATGAGGCCAAGGCGAGAGGTGCCGCGGCACTCTTCGAGGCCAAGTACGCCGACAGCGTGCGGGTATTGACCATCGGCGCCGACGACTTCTCCATCGAGCTGTGTGGCGGCACCCATGTGGCGCGCAGTGGTGATATCGGCTGCTTTCATATCGTCAGCGAACAGGGCACCGCATCCGGCGTGCGCCGCATCGAGGCGGTCACCGGGGAAGGAGCGCTGGACTGGTTTTATGAGCAGGAAGCCCGGGTCAACCGCCTCGGCGAGCGTCTCAAGGCCAAGCCCGAGCAGGTCGAGGAACGCGTGGCATCGCTGGTGGAACGCAACCGCAGCCTGGAGAAGGAGCTGGAGCGCCTCAAGGCCAAGCTGGCCAGCGCCGCCGGCAGCGACCTGGTCGCCGAGGCCAGCGAGGTGGCGGGGGTCAAGGTGCTGGCCAAGCCCCTCGAAGGCGTCTCCGGCAAGGAGCTGCGCGGCATGCTCGATCAGCTCAAGAACAAGCTGGGTTCCGGCATCATCGTGCTGGGGGTAGGTGACGAGGCCGCCGGCAAGGTGAGCCTGATTGCCGGGGTCACCGATGACCTCACCGGCCGCATCAAGGCCGGCGAGCTGGTCAACCATGTGGCCGGCCAGGTCGGCGGCAAGGGCGGCGGCCGGGCCGATATGGCCCAGGCCGGCGGCAGCGATGTGGCGGCCCTGCCGGGGGCCCTGGAGGGGGTTGCCGCCTGGGTCGGCGAGCGCCTGAAATAGGATACGACAGGGCCGGTTGCCGAGAGGTGCCGGCCCTGATTGCAAGGAACCACCTTTCACTCATCCGGGCGCCTACGCCCGACGCACGAGGGAAAATTCACAGATGGCACTTTACGTACAGAAATTTGGCGGTACCTCGGTGGGCTCCGTGGAGCGTATCAAGGCCGTGGCCGAGAAGGTCAAGGGTTTTCGTGAGAATGGCCACCAGGTCGTGGTAGTGGTGTCGGCCATGAGCGGCGAGACCAACCGTCTGATCGGGATGGCCAACGAAATCAATGATGCGCCGACCCCGCGTGAGATGGACATGCTGGTCTCCACCGGTGAGCAGGTCACCATCTCGCTGCTGGCCATGGCACTGCACAAGCTGGGCGTGCCGGCGACCTCCTATACGGGGTCACAGGTGGGCATTCAGACCGATAACGCCCATACCAAGGCGCGCATTCAGCGTATCGAGACCGACGAGCTGCAGGCCGACCTGGATGATGGCCAGGTAGTGGTCGTGGCCGGCTTTCAGGGAGTCGACGAGGAGGGCAATATCACCACCCTCGGCCGCGGTGGCTCCGATACCACCGGCGTGGCCCTGGCGGCGGCGCTGAAGGCCGACGAATGTCAGATCTATACCGACGTCGATGGCGTCTATACCACCGACCCCCGCGTCTGCAGCAAGGCTCAGCGGCTCGAGAACATCACCGTCGAGGAGATGTTGGAGCTGGCCAGCCTGGGCTCCAAGGTGCTGCAGATTCGCGCCGTCGAATTCGCCGGCAAATACAATGTTCCGCTGCGCGTGCTGTCCAGTTTCCAGGATGGCCCCGGCACCCTGATCGTTGCAGACTCCGACCAAGACGAGGATTCCATGGAAGAACCGCTGATCTCCGGTATCGCCTTCACCGCCAGTGAAGCCAAGTTGACGCTGCTCAATACGCCGGATGTGCCCGGCGTGGCATCGCGTATTCTCGACCCCATTGCCGACGCCAACATCGAAGTCGACATGATCGTGCAGAACGTGGCCCCGGCCGGCGACTACACCGACTTCACCTTTACCGTGGCCAAGGCGGACTACAAGCAGACCCTCAAGATCATCAACGAGCAGGTCCTGCCCGACCTGGGCGAGGGTGAGGTCAAGGGTGATGACAATATCGCCAAGGTGTCGCTGGTTGGCGTGGGCATGCGCTCTCATGCCGGTGTGGCTTCCAGGATGTTCCGCGTCCTCGCCGAGGAGAACATCAATATTCGTATGGTTTCCACTTCCGAGATCAAGATCTCCGTGGTGATCGATGAAAAGCAGATGGAGCTTGCCGTGCGTTCCCTGCACAAGGCCTTCGGTCTCGACAAGGCCGATATCGAAAGCGAAGAATAAGCCGACCGCGGGACGGTAGATTCCCTTCTACGCTGGTAGGGAAGCCCGTTGCGTTCGCCGCGGTGCTTCCCTTCAACGGGTGACCTGATGTTTCATGGGTCGCCTTGTTGGTCACGGAGGACGTTCTGCCACATACTAAGGCGACGTGGGACCACCGGCCAACACCCGTTGCCAGCCAGAGAACAAGTCTGAGAAGGAGATCAGCCATGCTTATCCTGACTCGTCGCGTCGGCGAGACCTTGATGATAGGTGATGACATCACCGTGACGGTGCTGGGCGTGAAAGGAAACCAGGTCCGCATCGGCGTGAATGCACCGAAGGATGTGGCGGTCCATCGCGAGGAGATCTACCAGCGGATCCAGCGCGAGAAGAATGACGACGACATCCCCGATCACGAAGAGTAGCGTTCAGGGTCAGCAAACAAAAAAACTCGCGGGGTGTGCTGGACAAACCCCTTCGGAAACGGTAAGATATGCGCCGTGTCGTTAGGGAGAGGTGGCCGAGTGGCTGAAGGCGCTCCCCTGCTAAGGGAGTAAGGGGTTTATAGCCTCTTCGAGGGTTCGAATCCCTCCCTCTCCGCCATAACGATGCCGTGAAGCACAAGCGCCCGTAGCTCAGCTGGATAGAGTACCTGACTACGAATCAGGTGGTCGGAGGTTCGAATCCTCCCGGGCGCGCCAGCTTCTTCTTGCAGCAGGTGATGGCGGTCACCGTGACAACACCGCACTCTGCGCCCGTAGCTCAGCTGGATAGAGTACCTGACTACGAATCAGGTGGTCGGAGGTTCGAATCCTCCCGGGCGCGCCAGATATCGACCCGTCCTCATCGCAGGGCGGGTCTTCTGTTTGTTTCGATGTTATTGTTCTGCTGTTTTCTCGCTAGCCGGACCGGTCACCCCAGAACGGGCACCGGTTCCGCGATCGTTTGAGGCGCCGTCGCCATTGCGACGTGCGCCTCTTTTTTTATATAGCCGCCATCCGCGTCGTTGCCGGCGACGCCTCGGGTGGCGGCGTATCGGCCAGCAGGCCGGCGAGTAGTTCGTCCAGCACGGTCAGGCGCTTGAGTCGCTGGAAGCGGCGAGCCGCCTCGGGGTTGCCCATGCGCATATGGTTGAGCCACTGCTTGATCAGCGAGGTCACGACGCGTTCGGGGAGGGCTCGGCGCTGGAGGCTGGCGAACTCCCGGAGAATATTGGCCCGTACCGACCAGGGGGTGGGCGCCAGGCGTTCGCCGGTATCTTGCCAGTGGCGGATGCGCGCCGCCAGCCAGGGGTCGGCCAGGGCTCCTCGGCCCAGCATGACGTGTCGGCAGCCGGAGAGGGTACGAGCCTTCCAGTAATCCTCGAGGGTCCAGATATCGCCGTTGGCGATCACCGGGATGGCGAGGTCGCGGCGGATGCGGCCGATCCATTCCCAGTGAGCCGGTGGCCGGTAGCCTTCTTCACGGGTGCGGCCATGCACGACCAGGTGACGGGCGCCCCCGGCCTGAGCGGCACGCCCACAAGCCAGCGCCAGGCGGCGGTCGGCGAATCCCAGGCGAATCTTGGCGGTGACCGGGATACGCTGTCCTACCGCCTCGTGCACGGCGGCGACCGCGGCATGCACGCGCCGGGGGTCGCGTAGCAGCGAGGCGCCGCCATCGTGGCGGTTGACGAGCTTGGCGGGGCAGCCGAAATTGAGGTCGAGACCGGTGGCGCCGAGGCGCAGGGCCTGATCGGCGTTGGCGGCCAGGGCCGCAGGGTCGGAACCGAGCAGCTGTAGCCTGACCGGCACCCCGGCGGGAGTCGTCATGGTGTGATGCTGGAGTTCCGGACAATGCTTGTGGAAGACACGTGGCGGCAGGCGGGCGTCGACCACCCGGACGAACTCGGTGACTGCCCAGTCGAAGCCCGGCTGTCGGGTCAGCAGATCCCGAGTATGAGCATCGATTACGCCCTCCATGGGTGCCAGGCCAAGCCTTCCCGGTGTATCTTGTAGTAAATTAACAACGCTGACTTCCACCATGACCCCATTGCAATTTGTCGACATTCTGGCAGGTTATACTATCGAAAAATCTACGCAAGCCACCGTGAACGTCGGTACTTCGTTGATGGTGGCGAAAAATCCATAAGGGAGGCGCCCGATGCAGGACATGCAGCTTCTGAAAGAGGGACTGTCCCTCATGGCCTTGGGCATGGGCTTTGTTTTTGTTTTTCTTACTTT
This sequence comes from Halomonas halodenitrificans DSM 735, assembly GCF_000620045.1. Lineage (GTDB taxonomy): Bacteria > Pseudomonadota > Gammaproteobacteria > Pseudomonadales > Halomonadaceae > Halomonas > Halomonas halodenitrificans. Next base: position 143,040 of record NZ_JHVH01000001.1, on the reverse strand, counting down.
GCTGGTGATTGTGACCACCCTGATGTCCCGGTTTATTGCCCGCTTCTTTCCCGAGCCCGTGGCACCGGCGCCGTCGCCTGGCGCTGCGACGTCTCGGCCGGCCCAGGACAATGACAGCATGGTGGCGATTGCCGCCGCGGTGCATCGCTACCGCCGGCGCCGCCGCTGATCCCTTTTGATGTTTTTTTCCTACATTCATAACTTCAAGGTCACCCCATGACTGACAACGCTCGCCCGCTGGGCATTACCGATGTCGTCCTTCGCGACGCCCACCAGTCGCTGTTTGCGACTCGCATGCGCCTCGATGACATGCTGCCCATTGCCGAGAAGCTCGATCGCGTCGGCTTCTGGTCGCTGGAGTCCTGGGGCGGGGCCACCTTCGACGCCTGTATCCGCTATCTCGGCGAGGATCCGTGGGAGCGGATACGGGCGTTGAAGGCGGCCATGCCCAACACCCCTCAGCAGATGCTGTTGCGTGGCCAGAACCTGCTGGGTTATCGCCATTACGCCGATGACGTGGTGGACCGCTTCGTGGAGCGGGCCAGGACCAACGGCGTCGATGTCTTCCGCGTCTTCGATGCCATGAATGATCCACGCAACCTGGAGCGTGCCATCCAGGCGGTACGCAAGGTCGAGGGTCATGCCCAGGGCACGCTCTCCTACACCGTGAGCCCGGTGCATACCCTGGATGGTTGGGTAGAGCTCGGCGAGTCCATCGCCAACATGGGTGCCGACTCCCTGGCCATCAAGGACATGGCGGGTCTGCTCAAGCCCTACGATGCCTATGAGCTGGTCTCCAGGCTCAAGAAGGCCGTGGATATTCCTATCCACATGCAGTGTCATGCGACCACCGGCATGTCCACCGCCACCGCCATCAAGGCCGCCGAGGCGGGCATCGACAACGTGGATGCCGCGATTTCCTCGATGGCGATGACCTACGGCCACAGCCCTACCGAGTCGGTGGTGGCCATTCTCCAGGGCAGCGAGCGCGACACCGGCCTGGATCTCGAACTGCTCGAGGAAATCGCCGCCTATTTCCGCGAGGTGCGCAAGAAGTACGCCGCCTTCGAGGGATCGCTGAAGGGCATCGATTCCCGCATCCTGATTGCCCAGGTGCCGGGCGGCATGCTGACCAACATGGAAGGCCAGCTCAAGGAGCAGGGCGCCGGGGACAAGCTCGACGATGTCCTTCAGGAAATTCCGCGGGTGCGCGAGGATCTGGGCTTTATCCCGCTGGTGACGCCGACCTCGCAGATCGTGGGCACCCAGGCGGTGATGAACGTGATGATGGGGGAGCGCTACAAGTCGATCTCCAAGGAGGTCCAGGCGCTGCTCAAGGGCGAATACGGCGCCGCCCCGGCGGCATTCGACAAGGCGCTCCAGACGCGCGTGCTGGAAGGGGGCGAGCCGATTACCTGCCGCCCGGCCGATAATCTGAGCCCCGAGATGGACAAGCTGGCCGCCGAACTCAAGGAGAAGGCCAAGACCGATGGCATCCGCCTGGCCGAGGGCGAGCGTGAGATCGACGACGTGCTGACCTATGCGCTCTTCCCCCAGATCGGCCTGAAATTCCTCAAGAACCGTGACAACCCCGACGCCTTCGAGCCGGCACCCCAGGCCCCCGAAACCGGCCTGCCGGTCGCTTCGCAGAAGAGCGGTGCCGAGGTCAGTGCGCCGGCCGCCGGTCCCGAGACCTACACCGTCAAGGTCAACGGCAAGGCCTACGTGGTCGAGGTCGCCGAAGGCGGCGAGGTCGATGCCATCCAGGAACAGGCCGCCTCGGCGGCTGGCGGGGCGGCGCCTGCCGCGAGCGGCGAGGCCGTCAGTGCCCCGCTGGCCGGCAATATCTTCAAGGTCAACGTGCGTGAGGGTGACAGCGTCGCCGAGGGTGACGTGGTGATCATTCTCGAGGCTATGAAGATGGAAACCGAGGTGCGTGCTTCCAGCACCGGCACCGTTTCTTCCGTCAAGGTCAGCGAGGGCGATAGCGTCGCCGTCGGTGATGTATTGATCGAGCTCTAAGGGCGCCGACATGGAAAAATTACTGACACTCTGGCATGGCTCGGGGATCTATAACCTGACCCTGGGCCAGGCCGTGATGATCCTGGTCGGCATGCTGCTGCTCTACCTGGCCATCGGCAAGAAGTTCGAGCCGCTTTTGCTGGTGCCGATCGGTTTCGGTGGCATCCTGGCCAATATTCCCGAGGCAGGCCTGGCGCTGTCGGCGCTGGACCAGGCCATCGAGGTGGCCAAGCCGGCGGTGCTGCAGCAGCTCGCCGACGTCCTCGGCGTCACTCTCGACGCCGGGGCGAGCGCCGAGGCGTGGCGTGAGGCGCTCAAGGGCGTGGTCCAGGAGGGGACCTCGGCGGATGTGCTGCGCACCGCTCGCGATGTAGCGGTAGGCGTCGGCTACGGCGATGGCATGCTCTACAGCTTCTATACGGTAGCCATCGCTTCCGGTATCGCACCGCTGATCATCTTCATGGGCGTGGGGGCGATGACCGACTTCGGCCCGCTGCTTGCCAACCCGCGGACCCTGTTTCTGGGGGCGGCCGCCCAGTTCGGCATCTTCGTCACCCTGCTCGGCGCGGTGGGCATGACGACCCTGGGCTGGATGGATTTCTCGCTCAACCAGGCCGCCGCCATCGGCATCATCGGCGGCGCCGACGGCCCCACCTCCATCTATGTGTCGAGTATTCTGGCGCCGGAGCTGCTGGGTGCCATCGCCGTTGCCTCCTACTCCTACATGGCGCTGGTGCCGCTGATTCAGCCGCCGATCATGAAGGCGCTGACCGGCCAGAAGGAACGCGAGATCGTCATGACCCAGCTGCGGCCGGTGTCGAAGCGCGAGAAGATCGTCTTCCCGCTGGCGCTGCTGATCCTGGTGGTGCTGTTTCTTCCCGACGCGGCGCCGCTGCTGGGGATGTTCTGCTTCGGCAACCTGATGCGGGAGTGCGGCGTGGTGGAGCGCCTCTCCGACACGGCCCAGAACGCCCTGATCAATATCGTCACCATTATCCTGGGCCTCTCGGTAGGCTCCAAGCTGATGGCGGATCGCTTCCTGGCCTTCGAGACCCTGGGCATCCTGGCGCTGGGCATGGTGGCCTTCGCCATCGGCACCGCCTGCGGGATCCTGATGGCCAAGCTGATGAACGCGGTGAGCCGCATGCCGATCAACCCATTGATCGGCTCGGCGGGCGTCTCGGCGGTGCCCATGGCCGCGCGGGTCTCCAACAAGGTGGGGCTCGAGGCCAATCCGCACAACTTCCTGCTGATGCACGCCATGGGGCCCAACGTAGCCGGGGTGATCGGTTCGGCGGTGGCCGCCGGGGTGATGATCAAGTACCTCGGCTGATGACGGCATCGGTCGGACGAGAGAAAGGCCTGTTCGCCTGTTTTCCGAGTCTCGATTAATCGTCGGCGAGGAGCTCGAGGTTGCCACGTAGCCGCGAGGCCAGCGGGCTCAGGTCGACCTCGATGTCGCTTGGCCAGCCGACGGTGAGCCAGACGCCGTCGGCGGTGTAGTCGGCCGCTTCGACGGGCACTTCGCGCTCATCCAGCCAGCCGCGGGCCTGGGCTTCGCCCGAGAAGTCGACCCGGAGCCGCAGGGAGGTGCGTTCGACAATGTCGCGCCGTGGAAGGGCTTCCAGTGCCTGGGTGACGGTCTGGGCATAGGCCCGCGCCAGGCCGCCCGTGCCCAGCTTGGTGCCGCCGAAGTAGCGGATGATCACGCAGCCTACCTGGCCGAGACCGGAGCCCTCGAGCACCTGGTACATGGGGCGTCCGGCGGTGCCGCCGGGCTCGCCATCGTCGGAGAAGCCGATGGCGGACTGCTCGCCGGGCGGTCCGGCAATAAAGGCACTGCAATGGTGGCTGGCGGCGGGGTGATGTTCCCGGGCGGCGCGTAGCATCGTCTCGAAGGCGGCAATATCCGGGGCATGGCAAACCCAGCCGATAAACCGGCTCTTCTCCACTTCCAGCTCGTTCGTCTGCCACTCGCCGGCGGGCAGGTCGGGTATCGGGTAGCGCATCAGGCGGCCAGTTCGTCCTGGTGCACCACGCCCATCACCATTCCCAGCACCTGAATATCGCTGTTCTTGAGGTAGATGGGGTCCATCTGCCGGTTGGCGGGTTGCAGGCGTACGCCCGACTTCTCGATATAGAGTTTCTTCAGGGTAACCTCCTGGCTGTTGATCATGACCACTGCCGTTTCACCATTCTCGGCGCTCTCGCACTGTTCAATAATGATCACATCGCCATCGAAGATGTTGCAATCGATCATGGAGTCGCCGCACACCCTCAGGGCGTAGGTGTTGCGGCGCACCATGCGCCGGGGCACCCGGATATGGCTGACGTTGGGGCAGGCCTCGATGGGCATGCCTGCCGCGACGCTGCCCAGCAAGGGGATATCGACCATTTCCCCTGCATCGTCCTGGGCATCGTCTGGCGTGGGGCAGGGTGACCAGGCATAAGCGAGGGGCCGGTTGGGGCGACGCATCATGAACCTTGAGGGGGCCTCGAACATGGTATATCTCCTGTTGAAACATACAGTGCCATAAGAGCATAGCAGGGGTATCGGATCTGGCAAGGTGTTCGATTGAGGGTGTGCTTGATTCACGTCAACCGCGACCGGCTGACGCGGCCCCTCTCTCTGGCAGAAAAGCGGCTTTCCGTGTAGAGTCTCGGGCAAATTACCCTAATGCCGGAGAGTGTCTTGACCCTGCGCCTGCAAGCTAGAGGCCTGGCCTGTGAACGGGATGATCGATGGCTGTTCGAGGACCTCGATCTCGATATCCGCGGCGGCGAGATCGTGCGCGTGGAGGGGCCGAATGGCAGTGGCAAGACCACTCTGCTCAAGATCCTGTCCGGACAGCTCGCCGACTATCAGGGTGAGCTCTTCTGGAATGCGTCACCGATGCGCCGGGCACGTCAGGCCTTTCTGGAGAGCCTGCTTTACCTGGGGCATGCCCCGGGGGTGAAAGCCGCCCTGACACCGCTGGAAAATCTCGCCTGGTATCAGGCGATGGCCGGCGAGACGCCCACTGAGGTGTCTCGCCTGGCGGCCCTGAACGCCGTGGGGCTGGCGGGCTTCGAGGACCTGCCCGCGGGGCAGCTCTCGGCCGGCCAGCAGCGTCGCGTGGCGTTGGCCCGCCTGGTGCTTACGCCGAGGCCGCTGTGGGTCCTCGACGAACCCTTTACCGCGATCGACCGTGACGGTGTCGCGGCGCTGGAGGCGCAGCTGGTCGCCCATGCCCGTTCCGGCGGGTGTGTGCTGGTCACCACTCACCATGAGATCAAGGCATCGAAGGAGCTTCGGCATGTTCGCCTGGGTCGGGGAGGACAGAATGCCGAGCGCTGATGCCCGCCCAATCGATAACGACGGCCGCAAGACCGGTGGCGGGGAACCCGGTGGCGGATTGGTGGTCGCAGTCTGGGCGACCCTGAAGCGCGACCTGACCCTGCTGATGCGTCGTCGCAGTGAAGTGCTTAACCCGCTGGTGTTCTTCGCCCTGGTGATCACCCTGTTCCCTATCGGTATCTCCCCGGATCCGGAACTGCTTGCCACCATTGCACCCGGGCTACTGTGGGTAGCGGCACTGCTGGCGGCACTGCTGTCACTGGACAGCCTTTTTCGCAGCGACTACGAAGACGGCTCCCTGGAACAGCTGCTGCTGACCCCTCAGCCGCTGGCCATGCTGGGGCTCGCCAAGGTGGCAGTACACTGGCTGCTGACCGGTCTGCCCTTGGCGTTGATGGCGCCAGTGCTGGGCATCATGCTGGCGCTGCCGGCGGGAAGCTATCTGGTTCTGGCGTTTTCCCTGGCCCTGGGGACCGCCAGCCTGAGCCTGATCGGCGCCATCGGTGCGGCGCTCACCGTGGGCCTGTCACGCGGCGGTGTGCTGTTGTCGCTGCTGGTGCTGCCGCTCTATATTCCGGTGCTGATCTTCGGCGCCGGTGCCGTGCAGGCGGCGATCATGGGCGACGGTGCGTCGGCCCACCTGGCGATTCTAGGGGCACTGCTGGCCCTTTCACTGATGCTGGCGCCCTGGGCGGTCGCGGCATCGTTGCGCATCAGCATCAACGGTTGAACGTTCAAGCGAGAGATCCAATGGGCAAGATCTGGTCCTTTATTCACAAGCTTGGCTCGCCCAAGTGGTTCTACGCCATCAGTGCGCGCCTGATGCCGTGGTTCTGGCTCGCCGCCGCGGTCCTGATTCTGGTGGGCAGTGTCTGGGGGCTTGCCTTTGCTCCGGCGGATTACCAGCAGGGCAACAGCTTCCGCATCATCTACGTGCATGTGCCGGCGGCATTCCTGGCCCAGTCGATCTTCGTCAGCATGGCGGTGGCAGGCCTGATCTTCATGGTCTGGAAGATCAAGGTCGCCGATATGGCGGCGGCCGTAATGGCACCGCTGGGAGCCGCCATGACCTTTATTTCCCTGTTTTCCGGGGCGGTGTGGGGTGTGCCCACCTGGGGTACCTGGTGGATGTGGGATGCGCGCCTGACCTCGATGCTGATCCTGCTGTTTCTCTATCTGGGTGTCATCGCCCTGCGCGGCGCCTTCTCCAGCCGTGATAGTGGCTCGCGGGCCGCGTCGGTACTGGCCATGGTCGGGGTGATCAATATCCCTATCATCAAGTACTCGGTTGACTGGTGGTATACCCTGCATCAGCCGGCCACCTTCAGCGTGACCTCGCGTCCGGCGATGCCACTGGAAATGTGGGCGCCACTGCTGATCATGGTGCTGGGCTTCTACTGTTTCTTCATCGCCGCCACCCTGATGCGCACGCGCAGCGAGATCCTGCGCCGTGAAGCGAACAAGCGCTGGGTGCGCGAACTCGCCGGAGGGCTGAGTTGATGGCTTTCGACTCCTTTCAAGATTTCCTCGCCATGGGGGGGCATGCCCCCTACGTGTGGGCCAGCTGGGGCGTGACCGGTGCCCTGCTGGTGGGCATCGTGCTGCATGCTCGGGCGGAGCGTCGCCAGCTGCTGCGCAGGCTCCAGCGCCATGAACGTCGCCGGACCACGACGGACCAGACTTCACATCAGACGGGTGGACAACGCCATGAGGCCTAAACGCAAGCAGAAGCTCTATCTGTCCCTGGGGTTGATCGCGCTGGCGGCAATCGCCGTGGGGCTTACCCTTTATGCCCTGCGCAGCAATATCAACCTGTTCTTCAGCCCGGTACAGATCGCCGCGGGAGATGCCCCCTTCGAGCGCCAGATTCGCGCGGGGGGCATGGTCAAGGAGGGCACCGTGGCCCGTAACCCGGAGAGCCTCGACGTGGCCTTTGTGGTCACCGACTATGTCGACGACCTCGAGGTCCGCTACAGCGGCATCCTCCCCGACCTGTTCCGCGAGGGACAGGGTGTGGTCGTGGTCGGTAAACTGCAGTCGGAGGGATGGTTGCGTGCCGATCAGGTGCTGGCGCGCCACGACGAGAACTACATGCCCCCCGAAGTGGCCCAGGCCCTGGAGGATGCGGGTTACACGCCCGAAGACTACCAGGACAAGGCCGCCGAGATGGGCGAGCGGATGGACGCCCAGCAAGGCGCCAGCCAGTAACGAGCGGAGACCCCATGCAGATCCTGATGATCCCCGAGATCGGCCACTATGCCCTGGTGATCGCCATGCTGATGGCCGCCGTACAGGGCGTGTTGCCATTGGCCGGTGCGGCGACTCGCCGTCCGCTGTGGATGGCCTATGCCCGGCCCATGGCGGCCGGACAGCTGCTGTTCGTGGCTATCGCCTACGCCTGCCTGACGGCCAGCTACATGCTGGATGACTTCAGCGTGGCCAACGTGGCCAACAACTCCAACTCCATGCTGCCCTGGTATTACAAGTTCAGTGCCGTATGGGGCAACCATGAGGGCTCGGTGCTGCTTTGGAGCCTGATGCTGGCGGCCTGGGGATATTTCGCCGCCCGCTTCTCCCGTGAGCTTCCCCGTGACGTGGTGGCGCGGGTGCTGGGGGTCCTGGGGCTGGTCGGCATGGGGTTTCTGGCCTTCGTGCTGGTCACTTCGAACCCCTTCGAACGCCTGCTGCCCAATGTGCCGGGCGACGGTGCCGATCTTAACCCGCTGCTCCAGGATGTCGGCCTGATCATGCACCCGCCGATGCTCTATATGGGCTATGTGGGCTTTTCGGTGGTCTTCGCCTTCGCCATTGCCGCTCTGCTGGGGGGGCGCCTGGATGCCGCCTGGGCGCGTTGGGCGCGTCCCTGGACCAACCTGGCCTGGGCCTTTCTGACCGTGGGCATCGCCCTGGGCAGCTGGTGGGCCTACTACGAGCTGGGCTGGGGCGGCTGGTGGTTCTGGGATCCCGTCGAAAACGCCTCGCTACTGCCCTGGCTGAGTGGCACGGCGCTGATGCACTCCCTGGCGGTGACCGAGAAGCGGGGTGCCTTCAAGAGCTGGACCCTGCTGCTGGCGATCTTCACCTTCTCGCTGTCGCTGCTGGGGACCTTCCTGGTGCGTTCCGGCGTGCTGACATCGGTGCACGCCTTCGCCAATGATCCCTCCCGTGGCCAGTTCATCCTGATGCTGCTGGGCATCACCGTGGGGCTGTCGCTGCTGGTATTCGCCCTGCGGGCGCCGCGGGTCGGCCACAGGGTAGGCTTTACCTGGCTTTCCCGTGACGCCCTGCTGCTGATCAACAATATCCTGCTGGTGATCATGACGATCACCGTCCTCATGGGCACCGTCTATCCGCTGCTGCTCGACGCCCTGGATCTGGGCAAGATCAGCGTCGGCCCTCCCTACTTCAACGCGCTCTTCGTGCCGCTGACGCTGGTGCTGGCGCTGTTCATGGGGCTCGGACCGGTAGCGCGCTGGAAGCAGACGCCGATACGCCTGCTGGTTCGGCGCCTGTGGATGGCCGCGCTCGGCGCCGTGGTGCTGGGCGTCACGCTGCCGCTGCTGTTCGCCGAGCACTGGAGCCCGGCGGTCGCCCTGGGCCTGGTGGCGGCGCTATGGATCGTGCTGCCGATGCTGCGCGACCTCTTCGACAAGACCCGCAATGCCAGCTCCCTGGGGGCTGGCCTGAAGAAGCTGTCGCTGGCCTACTGGGGCATGCAGCTCGGCCACCTGGGGGTCGCGGTCACCATCGTCGGCGTGGCGGTGGTCTCCAACTACAGCATCGAGCAGAACGTGCGCATGGCCCCGGGCGACAGCGTCGAGGTGGCGGGCTACACCTTCACCATGAACGGGCTCTCCAATCGCCGGGCGGCCAACTTCCTGGCCGACCGTGCAAATATTTCGGTACAGCATGGTGACAGTCGCCGCAGCTTCGAGATGAATCCCGAGAAGCGCCTCTATCTGGCGACGCGCATGCCGCTGTCCCAGGTGGCGCTGCGCCCGGGCCTCCTGCGTGACCTCTACGTGGCCATGGGCGAAGACCTGGGAGATGGTAGCTGGGCGCTGCGGGTGCAGTACAAGCCTTTCGTGCGCTGGCTGTGGCTGGGGGGGCTGCTGATGGCCTTCGGTGGCGTACTGGCGGTAGCCGACAAGCGCTACCGGCGCCTGGCCACGGCGCCTGACCCCGAGGCCAGGGCCACCGGTGTAAGCGGACGGGAGGCCAGCGCATGAATCACCGTCGCCTGCTTCTGTTGCTGCCGCTCGCCGGCTTCCTGGCGCTGGCGGTGTTCCTCTACCAGGGACTCTCGCTGAACCCCTTTCATCGCGAGTCGGCATTGATGGCGCGTGAGTTTCCCGAGTTCGATCTGGCGACCCTCAAGGCGCCCGAGCGCAGGGTCGACCGTGAGCTGTTGACCGGCGGCGAACTGACGCTGGTCAACGTCTGGGGCGAGTGGTGCCCCGAGTGCAAGCGTGAGATGCCACAGCTGCTCGACCTCGCCGAGCGCCACGGGATACGCCTGGTCGGCATCAGCTGGAAGGATACCCGAGAGAAGGCGCTGGGCTTCCTCGAGGAGTTCGGAGACCCCTTCGAGGTGAATATCTTCGACCCCGATAACGAGCTGGCCTTCGAGCTTGGCGTGTATGGCGCACCGGAGACCTTCCTGGTCGATGGTGACGGGGTGATTCGCTATCACCACACCGGCTATATCGCGCCGAACGACATGACCGAGACGATCCTTCCGGAGGTGGAAAAATGGCGCTGATGCGAGGACCGTTGATCCTGATCACAACCCTGGCCCTGCTGCTGATGGCGGGGCTGGCGCAGGCCGCCGCCATCGAGGTGCGCGACTTCGACGACCCGGTACTCGAAACGCGCTACCACGATATCACCGCCTCCCTGCGCTGCCCGACCTGCCAGAATCAGGCGATCAACGACTCCGATGCCCCGGTCGCCGGTGACATGCGTGATCGCGTCTATCGGCTGCTGATGGACGGACGCGCGGATATCGAGATCCGTAACCATATGGTGGAGCGCTTCGGCGACTATGTGCTCTACAACCCGCGCCTCGAGGGTCGCACCTTCCTGCTGTGGGGGCTGCCGGTGGCGCTGGGCCTGCTGGGCCTGGTGCTGGTAGGCCTGCTGGTGCGTGCCCGACGCAATGCCTCCAACCGAGAGCTCAGCGCTGAAGAGCGTGCTCGCCTGGATGCTCTGACCAACCGCGAGAGAACCGAATGACCCTGCTGTGGATCGCCTTCGCCCTACTGTTGTTGCCGGCCCTGTGGCTATTGGTGTCGCCACTCAAGCGAGCCCGAGCGCTGCATGATGCCCAGCATGACCACGAGGTCAACGACCGCTCAGCCGAGCAGAATGTGGCCATCTACCGGCGCCGCCTGGCCTCCCTGGAGGCCGCCTACGAGCGTGGCGACACCAGCCGGGAAGACTACGAGGAGGACCGCCTGACGCTCGAGCGTGGCTTGCTCGAGGATACCGAGCGCCTCAAGCGTGCGCCGCTCAAGCCTTCCGCCTCCGGTCGCCTGGCGGTGCCACTGGTGATGCTGGCGCTGGTGATCGCCAGCGTGCTCTGGTATCAGCATGAAGGGGCCGAGGGGGATCTGGCCCTGCTCGCCGTGCAGGAAGAGGTCATGACCCATCCCGAGGGGTCGGCGCAGATGCTGGTCGAGCGTCTCGAGAAGCAGGCCGCTCGCCAGCCGGAAAACCCCAATGTCTGGGGCATGCTGTTTCCCCTCTACCGCGACGAAGGCCAGGGCCAGCAGGCCATCGATGCCCTGGAGCGTCTGATCGAGATCGAGGGGCGCCAGCCGACCCTGCTGGCACAGTTGGCGCAGATCGAGTTCTTCGTCGCCGGTCGGCAGCTGACCGATCGCGTACAATCTCTGGTCGACGAGACCCTGGAGAAGAACTCCAGTGAGCCCACGGTGCTGGGCCTGTTGGGTATCGAGGCCTTCGATCGTGGGGCCTATCAGGTGGCCATCGACAACTGGCGGCGCGCCATCGCCGGCATGAATGATCCCGCCTCCGGCGAGGCCCTGCGGCAGGGCATTCAAGTCGCCCAGCAACGCCTCGGCCAGACCCCCGAAGGCTCTCCGGCGAGTCAGGCCGACGCCCAGGGGCCGGGGGTCCACGTCCGGGTCAGTCTGGCCGAGGGCCTCGCGGCTCGCCACGCCGAGAGTACGCCGGTCTTCGTGGTGGCCCGCGATATGGCCGGTGAGCTGCCGCCGCTGGCGGTGGCCCGGCTGACGCTGGGCGAGCTGCCCGCCGAACTGGTACTCGATGAGCGCCATGCCATGTCGCCCCAGGCCAGCCTCGCACAGATAGATGAGGCACGGCTGGTGGTTCGCGTCTCGCCGAGCGGGCAGGCAACGCCCCAGGCCGGCGACATGTTTGGAGAGCGAGCCGGTGTGGCCGTTGGCGATACCGACGGCGAGTCCGTCGACCTCGTGATCGATCGCGTCGTCGAGTGAGCGGACGAGGTAGCCGCCGATGCGCCTGACATCGATTCGCCTGGTGGGCTTCAAGTCCTTCGTTGACCCGGTCACCGTGCCCTTCGACAGCAACATGACCGCCGTCGTCGGGCCCAATGGCTGCGGCAAGTCCAACATCATCGATGCCGTGCGCTGGGTGATGGGAGAGTCCTCGGCCAAGACCCTGCGCGGCGAGTCCATGGCCGACGTCATCTTCAACGGTTCCACCGGCCGCAAGCCGGTGGGCCAGGCCGCCATCGAACTGCACTTCGACAATCGCGACGGCACCATGGGCGGGCCCTATGCCCAGTACGCCGAGATCGCGGTCAAGCGCCAGGTGACCCGGGAAGGTCAGTCGAGCTATTTCTTCAACGGCCAGAAGTGCCGTCGACGCGACATTGCCGATCTCTTTCTGGGCACGGGGTTGGGGCCGCGTTCCTACGCGATCATCGGCCAGGGCATGATCTCGCGGCTGATCGAGGCGCGTCCCGATGACCTGCGCGCCACCCTCGAGGAGGCGGCGGGTATCTCCAAGTACAAGGAGCGCCGCCGTGAAACCGAGAACCGCATGCGGCGTACCCAGGAGAATCTGGAGCGCCTGGAGGATATTCGCGAGGAGCTCGACAAGCAGCTCGAGCGCTTGAAGCGCCAGGCCGAGGCGGCCCGCCGCTACCAGCAGCTCAAGAACGACGAGCATCGCGTCAAGGGCGAGCTGGCCCTGCTGCGGGCGCGCGCCCTGCGCACCAGCCAGGGTGAGGAAGAGCGTCGTGTCGCCGAGCTCGAGACCGCCGTGGAGCGTGAGGTGCTGGGGCTTCGCCAGTGCGAGACTCGCCTCGAAGAGGCCCGCGCCGACCATGATCGGCTGGCCACCGAGCTCGATGCCGAACAGTCCCGCTTCTTCGAGACCACGACCGCCATCGCCCGCCTGGAACAGGACCTGGAGCATGGCCGCTCCCGGGATGCCCAGCTGGCCCGGGATCTCGAGGCGCTGCGGCGCGAGCTGGCCGACCTCGAGCGTCTCGGAGAGGATGATGGCGAGCGCCTTGTCGGCCTCGACGAGCGCCTGGCAACGCTCGTGCCCGAGCGCGAAGAGCTTGCCGAACGTCTCGAGGAGCTGGAAGCCGCCCTGGAGGAGGCCGAACCCGAAGCGGAAGAGGCCGATGAGGCCTGGGAGACGTTCAGCGAACAGTGGCGCGAGACCCGCCGAGAAGCGGAGCGCCGCCAGGATCGCCTGCGCGAACTGGAGGCGCGCCTGGAAGGGATTGATGCCGATCTGGCGCGACGCCACCAGCAGCAGCAGGAGCTGCCCGATCTCCAGGCATTGACCTCACAGCGCGACGCGATCGCCGAACAGCTGGCCGAGATCGAGCTGGAGCGCGAGGCCCTGGAAGACCGTCGTGGGGCTCTTGCCGAGGCCCGGGACGCCACCCGGGAAGCGATGCGCTCCGCGGAAGTCGGGCGCGAGGCCGAGCGTCAGGCGCGTAGCGAACTGGCCGGTGAACTGGCCTCCCTCGAAGCGCTTATCGAAGCGGGGCTGGCCGACCACGACGAGGCCCTGAATGCCCATCTCGCCGAGCATGGCCTCGAGGATGCGCCGCGCCTCGGGGAATGTCTCACGGTGGCCTCGGGGTGGGAGTCCGTCGTCTCCTGGGTGCTGGCCCCCTGGCTACGTGCCCGGATAATGCCCCTGGAGGGTCGTTTCTCGGCCCTGGCGGCTTCGCCGGGAGAGTTGGGGCTGATCGAGGCGGGCGAGGCCGAGGCGCCAGCCGATAGCCTGGCCGCCCGAGTGGAGGGCGCCGGTGCCGCCACCCGGTGGTTGGCGACGGTACACTGTGTGGAGAGTCGCGATGATGCCTGGTCGCGGCGTCATGAGCTGGCCCCCGGGGAAAGCCTGGTTACCGCCGATGGACTGTGGCTGGGATGCGGCTGGGCACGCCAGCGTGGTGGCGGTGATGGCCCGGATGCCCTGCTGGTCAGCCGGCGTCGGCAGGGCGAGGTTCGCGAGACGCTGGATCGTGTCGAGGCTCGCCTGGCCGACCACGAGGCCAGCCTGGCATCGGCCAGTGAGCGCGTCGAACGCACCGAGGTCGATCTCGAGGCGTGTCGTCAGGCGGAGCGTGACCTCGAGCGTCGCTACCAGCAGCTGGCCGTTCAGGATAGCGGCCTGGGCAGCCGTCTGGAGCACTTGCAGGGGCGCGCCTCCGAGCTTGCTGAAGAGTTGGTCGGGCTGGGGGAGTCGCGAGAAGAAGTGCGTCTGGCCATCGATGAAGGGCGCGAGCATTGGCAGGTCGCCATGGCACGCCTGGAGGAGGGAGCCGAGCGACGAGAGCGACTGGAAAGAGAGCGACAGTCGGCCCGTGAGCGGTTGTCGGGACTGCGAGGTCAGCAGCGCCCTCTGGCCGACCAGTTGCAGCGTCTGGCCCTGGAGCAGGAACGCCTGGCCGCCGAGCGAGCCGGTCTGGCCGAGCAGCAGGGGCGCGCGGGGGAGACCCGAGAACGACTCGAGGGGCGTCTCGCCGAGCTGGAAGAGGAGCGCGAGATGCTATCCGAGCCCGAGGAGGAGCGCCGCGAGCGCCTCGAGGAGCTGTTGGATCGACGCGAGCGCGAGGAGCGAAGCCTCAATGCGGTGCGTGCCCGGACCGCCGAGCTGGTCGAGCGGCTACGAGAGGACGAACAGGCCCGCCAGGGCCATGAGCGGGCCCTGGATGGTATTCGCGAGCGTCTGCAGGAGTCTCGCATGCAGGTCCAGGCGCTGCGTCTCAAGGCCGAGGGGCAGGATGAACAGTTGCGGGAGCTGGGCCATGATGAGCATCGGCTCGCCGAGACCCTGGATCCCATCGCCACGGAATCGGTCTGGCAGACTCGCCTGGAGGAGCTTGCGGGGCGTATTCGACGCCTGGGTGCCATCAACCTGGCGGCCATCGAGGAGTATGACCAGCAGGCCGAGCGCCGCGATTATCTGGAGGCGCAGCAGGCCGAGCTGAACGAGGCGCTGGAGACTCTCGATCGTGCCATTCGGCGCATCGATCAGGAAACCCGAAGCCGGTTCCGTGACACCTTCGAGCGAGTCAATACGGGACTACAGTCGCTTTTTCCGCGAGTCTTCGGTGGTGGAACCGCGTGGTTGACGCTTACCGGCGATGACTTGCTGGCGACTGGGGTCGCCATCATGGCGCGCCCGCCGGGCAAGAAAAACAGCACCATTCATCTGCTGTCGGGGGGCGAAAAGGCACTGACGGCCCTATCGCTGGTATTCGCCATCTTCCAGCTCAATCCGGCCCCCTTCTGTATGCTCGATGAGGTGGATGCCCCTCTGGATGACGCCAATGTGGGCCGCTATGCCAGGCTGGTGAAAGAGATGTCCGAGAGCGTGCAATTCATCTACATCACCCACAACAAGATCGCCATGGAAGCCGGCGAACGGTTGATGGGGGTAACGATGCAGGAACCGGGAGTGTCACGACTCGTGGCGGTGGATGTCGAGGAGGCCGCGGCTCTTGCCGAGGCCTGAATGCTTGAAGGAAGGCCCAAAAAGAGGTAACAAGGAAGCATCACATGTTGCATTGCATGGAAGCAAAGGAATCATCGAAGGGCGATTGCGAAGGACGAGAGAGGCTTGGCGTGATAAACCACCAATGCTTGACAAACAAAAAAAGTGGCCATTTTTTCGGCAATCGCGCTATGCTGGTGACGGACAACCATATGGCATGGCGCCCTAGCGAAAGGCTGACGATCCATGGAACTTAGAGAGTGGCTGATCATCCTGGGATTGGCGTTGGTGACCCTCATCGTGGTAGATGGGGTGCGTCGCCTGCAGCGTCAGCGACGCATTCCCCGCCTGGATGAGGTGGAGAAACACGCCCAGGATCAAGATACAGACCCCGAGGAAGAGGCCCGCAAGGCCGAAATCAACTGGGAGCTGCCAAACGGAGGGGCGCGAGTCGTCAGGCCCGCCGATTATGACCGTGTGCAGCCCAAACCCAAGCTCCAGCGACAGGACCATCCAGGGCCGTCTCGCGTGCTGTCCGATTGGAAGGCTTCCGGAGTCCATCAGGGCGAGCCCGAAATGACAGCCGCGGAGTCCGCGCCCAGGGTAGCCTCGACGCCGACGGCGGCGATGTCCGAGCCCGCGGCGGCAGCGACTCGGCCGACACCGGCGGCATCTGAATCGGCGCCAACGGCGGCCGAGCCGACACCGGCAGTGACTAGGCCGACATCGACGGAGCCAGAGTCGGCGCCAATGGCGGCCGAGCCGACGACACCGGCAGCGACTGAGCCGACGGCGACTGACCCCACGCCTACGGTAGCCGCGGCGCCGGCATCGCCGCAAGACACTCCGGCTTCGCAGGAGTCGGAAGACGAGGTGGTAGGCAGAGACGCCGGACACTCCGGCGCTGCGGAGGCGAGCCAGGAGGCGGAGCGTCGCGAGCCGACCCTCGGCGCCCTCGATGAGGCGTACCCGTCGCCGGCCATGTCACAAGACGAGTCGGAGCGGAACGGCGCGGTCGACACCTCGTCCGCTGAGCCCCTCGCCGCCGATCCTCGAGATCATGAAGACGTCGACGACGACGAGCGTTATCGTCTGGTGGATTTCGATGGTGTCGGAGATTCCCTGAAGAGCAATTCGAAGCGCATGGGCGTTTCCGTTCAGCGCTTCGGGGCATCGCTGCAGAAGGGCCTGGCCGAGCGACGTGAACAGAAGCGTCTGGACAGGATTCGCCGCGACGAAGAGAAGGCTCGCAAGGCGGCCGAGGACGCGGAACGCAAGCGTCAGGCCCAGGCGGAAGAAGAGGCGGCTCGTCTCGCGCGTGATGCCGAGCGTCAGCGTCTGGAATCCGAAGCCGCCAGCGCCGAAGGGGACGGTGACCCTATCTTCGCCCCTCAGGGCTCGGTCGAAGCGAGCGATGCCGTGGCCTCCGCGGAGCAGGAGGCATTCGAAGCCTCTCGCCACAGTGACAAGGTGCGCGTCCACCCGGTGCTGGAGAAGGCGCTGCGCCACGACGTAAGCGCCGAGCATGCCCGCCTGACGCTTAGCCAGGCCGAGGAGATCATTGTCATCTCGGTGATGGCGCGGGAGGAGGAAGGGTTTTCCGGCACGGCGCTGCTCGACCTGATGCTGGCCTGTGGGCTGCGCTACGAGCGGGAGATGGGCATCTTTCATCGCTTCGAGACCGAGGATCCCGAGAGTCGCCTGCAGTTCTCCATGGTCAATGTGGTCAAGCCCGGGACCTTCCCCATCGAGGCGATCGACGACTTCCGTACACCGGGCGTCACGCTGCTGATGCCCTTGCCGGGTGCCGAGGACTGCGGTGCCGCCTTCGAGGCGATGGTGGAGACCGCCATGGTGGTCGTGCGGCATCTGGGGGGTGAGCTGAAGGATGAACACCAGAGCGTGATGACCGCCCAGACGGTGGAATTTGCCCGCCAGCGTGTTCAGGATTTCGTGCGGCGTAATCGCCTGCATCGCTATCAGGTGAACTAGCCGCCATCCTGACGCCTGACGCTCGAAGACAACCCTCGTGGGACTGGCCCCACGAGGGTTGTTGCTTTGGTAAGCTAGGCCATCATGTCCGCCTCGCGCGTCGAGGCCCACGCGACAGACCCAGACACGGATTTCCATGACCCAGCTTGACTCGAAGCGCCGCGAAGAAGTCGAGCGCTTGCGCGCCGAACTCGACGATGCCAACTACCGCTACCATGTCCTCGATGACCCGACGCTGACCGACGCCGACTACGACCGCAGCCTGCGCCGTCTTCAGGAGCTCGAGGCCGAATATCCCGAGCTCGTCACGGCGGACTCGCCGACACAGCGCGTCGGGGCTCCCCCGGAGGCGGGGTTTCCCGAGGTCGAACATGCGGTGCCCATGCTCTCGCTGGATAACGCCTTCGACGAGGAGGAGCTCGAAGCCTTCGTCCGGCGCGTGGCAGAACGGCTGGAGGCATCGAGTGAGTCGCTCTCCTTCTGCTGCGAGCCCAAACTCGACGGTGCGGCGGTGTCGCTGGTCTACGCACAGGGGAGGCTGGTCAGCGGCGCGACCCGAGGGGATGGCCGTACCGGGGAAGGCATCACCTCCAACCTGCGCACCCTGCGCTCCGTGCCACTGAGGCTGCGCGGAGCGCACCCGCCCGAGCTTCTCGAGGTGCGCGGCGAGGTGATCATCTCCCACGCCGATTTCGAGGCGATGAACCAGCGTGCCCGGGCGGAGGGGAGCAAGCTGTTTGCCAATCCGCGCAATGCCGCCGCCGGTAGCCTCCGCCAGCTGGATCCAAGGATCACCGCGACTCGGCCGCTGGCCTTCCATGGCTACCAGGTGGCCCGCATCGAGCCGGACCCGGGGGATGCGACCCATAGTGCCCTGATGGACCGCCTCGGTGATCTCGGGCTGCCGACCAGCGGTGAACGGGAGGTGGTGACCGGAGCCCCCGGGGTGATCGGTTATTGCCGTCGTCTCGGCGAGAAGCGCGATGCACTCGGTTATGATATCGACGGGGTGGTGATCAAGGTCGACGATCGGCGCCTGCAGCGCGAGCTGGGTTTCGTGGCCCGGGCGCCGCGCTGGGCGATCGCCTTCAAGTTTCCGGCCCAGGAGCAGACCACATGGCTCAACGAGGTCGAGTTCCAGGTCGGCCGCACCGGCGCTATCACCCCGGTGGCGCGCCTGGAACCGGTGTCGGTGGCGGGGGTTGTCGTCTCCAGTGCCACCCTGCATAACGCCGATGAGATCGCCCGGCTCGGGGTGATGATCGGCGATAACGTGGTGATTCGTCGCGCCGGTGACGTCATCCCCCAGGTGGTACGGGTGATCGAGAAGGCGCGGCCGGCGGACGCCCGCCGCATTCTTTTCCCGGAGCGCTGCCCGGTGTGCGATTCGCAGATCGAGCGCCTCGCGGGCGAGGCGGTGGCGCGCTGCTCCGGTGGCCTCTATTGCCCGGCCCAGCGCAAGGAGGCCCTCAAGCATTTCGTCTCGCGCCGGGCGCTGGATATCGACGGTCTCGGCGAGAAACTGATAGAGGCCCTGGTCGAACGTGACTGGGTCGCCACCCCGGCGGACCTCTTTGGCCTGCGGGCCGAGGCGCTTGCCGAGCTGCCGCGCATGGGCAGGAAGTCGTCGGAGAACCTGGTGGCGTCGCTGGAGGCGTCCAAGGCGACCACGCTGGCGCGGTTCATCTACGCCCTGGGCATCCGCGAGGTAGGAGAAGCCACGGCGGCCAACCTGGCGCGCCATTTCGGCACCCTGGACGCGCTGATGGCGGCCGGGCGTGAGGCCCTGGAGGGCGTCGAGGATGTGGGCCCCATCGTGGCGGCCCATGTTCATACCTTCTTCTGCCAGCCCCATAATCGCGACACCATCGACGACTTGATCGCCTGCGGGCTGCATTGGCGGGAAGAGACCGTCATCGAGCGGCCCCGGCCTCTGGTCGGACAGGCCTGGGTGCTCACGGGCACCCTGGAGGGCATGACCCGCGACCAGGGCAAGGCGCGCCTGCAGGCGCTGGGGGCCAAGGTGACGGGCAGCGTCTCGAAGAAGACGGCCGGCCTGGTGGCCGGGGAGGCCGCGGGCAGCAAGCTCGACAAGGCGCTGCAGCTCGGTGTGCCGGTACTGGAGGAGTCGGCCTTCCTGGCGCGGCTGGCCGCCTGGGAGGCCGGGGACGTTGCCACGGACGAGAGCGAGGAGGATAAGGCATGAGCGGCGATCGCTTCATCGAGGTGCCCCACCGGATGCTGCCGGGGGAGACGCTCGACGCCCTGCTGGAGGCCTTCGTCACCCGCCAGGGCTACGATACCACCGACACCGGGGAAGGCATGCGCGGCTGGGTCGCCGAGCTCAGGCGCCAGCTGGAGCGCAGCGAGCTGATCATCGCCCATGACCTCAAGACCGAGAGCACCGAGGTGATGACCCTGGCCCAGTGGCGGGCCTTCGGGCGTGACCTGGCCGATGACGAGGAGGGCTGAGAGCCCCTTCGAGCCCCTCCGGGACAGTCCCCGGCCAAGGCGCCCGGTTTATTCGGATGCACGTTGTTGGCGGTGTTGCCTGCCGTTGGGGACTGTCCCGGAGGCAGCCCTTATCAGGTCACGGATGACCCTGCGCCCGGGGTGCAGGTGGTCCGCCAGGGGCTGCTCCAGGGGGAGGGGCTCGTCGCAGATCCGTGAGGCCAGCAGTTCGGCACACAGCGGGGCGCTGGCCAGGCCGCGGGAACCATGGGCGGTGCTGACCCAGAGTCCCGGGTGATGCGGCCCAGGCGTTTCGGGAATGCGGGTGGCGTCCTTGGCCAGCACGGCATAGGCCTGCCGCCAGGCGTCGGCATCGGGCACGGGGCCACAGTAGGGACTCTTGTCGGGGCTCGCCGCGCGGACCCCGACCAGGGCGGTGAGCCGCTCGGGGGCGAGGTCGGCGCCGGCGTCGCGCAGGGCGGCGACGAAGTGGGGCAGGCCCCTCTCGATCTCCTTCACGTTGGCGTCATGGTCGGCATCGCGCGGGTCCGCGTCGGTATCGCCGGGGCCGAAGGTGGCGCCGAAATTGAGAATACCGTCGGCTGCCGGGGGCGCGTAGCCGCCGGCACAGACCACGCGATTCAGTCGCGGCGACCCGGAGGGCAGTTCGAGCTGGCTAAGCTGTCCGCGAACCGGCTGTAGCGGCAGGGAGGCCGTCTGGGGGAAGGTGGCGGTTTCCGCGGCACCGGCGACGATGACCTGGTCGGCCTCGAGGGTTTCGCCGTCGGCCATCTCCAGCGTCCAGCCGATGGCCTGTCGCCGCAGCGCCGTCACCTCGCCGCGATGGAAGGCAATGCCTGGCGTTTCGGCCAGGCGTACACAGAGCTCCACGGGTTTGACCCAGGCGGCGTTGGGGTAGTCCAGTGCCGGCGTCTCGATCTCGATGCCGGCACAGGCGCTGGCCGTCTCGGCGTCCAGCCCCCGCACCACGCTCTCGGGGAGCGAATGGTTGGCCAGGAAGCGCGCCTGGCGCGCCTGCTCCTTCGCGTTCATCGCCAGTTGCAGCACACCGCAGGCCCGCCATAGCGCCTGCTGGGGGTCGAGCCATGCCAGCCAGCGGCGGCTGTGCAACAGCCCGGCCAGGTAGGTACGACTCTGTCGATTGGTGTCGGCGGCCAGCTTGACGTAGAGCGCACCCTGCAGATGAGTGGTGCCGAATTCGGTACGCGCGTGGCGGTCGACCAGGGTCACGGCGATGCCACGCCTGGCCAGGGCGGCCGCGGCGCTGGCACCGGCGATGCCGGCGCCGATGACCGCGACATGGCGCGGGGGCCGGGGCAAGGGTGGTGTGAACCAGGGGGTTCGTCGACGGCGGTCATCGATGGGAGGCTCGGTGATCTCGCCGCACAGCATCTCGCGCTTGCGCCCGAAACCCGGCGCCTTGTGCCAGGTGAAACCGGCCGCGGCGAGGCCCCGCTTGACCACGCCGGCACAAGTGAAGGTGGCGAAGGTGGCACCCGGCCGTGAGCGGGCCGCCATCGCCTGGAACAGTGCCGGATGCCACATCTCCGGGTTCTTCGCCGGGGCGAAACCGTCCAGGAACCAGGCATCGACCCGGCCGTCGAGCAGCGCCAGACGCTCGGCGGTATCGCCGAAATGCAGGTCCAGGGTGACACGCTCGTCGAGCCATAGCCGGTGTACGCCGGCCACCGGCTCGGGCCACTGTGCCACGAGCCTCTCGCTGCGTTCGGCGAGGTCGGGCCAGGAGGCCAGTGCCCGGGCCAGGTCCTCGCGGTCGAGCGGGAACTTCTCGGTAGAGACGAGGTGCAGCCGGGCCCCGGGGGCGGCGTGGGCGTCGAAGCAGGCCCAGGCACACAGCATGTTGAGCCCGGTACCGAAGCCGGTTTCGCCGATCACGAAGGCCCGCGGTGCCTGCCACGCACCGAGGCGCTCCGCGAGGCGGTTGCCGGCGATAAAGACATGCTCGGTCTCGGCTCGACCGTCATGACGAGAGAAGTAGACGTCGTCGAAGGCGGGGGAGTGGGGCGCGGCCTCGCCACTCGCATCGTGTCGCCAGTCGAGGCGGGCGTTATCGAGGGCGGCGAGCGGCGGCAGGCCATCGGGGGCGGCGGTCACGAGAGGCTCCGGGGCGTTCAATATTTGATCAGTGGTGCCGCGGGGCCGCTGCAAGGGGGCTGGCGGCAGGCGTCCGCGGCGTTTCAACAGAGTTGTCCACAGTGTCTGTGCAAAACCGGCTGTTGATAAGCGGGTTGTTCAGGGAAGAACCCTCTTGAAGGGCTTTACCGTTACGCCCGTGTAGACACCGGCGATCATGTAGGGGTCGGCGTCGGCCCAGGCCTGAGCCGCCTCGAGGCTGTCGAAGTCGGCGACGACCAGGCTGCCGGAGAAACCGGCCTCGCCGGGGTCGGCGCTGTCGATCGCCGGATGAGGGCCGGCGAGAACCAGGCGGCCCTCATCGCGTAGTGCCTCCAGGCGAGCCAGGTGGTCGGGGCGGGCGGCGAGCCGGCGTTCCAGGCTGTTGTTCACATCCTCGCTGATGATCGCGTAGAGCATGGGGCTGATTTCCTTCTATGGACGGCTGGGCCATGGGGTGGCGCCATTGACCGGCATCGGCCCGGGGCGCACCATGGAAAGCCATTCTGACAAAGTCGCCGGTCGGCGTCATGCCAATGCCCCCACTTCCCGTTCGCTTCGAGGGCGACCCCGAGCCCCTCCGCATCGATCTACATATGCATTCCACCGCCTCGGATGGCGCCCTGTCACCTGCAAGGGCCGTGGCGCTGGGTGCCTCCCGGGGCCTGACGCATATGGCGCTGACCGACCATGATACCCTGGATGGTGTGGCGGAGGCGGCGTCAGCCGCCCGGCGAGAAGGCCTCGTGCTGATGCCCGGCGCCGAGCTCTCCACTCAGTGGCGAGGCATGGGTATCCATGTGGTGGGGCTGTTGCCCGAAGGGGTGCGGGGGGAGCTGGTCGAGGGCCTGGGGGCCCTGGCCGTGGCCCGCGAGAAGCGTGCCGCGACCATTGCCTCGCGCATGGAGAGGGTCGGTCTTCACGACGCCCTGGCCAGGGCCCGGGAGCAGGCCGGCAGCGAACGCCCCCTGGGTCGGCCGGACTTCGCCCGGGCTCTGGTGGCGGCGGGGCTGGTCCCGGATGTCGCGACCGCCTTCAGGAAACACCTGGGAGCCGGCAAGCCCGGGGACGTCAAGGCATTGTGGCCGGCCATGGCCGAGGCGGTACGCTGGATTCTCGCCGCGGGAGGGGTGGCGGTCCTGGCACACCCGGTGCGCTATTCCCTGACGCGCCGCAAGCGCGGCCTGCTGCTCGATGATTTCGCCGCCGCCGGTGGCCAGGCCGCCGAGCTGGTCAGCGGCTTCCAGAATCCCGACGTGACCCGTGACCTGTCTCGTCAGCTCCAGGAGCGAGGACTCTATGCTTCCCTGGGGAGCGACTTTCACTTCCCCGGCGGCCATCTGGCACCGGGGAGCATGAGCCCGGTGCCGCGTACTGCCACGCCACCGGTATGGACTCACCCGCGGCTGGCGCCGCGGCTCAATGCAGGAGCGTGATCATGAGCCAGTTCTTTCAGATTCATCCCGAGAACCCCCAGAAGCGCTTGATCGATCAGGCTATTGCCATCATTCGGTCCGGCGGCGTGGTGGCCTATCCCACCGATTCCGGCTATGCCCTGGGCTGCCATCTGGGCGAGAAGAAGGCCATCGACAAGATCAAGTGGCTGCGCTCCCTGGATGACAAGCACAACTTTACCCTGGTGTGCTCCGACCTTTCCGAGATCGGCACCTACGCCAAGGTGGACAATGCCGTCTTCCGCCTGCTCAAGGCCCATACCCCGGGTGCCTATACCTTTATTCTCAATGCCACCACCGAGGTGCCTCGGTTGCTGCTGCACCCCAAGCGTCGCTCCATCGGCGTGCGCGTGCCTGACCACGCCATTACCCATGAACTTCTCAAGGCGCTCGGGGAACCGCTGATGAGTGTGACCCTGATCCCGGTGGGCGAGGAGCTGCCGATGACCGATGCCGAGGAGATTCGCGAACGCTTCAGCAATCACCTCGATCTGATCATCGATGGCGGTGCCTGCCACCTGGAGCCGACCAGTGTGGTGGACCTGCGCGCCCTTCCGCCGGTGGTTCTGCGGGAAGGCCGCGGCGACGTCGAGCCCTTCCAGGACTGACTCCGGCCGGTCGTCGACGCGGTCTGTCAATGGCCTCCCTTCGGGGGGCTGCCATTCCCCTCATCAGTGTGAGCCTCCCACCAGGCCGCCTGCTCCTCCTCGGCCAGGTTGGGGTCGGGGGAGTGCTCATCCAGCCAGGTGCCGCACACCAGGCAGTACTTGGCGCGTTGCTCGTGGCGGTCATGGCCGCAGCCGGGACAGGCCTCGTCGGAGTAACGATCGGCGCGGATCGAACGGATCACCTCGGCCGAGAAGATCCCGGTGGGCACGGCGATGATCGAGTAGCCGATGAGCATCACCATCACCGAGATCGCCTGACCCAGTGGCGTTACCGGGACGATGTCGCCGTAGCCCACCGTGGTCAGCGTAACGATGGCCCAGTAGATCGCCCTGGGGATGCTGGTGAAGCCGGCCGAATAAGGCTCGATCAGATAAATGATCGCGGCGAGGATGGTGACCAGCATGAAGACGGTGAACAGGAACAGGAAAATCTGGTGGCTGCTGCGCTGCAGGGCGCCGACCAGCAGGCGTCCCTCGCCGACGAACTCCATCAGGCGCAGTACCCGGAAGATGCGCAGGGTACGCAGCAGGCGCACCATGACCAGGGTCTGGGCTCCCGGCACGATCAGCGCCAGCCAGGTGGGCAGCACGGCGACAAGGTCGACCATCCCGTAGAAGCTCTTGAGATACTGTATCGGGCGTTCCAGGCAGTAGAGGCGCACCGCCAGCTCGAGGGTGAAGGCGATGGTGAAGCCCCACTCCAGCCAGAAGAACAGGGCGCTGTGCTCGGCACGCAGGCTCACGATGCTCTCCAGCATGACCACCAGCACGCTGGCGAGTATTGCCACGATCAAGGCGATATCGAAGCCCTTGGCGGAGCGGGTGTCGGACTCGAATATGACCTGGAAGATTCGCGTGCGCAGGCCTTCACCGGCGGGGCGGGGCAGGTGATTCACGGGTGACGTCCTCGTGGTGAGATCAGGCCAGGGGTATCTGGCCCGACAGGCGGTGCGCCAACCCTAACAGACGCCGGCCGTTGTCGGGCGTCAGCCAGGCGTCGTCATTCACCGCATCGGCAAGGGCGCTGGCGGCGTCGCGTATCGGCGCGTCGCCCAGGTCGGCGAGTTGGCAGAAGGCATCGCGGGCGGCGTCGCGCCACTCGGCGAGTCCGCTGTCGGCCTGGGCGTCCAGCGCCGTCACGGCGCGGTGCAGCCAGCCGTGTGGCGTGCCGCCGGCCGGCAGGCGCCATTCTCCCGCCAGCAGGGCGCCGCCGCGTGCCGCCTTGCTGGTATCCGAGGGGCGCAGGGCCACGCTCTCGGCCAGTCCCTCGGCCAGTGACCACAATGCCGCCGGTTCGCCGGACGTGAGCTCCAGCTCCAGCTCGCGGATCGCCACCCGGCTTCCCGCCGCCGAGATGCCGCCCTCGTCCAGGGCCAGCTCGATATGCGCCCCTCGGTGCTCGAGATGCCATGTGGTGCGATGAAAGTCCGTGGTGAAGCGCGCCTCGAGCCGATCCAGCACCCCTCGGCCCAGCGAGGCCGGGGGGAGTTCCTCGAGACCCGCCAGGTCCAGCCCGGGCCCGGGTACCTGCCACTCCCACTCGCCGCGACGCGACAGGCCGCCGCCGCCCTCGCCGCGTGTCTTGACCGTCTGCAGCAGCAGGTCATCGACTCGGCGCAGGCGCAATGCCATGCGCGCCGCTTCCAGCTCGCCCGCGGCCGTGTCGTAGTAGGTGTTGCCGAGGTAGGTAAGGCGCGGTTCCACCTCGCCGAGCAGGGGATGGTGACGCAGGGCGTCGGGGCCTTCCGGGCCCAGGGCAAGCTTCAGTTCGATCTCTTGACTCATGCGGTGGCGGCCTCGTTTCGGTGAGAGAGTGAATAGTTCATGACGTTAGCGGCGGGGGTCATTATACTGACGCCGCCATTTTCCAGGTTTCGAGATGCCCCCATGGTGACATCCAATCCCTTCTCCGCGATGTTCGGTCGTTCGCCATTCCAGCCGCTGCTGACCCATATCGTCAAGACGAGCGAGTGTGCCGATCAGCTGCTGCCGTTCTTCGAGGCTACCCTCGTGGGTGATTGGGACGCGGCCGCCGTCCACCGCGAGTCGGTGACGCGCCTCGAGCATGAGGCCGATGAGCTCAAGACCGAGCTGCGCCTCAATCTTCCCAATACCATGTTCCTGCCGGTGTCACGCTCCGACCTGCTCGACCTGATCAGCGTGCAGGACAAGATCGCCAACAAGGTTCGCGATATTACCGGCATCATGCTCGGCAGGCGCATGCAGATCCCCGAGGAGCTGGCCCAGCCGATGCGTGACTACATGCGTACCGCCGTGGCCTGCGTCGCCCAGGCACGTCACGCCCTGGAAGAGCTCCGCGACCTGCTGGACTCCGGTTTCGGTCGCAATGTCAGCGACGTGATGCAAAAGCTGATTCGCGAGCTGGACCGCCTGGAGCAGCAGGCCGACGATCAGCAGGTCGCCATCCGTCGCCAGCTGTTCGACCTCGAGGAGCGTATGCCGCCGGTCGACGTGATGTTTCTCTACAAGATCATCGACTGGGTGGGTGAGCTTTCCGACCGTGCCGAGCGCGTGGGCAGCCGCCTGCAGATCATGACCGCCAACTGAATGCCGCTGCTCCGGTAGATCCGGAGTCGCCACCAGTCCGCTATCAAACGACCGCAACGAGGGGACGAATCCTCATGTCGATCATTGCGCAGCACGGCGAGATCTTTATCATCCTGGCTTGCCTATTCGGCTTCTTCATGGCCTGGGGGGTAGGGGCCAACGATGTCGCCAATGCCATGGGCACCTCGGTTGGCTCTCGCGCCATTACCATCAAGCAGGCGATTCTTATCGCCGTGGTCTTCGAATTCCTCGGCGCCTGGCTGGCCGGCGGCGAGGTGACCAATACCATCCGCAAGGGGATCATCGACCCCGAGCTCCTTCAGGATGACCCGCAGCTACTTGTCTACGGCATGCTGGCCGCGCTCCTGGCGGCCGCCACCTGGCTGTTTGTTGCCTCCATGAAGGGCTGGCCGGTCTCCACGACTCACTCCGTGGTGGGGGCCATCGTCGGTTTCTCGGTGGCCGGGCTGGGCGCCGCGTCGGTTGACTGGGCCAGCGTCGGCAAGATTGCCGCCAGCTGGGTCGTCTCGCCGCTGCTCGCCGGGACCATCGCCTTTACCCTGTTCAAGTCGGTACAGCATCTGATCTTCGAGGCACGCGACCCCTTCGCCGCCGCCAAGCGCTATGTGCCGATGTACGTCTTTCTGGTCGGTTTCGCGGTGACCATGGTGACCCTGGTCAAGGGGCTCAAGCATGTCGGCCTGGACCTCGGCTTCGGCACCAGCCTGTTGCTGGCGATTCTCGCCGGTCTGCTGTTTGCCGCCCTGGGTGCCTTTATGGAGCGCCGGGTGCAGGCGAGTCACCGCAAGACAGACCAGTTTGGTTTCAGCGGAGTCGAGCGTGTGTTCGGCGTGTTGATGATCTTTACCGCCTGTGCCATGGCCTTCGCCCACGGCTCGAATGATGTGGCCAACGCCGTGGGGCCCCTGGCGGCGGTGATCGGTGTGGTACAGAGCGGCGGCGAGATAGAAGGCGCCGCCCTGGTACCCTGGTGGGTGCTGGTGCTGGGCGGCAGCGGTATCGTCGTCGGCCTGGTCACCTACGGCCACAAGGTGATCGCCACCGTGGGCACCGGCATCACCGAGCTCACCCCCAGCCGCGGTTTCGCCGCGACCCTGGCGGCCGCGGTCACCGTGGTGCTGGCCTCGGGCACCGGCCTGCCGATTTCCACCACCCATACCCTGGTGGGGGCCGTGCTGGGGGTGGGGCTGGCCCGCGGCATGGCGGCTCTCAACCTGCGAGTGATCGGCACCATCGCCATGTCATGGCTGATCACCCTGCCGGCCGGTGCGGGCCTGGCCACTCTGTTCTTCTTCATGCTCAAGGGCATGTTCGGCTAGCCCCGGCGAAGCGTCAGGAGCAGGGCAGACCGGGTCGCTCTCGAGCCCCGGACGCGAAGCGGCGGTACCACGGCAGTGGTGCCGCCGTTTGCGTCGCTCTGCTATAGTCGTGGCGCTCTCGTCTCTTTTGTTTCTTTCGTCTCTTTCGTTCACCCGCTGCCGGAGAGCGGCCCTTGGATACACGTTTCCCCTTCGTCGACTGGTTTCGCAACTCTTCGCCTTATATCAACGCTCATCGAGGACGCACCTTCGTCATCCTGATCGAGGGCGAGGCGATGGCGCGGGGGCGTGGCGAGCAACTGGTCCAGGATCTGGCGCTACTCCACACCCTGGGAGTGCGGCTGGTGGTGGTGTTCGGCATTCGCCCCCAGGTGTGTCAGGTACTGAAGGCGTCGGGGATCTCCCCGGGGCAGCATCAGGGGCGAGGGATCGCCGACGATACCGTCATGGCGTGTATCGAGCGGGTGGCCGCCGAGCAGCTGTTGTGGCTGGAGGCACGCTTCTCGCTGGGATTGCCCAATACCCCCATGCATGGCGTCGAACTCACCGCCGTGTCGGGCAATCTGGTGATGGCCAAGCCGCTGGGTGTGCGCGAGGGTGTCGACTTCGACCATAGCGGCGAGGTGCGTCGGGTGCGTACTCAGGCCATCGAGGGGCTGCTGGAAAAGGGGACGCTGGTGGTGCTGCCACCGCTGGGCTTCTCCAGCACCGGCGAGGTGTTCGACCTCGATGCCTCTGACGTGGCCCAGCATGCCGCCATGGCGCTGTCGGCCGACAAGCTGATTCTGCTTGGCGGGGCCAGCGGCCTGTTCGATGCCAGCGGTCAGTTGCAGCGTCAGCTGACCCCCGCCGAGGCGGGGCCGCTGTTGGCCCGGGCCGCTCCCGGCAGCGAGCCGGCTCGCCATCTGGAGGCGGCGTGTCAGGCGGCTCGTCACGGCGTGGCGCGTACCCACCTGCTCTCATGGCATGACCATGATGCCTTGCTCGGTGAACTGTTTACTCGTGACGGCGTTGGCACCATGATCACCCGGCATCGCTACGAGCAGCTGCGTCCGGCCGAGCTGGCGGATATTGGCGGCCTGCTCGAGCTTCTCGAGCCTCTCGAGGAGCGCGGCATGCTGGTGCCCCGCTCGCGAGAGCGGCTGGAGCACGAGATCGACGATTACGTGGTAATCGAGCGTGATGGCATGATGATCGGCTGCGCGGCCTTGCATCGCTTCGCCGATTCCGAGGTGGGAGAGTTGGCCTGCGTGGCGGTTCATGACGACTATCGTGGCGGTGCCCGGGGGGAGCTGTTGCTGGCCGAGGTCGAGCGTCGTGCCCGGCGTGAGGGGGTGTCCTCGCTGTTTGCCTTGACCACCCATACCACGCACTGGTTCTTCGAACACGGCTTCCGCCTGGCCGATTTCGAGGCGCTGCCCCCGCTGCGTCGGGATACCTATAATCATGCCCGCAAATCCAAGGTGTTGCTCAAGCCGCTGGGCTGATCATGGGTGTCGCCGCGCTGCGCCACCCGGAGCGCAGTTGTCGCTTTTTTGCGACTCGTTATTCCCTTGAAAATAAAGAATTTTTGTAGGGCACACCCCTGATGTGTCGCTTTTCGATGACATAATGCCCGTCTCGCCGCCGCCATTGCCCGCCTTCTTCCTGTAAGACAATCCGTATTATATTTTAATTCATTGAAAATAAATGGGTTTTTTATTTCTGGCACGATGGTCGCAATATTCTTGGTGAGCAACGGAAATGGTTCACTACGGCTCGAACCGTTTCGATCGCCCAGGAGGTGGAAACGACACTGCCCTGTGCCCTGCCTCTTCGGCGATCAGCGTCTGCTTCTAGCGATGTGTGATTTAGGTTGCGATGAGACGGGTACCGATACGCTCACGGACGCGTACCCCAAGGGCAAGGATGCCCCGGCATGGATGCCTCTCCCCCTTGCGGGGGATCGAACAGCGCAGTGGCGCCGCGGCCTGACGCTCTTTTTATCAGGTCGGGCGACATTGCCAAGCACGAAGCGGGGCGGTGAGCCGGGAGATGGCACGCCGCCCGCATGAGGAGGCCAGCCCCTGGTGGCAGATGGCCGATGCATGGCTTCGAGGGCCTTCCCCGGCCCGTTTGGAAGGCTGAGCGGTGGTTGGACCAGGCCGCCACCGGCAATTCTTTCAGACCCTTCAGTTCCCTGCGTACTTGGGCCGGCCTTGCCGGCCTTTTTTTTGACTCATCGTCATTTGGCATGACGTCAGCAGGGCTTCGCGTAGGCCCGACAAGTCGAAGGCGCGCCGGGCATGATGCCGGTGCCGGCTCCGTGCCCGGTGCACGGCTCCCAGGCAAATTCTGGTATCCTGAAGGTCTAACATGATGGCAAACCCATCCACCACCTCGCCTTTTGGCTTCCTGCAAAGAACGCTGGATATGACCTCCCGAGTCGCGCGACGTTGGCGCCCCCGTTCCCTGCTGCAACTCGTGCTGATCGCCTTCGTGGTGGTGATGCTGCCGTTGGGCGTGCTGATGTTTCAGGCGGCTCAGGCGGTTACCGAGCTGACACGCCTGGCCGACATCAGCGCTCGCCAGGCGGTGGAGGAGACGCGCCGCGCCCGGACCCTGGGTGCATTGGCGCTTGAGATGGAACGTAGCGCTCGTCAGTATGCCGTGCTGGAACAGGATAGCCTGCTGGAAATCTACGCCGAGCGCCTCGAGGAGTATCGTCAACTGCTGGCGCTGCAGCGACGGCTATTGCCGGAAGACCCGGTCGTGGCGGCCCTGGAGGAGCAGCTCGAGAGCCTCGGCGAACTGCCTGAACTGACGGCCGAGGCCCTGGAGTCGCGACTCGATGCCTTTCCGGCGTTCGCCGAGCGTACTGAAGCGCTGCGTCAGGCGACCAACCAGCGGATCGATGCTCGTATCGATGTGATCCGCGAACGGGCCCGCATGGTTCAGAGTCAGCTATGGTGGCAGACCGGCGCCCTGGTCTCGGCCAGCCTGGTCTTGATGCTGCTTTTCTCCTGGCTGATCATCCGGCCGGTGCGACACCTGGAGCGGCGTATCCTGAGGATCGGCAGTGGAACCCGGGACGAGTCGCCGCGGCCGGTACAGGGGCCGGCGGAACTGATCGAGCTGGATGAACGCCTCGACTGGCTGGCCTCGCGTCTGGATGAGCTCGAGGCCGAGAAACAGCGGTTTCTACGCCATATGTCCCATGAGCTCAAGACGCCGCTGGCCAGCGTGCGCGAGGGGGCTGCGCTGCTTGCCGATGGCGTGGCGGGGGAGCTGGCCACCCAGCAACTGGAGATCCTCGAGTTGATCGATGGCAGCGGCCGCGAGCTTCAACGGCTGATCGAGCAGCTGCTCGACTACAACCTGCTGCAGCATAACCGGCGTGTAGAAATCGAGCGGCTCGATGTGGCTACCCTGGTGCGCGAAGTCCTGGCCAAGCACCGCCTGGCACTAGCCAACAAGGGAATGCGGGTAGACGTCTTCGACGGCCCGGTGGAGTGGTCGCTGGATAGCACCGCCACCGGTCATATCCTGGATAATCTGGTCTCCAATGCCATCGCCTACGGGGCGGATGGCGGTGTACTGGAGGTTCGTGCCAGCCGGCGCCGCGACCGCCTGGAACTGGAGGTGGCCAACAGCGGCGATCCTATCGCCGAAGTGGACCGTCCGCGGCTGTTCGAGGCCTTCTATCAGGGCAGCATGCGCCGCCAGGGGCCATTAAAGGGCTCGGGCATCGGTCTCTCGGTGGCGGCAGACAGCGCGCGTCTGCAAGGGGGGGAGTTGTCCCTGGTGGAGGATTCGCGCCTGGCGGTCTGCTTCCGCCTTACCCTGCCCCAGGGCACGTCACCCCGAGCCTCTACAAACCCTATGCCTGACGAGATGGCAGGCCAAGATGAAAGGAACTGATGCGATGACCCTTCGTCCCCTGGTGGTCTGTCTGCTGGCCATCTGGCTTGCCGGCTGCGAGATGCTCCCCCGGCCCTCCTTCGAGTCGCCTTCCGAGCGAAACAGTGCCGTGACACCCTCCAACGATTGTTACGCCGAACGGCCGAGCTTTGTCGACGAGGGGTGCCTGCTGAGTAACTGGGTCGATTTCGGGCTGGCGTCACAGCGTGGTGACCGTGCCTGGCGCAACACCATGCTCGAGCGCCTGGAGGGAGAAGCCGCCGAGCGACGCCTGGCTCGTGCCGTGGCGCTCTCCTGGGGCAACCAGCGGCAGTGGAAGCAGGCCTCGGAACTCTTCAAGGCCGATCTGAGTGCCGCGCCACGGTCCCTGCAGCCGCTGCTACGCTACTGGCTCAATGAGCTGGAGCGTCGACGCGCCATGGTCGGGCGGCTGAGTGCCGCCCAGTCGTCCCGGGCCGATAGCGAGGCCAGTCGTGCCGCACTGGAGGAAGAGAATGCCGACCTTCAGAAGAAACTCGAGGCGCTGACGGCTATCGAGCAAAGTATCAACATGCGCAAGCAGATCGAAGAGTGACGGAGGCCCCGACGTGAGAATACTGCCCCCCCTGCAATCTCGTGCCGACTCGACCCGGGTGGCGGATGCCGGGAGTGCCAGGCGTCGGCAACCGGCGCATATCCTGCTGGTGGATGACGACGTCAGTCTGCTCAAGCTGTTGGGCATGCGCCTGGAGAGTCGTGGCTACCGGCTGACGACCGCCGAAAGCGGCCGTGAGGCGCTCAAGGCGCTGGAAATCGAGCGTCCCGACCTGGTGCTTACCGACCTGCGCATGGACGAGATGGACGGCCTGATGCTGTTCCGTGAGGTGCAGCGCGAGGCACCGGGGCTACCGGTGATTCTGCTGACCGCTCATGGTTCGATTCCCGATGCGGTCACCGCCACGCGAGAGGGCGTGTTCAGCTTCCTGACCAAACCGGTGGATCGCGACGAGCTTTTCACCGCTATCGAGGAGGCCCTGGCCCAGGCCCCGGGCGTGGTACCCGAAGGCGACGAGGCGTGGCGTGCCGAGATCATTACCCACAGTCCCGAGATGGAGCGGTTGCTGGAACAGGCGCGCATGGTGGCGGCTTCCGACGTCAGCGTGCTGGTCACTGGCCCCTCCGGTTCCGGCAAGGAGCTGATGGCCAAGGCGATTCACCGTGCCAGTCGGCGAGCCGACAAGCCCTTCGTCGCGATCAACTGTGGCGCACTGCCCGAACAGCTGCTGGAGAGCGAGCTGTTCGGGCATGCCAGGGGGGCCTTTACCGGTGCGGTCAGCGAGCACCGCGGCCTGTTCCAGGCCGCCGATGGCGGAACCCTGTTTCTCGATGAGATCGGTGACATGCCGCTGGCGCTTCAGGTCAAGCTGTTGCGTGTCCTTCAGGAGCGCCAGGTCCGTCCGCTGGGGTCTACCACCCAGATACCCGTGGACGTGCGGGTCATCTCGGCAACGCATCGTGATCTCGATCGCGCCATGGCCGAGGGCGAGTTTCGTGAAGACCTCTACTATCGACTCAATGTCGTCAATCTGCGCCTTCCGCCGCTCAAGGAGCGCGCCGAGGATATACCACTGTTGGCCAAGCATCTGGTGGCCCAGGCGGCCGAGCGCCACAAGCCCTTCGTCAAGGGGTTCTCGCCGGAGGCGTTGAAGCTGCTTGCCGCGAGCGCCTGGCCGGGTAATGTCCGCCAGCTGCTCAACGTGGTGGAGCAGTGCGTGGCGCTGACCGGGACCGCCATCATACCCGAGGCGCTGGTGGCCCAGGCGCTGGCGGCCGAGGAGCGTGCCCTGCCGACGTTCAATGGTGCCCGGGCGGCTTTCGAGCGCCGTTATCTGATCAAGGTGCTCAAGCTTACCGCGGGTAACGTGACCCAGGCGGCGCGTATCGCCGGGCGCAATCGCACCGATTTCTACAAGCTGCTGGCGCGACACGACCTGGAGCCCGGCCCCTTCAAGCCCGAGCGCTGATGTCTTGCCCAACGAAAGGCCCCCGCCATGGGGCGGGGGCCGGGGATGACGCCTGGCGGATCGCTTACTTCTGTGGCAGCTTGGCGCGGCGCAGATAGGGGAAGATGGTCTCGAACTCGCCGAACCTCGTCTTGGCATCCTCGTCGGAAACGCCGGGGGGAATGATCACGTCCTGGCCCGGGTTCCAGTCGGCCGGGGTGGCGACATTTTCGCCGCTGGCGGTCTGCAGGGCATCCAGGGCACGCAGCACCTCGGCGAAGTTACGGCCGACGTTCATCGGATAGGTCATGGCAAGCTTGAGCTGCTTGTCCGGACCGATGATGAATACCGAACGCACGGTGGCGCTATCGGCGGGGGTGCGGCCGTCCGGAAGGTAGGCGTCGGCCGGCAGCATGTCGAACAGCTTGGCGACCTCGAGCTTCTCGTCGGCGATGATCGGGAAGTCAACGTCGCAGCTGGCGAAGCTGGCGATATCCTTGACCCAGCCCTGGTGATCTTCCACGCCATCCACCGAGACGCCGATCACCTTGGTGTCGCGCTTCTTCCACTCTTCGCTCAGCTTGGCCACGGCGCCGAACTCGGTGGTGCAGACCGGCGTGAAGTCCTTGGGGTGGGAGAACAGGATGGCCCACTTGCCGTCCAGCCACTCGTGAAAGCGGATGGGGCCCTGGCTGGTGTCGGCGTTGAAGTCCGGAACGAGGTCATTGATGCGCAGGGACATGTATTGCTCCTTGATGTGAGGGTGAGGTCCCGCCCTTGGCGAGAACGATGCAGGAACCGTCGACGAAACGGCATCTGGCCGCTAAGGTCAAGACGACTTGCGACTAAGCTTAGATGGCACCAGGGAAATCATGCTTACCCCGGGCTACCGATTCGACCGTTTCCGGGCGTGGGTATCACCCGGGAGGACCTCGAGCGTCAGGTGGCCATCGCCCAGGCGTGCGGTCAGCCGGTCACCGGGGGCGGCATCATCGGCGCGGCGCACCACGCGCTCCCGAGGGTCCTCGAGGATCGCATAACCGCGGCCGAGCACCGCCAGCGGGCTGACGGCCTGTAGCTCCCTAGCGACGGCCGTCAGGCGCTCGCGGTGAGGCCTCAGCGACCGTGGTGCGGCGGCCACGAGTCGTTGGTTGACTGCTGCGAGCCGGTGCTCGGCCAGCGTCAGCTGGCGGCCGGGAGGGTGTGCCGCCAGTCGCCGTGCCAGCTGTGTCTGGCGGCGCTGGGCCTCGGCCATGCGTGCCTGGATGGCGCGCGTCAGTCGCCCGGTCAGCTGTGCCAGCGCCTGGCGCTGGCGGTCCAGCCCCTCGCCGGGGTGGCGCAGCCGTACCCGCAGGTGGTCCAGGCGCTGGCCCTCGGCATCGAGACGGGTCTGAACCGCACGGGTCGTGCGCGCCTCGAGCATTGCCAGGCGATGGGTGAGGTCGCGGCGGTCCGGCACCAGCCGCTCGGCGGCGGCCGACGGCGTGGGCGCGCGGGCATCGGCGGCGAAATCGGCCAGGGTCGTATCCGTCTCGTGGCCCACCGCCGACATCACCGGCAGCCGGGAATGATAGATCGCTCGGGCCAGGTGTTCGTCATTGAAGGCCCAGAGGTCTTCCAGGCTGCCGCCACCCCGGGTGAGCAGGACGGCGTCGCGGCTCGGATCCAGGCTCGACTGGCGGTTGAGCAGTCCGAGTGCCGCGATCATGGCCGGTGCCGCCTCGCGCCCCTGCACCGCCACCGGGATCAGCGTGACCCTGACCATGGGCCAGCGTGGGGCAAGCACCGCCATGACGTCACGAATCGCCGCACCGCTCGGCGAGGTGATCACCAGCAGGTGGCGTGGCGGGTAGGGCAGGGGACGCGCGTTGGCGAACAGGCCTTCGCTCGAGAGTCGTGACTTGAGTCGCTCGAGGGCTGCCAGCAGTTCCCCCATACCGGTGGCCTGCACCGCTTCCGCGATTAACTGATAGTCACCCCGGGGTTCGAAGATCGACAGCCGCCCCCGGACCTTGACCCGGTCGCCGTCGCGCATGGGGGCGCCCACGAAGCGGGCCCGGTTGCGAAACAGGGCGCCGCGCAGCTGAGCCTGGTCATCCTTGAGGGTGAAGTAGACATGTCCCGAGCTCGGCCGAGACACCCCCGAGAGTTCGCCTTCCACCCAGACGTCGCCGAAGCGCCCTTCCAGGTGCCGGCGGGCGCTGAGGTTGAGTTCGCTGACGGACAGGGGCGGGGCGTCGAAAGGGGGCATGATGCTGGCTCGCCGGACAATGGAGGGGGCAGGGTAGCATGCTATTTCGTTGGTTCGTGACGTGACCCGCATTCGGCCGCTATAATGGGGAATTAACTTTACTCCCTCCTACCTCCATGGGTGTTGCCGCATATGCTACGTATGGCCCAAGAAGCTCTTACGTTCGATGACGTATTACTCGTCCCCGGATACTCCGAGGTCCTGCCCAACGATGTCAGTCTCCGGACTCGCCTGACCCGGGATCTCTACCTGAACATCCCGCTGGTCTCCGCCGCCATGGATACCGTCACCGAGGCGCGGCTGGCCATCGCCATGGCCCAGGAAGGGGGCATCGGCATCATCCACAAGAGCATGACCATGGCGCAGCAGGCGGCCGAGGTGCGCAAGGTCAAGAAACACGAGAGCGTCATCGTCAAGGACCCGGTCACCGTCGGGCCCAAGGCCAAGCTGGCCGACCTGCTGGCCATGGCCGCCGAGCACGGTTTCTCGGGCTTTCCGGTGGTGAAGGGGGAAACGCTGGTGGGCCTGGTGACCCAGCGTGACATGCGCTTTCAGCCCAACCACGGCGATAGCGTCGCCGACATCATGACCCCCGGCGAAAAACTCGTGACCGTGCCGGTGGGCACGACTCTCGACGTCATCAAGGCCAAGATGCAGGAGCATCGCATCGAGAAGATGCTGGTGGTGGATGACGAGCAGCGCCTGCGTGGCCTGGTCACCTTCCAGGACATCGAGAAGGCCCGCACCTTCCCCCTGGCGGCCAAGGACGCCGATGGCCGCCTGCTGGTCGGTGCCGCGGTGGGCACCGGCCCCGAGACGCCTGACCGCGTGACCGCCCTGGTCGAGGCCGGCGTCGATGTGGTGGTGGTCGATACCGCCCATGGTCACTCCAGGGGCGTTGTCGATCGAGTACGCTGGGTCAAGGAGAACTTCCCCCAGATCCAGGTGATCGGCGGCAACATCGCTACCGCCGAGGCCGCCGAGGCGCTGGCCGAGGCCGGGGCCGACGCCGTCAAGGTCGGCATTGGCCCCGGCTCCATCTGCACCACTCGCGTGGTGGCCGGGGTCGGCGTGCCGCAGATCACCGCCGTCTCCAACGTTGCCGCGGCGCTGGTCCCCTACGATATCCCGCTGATCGCCGACGGCGGCGTGCGCTTCTCCGGCGACCTGGCCAAGGCCGTGGCGGCCGGTGCCAGCACCGTGATGGCCGGTGGCCTCCTGGCCGGCACCGAGGAATCTCCGGGCGAGATCGAGCTCTTTCAGGGCCGTACCTACAAGGCTTACCGTGGCATGGGGTCCATGGGGGCCATGTCCCAGACCCAGGGCAGCGCCGACCGCTATTTCCAGGACAAGAGCGAGGGTGCCGAGAAGCTGGTGCCCGAAGGCATCGAGGGCCGTGTGCCCTACAAGGGCATGATGAGCGCCATCGTCCACCAGCTGATGGGTGGCCTGCGTGCCTCCATGGGCTACACCGGCTGTGGCGACATCCAGGAGATGCGCACCAAGCCGCAGTTCGTGCAGATCACCGGGGCCGGCTTCAACGAGTCCCACGTGCACGATGTGCAGATCACCAAGGAAGCCCCGAACTACCGGGCCGGGTGATCCCGACCCCAGTGCTACCGCGGCGGGGGAATCCCCGCCGCTCGCTTTTGGATCCGGCCCGCCGCCACACCGAGACGCTCCCATGACCGATATTCATGCCCACAAGATCCTGATCCTCGATTTTGGCTCTCAATATACCCAGCTGATCGCCCGTCGCGTGCGCGAGATCGGGGTCTACTCCGAGGTGCGTGCCTTCGATATCACCGAGGCCGAGATTCGCGAGTACGCCCCCAACGGTATCATCCTCGCCGGCGGCCCCGAGTCGGTCACCGAGCTGGGTTCACCCCGCGCCCCGCAGTGCGTGTTCGAGATGGGCCTGCCGGTGCTGGGCATCTGCTACGGCATGCAGACCATGGCCGAGCAGCTCGGCGGTGCCGTCGAGGGCTCGCATGTCCATGAGTTCGGCTATGCCCAGATCCGCCTCGACACGGAGACGGCGCTGTTTTGCGATATCGCCGATCATATCGACCCGGATACCGGCAGGAACCTGCTCGACGTCTGGATGAGCCACGGCGACAAGGTCTCTCGGGTTCCCGACGCATTCAGCGTGACGGCCTCCACCCCGAGCTGCCCCGTGGCCGCCATGGCCTGGGAGGAGAAGCGCTTCTTCGGCGTGCAGTTCCATCCCGAGGTGACCCACACCCTGCAGGGCCAGCGTATCCTCGAGCGCTTCGTGCTGGACATCTGCGAAGCCGAGCGCAACTGGACGCCGGCCCGTATCATCGAGGACCAGATCGCCCGCGTGCGCGATCAGGTGGGCGACCGCCACGTGCTGCTCGGTCTCTCCGGCGGCGTGGACTCCTCGGTGGTCGCGGCGCTGCTGCACAAGGCCATCGGTGACCAGCTGACCTGCGTGTTCGTCGACAACGGCCTGCTGCGCAAGGCCGAGGGCGACCAGGTGATGGAGACCTTCGCCAAGCACATGGGCGTGCGGGTGATTCGCGTCGACGCCGAGGACCTGTTCCTCGGCAAGCTCGAGGGCGAGGCCGAGCCCGAGGCCAAGCGCAAGATCATCGGCAATACCTTCATCGAGGTGTTCGATGCCGAGGCCGCCAAGATCGAGGGCGTCGACTTCCTGGCCCAGGGCACCATCTACCCGGATGTGATCGAGTCCGCCGCTGCCAAGACCGGCAAGGCGCACGTGATCAAGTCGCACCACAACGTGGGCGGGCTGCCCGAGACCATGAAGCTCAAGCTCGTCGAGCCGCTGCGCGAACTGTTCAAGGACGAGGTGCGCAAGCTCGGCGTCGAGCTCGGCCTGCCCTATGACATGGTCTATCGCCATCCCTTCCCGGGGCCGGGCCTGGGCGTGCGCATCCTCGGCGAGGTGAAGAAGGAATATGCCGACATCCTGCGCGAGGCCGACGCCATCTTCATCGAGGAGCTGCACAACGCCGGCTGGTACCACAAGACCAGCCAGGCCTTCGCCGTCTTCCTGCCGGTGAAGTCCGTCGGCGTGGTCGGCGACGCCCGCCGCTACGAGTGGGTGATCGCCCTGCGTGCCGTGGAGACCATCGACTTCATGACCGCCCGCTGGGCGCACCTGCCCTACGAGCTCCTGGAGACCGTCTCCAACCGCATCATCAACGAGATCACCGGCGTCTCCCGTGTCACCTACGATGTCTCGAGCAAGCCGCCCGCGACCATCGAGTGGGAGTGACCCCCCGTTAGGCACTAGCGGGTACTGATCAGCAATAAATTGAAAAGCCCATGTTTTCATGGGCTTTTTTTGTAGTATATGCGGCGTTTCTAGCGCCTGCGCCGCCCGGCAATAATTCGGCAGGTGGTTTTCTAACCAGTGAAGCGTTCCCCCTCTGCGTCCAGTAGAGCTTGTTTGCGCGCCAGGCCCCAGCGGTATCCGCCCAGGCCGCCATCGCCCTTTAAGACGCGATGGCAGGGGATCAGCACACCGATGCGGTTCTTGGCACAGGCCGATGCGACCGCCCGTACGGCCTTGGGGTTATCGATGTGGGCCGCGACCTCGCCATAGCTGAGAACGTCACCCTCCCGAATGCTCAACAGGAACTGCCATACCTTCATTTGAAACACGGTGCCCCGCATATCAAGGGGCAGGTCCGGCCGAGGAGCGCCCTGGCTGATATGCCGATCGAGGGCTTCCATCCAGGCATCGAGCTCGGGGGCATTCTGGGCGGGGGAGGCGCGCAATTCAGCATTGGGAAATTCCGCTTTCAGTTGGGTGATGAGTGATGCCTTATCATCACCAAACTGGACAAAGCAGACACCGCTATCGGTGGCCGCCATGGCCATCAGGCCAAGGGCCGTGGTGCGACACGCATAGGCGATGTCCTCGCCGGCCCCGCCCGCTCGATAGACCCTGGGGGGCATGCCGATCTTGCGATTCGCTTCGCCGTAGACTCGACTAATGGAGCCAAACCCGGAGGAGAAAATCGCCTCGGTCACGCTGTCGCTTTCTCTCAGGGAGTGCTTGAAATGCCGCATTCTCACCGCATCCTGGTAGGCCTTGGGCGAGACACCAAAGGCTTCCCTGAAGATTCGTTGTAGCCTCGATGGCGACAACCCGGCCATGTCGGCCAGGTGTGCCAGTGTCAGTCGCTCATCCGCATGCTGTTCAATGTGACGGGCGACCTCCACCAGTCGCTCGACACGGGATAGGTCGTCGGCAGGCCGGCAGCGCTTGCAGGGCCTGAAACCGGAGAGCATGGCGCTCTCCACGCTGGAGAAGAATCTCAGGTTCTCGGGTCTCGCCGGGCGCGCGGAGCACGACGGCCGGCAGAAGACCCCCGTCGTGATGACCCCATAGACAAACTGGCCGTCACGGGACTCGTCCCGGGCGGCTATCGCGTTGCGCATTTCCTGTTCAGATGGCATCGACATGACGCGATCTCCCGTTGCATCTTGATACTCGTTATGGGACCCGGCTGCTC
Organism: Halomonas halodenitrificans DSM 735; assembly: GCF_000620045.1. Classification (GTDB taxonomy): domain Bacteria; phylum Pseudomonadota; class Gammaproteobacteria; order Pseudomonadales; family Halomonadaceae; genus Halomonas; species Halomonas halodenitrificans. The sequence continues at coordinate 102,441 of NZ_JHVH01000001.1, read as the reverse complement.
CCGGCACTTCCATCCGATTGTTGTCGGGTTACCGAACGCCGGTCGCTGGTGGGATATGGCATCCCTGATGCCGAGACAGGCGCCGGGTTGCCCGTCCTGTGGCCCATCGAGAGTCGCCTGGGCGAGTGGGTCGCGAGAAATAGCGGAACTAGCGCGCAAGAATCGGATGTTTCGGATGTTTAACGCCCGCTAACCTGACCCTCACATCCATGAACAGGGGGCGCTGCTCGCTATGGCATCATCAATCAACACCACCATGGGCGCTCGTGAGTGGGCGATGCTGATCATTCTGTCCATGCTGTGGGGGGGATCCTTCTTCTTCGTCGGCGTGGCGGTAGCGGATCTGCCGCCATTGACCATTGTGGCCTTGAGGGTGGGGCTCGCGGCCATGGCGTTATGGTGCATCGCCCTTGTCATAGGATTGCGACCGCCAACGAGCCCGCGGGTATGGGGAGCCTTTGGGATAATGGGGTTGCTGAACAATGCCATCCCCTTCGCCCTCATCGTGTGGGGGCAGACCCTCATCGCCTCCGGGTTGGCATCGACCCTTAACCCGCCACGCCCATCTTCACTGTCGTCGTTGCCGGCATTCTGTTGCCCGACGAGCGTATCACGCCACTGAAACTCGCCGGCGTGATGGCGGGGTTTGTCGGGGTCGTTGTGATGATAGGGCTACCCGCCATCGGTGGAGACGCCGGCCTGATTGGACAGGTCGCCGTCATCGCCGCAACGCTGTCATACGCCTTGGCGGGGGTATATGGTCGCCGGTTCAAGGCCATGGGAATAAACCCCCTGCTGACGGCCGCGGGCCAGGTCACGGCATCCGCCCTCCTGTTGACGCCCGTTGCCCTGACGGTAGACGGCCCACTCGATATCACCGCACCTGGCATGGCGACTTGGGGCGCCGTTGCCGGGCTCGCCGTTCTGTCCACGGCGGTCGCGTATGTGCTGTATTTCAAGATACTGGAAACGGCAGGTGCCACCAACCTGCTGCTGGTCACCTTGCTGGTACCGGCCTCGGCGATCTTGCTGGGCTTTCTGTTCCTCGACGAGACAATGGAGGTAGCTCACTTCATGGGTATGGCGCTGATTGCACTGGGCCTGTCCGCCATCGATGGGCGGCTCTGGCGACGGGGTGTCGCGAAAAAAACCGAGGAAGCCCGCGAGGGAGGACGAGTGTGATCGAGTCGCCAGAATGACGCGAAAGCCAGTGGCGGACCAGGGCCCTGGTCCGCCAGAGCGTATCATTGTGTCATCATTCGCCACGGGACAACGAGGCTTCGCGACTGCGACAGCTTGTTGGGTCATGGTATTTATCATCAAGGCGACGAGCTATGCGTATCCATCCCTTTCAGGCATTGGCCTGCCCGCTGGACGGCGATGTCCTGCACAAGAGCGGTAACACCTGGCGCTGTGCGGCCGGGCACAGCTTCGATATCGCCCGCCAGGGCTATGTTCACCTGCTGCCGGTGCAGAACAAGCGCTCCCGCGACCCCGGCGACAGCAAGGCGATGGTAGCGGCGCGGCGGCGCTTCCTCGAGGCGGGCCACTATCGTCCCATTGCCGAGGCGGTCGGCCGCGCCGTGCTGGATGAGGCATCGGGTGACGATACGCTTCGCTGCCTGGATGCCGGCTGCGGCGAGGGGTATTACCTGCGTCGGCTGGCCGAGACTGCAATCGAGGCCGAGAGAGAGGGTGGGCAAGCCCGAGGCGAGGCGCTGGCGCTATCGCTGCTGGGTGTGGACATCTCCAAGTGGGCGGTGCTCGCCGCCGCCAAGCGCCAGGAGGCCGCCACCTGGGTAGTGGGTACCAACGCTCATCTGCCGGTTCAGGCCGGCTGGCTCGACCGCGTGCTGTGCCTGTTCGGCTTCCCCGTCTATCCGGAGTTCGCCCGCGTGCTGAAGCCGGGCGGGGAGCTTGTGATGGTCGAGGCCGGACCGGACCATCTGCGCGAACTGCGCGAGATTATCTATCCGAGCCTCAAGCCTCCCCGCGAGGGCCGCGAGGCGGTGCCCGAGGGCTTCACCCGGCGGTCCGGGGAGACGCTGCGCTTCGCCATCGAGCTCGAGGATGCCGAGTCCATCGCCGACCTGCTGGCGATGACGCCGCACCTGCATCGGGCCAGTGCCGAGGGGCGCGAGAAGGCCGCGGCCCTGTCCTCGCTCGCCCTCACCGTGGACGTGCGCCTGACCCGGTTGGTGCGTAAATAAGGCGACCCGCTCTGGGGTCCGCTCCTCACCTCCCGAGTAATGGCTACACTGAGAGTCACAGTGACAGCCGGAAGAGCGCCATGAGTAATCGCCTATTACGTGGGTTGATGGCCGGATTCACGGCCACCCTGGTCATCTCGTTGATCCTGGTGCTGCGCCTGGCGGCGGGCATTATTCCCTGGTATGACCCCATCGAGGTCATGAATCTTGCCGCTCAGGATCTGCTCGGCACGCCGGACAGCCATATGCTGGCCTGGGGTATTCATTTCGCCGTGGGTACGCTGATCTGGGGGCTGCTGTTCGCGCTGCTGGTACCCTATCTTCCGGGCCACACGTCCACTCGGCGGGGCCTGGAGTTCGGTGTGGGAAGCTGGCTGGTGGTGATGATCTCTGTGTTTCCCCTGGCCGGCTCCGGCTTGTTCGGCCTGGGCCTCGGGCTGGTGGCACCGCTTTCCATGCTGATCGCCCACCTCGTCTTCGGGGCGGTGATCGGGGCCGTCTATGGCTGGGGGGAGGGCGTGGTCTAGCCCCGGGCCCGCGGCGTCGAGTGCAAGGCTCGGAGTGTTATAAGCAATTAACTTTCCAGTCTTTGCATGCCGGGCCCCGTGTGTCTAAGGTCCGCGACGCCCTTTCATTGTAACGAGGTCCCCATGTCGACGCTCCTGACATCCCTGTGGCGCGGTTACTGCGCCACCTCGCTGATCCTGCGCGTGAGCATTGCCCTGGTGCTGGGCGTGGTGGTCGGCCTGGTCGGCGGGCCTGTCGTGGCCGAATGGCTGGCCCCGCTGGGCGAGCTTTTGATGCGGCTGCTGAAGTTCATCATCCTGCCCATCGTACTGTTTACCCTGATGTCGGGGGTCAACCAGGGCGCCGCCGGCAGCCTCGGGCGGGTCGGCCGAAAGGTGTTTGTCTACTACCTGGCCACCTCGGCCCTGGCCATCGCCGTGGGGCTCGCCGTGGCGACCCTGCTGGCGCCGGGGGAGGGCATGTCGTTGCAGGGGGTCGATGCCATCTCGGTGCCGGATAACCCCGGTATTCTCTCGGTGGTACTGGGCATCGTGCCGAACAATATGGTGGCCGCCTTCGCCGAGCAGGACCTGCTGGGCATCATCTTCGTGGCGCTGGTCTTTGGCCTGGCCGTGATGAAGATGCGTCAGTCCGACTCCCAGGCGGCGCTGGGGGAGCGGCTCCACGGCCTGATCGAGGCGCTCAACGCCGCCACCCTCAGGGTGATGGACGGTATCCTGCATGTCGTGCCGATCGGCGTCTTCGCCATCGTGGTCGGAACCGTCGCCGATCAGGGCCTCGCGACCCTGCTGTCCCTGGGCGACATGGTGGTGGTGCTCTACCTGGCGCTGGGCGCGCAGCTGCTGGTCTACCTCGGCCTGCTCAAGGGCTTCGGTGTGCCCGTGGGCGCCTTCTTCCGCGAGGCGCGCACGCCCACGGCCACCGCCTTCGCCACCCAGAGCAGCTCCGGTACCCTGCCGCTGACGCTGGACGCCGCGAGCCGCCTGGGCCTGCCGCGCAGCATCTACGGCTTCAGCCTGCCGCTGGGGGCGACGCTGAACATGGATGGGGCGGCCATCCGCATCGCCATCTCGGCGGTGTTTGCCGCCAATGTGATGGGGGCTCCCCTGGACTGGCTAAGCATGCTGCAGATCGTGGTGGTCGGCACGCTGATCTCGGTAGGCACCGCCGGGGTGCCCGGCGCCGGCATCGTGATGATCGCCACGGTATTCTCCCAGGTGGGCCTGCCGATCGAGGCCGTGGCGCTGCTGACCGCCATCGATGCCCTGGTGGGCATGGGCTGCACCGCCCTCAACGTGACCGGTGATCTGGTCGGCACGGCGGTCATCGGTCGCAGCGAGGAGAGGCGAGCCGCCTCCCAGGCGGCCGGGGCGCCGGGTCAGGCCCGGCATCGCTAGCCTCGGTTAACGCCGGGGCGAGGCCTGGGCGCCGGGTCATCAGGCTGCATCGCTAGCCTCGGTTAACGCCGGGGCGAGGCCTGGGCGCCGGGTCATCAGGCTGCATCGCTAGCCTCGGTTAACGCCGGGGCGAGGCCTGGGCGCCGGGTCATCAGGCTGCATCGCTAGCCTCGGTTAACGCCGGGGCGAGGCCTGGGCGCCGTTTGCTGCGGGAGTTGGACAGGTCGTGGCCGGGTCGCTATACCTCTTACAGATGATGTGGGCGCCATGCGCCCGTCCAGAGGCATGCATCATGTAGAGGAGGTGTATCGTGACGACCGATAAACCCAAGCCGACCACCACCGATGCGGGCATTCCGGTGGCCAGCGACGAGCATTCGCTGACGGTGGGGCCCGATGGCCCTATCCTGCTTCATGACCATTATTTGATTGAACAGATGGCCCAGTTCAACCGGGAGCGGATCCCCGAGCGTCAGCCCCACGCCAAGGGCAGCGGTGCCTTTGGCCGTTTCGAGGTGACCGAAGATGTCAGTGCCTACACGCGAGCCGCGGTGTTTCAGCCGGGTACTCGAACGGACGTGCTGATTCGCTTCTCCACCGTGGCGGGGGAGCGTGGGAGCCCGGATACCTGGCGTGACCCCCGTGGATTTTCCATCAAGTTCTACACCAGCGAAGGCAACTACGACATGGTGGGGAACAACACGCCGATCTTCTTCCTTCGTGATCCACTGAAGTTTCAGCACTTTATCCGCTCCCAGAAGCGGCGGGCGGATAACAACCTGCGCGACCATGATATGCAGTGGGACTTCTGGACGCTGTCGCCGGAATCCGCCCATCAGGTCGCCTGGCTGATGGGTGACCGAGGAATCCCCAGGACCTGGCGGCACATGAATGGTTATTCCAGCCACACCTACATGTGGGTGAACGCCCGGGGGGAAAAGTTCTGGGTCAAGTATCACTTCAAGACCGACCAGGGAGTCGAGTGCCTCGCCCAGGAGGAAGCCGACCGCCTGGCGGGAGAGGACGGTGACTATCATATGCGTGACCTCTATCGAGCGATCGAGGCCGGTGAGTATCCGAGCTGGACGCTCTATATGCAGATCATGCCGTTCAAGGAGGCCGAGGCCTATCGCTTCAATCCCTTCGACCTTACCAAGATATGGCCCCATGCGGATTACCCGCTGATCGAGGTGGGCAGGCTCACCCTGGATACGAACCCCGTGGACAACCATGCTCAGATCGAGCAGGCGGCGTTCGAGCCCAATAACCTGGTGCCCGGCATCGGCATCAGTCCCGACAAGATGCTGCTGGGCCGGGTGTTTTCCTATGCCGACGCGCATCGTCATCGGCTGGGCGTTAACTACAAGCAGATTCCCGTCAACGCCCCCAGGTCACCGGTTCACAGTTACAGCAAGGACGGTGCCATGCGGGTACAGAACGCCACCGACCCGGTATATGCGCCCAATTCCAAGGGTGGGCCCCAGGCCGACGGCGAGCGGTATCCGCCGGATTCTACCTGGGAGGCCGGCGGCGACATGGTGCGTGCCGCCTATACGCTACGCGAGGAGGACGATGATTTCGGCCAGGCCAATACCCTGGTCAACCGGGTGATGGACGATGCCGCCCGGGACCGCCTGGTGGCCAATGTGGTGGGGCACCTCTCCGACGGCGTTTCCGCGCCGGTGCTGGAGCGGGCCTTCGATTACTGGCGCAATATCGATGCGACGCTCGGCGAGCGCATCGCCCAGGGGGTCAAGGCCAATGGCAAGGGGTGATGACAGGGCACACAACGAAACAGGGCTCGCCGAAGCGAGCCCTGTTCAACGAACCCCGAAGGATTCGTGCGCTTATGATCCGGGGATCAGAGCGGCTTGATGTTAGAGGCCTGAAGGCCCTTCTTGCCCTGGGTCACGTCGAAGGAGACGCTCTGACCTTCCTGGAGGGACTTGAAGCCTTCAGCCTGAATCTCGGAGAAATGGGCGAAGACGTCATCACCGCCGTCGGACGGAGAAATGAAGCCGAAACCCTTGGAATCGTTGAACCACTTCACGGTACCAGTTGTCATAATAAATCCTTTCGCGCTAAGCGCCTTGCAATGTTCCTGGTGTCACCCAGATGAATAGCGGGTAAAACAAGAATGATCTTACAGGCGGTCGAAAGAATTCGAATGCTGCTGAAACCATGCTGCTTGCTAACCAACTGGCAATACGGTCTCACTTTTATCGTTCCGGGTCAACGGGTCTTGGCGATTTATTTTCCGGGCGGCCGATTGAGACGGCCTCGGGCGACACCTCGATCACGCTGTTTCCAGGGGCGTGCTCTTGCTAGACTGCGCCGTTGATTCTGCGTCCCTGGAGAGGCACGACGCGTGAGCGTTACCCCCGATACCGCAAGCCTCGAACAGACGGCCGCCGTCGCCGGCCAGGCCGAGGTGCTCGGCAGGCTGTTCGATGAGCCGATTACCGAGCTGCCGGAGGATCTCTATATCCCGCCGGAGGCGCTGCGTGTCTTCCTCGAGACCTTCGAGGGGCCCCTCGACCTGCTGCTCTACCTGATCCGGCGCCAGAACCTGGATATCCTGGCCATCGACGTGGCGGCCATTACGCGCCAGTACATCGAGTATGTCGAGCTGATGAAGGCCATGGAAATCGAACTGGCCGGTGAATACCTGCTGATGGCGGCAATGCTCGCCGAGATCAAGTCACGCACCCTGTTGCCACGCCCCCCAAGGGAAGGGGGCGATGACGAGGAAGAGGATCCCCGAGCCGAGCTGATTCGCCGCCTTCAGGAGTATGAGCGGCTCAAGAGTGCCGCCGAGTCCCTGGCCGAACTGCCACGCCTGGGTCGAGACTGGTTTCCGGCCCGGGCGGTATTGCCGCCGCTGGAGAGCCGGGTCATCCACCCCGAGGTGGAGCTGGATCAGCTGCTGGGTGCGCTGGCTGGGGTCCTGCGTCGGGTCGAGCTCAACCAGACCCACCAGATCAGCCGCGAGGTGCTGTCGACGCGTGAGCGCATGCTGGCGATCATGGGGCGCCTCGAGGGAGGGCGCTTCGTGCCCTTCGAGGCGCTGTTTTCTCTCGAGGAAGGGCGTGGAGGGGTAGTGGTCACCTTCATGGCGATTCTCGAGCTGGCCAAGGAGGCGATGATCGAGGTCGTCCAGAATGCACCGCTATCGCCACTGCATGTGCGTGCCCGAGTGAGCGAGACCGACCGCGCCGACCGGGACGACCTCGAGGGTGAGGGCGAGGGCGCGTTCGAGGAGGAGTCGCCGTGACCGCCATGGAGTATCCCGATGCGCTGGACGACATCCTCGAGGCGGCGCTGCTGGCCGCGGGTGAGCCATTGGCCATGGAGCGCCTGGAGGGGCTGTTCGATGAGCGCGGCAGACCGGCCCGGCGAGCCCTGCGCGAGGCGCTGGAGCGCTTGAGTCTCCGCCATGAGCGGGGCGCCATGGAACTGATCGAGACGGCGTCGGGGTATCAGTTGCGGATTCGCCCGCGGCTTTCGCCCTGGGTGTCGCGGCTATGGGACGAACGCCCCCAGCGGTACTCCAGGGCGCTGCTCGAGACCCTGGCATTGATTACCTATCGCCAGCCGGTCACCCGCGGGGATATCGAGGAAGTACGTGGGGTATCGGTGAGCGGCTCTATCATGCGGACCCTGCTCGAGCGCGGCTGGATTCGCGTTGTGGGGCATCGCGACGTGCCGGGTCGTCCCGCGGTCTATGCCACCACTCGCGGCTTTCTCGATGACTTCGGCCTCAAGACCCTCGATGAGCTGCCGCCCATGCATGAGCTCAAGGAGTTCGAGGATCCGGAGGTGATGTACCCACTGGAGAAGGACGAGCCACCGCCGGATCAGGCCGCCATTCTCGCCCAGGCCGATGCGGTGCATGATGAGGGTGCCGGTGAAGCGTCCGAGGGCGGTACACTATCAGAGGTGCCGGCGGTGACCGGTGCCGATGGAACGGCGGCCGATCAGGCTAGCCTTGAACACGCCGGGAAGGCGTCCGAGCGGACGGGGCCGAGCTTTGCCGATCTTGAGGCCCGCCTGTCCGAACGTGCCCGGAGCCGCGTCGATGATGACGCTGCCCCGGGGGCGGAATCCACACCCATTGAGAACGATGATTCATGAGCAATACCAGCGAAAAACTGCAGAAGGTCCTGGCGCGTGCCGGGCTCGGCTCGCGCCGTGAGATGGAAGCGGCCATCGCCGCCGGTCGAGTCCAGGTCAACGGCCAGGTGGCGACCCTCGGTGATCGTATCGAGACTCGCGACAAGGTCCTCTTCGATAGTCGCCCGGTGACCCTGCGGGCCGCCGAGGAGGTGCCGCGGCGAGTGATCATGTACAACAAGCCCGAGGGAGAGCTGTGCACGCGCAAGGATCCCGAGGGGCGCCGCACCGTATTCGACCGGTTGCCGCGCCTCAAGGGTGAGCGCTGGATCGCCATCGGGCGCCTGGATATCAATACCAGTGGCCTGCTGCTGTTTACCACCGACGGGGAGCTGGCGAACCGCCTGATGCATCCTTCCACTCAGGTCGAGCGAGAGTACGCGGTGCGAGTCATGGGAGAGGTGGCCCGGGAGCAGGTGGTCGCCATGGTCGAGGGAGTGATGCTCGACGACGGGCCGGCACGCTTCACCGACGTCCAGGAGTTCGGCGGCGAGGGTATCAATACCTGGTTTCACGTGGTGATCATGGAGGGGCGCAATCGTGAGGTGCGTCGGCTCTGGGAATCTCAAGGCCTTACCGTCAGTCGTCTCAAGCGGGTCCGTTACGGCAATATCTTTCTCGACAAGCGCGCCAAGGCCGGCGAGTGGGTAGAGCTCTCCCAGGACGAGGTCGATGATCTGGCCGAGCTCGCAAGCCTGCCGGCACGCAAGGTGCCCGAACTGACGCCGGATGAGAAGAATCGCTGGAGTCGTGATAAGCACAAGCGCAAGCCGGTGCAGACGATGCGCAAGCCCAGAGTGCGACGCTGATCACCTGTTGCAAGGTTAAGTAAAAAAGTCCTTGCCAGGTCGGGGGCGTATCAGTATTATCTGCCCCCGTTCGGAAGGGTCGTTAGCTCAGTTGGTAGAGCAGTTGGCTTTTAACCAATTGGTCGTAGGTTCGAATCCTACACGACCCACCATTCCGGACGCCGGCTTGCCTGCAAGCTTGGGTCGTTAGCTCAGTTGGTAGAGCAGTTGGCTTTTAACCAATTGGTCGTAGGTTCGAATCCTACACGACCCACCAATTCAAGCGCCCCGATCTCCTTGAGGTCGGGGCGTTTTCGTAGGCGCTCGAGTGTCATCACGTTGCCGGTACCGTGCGGCGTTTTGTGGGCGAGGCTGCCAATGCGCCACTGTTATGGTCTAGAATGGCCGGTGAGCGGGCAAGCGACAGACGCGGCCTGGCTCATTGGCGCACTCTTCCACGCGGAGCGCGTGGAGGAAATGCTCCCATAACATGCAGGGGGAGCCCCTGCCGGTCACAGTGGTAGACACGATGACAATCACGACTTCCCGTGCCCAGGTGCGTGAGCATCTGACCCGCACCTATTGCCCTACCCGTATTCCCGCCGAGGATCAGGCGCGCGCCGAGGAGATCAAGCGGCTCCTGGAGGCCCACAATGCCGTCCTGGTGGCTCACTATTACACCGATGATGCCATCCAGCAGCTCGCCGAGGAGACCGGTGGGTGCGTGGCGGACTCGCTGGAGATGGCGCGTTTCGGTGCACGCCATTCCGCCGACACCCTGATAGTGGCCGGTGTGCGCTTCATGGGGGAGACCGCCAAGATCCTTTCCCCGGAGAAGCGTGTGCTGATGCCTACCCTGGAGGCGACGTGCTCCCTGGATCTGGGGTGTCCGGGCGATGAGTTCAGCGCCTTCTGCGATGAACACCCGGATCGCACCGTCGTGGTCTATGCCAACACCTCGGCGGCGGTGAAGGCGCGTGCCGACTGGGTGGTGACTTCCTCTATCGCCGTGGACGTGATCGAGCATCTTCAGGCCCGTGGCGAAAAGATCCTGTGGGCCCCGGACAAGCATCTGGGGGGATATATCCAGAAGCAGACCGGGGCCGACATGCTGCTCTGGGATGGGGCCTGTATCGTCCATGAGGAGTTCAAGTCGAAGGGCGTCGAGGACCTCAAGGGGCTTTATCCCGAGGCCGCGGTGCTGGTACACCCGGAGTCTCCGGCCTCGGTGGTGGAGCTGGCCGATGTCACCGGCTCCACGTCCCAGTTGATCAAGGCGGCCAAGGAACTGCCTAATGACAAGCTGATCGTAGCCACCGACCGCGGCATCTTCTTCAAGATGCAGCAGGTAGTGCCGGAGAAGACCCTGTTCGAGGCGCCTACCGCCGGCAATGGCGCCACCTGCAAAAGCTGCGCCCACTGCCCCTGGATGGCGATGAACGCCCTGGATAACCTGGCCGACGCCCTGCGTCACGGTCATGGCGAAGTCCGGGTCGATGACGAGCTGCGCCAGGCGGCGCTGAAGCCGCTGGAGCGGATGCTCAACTTCCAGCGCTAAGTTACTGAAATTTCTCCAGCGTTTCTCGATAGCCGAGAAACGCCTCGTAACGCTGCTCGATGCGTGCCGTGGCGGCGGCGTTGCCTCCGCGTTCGGCCACGCGGCGAGCCACACCAAGCTGCCGGATGGCGTCGGTGATGCGTCCGGTCAGCTGCTGATGCTCTGCGCGGGCCAGGTGGCCGAGGGCCTCTCGGCCGCTGCGTCCCGCGGCCTCGGCCAGCAGGGCAAACACGCGATGGTCCTCGGGGCGACGCTTGGCCAGGTCGCGCAGGAGGTGCCATGCCGCATCGGGGTCGCGCTGCAACTGCGCCTCGGCGAGGGTGAGGGTGGTCGGCACATGTCCCGGCACCAGGCGCAACAGGCGCTGACTGCGCTCGATGGCATCATCGATGCGGCCGGCGGAAAAGGCCACTTCGGCCGCCGAGGCGGGAATCAGGGTAATATCGGGTAGCGCGTGGGCCAGGGCATCTAGCCGGCGCAGCGCCGCGTCGGTATTGCCTCGCTCGGCATTGATCAGGGCCTCCAGGTACCGTTTCGCCTCCTGGGGCGCCTCGTCCTGGGCCAGTCGGGTGGCCGCCTGGTCGGGCGTTCGCGAGTGAATGGCCAGCAGCGCCCTGGCGCGGACCAGGTGATATTGCACATCATCGCGGCGGCCTTGTCCGGAGAGCCGGGACGCGCGTGAGGCGGTATCGCTGATGCGCGATTCGGTAAGCGGGTGGGTCAGCAGGAATTCGGGGGGCGTGCCACCCTGGAGGCTCGCCAGGCGCTGCATGGCGCGGAGCATCGATGTCATGGCCTCGGGGTCGTAGCCGGCCTCGACCATGGTCTGCAGGCCCAGGCGGTCGGCCTCCTGCTCGTAGCGCCGCGAGTAGGCCAGCTGGTCCTGGATGAAGGCGGCCTGGGAGCCCATGGCGACCCCGATGCCGGCGTCGCCTCCCCCCGCGGCGGCGATCAGCATGCCGGCCAGCATGGCGGCCATGGCGGGAACCTGGGTCTGCTCGGCGCGAGCCTTGCCGCGCGAATAGTGGCGCTGGGCGAGGTGGCCGAGCTCGTGGGCCAGGACCGAGACCAGCTCCGCCTCCTGATCGGCGAAGGCAAACAGCCCGGCGTTGACGCCGACCACGCCGCCCGGTACCGCGAAGGCGTTAAGGCGGTGGCTGTCGACCAGGGTCACGATCAGCCGGGTGCCGCCAAGCCCACCATGGGAGGCCAGACGGGCGAGAAGCGACTCGACATAGGCCTGGGCGATGGGATCCTGCCACTCCGGAGCGCGGGCTCGAAACTGGCGCAGCCAGGCGCGTCCAAGCCGGTATTCCTCGCCGTTGGCGACGCGGCTGTCCGGCGCCGACAGGCTGGGCAGCTCGGCGTCATCTTCCCAGCCGGGAGCAGTCCACTGGCCGGCGGCAGGCAGCGCCAGGAGCAGCCCCATCAGCAGGGCGGTGGCGCGGGGGAAGGGGCGCGATAGCATGGACTAGCTCTCCTTGGGGCGAGGCGGGCCCATACTCTGACATTGATTCGCCCCGCAAAGTGCCTTTAAATCCCAGGGTTTCCCGCCGCTCAATTTCGGCGACGCTATCCTGCATTCTTCCGGGAGTCTACATGTCTCTGCAACCCGACCAAGTGCTCGACGTCTGCGGACTACCGTGCCCGCTTCCCCTGCTCAAGGCCAAACAGGCACTCTCCAGGCTCGAGGCCGGACAGGTTCTCGAGGTGAGGGCCACGGATGCCGGCTCCTGGCGAGACTTTGCCACCTATATCGAGCAGAGCATCCACGAGATGCCGGCCAGGGAGGAGCGCGATAGCGTTTACTTTTACTGGATCTGCAAGGGCGAGGAGCCCGCCACATGACGCTACGTGCCGTACTCAAGGGCTGGGTCGACCACTACCTGTCCGATGAGGAAGCGGTGATCCTGCTGGTGATGCTGGTACTGGGATTTGCCGTGGTGATCTTTCTGGGTCGCATGCTGGCGCCTTTCCTGACTGCCCTGGTGATCGCCTTCCTGCTTCAGGGAGCGGTAAGCTGGCTCGAACGGCGACGCGTGCCACATTTTCTGGCCGTGACCCTGGTATTTCTGGGCTTCGTGGGGCTGTTGCTGGCAATGGCCTTTATCCTGATGCCGCTGATATGGAATCAGCTGGTGACCCTGGTGCAGGAGACCCCAAGAATGTTCGCCAGCGGACAGCGGCTGCTGGATGATCTGCAGGAGCTCTATCCGCAGCTGATCACCCCCGATCAGATCCAGAACTGGATCGCCGCGGCCGGGCGAGAGATGACTCAGTTCGGACAGCGAGCGCTCTCCCTGTCACTGGCCTCGCTGGGCAACGTCCTGGCGCTGATCATCTATCTGGTGCTGGTGCCGATCCTGGTGTTCTTCCTGCTCAAGGATCGTGAGCGTCTGTCGGGATTCATCCTGTCGCTGTTGCCCCGCAAGCGCACCCTGATGACCCGTATCTGGCACGAGATGGACAGTCAGATCGCCAACTATGTGCGTGGCAAGTTTATCGAGATCATGATCGTCGGCATCGTGGCCTTCCTGACCTTCGCCTTCTTCGGGCTGCCTTATGCCGCACTGCTGGCGGTGTTGGTCGGGTTCTCGGTGCTGGTGCCCTATATTGGCGCGGCGGTCGCCACCCTGCCGGTGGCCGCGGTGGCGGGCTTTCACTTCGGCATGAGCGACGAATTTCTCTACGTGCTGGTCGCCTACGGCGTCATTCAGGCGCTGGATGGCAATGTGCTGGTCCCGGTGTTGTTCTCCGAGGCGGTCAATCTGCACCCGGTATCGATCATCGTGGCGGTGTTGTTCTTCGGCGGGATCTGGGGGTTCTGGGGAATCTTCTTCGCCATTCCCCTGGCGACCCTGCTCAAGGCGCTGGTGTATGCCTGGCCGAGGGGGGTTACCCGCCACCGGCAGGGTGAGGGCAATGACGCGGCGGCGGAGGAGTAGGGGGCGCCGGCGACGCCCCATCGGGTATCAGCCGTCGCCAAGAGTGCCGGTGTTCAAGGCTTGTGCCGTTTCCAGTACCTCCTGGGCGTGGCCCTTGACCTTCACGCCTCGCCACTCGTGTGCCAGCCGACCCTCGCTGTCGATCAGGAAGGTGCTGCGCTCGATGCCGAGATGTTCCTTGCCGTACATCTTCTTGAGCTTGATGACGCCGAACTGTTGACACACCTCCTCGCTCTTGTCGGAGATAAGGTCGAAGTTGAAGTCCTGTTTCGCCTTGAAGTTCTCCTGGGCGCGAATGCCGTCCCGGGAAACGCCGAGAATCACGGTGTTGGCAGCATCGAATGCGGCCTTGCGGTCGCGGAAGTCGCCGCCTTCGGTGGTGCAACCGGGGGTGCTGGCCCTGGGGTAGAAGTAGATCACGACCTGGTGGCCCCTGAGCTGGGAGAGGGTAACGCTTGCGTCACCGGTGGCGGGGGCCGTGAAGTCGGGAGCCGGCTGGCCGATGCTGACACTCATGGGGGTCTCCTGAATGAGGGTGGCGAGGCGTCGATTACACGCAACCGTTGGCCGGCTGTCAAAGCGGCGCGCGGAATGTGGTCTCGCCGCTGTACAGGTCTGGACCGCCTGAGTACCATTTAACCCTTGGGGACGCTTTGCCCCTTTCTGGGCTCCGGTGCGGCCGGAGCACCCTGCGGCCAATCGAGCCGATAGCAGTCGAATCGAGAGGATAGAGAGGATGGTCACGGGAAGCATTGTCGCCCTGGCGACGCCGATGAAGGTCAATGGCGATATCGATTGGGAGGCCCTGCGCCGCCTGGTGAACTTCCATCTCGACCACGGCACCGATGGCATCGTCGCCGCCGGCACCACCGGCGAGCCCACGACCATGTCCTTTGCCGAGCACTTCGATGTGATTCGGGCCGTGGTGGATGAAGTCAACGGACGCATTCCGGTGATTGCCGGCACGGGCGCGAACGCTACCTCCGAAGCCGTCGAGCTGGCTCGCTACGCCCACGAAGTGGGGGCCGACTATTGCCTGTCGGTATGCCCTTACTACAACAAGCCGACCCAGGAGGGGCTCTATCGTCACTTCAAGGCGGTAGCCGAGGGCAGCGATCTGCCGGTCATCCTCTACAACGTACCCGGCCGGACCTGCTCCGATCTCTACAACGAGACCGTGCTGCGCCTCGCCGAGGTGGATAATATCGTTGGCCTCAAGGATGCCACCGGCAACCTTGAGCGTGCCGAGGACCTGATCGGACGCCTCAAGGGTAGCGGCTTCATGCTCTATTCGGGCGACGATGGCACCGCCTGCGATTTCATGCTGATGGGCGGTAACGGCGATATCTCGGTGACTGCCAATGTGGCGCCCCAGGCCATGCATGACCTCTGTGCCGCCGCTGTTGCCGGGGATGCCGAACATGCCCACCAGCTCAATACCCGCCTGATGCCGCTGCATACCAACCTCGGCATCGAGGCGAATCCGATTCCCGTCAAATGGGCGCTGAATCGCATGACGCTTCTCGAGCCGGGGATCCGCCTGCCGCTGACCTGGCTTTCCGAGAAGTATCATTCCACCATCAGCGAAGCCCTGCAGCTGGCCGGGCTGATCGACGACTGATCGGCGCTGTGCCGGCTTCTGAACAACTTGATGCAAGGTAACCCCATGAACTCAGCGCTGAAATGGCTGCCCTGGGCGGCACTCGTCGCCCTGGGCGGCTGCGCCTTTGGCGACGGTTATTACCACGACCGCAATATCGACTATGCCGACGCCCGCCAGGCGGAACCCCTGGTGTTGCCCGAAACACGCGATCCCAGGCGTTTTCGTGACGCCATGCCGGTCCCCGAGGCGGCTTCCGGCTTCCGCGAGTCAACGGATGGCTTCGAGGCTCCCGCACCGCAGCCACTGGGTGCCGGTCGCATTCAGCGTGAGTTCGTCGAGCCTCGGCGCGTGGGTGATGATGCCTGGCTGGTCGTGGCGGCGGCTCCGGACAGCGTCTGGCCCCAGCTGGAAGAGTTTGCTCGCAGGCGAGGATTGGACGTGGTCGCCAGCGACACGGCCCGCGGGGTGATCGAGACTCGCCAGGGGCGCCTGAGCGTGCGCCGGGGAGTGCGCTCGGGTGACAGCGAGGTACGCTGCGAGCAGGCCGGGCGTCCAGCGGAGGCCTGCCTGAATGCCCTCGAGCAGTACTTCAGTGCCCGCAGTGCCACGGCGTCCGGCACCGCTTCCCTGCAGGCCCAGCGCCTGGCCGGTGGGGAGCGCCTGGGCCTCGTCCAGCGAGGCGGAGAGTGGCGGGTCGAGGTGCCGCTGGATATGGAGCGCACCTGGGCCGAGCTCGACTATCAGCTCAAGCAGGACTTTACCGTCGAGGGGCGGCGCGAGCTGCTGGAAGGCACGCCGACGGATCACTCCCATCGCATCCGCTACCTGCCGCTTTCCGAGCGTCGCGAGGGCTTCTGGAAGGGGCTGGTGACGTCGGAATCGCCGCAGGAGATTCGCCTGATGCTGGAAAGCGAAGGTCCCGAACGGACCCTGCTGCGCGCCGAGGCCGCCGACGAGGGTGACCTCGGCGCCGAGGACAAGCGTGAGCTGCTGGAGCGCGTGGCGAGTCTGTTGCGCTGATGACGCAGGCGAATCCCCCTGCCGCCGCGTGTCGCGGGCGGCTGCACTTCGCATCACTGGGCAGCGGCAGCAAGGGAAACGCTACCCTGGTCAGCGATGGCGAGACCCATGTGCTGGTGGACTGCGGCTTTACGCTGCGCGACGCCGAGCGCCGGCTGGCCCGATTGGGCCTGCACCCGCGGCAGCTTGACGCCCTGTTGGTGACCCATGAGCATGGCGACCATATTCGAGGGGTAGGGCCCCTGGCCCGACGCCATGGGGTGCCGGTATGGCTGACCCCGGGCAGCTGGGCCAGCGGCCGCCTGGGTGAGCTGCCCGAGCGTCGCTGGATCACTCCCCAGGTGCGATTCGAGGTGAAGGGCCTGTGTTTCGACCCCGTGACCGTGCCGCATGACGCTCGCGAACCGGTGCAGTTCCGCATCCAGGGGGGCGGACGTCACCTGGGGCTACTCACCGATATCGGCCACCCAACCGAACATGTCGTCCGGGCCTTCGCCGGCTGTGATGCACTGGCGCTGGAGTGCAATCATGATATCCGGATGCTCGCCGAGGGCCCCTATCCACCGCGGTTAAAGCGCCGGGTGGGGGGCGACTGGGGCCACCTGGCCAACACTCAGGCGGCGACGCTGCTGGCCCGGCTGGGTCTCGATCGGCTTCAGCGAATCGCCTGTTCCCACTTGTCTGAACACAATAACCGTCCCGAGCTGGTGCTGGAGGCCCTGGTGCCCCTGCTCGACGGTGACACATCACGGCTGATGGTCGCCTGCCAGGACGATGGTCTGGCGTGGCAGGCCATCGCCTGAGCCTGCAATCTTCCACCTCATCAAGCCCTCCGGAGGCTTCCATGGAAAAGCGTCAAGAACTCTACGCCGGCAAGGCCAAGTCGGTTTTCGCCACCGATGACTCCGACCGCGTGATACTGCAATTCCGCGATGACACCAGTGCCTTCGACGGTGAGCGCATGGAGTCGCTGGCCCGCAAGGGCATGGTCAACAATTGCTTCAATGCCTTTATCATGGAGAAGCTGGGCGAAGCGGGAGTGCCTACTCACTTCGAGAAGCGCCTCTCCGATACCCAGAGCCTGGTCAAGGCGCTGGAGATGATTCCGGTCGAGTGTGTGGTGCGCAATATCGCGGCGGGCAGCCTGGTCAAGCGTCTGGGGGTCATCGAGGGCCAGGAGCTTGCGCCGCCTACCTTCGAGCTGTTCCTCAAGAACGATGCCCTCCACGACCCCATGATCAATGAGTCCCTGGCCGAAACCTTCGGCTGGGCCAGCGTAGAGCAGCTGGCCGAGATGAAGGCCCTGACCTTCAAGGTCAATGGCGTGCTCAAGGAGCTGTTCGCCGAGGGTGGCCTGCTGCTGGTGGATTACAAGCTGGAGTTCGGCCTGTTCGAGGGGCGGGTCGTGCTGGGCGATGAGTTCTCCCCGGACGGTTGCCGGCTGTGGGATGCCGCGACCCGCGAAAAGCTCGACAAGGATCGTTTTCGCCAGGGGCTCGGCGGCGTGATCGAGGCCTACGAGGAGGTCGGGCGGCGTATCGGGGTCAGCTTCGACTGAGGCCGAGGCGTCGGGCAGGTATCACCAGGGGCCCGGCGGGGCCCTTGGTCGTTCATGCCGGCAGGATATCCAGCACTTCCAGAGTGCTGGTGCCGTCGGGCCTCGTTGCGACGCGAAAGTGTATGTCCAGGTCGCGCAGGCGGACGCCGTAGCGGCGCGCCTCGTCGTCATGTCGGTAGGCGGGCCGCGGGTCCTGGCTCAGGACCTCCTCGATCAGCCGGCGTAGCGAGGCGGCGTCTTCGCGCCTGGCCAGTGCCGTCTCGGCGGCATGGGTAAGGTGCACCGGCAGCCGACGGGGCGCTTCGGGGGCGAAGCCTGCGCGCGCGTCGGGCCTGGCCTCGGCCCAGGGCAGGTAGGGCTTGATGTCCAGCACCGGGGTGCCGCTTACCAGGTCGGCCCCGGCGAGATGGAGCCTGACACCGTCTCGGGTGTCGACCCCGAGCAGTTCGACCAGCGATAGCCCCAGGCGGTTGGGACGGTGCGTGCTGCGGCTGGCGAAGACGCCGACTCGACGATTGCCTCCGAGGCGCGGCGGACGCACCAGCGCCGACCAGCGTTCGGGGCTCTGGTGGAAGACGAAGGTGAGCCAGAGATGGCTGAAGGCATCCAGTCCTCTTACCGTCAACGGATCGTCGTAGGGGGAGAGAAGACGGAGGGTCGCGCGAGCCGACGGGGCCAGGCCGGGCTGGCGGGGGACGCCGAACTTGTCGGGAAAGTCGCTATCGAGGATGCCGAGAGGCGACAGGGTAACGGCTGAGGGGGCGCAGTGTTGGCTCATGTCGGTCATTATGCCTGGCCCCTGCCGAGGCGGCGAGCGTGGTTGGCCTGTCGACCGGCGTTGTGTAGTCTTTCGACAATATTCAATCTCGCGAGGCTTCCATGAACGAGACTGCAACAGCGCCGGAGGATGATGTCCCGCGTCGCCGCGCCCCACGGATTCGCTATCGCGAGGCCCTGGCGAGGGACGCCGGTGATCAGGCCGAGGTCTTCCATCATGCGGTGATGCAGGGCGCTGCGGCCCACTACAGCAGGCCTCAGCGCGAGGCCTGGGTGTCCGCGTTGCCGCGCGACCCCAGCGCCTGGGTGGCGCGTCACGCCCTCTATACCACGCTGGTGGCGGAATGCGATGGCCGTTGCGTGGGCTTTCTCGAGCTGGAACTCCATAGCGGGCGCATCGTGACGCTCTATACCTGGCCCTCCCTGGCGCGCCGCGGCATTGGCTCGGCGCTGCTGATGCACGCCGAACGGCTATTGATCGAGCGGGGAGTCGGGCGGGCCAGCATCGAGGCGAGCCTGATGCTGGTCCCGGGGCTGGTGCGGCGTGGTTGGCGCGACCTGGGGGAGGAAGCCGTGGAGCGCGACGGCGAACAACTGTTGCGCCACCGGCTGGAGAAGACGCTGGTCGCGCTGGAAACCTAGTCCTCCAGGCGCATGGAGAGGTCGACTGCCTTGATATCCTTGGTCAGGGCGCCGCTGGAAATACAGTCGACACCGGTCTCGGCGATGGCTCGCAGGGTGCTCCGGTCGACGTTGCCCGAGGCCTCCAGGGTCGCCTTGCCGGCGGTCCGACGCACGGCCTCACGCAGCTCGTCGAGGCCGAAGTTATCGAGCATGATGACGTCTGCGCCGGCCGTCAGGGCCTGATCCAGCTCGGCAAGGGTCTCCACCTCCACTTCCACCGGAAGGTCGCTGGCGATGCGCCGCGCCGCGTTTACCGCCGCCTCGATGCCACCGCAGGCGGCGATATGGTTCTCCTTGATCAGGAAGGCATCCCATAACCCGATGCGATGGTTGTGCCCGCCGCCGCAGGCGACCGCATACTTCTGAGCCAGGCGCAGGCCGGGCAGGGTCTTGCGGGTGTCGAGCAGGCGTACGCCGGTATCGTCGACCAGGTCGACGTAGTGGCGCGTATGGGTGGCGGTGGCCGATAGCGTCTGCAACAGATTGAGTGCCGCGCGTTCGCCGGTGAGCAGGCTGCGTGCCGACCCCTCCAGCTCGAGAAGGCACTGGCCGGCCGCCAGGGCATCGCCGTCGGCGGCCTGCCAGCGCAGCGTCACCGTGGTATCGAGGCGTCGAAAAAGTTCATCGACCCAGGCCACACCACACAACACACAGGCGTCACGGGTGATGACCCGCGCCCTGGCGAGCTGTTCGTCAGGAATCAGCTGGGCGGTGATGTCGCCCGGACCGACATCCTCGGCCAGCAGACGCGCGGCGGCATCGCGAATCTCTTCGACGAGTTTAGTGTGATAGGTCTGTGTGTCCTGATAGTCCATGCGGGTCACTCGTGAGGTTGATGCCGGCGGGGGTGGCCGGGGTGGTCAAGGACATTCATTATAGGCAATCCACACCGGTGACGTCAGGGGAGACGCATGGCTATTGAACAGGGCTGGCTGGCGGGAGCACGGCGGGTGCCGTCTCCGAACCGTGATGAGCGCCCGCTCGGGGAAGTGTCGCTGCTGGTGTTGCATTCCATCAGCCTGCCGCCGGGAGAGTTCGGTGGGCCACATATCGAGCGGCTGTTTACCAATCGCCTCGACCCCGAAGCCCATCCCTTCTTCGCGTCCATTCAGGGGTTACGGGTCTCGGCCCACCTGTTGATTCGCCGTGACGGCGAATGCGTGCAGTTCGTGCCCTTCCAGTGTCGCGCCTGGCATGCGGGACGCTCCTCCTGGCGTGACGGTGATCGTTGGCGCACCGCCCTCAACGACTTTTCCATTGGCATCGAGCTGGAAGGCGACGAGGTCTCGGCCTACAGCGCCGCCCAGTATGAACGCCTGGCCGAGGTTGCCCTCGAGCTCCTCGCCGCCTACCCCGACCTGGAGGCATCGCGTGTTACCGGCCATGCCCAGGTGGCGCCGTTGCGCAAGAGGGATCCCGGACCCGCCTTCGACTGGGCCTACTTTTACCAGCGGCTCGGTGCTCGTCGGTTGTCGTGACTGAATCGCTTGCTTGCTTCAAACGGTAGTTTAGCTACATCTCCTTGACCTTCGTCGAGTTTATTCCTGGGGCTAGTGCTAACTCTTTGTGTTGCGGTGCAGTATCTTTTATATGGAAAAAGGTTCCATATAAACTTGCTTTGGCAGGAGGCGAGGTATACGGTATCTTTCGCACAGAAACGACGATTTTTTTGCGTCGTAACGTAATAAAATTACACAAAGCTCGGGGTGATAGACCTCTCTGGCGAGAGGACGCCCTGCCTTCCGCACCGCAGCGGGCACGCAACATCCATCGTCATTCGGAGAGACGTCTATGAGTCTGGAGGCAAGAGAGGATCTCGACCCGGTCGAGACAGCAGAGTGGTTGGAATCCCTCGAATCGGTCCTGGAGTACGAGGGTGAGGAGCGTGCTCGGCACCTGCTCACCCGCCTGGCCGATCGCCTGCGTCGTGACGGTACCCAGCCCCCCTTCTCGGCGACCACCCCCCACCGCAACACCATTCCGGTGCATCGCGAGGCGCCGATGCCCGGGGACATGTTCATGGAGCGCAAGATTCGCTCCATGATTCGCTGGAACATGGCGGCGATGGTGACCCGGGCGAACCGCAAGCACAAGGGCATCGGTGGCCATCTGGCCAGCTACATGTCCAGCGCGACCCTCTATGAGGTGGGGTTCAATCACTTCTTCCGCGCGGCCAACGGTGACTTCAAGGGCGACCTGGTCTTCATCCAGGGCCACAGTTCACCGGGCATCTACGCACGGGCCTTCCTCGAGGGGCGCCTCACCGAGGAGCAGATGGACCACTATCGCCAGGAGGTCGACGGCAACGGACTATCGTCCTACCCGCACCCCTGGCTGATGCCGGACTTCTGGCAGCTGCCCACGGTCTCCATGGGCCTGGGCCCGATCATGGCCATCTATCAGGCCCATGTGATGAAGTATCTGGACCAGCGTGGCCTGCAGCCGATGCAGGACCGCAAGATCTGGTGCTTCATGGGCGACGGTGAGTGTGACGAGCCGGAGTCCCTGGGAGCGATCCACCTGGCCAGCCGCGAGAAGCTCGACAACCTGATCTTCGTGGTCAACTGCAACCTGCAGCGTCTCGACGGCCCGGTGCGCGGCAACTCGCGGATCATGGATGAGCTCGAGGGTGTCTTCCGTGGTGCCGGCTGGAACGTCATCAAGGTGGTCTGGGGGCGCCTGTGGGACCAGCTCTTCGAGAACGACAACAAGGGCGTTCTGCAGAAGGTGATGGACGAGACCGTCGACGGCGAGTACCAGAACTACAAGGCCAACGGCGGCGCCTACACGCGTGAGAACTTCTTCGGTCGCTATCCCGAGACCGCCGAGATGGTCAAGGATATGACGGATGAAGACATCTGGAAGCTCAACCGTGGCGGCCATGATCCGTTCAAGGTCTATGCGGCCTACCATGAGGCGATGAACAACGCCAACGGACGCCCCACCGTCGTGCTGGCGCATACCGTCAAAGGCTACGGTCTGGGGGCCGATGGCGGCGAGGCCGACAACGAGGCGCACCAGGTCAAGTCCATCGATGACCCGGAAGTGCTGAAGCGCTTCCGCGACCGCTTCGGGATTCCGGTTTCCGACGAGGCGATCGAGCACGAGATCCCCTATTACAAGCCGGCCGACGACACGCCCGAGATGAAGTACATGCATCTCCAGCGTGAGCGCCTGGGTGGCTATCTGCCGGCGCGCCAGCATGACTTCGAGGCGCTCGATATTCCCGGCCTGGATGACAAGATCTTCGCCAGCCAGCTGGGCGGCTCCAAGGGGCGCGAGGTGTCTACTACCATGGCCTTCGTGCGGATCCTCAGCGGCCTGGTGAAGCACAAGGGATTCGGCAAGCAGGTGGTGCCCATCGTGCCCGACGAGGCACGCACCTTCGGCATGGAAGGCATGTTCCGTCAGCTGGGTATCTTCAGCCCCGGTGGCCAGAAGTATGAGCCGATGGACAAGGGCCAGCTGATGTTCTATCGCGAGGACAAGGCCGGCCAGGTGCTCGAGGAGGGCATCACCGAGGCCGGGGCCATGTCCTCGTGGATCGCCGCGGCAACGTCCTACGCCAACCATGGCCTGCCGCTGCTGCCGTTCTACATCTACTACTCGATGTTCGGGTTCCAGCGTATCGGCGACCTGGCCTGGGCCGCTGGCGACCTGCAGGCGCGAGGCTTCATGGTGGGCGGTACCGCCGGACGTACCACGCTCAACGGCGAAGGCCTGCAGCACCAGGATGGTCACAGCCATCTCCAGGCGTCGATGATCCCCAACTGCCGTAGCTACGACCCCACCTACGCCCATGAGGTGTCGGTGATCGTGCAGAGCGGCCTGCAGCGGATGTTCGTCGACAAGGAGCCCTGCTTCTACTACCTGACGGTGATGAACGAGAACTACGAGCAACCCGTGATGGAGGAGGTGCCCGCCGACGACATCATCAAGGGCATGTACCTGCTGCGCGAGACCCAGGGTGACAAGGCCCGTGTGCAGCTGATGGGTTCCGGTACCATCCTGCGCGAAGTCGAGGCGGCCGCCGAGCTGTTGCGCGACGACTGGGGCGTGGGTGCCGATATCTGGAGCGTCACCAGCTTCAACGAGTTGCGTCGGGAGGCGCTGTCACTGGATCGCCAGGCCTTCCTCGATCCCGAGGCCGAACCGAGCAAGCCCCATGTGACGCGCTGCCTCGAGGGGCGCCAGGGGCCGGCCATTGCGTCGACCGACTATATGCGCCTGTTCGCCGATCAGGTGCGTGCCTGGGTGCCGACCGACTTCCATGTGCTGGGTACCGACGGCTTCGGGCGTTCGGATACGCGAGAGAAGCTCCGCGAGTTCTTCGAGGTCGATCGCCATTTCGTGACGGTGGCGGCGCTCAAGGCGCTGGCCGAACGTGGTGAAATCGATCGCAAGTTGATCGGCGAGGCGCTGAGCAAGTACAACATCGATCCGGCCAAGCCGAATCCGCTGACCGACTGATCCGGTGGGGCGGGCGGATGCCCGCCCCTTCCAGGCACGATTTGGAAGGAGCGCGACCTTGAGTAGCGAAATCATCAAAGTACCGGACATCGGCGGCGATACCGATGTAGAGATTATCGAGATCGGGGTGTCGGAAGGCGATGTCATCGAAGCCGAGGACACCCTGATCACCCTGGAGTCCGACAAGGCCAGCATGGATGTGCCGTCTCCCCAGGGCGGCAAGGTGGCCAGGGTGTTGGTCAAGGAAGGCGATACCGTCTCGGAGGGAGACGACATCGTCGAACTGGAAGTCGAAGGCGCGGGTGAGCCCGAGCCGGCCGCCGAGCAGCAGAGTGCCCCGGCGCCGGAGAAGGAGCCCGAGCCGGCCGCGGAAAAGCCGCCGGCCAGCGGCGGTGGCAAGCGCAGCGTTGAGATCACCGTACCCGACCTGGGGGGTGACAGCGATGTCGAGGTGATCGATGTCGTCGTGGCCGAGGGTGAGGAGGTCGCCGCGGAGGCGGCGCTGATTACCCTGGAGTCCGACAAGGCCTCCATGGATGTGCCCAGCCCCCATGCCGGCCGGCTGACCCGCCTGAGCGTCAAGGAGGGTGACACCGTCTCGGAAGGCGATGTGATCGGCACCATGGAAATTGCCGACGAGGGCGGTGAGCCGGCCGCGAATGAGGCCCCGGCATCTTCTGCCGGCGAGACCGCTGGCGGCTCGGAGGCGCCGGAAGAGGCCGAGGAAGACGCGGCCCCGGGCGCGGGTGAACCCCAGCGTCAGGAGGTCCGTGTTCCGGACCTGGGCGGCGCCAGCGATGTGCCGATCATCGAGGTGGCCGTGGCCGAGGGCGACGAGGTCGAGAAAGAGGCGCCGCTGATCACCCTGGAGTCCGACAAGGCCTCCATGGATGTCCCGAGCCCGGTCAAGGGCAAGCTGGTGGAGCTCACCGTCAAGGAAGGCGACAGCATCTCCGAAGGTGACTTGATCGGCTATATCGAGACCGTCGTCGCCACGCCGGCGGCCGGGAAGAAGCGGCCCGAGCCAGCGCGGCCCGAATCGCCCAAGGCCGAAAGGCCCGCCCCGAGAGCGCCTGGCACGCCGAGCCCGGAGGCCGAGATGGCGGCGCACAAGCCCCGCGACGGCAAGCTGGTCCATGCCGGTCCCGCGGTGCGCATGCTGGCGCGCGAACTGGGTGTGGACCTCGCCCTGGTCAAGCCCGGCGGACCCAAGGGTCGGGTTCTCAAGGAGGATGTGCACGCCTACGTCCAGCAGGTGATGGCCGGTCAGGGCAAGGCCCAGGCGGCACCGGCGGCGTCGGGCTCGGGCATTCCGCCGATCCCGGATCAGGACTTCAGTCAGTTCGGCGAGGTGGAAGAGACGTCCATGGGCCGCCTGATGAAGATGGGGGCCACCAACCTGCATCGCAGCTGGGTCAATCTGCCCCATGTCACCCAGTTCGACGAGGCGGACATCACCGAGCTGGAGGCCTTCCGCAAGTCCATGAAGGCCGAGGCGGAGGCCCAGGGAGCCAAGCTCACGCCGCTGCCCTTCCTGATCAAGGCCTGTGCCTTCGCGTTGCGTCAGTACCCGCAGTTCAACGTCAGCCTGAAGAGCGACGGCGACACCATGGTGCACAAGAAGTACGTGCATATCGGCATCGCCGTGGACACGCCCGATGGCCTGATGGTGCCGGTGATTCGCGATGCCGACCAGAAGTCGCTGATCGAGCTGGCCAAGGAGTCGGTGGCGCTGGCCGGGAAGGCGCAGTCGAAGAAGCTCAAGCGCGAGGAGATGACCGGTGGCTGTTTCACCATCTCCAGCCTGGGCTCCATCGGCGGTACCGCCTTTACCCCCATCGTCAATGCGCCGGAGGTGGCCATTCTGGGGGTCTCCAAGGCCTCGATGAAACCGGTATGGGATGGCGCGACCTTCCAGCCGCGGCTGATGATGCCGTTGAGCCTGTCCTATGATCACCGAGCCGTTAACGGCGCCGATGCGGCACGCTTTACCGCGCTGCTGGGTCAGCTGTTGACCGATATTCGTCGACTGCTGATGTAGGGCCTGGGTCCAGCCGCCAGACGACGGCGCCTTCGGGCGCCGTCGTCATTTCCGGCCTTGGCTCGGCTGCCAAGACCAAAGTGCAATTCGAGCCGATATCCTTGAAATAAAAGGCGCTTTCCTGTCCCGGAAGGGGCTCGGCAATGTCCGGCGCTTGTGCTGGTCGTGGGCCGCGGTTATCGTTCCTTCCCCAATAATTCTTCCGATTTGACAACCACTTGACCACGAGGATACTGACATGCGTTTGATCCTGTTGGGCGCCCCCGGTGCCGGCAAGGGCACCCAGGCCCAGTTTATCTGTGAGCGCTTCAACATTCCGCAGATCTCTACCGGTGACATGCTGCGGACCGCCATCAAGGAAGGCAGTGAGCTGGGGGTCAAGGTCAAGGAAATCATGAACAGTGGCGGCCTGGTATCCGATGACATCATCATCGCCCTGGTCAAGGAGCGCATCGCCCAGCCGGATTGTGCCAATGGCTTCCTGTTCGATGGCTTCCCGCGCACCATTCCCCAGGCCGACGCCATGAAGGACGCGCGAGTGAAGCTCGACCACGTGCTCGAGATCGCCGTGGAAGACGAGGAAATCGTCAGTCGCCTGGCCGGGCGTCGCGTGCACCCGGGCTCGGGGCGCATCTATCATGTGGATCATAATCCGCCCAGGGAAGAGGGCAAGGACGATGTGACCGGCGAAGCGCTGATCCAGCGCGATGACGACCGCGAGTCTACCGTGCGCAATCGCCTGTCGGTCTACCATGAGCAGACCGCACCACTGGTCGACTACTACCAGGCCTGGGCCGAGCAGGATGCCGAGGCCGCGCCGGCCTATCACCGCGTGGAAGGCGTCGGCAGCGTCGACGAGATCAAGGCCCAGGTGCTCAAGGCGCTCGAAGGCTGATAGGCCTTTCGCCGAAACGGCGCCGCGCCTGCACCTTGCGGCCGGATCCGGCAACCAGGATGGCCCGCTTGAAAGCGGGCCATCGTCGTTCGGGGCCCGACCGCGTATAATGACAACCCGTTTTCCCGAGATGGTGCTGTCATGTCGATCCTGCTGGCCCTGGATGCTTCCTCGAGCGCCTGCTCCGCGGCCCTGCTGCGGCGGCGCCCCGACGCCGCCGACGAGCTGATTTCCCGCTTCGCCCTGACGCCCCGTGAGCATACTCGGCGCCTGTTGCCCATGGTCGATGAGGTGCTGGCCGACGCCGGGGTGCGGCCCGCCGAGCTCGACGCCATCGCCTACGGTCATGGCCCGGGGTCCTTCACCGGCCTGCGTATCGCCGCGGGCGCCGCCCAGGGGCTCGCCTACGGCCTCGACCGCCCGTTGATCGGCGTCTCGACCCTGGCGGCGCTGGCGCTTGGCGCCCACCGTCGCCACGGGTTTCGCTGTCTGGCGACGGCCCTGGACGCCCGGATGGGAGAGATCTATGTGGCCGCCTGGGACTGTGCGCAGGGCCTGCCGGCGCCGCTGCTCGATGAGGCGGTGATGGCCCCCGAGCGCTTGCGCCTGCCAGCCGGTCATGACGGCCAGGCGTGGGTCGGGGTGGGGTCCGGCTGGAACCTCCTCTCTCAGATGTCGGCCGAGGTGCAGGCGGGGGTGGATCAAAGCCTTCCCGAGATGGAGGCCGCCGCCGCCGAGATGGCGTTGCTGGCCATGCCGACGCTGGAGGAAGGCAGGGGACTGCCGGCCCATCTGGCTCAGCCGGTCTACCTGCGCAACGAGGTGGCCTGGAAGAAGATGAACGCTGGCGAGGTGAAATGAGCGGCCGCTCGCCGATAGCGGTGGATGACATGGAGCTGGCCGAGCGTCTGGGACTCCCCGACGCCGAGGATGCCGAGCTGCGGCTGATGTGGCGAGAGGGCCGTCTGGTGCTTGGTGGTGACCCCGGGCGCTTCGGACAGCCGCTGGTCGTCGATTTTACCGCGGGGCGCGTCGCTCACCGGCGGCGCTTCGGTGGCGGACGGGGCCAGCTGATCGCCCGTGCCTGCGGTTTTTCCCGGGGGGTGACGCCCGCGGTGGTGGATGCCACCGCGGGGCTCGGACGTGATGCCTTCGTGCTGGCGAGCCTGGGGGCGCGGGTGTTGATGGTGGAGCGAGTCCCGGCGATCTTCGCCCTGCTCGAGAATGGCCTGGCCAGGGCCCAGGCCGATGCCGATACCACCGAGATCGCCACACGCATGCAGCTGGTGCACGGCGATGCCGCCCGTGATCTCGAGGCCCGGGTGGCCGAGGCCGGGTTCCCGCCCCAGGTCATTCACCTGGATCCGATGTTTCCGCATCGTGAGAAGTCGGCGCTGGTCAAGAAGGAGATGCGGCTGTTCCGGACCCTGGCCGGCGACGATGCCGATGCGCCGCGTCTGCTGGAGGCGGCACTGGATGTCGCCAGCCACCGGGTCGTGGTCAAGCGATCGAGGAAGGCGCCGCCGATCGAAGGAGTTGCCCCGCGCCATGTGCTCGAGGGCAAGACCAGCCGCTATGATGTCTATGTGCACCGCAGCCTGAAGGTCGACTGATCAGTCGTCGCGACGCGTGATCAGCTGCAGGCGATGGCGCAGCGCCGGGTCGAAGAGTCGTCGCGAACGCCTGGCCGCGTCGCGCAGCCGCCCATCAAACGTCAGCCGGTCCGCGGCGTTGCGCCATAGCCAGCCCTCCAGCTCCAGGCTCTCCACCAGGCTGACGAACAGCCGCGTATCGAAGAACTCCGGGGCGTCGAGCCCCGAGAGCACCGCCAGCCGCTCGGTGAGCAGTCGGCTATGCTCGGCCAGCTCTTCGGCCGTGAGACCTTCACTCCCCGCCTGGATCAGTACCGCGAGCAGCAGGTAGCCTCGCTCCAGTGATGGTTGCATTAACTGACCCAGCAGCTCGATGCTCTCACCCGCCTCCAGGCAATCATCGATGCGCCGCCAGCCTCCCTGAGCGTCCCGCTCCAGCAGGCCCTCTTCAACCAGTGCCTCGAGCATCGCCGCCAGGGCCTGGCGCAGGTCGGGGGGCGTGGGAACCATCAATTCTCGGGCGAGAATCGGCCAGCCGGGAGCGAGCAGGGTCTCGAGGTCGTCGAGTGTATGCCGCGCCTGGTGGCGGAAGGCGAAGGCGGTGAGTCCGGCCAGGGCGAAGAGATGCAGCACGTTATTGCGATACCAGCCCAGCTGGCCGGCCTGGTGGGGGGCGGCGAGCAGGATGTCGCCCAGGGGGTGCTGGCGGCGCTGGATCATGCCCAGGGACAAGGCCTGGGTGATCCACTCGGCGGGCTCGCCCGCCGTCAGGCTCGTCCGGGTGGCACCCGGCGTTCTCCGCTGGAGTGCCGCCAGCAGTGACAGCTGGCGCTCCAGCAGGCGTTCCTCGATGGCATGGTGGGGAGTGGCCAGCAGCACCAGGGCCACGAGGTTGACCGGGTTGAGGGCGGCGGCGGCATTGATGCGTCGGCTCAGCGTCTCGCCCAGGCGTGGCACCAGCGAGTTGAACCACGCCGGCTGTGAGGCCTGCTCCTGGCGCCAGTGCGTGCCCAGCTCGTGGTCCAGGTAGTCGGCCAGGCGCAATGGCTCGCCGATGTTCAGGCTGACGCGACCGAAGGGCTGGCGCAGCTTGCCCAGCACCCGCAGCAGCGCCAGCGGGGTCTCCTTGTGCTTCTTGCCCCCACGAAGCTCACGCTGGTAGCTGGCGCTTTCGATTACCCTCTCGTAGCCGATATAGACGGGAACAAAGGCCAGTGGCTGGCCCTGGCCGGCCGCATGGCTGCGCAGGAAGGAGCGCAGTGTCATGGCCAGCATGCCGGGGCGTGCCGGCAGCATGCGACCGCTGCGCGAACGGCCGCCCTCCATGAAATACTCCAGGGGGTGGCCGCGGGCGATCAGGCGATGCAGGTATTCGTTGAATACCGCGCCATACAGGCGATTGTCGCGAAAGCTGCGGCGCAGGAAGAAGGCGCCACTGCGGCGCAGCAGCGGGCCGATCAGGGGCATGTCCAGGTTGCGCCCGGCGGCGATATGCGGCGGCATCAGCCCCTCCTGATAGAGCACATAGGAGAGCAGCAGGTAGTCGACATGGCTGCGGTGGCAGGGCACATAGACCAGGGTGTGGTCCTCGGCCAGGGGCTTGATCACGTCCAGGCCACGGACATCGACGCCGTCGTAGAGACGGTTCCACAGTCGCCGAAGCAGGCCATCCATGAAGCGTAGCACCGGATAGGTCATGTTGGAGGCGATCTCATGGCCGTAGCGGCGGGCACGGCGCTTCAACCGTTGCCGCGACTGGCGACCCGTACCGGTCTGCTCGTCGATGGCTCGGCCGACCCCGGGGCTCGACGCCATGCCTTCGATCAGGGTGCGGCGATGGGAGATGTCCGGGCCCAGTACCCGGGTGCGAATCCGTCGGAAGTGCACGCGCAGCAGTCTCGCCACCTTGCGATTGGTCAGCGCCGACTCGCGGCCATGACAGAGGTCGCGGAGCATCAACGGGGCGCCGAAGTGCACTTCCACGCTGCGGCGATTGACCAGCACGGCCAGTAGCCGGCGCAGTCGACCGGTCAACTGCCAGCTGTCGGCGGCAACCAGGCGCCAGAAGCCGAACCGCTTGCCCGGCGCGCGGCCCCAGAAGATGCTGACCGGCACCAGCTGTATCTCGAGCTCGGGATCGGCTTCGAGGCGTTCGATCAATGCCTCGAAGGGCGGTTCGCCGCGTGGTAAGCGGCGCAGCCGTCGGCGTGGCAGCGGTAGCGCCAGGCAGCCGGGAAACAGGCGTCCGGCGAGGCGGTAGCGCCTGTCGGCGCCAGGCAGCCCATGGCAGGAGGTCAAGGAACCGAGCAGCCAGGCGTCGCTCCAGGCGGTGCGGGGCAGTACATAGATCACCGGCTGGCCGGCGGTAATCCCCAGGTCGTCGGGGGACGGCTCGATCAGGCGCGGCCGTACCCAGGCGGCGATCATGCGGGTCATCAACGCGCGCAGGGGAGTGGTCAGGGTGTGCAGCAAGGCCATCCGTTTGCCCCGGGTGCAGGAAAGGGAGAGGAGAGGCCAGTATAGTCGTCGTGAGCCTCCGGGTCAGTGACGATTCGATCCCGGCGTCACGGAGGCATATGAGGGGGCGGACAGGGGGATAGCCATGCACGGGAATTGGCGGGGCGGCAATGACTTCGAGCTTCTGCCGGAAGCGAGTCGCTTTCTTCCGGCCATGTTCGACGCCATCGAGCAGGCGCGGGCCTCGATATTGATCGAGCTTTACCTGATGGAGTCCGGACGCCTGGCTGCGGCGCTGATCGATGCCCTGATCCGGGCCGCCGGGCGCGGTGTAACGGTACTCCTGCTGCTCGATGGCTATGGGGCCATGGGACTGTCGAGGCATGATCGTGAGCGCCTTCAGGCGGGTGGCCTGGCCCTGCGCTTCTTCAATCCCCTGGGGCTGCACTCCCTGGCGCGCAACCTGACCCGTGACCATCGCAAGCTGGTCGTTATTGATGGCCGCCTCGCCTTTACCGGTGGCTTCGGGGTCGTGGATGAGTTTCTCGACGCCTGGTACGAGGTGGCGGTGCGCATCCAGGGGCCGGTGGTAGCCGACTGGGTTCACCTGTTCTGCCGCCTGTGGGACTCCCCGTTGACCCGCGGTGACGGGGCGGCGGCCCTGGTGCGCGGGCTCTCGACGGCGACCCGCGTGGAGAATGGCCATCGCGGCATGCGGGGGCGGGTGGTCTGGGGCCGGGGCTATCGTTACCAGACGATTCGCCACTCGCTGCATGGTCGGATAGCCGCGTCACGCCAGCGCGTATGGATCTGCACGCCCTACTTCGCGCCTACCCTCGGCCTGCGTCTACGCCTGGCACGGGCGGCTCGCCGGGGCGTCGATGTGCGCCTGTTGCTGCCCGGCAAGCGTCATGACCATCCGGGTGTGCGCTATGCGGGGCAGCGCTTCTACGGGCGTCTGCTCAAGGCCGGGGTGCATATCCACGAGTTTCAACCCACGTTCATCCATGCCAAGTTCTCGCTTGTCGATGGCTGGGTCAGCCTGGGGTCCTGCAATTTCGATCACTGGAGCCTGCACTGGAACCTGGAGGCCAACCAGGAGGTGGATGACCGACGCTTCGCCGAGGAAGTGGCCATGCTGTTCGAGCGTCACTTCGCCGTCAGCCACGAGATCGAGCCGCAGGCCTGGGCGAAGCGCCCGCTGTTGCAGCGCTTCAGGGAGTGGCTGTTTGGCATCCTCGACGGCGTGCTGACCCGGCTCAAGTAGCCTCAGCCTTACAGGGGACAGGGGTAGTCTCTCTGCCGCCGTCTCCCTCCCGTCAGGGACTGTCCCCGGCCGAGCCATCAGGTCGGTGTTTTCTGCTCTTCGCCAGCATCGGCGCCACTGCCGGGAGACAGTCCCTTCTCGCTATTCGGGACTGTCCCCCGGAGTTAGCTGTCCCCAAGAGCCAGCTACCGCTTGCCGCCTTTCTTGCGGCCGGCGGGTTTCTTCTTGCGTGGCATCGGCTTGGGTGTCTCCGGGGGGACGCGATAATGCAGGTAGAGATCCAGTACCAGTTCGGGCAGCTGGCGGACCAGGCCTTCGAGGCGAGCCGTGTCGGCCGTGAACTCGGTCATGTCCGGCTCGTCATCGAACAGGCCCGAGAGTGCCATGAAGGGCAGCAGCAGGGTGGCGGCGGCTTCCTCGTCTTCCTCGAACCAGCCCGGCTCGTCGAGAAACACCCCTTCCATGAAGCCGGCGCACCAGTCTCCGACGGGCGTTTCTTCCGCCGCAATGCCCTCCAGGGTCAGCTCGAAGGGCAGCTCCGGCAGCAGGCCCTGTTCCATGGCGGCGATGGCATTGTGGCGTAGCCGCTCCAGCAAACCGAGAATGGTCTCGCGCTCGGCATCGTCGGCGAAAGACGGCTCCCCCTGAAACAGCTCCGCCACCCAGGCCGCCGGCGTCACTTCCCGGGGGCTGACGGCCAGGGCCACCAGAAAGCCGTGGGTGCCGATCAGGTCGAGGGCGTCCTCGGAAACCCGTTCCGAGGCCAGGAAATCGTCGAGACGGTCGAGCTGGTCATCGTCCAGCAGGGGTTCGGGCAGTGGGGTATCGGACATTGTGGTTCTCTCACACTGATTCACGGGCTTACGCTGGCGGCCGGGGGCTTTACGCCCAGGGAGCGAGTCGCCATTCTAGCACTCATGATGACTGCCGCCTTGCCCCATCCCGACCCCGAAGCGCTTGCCGCTCTCGCGGGCCCCGGCCTCTCGCACGCCCTGCATGAGCGGGTTGCCGACGCCTTCACACTGTGCCGGGAGGTCCACCCCCGGTTGCCCAGGCCTGGCGTATGGCTCGATCTGCGGGGGCGGAGTGCGGGGCAGGCACATTTTGGCCGCGGCGGGCTGCGCTTCAACCCGGTGCTGTATGCCGAGAACCGGGTCGACTTCCTGGTCGAGGTGGTACCCCACGAGATGGCCCACTGGCTGGTCCATCATCTGGAAGATGGCCGGCGGGCTCGGCCTCACGGCCGGGAGTGGCAGACGGTGATGCGCCGGCTTTTCGGCCTCGAGCCTCGCACGACCCATCGCTTCGATGTCGAACGGGCGAGCCCTTCGCCATATCGCTATGCTTGTAGTTGTCGTGAACATGGTTTTACGCCTCATCGACATGCCCTGGCATTGCGGGGTCGCATCTATCGCTGCCGACATTGCGCTCATACGTTGGTCTATCTTGGTTCAAAAGCGTCCGAGAGGGATGGGTAAGTAGCTGATATTAAATGGGATAATTTTTCTACCAAGGTCTAAATGGAAGGTGGCTCAGAGACCTATATGCTGGCAGTGCTTTCCCTGGAGCCGGCACGTCCCGTCCGTTTGGGATTGGAGACTGTTTGACCGACTCTCTTTCTGATCAAGAGGTCTACTTGTATGACGGAGCTGCACAAGAACATTTATCCGGTTCCCGAAGCATTGGCGAAGAATGCCTGGATAGACAAGGCTAAGTACGAGGCACTCTACCGCCAGTCGATCGAGGACACTGAAGGCTTTTGGAAAGAGCAGGCGAAGCGCCTCGACTGGATCAAGGCGCCGACAACAATCAAGAATACCTCCTTTGACACGCACAACGTCGATATTCGGTGGTTCGAGGACGGTACGCTCAACGCCAGTGCCAACTGTCTCGACCGCCACCTGGAGACGCGCGGCGACCAGACGGCCATCATCTGGGAGGGCGACGATCCCGGCGAATCCGAGCACATCACCTATCGAGACCTGCATGCCAGAACCTGTCAGTTGTCCAATGCGCTGAAGGAGCTGGGCATCGGCAAGGGCGATGTGGTGACCCTGTACATGCCGATGATTCCCGAGGCGGCCGTGGCCATGCTGGCCTGTGCGCGTATCGGGGCGATCCACTCGGTGGTGTTCGGCGGCTTCTCGCCGGATGCCGTGGCGCAGCGTGTCATTGGCGCGCAATCCAAGCTGATCATCACTGCCGATGAGTCCGTGCGTGGCGGCAAGCAGGTGCCGCTCAAGGACAACGTCGATGCGGCCCTGACTCGCAAAGACACCGACGTCTGCAAGAACGTGCTGGTGGTCAAGCGTACCGGTGGCGAGGTCGACTGGAAGGAGGGGCGTGACATCTGGTACGGCGATGCCGTCTCCGGCCAGTCTACCGACTGTCCGGCGGAGGAAATGAGCGCCGAGGATCCGCTGTTTATCCTGTATACCTCCGGCTCAACCGGCGCCCCCAAGGGCATGAAGCACACCACCGGTGGCTATCTGGTGCATGTCGCCATGACCCACCAATATGTCTTCGACTATCACGATGGCGATATCTACTGGTGTACGGCCGATGTGGGCTGGGTCACCGGTCACAGCTATATTGTCTATGGGCCCCTGGCCAATGGTGGCACCACCCTGATGTTCGAGGGCGTGCCCAGCTATCCGACGCCTGGCCGCATGGGGGAAATCGTCGACAAGCACAAGGTCAGCATTCTCTATACGGCACCTACTGCCATTCGCGCCCTGCGCGCCCATGGCGATGATGTCATGGCCTCCAGCACCCGGGAGAGCCTGCGCCTGCTTGGCTCGGTGGGTGAGCCCATCAACCCCGAGGCCTGGGAGTGGTACTATCGTGTGATCGGCAATTCCCGGTGTCCCATCGTCGATACCTGGTGGCAGACCGAAAACGGCGGCATCCTGCTCTCGCCGCTGCCCGGTGCCACCGACCTCAAGCCCGGTTCTGCCACATTGCCGCTGTTTGGCGTGCAGCCGGGTATCGTCGACACCAATGGCAATCTCCTCGAAGGCGAAGCCGAGGGCAACCTGGTAATACTCGATGCCTGGCCGGGCATCGCGCGCTCCATCTGGGGCGACCATGAGCGGTTTGTCCAAACCTATTTTTCCACCTACCCGGGCATGTACTTTACCGGTGATGGCTGCCGCCGCGACGAGGACGGCTACTACTGGATCACCGGCCGCGTCGATGACGTGCTGAACGTTTCCGGACAC
The DNA here is from genome assembly GCF_000620045.1 of Halomonas halodenitrificans DSM 735. Lineage (GTDB taxonomy): Bacteria > Pseudomonadota > Gammaproteobacteria > Pseudomonadales > Halomonadaceae > Halomonas > Halomonas halodenitrificans. Next base: position 67,258 of record NZ_JHVH01000001.1, on the reverse strand, counting down.
CGCATGGGGACCTCCGAGATCGAATCGGCGCTGGTGGCCCATGATGCGGTGGCCGAGGCGGCCGTGGTGGGTTTCCCCCACGATATCAAGGGGCAGGGGATCTATATCTACGTGACCCTCAGCGACGGCCACGAGTCGAGCGATGAGCTCCAGAAGGAGCTGGTGAAGTGGATTCGTACCGAGATCGGCCCCATCGCGTCTCCCGATGTCATTCAGTGGGCCGATGACCTGCCCAAGACCCGCTCCGGCAAAATCATGCGCCGTATCCTGCGCAAGATTGCCGCCAACGAGACGGATGGCCTGGGTGATACCAGCACCCTGGCGGACCCGAGCGTGGTCGAGGATCTGATCGAGCATCGCGTCAATCTCTGAGGCCTCGGCGCTCGGTCCTTGTCGCTACTAGCCTGACGAACCGGCCCCATGGGGCCGGTTTTTTGTCGGACATCAGGAATGTTGTCGACAATGAAGGCGCAGCGCTTGGGGATCACCTCCGGCATGAGGTAACATGCGGTAAAATGAAAAGAGCCGCATGGCGGCCGTTGACCTGCTGCCAGAGGAACCGGAGGAGAATCCATGGCCTTTGCCCAGAAATTCATCGTCGCCGATGACCATCCGCTGTTCCGTGCAGCCTTGACCCAGGCGCTACGCCAGCTGGCGCCCCAGGCCGAGATCGTCGAGTCCGATACCATGGAGGCGACCGCCGAGGTGGTGACCCGTCATCCCGACGCTGACCTGATCCTGCTCGACCTGCATATGCCCGGTGCCCACGGTTTTTCGGGCCTCATCCAGTTGCGCGGCCAGACGCCGGATATTCCGGTGGCGGTGGTCTCGGGCAGTGATGAGCCCCATGTGGTGCGCCGTGCCATCGATTACGGCGCCTCCGGCTTTATTCCCAAGTCTTCCTCGCTTCAGCTGATCGCCGAGGCGGTGGGCGAGATCCTCGATGGCGAGGTCTGGCTGCCGGCGGAGCTGGCCGATGCCATAGGCGACGCCGATGAGGAGGAGACCCGGTTCGCCGAGGCCATCGCGTCGCTGACGCCCCAGCAGTTTCGGGTGCTCAACATGCTGACCGAGGGGCTGCTCAACAAGCAGATCGCCTACGAACTCAATGTCTCCGAGGCCACCATCAAGGCCCACGTCACCGCCATTCTGCGCAAGCTGGGCGTGCACTCACGCACCCAGGCAGTGATTGCCGCCCAGAAGCTCGAGGTCGAGCCGCCGAAGGTCCAATCCTGAGCCGTAAACCCGGCTTTGCCGGGAGCGGTAAGCGGTACGCTTTACGCTGTACGAAAAACCCCAGCCGGGCTTTCGCCCGAGGCTCGCCTGCAGGGGACAGTCCCCGAATAAGCCGCCCCGGTTCGCTCTGGTGCACTTGGCTTACGGTGTTCCCTCCGCCGGGGACTGTCCCCAAGGGACCGGGGCTGTTCCCCAAAGGGCTTGCGGCTAACCGCCTGGTGCTCGGCTGGCCTGCAGGGTGCGGGTCAGCAGGGCACGCAGGGCCGCGGGCCGCACCGGCTTGAGCAGCAGCTGATAGCCCGTACGCCTTACCTCCTCGGCCACCTCCTCGGTGCGATCGGCGGTGATCACGATGCCGGGTACCGCGCCTTCCAGGCGTTCGCTGAGCGCCTCCAGGGCCATCAGGCCGGTCACCTCGTTATCCAGGTGATAGTCGGCCAGAATCGCGTCCGGGTCGCCGTCCAGGTGGCGCAGCACCGACTTGGCGCCACCGATGCTGGTGGCGGTAAATACGTCGCAGCCCCAGCCGGAGAGCATCGCCTTCATGCCTTCGAGAATCAGGCTCTCGTTGTCGATGCAGAGTATCCGCGTGCCGGCCAGCTTGTTGCCGGCGCGGCGCGGTGAAGCCGCGACTTCGGGCTGCCGGGCCTGGGCGGCGACGACCGGCACGCTGACCGCAAACAGGGTGCCGTGACCCTCACGGGAGCGAACCGTGATGGGATGCTCGAGCACCCGGCTCATGCGGTCGGCAATGGAGAGCCCCAGCCCCAGCCCCTTTTCGCTCTCCTTGTGTCGCGTGGTTTGATCGAGGCGACGAAACTCCTGGAAGATCTCCGCCTGCTTGGACTCGGGAATGCCGGGTCCGGAGTCCCACACCTGGATGGAGAGCCGGTTCGCGTGGCGGCGACAGCCCAGCAGCACTCGGCCCTCCTGGGTATAGCGGATGGCGTTGGACAGGAAGTTCTGCACGATACGACGCAGCATCTGAGGATCACTGTCGACCCAGGCGGCGGTCGGTACTACCGTCAGATCCAGGCCGCGATTCTCGGCCATCACCTCGAACTCGGCACGCAGGGGGCGGACGATATCGGCCAGCGCGAAGTGGCTGCGCCTGGGGGTGAGAGCGCCGGCGTCGAGCTTGGAGATATCGAGCAGGGTGCCGAGCAGCTCCTCGGCGGCCTGCAGGGAGCCATCGATATGGCCGATGGTGCGCCTCATGTCCGTGGCATCCACCTCCTGGGCGAGTGCCGAGGTGAACAGGCGTGCGGCGTTGAGCGGCTGCAGCAGGTCATGGCTGGCGGCAGCCAGGAAGCGGGTCTTCGAGGCATTGGCGTCCTCGGCCACCTGCTTGGCCTGGCGCAGGGCCTGCTCCGCCTCGGCGCGCACTCGGTTCTCCTGGCGCAGCGCCGCGTTGGCCTCGGAGAGAGCCTGGGTGCGCTCCCGTACGCGTTCCTCCAGGGTCTCGTTGGTTTCCTTCAGGGCAACCTCCGCCATGCGTCGCTCGGTGATGTCCTGATAGAGGGCAAAGAAACCCAGGATCGCGCCGCTGTCCCCGAAGTGCGGGGTATAGGTCACCAGCATGTGGCGGCGTCCCTCGGGCAGGCTGAACGAGACCTCGAAGCTGACCCGTTCGCCGGCGAGCGCGCCCTCGATCCACTGTTTCCGCTCCTGGCTCATCTCGGGCGAGATGACCTCCTGGATTCGTCTGCCTATGACCTCGTTGCGATCGATGCCGAAGGCCTGCTCGTAGGCACGGTTGGTAAAGAGGTAGCGACACTCCTTGTCGAAGTAGGCGATCAGCGCGGGGACATTATCCGTATAGATGCGGATGTTGTTCTCCGAGCGGATCAGCGCCTCCTCGACGCGCTTCTGTTGAGTGATGTCCTGATAGGTGTAGACGAAGCCGCCGCCCGGCATGGGATTGCCCTGCACCTCGAGGACGCTGCCATCCTGGCGATAGCGCACGTACCGGTGGGGCTGGCCCTGGCGGATATTGTCCAGCAGCAGCTGGACATGCTCCTCGGGGTCGCCGGGGCCGTATTCGCCGTTATGGGCGTTGTAGCGAAAGATCTTGTCGATCGGGGCGCCCACGCGGATCAGGTGATCGGGGAAGCGAAACAGCTCCAGGTAACGCTGGTTCCATACCACCAGGCGCAGGTTCTGGTCGACCACGCTGATGCCCTGGTTGATGTTCTCGATGGTGGCCTGCAGCAGGGCGCGGTTGAACTCCAGCACCTGGGAGGCCTCGTCGACGATGGAGATGACATCGGAGATGCCGATGCCTCGCCCCTGAAGCGCCGAGTTGACCACGATGCGTGCCGAGGAGGCGCCGAGCACCGAGGCAAGAAAGCGTTCGGTGAACTGGATGACATCGATGGAGGCTCGGGTGCCATCCTCCAGCGGCTTGCCGCTGCGTCTCGCATAGTCATCGAAGGCCCGGCTTACCTGGTTGGCCCCCAGAAAGCGCTCGCACAGTACCTTGAGGTCGCCCACGGTGGTGGCGCCGGTCCAGGGGCGGTTCACCGAGGTCTGACGGGTCTCGACGCTGTCGACGAACAGCGAGGCCTGGATGCGTTCCACCACCCGCTGGGACGTGATCTGAGAGACGAAGATGTAACAGAACAGGTTGACCCCTAGCGAAAGCATCACGCCATGGGTGAAGTCGTCGCCGACATTGAGGCCGAACAATGAGGTGGGTGACAGCCAGGCCATGTCGAGTGGTCCGCCGGCCAGCCAGTCGGCGGGCAGCACGTCGGCGCCCACCATGGCCGGCATCAGCAGGCTGTAGGTCCAGATGGCGAAGCCGGCGTTCATGCCGACGATCACGCCGAGGCGGTTCCCCCGTTTCCAGTAGAGCCCGCCGATCAGGGCCGGAGCGAATTGAGCGGCGGCGGCGAAGGAGAGCATACCGATGGAGGCCAGCGAGGCCAGCTCGCCGATCAGGTGGTAGAAGCCATAGGCCATGGCCAGCACGGCGCCGATGGTGATGCGCCGGGCGCGCAGCACCAGGCGCCCGTAGTCGCGGGCCTTGGTATCGAACCAGCGTAGCCGGAACAGCGCCGGAATGACGATCTCGTTGGAGATCATGATCGAGACCGCGACGGCGGCCACGATGACCATGCCGGTTGCCGCCGAGAAACCGCCGATAAAGGTCAGCAGGGTCAGCCAGGCACTATCTGCCGCCATGGGCAGCGCCAGCACATAGGTGTCGGGTTCCACAGTGCTGTCGGTGAACAGGGTCAGGCTGGCGGCCGCCAGCGGCACCACGAAGAAGGCAAAGGCCAGCAGGTAGAGCGGGAATAACCAGCGTGCGGTCCGGGCATCATCGCGGTGGGTGTTCTCCACCACCGCCACATGGAACTGGCGCGGCAGACAGAGGATCGCGAGCATTGCCAGCAGGGTCTGGGCCCAGAAACTATGTCCAAAGTCCTGCTGGGCCAGCTGGCGCTGCAGCTCCAGCTGGGTATCGGCGCGCGTCAGCAGGTCGCCGAGCCCGTCGAACATCCCCCAGGTGACATAGGCCCCCAGGGCCACGAAGGCGACCAGCTTGACCAGCGACTCGAATGCCACGGCGTGAATCATCCCCTCGTGATGCTCGGTCGCGTCGGTGTGGCGGGTGCCGAAGAGGATGGCGAAGACCGCCATGACCACTGCCACATAGAAGGCGGTGTCGGCGAAGAGGGGGGCTCGAGTGATATCGCTGTCGACGGTCAGGACGCTGAAGGAGGTGGCGACGGCCTTCAGCTGCAGGGCGATATAGGGCAGGGTGCCGACCAGGGCCACCAGGCTGGCAAAGGCCGCCAGCGACTGGGTCTTGCCGTAGCGTGAGGCGATGAAGTCGGCGATGGAGGTGACGTTCTGATGCTTGGCGACGCGGATCATCTTGGCCAGTACCGGCCAGAACAGCAGGATGGTCAGGATGGGACCGATATAGATGCTGGCGAAGGACCAGCCTCCCTTGGCGGCCTGGCCTACCGCGCCATGGAAGGTCCATGACGTGCAGTAGATGGCCAGCGCCAGGCTGTAGATGACCGGCCGGCGTTGACTGGCGCCGTGGCGCCGGGCATGGCGATCACCACGCCAGGCGATGCCGAACAGTATGGCAATGTAAAGCAGCGATGCGGCAATCAGCAGCCAGCCAGCGAACATGAGCTTCCCCCCTAGGTGTCGCCGCCCATTCTAGGGCAATGACGCTCCCGAGGGCAGGCTGGAGGCGAGTCAGGCGTCCCCGCAGACCGCGCGATACAGCGGTGCCTCCGTCGTCAGCCGACGCATGGCGTCCAGCCGGGGCTGACGCTCCTCCCCCTCCAGTGGCAGGGTCTCCCGGGTGGAGCAGTTCATCAGCCATGTCTGATGGCTGACGCTGTCCTGGAGCTGCTTCTCGAAGCGATAGAGCAGGAACTCGACCCGCCTTTCGCCATTGTCTTCCCGGACCGTCATGCCCTGTTCGTCGACCACGCTGAAGGCGGTAGTCATGGGGAAAAGGTAGGTCCAGGGCCGCCAGAACATGGTGTCCTGATCTACCTGAACGATGCGGGCGGTGTCCGGCAGCAGGGAGCGCTTGTGCTCGTACCAGTTGTACTCGACGTTGACCTGATAGCCGAGCATCCCCAGGCCGCCCAGGGCGGGGATGATCCAGCGTGGCAGGCGCTTGCCGCTGAGCGTACGCAGCAGCAGGCCGATGCCCGCCGCCCCGAGGCCGGCAAAGATCGCCGCAATCAAGTGCCAAATCATGGTTCACCCCTGTGTAAGGAAATCGGTGTTCAAAGAGATCGGGCTTCCCTGAGGAAGCCCGATCGGTAAGGAGCCGACCGGCTCGGCGAGCCGGTCGGTCATTATGGCCCAGAATGGCCGGGAGATCAGTGGTCGGTAGCGACACCAGCACCCTTGGGATAGCGAACGCTTTCCACCAGGTCCTGAATTTCCTGCGGGGGCTCCTCGGTGGCCTTGGACACCAGGTAAGCCACCGTGAAGTTGCAGATCGCACCCACCGCGCCGAAGGAGAGCGGCGAGATGCCCAGGACCCAGTTCTCCGGGGTGTTGGCCAGCATGTTGGTGCCGGGAATGAAGAACCAGCCCAGGTAGGTAAAGATATACAGCAGGGTCGCGATCAGACCGGTCAGCATGCCGGCCACGGCGCCCCTGTTGTTCACCCGCTTGGAGAAGATCCCCATCATCAGCACCGGGAACAGCGACGCGCCGGCGATACCGAAGGCCAGGGCCACCGTCTGAGCCGCAAAGCCCGGCGGGTTGAGGCCCAGGTAGGTCGCCAGCAGGATGGCGCCGGCCATGGAGATCCGCGCAGCCAGCATCTCGCCCTTCTCGGTGATCTTGGGGTTGATCATGGTCTTGATCAGGTCATGGCTGATCGCCGAGGAGATGGCCAGCAGCAGGCCGGCGGCGGTGGAGAGTGCCGCGGCGATACCGCCGGCCGCGATCAGGCCGATCACCCAGGGGGGCAGGTTGGCGATTTCGGGGTTGGCGAGTACCAGGATATCGTTGTTGACGCTAAGTTCGCTGCCTTTCCAGCCGTGTTCTTCGGCGGTCTCGGTGAACTCGGGATTGTCATCGTTGTAGAGCTGGATGCGACCGTCGTCGTTCTTGTCCTCGAAGGTGATCAGGCCGGTCTCTTCCCAGGTGCGAATCCAGCCGGGGCGCTCTGAATAGAGGATGGGGTTGTTCAGCTCATCGCTGTAGTCTTCCACCTCGCCGGCCATCTCGGGGTAGACGGTGGTCATCAGATTAAGCCGTGCCATGGAGCCGACGGCCGGGGCCGTGAGGTAGAGCAGGGCGATGAAGACCAGGGCCCAGCCGGCAGACCAGCGGGCATCGGCCACCTTGGGTACGGTGAAGAAGCGGATGATGACGTGGGGCAGGCCGGCGGTACCCACCATCAGCGACAGGGTGAACAGCACCATGTTGAGCTTGTTGTCCACGTCGGCGGTGTAGTCGCGGAAGCCCAGGGCATTGACCACGCTATCCAGCTTGGCCAGCAGCGGCACGCCGGATTCGGTGTGGGTGCTGAACATGCCGAACATGGGAACCGGGTTGCCGGTCAGATGCAGGGCGATGAACACGGCCGGGATGGTGTAGGCGACGATCAGCACGACGTACTGGGCCACCTGGGTATAGGTAATGCCCTTCATGCCGCCGAAGACCGCATACAGGAACACGATAAAGGCGGCAATCCAGATGCCCCAGGTGTTGGAGACCTCGAGGAAGCGCGAGAAGGCCACGCCGGCACCGGTCATCTGGCCGATGACGTAGGTGACCGAGGCGACGATCAGACAGACCACGGCTACCAGGCGAGCGGTGTTGCTGTAGAAGCGGTCACCGATAAAGTCGGGCACCGTGAACTTGCCGAACTTGCGTAGATAGGGGGCCAGCAGCATGGCCAGGATGACGTAGCCACCGGTCCAGCCCATCAGGAAGGTGGAGTTGGCATAACCGCCGGACGCCAGCAGGCCGGCCATGGAGATGAATGAGGCGGCAGACATCCAGTCGGCGGCGGTGGCCATGCCGTTGGTGACCGGATGAACACCGCCGCCCGCGACATAGAAGTCCTTCGTCGAGCCCGCTCGGGCCCAGATCGCAATGCCGATGTAGAGGGCAAAGGATGCCCCTACGAACAGCAGGTTGATGGCAAATTGGCTCATTCTGTCTTACTCCCCGAGTCCGAATTTCTTGTCGAGTTGGTTCATTCGCCAGGCGTAAAAGAAGATCAGGCAAATGAAGGTCAGGATCGAACCCTGCTGGGCGAACCAGAAACTCAGGTCAGTTCCGCCTACCGGGATGCCGGCGAGAAGCGGCCGGAACAGGATGGCGCAGCCGTAGGAGACGAAGGCCCAGACGGCCAGGCAGCCAACTATCAGGCGTACGTTGGCCTTCCAGTACCCGGTTGAATCGACTTTCTCTTCTGCCATGTCGTGTTCTCCACTTGTTGTTGAACTAGGGAACTTGTGCAGTCGTTGATTGAAGCATCACCAGGACAATCGTACGCCTCCAGCCCGAGAGACATGTTGGTGTCGTGCGATTGTCCTGCATGATGCAGGTGGATAGTGGTCAATGAGTGAAGGAAATGAATCCCAGACTTTCGTATCATGAGAATAAAGTGATTCAACGCTTTTGTTTAAAATATAGCAATATCAATGATTTGTGTTTTATGGTTCCGTGAAATGGCAAGTGCCAAGATGATGGAATAACACCATGGTATATCTAGCCCGGGTTGGACCTTTGTCTAGTAGCAGGGTTCTGGATAAGACCATGGTCTAAGCGATGGTGGGACGATACGTTGGTCTAGCTTATCGGCGAGGCGTTGTCGTTGTTATGCTCTCTTTAAATACCGATGTGTTATCGGCTTCGCTGACTACTTATCACGCTTGCCGACACCAATAACAATGCTTCCATCGAAGGAGGGCCTGTACCGGCAGTCATTGGGGTCGATGCCGGGCTCTCATTCAAGTGGGGGTGATCCGTGAGGTTCAGCCATGATCGATATCGATCTTTCCCAGCCACCGTTCACGCTGCTCGACGACATGGGTCGCGAGCGTGTGAGACAGGGCGTCGACCTGGCCTACTTCGACGGCGACGAGATCATCCTCGAGGCAGGCCAGCCCGGTGAGTATGTCTTCCTGATCCACAAGGGGGAAGTGGCGGAGATCGACGCCACCCAGCCCGCGGCCAGAGAGCGCATCGGTCATTACACCCAGGGAGACCTCTTCGGGGCGATCAGCATTCTCAACGGCAAGAGCCGCTATCGCTTTCGTGCGGAGCAGGAGAGCCTCTGCTATCTGTTGCCCAGGGCGCTGTTTCTCGAGCTATGCGATGCCTACACCCCCTTCGCCGAATTCTTCCGTCAGACCCTGGCTCACAAGGCACGGTTGTTGACCGAGCAGCGCGCGGAAGGTGGAGTGACCATGGCCGGCTTCATGCTGGCCTCGGTCAACGAGTGCATGCGCGAGCCTCTGATCGTATCCGCCGATACCAGCATCGCCGAGGCGGTCGCCGCCATCAATGAACAACATGCCGATTCGCTGCTTGTCGGGCGTGGCCAGAGCCACGGCATGATCACCAAGACCGACCTGCTCAATGCCCTGGTAGTGGACGAGCGCGGCCGTGACACCCCGCTGAAAGAGCTGGGACATGCCGAGCTGATCACAGTGACGCCGGAAAAGTACCTCTTCGAGGCGTTGGTCATCATGACCCGGCACAAGATAGAGCGTGTCGTGGTGGAGGAAGAGCGGCGGCCGGTGGGCGTCGTGGAGCTGACCGATGTGCTCAGCTATTTCTCCAGCCGTAGTTACGTCGTCAGCCTGCAGGTCGAGCAGGCGGATAGCCTCGAGGCCTTGGCCGCGGCCAGCCAGCGTACGCCCGAGCTGGTCAGTGCGCTGATGGCACAGGGAGTCAAGCTGCGCTTCGCCATGGGGCTGCTGGCGGCCCTCAATGGCCGCATCATCAACAAGGCCTGGGGGTTTCTGGTCGACGAACGCTATCACGCCGATAGCTGCCTGATGGTAATGGGCAGCGAGGGGCGAGGTGAGCAGATTCTCAAGACCGACCAGGACAACGGCCTGATCCTTGACGACAGGCTTGAATGGCCCGACTGTGCCGACCGGATGCAGCATCTGACGGAGACCCTGATCGAGCTCGGCTACCCCCCTTGTCCCGGCAATATCATGGTCTCCAATCCGGAGTGGGTGGGAACAGTCAGCCAGTGGAAGCGCCGCATCTCACGCTGGGTCGAGGCCAGGGACGGTGACACCCTCATGAAGCTGGCCATCATGCTCGACTCTCATGCCGTGGCGGGCAACCCGGCACTGCTTGATGAGGTGCGCGCCGACCTCTTCGCCCAGTGTGCCGGCAACGAGCTGCTGCTCTCCTACTTCGCTCGCGCCATCCTGCGTTTCTCCATGCCACTGACCCTGTTCGGGTCACTCAAGCGACCCCAGCACGGGATCGATATCAAGAAGGGGGGCATCTTTCCCATCGTGCATGGCGTGCGAGTGATGGCCCTTGAGCGCGGTATTCAACCTACCTCGACACTGGAGCGCCTGGAAGCCCTGGCCGAGGATGGACGCCTGGAGCCACGCTTCGCCGAGGATCTGGCCGAGGCACTGTCACTGTTCACAGAGCTGCGCCTCAAGCAGCAGCTGGCGCGCCACGAGGCAGAAAACGAGACCTCCAGTCCCGACCGGGTCGTGGTTCAGGAGCTCTCGTCGCTTGAGCGCGACCTGCTGCGAGAGGCCCTGCATATCGTCAAGGATTTCAAGCAGCGCCTCTCGCATCGTTTTCACCTGGAATACTCATGAAGAGACGGAACGACAACGACACAAGGAGACCGTCATGCTCAAGGCCCTGAGGCGCGTCGCGGATCGACGACGCCATGCCAACGGCGAATACGCCTGGCTGTTTCACCCCTATACCGGCGACGAGATGGTGGTGATCGATACCGAGACGACCGGTCCGGATACGCGCCGTGCCGAACTGGTATCGATCGCCGCGGTCCGCGTGCGGGGTGATCATATCCAGACCAGTGACTCCCTGGATATGCGCCTGCGCAGGCCCGATTCGCTGACCGGTGACTCCATTCGCATCCATGGCCTGCGCGGCGTGGACCTCGATAGTGGAGAGAACATCGATGCGGCCCTGGCGCGGCTGCTCGATTTCGTTGGCAATCGTCCGCTGGTGGGATGGCACCTGGGCTTTGACCTGGCCATCCTCAATCGTGAACTGCGCCCGCGCTTCGGCTTCGAGTTGCCCAACGCCACCGTGGATGTGGCCCAGCTCTGGCGGCGCCGGCTGCGGCGTCAGCACCCGGAAATCGATAGCCTGCCACGCTTCGAGAGTGCGGCCGAGCGCCTGGACGTGCCGGTCATGGGCCGCCACACCGCCCTGGGGGATGCGGTCACCACCGCACTGATGTTTCTGCGTCTCGAGCGGAGTGCCGGCAAGCAGCCGGTCTGATCGGCGTGGGCGTCGCCTGGTTTCGACGCCGGTGGTAGGATGGGCGCCTTACATTTCCGCCCGCACTGGCAGCGCCAAGACCCATGCAAGACGCCGTGATCTTCGATCCCCATCAGCGCGATAGCGCGTCCTCCACTCCTTCCCGGCCGGCTCCGAGCCAGCCGTCGGGCACCAAGGAAAAACGTGAATTCAACAAGTTGCAGAAACGGCTGCGACGCCAGACAGGCAATGCCATCATCGACTATGGCATGATTCACGAAGGTGACCGGGTGATGGTGTGCCTCTCCGGCGGCAAGGACAGCTATACTCTGCTCGAGATCCTGCGCAACCTGCAGCGCAATGCACCGGTCGATTTCTCGCTGGTGGCGGTGAACCTCGACCAGAAGCAGCCCGGTTTTCCCGAGCATGTTCTGCCCGAGTACCTGGAGGGCACCGGCGTCGAGTATCATATCCTCGAGCGTGACACCTACTCGGTGGTCAAGGAGAAGACCCCGGAAGGCAAGACCACCTGTGCACTCTGCTCGCGGTTACGCCGGGGCTCCCTCTACGGCTTCGCCGAGCAGATCGGTGCCAACAAGATTGCCCTGGGCCACCATCGCGAGGATATCCTCGAGACGCTGTTCCTCAACATGTTCTATGGCGGCAGCCTCAAGTCGATGCCGCCCAAGCTGCTCTCGGACGATGGCCGGAACATGGTGATTCGGCCGCTGGCCTACTGCCGCGAGGCGGATATTGCCGAGTTTGCCCGGCAGATGCAGTTTCCGATCATCCCCTGCAACCTGTGCGGCTCCCAGCCCAACCTCCAGCGCCAGGTGGTCAAGGAGATGCTGGCGGAGTGGGAGGCGAAGCACCCCGGCCGTCTGGAGAGCATGTTCAAGGCCGTGACCAACGTGGCCCCCTCGCAGCTGGCCGACCGTGAGCTGTTCGACTTCGCCGGCCTGGAAGAGAAGCAGGCCAGGATGCAGGCCAGCCGGATCGATATCCTCAACGAATAACACTCGACCCTGCCGGGAACGGGGCGCTTTACGACAACCCACCCCGGCTTGGCCTGCAGGGGACAGTCCCCGGATAAGCCGCCCCTGTTCCCTCTGCGGGGGACTGTCCCCAAGGGGCTATCGTGAGCCTCGGTGGCGTACAGCTTACGGCTTACACGGCTTTAGTGCGCTCCCTCTTCCTCGGCGAGGCGGGTAAGCGCCGGCAGGTCGAGGATATTGACCTCGCGGCCGGAGACGGCCACCAGTTCCTGGGTCTGGAAGCGCCCCAGGATGCGGCTTACCGTTTCTACCGCCAGGCCCAGATAGTTGCCGATATCGGCTCGCGACATGGAGAGGCGGAAGCTGTAGGGGGAGTAGCCGCGGCGGCGGAAACGGTCGGATAGGCTGGTGAAGAAGCTCGCCAGGCGTTGGTCCGCGGTCTTGCGGGAGAGCAGTCGCATCATGCGACGATCTTCGCGAAGCTCCTTGCTCATGCTGCGATAGAGTTGACCGCGCAGCTCCGGCAGCGACTCCGAGAGATGGTCCAGTCGATCGAAGGGGATCTCGCAGACGGTGGTGGTTTCCAGTGCCACCACGGAGCCCGGATAGTGTTGTTCGTCGATGCCGTCGAGGCCCACCAGTTCGCTGGGCAGGTAGAAGTTGGTCAGCTGGTCCTCGCCGCTGCCTTCGGTGGTGACCTGCTTGAGGCTGCCGGAACGCACCGCGAAGACGCTGGTAAAGGGAGTGTCCTGACGGAACAGGGTCTCGCCCTTCTTGAGCGGCGCACGGCGCCGGATAATGGCGTCGAAATGGCCCATATCCTCTACCTCGAGCGAGAGCGGCAGACACAGGGAGCTCAGGCTGCAGGTTTGACAGCGTGTCTCCTGCAGCACGGAACGCCGCCGGCCGGTGAGGGTATCCGCCATTGCCCTTTCCTTCTTGATCGTGGTCATGGCCACATTATGGAGCAAAGTGCGGGCAGGGCAAACCATCCTGGGTAGCGGACTGGGATTCCCTCCACGACCAGACCCCCGGCGCCATTCGCTATCATCCTGTCGCCGACACCGTATCGGGGCCGTCAGAGGCCCAGCGGGCCGGCGAGCGCCTCGAGTAAGTGCGGGAGTCGCCACTGCCCCTCGGCGGTCAGTGCCATGTGTCCTGCGGAGAGCTCGATCAGTCCTTCGGCACTCAATCTTTCCAGTCGTGGGCTTGCCGGCAGGGCTGAAAGATCGATGGTGCGGCCGCAGAGCAGCGACTCGAGCTTGGCACGACGGCGGCGCTGGTCGGCCGTCAGGTAGATGCCGCGTGTACCGGGTAGGCGGCTGGCATCCAGCGCGTCCTCGTACGCTCCCAGGGTGTCGGCATTGCGGACCCAGAGCGAGCCGATGCGGCTGGTGGCACTCATGCCGAGCCCCAGGAGGTCGGTTGCCGGTGCCTGGGTAAAGCCCAGCGGACCATGCTCCAGGGTGCCGTTGATCTGGGCCTGTGTCAGGCGGTCATTACGGTGTGCGTAGAGACCCAGGCCGATATGCACGTAACCGGCGCTGTCGAGACGTCCACGCGCCTCGGCCAGCAGCCGCCGGCGAGTCGCCGCGCCGGGTAGCCAGTCACGATGGATGGCGCGCTGCGCCCGGTTATGCTCCGGCCGGTGTCGGTAGCGGTAGAGGCGGATGCGTGCCGGGGCCATGCCGATGACCTGCTCGAGGGTGTCACCGAGGCCTTGCGGCGTCTGGAAGGGCAGGCCCAGCATCAGTGACAGCGTCAGCTCCCGAAAGCCCAGGCGGCCGGCCTCATCGACCAGGGCCTCGGTCAGGGCTCGCGGCTGGATGCGGTTGATAGCCTGCTGGACGCGGGTATCGAGTTCCTGTATCCCCAGATTCAGGCGATTGAAGCCCAGTGCCTGGAGGTGGCGCAGGGTCAGCATATCGGCCTCCCGGGGGTCGAGCTCGATGCTGAAGTCACGTTCTCGGGCGCCGGAGAGACCGAAGCGGGCGTCCAGGCGATCGAAGAGGTCGCTCATCTGCTCCAGGGAGAGGAATGCCGGAGGGCCGCCGCCCCAGTGCAGGCGTGATACCGGGGGCAGGCCGGGGAGCCGGCGCCGGACCAGTACCATCTCGCGATCGAGACGCGTCAGGTAGGGCTCGGCCTGGCGGCTGCTGTGCGAGGGCACGCATTGGCTGGCGCAGAAACGACAGGCCTGGCGGCAGAAGGGCAGGCGCACCTTGACCGCCAGGGGCGCCTCGGTGGGGCGGGTGGCAAGGGCCGATTCCAGTGCCTGGCCGCCGACCTCGTCGCGGTAGTGATGCGGGGCGGGGTAGGCCACTTCCCTTGCCGACACCAGGTCACCCGCGCCGGACAGCGGTTCCCGAGGCAGGCCCGAGGCCCCGGGAAGGGCGGCGCGCTTGGCGTGGACGGGCATGGGGCGACTCCGGTAGTGAACTTGCTTCCCATGCTAGGACGCGCTGACCGGGCCGACGTTGAGCTGCGTCAATCTTGCGTGGAATAGCGATTAGCCGGAGTGGGCCCCTCCCGCAGGAATCAGCAGCCATAGCTGCCAGAGGGCAAAGGCGATGATGGAGAGCGCGGCAATGCTGCGGGTCGCCCGGTGGCGGATCAGTCCGGAGAGCTGGCGTGCGGCGAACCCGGTGGCCAGCAGCGCCGGCAGGGTGCCCAGCCCGAAGGCGCCCATCAGCAGCGCGCCGCGCAGCGGGTCGGCGATGGCCAGGCTCCAGGTCAGCATGGAGTAGACCAGCCCGCAGGGCAGCCAGCCCCAGACCGCCCCCAGGGCCATCGCCTGGGGGAGCTTGACCACCGGCATCAACCGCCGCCCCAATGGTTCGATATGGCGCCATAGGCGCCGGCCGACCGCTTCTATTCTGAGCAGCCCCTTCCACCAGTCGGCGATATACAGTGCCATCAGGATCAGCATCAGCGCGGCGAGCCCCTGGAGAATCAGGCGAGCCGGGGCGGTCAGCGAGAGCAGGGTGCCGAGGGAGGCGGCCAGGGCGCCGGCAATCATGTAACTGGTGATGCGCCCCAGGTTATATCCCAGCAGCAGGCCCGACAGCCGCGCCGGCGAGCGCATGCTGGGCGGCACGGCGAAGGAGAGTGCGCTCATGATGCCGCCGCACATGCCGATACAGTGTGCGCCGCCCAGCAGGCCGAAGACAAAGGCGGCCGCGAAGGGCGGCAGGTCGAGGCCGGTGGGATCCATCAGTGCTTCACTCCTCCGGGAGTCGAGTCGACCGATCCGGTGTCACCGTTCCCGGCGTGTCTCTCCGAGGGCGGGTTGTGGCCATCGGTTGTGTCTTGTCGGCGCTGTTCGGGGGGGATGTCGTTGGCATCATCATCGAAGAGGATTCGGTAGGCCGGCCCCTCGAGGTCTTCGAACTGGTCATTCTTTACCGCCCAGAAGAAGGCCCAGACGGCCAGGCCGAGCAGAATCAGCGAGAGTGGAATCAGCAGGTAGAGGATGCTCATGGGTTGACCTCCGTGGATGCGGTGGCCGTCAATGCGGAGGAGTCGGTGCTTCGGTGGCGGAAGCGGTTGAGGCGCAGGGCGTTACCCACCACGACCAGAGAGCTTGCCGACATGCCGATGGCGGCCAGCCAAGGGGGCACGATGCCGATGGCGGCCAGCGGCATCGCCGACGCATTGTAGATCACCGACCATAGCATGTTCTGGCGCATTACCCGGCGGGTGGCGCGGCACAGGGCGATTGCCTCCGGGATGCGGGACAGGTGCGGGCTGAGCAGGATGGCGTCGGCGCTGGTGCGGGCCAGGTCGGTGGCGCCATTCATGGCGATGGCCACATCGGCGCCGGCCAGCACCGGAACATCGTTGATGCCGTCGCCGACCATGGCGACCCGTTCACCGGCGGCTTGACCCTCGCGAATACGCGCCAGCTTATCCTCGGGGCTGGCGCCACCCCGCCAGGTCGTGATGCCGAGCTTCCTTGCCAAATCTTCGGCGGCCCCGGGGGTGTCGCCGGAGAGCAGCTCCACTTCGAGGCCGAGCGCATCCAGAGCGGCCACCGTCTCGGCGGCATCCTCCCGGACCCGGTCCTGGAGGCGGAACCAGCAGCGTGGCTCGCCCTCCTCGGCCAGCAGCAACCATTGCCCCGTGTCGGGCGTCGTCGTCGACCGCTCCGGCGCGGCGAAGTCGGGCCTGCCCAGCCGCCAGCGGCGATCGTCCAGGCGACCCTCGAGGCCCTTTCCGGGGAGGCTGGTGATCTGCTGGGCCTGTGGGCAGCCGTCCCGATAGGGACGGAAGGCGCGGGCGATGGGGTGTTCGGAGCGCGCCTCCAGGGCGGCGGCCAGGGAGCGCGCATGTTCTGCCGTCAGGTCCCCCAACGGGCGAGTCGCCACCAGGCTCATGTGGCCCGTGGTCAGGGTGCCGGTCTTGTCGAGGATCACGCGATCGACCTGGGAGAGCGCCTCGATGGCATCGGCGCGGGTGACCAGGACGCCGCGTCGGCGCAGTTGACCGTGGCCGGCGGTGAGGGCGGTGGGTGTCGCCAGGGCCAGGGCGCAGGGACAGGTGACGACCAGCACCGAGAGGGTGACCCAGAGTACCCGTGACGGATCGATGAACCACCAGACGATGGCCACGCCCAGGGCCACGAACAGCAGCCTGAGAACGAAGAGGTGAGCCATGCGCGCTGCCATCTGGGCCAGGCGTGGCCGGCTGGCGAAGGCGCGATCGGTGAGGTCGACGATGCCGGAGACCCGGGTGTCACGGCCGGCATGGGTCACCCTCACCACCAGTGGGCTCTCGACGTTGTGGCTGCCGCCGGTAACGGTGTCGCCGCAGCGGCGGATCACCGGCAGGGTCTCGCCGGTGAGCATCGATTCGTCGAGGCTCGACTCTCCCTCTTCGATCACGCCATCCGCGGGCACGCTGTGGCCGGGCTTGATCAACACCCTGTCGCCGGCGTGCAGTTCGCCGGCGGGGAGGATGCGCTCCTCGCCGGCGTCAGTGAGCCGAACCGCCGAAGCGGGAAGGGCGCCGGCCATGGCATTGCCGTTATGACCGCTGCGACGCCGGGCACGGGCCTCCACATAGCGCCCGAACAGCAGAAAGAAGGTGAACATCGCCACCGAATCGAAGTAGACCTCCCCCTGGCCGCTGATCACCGCGAAACCGCTGGCGAGATAGGCGCCGCCGATCGCCAGGGAGACCGGTACGTCCATGCCCAGCACCCGGGTGCGCAGGTCGCGTGCGGCGTTACGGAAGAAGGGCAGCGCGGAGAAGAACACCACCGGCGTGGCCAGCGCGAAGGAGAGCCAGTGGAACAGGGCAAGGAAGTCCTCGCTGATTTCCCCGGGGCCCGTCATATAGATGGGAATCGAGAACATCATGACCTGGGCCATGCCGACCGCGGCGATGATCAGGCGTCGCACGGTCATGCGCTCTTCGCGCTGCAGCCGGGCCTGGGCCTCGTCGGGTTCCCAGGGCTGGGAGCGATAGCCGATGGCGGCCATCTCCGCCAGGATCCGCGATAGTTTGACGGCCGTCGGATCCCAGCTGACCCGGACTCGGTGGTGAGTCAGGTTGACCGCGCTGGTCGCGATGCCCTCCAGGGCGTTGAGGCGATGCTCGATCAGCCAGGCGCAGGCGGCGCAGGTGATGCCATCGACCGCCAGGGTGGCATGGACGCGGCCGCTGTCGTCGCGTTCGGGGTGCACGAACTGCTCCTGCAGTCCGGCATCGTCGAACACCACCCAGGTCTCGGCCCGGGCGGCGTCGTGGTCCTCGGGGCGCTCGGGCAGTTCGGTGCGGAAGCGGTAGTAGCTGGACAGCCCGCCATCGACGATGGCATGAGCTACCGCCTCGCAACCGGGACAGCACAGGGGGTGGCAGGCATCGTCCAGGGTGATCGACCAGGGGGCGCCCCGGGGCACCGGGTTGCCGCAGTGATAGCAGCGGGTATCGGCGATGTCGGTGGTGTCGGGCATGTCAGGGTACCGGGCTAGAGGCCCGGCTCCAGGGTGACGGGAGCATCACTCGGGAAGCTGACTTCACCGGTGAGACGCCACGGGGCCTGCTCCCCCGCTTCGGGTTGCAGCTGCAGGTACCAGCGATAGTGAAGCGGCTCCTCCATGGTGGTGATATAGCGACCCTCATGCACATGCTCCAGGGTCAGGGTACGATCGAAGTCGCTGTCGGTGGGGAAGATCAGTGCCAGTTGAAGACTCTCCGGCCGGCTCTCCGGGAGGCTCTCGCCGGCCAGGTCCACCACGACGTCGCCGGTACGGTCATCGAACAGGAGCTGGGCCTCCAGGCCCAGCCTCTGAGCGTGCTCCTGCTTGGCCAGCTGTTCGTTGATGGCCAGGCCGCGCTTGTAGTAATCGTCGCCGACCGATCCATCATAGTAACGGATCGAGAACGCCAGATAGACCAGGCTGAAGAGGATCGATGACAGCAACAGCCCGATCAGGAACCAGGGCCAGAACTGCTTGTACCAGGGCTTGAGGTCTTCGCGCATGCTATCTCCGCAGCTCGCCGAGGAAGCGCGCCTCGCGCTCCAGGCTGATATCGGTGGACGCTTCAGCGGTCAGCCGCAGGGTGATGGAGTGGCTGGGCTTGACGATGGCATCACCCGGAGCGGTGATGGTGACTACCCGCTGGCGTGAGTCGCTGGCGGGGACCCGGATGCTGGCGGTATCCAGCGTCAGTCCCGACAGGCCAGAGGCCTCCAGGCGATAGTCGTGAGCCTCACCGTCCATGTTGCGCACCGTGATGGTATAGCTGTTGCTGATATTGCCATCGGCGGTGGTCTGGAACAGCCGGTTACGGTCGCGCTCCACATCGAAGGAGAGGGGGGTGCGATCACTGACGGTCCAGGCGAACAGCCCGACCATGACCAGCAGGGCCGCCAGGTAGCCCAGCAGGCGTGGCCGCAGGATATGGGTCGGCTTGCCCTCCAGGGCGTTCTCGGTGGTGTAGCGAATCAGGCCACGGGGATAGCCCATCTTGTCCATCACGCTGTCGCAGGCGTCGATGCAGGCCGCACAGGTGATGCATTCGTACTGCAGGCCATCGCGGATATCGATGCCGGTGGGGCAGACCTGAACGCAGAGGTCGCAGTCGATGCAGTCACCGTGGCCGGCCTCGCGGGCCTGCTCGTGGGACAGGGTCTTCTTGCGCGCGCCGCGGGGTTCGCCGCGGGCGGCGTCATAGGAGACGATCAGGGTGTCACGGTCGAACATGACGCCCTGGAAGCGGGCATAGGGGCACATGTAGATGCACACCTGCTCACGCAGCCAGCCGGCGTTGAGGTAGGTGAACACCAGGAAGAAACCGGCCCAGAAGTAGGACCAGCCATTGGCCTCCAGGGTGGGCAGCTCCATCACCAGGCGGTTGATGGGGGTAAAGTAGCCCACGAAGGTGACGCCGGTGGCCAGGGCAATGAACAGCCAGATGGCATGCTTCGCCCCCTTGCGCCATAGCTTGTCGGCAGTCAGCGGCTGCTTGTCGAGCTTGATGCGACGGTTGCGTGAGCCTTCCAGGCGGTGTTCGACCCAGATGAACAGGAAGGTCCAGACGCTCTGTGGGCAGGTATAGCCACACCAGACGCGACCGGCGAACACGGTGATGAAGAAGAGTCCGAAGGCACAGATGATCAGCAGCCAGGAGAGCAGCATGAACTCCTGGGGATAGAAGGTCGCCGAGAAGATATGGAACTCGCGGCCGGGCAGGTCGAACCAGATGGCCGGGCGGTCTCCCCAGGGAATCCAGGGCAGGAGGAAGAAGGCCATCATCAGCGCCCAGTTGGAGGCACGGCGCAGGCGCTGGAAAAAGCCCTTTATCTCGCGCACATAGATGTGGCGACGGCTGGCGTACATCTCCTGCTTCACCGGCTCCCCGGGCGAGGGGGTGACATCATGGGTGGGAATCTTGTCGCTCATGGCTGGCTCACGGTAGGGGAGTGAGGTCCGAACGGACTCGGGTCGGGACGGGACTATTGTAGCGATGCAGCGCACAAACGAGAAAGGGTGCGACCTGACGTCGCACCCTTCAATGCCTGCTTGCTGGTGAGCTGCCTCAGTCCTGGTCGCGCAGGCTGTAGACATAGGCGGCCACCAGGTGGACGCGCTCCTCACCGATATAGGCGGCCTGGGCCGGCATATGGCCGTTGCGGCCGTTGCGCAGGGTCTGGCGTACGGAGTCCGCTATGCTCTGGCCGGGCTGCTGATAGAGCCAGTTATCGTTGGTCAGGTTGGGCGCTCCCAGGGCCTGATTGCCGGTGCCGTCGGGCATGTGACAGGCGGCGCATACCGACGCGAAGGTTGCCGCACCGCTCTCGGCGCTCTGGGCGTCGTGGTCCTGATTCGACAGCGACAGAACATGTTGGGTGACGTTCTCGATGTTCTCCTCGCCGAGCTGCTGCCAGGAGGGCATCAAACCGTTTCGGCCGTTGTTGAGGGTCGCCAGGATGTTCTCGGGCTCGCCACCGTAGAGCCACTCGTCGTCGGTCAGGTTGGGGAAGCCGTAGCCGCCCTGGGCCCCGGAACCGTGGCACACCGCACAGTTGTTGAGAAAGATGCGCTCGGCAACCTGCATGGCCTCGCCATCCTGGGCCAGCTCGGGAATCGCCACCTCCTCGTACTGGGCGAAGATCGGCGTAAAGCGTTCCTCGGCGCGGGCCACTTCCTGTTCCCACTGGCTTTCCTGACTCCAGCCCAGCAGGCCGGCAAAGTTGCCCAGGCCCGGGTAGAGCACCAGATAGCCCAGCGCAAACACCACGGTGCCCAGGTAAAGCTGGAACCACCAGCGCGGCAGCGGGTTATCGTATTCCTCGATACCGTCGGCGGCGTGGCCGGTGGTATCGACATTGCCTTCGGCATCAGGGGTCTTGTCGGTCTTGCGGTTGGCATAGAGTAGCCAGAAGGCAATACCGATGGAGCCCAGCGTGATGACGATGATCCAGGCGCTCCAGAACCCGGAAAGGGAGTCACCCCAGAGATTGTTCATGTGTTCCTGTCTCCCTTGCTCTTGCAAGAATCGCTCTTGCGGGAATCGGCCCCGTCCGGCGAGGCGCTAGTGTCACGGTTCTGTTGCGGGTCATCGTCGGCAAAGGGCAGGTTGGCCGCTTCGTCGAAGTCCGGCTTGCGCCGCTTCGAATAGGCCCACACCGTGATGCCGATGAAGACCAGGATCAGAATGCCGGTGACGATGCCGCTGACGGTGCCGCTATCCATGTCATTGGTCCTTGAGGACGGTGCCGAGTTGTTGCAGATAGGCGATCAGAGCGGTGATCTCCTGTTCGCCCCGAACCTCGCCTGTGGCGTTCTCGATCTGCTCGTCGGTATAGGGCACGCCGAGGGCGCGCAGGGCACGCATCTTCTTGGGCGTGGCCTCGCCGTCAACGGTGTTCTTGAACAACCACGGATAGGCGGGCATTACCGACTCGGGAACTACATCACGCGGGTTGTAGAGGTGCGCGCGATGCCAGTCGTCGCTGTAGCGGCCGCCCACTCGGGCCAGGTCCGGCCCGGTACGCTTGGAGCCCCACAGGAAGTTGTGGTCGTAGACCGTTTCGCCGGCCACGGTGTAGGGCCCATAGCGCTCGGTCTCGGCGCGGAAGGGGCGCACCATCTGTGAGTGACAGCCGACACAACCCTCACGGCGATAGATATCGCGTCCCTCGAGCTCCAGGGCGGTCAGCGGCTCGAGCCCCTCCACCGGCTCTGTGGTCTGCTTCTGGAAGAACAGTGGTACTACCTCGGCCAGGCCGCCGAAGCTGATGACCACCAGGATCAGCACGGCGAGCAGGCCGACGTTCTTTTCGACGATCTCGTGTCTCATTGGAAGTCTCGTTCCCTGTAGGCTCAGGCGGTCTGGGGAAGCGGCTGATGGGCCCCTTCACCGCGCTTGATGGTCCGGGTGACGTTATAGGCCATGATCAGCATGCCGGTGACCCAGCACAGGCCGCCGATCAGGCGCACGATGTAACCGGGGCCGCTGGCCTCGACGGCCTCGACGAAGGTGTACATCAGGGTGCCGTCCGGATTGATCGCACGCCACATCAGGCCCTGGAGGATGCCGTTGACCCACATGGAGGCGATGTAGAGCACGGTGCCGATGGTCGCCAGCCAGAAGTGCACGGCGATCAGGTTGACCGAATGCATCTCGGTGCGGCCGAACAGGCGCGGAATCAGGTGATACATGGAGCCGATGGTGATCATCGCCACCCAGCCCAGGGCGCCGGCGTGGACGTGGCCGATGGTCCAGTCGGTATAGTGGGACAGGGCGTTGACGGTCTTCACTGCCATCATCGGTCCCTCGAAGGTGGACATGCCGTAGAAGGAGAGGGCGACCACCAAAAAGCGCAGGGTGGGGTCGGTGCGCAGCTTATGCCAGGCGCCGGAGAGCGTCATCATGCCGTTGATCATGCCGCCCCAGGAGGGTGCGAGCAGGATGATGGACAGCACCATGCCCAGCGACTGGGTCCAGTTGGGCAGGGCGGTATAGTGCAGATGGTGCGGGCCGGCCCACATGTAGACCATGATCAGCGCCCAGAAGTGGACGATGGACAGGCGATAGGAGTAGACCGGGCGCTCGGCCTGCTTGGGCACGAAGTAGTACATCATGCCGAGGAAGCCGGCGGTCAGGAAGAAGCCTACCGCGTTGTGGCCGTACCACCACTGCACCATGGCGTCGATGGCGCCGGCGTAGATGGACGTGGAGTACCAGGCGGTAACGGGAAGCGCCGCGTTGTTGACGATATGCAGCACCGCGATGGTGAGGATGAAGGCGGCATAGAACCAGTTGGCCACATAGATATGCGACACCTTGCGGCGCTTGATGGTCATCAAAAAGACGATCGCATAGGCGATCCAGACCACGGCCAGCAGGATGTTGATCGGCCACTCCAGTTCGGCGTACTCCTTGGTGGTGGTGTAACCCAGCGGGAGAGTCACCACGGCCAGCAGGATCACCGCCTGATAGCCCCAGAACGTGAAGGCCGCCAGCCGGTCAGAGAACAGGCGTACCTGGCAGGTGCGTTGAACCACATAGTAAGACGTGGCAATCAGTGCCGAGCCGCCAAAGGCGAAGATCACGGCGTTGGTATGCAGCGGGCGTAGACGGCCGAAGCTGGTCCAGGGTAGATCGAGGTTCAGTTGCGGCCAGACCAGCTGGGCGGCGAGGGTGACACCGAGTGCCATGCCCACGATGCCCCAGACCACGGTCATGATCGCGAACTGCCGAACTACCTTGTAGTTGTAGGTCGGATGTTCAAATGCTGTGCTCATGTCGGGTTCCCATCGAACGCGGTAGGAGATAAAGCTGCGTCAGTTTGTCACTGATGCGGCCTCCCTGAGGTGATGCAGATCAATTCGCGGGGGATTCTACCCTAGCGGAGCCATATCCTGAACACGCCAATCGGCGTAGTCGGAGAACTTGCAAGGAGATCGCGTGTCAGATCACACCCCTCAGCATCATGATTCGATCACTGCAGCCGAGTGTCGCGAGCGCCTGTTGAGAGGCGAGCGCGGCCACTGGCATCTGCCTGGAGGTCCCCTGACAGTCTGTGGCGAGGCGCATGTGGGCCGGTTGCTGGTAGCCCATGGTGCCGGCGCGGGCCAGGATTCCACGTTTCTGCAACGGTTGCGAAGCGGCCTGGCAGGAAGCGGCGTTCAGACTCTTGCCATCGAGTTCGCCTACCTCCAGCAGATGCGCCGCGAGGGGCGCCGCCGCCCACCACCGAGGGTCGACCGCCTGATGGAGGAGATGGCGACCTGGTGCGACACTCTGTCACACCCCGACCTGCCTCCCCTGTGGTTGGGTGGCAAGTCCATGGGGGGCCGAGTGGCCAGTCTGCTCGCCGCCCGTGATGGCGCCCCGGGCCTGGTGCTGTGTGGTTACCCCTTTCATCCGCCGCGCAAGCCGGAGCGACGACGCCTCGAGCACTGGCCGCGACTCCGCTGTCCCACCCTGGTCGTGCAGGGGAGTCGTGACGCCTTCGGTACCCGAGAGGAAGTGAAGCACTATGCATTGCCCGACGTAGCGCGCCTGCACTGGCTGGAAGATGGCGACCACGACTGGAAGCCGCGACGCGTCAGCGGTAGAACCCAGGAGCAGCTGATCGATGAGGGGGTCGCCACGATCGCCGCCTTCATGGACGAGTCGACATGACCCGATAAAAAGCGTTGACATTCAAGGCGGCCCCTGTAGAATGCAGCGCCACGTACCGGGGGTGGTTAGCTCAGTTGGGAGAGCACCAGCCTTACAAGCTGGGGGTCACTGGTTCGAACCCAGTACCACCCACCACTGCTTCGGCAGTCCCGATTACGTAGGCAACACGCAGCGGACTGGTAGTTCAGTTGGTTAGAATGCCGGCCTGTCACGCCGGAGGTCGCGGGTTCGAGTCCCGTCCAGTCCGCCAACGTGTTTCCACAGTCAGTCCTTTTGCGGACCGGTAGTTCAGTTGGTTAGAATGCCGGCCTGTCACGCCGGAGGTCGCGGGTTCGAGTCCCGTCCGGTCCGCCATCAAGGCCTGATGTAGTGAATAGTAGTAGAAAGTGTAGTATCTTGTGCGATTGCGTGGGTGATTAGCTCAGTTGGTTAGAGCACCAGCCTCACATGCTGGGGGTCACTGGTTCGAATCCGGTATCACCCACCACGCGGACTGGTAGTTCAGTTGGTTAGAATGCCGGCCTGTCACGCCGGAGGTCGCGGGTTCGAGTCCCGTCCAGTCCGCCATTATCGCCACGAATTCCAGAAGCCCCGGGCCCAGTGCCCGGGGCTTTCTCGTTGTGCGCCACACCCCTCGGGGCTTCGGGCTCTTCCTTCTGTATAGACCGTCTGTGTAGACCGTCCTTTCTCTCCGGACAAAACTGTCATACAGTTGTTTGAATATTCGTGGCTGTGTTCGGGCGCCGTGTTTCGCCGGTGCCTCTGAATCAGCGTTGTTCAAATAACAGGAGTGTCGCCGTGGCCGCCTATTCGCGCATTTTTCAGCCCCTGCAACTCGGTCATCTGACCCTGCCCAATCGAGTGTTGATGGGGTCCATGCATACCAATCTGGAGGAGAGGCCGGGAGGCTTCGAGCGCCTGGCGGCCTTCTATGCCGAGCGCGCCCGGGAGGGCGTCGGGCTGATCGTCACCGGCGGTATTGCCCCCAACCCCGAGGGTGCCGTCTTTCAGGGCGCGGCGAGCCTCGAGGAGGAGGCGCAGCTGGATGATCATCGTCGGGTGATCGAGGCGGTACACGCCGAAGGCGGGCGGATCTGCATGCAGATCCTCCATGCCGGTCGCTATGCCTATACGCCGGAACTCGTGGCGCCCTCGGCGATTCAGGCCCCGATCAATCCCTTCGCCCCTCGGGCGCTGGCCGGCGACGAGGTGGAGCGCCAGATCGAGGACTATGTGCGCTGCGCGACGCTGGCCAAGCGGGCCGGCTATGACGGCGTGGAGGTGATGGGCTCCGAGGGGTATCTGATCAACCAGTTCATCTGCCGGCGCACCAATCATCGAGAGGATGAGTGGGGGGGCGCCTTCGAGAACCGGATCCGCTTCCCGCTGGAGGTGATGCGCCGCATTCGTGCGGCGGTCGGCAATGATTTCGCGGTGATCTTCCGTCTCTCCATGATCGATCTGGTGGAAGACGGCAGCACCCACGATGAGGTGGTCGCCCTGGCCAGGGCGCTCGAGGCCGCCGGGGCCGATGCGCTCAATACCGGCATCGGCTGGCATGAAGCCCGGGTGCCGACCATCGTCACCAGCGTGCCCCGGGCGGCGTTCACGGAGGTGACCCGAAGACTGAAGGGCGAGGTCTCGCTTCCATTGATTACCACCAATCGCATCAACATGCCCGAGGTCGCCGAACGGGTGCTGGCCGAGGGGCATGCCGACATGGTCAGCATGGCACGCCCCTTCCTCGCCGACCCGGCCTGGGTCAGCAAGGCGGCGGCGGGGCGCAGCGAGGAGATCAACACCTGCATCGCCTGTAATCAGGCTTGCCTGGATCACACCTTCGAGGGCAAGCCGACGTCCTGTCTGGTCAATCCCCGCGCCGGTCACGAGACCGAGCTTGTGATCGAGCCGGCGGCCGCGCCGCGTCGCGTCGCCGTGGTCGGTGGCGGGCCGGCCGGTCTGGCGGCGGCGCTCACGGCGGCCGAGCGCGGCCACGCGGTCACCCTCTTCGAGCGCGATAGCGAGCTGGGCGGCCAGTTCCACTATGCCCGCCAGATTCCCGGCAAGGAGGAGTTCAACGAGACCCTGCGCTACTACCGGGTGATGCTCGACAAGCATCGCGTCGAGGTGCGGCTCGACTGTGCGGCGGATGCCGCCATGCTGGCCGACTTCGATGCGGTGGTGCTGGCCAGTGGCGTGCGTCCGCGGC
This sequence comes from Halomonas halodenitrificans DSM 735, assembly GCF_000620045.1. Taxonomy (GTDB): domain Bacteria; phylum Pseudomonadota; class Gammaproteobacteria; order Pseudomonadales; family Halomonadaceae; genus Halomonas; species Halomonas halodenitrificans. Next base: position 40,735 of record NZ_JHVH01000001.1, on the reverse strand, counting down.
GGCTCACGCTACCCGGCAGCGACCATCCCAGCGTGATGAGCTATCCCGAGGCCATCCTGCACACCGAGCGGGTAGGTCGCCGGGTGGCGATCATCGGGGCGGGGGGGATCGGCTTCGATGTGGCGGAACTGCTGACCCATGTCGGCCAACCGTCCCTGGACACCGGGGCCTGGTGTGCGGAGTGGGGGGTGGATCTCACCGTCTCCTCGCCGGGCGGGCTCAAGGCGCCCGAGCGGCCCGAGGTGCCACGCCAGGTCTTCCTGCTTCAGCGCAAGCGTTCCAAGCCGGGCAAGGGCCTCGGCAAGACGACGGGCTGGGTGCATCGTGCCTCGCTTCGGCAGCGCGGCGTGGAGACCCTGGCCGGCTGCGAATATCGGCATATCGATGATGCCGGCCTGCATATCCTGCATGCCGACGAGCCGCGCCTGCTGGAGGTCGATACGGTGGTGGTCTGTGCCGGCCAGGAGTCGGTGCGTGACCTCCACGAGCCGCTCCGGGACGCCGGCGTGGCGGTCCACCTGATCGGCGGTGCCGATGAGCCCGGCGAGCTGGATGCCAAGCGTGCCATCGACCAGGGGACACGGGTAGCGGCGGCGCTATAATCGCCGCTCGCCGGTTCCGCCACGGGCCTGCCGCCTGCGAAGGGGCAGGCCCGTGGCGTCGAGTGGTCCGGCATTGAAACATCGAACCCTCCTGCTCTCATCGCGTCTACAGGTGTAGGTGAAGCGTTGACTCGATATCCGCTGAACCAGGGCCCGTCTGGCTACGCTGAGAGTGACCCAGTTCTCGAGCGCCCATGGGCCGGCGCCGAGCCATCGGGCTTAAGGAGGCATCGATGAGCATCTTCGACCACGTTCAGAACCGTTTCGCTCGCGTCCAGCAGGAGGAGATGAGCCTGCAGGAGTACCTGGCGCTGTGTCGCGAGGAGCCGCTGGCCTATGCCTCGGCCGCCGAGCGCATGCTTCAGGCGATCGGCGAGCCGGAGGTCATCGACACGGCCAAGGATCCCCGGCTTTCACGCATCTTCTCCAACAAGGTGATTCGCCGCTATCCGGCCTTCGCCGAGTTCTACGGCATGGAGGAGGCGATCGAGCAGATCGTCGCCTACTTCCGGCATGCCGCTCAGGGCCTGGAGGAGCGCAAGCAGATCCTCTACCTGCTGGGGCCGGTGGGTGGTGGCAAGTCATCGCTGGCCGAGCGCCTCAAGCTGCTGATGGAGAAGGTTCCCTTCTATGCCATCAAGGATTCGCCGGTCTACGAGTCTCCCCTGGGGCTGTTCTCGCCCGAAGAGGACGGGGCGCTGCTGGAGGAGGAATACCGGATCCCTCGCCGCTATCTGAAGAGCGTGATGTCGCCCTGGGCGGCCAAGCGGCTCAGGGAGTACGGCGGTGATATCAGCCAGTTCAGGGTGGTGAGGCTCTACCCGTCGCGGCTGAACCAGATCGCCGTCTCCAAGACCGAGCCGGGCGACGAGAACAACCAGGACATCTCGTCGCTGGTCGGCAAGGTGGACATCCGCCAGCTCGAGCTTTACTCCCAGGATGACCCCGATGCCTACAGCTTCTCCGGTGGGCTGTGTCGCGCCAACCAGGGGTTGATGGAATTCGTCGAGATGTTCAAGGCGCCGATCAAGGTGCTGCATCCGCTGCTGACCGCCACTCAGGAGAGCAACTACAACCCCACCGAAGGCATGGGCGCCATCCCCTTCGAGGGCGTGGTCCTGGCCCACTCCAACGAGAGCGAGTGGCAGACCTTCCGCAACAACCGCAATAACGAGGCCTTCCTGGATCGGGTCTATATCGTCAAGATTCCCTACTGCCTGCGGGTCTCCGAGGAGATCAGCATCTATCGGAAGCTGCTGGAGCACTCCTCGCTGGCCGAGGCGCCCTGTGCTCCGGATACGCTGCGCATGCTGGCGCAGTTTTCGGTGCTCTCGCGGCTCAATGAGCCGGAGAACTCCAGCGTCTATTCCAAGATGCGGGTCTACGACGGCGAGAACCTCAAGGATACCGATCCCAAGGCCAAGTCGATTCAGGAATATCGCGATGCCGCCGGGGTCGATGAGGGCATGAACGGGCTCTCCACCCGCTTCGCCTTCAAGATCCTGGCCAAGGTGTTCAACTTCGACGGCCATGAGGTGGCGGCCAACCCGGTGCATCTGCTCTACGTACTGGAGCAGCGCCTGGAGCAGGAGCAGCTGCCGAGCGAGACCTTCGAGCGCTACCTGCGCTTCATCAAGGAGTTCCTGGCGCCCCGCTACGTGGACTTTATCGGCAAGGAGATCCAGACCGCCTATCTCGAGTCCTACTCCGAGTACGGCCAGAACATCTTCGATCGCTACGTGACCTACGCCGACTTCTGGATCCAGGACCAGGAGTACCGTGACCCCGAGACCGGCGAGTTCCTCGACCGCCAGGCCCTCAACGAGGACCTGGAGAAGATCGAGAAGCCGGCGGGTATCTCCAACCCCAAGGACTTCCGCCACGAGGTGGTCAACTTCGTGCTGCGGGCGCGGGCCCAGAACAATGGCATGAACCCCGGGTGGCAGTCCTACGAGAAGCTGCGCGGGGTGATCGAGCACAAGATGTTCGCCAATACCGAGGAGCTGCTGCCGGTGATCTCCTTCAACGCCAAGGCCTCCAGCGCCGACCAGCAGAAGCACGAGGACTTCGTGGCACGCATGGTGGAGCGTGGCTACACCGAGAAACAGGTGCGCCTGCTCTCCGAGTGGTACCTGCGGGTACGCAAGTCCCAGTAGCCCGATGCCGCGCCGTGGCGGCAAGGCCCCCGCGGTGCGCAGGAGAGTTGCCATGAGCTACTTTATCGATCGGCGGGCGAATGCCAAGCACAAGAGCGCGGTCAATCGGCAGCGCTTCCTCGACCGCTATCGCACCCATATCAAACGCTCCGTGGAAGAGGCCGTGAATCGGCGCTCGATCACCGACATGGAGCGTGGTGAGAAGGTATCGATTCCCACCCGCGATATCTCGGAACCGGTGTTCCAGCATGGCCCCGGTGGCAAGCGCCGCATTATCGCCCCCGGCAACCAGGAGTTCGTGGAGGGGGATCGCCTGCAGCGCCCGAGTGGGGGCGGCGGGGGAGATGGCGCCGGCGAGGGTGGGGCGTCCAACCAGGGTGAGAGCATGGACGAATTCGCCTTTACCCTCTCCCGGGAGGAGTTTCTCGATTTCGTCTTCGATGGCCTGGAGCTGCCCCATCTGGAGCGCAAGGCGATGGTGGATCTCGACGAGGTGCGTCCGGTGCGTGCGGGGGTCTCCAAGGAGGGGGTGCCGGCGCGGGTCAATATCGTGCGCTCCATGCGCGAGGCCCATGCTCGTCGCATCGCCATGCGCGCACCGATTCGTCGCGCCCTGCGCGACGCCCGCGACGCGCTGGAGGCCGAAGAGCGCAAGGACCCGGTGCTGCGCAACCCGGCGCGCATCGCCGAACTCAAGGCGGAAATAGAGCGCCTCGAGAAGCGTCTCGAGGCGGTGCCCTTCATCGACACCTACGACCTTCGCTACAACCATCTGGTCAATCAGCCGCAGCCGTCCAGCAAGGCCGTCATGTTCTGCGTCATGGACGTGTCCGGCTCCATGACCCAGGCCCACAAGGACATCGCCAAGCGCTTCTTCCTGCTGCTTTACCTGTTTCTCGAACGCAACTACGAGAAGGTCGAGCTGGTCTTCGTTCGCCATCATACCGCCGCCCGGGAGGTGGACGAGGAAGAGTTCTTCTATTCACGTGAGACCGGCGGCACCATCGTGTCCAGTGCGCTGTCGCTGGTGGATGACATCATCGTCGAGCGCTACCCGCCGGGCCAGTGGAACCTCTACGTCGCCCAGGCCTCGGACGGCGATAACTGGGATGACGACTCGGTGACCTGTCGTGACCTGTTGATCAGAAAGCTGATGCCGCGCGTGCAGTACTTCACCTACGTGGAAATTACCCCCCATGCCCACCAGGCCCTCTGGGAGGAGTACGAAACCGTGGCCACCGAGTTTCCGGCGCGTTTTGCCATGCGCCAGATCGTCGAAGCCGGAGATATCTATCCGGTGTTTCGCGAGCTGTTCAAGCGCCGCGCTGCCGGCGGCTGAGGGCCGGTCAGCGGCCGAGGAGGCAAGATGACCCGACGCAAGCCTATCGCCAGCGGATCCGACTGGAACTTCGAGATACTCACCGAGTTCGAGCAGGAGATTGCCCGCCTGGCGGATGAGTATCGCCTCGACACCTACCCCAATCAGATCGAGGTGATCACCTCGGAGCAGATGATGGATGCCTACGCCAGCGTGGGCATGCCGGTGGGCTATCACCACTGGTCATTCGGCAAGCAGTTCCTGGCCGTGGAGCAGGCGTATCGCCGCGGTCAGATGGGCCTGGCCTACGAGCTGGTGATCAACTCCGACCCCTGCATCGCCTACCTGATGGAGGAGAACACCCTGATGATGCAGGTGCTGGTCATGGCGCACGCCTGTTATGGCCACAACTCCTTCTTCAAGGGCAACTATCTATTCCGCACCTGGACCGATGCCGGTTCGATCATCGACTATCTGGTGTTCGCTCGGCGGTATATCGTCGAGTGTGAGGAGCGTCACGGTGTCGCGGCGGTGGAGCAGCTGCTGGACGCCTGTCACGCCTTGCAGAACTACGGCGTCGATCGCTACAAGCGCCCCTCGCCGATCTCCACCGAAGAGGAGGTGCGCCGCCAGAAGGAGCGCGAGGAGCTCCTGCAGGCCCAGGTAAATACCCTGTGGCGTACCATTCCCGGTCGCCATCGCGAAGACCGGCTGCCGGACATGGTGGACGAAGAGGAGGACCCGCTCGGCCTGCATGCGGGAGGGCGCTATCCGCCTGAGCCCCAGGAGAACCTGCTCTACTTCATCGAGAAGAATGCACCGCTGCTGGCGCCCTGGCAGAGGGAGGTGGTGCGCATCGTGCGCAAGCTGGCACAGTACTTCTATCCCCAGCGACAGACTCAGGTGATGAACGAGGGCTGGGCCACCTTCTGGCACTACACCCTGATGAACCGGCTCTATGAGGAGGAGGCGGTGGATGAGGGGTTGATGTTGGAGTTCCTGCAGTCGCATACGGCGGTGGTGCAGCAGCCGGCCTTCGACAGCCCCCTGTATAATGGCATCAACCCTTATGCACTGGGCTTTGCCATGTTCAGTGACCTGCGGCGCATCTGCGAGTCTCCCACCGACGAGGACCGCCGCTGGTTCCCCGATACCGCCGGTAGCGACTGGCGCGAGACCCTGGAGTTCGCCATGCAGAACTTCAAGGATGAGTCCTTCATTCAGCAGTTTCTATCACCCCGGGTGATTCGCGATCTCAAGCTCTTCATGGTGGTCGACGACGACCAGGATGAGATGCTGGAGGTGGGGGCGATTCATGACGAGCGCGGTTATCAGCGTATCCGCGAAGCGCTGGCGGCCCACTATGCGCTGGCCGTGCGTGAGCCCAATATCCAGGTCTATGCGGCGGATATTCGCGGCGACCGCTCCCTGACCCTGCACCATGTTCAGGATGAGCGTCGCCCGCTGGCCCGCAGCGTCTATCCGGTGATGCGCCACCTGCATCAGCTGTGGGGCTTCCCGGTGCGCCTGGAGTCGGTCCAGGGGGAGCGGGTGGTGCGGCGCTACCAGTGGCCGTTATCCGATGAGCAGGCCGCCGATGGGGCCTGAGTCGACGGCTGTCGCGGCGGATAAAAACGACAGGACCCGCGCCGTGGCGCGGGTCCTGTCTGGGCCGGTGTGGCGGCGGCCGCCGCCTGGCCATATCAGTTCTGGGCGGTCCAGGATTGGCACCAGCCTGCCGGCTCGACGCTGTTCTGCGGGAACAGCTGGCAGCCCTGACTGTCGGCCTGGAAGAACATGCAGTTATCACACTGCTCGCCTTCCTCATGGGCCGGATGATCGGCGGCCTCGGCGGTGTCTTTCACGTAGTTGAGAGCCTGCGCCTGCTCGGCGGAAGGATCCAGCGGCGGCAGGTCCTGGGCAAAGGCGCGGCCGGAGAGGATGCCGGCACCCAGCGGCAGGGCGGCCATGCCCATCAGGCTGTGGCGCATGAAATCACGACGGCTGTGGTTAGCCATGGAATCTCCTTGGGTCTCGTTGAGGGTCACGGTCGGGCGTTGGCCCGCTATTCCTGGGTGGTGCTCCACCTCTTGGAAGCCGGCAAGTGACTGCCGGCAATATTCATTCCGTATCATAGTCAAGGTGATGCCTGTATGCGAACGAGCCTCTGCGACGACTTGTCGCGCCGTTGCGCAAGGTCAGGAAAGAGGGTGATGCTTCACGCTTCCCGGCGCTGGTATACTCGGCAGGACAACCCGGGCAGCCGTCGGTGGCTGTCTGCCGTCAACCTCCGCCCGTGAGGCGACACCCGGAGAGAACCCGATGCAGAATGCCGTGATCCTGATCAACACCGACAAGGGGCAGGTCAAGTCGGTGGCCGAGCGCCTGGCCGACGTCGAGGGAATCAGCGAGGTCTACTCCACCTGTGGTCGCTACGATCTGGTCGCCATCGCCCGCACGCGCGACTTCGAGAGCCTGGCCGAGCTGGTGACCGGGCGCCTCAACGCCGTGGAGGGTATTCGTGAGACGGAGACGCTCAACGCCATGCAGGTACACTCTCGCCACGACCTGGAGACCATGTTCTCGCTGGGCTGGTAGCGTCCTGGACCGGGTGGCATGGATGCCCGGCCGGTGCCCCCTGTCTTTCACTGATCACAGGAACGTCTTTCACGGATGAGTCGCCTTCGTTTTCCACGTCGTGGCCGCACGCTGCGGCGTCTTGCCGTCAGCCTGCTGTTTGTGATCGTGGGTGCCGGGCTATGGCACTTCCAGGAGCGCGAGCTGCGCGACTCCCTGGTATGGATGGGAGTGCCCGAGTGGCAGGAGCCTTCACTTGTCGGCTTCCACCGCGTGCTACGCAACGAGGGGTTTCTGGTCGGTTGGTCGGACCTGAGGGTCAATCCGCTGTGGGTCAGCTATCGACTCCAGGCGGTGGACGATCCCGGAAGCGGGCCGCGCCCCGGATTCCGCCAGGACTGGCGTACCCTGTGGCCCATTGGTACCGGTCACTACGCCGGCAGCGGCTTCGACCGCGGACACATGGCGCCCAACTACGCCATCGCCGCGGTGCACGGGCGCGACGCTCAGCGCGACACCTTCTACATGAGCAACATGACGCCCCAGCGACCCGACCTCAATCGCCGCCTCTGGCAGCGCCTGGAAGAAGTGGTGATGGACCACTTCGTGCCGCGCTTCGGCGCGGTGCAGGTGATTACCGGGCCCGTGTTTCCCGAGCGCTTTCTCGACAACGTCCTCAATCGGGTCGGCTTCGTGGAAATTCCGACGGCCTTCTACAAGATTATCGTGATTCCCGGCGAGCGTCCCCTGGCCCTGGCCTTCCTGATGCCCCAGCAGGTGCGCGGCGACGAGGCGCTGGATGATTACCTGGTGAGTATCGATGAGGTCGAGGCGCGCACCGGGCTCGACTTCTTCCCCCGGCTCCCCGAAAAGGCCGCCGATGTGCTCGAGGGTCGGGTGAGTACTCGCGGCTGGGCACTGGAGGAGGTGGCAAACCGCCCCGGGCGCTTCGAGTAGCGTATTGTATAGACACAAAAAAACCGCGATCCAGTGTCGCGGTTTCTCGATAATCTTGCCTGCTCCAGCCTGCATGACGCGATATGAATGGTGCCCAGGAGAGGACTTGAACCTCCACATCCGTAAGGATACTAGCACCTGAAGCTAGCGCGTCTACCAATTCCGCCACCTGGGCGCATCATGCATCTCGTCGTGGTCGCGTTTCCCGAAGGAATGGTGCCCAGGAGAGGACTTGAACCTCCACGTCCATAAGGACACTAGCACCTGAAGCTAGCGCGTCTACCAATTCCGCCACCTGGGCGAACACGAGCGAGTCGAACTGTATAAAGAGCAATGGTGCCCAGAAGAGGACTTGAACCTCCACGTCCGTAAGGACACTAGCACCTGAAGCTAGCGCGTCTACCAATTCCGCCATCTGGGCAAGCGACGCGTATAGTACCCGAATTGTTCTTTTTTGCAAGGGGTAGGGTGACGAGGAAGCAACTTTTTTCCAGGCGTCTGTGGCTCGCCAAGGTTGGGTGGCCGCGCCTGCGGCGCTATAATGCTGGCATGATCAATAATCCCCAAGGCAATATCCCGTTTCCGCGGCGCTCGAGCGCCTCCTCCCCCATGTCGTCTCCGACCCTGCCAAGGATGCATCGCGCATGACCCACTGGACGCTCAGCGACGATCCGCACGCGGAACGTGAAGCCCACAAGTATGACAAGCCAGCCCCCAGCCGCGAGTACCTGCTAGCCCGCCTGGAGGATGTCGGCAAGCCGATTACCCATGAGAAGATGAGCCAGTTGCTGGGGCTCGAGGACGAGGAGCTGCAGGAGGCCGTGCGTCGCCGACTGGCGGCCATGGAGCGCGACGGCCAGGTGCTGCGCAACCGAGCGCGGGCCTATGCGCTGATCAACAAGCTCGATCTGGTCAAGGGCAAGGTGCTTGGCCATCGTGACGGTTTCGGGTTCGTGCTGCGTGACGACGGCAAGAAGCCCGACCTGGTGCTGCCGCCACGCCAGATGCGCCGCGTCTTTCACGGTGACCACGTGCTGGTGCGCGTCAGTGGGCGCGATCGTCGCGGCCGCGATGAGGCGACCATCGCCGAGGTGCTGGCACGCAACACCCAGACCATCGTTGGCGTCTACCGCGAGAACACCCCCGAGTTCGGCGTACTGATTCCCGAGAATCCGCGCATCACCCAGGAAGTGATCATCCCGCACAGCGCCTGTGGCGGGGCCAAGGATGGTCAGGTGGTCTCGGCGCATATCGTCAAGCAGCCCGAGACCCGGGTGCAGCCGGTGGGCGAGGTGATCGAGGTGCTGGGCGAGTGCATGGATCCCGGCATGGAAATCGACATCGCCATCCGTAGCTATGAGATCCCCGCCGAGTTTCCGCCGGAGGTCCACGACCAGATCGCCAGCATGTCCGCCGAGGTGGCCGAGGAAGACAAGCATAGCCGCATCGACCTGCGCGACGTGCCGCTGGTGACCATCGACGACGAGAGCGCCAAGGACTTCGATGACGCCGTCTGTGCCTGGAAGACCAAGTCCGGCAGCTGGAAGCTGTTGGTAGCCATCGCCGACGTCTCCCACTACGTGCGTCCCGGCAGCGCCCTGGACCAGGAGGCGATACGCCGCGGCAACTCGGTCTATTTCCCGGGGCAGGTAGTGCCGATGCTGCCCGAGCTGCTCTCCAACGGGCTCTGCTCGCTCAATCCGGCGGTCGACCGTCTCGCCCTGGTCTGCGAGATGAACATCTCCCAGAGCGGCGCCATCAGTCGCTATCGGTTCTACGAGGCGGTGTTCCAGTCTCATGCGCGCCTCACCTATAACAAGGTGGCGTCGATCCTCGAGGATGAGGGGGAGCAGGGGGACGCCCTGCGCGAGGAGTATCGCGAGCTGGTACCGTCCCTGAAGAGTCTTCACTCTCTCTATCGACTGCTGCGCGAGGCTCGGGTGGAGCGGGGCGCCATCGACTTCGAAACCACCGAGACGGCGATCGTCTTCAATGACGAGCGCAAGATCGAGAAGATCGTGCCCCGCTCGCGCAACGACGCCCACAAGATCATCGAGGAATGCATGCTGGCGGCCAACGTGGCCACGGCGCGCTTCCTCGACAAGCATGATCTGCCGGCCCTCTATCGCATTCACGAGCAGCCCTCGCCCGAGCGTCTCGACAAGCTGCGCCTGTTTCTCAGCGAGCTGGGCCTGTCGCTGGGGGGAGGCGATGACCCGAGCCCCCAGGACTACCGCGAGCTGGCCGAGGCCATCAAGGGGCGCCCCGATGCCGACGTGATTCAGACGGTGATGCTGCGCTCCATGAGCCGGGCGATCTACTCGCCCCAGAATGATGGCCACTTCGGCCTGGCCTATCCGGCCTATGCGCACTTCACCTCGCCGATCCGCCGTTATCCGGACCTGATCGTGCACCGTGCGATCCGTTCGGTGATTCGTGGACCGCGCCAGACCAATACCGTGCTGCGTGCCGAGGGGGCGCCCGTCGAGCCGCCGAGCAAGTGGGCCCCCTATACCTTCGAGCAGATGCTCGAGCTCGGCGAGCACAGTTCGATGACCGAGCGCCGCGCCGACGACGCCACCCGCGACGTCGAGGACTGGCTCAAGTGCGAGTTCATGTCCGACAAGCTCGGCGAGGTATATGACGGCACCATCGCCTCGGTGACCCAGTTCGGCATCTTCGTGCGCCTCGACGAGTTCTTCGTCGAAGGGCTGGTTCACGTGACATCACTGCCTTCCGACTATTACCACTACGAGCCGGAGAAGCACCGTCTCAAGGGCGAGCGCAGTGGCATGAGCTATCGCCTCGGCGATGGGGTTACCGTCCAGGTGGCGCGAGTCGATCTGGATGATCGCAAGATCGACTTCGCCCTGGCCGACGATCAGCCGCGTCCCAAGCGGACGCCGCGTCGCCGCCGAGCGGTGGATGATGCCCCCGCCAAGGGGCGCGCGAGTGCCGGCGGCAAGCCGCCCAAGGCCGATGGCGCCCGCGGCGGTGCTTCCGATGGCGGAGACAAGTCGGGCAAGGGTACCCAGTCCGAGAAAAATGATGGCCGCAAGCGAAGCAGTAGTCGTCGGCGCCGCTCGCGGCGCTGAATTCTGGGGCGGGCCTTCGGGCCCGCCGTATCCCCCGCGATGAAGCGAGAAACATGAAGCATAAGCGACCCCAGCGGCCTGCCGCTGGCAAGCCTGCCGTGCCCGGTGGCCTGGAGGCGGTGTTCGGCGTTCATGCCGTGCGTGCGCTGATGGAGCGCGGGGAGACGCCCCGCGAACTCTGGGTGCAGGAGGGCGAGGCGGGAACGCGCCTGTCCGATCTGGTAGAGGCCGCCCGTCGTGGCGGTGCCCGAATCCAGTCGCGTCCGCGAGACGAGCTCGACCGTCTGGCCCAGGGGGCTGCTCATCAGGGCATCGCGGCCTTCGCTACGCCGCTGGCGTTCGAAGGCGAGAATGCATTGTGGTTCCGGCTCGAGGCCTGGCCCCATGCCGAGCCCCCGCTGCTGCTGGTGCTCGACGGCATCACCGACGTGCACAACTTCGGCGCCTGCCTGCGCAGTGCCGATGCCGCCGGGGTGCATGGGGTCATCGTGCCCAAGGACAAGGCCGCACCGCTCAATGCCACGGTGCGCAAGGTGGCCTGCGGCGCCGCCGAGAGCGTGCCGGTCTATCGAGTCACCAACCTGGCCCGCGCCCTGGCGCGGCTCAAGTCGCTGGGTGTCTGGGTCACGGGTACCGCCGGTGAAGCGGAGTCGCTGGTGTTCGAGGCCGATCTTACCGGACCCACGGCCCTGGTCATGGGGGCCGAGGGCAAGGGCATGCGCCGCCTGACGCGGGAGGCCTGCGACCAGCTGGTCAAGTTGCCCATGGCCGGCAGCGTCTCCAGCCTCAATGTCTCGGTGGCCACGGGTGTCGGCCTCTTCGAGGTGGTTCGCCAGCGGGGGGCGGCGAAGCCGGGGAGCTAAGCATTCCTGGAAGCGCAACCGCAGCGCCTGCCATATGGCAGGCGCTGCGGTTTTGACGGTGTCTGACGATCAGCTGTCGGCGTTCTCGGTGGCGGCGGAATGCCTGGCGGGGGCATTGAGGAAGGATTCCAGCGAGTCATCCATGGCATCCAGCCAGCGGGTATGGTGGCGCGGCGCCTGGGTGCCGGTCATCAGCGAGCGGTAGGACTTGTCACGGAACGTCATGATGTCCTTGTGCTTGTGGGCTTCCCATTCGAGGAAGGTCTGGTTGACTCCTTCGATATCGAAGCTCGGGTAATCCGTTGCCTCGATCAGGCTGGCCACATAGTCACCCTGGAACCGAATCATCTGCTCATCGCTTTCCAGGGCCTCTTCGCGTGCCCGCCATGCCTGGCTGTCGGCTTGCATGGTCTCGCGGTCGGGCAGGGCGGTGCGCCCCAGGATGAGGTCGCGCACATACCAGGCCTGGGCGTCGAACATGTTGAAGGTATACCACTGATCCTGCATGCCCAGGTAGAAGAGCCTCGGATTGGCTTCCCAGGCGACGCCACGATAGAGCCCCAGCGGCCACAGGCGATTATTGGTCTGCAGGCGCAGGGTATCGGGAAGGAAGGGAAAGTGATGCAGGTAGCCGGTGCACAGGATGATGGCATCCACCTGCTTGCTGCTGCCGTCGGCAAAATAGGCGGTATTGCCGTCGACACGCTGCAGCAGGGGCTTCTCTTCCCAGTTCTCTGGCCAGTCAAATCCCATGGGGCGGGTGCGGTAGCTGGTGGTAATGCTGCGCGCGCCATACTTGTAGCACTGTGAACCGATATCCTCGGCGGAATAGCTGCTGCCTACCAGCAGCAGGTTCTTGCCCTGAAACTCCAGGGCGTCGCGGAAGTCGTGGGCATGCAGGATGCGGCCGTTGAAGGCCTCGAAGCCCTCGAACTCGGGCACATTGGGCGTGGAGAAGTGGCCGGAGGCCACCACCACATGATCGAAGACCCGGCTCTCGACCACGTCGCGGTCGTGGTCATGCACGGTGACCAGGAAGGTTTCGTCCTCTTCCCGGTATGCCACATCGCGGACCGCGGAGTTGAAGCGGATGTACTGGCGTACGCCGGCCTTCTCGACGCGGCCCTTGATGTAATCCCACAACACGGCACGGGGCGGATAGGAGGCGATCGGCTTGCCGAAGTGCTCTTCGAAGCTGTAGTCGGCAAATTCCAGGCATTCCTTGGGGCCATTGGACCACAGGTAGCGGTACATGCTGCTGTGCACGGGCTCGCCATTGGCATCAATGCCGGTGCGCCAGGTGTAGTTCCATTGGCCTCCCCAGTCGCTTTGTTTTTCGTAGCAGACCAGCTCAACGGTGTCGGCCCCCTGCTCGAAGGCTGACTGGAAGGCTCGCAGCTGTGCCAGGCCGCTGGGGCCGGCGCCGATAATGGCAACACGTTGGGTCATGAATGGCTCCGTGGTTGAGGCTCGCCACGGCGCTGCCGAGGGGGGAGGCCGGGTCGAGCATCGAGATGGCAGAAAGCATGGATGCCCGCTGCCCGTCAGGAGATGATGTCGACTCCAGGCTTCGCCTCCAGGGCGAAAGTCCGTTACCCGAGGTGGGGCCCCTCATGATGAAGAGACGAGGGCTTCTGATGGCGTCATTTGCTCGTTCTGGTGCCGGGGCCGTGTAGGCCAGCGGCGGAGGCAAGATGGCATCGCTCGCCTGAAGGATCAGTGCGAGTGTGGCGTATCGGCCACGGGTAAAGCGGGGCAATCCATAACTACGCGTTATCAAAATATGGATATTTGATCATTATGTCAAATATGCCCCAGGGGTCGACTCGAACGGTGCGTCGTCGGCGCTTGCCGGCCATCCGCGGTTTTCGGTCATCCGACAAGGCGGCGCGACAGGGCTTGTCCTGGGCGATGCCGGTGGCACGACGATCAAGCCTTGCCAGGTGGGGGGGCATTCCTTAGAATACCTGCGCCCGTTCGTCCATCGAGCGGGCATTCGTGTTTTTCTATCACCTCCTTGCTTCCCCGGAGCCCAAGACCTCCCGAGGAAGCTGCCAAACCGCAAGGAGATTCCATGCGTCATTATGAAATCGTGTTCATGGTCCATCCGGATCAGAGCGAGCAGGTTCCGGCCATGGTCGAGCGCTACACCGGCCTCGTTACCGAGAACGGCGGCACCGTGCATCGCCTGGAGGATTGGGGCCGTCGTCACCTGGCCTACCCGATCAACAAGATCCACAAGGCTCACTACGTGCTGATGAACGTCGAGTGCAGCGGCGAGACTCTCGACGAGATCGAGAACATCTTCCGCTTCAACGACGCCATCATTCGCAGCCTGGTGCTGCGCTGCAATGAGGCGGTCACCGAAGCCTCGCCGATGATGAAGCCGGTGGAAGAGAAGCGCGCACGCCGCGACGAGAAGCCTCGCGACGACAAGCCCCGCGCCGAGTCCGCCTGATCACCCCCATCGCACGTCTGAAGGAGTCTTTACATGGCACGCTTTTTCCGTCGCCGTAAGTTCTGCCGTTTCACCGCCGAGGGCGTGAAGCAGATCGATTACAAGGATCTGGACACCCTCAAGGCCTATATCACCGAGACCGGCAAGATCGTTCCCAGCCGCATTACCGGTACCAAGGCCCGCTATCAGCGCCAGCTGGCGACTGCCGTCAAGCGCTCGCGCTACCTGGCTCTGCTGCCCTATTCCGATAGCCACCAGTAAGTCCGCGGCAAGATGCTGACGATCGCCCGCTGGGTGATGCGCGGCACGCCCTACGCTACCGCCGGGGCCGCCGTGGCTACCCTGATACCCTGGCTCTTCTGGCTGGGGGCCGCCATCGCGGCCCTGGTCACGCTGCGTCGGGGACTTTCATCGGCGCTGCCGGTGATCGTGGCCGCCGCCGTGCCCTCGGGCTGGTGGTGGATGCAGGGAGATGTCATTCCGCTGGCCAGCGTACTGCTGGTCACGCTGATGGCGGTGGTGCTGCGCTCTCGCCTGCGCTGGAGCGAAGCGTTGATCGTCGGCGCCCTGGCTGGCGCCGTACTGATCCAGCTGGGCGTCTTTCTACCGCCCGGCGGCTCCGGGGAGATGCTCGACCAGCTGCGTCAGGCATCCCCCGAGGTAGAGCGTCTGCTCAGTGATCTGGGTAGCCAGGGGGTGGATACCGAGCAGCTGGCGAGCCTGCTGATCGGCGGGGTTACCGGGCTCATCGTGCTGATTGCCGCCGTGGGCTGTCTGGCCCTGGCGCGCAGCTGGCAGGCAGGGCTCTATAACCCGGGGGGCTTTCGCGAGGAGTTTCACGCCCTGCGTCTGACGCCGCGTGAGCTCGCCGTGCTGGTCGTGGTCGGGGTAATCGGTGCCGTTCTGGAGCTGCCTGGCCTGGGTATGCTTCTATGGATACCGCTACTGGTCGCCGGCATCGCCCTGGTGCATGGTTTTATCGGACTTAAAGGGATGAACGGGCTGTGGCTGGTCGCCTTCTATCTGCTGCTGATCACCACCTGGCCCATGATTCTGATCGTGCTGTTGCTGGCCCTTATCGACGCCTTCGCCAATATCCGCGAGCGCCTGGCCAGTCGCAACTGACAAGAGGTTTACGAGATGGAAGTCATTCTGCTCGACAATATTGGCAAGCTGGGCGGCCTGGGTGACCAGGTCACCGTCAAGCCCGGCTATGGCCGCAATTACCTGGTGCCCTACGGCCTCGCCGTGCCGGCCACCAAGGACAACATCGAGGCCTTCGAGGCCCAGCGTGCCGAACTCGAGGCCCAGGCCGCCGAGCGTAAGGGCGAGGCCGAAGAGCGCGCCGCCCAGCTCAACGAGATCGAGCTTTCCCTGGTGGCCAAGTCCGGTGACGAGGGCAAGCTGTTCGGCTCCATCGGGCCGCGGGACCTGGCCGATGCCATCGCGTCCGCCGGCATCGATGTCTCCAAGAGCGAAGTGCGCATGCCGGAGGGGCCGATCCGTGCCACCGGCGAGTACGACATTCAGCTGCGCCTGCATGCCGAAGTCGACGCCACCGTGCGCGTGGTAGTCGTGGCCGAGTAAGTCACGGCGGCCGCTTCCGACGAGGGGCGCGAGGAGAGATCCTCGCGCCCCTCGTTGCGTTGGTACCTGGTCATCGAGCCATGGGGCCCACCGCTCGTCTGAGGTAGAATGATGCCCCCGCCACGCCCAGGGTGAATCATTGCCATGTCAGAGATGCTCGAGCACGACCAGGAAACCGCCGCCCTCAAGGTGCCGCCTCACTCCATGGAGGCGGAGCAGTCGGTGCTGGGCGGGCTGATGCTCGACAACCAGGCCTGGGACAATGTCGCCGACCGCCTGGTAGCCGACGACTTCTACCGCTACGAACACCGACTGATCTTCAACGTCATGGCCGAGCTGGCCGAGTCGGCGCGGCCGCTGGACGTGGTGACCCTCTCCGAGGCGCTGGAGGGGCGCGACCAGCTGGATACCGTGGGTGGCCTGGCCACCCTCGCCGAACTGGCCCGCAACACGCCTTCCGCCAGCAACATCCGTGCCTACGCCGATATCGTTCGCGAGCGGGCGACCCTGCGCAAGCTGATTCGCGCCTCCAGCCAGATTGCCGATGGCGCCTTCAGTCCCCAGGGCCGGCCGGCGGATGAGCTGGTCGATGAGGCCGAGCGGCTGGTGTTCCAGATCAGCGAGGAACGGCCCAAGTCGGGAGGGCCGGTGGGCATGAGCGAGCTGCTCGCCAAGGCGGTGGATCGCATCGACGAGCTGTTCAACATGCAGGGCGAGATGACGGGGCTGTCCACCGGCTTTCGCGACCTGGACGAGATGACCTCGGGCCTGCAGCCCTCGGACCTGGTGATCATCGCCGGACGTCCCTCCATGGGCAAGTGCATCATGACCGGCTCCCGGTTGGTGGACCCGGCGAGCGGGGCGCTGGTGACCATCGATGAGCTGGTGGCCCGCCAGCGGGCCGATCTGCTGACGCTAGATGATACGTTTCGCCTGGCGCCTTCCCGGGCCAGTGCCTTCGTGGATGACGGCCGGAAACCGGTGTTTCGAGTGCGTACCGCGCTGGGTCGTGAGATCTGTACGACCCTGACGCATCCCTTTCTGACCGGTGATGGCTGGCAGCCGCTGGAGCGCCTTGAGGTGGGGGAGCGTGTGGCCGTGCCGAGGCGCCTGCCGGTCTTTGGTCGAGAGCGCTTGCCCGAGCACCAGATCAAGGTGCTGGCCTACATGCTTGGGGATGGTGGCACGACTCAGTCGAATGCCTTGTTCACCAATGCCGACCCACGCCTGCGCGAGGAGTTTGCCGAGGCGGTAGCGGCCTTCCCCGGCCTGGTGTGTCGGCCGGTGGAAAGCGTCGGTCGCACACCGACCCTGCGTGTGAGTCGTGACTCCCAGGCCCTGGCCTCGATGCGCCAGGCCTTCGGCAAGGCGCTTCGCGGGGCCCTGGTTCGGGGCGGGATGAGCGGGGAGGCACTGGCGGGGGCGCTCAGCGTCAGCAAGGCGGCGGTCAGCGCCTGGTGCCATGGCCGGTCCATGCCCGCCGAAGCGACCTTCGGGCGGCTCTGCCATGTGCTGGAGGTGTCGCCGGCCGGGCTCGACGTGCCCGACTACGCCCAGGCGGCGAAGAACGCCACCAGTCCGATGCGGCGCTTCCTGGAAACCCATGGTGTCTGGGGGATAAAGGCCACCGGCAAGCGGATTCCTCCCGGCGTTTTCCGGCTGGAGAAACCGTTGCTGGCACTCTTCCTCAGCCGCCTATTCGCCTGCGACGGCAGCGCCTTCGTGCAAGCCAATGGCCAGGCCAGAGTCAGCTACGCCTCCTCCAGCCGCGAGCTGATCCGAGAGGTGCAGCATCTGCTGCTACGCTTCGGCATCCTGGCCAAGGTGCGGGAGAAGGCACACGCCCATGCCAGCCCCTCCTGCCTGCCCTGGGAGCTGGAAGTTCTCGACCGTGCCAGCCTCGAGGCCTTTGCCGACGAGATCGGAATCTTCGGGAAGGAGTCTCGGCTCGCCGAAGTCACGGCCTGTCTGGCGGGCAAGCGCCGTCACAGCAATCGCGACAGCCTGCCGTGCTCGGTGAATCGTTATGTGCAGGCGGCCAGAGGAGGGCGCTCCTGGCGCCACCTGTTCGAAGCGGCCGGGTACGCGCTGCCTGAGGGCAGCAATCTGCATCTTGCCGGCCGCAGCGAGCGCTGCCTGTCCCGTGCTCGAGCGGCGGAGCTTGCCGAGATACTGGAGGATGAGTACCTGGCGAACCTGGCCGACTCGGACCTCTACTGGGACGAGATCGTCGAGGTCGTACCGTTGGGACGACGGCAGGTCTACGATTTGACCGTGGAGGGGACCCACAACTTCGTGGCCGAGGATGTCTGTGTCCACAACACGACATTCGCCATGAATATGGTCGAACATGCGGTTATCTCCAGTGAAAAGCCGGTTATGGTGTTCTCCATGGAGATGCCGGCCGATGCCCTGATGTTGCGCATGCTCTCCTCGCTGGGTCGCATCGACCAGACGCGGGTGCGTACCGGCCAGCTGGAGGACGAGGACTGGCCACGGTTGACCTCGGCGGTGAACCTGCTCAAGGACAAGCAGCTGTTTATCGATGATACCGCGGCATTGTCGCCCAATGAGATGCGCTCGCGCATTCGGCGCCTGGTGCGGGAGCATGGCAATGTCGGGCTGGTCATGATCGATTATCTGCAGCTCATGCAGATACCGGGCTTTTCCGAGAACCGCACCGGCGAAATTTCCGAGATCTCTCGCTCGCTCAAGGGCTTGGCCAAGGAATTCGGCTGCCCGGTGGTGGCGCTCTCCCAGCTTAACCGCTCCCTCGAGCAGCGGCCCAACAAGCGCCCGGTGATGTCGGACCTTCGCGAGAGTGGCGCCATCGAACAGGATGCGGACGTGATCGCCTTCGTCTACCGCGACGAGGTCTACAATCCCGATAACCCCGACAACCAGGGGCTCGCCGAGCTGATCATCGGCAAGCAGCGTAACGGTCCCATCGGCGCGGTACACATGGCATTCATCGGCCGCTACACTCGCTTCGAGGACCTGGCGCCGGACAGCTACGGCGACGGTTTCGGCCAATAGGCGTTGGTGCCGCGGGTTGAGCCGGGACGGTGGGCCCGTATAATGCGCATCCTTCCAACGAGCATAGCCAGGAGGCAGCATGGCAGGTGGATTTCGGCGCGGTAATCGTCAGCGTACCCCCAAACTGGAGGCGCGCGGTGAACTCCAGTCCGCGGAGCGTGAAGGCCCCTTCAAGGAGTGGTTGGGCATGCCCGACCTCTACCGTTACCAGCTGGTAGTCGAGGGCGAGACTTACAGCTACCAGACCGAGGATGCCGAACTGCCGGTGGCCATCGGCGACCGGGTGGTGTTTCGCTACAAGGAGACCAAGGCCGGCAAGTGGGTGGACCGCAACTCCCTGGGCAAGGCCATCGATCCCTCCGATTATCAATGACTTGTGGAACCCTTCAGGGTGTTTGATGTCTTACCAGGACGCAGCCGTCATCAGATTGTCATCTCTGTGAGGCAGGCTGCCAGGAATCGACATCACAATAAACGCTGGAGGGATCCATGGAATTCCACGATCTCAAGGCCTTCGCGGCCCATCACGACAACTACGAGATTCGCGTCATCGGCCATGCCGGCAGCCGCTTCTATCAGGTAGAACTGGAAGATATCGAGGGCCAGCGCCATATGCTGACTCGTCGAGGCAAGCCGGTGCTCTTCCGCTCGCTGGAAGACGTCTACGGGGAGCTCAAGCGTGCCGGTATCCATCGCGCCTACCTGGTGCAGCAAGTGCCCCATGATGAGGTGGTCGGCCGCGAAACCCACTATCAGGAGCCCTTGGCCTCACGCATGCCGCTGGTGTTCTGAGCCGCCCTCGCGAACAGGGCCCGCGTCACTCCTTCTCCCGCCGTTCCAGCCAGCGTCCCAGACGCAGACGACGGCGGGCTAACCACCGGTACCCCGCATCCATCAGCCCGCCGACCCCTGGCAGGGTGCTCATCCAGACCAGCCGTCGATAGCCCAGCACCGCGTAGAGGGCACGGCTGGCGTCCATTCCCACGAACCAGCGACCGTCCGCGTCGCGCACGTGCAGCCGGCCCATCATCGCCGCAACGCTGCGGCCGAGCGGTGCGGCACCACCGCGTTGACGGGCAGGTCGCGGAGACTGTGAAGCGCCGGGTCGAGCTGGTCGCCGAGCATGAGAGGATGGGGCATATCCTTACCTCAGGTTGTACAAATTATATTGATAGTACAATCTGATCGCCGCCGCTGCGAGGGGCCTGATACACTAGCTTCATCTTTATCCACCCTGTGTATCGATCAAGGAGCACGCCCATGACCACCACGCCCCAG
This sequence comes from Halomonas halodenitrificans DSM 735, assembly GCF_000620045.1. Classification (GTDB taxonomy): domain Bacteria; phylum Pseudomonadota; class Gammaproteobacteria; order Pseudomonadales; family Halomonadaceae; genus Halomonas; species Halomonas halodenitrificans. Next base: position 20,808 of record NZ_JHVH01000001.1, on the reverse strand, counting down.
GATTCGGCCCATCCCGGCATGGACCCCGCCGGCAGCGGGCGCCTGGCCCATGCGCCGGACGATCATCCGTCGATTCCTCGTGCCAGGGTCGGGGTGGTGTTGGTCAACCTGGGCACCCCGGATGCCACCGATTACTGGTCCATGCGTCGCTACCTCGGTGAATTTCTCTCCGACAAGCGGGTGGTGGACTACCCGAGCTGGAAATGGCAGCCGTTGCTGCAGTTGATCATTCTCTCGCGTCGCCCCTTCAAGTCCGGCGAGGCCTACCGCGGGATCTGGAACACCGAGAAGGACGAGAGCCCGCTGCTGACCATCACCCGGGAGCAGACTCGCCGGGTGGCCGATGGACTGGCGGCGCGCCACGGCGACGAGGTGATGGTCGATTTCGCCATGCGTTACGGCAATCCCTCCACGGACAGCGTGCTCCGCCGCCTGCAGGATGCGGGCTGCGAGAAGATCCTGTTCTTCCCGCTGTATCCCCAGTACGCCTCGCCGACGACCGCCACGGCCAACGATCACGCCTTTCGAACCCTGATGAAGCTGAAATGGCAGCCGGCGATTCGCACCGTGCCGGCCTACTTCGACCATCCGCAGTACATTCAGGCGCTGGCCGGCAGCGTGCGTGACGCCTACGGCGCCGCCGAGACGCCGCCGGAGGTGCTGGTGGCCTCCTACCATGGCGTGCCCAAGCGCTTCTTGATGGAAGGCGATCCCTACCACTGCCAGTGCCAGAAGACCACTCGCCTGCTGCGCGAAGCGCTGGGCTGGAAGGGCGATGCCATCCAGACCGCCTTCCAGTCGAAGTTCGGCCCCGAGGAGTGGGTGGGGCCGGCTACCGTGGAGCATGTCGCCGAGCTGGCCCGCCAGGGCAAGAAGCATATCGCCGTGGTGTCTCCGGCGTTCTCCGCCGACTGCGTCGAGACCCTGGAGGAGATCCAGGAGGAGATTCGTGACGCCTTCCTCGAGGCCGGCGGCGAGACCTTTACCTACGTACCCTGCCTCAACACGCGTGACGACCATATCGCCGCCCTGTTGTCGATTATCGACAATGAACTGCAAGGCTGGGTATAGGCCCGCCATGGCGGGCCTGCGACGAGTCAGTCGTGGGCGCGGTCGGGGTGGGGTACCGGCTTCTCGCCGAGCTCTTCGGGACGCAGCTCGATCGGTCGGCCGGCGGTCTTTTCCACGTATTTTATGCGCAGGTGGAGGGCCGTCTTGGCCAGCAGGTGGGCACTCACCGGCGCGGTGATAAACAGGAACAGGGTAATCAGCATTTCCTGAATATCGGGCTTGCCCTCGGTGCCCCAGAAATAGAGCATCGAGGCGACCAGCATGCAGCCGATCCCCAGGGTCGTGGCCTTGGTGGGGCCGTGCAGGCGCATGTAGAAGTCGCGCAGGTGGGCCATGCCCAGGGAACCGATAAACACGAAGGCCCCGCCGGCGACCAGCAGCAGGGAGATGACCCCCTCGAGAATGACATGCAGTGTCATGGCGCCTCCTATTCGATGATGTCGCCGCGCAGCAGGTACTTGCACACCGCCACGGTACTGATGAAGCCGAGCATGGCGATCAACAGCGCCGACTCGAAGTAGGTCTTGGTATCGAGCCACAGCCCCAGCAGCACGATCAGGGCGATGGAGTTGATATACATGGTATCCAGCGCCAGCAGGCGGTCGGGCATGTCCGGGCCGATGGTCAGTCGATAGACGTTGAGTGCCATGGCCGCCACGACCAGGGCCAGGCTGATCCAGAGTGCAACCTCAATCATTCATAAATCTCCTTCAGCGGCCGCTCGTAACGCTCTCGAATGGTTGTGACCAGGGCGTCATCATCCTCCACGTCGAGGGCGTGAATCAGCAGCGATCTGCCATCCAGGCGCAGATTGGTCGACACCGTACCCGGGGTCAGGCTGATGGTGTTGGCCAGCAGGGTGATGGTGAAGCGGTCCTCCAGCATCAGTGGGTACTCGATGAAGTGCGGGCGCATGCGCCGCCAGGGGTTGATGATCAACCAGGCAACATGCAGGTTGGCGATCACGATGTCGCCGAGCAGGCGCAGCGTGAAGCGCAGCAGCAGCCCGGGTTTCTGTATATGCGGCTGGGCATCCCAGAAGCGGTGGGTCGCCAGGGGGATTGCCACCGCCAGGGCACCGCCCAGCAGGAAATGGCCGAAGGCGAGGCTGCGTACCATCAGTAGCCAGACGATCAGCAGCAGGATCGACAGCAGGGGGGTGGGCAGCCAGGAACGCGGCTGAATCATGGGACATCTCCCTCGTTGTTCAGCAGGGCCCGGGTCATGACGCCGGGGTGGGCCAGCTGCTCGGCGGTGGCATCGGTGTACTCGACCAGCGGGCCGGCCAGGGCCACCAGCAGCGGTGCCGCCCCGATCAGCCAGGCGACGCCGAACCATTGGCGATAGGGCAGGCGCTGGCCATCCGCCTCGCCGGTGCTGCGCCAGAACAGGGTCGAGCCCGCCCGTGACAGCGCAATGATGGCCGCCAGGCCGCTGAGCAGCAGAAGCGGCCATAGCCAGGCGCGCTGCCCGCCCTCGGCGGTGGCCATCAACAGGGCCTTGCCGATGGCGCCCGACAGCGGTGGCATGCCGGCCACGGCGATGGCGCCAACGAAGAACATCACGGCCAGCCAGCCCCCCTGGCGCAGTGGACGCCCCTTGACCAGGCGGGTACCGGCCTTGCCACGCTGGGCCCCGATCATCTCGGCGAGCAGGAAGAGCCCGCCGGTAATCAGGGTGGTATGAATCAGATAGTAGAGCAGGGCGGAGACCGCCGCAGGGGTGCCGATGCCGATCCCCGCCAGCAGGGTGCCCACCGAGACCAGTACCAGATAGGCCACCAGCAGGCGCAGGTCGCGGGCGGCCAGCACGCCTGTCGCGGCGGCCACGAGCGTGCCCAGCGACAGCCACCATACCCAGCCTTGTTCGAGGTCGGCCAGGGGGCCGGCGCCGTCGCCGAATATCAACGAGTAGACCCGCAGGATGGCGTAGATTCCTATCTTGGTCATGATGGCAAACAACGCGGCTACCGGCGCCGGTGCCGCGGCATAGGCCCTGGGCAGCCAGAAATAGAGCGGCAGGATGGCGGCCTTGAGGCCGAATACCACCAGCAGCATCAGGGCGCCGGCCACCACCAGCCCCTCGCGTTCGGCGGGCAGGTCGGCCAGCCGTACGGCCATGTCGGCCATGTTGAGGGTACCGGTGGCGCCATAGAGAATGCCGACGCTGATCAGGAACAGCGATGACCCCGCCAGGTTGAGCGCCACATAGTGAACCCCGGACATGATCCGGTCCTTGCCGCCGCCGTGCAGCAGCAGCGCATAGGAGGCAAGCAGCAGGACCTCGAAGAACACGAACAAGTTGAACAGGTCGCCGGTCAGGAAGGCACCGTTGATCCCCATCAGCTGCCACTGGAAGAGGCCATGAAAGTTGCTGCCCCGTTCATCGTCGCCGGCACAGGCGAACACCACGGCGCCCAGCGCCAGGAGTGCGGTGAGCAGCACCATCAGCGCCGAGAGCCGGTCGAGCACCAGCACGATGCCGAAGGGTGGTTGCCAGTCACCCAGGGCGTAGTAGATCACCTCGCCGCCGGCGGCGCGTGCCACCAGGCCGATGCCCACCAGCAGGAGGGCGAGGGTGGTAGCGACGCCGATCAGGCGTTTCAGGCGGACACTGCCCTGACGCTGAAACAGCAGCAGGATGCCCGCCACCAGTGGCAGCACCACCGGCAGAACGATCAGATGAGCATTCATCGGCGACCCTCCCCGGCTTCATGCTTGCGGCCGTCGACGTGATCGTTGCCCGCCTCGCTGCGCGCGCGCATTGCCAGGATCACCACGAAGGCGGTCATGGCGAAGCCGATGACGATGGCGGTCAGCACCAGCGCCTGGGGCAGGGGGTCTGCATAGTCTCTGGCGCCGTTGACCAGGGCCGCGCCGTCGGTGGTCAGCCCTCCCATGGAGAACAGGAAGAGGTTCACCGCATAGGAGAGCAGGGTCAGGCCCACCACGACGGGGAAGGTTCGTGAACGCAGGATCAGGTAGAGCCCACAGGCAGTCAGAACGCCGGTGGTGATGGCGTAGAGGCTTTCCATCAGGTGGTCTCCTTGCGAGGGCGTTCGGGGGAAGCGTCGGCCCCGGAGCTCGGCTCCTTGCTGGGGCGATGAACGGTGGTGACCTTGCCCAGGTTGGCCAGGATCATCAGGGTGGCGCCGACCACGGCGAGATAGACCCCGAGGTCGAACAGCATGGCGGTGGCCAGCTCGAAATCGCCCACCAGCGGCAGGTGGAAGTGGCCGAAGGCCGAGGTCAGGAAAGGATGGCCGAACAACCAGCTGCCCAGGCCCGTGAGGGTGGCGATGCCGACCCCGGCCACCGCGACCGGTTGATAGGGGAAGTCGAGGCGCTGCTGGCTCCACTCCACGCCGCGAGCCATGTAGAGCAGAATCAGTGCCACGGCGGTGACGAGGCCGGCGATAAAGCCGCCGCCGGGCTGGTTGTGGCCGCGCAGGAATATAAAGGCGGAGACCAGCAGGGCCAGTGGCAGCAGAGCCATGGAAATGGACGTCAGGATTGCCGGATAGCGATCCGGCGACCAGACGCGTCCCTCGCCGTCGCTATGGGGCATGAAGACCCGCAGGCGGTTGAGCAGCTTGAAGATCGCCAGGCCGGCGAGTGCCAGCACGGTGATCTCGCCCAGGGTATCGAAGCCGCGGAAGTCGACCAGAATGACGTTGACCACGTTATGACCGCCACCCCCCGGTACGCTGTTCTCCATGAAGAAACCCGAGATGGGAGTGTTGTCACGGGTCAGCACCGCATAGTTGAGGCTGGCGATCACCAGGCCGAGGCTGCCGGCCAGCACGACATCGCGCAGGTTGCGGCGGTTGGAAGACTCGGTAGGGGTCTTCTGGGGCAGGAAGAACAGCGCCAGCATCAGCAGAATCATCGTCACCACCTCGACCGAGAGCTGGGTCAGTGCCAGGTCCGGGGCCGAGAAGCGGGCGAAGGTCAGCGAGACGACCAGACCCACCACCGAGAGCATGATCAGAGAGATCAGGCGAAAGCGGTGAGTCACCGCGGTGGCGATGCCGCTGAACACCAGCAAGGCGGCGCCCAGCAGGACGACGCCGTCGACGGGCTGGTTGCCCAGCGAACCGGTCAGGCCACTGATGCGGGCGAGTCCCAGCCCCCCCATGACCAGGGTGGCGAACAGCAGCCAGGTCATGTAGCGCTGAAGGGAACCCCCGTCGAAGCGCTTCAGGCTGCGCTCTGACCCGTTGCCCAGGCGCTGCAGGGCGGCCTCGAATACGAGGCGGGCATCCACCGGACTGAAGCCGCGGTGGAAGTGGCGGAGGTCGGCATGCCGCCAGTAGGCCGTGACCCCGGCGACAAGGGCCAGGGCGCTCATCGCCAGCGGCAGGTTGAGGCCATGCCAGATGGCCAGGTGAAAGTCGAAGGGCTCGCCCAGCACCGCTTCCACGGCCAGGCCCAGCAGGCCTTCGGCCAGCACGGGTGCCAGGCCCACGAGCACGCAAAGCGTCACCAGCAGTTCCACCGGTGCACGCATCAGCCAGGGCGGCTCATGGGGCGACTTGGGCGGGCCTGCCTTGGCGGGCTTGAAGAATACCGCGTGGACCAGGCGCAGCGAATAGGCCACCGAGAGGATGCCGCCCAGGGCGGCGAGTACCGGAAGCATCCAGCTGAGTCCGGCCAACACCGGCGTCTCCAGGGTCTCGGTGAAGAACATCTCCTTGGAGATGAAGCCGTTGAGCAGTGGCACCCCGGCCATGGCGGCCCCCGCCACGCTGGTCAGCAACGCCGTCACCGGCATGGCTCGCCTGAGGCCGCCCAGGCGGCCGAGCTCGCGGGTGCCGGTCTCGTGGTCGATGATCCCGGCGCTCATGAACAGCGCCGCCTTGAAGGTGGCGTGGTTGAGGATATGGAACAGCGCGCCCAGCACCGCCATGGGGCTGCCGATGCCCAGCAGCACGGTGATCAGGCCCAGGTGGCTGACTGTGGAGAAGGCCAGGATGCCCTTGAGGTCGGTCTTGACCAGGGCAAACCAGGCGCCGTAGAGCATGGTGGCCATGCCCACCAGGGAGACGATCGCCGACCATAGCTCGCTGCCGGCGATGGCCGGGTGCAGGCGTGCCATCAGGAAGATGCCCGCCTTGACCATGGTGGCCGAGTGCAGATAGGCCGAGACCGGCGTGGGCGCCGCCATGGCGTGGGGCAGCCAGAACTGAAAGGGAAACTGGGCCGACTTGGTGAAGGCCCCGAGCAATATGAGGGTCAGCATGATCGGGTAACGCGGATCGGCGAGTATCATCTCGCCGCCGGCCAGCACGTCGTCCATGGCGTAGCTGCCCACCATGTCGCCCAGCAGCAGCAGGCCGGCGAGAAGCGCCAGGCCGCCCGCACCGGTCACGGTCAGCGCCATGCGTGCCCCCTTGCGAGCATCGCTGCGATGGGACCAGAAGCCGATCAGCAGGAAGGACGAGAGGCTGGTCAGCTCCCAGTAAAGCCACAGCAGAATCAGGTTGTCGGCCATCACGATGCCGACCATGGAAGCCATGAACAGGATCAGATAGGCATAGAAACGCCCGAAGGGTTCCTCCGGCGAGAGATAGAAGTGGGCATAGAGCAGGATCAGCAGGCCGATGCCCAGGATCAGCAGGTTGAAGAGCGCCGAGAGGCCGTCCAGGCGGAAGGCCAGCTCGAGCCCCAGGCTGGGGATCCAGTCGGCGGAGGTGCGCAGGGCCTCGCCGGCGGAGAGGGTCGGCAACTGGGCCAGCATCAGCAGCAGGGCCAGGGCCGGGAGGACGGCCGTGGCCACGGAACAGATAAGCCGTCCGCGGCCGGCGGTGACCATCGGCACCAGCATGCCCATCAGCGGCAGCAGGGCTATCCACATCAGTGTCATCGATCGCTCATCCTGCGAATTATAAAGTGAGAAGGAGGGACGCAGGATGCCTGCTGGGAGGAAGGATGCAAGCGACGTCGGATCGCATCCCGTCCCTGGCTCGCTGGCCCGACCGCGACGTTATGCCGTTTATCCTAACGTAAAGTTCTCCATTGCGCGCCAGCCTTGTGTTTCAACACGCTGTGTGAATAAGGTGGTGCGGTCGACCGACGGGAGGGTGGCAGATGCAATACGCCGTGCTGGGAGGGTTCTGTGTGGCGGCTATGGCGCCGCTGTTGTATCGCTGGTTCGGTGCGCGAACGGCAGGTGTGATGGCGCTGCTGCCGGCGGCTATTGCCGCCTGGTTGATGGCTCAATGGCCGACCATCGCCGGTGGCGGGACGCTATGGCGGGAGTGGGCCTGGGTGCCGGGCCTCGATATCACCCTCACCTTTATGATCGATGGGCTGGCTTGGTTGTTCGCCATGTTGATCACGGTGATCGGTACCCTGGTGTTGATCTACTCCGGAGAATACCTCCACGGCCATCGTGATCTGCCGCGCTTTCTGGTGGTGATCACCGCCTTCATGATGTCGATGCTCGGCCTGGTGCTGGCCGACAACCTGGTTGCCCTGTTCGTGTTCTGGGAGTTGACCAGCATCACCTCCTATCTGCTGATTGGTTTCAATCACACTGACCCGGTGGCACGCAAGTCGGCTCAGCAGGGACTCTTCGTTACCGTGGGCGGTGGGCTGGCGCTGCTCGCCGGCTTCGTGATGCTGGCCCTGGCCGGGGAGAGCTGGTCACTGGCCGAGCTCACCGAGCGTGGCGAGCAGCTCAAGGCACATGCACTCTATGCGCCGTTGCTGGTCTGCGTGTTGCTGGGTGCCTTTACCAAGTCGGCCCAGTTCCCCTTCCATTTCTGGTTGCCCAATGCCATGGCCGCTCCCACGCCGGTCTCGGCCTATCTGCACTCGGCGACCATGGTCAAGGCGGGCATCTACCTGCTGGCGCGCTTGCACCCGGCCCTGGGGGGCACCGAGGCCTGGGTGGTCACGCTGTCGCTGGTGGGGGCGCTGACCATGGCCAGCGGCGCCTTCCTGGCGATCCAGCACACCAATATCAAGAAGCTATTGGCCTACTCCACGGTGATGGCGCTGGGTACCCTGACGATGCTGCTGGGTATTGGCACCGAGACGGCGCTCGCCGCCTTCGTGGTCTTTCTGCTCGGCCACTCCCTCTACAAGGGGGCGCTGTTTATGGTCGCCGGCATCCTCGACCATGAGACCGGCACCAAGGAGGTCACCGCCATGGGGGGGCTGCGCCATGCGATGCCGCGCACTGCCCTGGTAACGGTGGTGGCGGCACTGTCGCTGGCGGGCCTGCCGCCGCTGGTGGGGTTTATCGGCAAGGAGTCGATGCTGGAGTCGCTGCTCGCAGCAGAGCACCATCGGGCGGTGATCCTGCCGATGGCCTTCTTCGCCGCCTTTCTGACCCTGGCGGTGGCGGCCATCGTCGCCATTCGCCCCTTCTTCGGTGGGTGGCGCGAGACGCCCCGGACGCCCCATGAGCCACCGGGGGGGATGCTTGCCGGTCCCGCCCTGCTGGCCGCATTATCGCTGCTGTTCGGGCTGGCGCCGGGACTGCTCGACTCGCTGGTGGGCGTCACCGTGGCGGGGATTGGTGCGCCACAGGCCGAAGTGCACCTGGCGCTATGGCATGGCCTCAATCTGCCGCTTGTGCTGTCGCTGGCTAGCCTGGTGCTCGGTGCACTGGTGTTTCGCCGCTGGGATCGCCTGCGTTCGTGGCTGGCGCGCCTCGAGCCGCTGATGGCCCGCGGGCCCGAGGCCGGCTACGAGGCCTCGATGAGGGGGCTTACGCGTGTCGCCGAGTGGCAGACCCGCTTTCTGCAGAATGGCTATATCCGCAACTATCTGGTAATGACCCTGCTGGTGCTGCTGGGCCTGGTAGGCCACGCCCTGCTGATGCGGCAGACGCCGAATCTCACCTTTGCGCTGGACCTCTATCTCCACGAGGCGCTGGTGGCGGGACTGATGGTGGCCGGGGCGGTCGCCGCCTGCGTGATGCGTTCGCGGCTGGCGGCGGTAGCGGCGGTGGGGGTGATGGGCTACTCCATTGCCCTGACCTTCGTGCTGTTTAGCGCGCCGGACCTCGCCATTACCCAGCTGCTGGTGGAGACCCTGACGGTGATCCTGCTGGTGCTGGTGCTGTTCCGGCTGCCGCGCTTCGCCACCCTCTCCACCCCGATCGAGCGGCTGCGCGACCTGGTCGTGGCGGGGTTGTCCGGCGGACTGATCACCCTGCTGATGCTGGCGGTGCTCTCCGGCGATCGCCTGCCGCGCATCTCCGACTATATGGTGGCCAACAGCCAGCCGCTGGGCCACGGCCATAATATCGTCAATGTCATCCTGGTGGACTTCCGCGCCCTGGATACCCTCGGCGAGATGTTCGTGCTGGCGCTGGCGGCCATTGGGGTCTATGCCATGCTGCGCTTCCACGCCGAAGAGTATGAGGCCAGGAACGCCTCGCGGATATGGAGAGGCGACAATGGTTAGATCGGGCACGCTGATCCTCAATGTGGCGGCACGTCTGCTGCTGCCACTGCAGCTGATGTTTTCGCTGTTTCTATTGTTACGCGGCCATGACGAGCCGGGTGGGGGGGTTATTGCCGGCCTGGTAGCGGCGGGGGCCTTTGCGCTCTATCTGTTTGCCTATGGGCGTCGTGCCCTGGAGGCGATGCTCAAGGTCTCGCCGCGTGACCTGATCGGCGTGGGGCTCCTGTTGGGGGTGGCCTCGACGCTGCCCGCCTGGTGGCATGGACAGCCCTTCCTTACCGCCCAGTGGTGGACCATCCCCCTCATCGAGGTCGAGGCCTCCACGCCGCTGGTGTTCGATATCGGCGTCTATCTGGTGGTGCTGGGCTCGGTGCTGACCGCCATTGTCGCCCTGGTCGAGACCGACGATGACGCCTGATACCAAGGAGCTTACATGGAACCCTTGATGGCCGTGACCATCGGCATCCTGTTTGCCGCCGCCATCTACATGATGCTGCGTCGCTCCATCGTCAAGCTGGTGGTCGGGCTGATATTGCTCTCCAATGCCGCCAATCTGCTGATCTTCGCCACCGCCGGCATGCTCCGCGGGGCGCCGCCGCTGGTGCCCCAGGGGCTCTCTGCCCCCGCGAACATGGTGGCCGACCCGCTACCCCAGGCGCTGGTATTGACCGCCATCGTTATTGCCTTCGGCGTGCTGTCGTTCGCCGTAGTGCTGGTGCGGCGCGCCTGGGAGATCGTGCGTGCCGATGATCTGGACAAGATGAAGGATACCGATACGTGAGCCCGGAGATCGCGCTGCCCATCCTGATCCCGCTGATGGCGGGAGCCGTGTCGCTGGTCTTCTGGCGTTCGCGCCTGATGCAGCGGCTGATCGCCGTGGGCGCTACCGCCGGGCTGTTGATTACCACCCTATGGCTGCTCGCCTCGGTGAACCGCGAGGGTATCCTGGTGATGCAGATGGGCGGCTGGGCAGCGCCCTTCGGCATCAGCCTGGTGGCCGATCTGCTCGGCGCCATCATGGTGGTGCTCACCGGCATCATCGGCTTTTCCGTGGCGGTCTACTCCCTGGCCACCACCGGTCGGGGGCATGAGGCCTATGGCTACTTTCCGCTGATGCATCTGCTGTTGGCCGGGGTGGCCGGCGCCTTCCTTACCGGTGATATCTTCAATCTCTACGTCTGGTTCGAGGTGATGCTGGTGGCCTCCTTCGCGCTGCTGATACTGGGCAGCGAGAAGGCGCAGATGGAGGGGGCGATCAAGTATGTGGCGCTTAACCTGCTTTCCTCGGTGATCTTCCTGATTGCCGTGGGACTGCTTTACGGCATGGTGGGCACCCTGAATATGGCCGATATTGCCCGGCGCCTGGCTATGGTCGAGGATCAGGGCATGGTCGATGCCCTGGCGATGATGTTTATGGTGGCATTTGGCATCAAGGCGGGAGCCTTTCCGTTATTCTTCTGGCTGCCTGCCTCCTATCATACCCCGCCGGTCGCGGTGTCGGCGCTGTTTGCAGGGCTGCTGACCAAGGTCGGGGTCTATGCGCTGTTCCGCGTCTTTACCCTGATCTTCCACCACAGTCCGGGCTATACCCACGAGATCCTGCTGTGGGGGGCGGGACTGACCATGCTGACAGGGGTGCTGGGCGCGGCGGCCCAGTTCGAGTTTCGCCGCATCCTGTCGTTTCATATCGTCAGTCAGATAGGCTACATGATTCTCGGCCTGGCGCTGTTTACGCCGCTGGCGGTCATTGGGGGAGTCTTCTACATCATGCATCACATCATTGTGAAGACGAACCTGTTCCTGGTCAGCGGCATCATCCACCGGCTGCGTGGCAGCTATCAGCTCAAGCAGCTGGGCGGCTTCTATCGCAGCCATCCGTGGCTGGCGGTGCTGTTCCTGATTCCCGCCCTGTCGCTGGCCGGCATTCCGCCGCTGTCGGGGTTTCTGGCCAAGTTTATCGTGATCCGGGCGGGCATCGAGGCGGAGGCCTATGGGGTCACGGCCATCGCCCTGCTGGTGGGCCTGCTGACGCTCTACTCCATGATCAAGATCTGGTCCGAGGTGTTCTGGAAGTCGGTGCCGCCGGAGGGCGATGTCGACCCCTACCCCGAGGTACGCCAGCGCGAGCTCTGGCTGATGGCCGCCCCGGTGGCAGGTCTGGCGCTGTGTACCCTGTTTATCGGCCTCTATCCGGCGCCGATTTATGCCCTGGCCGAGGCCTCGGCCGCCCAGCTGCTCGACCCGCAGGGCTATATTCGGGCGGTACTGGGGGCTCAGACGGAGATGGTGCCATGATCGGTGCGGCCTGGAATCTGCTGCTGGGCTTCGCCTGGGTGGTGCTGACCGGTGACTTCAGCGGCCGCAATCTGCTTGCCGGCCTGCTCTTCGGCTACCTGGTGCTGGCACTGATCCAGCCTCAGGTGCCGGCCTTGACGGGCTATGCCCAGCGCCTGCCGCGGCTGATTGGCTTTGTGGGTTTCTTTCTCAAGGAGCTGGTCATGGCCAACCTCAAGGTGGCCTTCGATATCATCACGCCCCCCTGGTACATGACGCCCGGTGTGATCGCCATGCCGCTCCAGGCACGCAGCGAGTTCGAGATCGCCTTCGTCGCCAACCTGATCTCGCTGACGCCGGGCACCCTGAGCCTGGATGTCTCCGATGATCGCCGGGTGCTCTATATCCACGCCATGTTCCTGGATGATGAGCGGGAGTTGCGCCGCAACCTGGCGGAAATGGAGCGCCGTGCCCTGACGCTGTTCCACTGATACCCATGTCGAATCACGGAGGAGGTCACCGATGACGCCCATCATCCTGCTGAGCCTGGTGCTAATGTCCCTGGCCTTGTGCTTGGCCTTTGTGCGTCTGTTCCGCGGCCCGAGCCTGCCCGATCGGGTGGTGGCGCTTGAGCTCTTTTCCTCGATTCTGGTGGGCATGATCGGGGTAGTGGCCATCGCTACCGATGTGGCCAGTCTGCTCGACGTCGCCATTGTCATGGCGCTGATGGCCTTCATGACCTCCATCGGTTTCGCGAGGTTCCTGGAGCGGGGAGGGCGGAGGGATGAATGAGATCGTCAAGGAAGGGCTGATACTGGTCGGAGCACTTTTTATGCTACTGGCGGCACTGGGGGTGGTGCGCCTGCCCGACCTGCTGACCCGCATGCACGCGACCACCAAGGCGGCCACCTTCGGGGTCACCCTGATCATGCTGGCGGTGGCGCTTCACTTCGCCCAGGTAGCGGTCGTGGCACGGGCCTTCGGGGTGATCCTCTTTATCATGATGACGGCCCCCGTGGCCGCCCATGTGATCGGCCGGGCGGGCTATTTCGTGGGGACCAGGCTCTGGGAGAGAACGCTCAAGGACGAGCTCAGGCCGCACTACGACCCCCTGACCCACGAATTGAAGAGCGGCCGAGAGTGCGAGCGCAATGCGCGATACGGCGCCGAGGAGGACGCCGAACGCTGAGGGTCACAATGCCCAAACCGGTCGTCGTCGGCCCCCATGGCAAGGCTTTCGCGGCTCGCCACTGGCTGAGCGAGGCGATCTGCGCGATGATCCCCCCCTTTCGCCCCACGCCAAGGAGAGACTGATGCAACGGATGACCCTGACATGCTGCCTGACGCTGGCCCTGCTGGCCGGTTGTCAGAGCGGCCCGGCCCGCGAAGCCAGTGCCGCCCAGGAGGCGAGTGTCGCCCCCAGCGAGCCGGTGGCGAGCGATGCCGCCGCCGATGCCCGGGCGCCCGTGGCCGCCGAGACCTTTACCGCCTGGCTGGCCCGCTTCCGCCAGGAGGCACGCGCCGCTGGCATCTCGTCGGCGACTCTCTCGCGGGCCCTGGACGATATCCGCTATCGCCCAAGGGTCATCGAGCTGGACCGCTCCCAGCCGGAGTTCGTGCGTCCCATCTGGCAGTATCTGGATTCGGCGGTCTCTGCCCAGCGGGTCACCACCGGGCGGGCTCGCCTGGCGGAGCACCGTGATACCGCGCGCCGCATGGAGCAGCAGTACGGGGTGCCGGCGGAGGTGATCGTGGCGATCTGGGGCATCGAGAGCAATTACGGCGGCAACTTCGGCGACTTCTCGACCCTCGAGGCACTGGCGACGCTGGCCCATGACGGGCGCCGCCGCGACTTCGCCCGGGGCGAGCTGCTCGCCGCCCTGCGTATCATAGACGCCGGAGATATCGCCCCCGGACGGATGCTGGGATCCTGGGCGGGCGCCATGGGGCATACCCAGTTCATTCCCTCCAGCTTCGAGGCCTATGCCCGGGACGGCGACGGGGATGGCCGCCGCGATATCTGGGGGAGCATCCCCGATGTCATGGCCTCTACGGCCTATTACCTGGAGCGTTCCGGCTGGCGTGCGGGAGAGCCCTGGGGCGTCGAGGTCGCCCTGCCGGAGGGATTCGATTATGCCCAGACCGAGCTCTCCCAGCGTCGTTCCTCCCGCGCCTGGTCGGCCCAGGGTGTGCGCCCGGTGGGTGGCGGCGCCTTGCCCGCCTTCGATGAGGCGGCGGTGATCGCCCCCGCCGGGGCGAGGGGACCGGCCTTCCTGGTGGGACCCAACTTCCGGGTCATCCTGCGTTACAACAACGCCACCAGCTACGCGCTGGCCGTCGGCAACCTGGCCGACGAGATCGCGGGTCGTGACGGAGTCATCGGCGGCTGGCCCCGCGATGAGCAGCCGCTGGCACGCGCGGACGTGCGCGAGATGCAGCATGCCCTCAACGCGCGTGGCTTCGAGGTGGGAACCCCCGATGGCATCCTGGGTCCCAATACCCGGCGTGGCCTGCGTGAGTACCAGGCCTCCATCGGCGAGGTGCCGGATGGCTTCGCCACCCGGCGCCTGCTGGAGCGCTTGGACCACTGAGTTCACCCCGAATCTCGCCCATGGAAAGGAAAGAAGACGATGCGTATCAAGCCACTGCTGACCGCTCTTTTGGGAACGACCCTGCTGGCCTCTGCCGTCCAGGCCGACGACAAGGTCTTCGGCTGGGTCGAGAAGGCCACCGTCGAGCCGTGGGGCGTGGAGGTGAAGGCCAAGCTCGATAGCGGCGCCTTGACTTCCTCGCTGGATGCCCGTGATATCGAGGTCTTCGACAAGGAGGGCGAGGAATGGGTCCGCTTTCGCCTGAAGCTGGAGGATGAGGCCGACGGCGAGACCTTCACCGAGCACCTGGAACGGCCGCTCTATCGCGACCTCAGGGTGCGCGGCGCCGGTGGCCGGGATGAGCGTCCGGTCGTGCTGATGGAGATCTGCCTGGGAGACACCCTCTACGAAGAGCAGTTTGGACTGCGCAACCGCGAGGAGATGAATTATCCGCTGCTCCTGGGGCGCCGCACCATCGGCCACCTGGGCCTGCTCGACGTGGGCGAGACCTTCGTCTCCGAGCCGCGCTGCGACGATGATTCACGGCTGGTCGAGCATGTCGCGGACGAGGGCGACGACTAGAGCCGATAGAGAACGGCTGCTAGGGCGGATGAGCGCGACTGCTACTAGAAGAGACGCGCCAGCAGGGCGGTGACGGCGGTCTCCACGCGCAGGATGCGCTGACCCAGGTGTATGCCCTCGCAGCCCGCATCGAGCAGCCTTTCCACTTCCCAGGGAATGAACCCACCCTCCGGCCCCACCGCTAACAGGGTGGGGCTCTCCAGGCCCCGCGGGCAGGCGCTCTGCATGCCCGGGTGGGCCAGCAGACCGCGCCGCTCTTTCAGTAGTCCGGGCAGGCGGTCCTCCACGAAGGGGCGAAAGCCCTTGTCCAGGGTCACCTCGGGCATCAGGGTGTCGCGGGCCTGCTCCAGCCCCAGCACCAGATGATGATGGATCTTCCGGGCCTCGAGCTCCGGCGACATCCAGTAGCTCTTCTCGACCCGCCGGGTGTGCAGCAGGGTGATCTCCTTGACCCCCAGCGCGGTGACGTGCTCCAGGGTGCGCGCCAGCATGCGAGGGCGTGGCAGCGCCAGCACCAGATGGACCGGTAGCGGCGCCGGCGGCTTCTGGTCGAATGGCATCAGGGCGAAGGTGGCCTCCCGGTCGTCGAGGGTGAGCAGTTCGCCCTGGCCGATGGCCCCGCCGGCCACGCCGAGGGTGAAGCGGTCCCCGGGGGCGGCGCGGTGAACGTCGCAGAGGTGACGCAGCCGTCGCGGGTCGCGCACACGCGCCAGGCGGTCGTTCTCGATGTCGTCGGGGGAGAGCAGGATCAGGTTCATGGGGCCTCGCGTTGGCGGCTTTGTCTTGCATGGTGTGTGTCGCGGTGCACAATGGTCCTGCAGGGGCCGTGGCCCCACCCATGCCAAATGAGGAGTAGCGCCGTGCGCGTGATTCGCAAGTATGCCAACCGCAGGCTCTATGATACCGAACAGAGCCGCTATGTGACCCTCGAGGACTTGCGTGGGTTGATTCTCGACGAGGTGCCTTTCCGCGTCGAGGATGCCAAGAGTGGCGAGGATCTGACCCGCACCATCCTGCTGTCGATCATCATCGAGCAGGAGCAGGCCGATGGCGATGCCCAGGTGTTCTCCAACGACCTGCTGGCCCAGTTTATCCGCGTCTATGACATGGCTCAGCCCCTGCCGCTGTCGCGCTACCTGGAGCAGGGGACCCAGCTGATGATGGAGCAGCAGCAACGCATGCAGGATCAGTGGCAGCAGGCCATGCGCCATTCCCCCATGGACCTGATGCGTGACATGGCCGAGGAGAACATGCGCTTCTGGCAGCAGACCATCGGCCAGGCCACGGGGGCCGGCAACAAGGGTAACAAGGACGACGATGACGAGTCGTGAGCGCGTCGACGCAGGCGCCACGACTTTCTGACATAATGCCGCCTCGATTTCCCACGCCGCATAGTCGGCCAGCAGCATGAAGGTGGATAGGATGAAGGTGCTGATCATCGGCGGCGGTGGCCGCGAACACGCCCTGGCCTGGAAGGTCGCCCAGTCGCCGAGGGTGGCGATGACCTATGTGGCGCCGGGTAATGCCGGCACCGCCCGGGAGCCCGGGCTGACCAATGTCGCCATTGCCGCGGATGACCTGGAAGGGCTGCTGGTCTTCGCCCGCGATGCGGCGGTGGACCTCACCATCGTCGGCCCCGAGGCGCCGCTGGTGGCCGGCGTGGTGGACCGCTTCCGCGAGGCGGGGCTGGCGATCTTCGGTCCCACCGCCGGCGCCGCCCAGCTCGAGGGATCCAAGGCCTTCACCAAGGACTTCCTGGCACGCCACGCGATTCCCTCCGCCGAGTACTGCACCTTTACCGCCGTGGCGCCGGCCCTCGATTACCTGCGCGAGCAGGGCGCTCCCATCGTGATCAAGGCCGACGGCCTGGCCGCCGGCAAGGGCGTTATCGTCGCCATGACCCTCGAGGAGGCCGAGGCGGCGGTACGCGACATGCTCGAGGACAATGCCTTCGGAGATGCCGGTGCCCGAGTGGTGATCGAGGAGTTCCTCGACGGCGAGGAGGCCAGCTTCATCGTCATGGTGGATGGCGAGACCGTGCTGCCCATGGCCACCAGCCAGGACCACAAGCGAGTCGGTGAAGGCGACAGCGGCCCCAACACCGGCGGCATGGGAGCCTACTCACCGGCACCGGTCGTTACCGCCGAGGTCAACGAGCGCATCATGGAGCGGGTGATTCGGCCGACGGTGCGGGGCATGGCGGAAGAGGGCCTCCCCTATACCGGCTTTCTCTACGCCGGCCTGATGATCGATGCCGAGGGTAACCCCCGGGTCATCGAGTACAACTGCCGCTTCGGCGACCCCGAGACTCAGCCGATCATGCTGCGCCTGCGCTCCGACCTGGCCGAGCTGTGCCTGGCCGGTGCACGGGGCGAGCTGGCCGGCATGGCCTGTGAATGGGACGCGCGGGCCGCGGTAGGCGTGGTACTCGCCGCCGGCGGCTATCCGGGCGACTATCGCAAGGGCGATGCCATCGAGGGGATCGAGGCCGCCGAGGCCGCCGGCGGCAAGGTGTTCCATGCCGGCACCGCCGACCGGGATGGCCGCCTGGTGACTGCCGGCGGACGCGTGCTCTGCGTTACTGCCCTGGGTGAGGGGGTCTCCGCGGCCGCCACCAATGTTTATCACGGGGTCGATGCCATCCGCTGGGAGGGCGCCTTCTGCCGCCGTGATATCGCCCATCGGGCCATCGCCCGGGAGCGGGGCGAGCGCTGAGCCCCGGGGTCGACCTATAACGGATTCAATCTATAACAAGAGCAACAGAGAGGAGGCGAGCATGGAGCGCGTCAGGCTCGAGTTTCCCGAGAACGTCATCATCCACCGTCAGCCGCTGACGGTGCGTGTGACCGACATGAACTATGGGCGTCACCTGGGGCATGATGCCCTGGTATCGCTGCTCCATGAGGCGCGCATCCAGGCGCTGGCCGGGCTGGGTCTGAGCGAATGGGACCTGGGCGGCTTTCCCAGCGTGGTGGCGGACCTCGCCGTGCAGTACCAGTCCGAGGCGCGCTGGCCCGATGCCCTGGTGGTGGAAACGGCGATTCCCGCCCCGCGTGGCAAGGCGCTTACCGTCTTCCAGCGAGTGTGCCACGCCGAGGGCGGGCGGCCGGTGGCCACGGCACGGCTCAACCTGCTGCTGCTGGACCCCGAGACGGGTCGTCCGGTGGCGGTGCCCGAGGGCGTGGCCTTCGCCATTGCCGGGGCGGGAGGGGCCTGATGTCCCGTGAATATCCCATCATTGCCGTGACCGGCTCCTCGGGGGCCGGTACCACCACGGTCAGGCGTACCTTCGAGCGCATGTTCTCCCGAGAGGACGTGCATGCCGCCTTCGTCGACGGCGATGCCTTCCACCGCTATACCCGCGAGGAGCTGGCGCTTGCCTTCCGCGAGGCGCCCGACAAGGGCGAGCTTTCCCATTTCGCCGTGGAGGCCAACCTGCTCGAGGAGCTCGAGACGCTGTTCCAGGAATATGGCGATGGTGGCAACGGCACCTATCGCCACTACATTCATGCCGAAGACAAGCAGATGATCGAGGCCGGCTACCGGATCGGCACCTTCACCGAGTGGGAATCGCTGCCCGCCGGCACCGACCTGTTGTTTTACGAGGGGCTGCATGGTGGCCTGGTCACCCCCGAGAACGATATTGCGCGTCATGTCGACCTGCTGGTGGGGGTGGCACCGACCATGAACCTGGAGTGGATCCAGAAGATTGACCGTGACACCAGGCTGCGTGGCTACTCCCAGGAGGCGGTGATCGACACCATCCTGGCGCGCATGAACGACTATGTGCGCTATATCCAGCCCCAGTTCTCGCGTACCCATATCAACTTCCAGCGGGTGCCCACGGTGGATACTTCCAACCCCTTCGAGGTGCAGGATATCCCCTCAGATGCCGAGTCCTTCGCGGTGATTCGCTTCCGCGAACCGGCGACGGTGGATTTTCCCTATCTGCTGGCGATGATTCCCGATGCCTTCATGAGCCGCCCCCACACCCTGGTGGTACCCGGGGCGCGAGTTTCCCTGGCCATGGAACTGATCCTGGGGCCCCTGGTGCGTCACCTGCTGGCTCAGCGCCGCATGCGCTGAGCGCGATCAACCCGTCGAGAAGGAGGTCCGAGTGATGGAGTGCCTGTTCTGCAAGATCATCAATCGCGAGATTCCCGCCGAGATCGTCTTCGAGGATGATCGGGTAGTCGCCTTCGAGGATATCAATCGATGACTGTCAAGCTTGTTGGAACCTGGAATCAGGCGGCTTCTAACCGCTGATCGCGTTGAACCAGCGGGTCTTCCTGATCGGGGTTCAGCCAGACCGTCCGGCGCGGCGTCCAGTTGCGGGTGGCACTACTCCACCGCCCGGGATGTTGCCGTTTCGCCTCGGCATAGATGGCGTCTCGCCTTGCCAGCACCTCGTTATCCAGGCCGGCATGCCGCTCCCCCGGGGTGACGAACCGTATGGCGCTGTGGCGGTGTTCGTGGTTGTACCACTGCACGAAGCGCGTCACCCACTGCTGCGCCGCTGACAGGCTCTCGTAGCCGTCCATCGGGTAGTCGGGCCGGTACTTGCAGGTCCTGAACAGCGACTCCGAGAAGGCGTTGTCATTGGAGACCCGAGGGCGGCTGTACGACGGAGTGATATTTAACCGCTGCAACGTCGCCTGAAGCGTCGAGCCTTTCATGGCGGAGCCATTATCGGCGTGTAATACCAGTGGCTGGTTGATGCAGCCTTCGCGCAGCACGGCACGCTGGATTACCTCGCTGCTGTTGGCCATGGATTCCTGGTCGAAGACCTCGGCATCGACGATCTTGCGGCTGTAGATATCGACGATCATGTACAGGTAGTAGAACTGCCCACGTACACGGGTTGGTAAGTAGGTCACGTCCCAGCTCCAACAGGTATTGGGGCGTGTCACCCGGCGTCGCTGGGGGTCGCCCTTGGGACGTGGAGCGCGAGCGCGGCCACGGTGGTGCTGCTCACCATGCTCCCGGAGGATGCGGTAGTAGCTGGACTCTGACGCCACGTAGCGGCCTTCTTCGTCCAGCAGCCGCGGCACGATCTGCCCAGGCGGCAGGCTGGCGAACTCAGGACGATGGCAAATCTCCAGCACCTGCTGACGCTCCTCCGGCGATAGGGCATGACGCGGGACAGGCCGCACCGCTTGAGGCCGGCGATCCTGATCGCCCCGCACCCAGCGGCGATATGTGTTGGTGCCGATGCCAAGCTCTGCACACGCGGCTTGCAGGCGGGCTCCTTCGGCGCGGGCCTCATCGATCAGCTGTATGGCATCCTGGCGATCTGAAGTGCTGATCATTCGTCCTCGTCCCCCCAGATCGCTCGGGCCTTTTTTCGCAATGTCAGTAGTGCAGCGGTTTCCGCCAGCGCGGCTTCCTTGCGGCGGAGCTCACGCTTGAGCTCCTTGTTCTCCTGGCGCTCCGCCTTGCGGGCTTCACTCTGCTGCTTGGTGGCGGCATCGCTTCGGTCGTTGGCACCTTCACAGCTCGCACGCCAGCGCTGGATCTGCTCGGGATAGAGGCCACGCTGCCGGCAGTATTCAGCACGTTCAGCCTCGCTGAGGGCCGCTGTCTCCAGAACGGCGTGGAACTTGTCCTGCGAGCTCCAGCCTTCGGGATCATCGCTCTGGTCAGGTAGCAAACGGCCTGCTTGACGAGCCTTCTTGCGCCAGTTGTACAGTGTCGCGGCGGAGATGCCTTCTTCCTGGGCCACTTCCGCCACCGTGCGGTTGTGCGGCGGGAGCAGCTTCTTGAGGATGGCTTCTCGGCGCTCGTCGGAGTACTTCATCGGAACCTCATCACGCCCCATATGGTTCAGAGTCTAACAGCCGCTGATACTCCAACTAGCGTGACAGTGGGGG